>JBGATM010000029.1:0-55007 GCA_044229175.1 Vicinamibacteria bacterium | reverse complement strand
GTGCTGTCCGTCCTGTACTCCCCTCACGTCATTGCGAGGAGCCACTCCGTTGGTTCCGCGACGAAGCAACCCCCTCCCACCACTACCAGCCCGGAGTGCCTCTTCCGCGCAGAGTCCGTGACCGGCTCACAAGAACGGTTCCTACGCCGCGAGGGCGATCGACCGCGGAACCGCCGCCACCGCAGGTGAGGCGAGGCAGGACCGGTATCCGAGGTAGATGAGGATGAGGCCCATCAGTTCGGTGATGTAGAGCCCCTCGACGTAGCCGGCGCGGGTCAGGGAACCGCCGATTCCGGGGAGGAGTCCGCCGACCGCGATCAGCACATTGCCGATGAACCGCCCCTTGAACCGTGCGTCCTGCTTGAACTTTCGGGCGGAGACCGCGGCGCCGCCGACCAGGAAGACGAGCGACCAGGTATTGATGAACGGGCTCACCAGACGCACCCACTTCCACTGGATCACGCTGCCGGAGAGACGGTGCGCTTCAGCCACCGTGGGGTCGATGGGGGCCATGAAGACCGCGATCGACGCCAGGGCGATCACGGTCACCCAGAAGTAGGCCCAGCGGTTGGCGCTCTTGCGTCCGAGGTGCAGGTAGGCCGAGCCCTGAGCGAGGGGGTACCCGCCGAGGAAGGCGCCGGCGACGTACCAGAAGCGGAAGACCGTCTCGTTCCATCCCACGAGGCTCGTGTAGGCCTCGGTGAAAGTGCCCATGCCGTAAGTCACCATCCCGACGCCCCACCAGAACAGATGGGGCCCGGCGCCTTTCTCGGCGAACCGGCGGAAGAGGACGATGGCGAAGAAGGTGGCGCAGAAGGTGGAGATGACGGGAAGGTACAAAACGGCCTGATGAAGGGGTGAAAATTCCATGATGGTCTCGCGAGATGTGGGGGTTTGAAGGAGAGGAGAGAAACGAGCGCTCTTACCGCGAGACGGGCGGGGCTCGATCCTTCAAAGCATCACGCGAGACGACCGGACTCCAGGCCGATGAGTGCGGCCCGGCCATGAGAGCCATTTGAGGGCTGAGAGAAAGCGAGCCGCACAGCCGATCGACCACGACGAGCGACAGAGCGAGGCCCAGGCCGGTCGCGGCGAGGGGCAGGCCGGGCTCGGGGGCCGCCACGGGCAGATGGATCATCGCGAAGATCAGGATCGCCGCGATTCCCAGGGTGGGGGAACGGAAGGCGTCGGCCCTTCGAGCCATGCCCTTCAGCACGATCAGCAGCGCCACCGCCAGGCTCCAGCGGAGGACCACGAGAGCGTCCAGGGTCTCGTGGTGCAACGCCCTCTCGATCAGCAGGCCCGCGTGCAGGACGAGGAGGGGCAGACCGGCGAGAACGAGCAGGCTCCACTTGCGGGAGGTCCGCCGGGTCCTCTGCGATCGATTCGGGGTCTTCACATGCACCATGGTCCGCGTTCGTGACTGAAGAATACTCCGCTGCCCCATCCCGTCAATGATGCCGATGAACCAGCTCTAAGTGTTGAAAAAGCGAACTTTGCAGGCAGGATGGAATTTCCGTCGTTCAACCGCGACGCAGTTTTTGCCGGAAAACGGAGAGAAGGGTGCGGCGACCCGGCCCGGGAAGCCGCTCGACGTAGTCCTCGCCCACACGCGCGATGGCGAACGGATCGGATCCGGGCCGGCTGATCGCCGGAGCCTTCGAGGCCTTGCCGGCAAAGCCCGCGACGTAGCCGGCCTCGGCCGCCAGTTCCTTCGCCAGGGGGGAATCCACGTGCCAGGGGAAACATAAAGACGTGGCGTCGATGTCCGCCTTCTGCTGCAACAGGCGTCGGGCCTCGCTCAAATCGAACCGCATGGCGTCCCGGACCTCCGCCTCGGTTTCGAACCGGTGATCGATCGCGCGGTACGCCGGCTGTCCCGAGAGCCTGGGCACGGAGGCGGGGAGAGGCGTTCCCACCGGCACATCGCGACCGCGAACCTGACGTCCGGAGATCCAGATGAAGGGGCAGTCGAACTCGCCGTAGCCGTGCCGCATCGCCTCCGTCATTGTTCCGTCCACCTGCGCCGACACCGGGATCCGCGCGTGAAGATGAGTGTGACTGCCGATTTCGATCACGTCCCGCATGGCCCGCACTTCGCCCCAGGTGACGAACGGCCGATCCGGCGAATCGTCACGCGAGACCAGCGGACCCCATTCGCTCTCGGGGACATCGCCGATGGTCTTCGAGACCGAGGCGTCGTCATGCACCGCGCTGGTGACGAGGAACGAGGTCGCTCTCATCCCGAGCTTTCTGAGGATCGGGTAGCCCACCGTCCACGTGGTCGCGCGTCCGTCGTCGATGGTGATGAGGACCGATTTCGCCGGCGCCTGGCCTCGCCCGGAAAGAGCATCGAGATACGGGGCCAGGCCGATGGCCTGGTACCCGGCGTCCTTGAGATAGACCATCTTCCGCTCGAACGAGCGCGGCTCGAGACCATGGAAGGTGAAGACGGGGATGTCGCCCGGTTCGAGATCGCCGCCCCGGACGAACGCCGGGTCCCGGGTGACGAGATCGAGGAGCAGGCGCCCCGCGTCCGCGCTCCGCTTGAGGAGAGGCATCAGGCCGCGTCTTTGGGGGAGTCGTGCGCGTGCGACTTCCTCGCGAGCCACACGAACAGCCCCGATATCGAGAGGAGAACCACGAGGCCCGCGGCCACGATGGAGAAGGCGAGGGCGCTCTCCCGCGGCAGTCCGACCTGATGGAAATAGAGAACGTAGACGCCTTCACGAATGCCCCAGCCATTGAAGGAAATGGGAATGGCCTGGATCAGCGAGCAAAGAGGCACCATCAGCATGGCCGTGCCGAGGTCGAGCGGGATCCTCAGGGCGCGGGCCACCAGGTAGAAGTAGACGACTCCGAGGAACTGGAGGAGGAGGGAGAGAAGGAAGGCCTCGACCAGCGCGCCCTTCTTCGCGCGGAACACGTTCACGGTGGCCTGGACCGACTCGAACTTCGTGTGGATCCACGGGAAGCGGCGGACTCCCACGGTCTCCACGATGTGCGTGACAAACCCGGAGCGGGCGAAAATGGCGCCGAGGACCAGGAAGAGCGCGGTGAGGCCGAGCAGGATCACCCGGGCTCCGGCCAGTTCCCGCACCAGCGATCCACCCACCAGGAACGCGGGTGCGGCGATGCAATAAAGGGCCACGAAGCCCACCACCCGGTCGACGAAGGCCACGGTCAGGGCCGCGGTGTGCGATCCCGCGTGCTTGGCGGTGTCGCGCACCCGCACCACGTCGCCCCCCACGTTGCTCGGGAGGAAGTTCCCGAAGAACGACGCCACCATGTAGGAGTTCAAGAGCTCGCCGAAGGTCGGCCCGCCCTCGATCGCGTCGAGAAGCACCTTCCAGCGCACGGTGGAGAGCAGGACCACCACGATGTAGACGATGGCGGCCACCGCGAACAGGCTGTGCTGGCCCTCGATGAAGTGGCGCAGGACGTCGGAGAGGTCGACGCTGTGCAGGAGGTAGACGAGCAGCCCGACCGACAGGACGAGCTTGATGAGGAGCAGGAGAGTGCGGTTCAAGGAGGGGGTCTAAAGGGTGAAATGCGGGGGGCGAACCGCGTAGGGCCGTCGCTTTTTGAGAGAATGAACCGTGATCGTACGACAATGGGCCGGTTCTTCGAAGCCGGGGGTGGCCGCGTGAACGGCTCCCCGTCGATGAAGGACGTCGGCATCCAGGCCGCGATCAAGGACCCGCGTTCGGCCTCCGAGAAGTACCAGGACCTGGTCATCGGCTCGCGCGATTTCTTCCGGTTGCTCCATTTCGAGTTCGTGATGCTCTTCGCGTCACGAGTCCCCGGCGCTCTTGGGCTGGTGCTGCGGCAGATCCTGTACCCGACCCTGCTCGGGTCGTGCGGCAGGGGCGTGGTGTTTGGAACCGACGTCACGCTGCGACATCCCCACAAGATCCACATCGGGGACGGGACGGTGATCGACGACAACGTCCTTCTCGATGCCAAGGGTGTCGCCAACCAGGGCATCCGGATCGGCGACAACGGCTTCATCGGCCGCAACTCGATCCTCTCCTGCAAGGACGGGGACATCGCCCTCGGCAGCCACATCAACATCGGTTTCAACTGCGAGGTGTTCTCGTCCTCGAAGGTCGAGGTGGGGGACTACGGCCTTTTCGCCGCGTACACCTACGTGGTGGGCGGCGGGCACGACCACTCCGACGTGGGCGCGGTGATCATCGACCAGGCCCGGCCCTCGAAGGGCGTCACCATCGGCCGCAACGCGTGGCTTGGAGCCGGCGCCAAGATCCTCGACGGCGTGACCCTCGGCGCGAACGTGGTGATCGGCGCGGGCGCGGTGGTGAACGAGTCGATGCCGGATTCCGTGATCGCGGCCGGCGTCCCCGCGAAGATCATCAAGAGGCGTGACGCGTTGACGCCCGAACGACAGGCATGAGCCGGATCCTGGTCGTGACCTCGTCCGCGCCCTTCGTCCGCGGCGGGCACATGGTCATCGCCGAGGAGACGGTGGCGGCCCTGCGGCGCGCGGGCCACGAGGCCGAGATCTTCCAGACTCCCACCAATCGCTTCGGCCGTCAGTTCGACGCCTACGAAGCCACGCGCCTGACCGACGTCTCCGAAGGCGCCGACGGCCGCCCCATCGATCAGATCCTGACCATGCGCTATCCCGCCTTCGCCCTGCGGCATCCGAAGCACGTGTGTTGGCTGACCCACACCATGCGCGAGTACTACGACCTGTGGGACTCGGTGATGCAGGGCTTCGGCCGGAAGGGCCGGCTGAAGGAAACCATTCGCCGGTACTTCATCCACCGGCTCGACCGCCGCCTGCTCACGCAGAACGTGACCAGGCTCTTCACCATCTCGCAGACGGTCACCGATCGGCTGAATCATTTCATCGGCGTGCCGTCCACCGTGCTTCATCCGCCCGCGCCGGCCCGGAACTATCGGTGCGAGGCCTATGAGTCCTACATCTTCGCGTTGAGCCGCTTGCATGTGCTCAAGCGGATGGATCTGCTCCTCGAGGCCATGGCGCTCATGAAGGATCGTTCCCTGCGCGCGGTCATCGCGGGCGAGGGGGACGACGAAGCCCGCCTGCGCGCCTTGATCCGCGACAAGGGACTCGATGGCCGGGTCGATCTGGTGGGCGCGATATCCGAAGACGCGAAGCTCGATCACTACGCGCGCTGCCGTGCCGTCTATTTCGCGCCGCGCAACGAGGACTACGGCTTCGTGACCCTCGAGGCCATGTCGAGCGGCAAGGCGGTCCTCACCGCCACGGACTCCGGCGGTCCGACCGAGCAGGTCGAAACCGAGGCGACGGGTTGGATTCTCGAGCCCGAAGCCGCGGCGTTCGCCGGGGTTCTCGACCGCCTCGCCGGCGACAAGGCGCTGGCCGAGAGGATGGGACATAACGGCCTCGCCTACGCCGCGCGCCACACCTGGGACGCGGTGGTTCCGAGACTCGTTCTCTAGCCCGAAACCTCGACGGCCAGATCGACGGTGCGTACCCCGAACGATTCGAACCAGCTGATTCCCTCGTCGACGAGGTCGAACCGCAGCCGGTACTTCCCGGGGGCCACCGGCGCGTGGCAGGTGAAACTGATTTCGGCTCGCTCCACCGGGTTCATGTCCTTCGGGAGTTCGAATCGTTCGTGGTCGCGGACCATGACCTCGCCCGCCTCGTTGCAGATGACCACGCCCACGCAGACATGACCCCGGACCCCGGCAGGGCCGGCGATCCAGCGCGTGTCCCCGGCGTTGTGGATCTGCAGGGTGACGTCGATGCCCTGGCCGGGTGACACCGGTCGAGGGCTGGTCGCCGCGTCCGGCTTCACCAGGTTCAGGTTCGCGAAGAGATGACCCGGCGCCTCGCTGGTCAGAAGCTCGAAACGATCGGCGAGAAGCAGCGTGGGCGAGCCGGTCTGCTCGAACCACGCGACCCGGTCGTCGACCATGTCCAGCTGGATGAGGCAGTCGCCCTGCGGGTTCACCTTCGGCAGGCGAATCTCCATGTCGATGGTTTCGCCCGGCGCCACGTTCTTCGGCAGATAGACGCGCACGAAACCGCGGGCCACGGTCTCGCGCTTCAGATTCAGGAGGTGCGCGCCGAGGACGACGAAACCGCCAAGCGGCGTCTCCTCGCGAAGCCAGAGGGTGTCGCCGGCATTGGTGATCCGGACGGTCTGGATGGAACCGTCGCCCGCGGGCCGAGGAGTGAGGGTCAGGGCCTGGATCTCGGCGCGGAGCACGCTGGGGTTGCGGCTGTCCGGCGTCCCGCGCCCCTTGAAGAGGGACAGGATCATGAAGTGGCGCAGCGATTCCCGCACGGTGTCCACGGGGAAGATGTTGTCGTCGCCCTCCATGAACTTCGTGTTCTGTTCGAGGGTGAAGGTGAGGGCGCCGGGGTCGGGGAACGGCTTCAGTTGCGGGGAATGGAAGCCGACGCTTTCCGCGATCTTTACCAGGTCGTCGAGGTGGATGTCGTTCTCGAGGACGCCGTGGATCTCCGTCTCATAAGCCCCCTGGTCGCTGTGCGCGTGGCCTTCGCCGGGCTCGCCCATGACCAGGCGGCCGCCGGGCCGGAGGATGCGGAAGAACTCGCGCAGCACCTCGGTCTGGTTGGGGACGTGGTGAAAGGAATCGAAGCACACGATCCGGTCCACCGATTCGCTCGGGATATCGAGCTCGTGCCCGGAGTACTCGAGGAATCGCGGGTTCAACTCCATCTGGTGCCGGGGGTCGGACTCGAACATCTGCCGGCCGAAGGCCAGGGCGGTCTCGCTCACATCGACCGAGATCGTGCGGCAGCGCAGGCGGTTGATCATCGAGGAGAGCCAGCAACTGCCCGAGCCGAAGTCGACCACGGTCATGCCCACGCCCAGATCCAACTCGTGGAGCACCAGGCCCAGGCGGTAGAGGATTCCCGGGGTGTCGCGCACCGTGCTGAGCGGCTTGTTGAGGACGTGGAGCCGAGCGTCGGGCTCCTGGGAAATGCTCTGCCAGTGCTTCTCGGCGTTGCGATTGAACTCGTCCGCGCGGCTCAGCAGTTCGGCTTCCGAGTACGTGGGATGCACGTGAACATGGGGAGCCTTCGGCGTGGCGCTGAGCGCTTGCCAGGCGAGGGACAGGTGGCGGCGGAACGCGCGGGAGTCCATGGGTGGGCCCATTCTCGCAGATGGCTCAACGGGGCCGGGGCCGCTAGACTCAATAGGAAGCCGTCCCCCCACAGGAGATCCGAATGGCCAAGACCGAGACCACCGCAAGCGCCAAGACCAGAGACGATGGTCGCGAACTGAAGCCGTACACCACCATCTCGGGCCGGCCCATCGAGCCTCTGTATCGGCCCGAGGACGTCAAGCACATCGATTACGACCGCGACCTCGGCGACCCCGGCGCCTACCCCTTCACGCGCGGCATCCACAAGACCGCCTATCGCGGCAAGACCTGGACCATGCGCCAGTTCGCGGGTTTCGGCTCCGCGGCCCAGACCAACGAGCGCTTCAAGTATCTCCTCGCGAACGGCTCGATGGGCCTCTCCGTCGCCTTCGACCTGCCCACCCTGATGGGGCGCGACCCGGACCACCAGCTTTCGCTAGGCGAAGTCGGCAAGTGCGGGGTGGCCGTGACCTCCCTCGATGACATGGAGACGCTCTTCGACGGGATTCCCCTCGGCGACGTGACCACGTCGATGACCATCAACTCCCCGGCGCCCATGCTGGTGGCCTTCTACATGCTGGTGGGGGAGAAGCAGGGTGTTCCCGCGGACAAGCTCGCGGGCACCATCCAGGCCGACATCCTGAAGGAGTTCATCGCCCAGAAGGAGTACATCTTCCCGCCGAAGCAGAGCATGCGCCTGCTCATCGACATGATCCAGTACTGCACGGAGAAGATGCCGAAGTGGAACACGGTGTCGATCTCCGGCTACCACATCCGGGAGGCCGGCTCGACCGCGGCCCAGGAACTCGCTTTCACCCTGCGCGACGGCATCGAGTACGTGCAATGGTGCGTGGACCGCGGGATGGACGTCGACTCCTTCGCGCCCCGCCTCTCCTTCTTCTTCAACTCCCACTCCGACTTCTTCGAGGAAATCGCGAAGTTCCGCGCGGCCCGCCGCATCTGGGCCCGCACCATGCGCGAGCGCTTCAAGGCCAAGAATCCGCGCTCCTGGATGTGCCGGTTCCACACCCAGACCGCGGGCGTCTCCCTCACCGCCCAGCAGCCCGTGAACAACGTGGCCCGTACCGCGCTCCAGGCTCTCGCCGCGGTCCTTGGCGGCACCCAGTCCCTGCACACCAATTCCCTCGACGAGGCCCTGGCGCTTCCCACCGAGGACGCAGTGACCATCGCGCTGCGCACCCAGCAGATCATCGCGGAGGAGACGGGCGTCGCGCACACCGCCGATCCGCTCGGCGGCTCGTACTTCGTGGAGAAGCTCACGAGCGACATCGAAGCAGACGCCATGGAATACATCCGCAAGATCGACGCCATGGGCGGCATGGTGGCCGCGGTGGAGAAGGGATTTCCCCAGCGCGAGATCGGCGAGGCGTCGTATCGCTTCCAGCAGTCGATGGAGCGCGGCGAGAAGATCGTGGTGGGCGTCAACGGCTACACCATGGAGGAGAAGCCGTTCGACATCCTCTACATCGACGAGACCACCGCGCGTGAACAGACCGCCCGCGTCACCGCCCTCAAGAAGCGCCGCGACAACGCGCGGGTCGCGAAGGCTCTCACCGACCTGAAGACCGGTGCTTTGGGCACCACGAACCTGATGCCCCTCATCGTGGAGGCGAGCCGCGCCTACGCCACCATCGGCGAGATGTGCGACGCGCTGCGCGAAGTCTTCGGCGAGTACGAGGAATCTCCGAGCTTCTAGTGACGGCGCGAAGGCGGGACTGGGTCGGTAACGCCGCGCTGCTGTTACTGAGCCTCCTGTTCGGCTTCGGGTTTCTGGAGCTGGCCGCCCGCCTCATGGTGGCTTCGCAGCCCGAGGTGACCATGGGTGAGCAGGGCGTGTACGAGCAGTTCGATCCGATCCTGGGCTGGCGGAATCGGCCCGGGGCCGTGGTCGAATATCGAAGGCGCGAGTACCACACCCGGGTGGAGATCAACTCCCTGGGGTTTCGTGACGTCGAGCGCTCGGCCCGGCGAACTCCGGGCATCACCCGAATCATCGCGCTGGGAGATTCCTTCGTCGAGGGTTACACCGTGGAGCGCGACGAGACGGTGACGAGGCGCATCGAGTCGCTGGGCGCGGCCGCCGGGTGCCGGGTGGAAGCGATCAATGCCGGCGTCCACGCCTATTCGACCGACCAGGAGGCGCTCTGGTTTCAGAACGAGGCCGAAGCGCTGTCTCCGGATCTCGTCCTGGTCTTCGTCTATTACAACGACATTCTGAACAATGTCCGGGTCAACTACTGGGGTGCGGCGAAGCCGGTCGTGGCCGTCGCGGACGGAAAGCTCGTGGTGTCCAACCTGCCGCTGCCCGGGGCTCCGAAAGACACCGCGCCGGGTCGCGTTCAGGTGCGGCCGCCGCGGCCCCCGGAGGGATCGGCCCTCATGGACCTCCTCACTGGGCGAATCATGATGGGCGCCCCGAGGCTGTATCGGTTTCTGTCGCGCCTGGGCTTGTGGACCCCGGTCGAGCCCGAGAGCATCCCGGATGAACTCCGGGCCTACAAGAGCCGGACGCACCTGCCGGAGTTCGATCAGGCCTGGGGGCAGACACGCGCCATCCTGGGCGCGCTCGGCCGCACCATTCGAGCGCGGGGCGCATCGCCCGTGCTGGTCCACGTTCCCGCCCGCTTCGAGATAAGCGACCGCGACTGGGAACTCACGCTCCTCCGTTACGGGATCGACCCGAAGACCTGGGACCGGTCGCTGGTCCGGCAGCGTCTCGACGGCATCGCGTCGCAGGAGGGGTGGGCCTTCCTCGACCTCACCGGGGCCTTGAAATCGGCGGGAGGCCTCCTCCGCGGCGAACCGTACTTTCAATACGACGGACACTGGAACCGGCTCGGCCACGACGCCGCGGCTCGGGCCGTGGTGGACTTCCTCCGGCAGCGATCCTTGCTGTCCTGCGGGGGGAACACCCGCCCGTCCTGATCGCCGCCGCCCACGAAGGGCGCCGATCCCTGTATAAAGCCCAATCGTCATAGCGACGCGGTTGGAGGCCTGAAGAATGAAACGCAGCACGGTCTGGTGGGTCGGTTCGATGGTCGTGGCCTCCGGCGCGCTTACCGCGAATCGATGGGCGGACCCGATCCACGCCGCGCCGCTCCGACCGCCGGCTGCGAACGCGCCCATCGACATCACGGTCGACGAGGGCACCTCGATGTCCGTGGCCGCGTCGCCCGATGGGCAGACCCTCGCCATCGACCTGCAGGGCAGCCTCTGGACGCTGCCCGCGAAGGGCGGACCCGCGAAACGGATCACCGACCTCTTCAACGACGCCCGGCAACCCGCGTGGTCGCCCGATGGCAAGACCATTGCGTTCTTCGGCTATCGCGACGGCGGCTACGACCTGTGGGCCATCGCGCCCGATGGTTCGAACCAGCGCAAGCTCACCTGGGGCAATTTCGACGATCGCGAGCCCGTCTACTCCCACGACGGAACGAGGATCGCGTTCTCGTCTGATCGCGGCGACCCTCTCGGCAGCGATTACAACATCTGGGTTCTCGACCTGCGCAGTGGCGCGATGCGCCAGATGACGAAGGATCCGGGCAACGATTACATGCCCACCTGGTCGCCCGACGACAAGGAGATCGCCTTCACGTCGACGCGTGAGAACTCCCAGTCCATCTGGGCGGTGGCCCTGCTCGATGGCGCGGAGCGTCGGATCACCGATCCGAAGATCCGTGCCGACGCGCCCTCCTGGGGCCCGCGTGGCGACCTCGTCCACTACGCCTCGGGCGGCGGCCAGAGCCGACTCGAACTTGCCGGAAGATCGCTCACCGGAAGCGAGAACGCCTTCGCGTTCCGCGTCTCGTGGACCTCGCCCACCGAGTTCTTCCACGTCTCCGACGGCAAGATCCGCAGGCGCTCGATCGCCAACCCGGACACCGCACCGCAGACCGTCGAGTTCACCGCCGCTTTGCAGGTGACCCACCCGGAGTACGTTCATCGCAAGCGAGACTTCACCTCCACGACACCGCGCCCGGTGCTCGGCATCGTCCGCCCGGTGATCTCCCCCGATGGGACGAAGGTCGCGTTCGCCGCGATTGGCGACATCTACGTCATGCCCATCGGCGGCAAACCGGAGAACCTCACGAAGGACCGATTCCTCGACACCGAGCCCGCGTGGTCGCCCGACGGCACGAAGCTCGCGTACTCCTCGGACAAGGGCGGCAACCTCCTGCAACTGTGGATTCGCGACCTAAAGACCGGCGAGGACCGCCCGCTCACTCATCTCACCACCCAGCCCATGGGCGCCTCGTGGTCGCCGGACGGATCGCGGATCGCGTTCCTCGAAGTGGACGGCATGTGGCGCCGCGCCGCGGTGTCGGTGGTGAACGTCGCCACCGGCAAGGTCACGAAGATCCACGATTCGCTCTTCGGCCCGGGAATGCCCACGTGGTCGCCCGATGGCCGACGCGTGGCCGTGGCCATGGTGGCGCCCTATTCGACGCGCTTCCGGGAAGGCACGAATCAGATCCTCACCATGTCCTCGGAAGGAGGAGGCGATCGCTGGTTCGCGCCCCAGCCCAACCTTTCCATCGACTCGCGCGGCGGCTGCGGCCCCGACTGGTCGCCCGACGGCACCAAGATGGCCATGATCTACGAAGGGGTCCTGGCCATCGTGCCGGTGTCGCCCTCGGGAGAACCGCTGGGACCGCCGCGCCACATCACCACCGAGCAGGCGCACTCCCCGAGCTTCTCGGGCGACTCGAAGCACATCCTGTATCAATCCATGGACAAGCTCCGCCTCATCGACATCGAGACCGGGGAAATCAAGGACGTGCCCGTGGATCTGAAGTACACCCTCGATGTTCCGAGGGGGCGCACGTTGATTCATGCCGGGCGGCTCGTCGACGGGAAGAGCGAAACCGCGCGCACCGACGTCGACGTGGTTATCGAAGGCAATCGCATCGTGAGCGTCTCTCCCCACAAGCCCGCGGGTCACTCCGGTCCGAACTTCATCGACGGCACGGGACTGACCCTCATGCCCGGCCTCATCGAGTTTCACTCGCATCTTCAAAAGGACACGGGTGAGGCCCAGGGCCGCGCCTGGCTGTCCTTCGGCATCACCACGGTGAGGAGTCCGGGCGGCACACCGTACGAAGCGGTCGAGGATCGCGAAGTGATCGACGCGGGAGTGCGGCCGGGGCCGCGGGTGTTCTCGACCGGCTACCTCATGGAGTGGCAGCGCGTCTACTACAAGATGGGCATCGCGATTTCGAGCCCCGGGCAGCTCGAGATGGAACTGCAGCGCGCGAAGGCGCTCCAGCACGACCTGGTCAAGAGCTACGTGCGCATGACCGACCTCCAGCAGAGGCGCATGGTCGAGTTCGCGCACGAAAGCGGAATCCCCGTGGCCACCCACGAGGTCTACCCCTCCGCTTTCGTGGGCGTCGACAACACCGAGCACGTCGCCGCCACCAGCCGTCGCGGTTATTCGCCGAAGATGAGCACGTTCCAGCGCAGCTACGCGGACGTCATCCAGATCTTCGGGAAGTCGCAGACCATCTTCTGTCCCATGATCGCGAACGCGGGCACCCGCCTCGTCTTCGCGAAGAACGCGGAACTGGGCAAAGACCCGCGCTTCGCGCTGTATCCGCAGTGGATGCGCGACCAGGTGGCGGTCTACGCGAGCGGCCGGGTGACGGCGCCTCCCGGGGTGGACACCGGCGACCCCGCCGGCCCGGGGAAGATGGTGATGGACCTGCTGAAGGCGGGCGCGAGGGTCGTGGCCGGAACCGACTCGCCGAACGCGGTGAATCTCCATGGGGAACTGGCGGGCTACGTCGCGGCCGGGATGACGCCCTACCAGGCCCTGCGGGCCGCGACGGTGACGCCGGCGGAGGCGCTCGGACTCGATGCCGGAAGCGTGGAGCCCGGCAAGCTCGCCGACCTGGTGATGGTCGAAGGAAATCCGCTCGAGGACATCAGCGCCGCCTACAAGGTGAAGCGCGTGTTCGCCAATGGCCGCCCTTTCGACCTGAAGGATCTTCTCGCAGGCGCGCGGTTCCCTCCGGCTGCCCGCTAGAACGAAGCGCGGAGCGCAGAAACTGCATCCGCCGCCGAGCGCCAGGCGCAGGCTCTGCCAGATGCGCCGCGCCGGCGACCGACGCCGGCCCGGCTAAGTCCAATCCATGGAGAGAGTCCGCGACGGCGCGAAGCCCCCCGAGCTTCGTGGCACACCCTATGCTGACCTCCGCGAAGAGGAGCGAACCATGTCCGTCAATTGCGCGCCCGCCCGTCGTCGCCTTCCTTTCGCCGGTCGAGGCCTCCTGGTTCTCGCCATGGCCGGCCTTGCCGCGGTTTCGATCGCCCGCGCCGCTTCCGGTCCCATCCAGCTTCCGCGAGGCCTGCCCGCGGATCTCTGGGAAATCCTGATCCCGCCCGACAATCCCGTGACGCCCGAGAAGATCGACCTGGGCCGTCGCCTCTACTTCGACAAGCGCCTCTCCGCGGATGGAACCGTCTCCTGCGCCACCTGCCACGATCCCGAGAAGGGCTTCGCGGACGGAAAGAAGGTCGGTGAGGGCATCGGTGGGAAGAAGGGCGCGCGCAACTCGCCCACGGTCTTGAACTCGATGTTCAACGAGTTCCAGTTCTGGGACGGGCGGGCCGCGACCCTCGAGGAGCAGGCGAAGGGCCCGATGATCAACCCGGTGGAGATGGGCATGAGCGACCACAACATGGTGGTGGCCGCGGTCGGGAAAGACCCCGCCTATGTCGCCGACTTTCAGAAGATCTTCGGCCGCGCCCCGACCATCGATGACATCGCGGCCGCCATCGCGACCTTCGAGCGGACGGTGGTGAGCGGCGACTCCGCCTTCGATCGCTTCCAGGCCGGCGACAAACTCGCGATGTCCGAGTCGGCCCAGCGCGGCTGGGCGTTGTGGAACGGCAAGGCGCGCTGCAACACGTGTCATCCTTTCGCCGCCAACACGCCCAACTTCTCCGACAACAAATTCCACAACATCGGGGTGGCCGCGAGAGGGCGGGACTTCGGCTCCCTGGCCCGAAAGGCGACCCAGGTGGCGAGTGTCGAGGAGCTGGCCTTCGATCCCGACTACTCGGAGCTCGGCCGGTTCATCACCACGAAACAGCCCAAGGACCTCGGCGGCTTCAAGACCCCGGGCCTGCGTGACATCGCGCTCACCGCCCCCTACATGCACGACGGCAGCGAGCCGACGCTGCTGAGCGTGGTGGAGTTCTACAACAAGGGAGGCGAGCCCAATCCGTTCCTGGACGGGGGGATCACGCCGCTCAAGCTCACCGACGGCGAGATCCACGATCTCGTCGCCTTCATGGAGTCGCTGACCGGCCAGGGCGAGGGTGCTCCAAATCGCCCGGCCCTCCGCGATCCGAAGAGATAACCGCATCGCTTCAAGCTGGAGGAAGTAAGGACCATGAAAGATCGATACGAGCAGTACATCGAGAAGCGCGACGAGTACTTTCAGCGCATTCAGCGTTTGAACCGCCGCGACTTCATCCGCGCGTCCTCGGTGGCCGCGGCGGGAGCCGCGATCAGTGGGGCCCTGTCGCCTCACTCCTTCCAGCCCGTGGATGTCGAGGCGGCGGGTCAGAGTTTCCGCTTCGCCTACATCTCCGACTCCCATCTGTATGAGAAGTCGCTGAACGAGCGCTTCGTGCGTTCCATCCTCAAGGCGGTGGACGACGTGAACGCGCTCACCCCGCAGCCCGACTTCATCCTGTATGGCGGCGACCTCGCGCAGCTCGGTCAGCCAAAGGAGCTCGAGGAGGGCGGCCAGATCCTGAAGGCGCTCAAGGCCCCCGTCCGCATGATGGTGGGCGAGCACGACTGGTATCTCGACATGGGCGAGAACTGGCGCAAGCAGTTCGGCAAGGACACGTACTCGTTCGATCACAAGGGCGTGCACTTCGTGGTCCTCAACTCCGTGATCGTGGAGGACTACTGGACCGGGCCGAAGATGACCCCCATGGAACGGATGCTGGCCATGGCCCAGCTCGACAACCCGAA
This sequence comes from Vicinamibacteria bacterium, assembly GCA_044229175.1. Classification (GTDB taxonomy): domain Bacteria; phylum Acidobacteriota; class Vicinamibacteria; order Fen-336; family JAGNNV01; genus JAGNNV01. The sequence goes on along the minus strand of JBGATM010000029.1, from coordinate 39,862 downwards.
CGGACGCCCCTTCACGGTGGGCGACGCCCAGCGCGACTGGCTGAAGAACGACCTCGCCGCGGTTCCCGTCGATACACCGGTCATCGTCTTCTCCCACTCTCCGCTGTACAAGATGTACAAGAAGTGGAATTTCTGGACGGATGACGCGGAGCAGGTGCAGGCCCTTCTGGCGAAGTTCAAGACCGTCACCGTCATTCACGGTCACACCCACCAGATGCTCACGAACAAGATCGGCAACATCCACTTCCACGGAATGCTTTCGACCGCGTGGCCCTGGCCGTACGCCCCGCAGGGCCTGCCCAAGCTCACGGTGCGCATGAACCGTTCGGATCCGTTCGACGAGTTCGACGGATGCGGCGACGGCACGGTCAATGTCGCGGCCACCGGCCGCGTCGACAAGAACTTCAACCTCTGGAGCCGGAATCCCATCACCGTCCCGGCCGCCTATCTCGATTCCGACGGCATGCTCTCGAAGCCGCCCCGCGAATCGGACATCAACTACTAGGAGCCCATCATGTCCAGAATCCAGAATCGAATCCTGTTCGTGATCGCCGCCTCGTCCCTCGCCGTGGGCGCTTCGAGGGTGAGTGCGTCCGACGGGCCCGCACCGGGCGGTTCCACCCCGGCCGCGGACGTCAGCGTCACCCTGTGCGACGGCGAGACCGTGATGAGCGTGCCCGGCCTCAAGCCCGGCGAAGCGCTCCCGCCCGATCGCGCGAAGGAAGTGGCGGGTCAGATGCTCCAGTCCTGGCGTCGCACTCAAGGCGAAGCGCGCTGGGCGGCCTGGTCGCGGAACGTTCCTGTTGAAACCGGAGGCGTCTCGGCCCAGGCGCCCGCGGCGGGCGCGCCTCCGCAGGCCGCGCAACCCACCAAGTTCACCGCGCGCGACCTGCAGTCGTGGCAGCGCGAGGAGAAGAAGTGGATCGATGAGGGCTACAAGAACTATCACAACGCCAAGGCGGTGGGCGGCACCATCGGCATCTCCTGCGACATGTGCCATCCGGATGGTTCCAACACCCACCCGGAGACCTATCCGAAGTTCCAGCAGCAAACCAAGAAGGTGGCCCTGCTTCGCGACATGATCAACTGGTGCATCGAGAATCCGCTGAAGGGAAAGCCCCTCGCGGAGAACGATCCGGTCCTGCGCTCCCTCGAGGCCTACATTCTCTCGACGCGCAAGGGCACGCCCCTCGAAGCCGGCAAGCACTGATTTCCGCAAGTCGGCCCCGGCCGCAGTGACGCGCGGCCGGGCGCCCGATCGTCCGGACCCCCGACCTGAGCCGCCGCCACTCCGCGAGCGAGCCGCTCGCGGAGTGGGGGATAATCAGCCCGATGAAAGCAAAGGGCTGCCTGATCGCTCTCGCCGTTGGCCTCGGCTTGATGGCGCTGCTCCTCGCTCTGGTGGGCCCCGCCGTGGTTCGCGAGGGCGGAAAGATCTATCGGCCCATCGCGCAGATGCAGGGCGCTCAAAAGGACTTCGAGGCCTGGACCGCGGAGCACACGTTCAAGGCGCCGCCTTCGGTGTCGGTATCGGAGGATCAATTGAAGCGTTTCCTGGACCTGCGCCGCCGCCTGGACGCGGTCGATGAGAAGAATCCGCTACCCATCGAAGGCATGCGCCGCAACGAGCGGCCCAAGCTTTCCGAGATCGAAGGGATGCTGGAAGGGGTTGGGGGGATGGCGAGCGGACGCATGGATGCCTACCGCGAGATCGGCATGCCCCCCGAGGAGTATCGGTATCTCGAGCGGGTGATCTACCGCCAGTGGTTGCGCCCGCTGCGGGCGAAGGGCCTCGACCCGGCCGCGGTCGCGCGAGCGGCCAGGGAGATCAACGAACTCGCGTCGACCGAGAAGGACCCGGCGGTGGCGAACAGGCTCAAGGGCATCGCCCGGAACCTGGTGGAGCGACGCGTTCCCCCGCCCGACGGATTCCCCGCCGGGATCCACACGCTCCTGCTGACCCGGGCCACCGAGATCGATGCGCTGATCGACGCCGGCCCGTCGGTGCCGATGCGCGGCGCCCGAGCGGGCCGTCCCGGTCTGTAAGAGACGGCGGCGGATCAGCCGCCGAGGAGCCCGATGACCTTGCCGTCGACGAGGTCCATCCGCTCGGCCTGAGGCGTCGCATTGAGGCCGGGCATGCGGATGATGTCGCCAAGGAGCGGGACCACGAACCCGGCCCCCGCGGCGATGACGACACTCTTCACATTGACGGTGAAGCCGGTGGGACGCCCCGGCTTGTTGGCGTCGTCCGACAGCGACATCTGGGTCTTCGCCATGCACACCGGCGCTCCCGCGAAGCCGAGGCGCTCGGCCTGCTTGAGATCGCGCTCGGCGGCGGCCGAGTAGGTGACCGCGGCCGCGCCGTAGATCTTCGTGCAGATCTTCTCGATCTTCTGCTTGAGCGGCTCGTTCCAGTCGTAGAGCCGCTTCATGGGCGACGGAGACTGCGCGTGCTTCACCACGGCCCGAGCGAGTTCCATGCCGCCCTCGCCGCCCTTGGCGAAGATCTCGGCATCGGCGCAGGGAACGCCGAGGCGCTCGCAGGCCGCGCGCACCACCGCGAGTTCGTCGGCGCCGTCGGTGGCGAAACGGTTGAGCGCCACGATGGGGGTGTGACCGAACTGCCGCGCGTTCTCGATGTGCTTCTCGAGGTTCGGGATGCCGCGCTCCACCGCCTTGGCGTCGGGGGTGGCGAGGTCGTCCTTGAGCAGGCCGCCATGCCGCTTGAGCGCGCGGATGGTGGCGACGAGCACGATGGCCGCGGTCTCGAGGCCGGCGGAGGCGCACTTGATGTCGATGAACTTCTCGGCGCCGAGGTCGAGACCGAACCCCGCCTCGGTGACCGCCCAGTCCGCGTGCGCGAGGGCCATGTTGGTGGCGATCACGGAGTTGCATCCGTGGGCGATGTTCGCGAACGGTCCGCCGTGCACGAAGGCGGGCACGCCCTCGCAGGTCTGGACGAGGTTCGGCTGGATCGCGTCCTTGAGCAGGATCATCAGGGCGCCGGTGGCCTTGAGGTCGTTCGCGGTGACGGGCGCGCCGTCCTTGTCGACGGCCACGAGGAGACGGCCGAGACGCAGGCGGAGATCTTCGCGATCCTTGGACAGGCACAAGACGGCCATGATCTCGGAGGCGGGGGTGATGTCGAAGCCGGTCTCACGGGGCACGCCCTCGAGCGCGCCGCCGAGCCCGATGATCACGCGCCGGAGCGAACGGTCGTTCAAGTCGATGACCCGACGCCACAGGATCTTCCGCGGGTCGATCCCGCGCGCATTCCCGGCGTGGATGTGGTTGTCGACGAGCGACGCGAGCAGGTTGTTCGCGGAGGTGATGGCATGAAAGTCGCCGGTGAAGTGGAGATTGATGTCCTCGGCGGGGACCACGATCGACTTGCCGCCGCCGGTGGCGCCGCCCTTCACTCCGAACGTGGGCCCGAGGGACGGCTCGCGCAGAGCGAGGCAGACCTTCTCGCCGATCTTCGCGAGACCCTGGGCGAGGCCGATGGAGGTGGTGGTCTTGCCTTCACCCGCAGACGTGGGCGTGATCGCGGAGACCAGGATCAGCTTTCCCCGCTTCGCCCCCGGTTTCAGCGCTTCCAGCCGGATCTTGGCTTTGTCGTCGCCGTAGGGGATGAGGTGTTCCCGGGCGATTCCCAGGTCTTTCGCGACTTCGGCAATTGGGCGCACTGCGGACATGAGGGAGGACTCCTTGGTGATGGGTTGGAGGCGGGTTCGCCAGGAAGAAGCCTAGACGACCCGGGGAGGGTGGTGTCGATGGTGCGATCGCATCATTCGGGCGAAGGGCCCGGCTTCAGGATGTCCCCGGATGGGATCAGGCGGCGCAGCGCCGTCTGCACCATGGCGAACTCGGCTTCGATGGGGGAAAACCGGTCCGCGCCGTCCTCGGGCCGGCCCGCGCGCAGATGCGCTTCGTACTCCGCGCAGAGTCTGGAGAGGCGCATGGCCCCCACATTGGCGCTGCTGGACTTCAGGGTGTGAATGGCGCGGGTCAGGGTCTCGACGTCACCGGTTCGCAGAGAAGCGCGCGCCTGCTCGACCTGGGGTGGGGTGCACTCGAGGTAGACCCCGGCCACCCTTTCGAGGAGCGGGGGCACGCCTGGCATGCTGCGCAGGCTGGCGATGATGCTTTCGTCGAGGCAGTCCTCCCGGACTGCGGGGGCGATCGCCGCCGCCGACTGCGGCGTCGGTTCGGGCTCGCGCGATGGGTTCAGGCGCCGCCGCAAGGCGGCGGCCAGTTCCTCGCCGGAGTATGGCTTGGCGAGATAATCGTCCATTCCGGCGGCGAGGCACCGCTCACGATCGCCGCGCATCGCGCTCGCGGTCAGCGCCACCACGTGGGTGCGCCTCCGGGCCGGGTTCGCCCGCTCCCGACGTCGCAGCTCGGCGGTGGCCTCGAAACCGTCGAGCACCGGCATCATGCAGTCCATCAGCACCACGTCGTAGTCATCTTCTTCCATCGCGTCGAGGCCCTGCTGGCCGTTCGCGGCGAGGGTCACCTCGCAGCCCAGGTGTTCGAGCAGCGCGTGGGCGACCTCCTGGTTGACCGCGCTGTCTTCGACCACCAGCACCCGAGTGCCCGCGAGCGAGCGGGCGCTGGCTTCTCTGAGAGCTGCGTCGATCGGGATGGTCGCATGGTGGGAACCGGCCAGATACCGGGCGAGGCGACGGAGCTGAACGGGCTTGGTCAGTTGAGGCAATGAGCCGCCTTCGGACTCGGCGCTCCAGGCCGCGCCCTCGTCGAGGGTGACCAGAAGGACCAGGCGGATGGGACGGAGCGACGCATCGGCCTCTATGAGCTTGGCCAACGCCAGCCCATCCACTCCGGGCATGCGCAGATCGAGAAGTCCGACATCGTAGGGATTTCCGCTCCTCGCCTCCTGATGGAGCCGGGCGAGCGCCGCTTCCGCGCCGGTCGCGACATCGGCGGCGACCCCGAGGCGGGCGCACTGACGCTGGATGGCCGCGCCGCTTCCCGGATTGTCGTCCACCACCAGCACGCGCAGGTTCGGCGCTTCCGGCAACGGCTCGGGTCCGGCCCCCGGTCGGGCCCGCGCGAAGCGGGCAGTGAATCGGAAAGACGAGCCTTGGCCCGGCCGACTTTCGAGTTCGATGCTGCCGCCCAGGAGACTCGCGAGTTGCCTGCTGATCGCAAGACCGAGGCCGGTTCCCTCGAAGCGGCGCGTCGTGGAGTTGTCGGCCTGGGAGAAGGCATCGAAGATCCGCGCGGCGGCTTCTTTCGCGATGCCCACTCCGGTGTCGCGCACTTCGATGCCCACCAGAATGGAATCCCGGTCTTCGAGCAGGCTCCTCACTCTCACCGCCACCTCCCCTTTTTCGGTGAACTTGATGGCGTTGCCCACGAGGTTCGTGATGACCTGCCGGACGCGTTGGGGGTCCCCGAGGAGGCGAGGGAACTCGCGCTCGAACACGCAGAAGATCTCGATCCCCTTGGCGTGGGCGCGCGCGGCCAGGCATTCGACGGCGTCCTCGATCGAGCTGTTCATGTCGAACTCGGAGTTCTGGAGGTCGAGTTTTCCCGCCTCGATGCGAGAGAAGTCGAGCACGTCGTTGATCACGGTGAGCAAGGACTCGCCGGATCGCCGCACCGTCTCGACCACCCGGCGCTGCTGAGCACTGAGCGGCGAGCGCAGGAGCAACTCGGTCATGCCGAGCACTCCATTCATGGGAGTGCGGATCTCGTGGCTCATGTTGGCGAGGAAGCGCGACTTGGCCAGGCTCGCGCCCTCCGCGATCTCCTTGGCGGCGCGGAGCTGCCTGACCGTGTTCTCCAGTTCGGAGTTGGCCCTGGATAGTTGCTGTGTCCGCTCGGCCACGATCTGACCGAGGCGATCCCGCTGCTGTTGCAGGTCGGTGTCGCGCCGATCGAGCTGAGCGCGCAGTTCGTCGACCCCGTCGATCAGGAGGTCGAGTTCGTCGCTCGCCGCCGCGGGTCCTGGGGGCGCGCCGTCATTCGGACCCGATCGAAGGGCCACCCGGTCGCGCAGGGCTTCAAGCCGGCCCAACGTGGGGCGGAGCAGGCGTGCGGCGGCGGGGCGCGCGGCCAGGGCCGCGAGAAGGAAGAGCAACGCAAACACCGCCGCGGCGCGAACGAACGCGGGGTTCAGGAACGCGAATTCGACACTCAGCACCAGCACGCCCAACGGCCTGCCATTGTGGGTAATCGCCGCCGTGACCAGCGACTCGTCTTGCTCGAGGGCCTCGAACCGAGCCTCCCGGGCGGCCTTCGTGGCGGGCGCGGGGTCGCCGGGCCGCCCCCGAACGAAGCGTGCCACCAGGTCTCCGGAGCGGGTATAGACATCGGCGAAGACCACGGACGGGTGCGCCCGCAGCGACTGAAGCGCCGAGTCCGCTCGCGAAGGATCGTCCAGGTTGCTCGATCGAGCGAGTTGATCGGCGAGACCGGTCGCGAGTTCGCGCGCCTCGCCGCGCTCTTGCCCGCGCAGGGCGACTGCGTGGTAGACGAAGGCGAGGCCCAGCGCCGGGAGCAGAATGGCAAGCACCACGCGGCGCACCGAGACGCTGAGCCGCCCGCGTATGGACGACGTCTCCGGCCCGAGCGAGATCAGGAGCGGTCGCACGTTGTTTCAATCATATTCGTATCCTCCAGGCATCCTCACCGAGTCACTTCAATGGGCGATTCCCGAAAGCCGGACCCGGAGGTCCCGAAAGCCGGACTCTTCTCCCCCGGCGGTACGTCAAGGCGGTCTCGGACCCAAACCTAGACCGGAATGAGTGTTAGACACGCATCAGGGTCTTCTCAGGGGCAAGGCATGTCTCTTGCTGACAAAGCCTGGCGTGATCAATCCACCAGGGAATCTCTCGACCGCGGCAGCCGGTGCGGAGACTCAAGGGGGAATCCTGGTCTGTGCCGATGAAGGCGTGTGGACGGAGGGCGTCCGCCGACTCGCTAAGTCCGGTCTTCCCATGCATCGCGCCCATGGCTGGGGTGAGGCCCTCGCCCTCGCCCGGGACCTTCGGCCGTCGGCCGTGCTTCTGGACAGCGGTTTTCTCGAAGGCGCGGGGCCCGACCTGTGCGGGGCGCTGAAACGTGCCTGGGGCACCGAAGAAACTCCGGTTCTGGCCCTGTGCCGCGGGACCCGTGAGGTGCAGCGGGCCCTCTCCGCCGGCGCGGTCGACGTGGTGGAAAAACCGCTCGACTGGGATCTGGTCGAACGCCGACTTCGTACTCTCTCGAACGCCAAACACGCGAGGACCGACCTCGAGAACAATCGCCGCCTGCTCGCCCAGGCCCACCTCGCCCTGGCCGAAGGCCGGCGGCAATTCGAGCAGGACAGCCTGATCGATTCCCTCACCCGGCTGCCCACCAGGGTTCAGTTCGAACGCGTTCTCCAGCGGGCGATCCTCGCCGATGCGGGACCGGTGGCGCTGCTGGTCGCGGACCTCGACCGCTTCGTGGAATTCAACGAGACGCTGGGCCGCAAGGCCGGAGACGAGATCCTGCGGCAGGCCGCGGAGCGTCTGACTGGTTGCCTGCGGACCTGGCCCTCTCGGCGCGGAGCGGGGCCGGGTCTGATGACGGCCGCGCGCCTGGGCGGAGCCGAGTTCGCAGTGATGGTGCAGGACGCGGATGCGGAACGGGTCGCCGGTCTTGCTCACCTCCTGATCGAGGCGCTGGGCCAGAGCCTGACCGTGAACGCCGCCACGCTCCATCTCTCCGCGAGCCTCGGGATCGCGACTGCGGTCTCTTCGCAGGTCTCGTCCGAGACGCTGCTCCGCCAGGCGGAGACTGCCATGTTCGAGGCCAGGCGTGGTGGAGGCGCCCAGCATCGCTTCTACAGCGAGGACCTGGGTATAGCCGCCGAAGCGCGACTCCACATGCCCGAGCGTGTGCGCGCTGCCTTCGAGGGCGGCGCGCTCGAGCTTCACTACCAGCCTCAGCTCTCGATCGGGAGTCGGCAGGTGTTGGGGATCGAAGCCCTCGTGCGCTGGAACGACGGAGAGCGCGGCTTCGTCCCACCCTCGGAGTTCATACCCGTGGCCGAGGGAACAGGCCTGATGAACTCGATCGGGGTGTGGGTGCTGGAGACGGCCTGCCGCCAACTCCGGACCTGGCTGGACGGCGGCCTTCCGCCCATCCGAATCGCGGTCAATGTATTGCGCGGCCAGCTCGAGCGCGGCGACTTCGCGAGCGAGGTCTCCCGGGTGCTGGAGGAGACGCGTCTCGATCCCGCACTTCTCGAGCTGGAACTCGCCGAACGGGGCACGCTGCGCCGCGATCCGCCCATCGTTGCCCAGCTCGCCAAACTCAAGGCCCTCGGGGTTCGGCTCGTGGTCGATGATTTCGGCACCGGCGAAACCGCGGTGGGTCAGCTCCGTCGCCAGGCTCTCCATGGCCTGAAGATCGACGGCTCCCTGTTGCAGGACGCTCAGGGTGAAGACGCTCCGGCGATCACCGCGGCCATGGCGGCGATGGGGCGCCAGCTTCACCTGCAGGTGATCGCGCAGGGTGTGGAGACCGAGGCCGAGCTTGCCAGGATGCGGGAGTACGGATGCGACGGTGTCCAGGGCTCTCTCTTCTCCCAGCCGATGCCCGCCTCTGATCTGCGGAAGCGGCTGATCGCGCGACCGGACAAGCCGGGCATCTGCGAACTCGCGGAGGCTCGGCAATGAGCGGGACCCAGGCTTCAATGCGCCGTGCAACTTCATTCGGAAAGAATTCATTCAGGAGTCAGTCATGAACGCGTACAACGTAGGGCCTTACCGGGTCGCTCGCAGGGCCCGGCTCGCGGCGTCATCATTCGCGGTCAACATCATCGGGAACGAGTCATGAATTCCAGAGTCGAGCATCGTAGGATCAGGAAGAACGCGAAAGGATTGCTGGCCTTGGCCGCGCTGCTGCTGGCCGTCCTCGGCTTCCGCGTTCTGCGAAAAGCACCGGGCATCGAGACAAAAACCCCGTTCATCGTGCAGGCGAGGACGATGGCGCTCGCATCCGGGCTGGTTCGAGAAGCCGGCGGTCAGGAGACTTCGGAACTGGACATCATCGAGGCGGTCTCGGCCACCCTAACCGATGAGCAGGCGCATCGGATCGCCCAACGTTGCCCCGACTGTCGGATCTATCCCGACCGGGCTACGACGCTCATGAGCGCCGCAGACCCGGACCCCGGATTTCCCACGGTCATCGGGGCCAACATCCTCCACCTGAATGGCATCACCGGCCAGGGTGTGACCGTCGCCGTCATCGACAGCGGCTTCCTCAACGTCACCCAGTACCAGAAGAACGACGCGGGCACGACACGTCTCAAGGCTCAATACGACGCTTTCACCAACACGGCGAAGACCAAGAACTTCATCACCGACGATGTCTACGGGCACGGCGCCCATGTGACGGGACTCATCCTCAGTTCGAAGAAGACCTCCCTGGGTCTTTACCAGGGGATCGCCCCCGATGCGGGGCTGGTGAGCGTCAAGGCCTTCGATCAGAACGGGGGCAGCACCTACGCCACCCTGATCAAGGCCATCGGCTGGGTCGTTTCCAACAAGTCGAAATACAACATCCGCGTCCTCAACGCGTCGTTCGGGGCGCCGGTTGGCTCCTGGTACTGGGACGATCCGATGAACCAGGCGATCATGAAGGCCTGGCAGGCCGGGATCGTGGTCGTGGTCTCGGCGGGAAACACCGGCCCCAACCCGATGAGCATTCAGGCCCCGGGCAACGTGCCCTATGTGATCACCGTCGGCGCCATGACCGACAACTACACCCCGCTTTATGGCCAGGACGACTACCTGGCCTCGTTCTCGGCCACCGGCCCGACCTTCGAGGCGCACGTCAAGCCGGACCTCGTGGCCCCCGGTGGCCACGACCTCTCCTGGATCACGCGCACCAGCACGCTGGGCGTGCAGTTCCCCCAGTTCTTCGTCGACACGACCAGTGGTTACTACCAGCTTTCCGGAACCTCACAGGCCGCCGCGGTGGTCTCCGGAGTCGCCGCGTTGATGCTGCAGTACGTTCCCGGCCTTACTCCCGACGACGTCAAGTGCGGACTGATGGCCACCGCGCAGGCCGGAAGGAAAACCGATGGAACGGTTCCCTACAGCGTTTTCCAGCAGGGGGCGGGCCTCGTGAACGCGTGGTCGGCGGTCTACGATCGCCGCACCGGCTGCGCCAACAGCGGCCTGAACGTCGCGGCGGATCTGGCCGGGACTCAGCATTTCGCCGGGCCCTCCGCGCAGAACCCGGACGGGAGTTTCTACGTGGCGAATGCGGCCGGAGAGGGTACGACCTGGAGCGGGACTTACACCAGCACCGGCGGCTATCCGTGGTCGTCCGGATATCCGTGGAGCAGCGGCTATCCCTGGTCGAACGGCTATCCGTGGAGCAACGGCTATCCGTGGAGCAACGGCTACCCCTGGAGCAGCACTTCGCCGGGGGACTCGTTCCGGGTGATCGGCGGCGAGGGCTACGTCACGATTCCGGGGAAAGTCGTTCCGCCCACCAGCTCCGGCGTCACCGTGGTCAAGCCCGTCGCTCAGCAGTAGGCGGGCGAGCCCTCCGCCGACGCCCGACCGCGGCCGCAGCTCCACGGCTATCCTGAAAACAGGAATCGCAGTCCGGGAACCGGTGTTTCACGCTCGTCACCCCCTGCCACAAGTCCCATGGATCGAATGGCTTGGTCGGGTGGTTGCGCCGGGCATCGAACTTGCTTTTGGCTCACCCGTCATAGCAGGAGTCAAACCATGAAGTCGGTCATCGTCGGGTCTCACCGGGGTCTCAAGAAAGCGGCGCTCGCCGCCATCGCGCTTGCCCCGGCCTTTCTGGCCGTTGCCTGGTTGAAGACGACACCGGTTGCCGAGCGCACGGCCGTGATTGTCCAGGCGAGCGATCTTGCCGCCGCCCAAAAAGCGGTGCGCGATGTCGGTGGCAGCGTGACCCATGAACTCGGAGTCATCGATGCGGTCGGGGCGCGTCTCACGACCCAACAGATCTCGACCTTGAACCGCTCCGCTGCCGTGCGAAGGGTTTACGCCGACGGCGGTGTCAAGACGAACTCCGACTGCGGTGTCGGCGCCTGGATGAGCCCGGCGATCTCCGACAACAAGCTCGAGTGGGAACTCACCAACCACTCGGCGGACACGATCACGCTCAGCCGGTTGGAAGCGCACTGGCCCCTGGGGCACGGCAGCCTTCGGAAGATCGATCTCGCCGGCCGGTTCTTCGATGGGGCGACACCCGCCCCCGCCGTCATCATGACCTCGGGATGGAAGGCCGACCCGAAGCTGCGGCAGATGAAGACCGGCGAGACCCGCACCCTCAAGTTGGAGTTCGAATCGAAGACCGTGGCCTCGGCCTCGGAGTACTCGGTTCGAGTGGACTTCGCCGAGGGCTGCTCGCTCGCCATGAGCGCCGACGAGGACGGCCGCGCCACCGACTACCCCGCCCAGGTGAGCGCCGACGAGCTGCATCAGGCCGGCATTGACGGCGACGGCGTCAGTGTCGCCATCCTGGACACCGGCTGGTGGAACCATCCCCAGATCCAGCGCGGCCGCCGCGATCAGACCCGGATCCTTGCCACCTACGACGCGATCGCGAACAGCGAGAAGGATGCGAAGGACCAGAACGGCCACGGCACCCACATTGCCAGCATTCTGCTCGCGAGCGACAAGCGCAAGGCCAAGAACGACGGCATCGAGCGCTTCGCGGGCATGGCCCCGAACGCGTCTCTGGTCGTGGTCCGGGCCTTTGGCGAGGATGGCGGCGGCACCTACGCGGACGTGATTCGCGGCATCAACTGGATCGTGGCCAACAAGACGAAGTACAACATCCGCGTTCTCAACTGCTCGTTCAGCGCTCCCGTGCGTTCGTTCTACTGGGAGGACCCGATCAATCAGGCCATCATGAAGGCGTGGAAAGCGGGCATCGTGGTGGTGGTCTCGGCTGGAAACACCGGTCCGAACCCGATGACCATCGGCGTCCCCGGGAACGTCCCGTATGTGATCACCGTCGGAGCCATCACCGACTCCTACACTCCCTCCGATCCGTCCGACGACCGCCTGGCCTCGTTCTCTGCTGCAGGCCCCACCTACGAAGGCTTCGTCAAACCCGACGTGGTCGCCCCGGGTGGGCACATCGTGGGCATCATGGACGGCGGGACGAGGATTCCCAAGCTCTATCCGCGCTTCTCCTCCCCGTACAAGAGCCTGTTCGTGATGTCCGGTACGTCGCAGTCCGCCGCGATCGTCAGCGGGATCGCCGCCCTGATGTTGGAGGCGAATCCGAGCCTGTCCCCCGACAACGTCAAGTGCAGTCTGATGGCGACCGCAAGGCCACCGAAGCAGCCAAACGGCATGCTCGCCTACACCGTGTTCCAGCGCGGAGCGGGGCTCGTGGATGCTTCCGCGGCCGTCTATCAGCCTGAGACGGGCTGCGCCAACGCGGGACTCGACATCACGCGGGACCTGGCCGGGATTCAGCATTATGGCGGTCCGGCCAGTCAGAGCGCGACCGGCGAATACTTCGTCCTGGGCAATTCGAATGACGGAACCCGCTGGACCGGCAGCTACAGCGGCAGCAGCGGCTATCCGTGGTCGACCGGCTATCCGTGGTCCAACGGCTACCCGTGGTCGAACGGCTATCCGTGGTCCAACAGCTATCCCTGGTCGAACGGTTTCCCCTGGAGCAACAGCTACCCGTGGAGCAACAGCAGCCTGACTCCCGCTTCGATCAACGTCTGGGTGCCGCAGCAGTAGCGGCCTTTCGAGTGCGGGCCTTCCGGAAAGCCGGATCCTCCCGGTCCCGAAAACGAGAATGACAGCGGCGTCGATTTCGGAAAGTGTTGTTTATCAGCAGCTTGGCGACCTTGGCGGACCGGCATCGAACTTGCTGTGAGCATGTCCGTGATGAGGCACAGCAATCGTCCTTGGAGAAAGACCATGAACACACCCCCTGCCGGGTCCAGCCGCCTTTTCTCGAGACTTCTTGCGGCCCTCGTCGCCTCCCTTGCCGTCGTGACGGTGATGAGCGGTGCGAAGTCCTCGGTCGCCCGGAGCGCGCAGGTGATCGTCCAGGCGCGGGACATGGCGGCAGCCGCCGCCGCGGTGCGCTCGGTGGGTGGCGAGATCACTCACGAACTCGGAATCATCGACGCGGTCGGAGCATCTCTCACCCCGGCCCAGGCCGCCCAACTCCGCGCCAAGGCGAACATCGTGACGTACCCAGACGGCCAGGCTCGCACCGCGGGTACCCAGCAGTCCTGGGCGCCCAATCTGGTGGGGGCCGACCGGCTCTACAACGAAGGGGTTTCCGGCGACGGCGTGACCATCGCCGTGCTCGACACCGGCACATGGCCGATGTCCGCGCTCAAGAACGACCCGGCGGGAAAGGTGAGACTTCTCCAGGGTTACGATGCGATCAACAACACCCTCGGCACCGGCGCGACAAACGACACCAGCGGGCATGGGACCCACGTCGCCTCGATTGCCGTCAACAGCGATCTGGGACCTTCAGGCTTCCGAAACGGCATCGCTCCGGACGCCAATCTGGTGGTGGTGAGGGCCTTCGACCTCAACGGGCAAGGCACCTACGCGGACGTGATTCGCGGCATCGACTGGATCGTGGCCAACAAGGCGACCTATAACATCCGCGTCCTCAATTGCTCGTTCAGCGCGCCGGTGCGCTCGTGGTACTGGCAGGACCCGCTGAACCAGGCCATCATGAAGGCCTGGAAGGCCGGGATCGTGGTGGTGGCCTCGGCCGGCAACGGCGGGCCCAACCCTATGACCATCGGCGTGCCTGGAAACGTGCCCTACGTCATCACCGTCGGCGCCATGACCGACCGCTACACCCCCAGCGACGGAACCGACGACAAGCTCGCGTCCTTCTCGGCCGCCGGCCCGACCTTCGAGGGCTTCGCGAAGCCGGATGTGGTGGCGCCGGGCGGGCATCTCTCGGGGATCATGGACAAGAACCGGACCATTCCCCTCCAGCATCCGGAGTTCCACGATGGCGACAAGTACTTCGTGATGTCCGGCACGTCGCAGTCCGCCGCGGTGGTGAGCGGTATCGCCGCCCTCATGCTCCAGGTGAACCCGACGCTTACGCCGGACAACGTGAAATGTGCGCTCGCCGCGACCGCGAAAGTGGCCTGGAGCGGCAGCGCGGCTCCCTACAGCGTGTTCCAGCAGGGCGCGGGGCTCGTCGACGCCTACGCGGCGGTGCGCAGTGGCTGGGGAGGCTGCGCCAATCAGGGACTCAACATCGCGAGCGACCTCGCAGGAACCATGCACTTCCAGGGTCCGGCCGCTCAGGATGCCACCGGTAAGTACTACCTCACCAACCTGACCGGGAGCGGCACCACCTGGAACGGCACCTACAACACCAGCGGTTACCCGTGGTCGAGCGGGTATCCCTGGAGCAACGGTTATCCCTGGTCGAGCGGCTATCCGTGGAGCAACGGATATCCCTGGTCGAACGGTTATCCGTGGTCGAGCAGCACGGTCAAACCGTCCGGCGCGAGTTCGAGCTCGATCAACTTCTGGGTTGCACAACAGTAGAATGTGATCTCCCCCCCAACTTGAAGACTTTCGCGTCACTTCTTGAGCAAGACGAGAGGATCTCGTGAAGAGAACCGCATCCGCGCTGACTTTGCTTCTCGCCGCCTCGTCCGCTCTCGCTCTTGGCCGGCCGATCCGCTTCGAGCGGCTGTCCACCGAGCAGGGGCTCTCGCAAAGCACGGTGATGAGCGTGCTCCAGGACAGCAAGGGCTTCATGTGGTTCGGGACCGAAGCCGGACTCAACCGCTATGACGGTCGCACCGTCACCGTGTACCGGCACGACGTGCACGACCAGAACTCTCTTCCCAGCGACTTCGTCTGGAGCCTGGCCGAAGACGCAGCGGGCGATCTCTGGGTGGCCACCGAAGGCGGAGGACTCGCTCGGTGGGAACGAGCGAACGATCGCTTCGTTCGCTACCCGGTGGACCCGAAGGGTGCGGCGGGTTCCGCCAGCGGTCAGCTCCGTACCGTCCATGTGGACAAGACAGGCATGGTCTGGGTGGGCACGAAAGACTCGGGACTGTCCCGCCTCGATCCCAGGACCGGCGCCTGGCAGACCTTCCGCAACGATCCCAAGAACGCGGTGAGCCTCCCCGACGATGGGGTCTACGCTCTCTACGAAGACACGAGCGGAACCCTGTGGGTGGGCACGAACGGCGGCTTAGGCCGGTTCGACCCAAGTACCGGCCGTTTCCAGAACCTGCGCCACGATGCCAAGAACCCTCGGAGCCTTGGTGACGATCGCATTCGCGACATCCACGAAGACCGCGATGGCCGACTCTGGGTAGCCACCTTCGGCGGCGGTCTCGATGCCTTGCCGAAAGGCAGCGACACCTTCGAGCACCGCCGACACGATCCGACGAGCCCGCGGAGCCTGGCCGACGATTTCGTGCATGGCGTCATCGAGGACGGCGCTGGCCGGCTTTGGGTGGCGACGCGGGGCGGGTTGCAGTTGCGGGAGCCCGACGGCTCGTTCACCACCTATCGCAACGACCCGGCCAACCCTCGGAGCCTGGGAGACAGCGATGTCCTGTCGCTCCTTGAAGACCGAGGCGGCGTCCTCTGGATCGGCACGCGCGCGGGTGGGGCGGCCCGATTCAATCCGCGCACCTGGTCCTTCGGTCACGTGCCGGCCGATCCCGCCGACCCTCGGGGTCTGGGCAACGGCTATGTAACCTCGTTCTCTGAGGACTCGGAGGGCCACCTCTGGATCGGGACCATGGGAGGGGGGCTGCACGAGCAGGACCGCGACACCGGTTTGATGCGTCGCTACCAGAACGGTGCCCAGGGCCTCAGCGATGATCGCGTCATGGCCCTGCTCCACGACCAGGGTGGAAGTCTCTGGGTCGGGACCATGGAGGGAGGGCTCAACCACTTCGACTCCGCGCGAGGCCGGTTCGAGGTGTTCCGCGCCGACCCCGCTCGCCTGGGGAGCCTCAGCGCCAACGGTGTGATGGCCCTTCTCGAAGACCGGCGCGGCAGCATCTGGGTGGGCACGTTCGGGGGCGGGCTCAACCGGCTCGACCCCGGAAAGAACGGATTCACGGCGTTCCGGAACAATCCTGCGGACCCCTCGACCCTCAGTCGCGACGTGGTCACCGCGCTGGCGGAAGATCCATCGGGGGCGGTTTGGGTGGGGACCGAGGGTGGGGGATTGAACCGCCTCGACCCGCGCGACGGCCGCTTCCAGCGCTTCGTCCACGATCCCAAGGATCCCGGGTCGCTGGCCGACGACACCGTGTACTCGATCCACGTTGATGCCAACGGCGTACTCTGGGCGGGCACGCGCAGCGGCCTGTCCCGACTCGACCCCGGTCCGGCTTCGAGCCGATTCAAGAGTTACACCAGCAGCGACGGACTCGCGGGCAACGTGGTCTACGGAGTGGAGTCGGACAGCGTCGGACGTCTGTGGCTCTCCGGCAGTCAGGGCCTGGTTCGTTTCGACCCGCGCACCGGCGTGTTCAAGCAGTTCACGGCAAGCCAGGGATTGCAGGGTGACGAGTTCAATTTCGGCGCCCATTACCGGACCCGTCGCGGCGAGATGGTCTTCGGCGGCCCCTCGGGCTTCAACGTGTTCTTTCCGGAGAAGCTCGAGGCCAACCCGGTCCCCCCCGCGATCGCCCTGGTCTCGTTCTCCAAGTTCAATCAGCCGGTGACTGGTCTCGGGCCCGCCCCCGGCCTGCGCGCCCTCGAACTGGGGTACCGCGACGCGGTGGTGAGCTTCGAATTCGCGGCCCTCGACTATGCGGCGCCGGAGCGCAACCGCTTTGCCTACAAGCTCGAGGGCTTCGATCGCGATTGGATCGACCTCGGCCATGATGGTCGTGTCACCTTTACCAATCTCAACGCCGGTCGGTACACCCTGAAGGTGAGGGCGGCCAACGCCGACGGTACCTGGAACGAGGAGGGCCTGGCCCTGCCGTTGCGGGTGACCCCGGCTCCATGGAAGTCGACCTGGGCTTACGCCCTGTACCTTCTGGCCGCCCTCGCCGGTCTCGCCTGGCTGATTCCCGCCCAGCGCCGAAAGGCCGCGTTCGAGGCGGAGTATCGAAAACGTCTGGAGGTGGAGGTGCAGCAACGCACGCAGGAGCTCGGCCTGCGCAACGCGGAACTGCAGCAGGTGAACACTAAGCTCGCGGAGACGAGCCTCACCGATGCCCTGACCGGCCTGCGCAACCGCCGCTTCCTCTTCGAACAGGTGCCCAAGGAGGTGGGGGCGATTCAGCGCGAGCACGCCGAGCTCCGAAGAGGCGTGCTCCACGAGGCCCATGACCTCGTCTTCATCATGGTCGACCTCGACTGGTTCAAGCCCATCAACGACACGTGCGGCCACGCGGCCGGGGATCGATTGTTGATGCTGGTGAAAGGCATCCTCGAGAAGGCCTGCCGCACGTCTGACGTCCTCATCCGCTGGGGCGGAGACGAGTTCCTGGTGGTGGGCCGAAGCGCCGACCTGGAGAACTTCGAGGTGGTTCCCGAACGGATCCGGGCCATGATCGAGCAGACGTCGTTCGATCTGGGCGATGGTCAGGTGGCGCGCATCACGTGCTCCATCGGATTCACGGCACTTCCCCGCAGCGCCGATCATCCCGAGCGCTTCTCGCTCGATCACGTGGTGGCCCTCGCCGACCAGGCCCTCTACGCGGCCAAGCGGTCCGGCCGCAACGCCTGGGTCGGCCTTCTCGCCACCCCCGAGACGGATCTTGACCGGCTGTCGCAGGTGGTCCAGTCGGACTACGATGCGGTGGTCGCGACCGGCCTCGACGTACGGCGTTCGGCGAGCCTGGGCGCCACCGCCTAAAGGCGTCCCCGCTCCGTTCGGAACCGCTCCTACGCTTCGGGCGAACCGCCGCCTCCGGACGGAGGAGTCTTTCTCGGCGAGGCCATCCGCGAAAGAAGCGCGCGGAGGTCGTCGATCTGGAACGGCTTGGTCAGGTAGTCGTCCATGCCGGCCGCGAGGCTCTCATCGCGGTACCTCGACAAGGCGTGCGCGGAGAGGCCGACAATATGAGGTTGCCGGGCCGCGGGCAGGCTCGACCGAATGCGCCGTGTCGCCTCCGCCCCGTCCATCTCCGGCATCTCCAGATCCATGAGCACGAGATCGAAGGTCTTGATCTCCAGGATAGTCACGGCCTCGCGCCCGTTTCGGGCGCTTTCGGCCTCATATCCAAGATGTCGCAGCATGGACAGGCTGACGAGAAGGTTCACCTCGTTGTCTTCGACCACCAGGATTCGGAGGGGTTGAGTTGGCGCGGCCGGCGGGGAGCTTCTCGGTCCGACCTCTCTCAGGATCTGCACCACATCCCCGGTCCTGATCCTGGCCGTGGAGGGGTCGAGGATGAGGGTGACCCGGAAGATGGAGCCGCCGCCGGGGCGCGGGGAGTATGTGACGGCCCCTTGCATCAAGTCGGATAGGCGCCGGCAGATCGCGAGACCGAGGCCCGTCCCGCCGAACCTCCGGGTGGTGGACGCGTCGAGCTGGGCGAAAGGCTGAAAGAGTCTCTCGACCGCTTCGGGAGGAATGCCCTGGCCGGAGTCCTCGACCTCGCAGGTGACCTCGAATCGCTCCCCCCGGGGAACCGCGTCGACCCTCACCGCGATGCCTCCCCGGGCTGTGAACTTGACCGCGTTCGAGAGCAGATTCACCACGATCTGTCGCACCCGCGCGGCGTCGCCCGAGAGAATCCTCGGTGTGCGCTCGGTGAACGATGTCGAAATGCCCAGGCCCTTGTCCTGCGCAATCGGCGTGACGATCGCGACCGCCTCCTGAATGCTGGCTCTCAGGTCGAACGGAACCCGCTCCAGCTGCAGGGCGCCCGCCTCCACTTTCGAGAGGTCCAGGATGTCGTTGATGACGTCGAGGAGCGCCTTGCCGCTGATCCTTATGGTCTCGACCTGGGACTGCTGTTCCGGGGTCAGGGATGTCCCGAGAAGAAGACTGGTCATGCCCACCACGCCGTTGAGCGGGGTCCGGATCTCGTGACTCATGTTGGCCAGGAACTCCGTCTTCAGCCGGGCCGCGGTGAACGCCTGGCGGGAGGCCTCTTCGAGCGCCACGTTCTGCTCCTGCAGGCTGCTCTTCGCCCGGCGGATGGTGTCGGCGCCCTGGGAGACGAGGTAGGCGACCACATACAGAATCACCACCGCCACCGTGACCGTGATCATCTGGACGTTGTCGGCCATGTGGGAGTGGGGCTGGAGGGGTCGATGGGTCAGGAGTCCGAACCGCTCCAGAAGAACCACCGCGACCAGGCACAACGAGGAGCCGGTGGCGAACACCAGAGGGAAGGGCCGGGGCAGCACGACCCCGACATAGGCCACCATGGCCGCGTACATTCCGAAAAGGAATCCCGCCTCCGCCCCCCCGCAGAAATGGATGATGCCGGTGTAGAGCGCGGTCTCCGCCCCGTGGATCGCGAGGGAGAGCCCGGCTGCGTATCGGGGCCACCGCCTCATCAGGGGCAGGGCCGGAAAGCCGACCAGGAGCAGACCGACCACGCAGGCCGATACCCCGACGAAACTGGCGCTGGGAAGAATGCCGGCCTGGAAGAAGAGCATGCCGATGCTCCAGCAGGCGACGCTGGCGGCGCTGCGCACCATGGCGCCGCTCCGGTGGCGCGCGATCAGCCCCGCGTGTGAGCGTTCATCCAAGCCGAACCACGCGGATGTCACAATGCAAGTCTCGCATGCGTGGGCACGTTGATGGGTGGGCCCCAAGCCTCGCGCCAGAACACGCGACAGGCGACCGCACCCGGTGAAACCGCCCAGGTGAGATTCGCGTCGAACGCAGGGATGCTAATCCACAGAACCAGAAAGGCGGCCTCAATCCGCGGGCGCCTTGGGCAGGGTGAGACAGAAACGAGAGCCTTCTCCCGCGACCCCGGTCGACTCGACCCAGATCCTGCCCCGATGGAACTCGACGATACGCTTCACTATGGCGAGGCCGATGCCCGTCCCTTCGACCTTCTTGTCGAGGCGTTCGAAGAGACCAAAGACCTTCTCCTTGAACCTCGGATCTATGCCGACCCCATTGTCGGAGACCACAATGACCGGCTCCGGCCCGCCCCGAAGACTGACCTCGATCCTCGGGGCGGCCTGCGCGCCCCTGAACTTCACCGCATTGCCCAGCAGGTTCTCGAACACCTCGAGCAGGCGCGTTCGGTCCCCGGCAACCACGGGCAGATCCGGGGCCACCACCAATTGGGCCGACTCGATGTTGGGGACGTGTCGCGCCGCCTCCAGGATCAAGGGCCCAAGCGGCAGAGTTTCAGGCGGGCCGACCACCCGCCCGATCCGCGAAAGATCGAGAAGTTGCTCGAGCAGCAGGCTCATGGTCTCCGCGGCCTTGCGGATCCGCTGAATGTCCGCGCGCACCTGATCGATGCGGCCCTCCCCGGCATCCTGCTCCACCAGGGAGGCGAACCCGCGGATGGTGACGAGGGGCGCTTTCAGATCGTGCGATACCGTGTAGGTGAACCGCTCCAGCTCGCTGTTCTTGGCCTCGAGTTCCGCGATCAACCGCTGCCGCTCCGCCACTGAAGCGCGGAGCTGCTCGTTGAAGGACTCCAACTCGGCGTTGCGGAGTCCCAGGCGCCGCAGCTTCAGCCGATGCCCGCTCCAAAGACCTGCGCTCAGGGTGAGAACCGACAGAGCCCACACCAGCGGGCGCCGCGACCATGGGGTGGGGATGCGGATCTCCGCGGAAACCGACTCCGGGCCAAAGGGCCCGCTGGCGCTCCAGGCGGCGGCGATCTTGAACCGGTAACGGCCGGGTGGGATGTGCGTGTAGCGAACTCCGGCGGCGGTGAGAGGCGCAGGCCCTTGCCATCCCTCGTCAAGACCTTCGAGGCGGTAGCGGCCGACCGCCTGCTCTTCCGGCGAAAAGCTGATGGTCCGCGCATGAACCACGAGCCATCGCGGACTCCCGGAAAGGTCGAGAACCCCGGGAGCCGCGTGGGGCTCGCCCTCGACCTCTATGCCTTCAATCTCCACCGCGGGCGGCTCGGACGGTTGGAGGTCCAGAGCTTCGCGGTAGACCGATAGACCCTGGTCGGTGCCGATCCAGATCCGCCCGGTGGAGTCCACGAGGCCGGCCCCACGGTTCGTCTCGCGTCCGCTCAGTCCGTGCCGGACGGTGAGATGCCGGAAACCCGAGGGCTCGGCCACGAAGACGCCGTCATCCGTGCCCGCCCACAACTTTCCGGAGTGGTCATGCAGCAGAAAATAGACGGACCGCCCCAGCGCGAGCGACCCCGTCGTCTCTTCGAGCACCGTCCCCACGAGCCGATAGAGCCCACCCCCCGTGCCGACCAGGGCGCCGCCGTCTCCGGAAGCCGACACGGCATAAACATTGTCGCCGCGTTGATCCGCGCTCCTGGCCCGACGCCAGGGCGCGCCAGTATCGAGGTCGTGCGCACCGATCCCGTCCCTCCAGAAGAGACCCGCGTTGGTGGTGATGAAGAGCCGGTCGCGACCGTCGGTGGCCAGCCACCGAACTCCGACCGACGGGTCATCCTTCAGGATTCCAAGCGGGACCTCCTCGAAGCGCCCCGCCCGCCTCAAGTACAGGGTCCTGGAACCGAGAACCCACAGACGGCCCACGCGGTCGATCTCCACCGACACGGCTCGCTCAGGCAAGGCGTGAATCCTGATGCGGCGATCGCGGCCGATCTCCAGGAGCGCGACCGAGGCGGCCGCCCAGACCGTGCCTGAGGCATCGACGGCGAAGTCGAGGATCCGCGGAATGCCGGCTGGGAGCTTTCCGGGTGGCTTCAGAAGGTCGAGCGTTTCCGTTCGCCCCAGGCCGCCGTCCACGAACGTCAAGGCCGTGTTGTGCCCGAGCAGGAACTCCCCTCTGGAAAGCTCCGCGATCGCGGTGACCTCGTTCTCGGCGAGGCCGGACCGGGCGTTCATGGATTGGAAGCGACGGCTGCCCAGACGGTTCAGGCCGCGGAGGTTCCCGATCCACATCGCCCCTTCTCGATCCGCGAGGATGGAAGTGGCGCCATCGCCCAGAAGGCCCTGGGCCGCCCCGAGTTCGCGGGGCTCGGACTGCCCCGGCTCCAGCGCGTAGGCGCGATACGCGGTGCCGAAGAAGACGGTCCCCGTGGGGTCGATGTTGATGGCGGCGCCGGTGTGGAGAAGACCCTCCCGGGGGGCGTACCCGAGCGAGAGATTGAGGTCGGGCGCCCGACCCAGGAGTCGCAACCGGCCTTCGGCGAGCACGCCAAGCCAGCGGTGCGACAGCAGGAGAAGGCTCGGTCGGCCCGCGACGACCGTGGATTGCATGGCAATGATGGGTTCGCGGAGGCGGGGGTCATCGCCCCAGGCACAGTCGAGGGTGCGGCCGCGGAGGCGGCACAAACCCGACTCGTCGCCGACCACAAGTTCCGCGCCAAAACGACCCACAGCCGTGGCGCCGCCGGCGGCTGGATTCACCTCTCGATCCAGGCGTCGCCAGGAGCCTTCGTCCCAGAGCCACAGGCCATTGGTCGTGCCGACGAGGAATTTCTCGCGGCCCTCCTGAACTCCCTGGGCCAGCGATAGCACCTGCCCCGAGAATCGGTCTTCGATCGCCGGGGTTTGGCGCCGCCAGACGCCTGCTTCGTTCCGGTAGATCCGGCCGTCGAAGGCCGCGGCCAGGGCGCGGCCTCGATCGTCCACGCTCAGGCCCCCGCACTGCCTTGCCTCCAGGCCGCGCTGAACCCCCTGGGACTCGAAGGACGCGCCATCGAAGGAGACGATCCCGGCGCGGTCCAGGATCCAGATGCGACCGCGGGCATCCTGGGCGAGCTGATACACGAGGGCGCTCGGCAATCCCTCGCCCACCGAAAATGTGCGGACGGGCATGACGAGATTCGTCTTCGAGGTGTGGGCCGGCGCGAAAGCCGGAGCCAAAGTGAGAGCCAGGGCGGCGGCCCGCGCGCGATGGCGGAACGCCAGCCGCCGGTCGTTGGCCTCGGGCCCGGTGCGTTCCATCAAAGCATCCGCTCTCAATCCTGGGTGTGCAGTCTTCTGGGTTGCGTCGGCGCAGACTACCATCGTGCCGGTCGGAGTTGAGGCCCAACGTGAAGAGATGGCGAATGCCGGAACCGCGATGACCAGGTGAGACCGTCGCGAAGCTGACCGCCGACGAGGGGCCGCACCCTGGAATCCCGGGCGTGAACGAAAGACTCAACTACGCCCGACTCTACGAGGTGGTGCTTCGCCGACTCGGTCTGCTCCGAATCGACGAGGACGATGCAGATCCTGTCGCGCCGCCGGGCACCGCGTCAGAAGGCGCGTGAAGTCATCGCGGCGGACGCCACAATCCAAGAGCTCGCATGTGTGGACACGCCGATCGCGCCGACGGTCGCCTTCAGCGTTCCGCGGCCAGCCTGCGGAGTTCGGCGCGAAAGGCCTCGAGGGCCGTCGCCAGCTCGCTTAGGGTCGCAGCGGTGGGGATCGCCCCTCCGCGCACGGCTTGGTGGATCTGGGTGATCCGGGTGGCCAGGGGCGAAGGTCCGAAGGCGGAAATGGCGCCTTTCAGTTTGTGGAGCAGTCGTGTGGTCTCTGCCGGATCTTCGTCGGCGGTGGCTTTGATCAATCCCGCTTCGATCACGGAGCAGTCGTTTGTGAAGGCGTCGACGACGCTGAGGAGCGAAGCTTCAGGGCCGAGCAGCAGACGAAGCGACTGACGCCAGTCGGGGAGAGCGCTCGAATCGGCGGGCGCGCTCCCGTTCGAAGCCTCCGGCCGGGCCGAGCCCTCACCGAGCCAGCGGCGCACCACCCCGAGCAGGCTCTCCCGCGTGAACGGCTTCACCAGGTAGTCGTCCATGCCGGCGGCGAGAGCGCGTTCGCGGTCCTCCGCGAACGCGTTGGCGGTGACCGCGACGATCGGCACGCGATCGGTGGCCGACTCGCGTTCGCGGATCCGCCGGGTCGCGCCGAGCCCATCGAGCTTCGGCATCTGGCAGTCCATAAGAACCAGACGATGATCGGGGCGCAGCGCCTCGATCGCCGCCACTCCGTCGCCGGCTTCGTCGACGGTCAGCCCGAATGCCTCCAGCCAGGCCTTGGCTACCAGGCGGTTCACGAGGTTGTCATCGACCAGGAGGACCCTTCCGGAGAGGATGTCCGTGCTCACCGCCGTGGGGGAAGGATCTGCCTTCTTTGCCCCGGACGCCCGCATCAACGCGTCGAGCAGGTCGGAGTAACGAACCGGAGTCCGGACGTGCTGGGCGCCCGCGGGAACCGGGGCGCTGGGGCCCGCGATCACCACCGTGGCGCCGCCCGGGGCCATCTCATCCACATGCCGGCCCTCGAGAACGCGAATCGCAGAGGGGGCTGCATCGGGGGAGGTGACCCGCCGAACCCGCCAGGCCTTGAGCATCTTCTCGACGCTCTCGCGAATGGGCGTGCTCTCGATCGCCACCCACACCGCGGCGTTGAGCGTGGTGATGGGGCCGCTCGCCGAAAGGGGCGCGTCCGGGAACCACAGCCAGAATCGGGAGCCCCCTTCGGTGGGGGAGTCGAAGCCGATGTCGCCCCCGAGCAGGCGGGCGAGGCGCTTCGCGATGGCGAGACCGAGGCCGGTGCCCCCGAACTCCCGCCGTAGCGAACTGTCGGCCTGAGTGAAGGGCTGGAACAGTCGCGGGCGCATCGCCTCCGGAATGCCGGGGCCCGTGTCGATCACTTCGATGAGGTACTGATCGGAACCGTCGTCGTCGCGGACGCGCGCCCGGATGGTGACCGAGCCGGCAGCGGTGAACTTGACCGCGTTCCCTACGAGGTTCACGAGGATCTGCCGGAGTCGAAGCGCATCGATCTGGGTCGCCCGGTGTTCGCAGGCCGGCTCGACGTCGCAGTGCAGCTGCAGGCCCTTCGCCTCGGCCTGAAGGGCCATGGCCTGCGCGACCTCTTCCACCACGCGCCCCACGTGGGTCCTTGAGGGATGGAGCTCGAGCTTTCCCGCCTCGATCTTCGAGAAATCCAGGACCTCGCTGATCAGGGCCAGGAGATGTTCGCCCGAAGCCTTGGCCAGAGTCACGAAGCGCCGCTGGGTCTCTTCGAGCGGCGTCCGCAGGAGCAGGTCGGTCAGGCCGAGCACGCCGTTGATGGGAGTCCTGATCTCGTGCGAGATGGTGGCGAGGAAGTCGCTCTTCGCGTGGCTCGCGCTCTCGGCTGCCTCCTTGGCGACTCGCAGGTCCGCGGTTCTTTCCTGGACCGCCTGTTCCAGGTCGTCCCGGTAGCGCGCCAGTCGAAGATCGCGCGCCTGGATATCCGACAGCATGGCGTTGAAGCCCGAGGTCAGTTCGCCCACTTCGTCGCGGGAGACGACGGGGAGCCGAACCGAGTACTGCTGCGTCCGCGACACGCTCCCCATCGCCTCGACCAGCTGGGACAGCGGGAGGGTGATGGATTTCTGGAGCCGGCCCACCAGCAGGAGCGCGGGAACCATGGCGAGGAGTCCGGAGATGGCGGATGCGACCACGAGCCCGAGAACGCGCTCCGGAATCCTCATCAGCGAGACGCGCAATTCCACCCGCCCGATGTTCTCCCCCGCGAATCGCACCGGGCATCGCACGCTCGCCTGCAGGATCGAGGGCGTCTCGTCTCCCCGTTCGAAGCCCGCGAAAGTACGTCCGCCGCTGTCAACGACGAAGGCCTGAAGTATGTCCGGGGACGCCTTGAGCGCGGCGAGCGTCTCGTTCCCCACCGCGGCGTCCTGGAACCGGAGGGCGGCAGCGACGTTGTCCGCGGCCACCTGAGCCTGAACCGTCGCCTCGTTCACAAGAAACGAACGGAACCAAAGGCTGTCGATGATGGCGGCCAGACCGAAGGCCACCGTCATGGCCACGAGCAGGGCGAGGGCGGTGATCCAACCCAGACGCTGTTTCACGGACGAGCTGCCCACCGTGTCAAGCCATCTGAAGGCAGCCGATGGGATCCCTGGCGACAAGCGATGGCGCGGGAGTTCCTGTGTCACCAAGAGTATGATAACGCTATGTTTACACGTTTGCATCCACGTGGATTCGTTGGCGCGTTGGCGCTGGTCGGGCTGGCGCTGAGCCCCCGCTCGGCTCGGGCTCAGGATGATCTGACCAGGCTTCCCATCGAATCGCTGATGGACATCAAGATCACCGCCGCTTCCCGATACGAGCAGACCAGCTTGAATGCGCCGGCGGCGATTTCAGTCTGGACGCGGGCCGAGTTGACCGCTCTGGGGTGCCGCACGTTCGCGGACGCCATCCGCCTCATTCGCGGCCTCCATCTGAGGAACGACGGCGCATACAGCTATCTCGGCACGCGGGGATTCCAGAGGCCCGGCGACTACAACTCCCGGGTCCTGGTGCTTCTCGACGGGCTGCGCCTGAACGATCCCGTCTACGGTGGTTCCTTGTCGGGAACCGAGTTCTACCTCGACATCGAAGCAATAGAGCGGATCGAGTTCGCTTCCGGCGCTTCATCGGCGGTCTACGGGGAGAGCGCCTTCCTCGGTGTCCTCAACGTCATCACCCGGCGAGGCGAAACCGTCGAGGGGGCGGAACTCTCCGCCGAGGTCGCCTCCGAGGGCTTCCTCAAGGGACGGGTTGCGGCGGGGGCCAAGTCGAGCGGCGTGGACTGGTTCGTTTCCGCGTCCGGATGGAATTCCGCCGGGCGTGACGAGGTTGTCGTTCCCGCGTTCGATTCTCCGCAAACCCCGGGTGGGATCGCGCGGAACGTCGACGGAGAAGACTGGCGGGGGATCCGGGCCGCCGCCCGGACCCGGCACTGGGATTTCAGCGCGCTCTATGTCAACCGCGGCCGCGATCTCACCATTCCCTATGGGGAAGGGGTTTTCGGCGATACGAGGAACAGAATCATCGACGAGCAATTCCAGGTCTCAGCGACCTGGAACCAAGCGGTGAGCGCCAGGGCCGACCTGTTCGTCACCGGTTCGTTTGGGGACTATGGCTTCGACGGCACGTATGTCTACGACTATCCGCCGATCACCGAGAACAAGGAGCTGGCCTGGGGCCGCTGGTGGCAAGCCGAGTCGCGGTTGGTCCAGAAGTGGAAGCGGCACACTCTCCTGGGCGGGGTGGAGGCCCAGTGGAACGTGCGCCAGGATCAGCAGACCTACGACGTGCAACCCCGTCGCGACTACCTGGACGACCAGAGATCGAGTTTCCGGATTGGGGCGTACGTTCAGGACGAGTGGCACGTTACCAACAAGGTGGCGCTGCACCTCGGTGGCCGAGTGGATCGCTACGAGCTACCCACGCCACGGAGTGTTTTCAATCCCCGGGGCGCCCTCGTGTTCGAGCCGACGCCTAGCACGGCGATCAAGTTTCTGTTCGGGCAGGCCTTTCGGGCGCCCAGCGTCTATGAGCTCTACTACCTTTCGAACGACATCGTCGTGAACGAGGACCTGAAGTCAGAAACGGTCAAGAACTACGAGGCGGTGGTTGAACACAGTCCTTCTCCTGGCTTCCGCCTTCAGGCGTCGGCGTTCCACTACGACATCCTGGGCCTGGTGCAACTCGCGAATCGGTCTGGCGACGGCACGCTCCAGTACGAGAATCTCGGCGCGACGCGGGCCAGAGGGCTGGAAGCGGAGGTCCAGTGGAGGCGGCCGTCCTTCGCCCTTCGCGGTTCCGGCAACGTGCAGGACGTGAAGGATGATGGGGTCGCCGGCCTGGCCGTGAACGCTCCAAAGTGGCTGGCCAAGCTGGCGGCCACGAAGTCGTTCGGGCACGGTGTATCCGCGGGCCTCGACGTGGAGTACGTGGGCGCTCGGAAGACCCCCAAGGACACCTCGGCCCCCGGATATTGGCTCACCAACCTCGCCTTGTCCCGGTCCCTCAACGGACCTCACCGGTGGGGGTTCGTGGCGGGAGTGAAGAACCTGTTCGACCAGAGGTACTTCGATCCGGCGGATCAGGAAGCGAAGGCGGACCTGTTCCCTCTGCCGGGCCGGGCCCTGTTCTTCCGACTCCTCCTCCGAACCAAGCGCTAACTCACGAGTCCGCGGATGAAATCGAGAGTCCCTCGGGCGGTGATCGGGTTGTGGGCCCTCGCCGCCCTAGCCGCGGCCCCGCCGGCCCCGCCGACGGAGGGCGAGCTGAAGGCCGCCTTCGTCTACAACTTCATCCTCCTGGCCCCATGGGAGGCTTCGGTTGAGAAGGTCGACCTGTGCATCGTGGGGGACACAAAGCTCCGTCGCGATCTGGAGCGTCTCTCCGGGCGGACGTTCGGGGCGAGCCGCGTGCTATCCACGCGCCCGGCCGCGGCCGACTCGCTCGAATCGTGCCATGCGGTCTTCATCTCGGCCGATCAGTCCCCGCAGTTGGAGCAGCTCCTGACCACCCTCAAGGGAAGGAAGGCGCTGACCGTGAGCGACTCCTCCGGATTCGGGCGGCGCGGTGTGATGTTCAACCTGATCATCAAAGACGAGCGAGTGCGTTTCGAAGCCAACGCCGTCGCCGCCGCCGAGTCCGGTCTGCCCATCTCCTCCCGCCTGCTCGCCCTGGCCACCGTGGTGTTCGAAGGGGGCAAGTGAGCGGAGTGAGGCTCAGGCGATCGCCGCGTCTTGTCTGAGGGGCGACTCGTTTCCGGCCGGCCGCTCATGGATCCACCGCTGCAGGGTTTCGAGGGGCATGGGCTTCCCGAACAGATACCCCTGCACGAATCGGCAGCCACTGTCCCGCAGCACTTCCACCTGCGCGTCGGTGGTCACGCCCTCGGCGATGGTGGCGAGTCGCAGGCTGGTGGCCATGGCGATGATGGCGTTGACGATGGAAGCTGAACCGCTCTTTTCCGTGCAGTCGTCGATGAAAGCCTTGTCGATCTTCACCGTGTCGATGGGCAGCCGGGTGAGATAGCTGAGCGAAGAGTAGCCCGTGCCGAAGTCATCGACGGAGATGTTGGCTCCCAGCTTCTTGAGTTCGTGGAGCACGCTGATCTCGCTGAGCGCCTGGCCCATCATGCCGGTTTCTGTGATCTCGAAATCCAGGCAGCGGGCGGGAAAGCCGGTCCGCTCCAGAATGCGGCTGACCGCGGGAATCAGATCCTTGTCCCGGAGTTGTCGCGGACTCAGATTCACACTGACCGTGAAGGAGGCGCCGCCCGCCCGCCTCAGTTCCTGCATCTGCTCACAGGCGGCGCGCAGGACCCACTCGCCGATGGGAACGATGAGACCCGTCTCTTCCGCGACGCCGATGAACTCGGCGGGCGAGAGGAGGCCGCGTTCCGGATGCTGCCAGCGAACCAGCGCCTCGACGCCCACCAGCACGTTTCGCACCGTGTCGATCTGCGGCTGAAAATGAAGGCGCAGCTCGTCACGCTCGATGGCGCGCCGGAGGCCGTTTTCGATGGACAGCTTGCGGGCGGTCTGGTGGTTCTCGTCTCGGCTGAAGAAGTGGCAGCTCCCGCGGGCCTCGTTTTTGGCGTGGCGAACCGCGCTTTCCGCGTTGGCCATGAGTTCTTCGGCGGTGGCCCCGTCGCGCGGGAACAGGCTGAGCCCGGCGCTCACGCTGGCGAAGGTCTCTCGTCGCTCCAGGACGAAGGGATGTCTCATGGACGCCTGCATCCCCTGGGCCACCAGAGCCACGTCCTCGTCCCCGGACAGGCCCACCGCGCCCAGCAGGAACTTGTCGCCGCCCACGTGGGCCAGGACGAGTTCGCTGCGACCTTGCCCCCCGCGCTCGAAGCTCAGGGCTTCGTTCAGAAGCCGCTCGCCGAACCGCTGCAGGGCCAGATCGCCCGCACCGCGCCCCATGGTCTCGTTGATCCGGCTGAACCGATCCACGTCGAAGCACAGCACGGCGAGACCGGTTTCCCGGCCACGATCCAGGCGCTTGTGCAACCATTCGAGGAGGAAGGCACGGTTGGGGAGGCGGGTCAACGGGTCGTGGTGGGCGAGAAACCGGGCCCGGTCTTCGGCTTCCTTTCTTTCCGTGATGTCCTGGAGCGTGCCCGCGAGGGCGAGGACCTTGCCCTCTCTGGCGCGGGACACTTCGGTCTCCTGGCGCACGTACCGCACTCGACCATCGGCCCGCAGCACCCGGAAATCGAAGCCCGCCGACTCGCCGGTGAGGACCACGTTCCCTTCCCGTTCTTCAAACGAGGCCCGGTCTTCCGGATGAACCAGTTCCAGGAACTCCACCCGGGTGACCGTTCTGCGGTTGGGGTCGGTCCCGAGCACGGCGTGAACCTCGCGCGAGCAACGAAGGTGGACCGACTCGAGGTCTCGCTCCCAGTAGCCCAGTTGAGCGATGCGCTGCGCGGCCTCCAGCCGGCTCTTGTTCTTCTGCACCGAGGCCATGGCGTCGGAGCTGCGGAGGAGATAGCGAAGCCGGTGGCCAAGGAGAACCCAGTTGATCGGTTTGGTCGCGAAGTCCGTTGCACCCACCGCGTAGGCTCGATTGATCGAGCCGATGTCATCGAGCCCGGTCAGCATGAGGATCGGGGTGTGCGAGGAATGGCGCCTCATCTCGGTGCAGGCCTCGAAACCGCCCATCTTCGGCATGACCACGTCGAGGACCACGAGGTCGGGTCTTTGGGCGTGGAAGAGTTCGACCGCTTTCTCGCCGTTGTCGGCCTCGGTCACCACGAAGCCGGATTCTTCGAAGGCCGCTCGCATCAAAACCCGGGAAGTGGCGTCGTCGTCGGCCACCAGAATGCGGCGGCGGCGAATCCGACCGGTGACGTCCGTGTCCGGGCCCGATGAGGGGAGGAAGGAGGGCATTGGATCTATCTCCGAAGCAGAGTCCATGCCAGTCCTGGGGTTGAGGGAGTCCGTGCCCCACAATCCGTTGATTCCATGAACCTTCAGTGAACGCAGCGTGGGAGATTCGGGTCTTGTCGGTGGGTGCGCCCGTTCCGGTTTTCAGGATCCGGAGTCTGGAATCAGTCCGGTGGAGCGCCCAACCGCGACCGCACGGCAAGAAGAAGGAGGTCGACATCGTCGGACAGCTTCAGGAGCGCGGCGGCGGGTGCGACCGGGGAGTCCACCGAAGAGTTCAACTCCATGGTTTGAGCAGATGCGGCGGCTTCGGAGGCCCCGATCCAGAGCAGGGTGCCCTTCAGGGTGTGAGCCCCGAGCCGGACCTGATCGCTCGCGTCCGCGGCGATCGCTTCGCGCAGCCGCGCCATCTGGCGCGGGGCATCCCTCGCGAAGGCGGAGAGAACCGCTTCGGCGGCGGGTCGATCGTCTCCGAGCCTTCTCTGAAGCGAATTGAAGTCGAAGGCCGCGACGCTCCGCGAAGCCCGGCGGTCTCCTTGATCTTCCCGGCTCATTGCATGGTTCGTCCGTCTCAAGTACAAAAGGGGTCTCCAGAACATAACATCGCGTCGCCGCCGATTCCGCTCCTCCAAGAAGAACCACACACCGCCCCTTGAGTTCCTCCGCCCGAACCTTCCTGCTCGTCGAGGACGACGAGCTTGTACGCGAGTCCATGCGTCGCTTCTTCGTGTCGCGTGGCCACCGGATTCTCGAGGCGGGGACGGTGGCGGACGCCGAAAGGCAGCTCGGCGACCAGCGCCCGGACGCCGCGATCGTGGATTATCAGCTTCCCGATGGCGACGGCCTGGCCGTGCTCAAGGCCGTGCGAGCGGTCGATGCCTCGATCCCCACCGTCCTGCTCACCGCGCACGGGTCCATCGATCTGGCCGTCCGCGCCATCAAGGAGGGGGCCGAGCAGTTCCTGACCAAGCCGGTCGAACTCCCGACGCTCCTCGTGGTGTTGGAGCGCCTGGTCGAAAAGACCCGCGATCGCCAGGCCGCCATGGCCAGCCGGAGCCGCCTGGCCCGCCATCAAGTGGACCCGTTTCTCGGCGAGAGCCCCGCGATTCGCCGCCTGGCCGAGCAGTCCCGCCGGATCGCCGCGTCCTCCGCCTGCGTTCTGATCGAAGGGGAGTCGGGCACCGGCAAAGGAGTGCTCGCAGGCTGGCTGCATCGCAACGGCCCCCGCGAGGCCGAGCCGTTCGTGGACATCAACTGCGCCGGGCTGTCGCATGAGTTCCTCGAATCCGAACTCTTTGGCCACGAGAAAGGCGCCTTCACCGGAGCAGTGGCCGTGAAACAGGGACTGTTCGAAATCGCCCATCGGGGCACCCTGTTTCTCGATGAGATCGGGGACGCCGATCCTCAGATCCAGCCCAAGCTTCTGAAGGTCGTCGAAGAACAGCGCTTCCGGAGGCTCGGCGACGTGCGCGATCGCCAGGTGGACGTGCGGTTGCCGCCACCCACCATGATCTGAAGTCCCTGGTGGCGGAGAAGAGGTTCCGCGAGGATCTCTATTACCGCATCAGCGCGGTTCCCCTCTTCGTCCCGGCCCTTCGTGACCGCGGGAAGGACGTGGTCCTGCTCGCCCGGACCCTGCTTCAGCGCATAGCCGCCGATGTGGGGTTTCCCGGCGTGAGCCTGTCGCCTCAGGCTGAAAGGGCCCTACTCGCCCACGTCTGGCCGGGCAATATCCGCGAGTTGCGAAACTGCCTGGAGCGCGCGGTGCTGATGGGAAATCGCTCGACGGTCCGGGCCGAGGATCTCGCCCTCCTGCCTTCGGCCTCGTCGAGCTCTCACGCGGCGGGGCCGCGCCGGGGTACGTTGTCCGAAGGGGAGCGAGTTCATATCGCGGCGGTCCTGGAAGACGTGGGCGGAGACGTGAAGAAGGCCGCCGAGGTCCTGGGTGTGTCGCGCAGCGCTTTGTACGAGAAGTTGAAGAAACACGGCCTCGCCGCCACCCGCAGCCAGGTCGTTCGGCTCTAGTCCGGTTTTCGGGACGGCAGATCACCGCTTCCCGGAAAGGGGTGGCTCCGGCCACGTCCCCACATCCGCCTCAAGTCAACGCCGGTCTGCGAGTTGGACCATGGCGCGTCCCGGGGGCATGCCCCTTGCTTCCTCCGCCGTGTGGACTCCGACCGCCCCACCGCCGATCCCGGACGTTCTCGAATTCTCATCGTCGATGACGGCGCGACCTCGAGAATGCTGCAGGAGACCATCCTTCGAAGCGGAGGTCACGATATTCTCTTCGCCTCTCCAGGCGATCAAGTCGCGGTCAGGGCGGCCCGGCTTGTGCCCGACCTGATCCTGCTGGACCTGCGGATGCCGAAACTCAACGGATTGGAAGTGCTGAAGGAGCTGAAACGATCACCCCCTTTGAAGCCGAGGCCCTTCTGCTCGCGGTCGAGACGAATCTTGCCGCTCGCGGGCGCCCCCGCGTGCCGCAGGCTGACAGCGGCCGGTCAGAATGAGGCAAGACCCACCCCTCGATCTGGCTGAGCCCGGTTCCGTTCGAGCGCCCCGCGTCTTCGCACTTTCCGATCTGGACTCACGGTCGCGCGGGCTTCTCTCCGCTCAGATCGTGGCCCTGGCGCTCTACTCCCTGGTTCTGTCGCTCCACGGCGTGGTCTTCATACCCGACAACGTGGCGACCACGCTGAACATCATCAGCGACGCCTGCGCCGCTCTGGCCTGCCTCCACGCCGCCCGGTGCCCGGGCGCTGCAGCGTATGCGAAGGCGTGGAGGAGTCTCGCCGCCGCCAACGTGGCGTACGTCGTCGGAAGTCTGGGCTGGTTCGTTCCCGCCATCTCCGATCAGGCGGAAAAGGGCTTGTCTCTGATGGATCTGCCGTACTTCATGTTCTATCCCTTTGTCCTCCTCGCCGCTTTGGCCTGGCCGCGGAGAGCGGAGTCGAAGATACGCCGGGTTTCGCATTGGCTCGACGCCCTGGTCGTACCCATCGGCGCCGGAATGGCGGTTTGGTTCGGTCTCGCCGAGGCTACCGCCCAATCTTGGGGAACCCATCCCGGCGGCGCTTCAGGAATCCTGTTGTATCCCTTCGCCGACCTGGTGCTTCTCTTCGCCGTGGTCCTGCTCACCCGCGACCCCGCGGACGACTTCGCCCGGATCGCCGGCAACCTGGTCGCTCTGGCTCTGTTCGTCTCGACATTCGCGGATGTGGGCCTCGCCCTGGCCCTGATCCGGGATTCGAGGGGGGAACTCGCCTGGCCCGATCTTGTCTACGTGGGGGCCTCGCTGATCGTCACCCTGGCCGCCGTGGTCTTTCGGTCGGAGGCGCTGAACCTCTCGCCGATCTCACGCCGCCTGGGGGCCCGTTTCGCGCGGCTTCCCCGGCTGACTTTCCTCATCCCCGCGGTGGGGGCGGGCACGGGCTTTCTCTTCCTCCTGTACGACGCCCTGACTCTCCATGACCTGCGCGGAGCGGGTCTGGCCGTTGGCGCTTCCGCGCTTCTGGTTCTCGGAATCGTCCGCACGGTTTTCGCGGAAGCCGACGTCGCGGAGAACGCCATCCGACTCTCCAGGACTCTCGATCAACTCCGTCAGTCTCAGAGAGTGGAGAAAGCGGCTCGAGAAAGCGCAGAGCAGGCCCTGCAGGCCAAGAGCCAGTTCTTCGCGGTTATGGGTCACGAGATACGAACACCGCTGAATGCGGTTATTGGCATGACCCAGGTTCTGCTCAACACGCCGCTCTCCGCCGCGCAGCGCGAGTCCGCCGAGGTGATCCGCCAGGGCGGCGACGCCCTGCTCGCGGTGGTGAACGACCTCCTCGACTTCTCGAAGATGGAAGCGGGTCGCCTTGAAATCGAAAAGGCTCCGCTCAACCCCGGCCGCGCCATCGAGAGGCTCGCGCTCCTGATGCAGGAGACCGCGAAGGAGAGGGATCTGACCATCCACGTCAGTCTGGAGAACATGCCCCGAGTCGCGATGGGCGACGAGGCGCGGCTCGGTCAGATCCTTCTCAACCTGCTCTCCAACGCCATCAAGTTCTCGAAGGGCGGCGTCATCAGGGTGGCGGCCCGGTCACGCGAGTCGGAATCGGGCTTCGAACTAACCGTCGCGGTGACCGATCCGGGAATCGGGATCCCGGCGGAGAAGCTGCCCCTGCTCTTCCAGCCTTTCGCTCAATTGAGTCCCGGGTTGACCCGCAACTACGGGGGCACGGGCCTCGGTCTCGCCATCTGCAAGCGGCTGGCCGAACTGATGGGAGGGTCGATAGGAGTGGAAAGCGAGCCGGAAAAAGGCTCGACGTTCACCTTCTGGATCCGCCTGGATCGTGCGGCCCATATCACCACGGTGCCCATCCCGCCCGTCATCCCGGGACTCCCTCGCCGCCTCGCCGGACATGGTGCCCTCAGCGTGCTCGTGGTCGAGGACAATGAGGTGAATCAGCTGGTGGCCCGCAGCATGGTGGAGATGCTCGGCCATAGCGTCGAGGTGGCGGAAAGCGGAGCCGAGGCCTTGCGCTGCGTTGCCGCCAGACGTTACGACGTCATCCTGACCGACCTCATGATGCCCGAGATGGACGGCGTGGAAACGACCCGGCGGCTACGGGAGACGGAGAACGGGCGACACGCGCTGATCTTCGCGCTCACCGCCGCGGCCACCGTGGAGGACCGCGAGCGGTGCCTCGCTTCCGGGATGGACGGCTTCCTTGCCAAGCCTTTCACTGTCGACTCGTTGAAGGCTCTCCTGGCGCGCTTCGGCTGAACGGCTCCCGCTCAGGTCCAGGGTTCCCTCGGAAGGCTGGGCCCGCGTCTTCGGTTCGATCGCGCCGCGCGGGGAAGCCCGCGCGCATCATCCTCGCGACGGGTCGAAACCGCCGTTTTTCAGCCGGTCTTCCAGCCGCTCCCGAATCGCCGGCCATTCGCCGAGCAGGATGCTGTACATCACGGTGTCGCGGACGGTGCCGTCCTTGCGCGCTCGCGAATGTCGGATGACGCCGTCGCGATTGGCGCCCAGCTTTTCGATGGCGCGCTGAGAGGTGAGATTCAGGAGGTCGGTCCGCAGCCCGACCACCTTGCAGCCCAGGGTGTCGAAAGCGTGGCGCATCAGGAGCAGCTTGCAGGACGTGTTCACATGGGTCCTCTGGCAGCGCTTCGCGTAGAAGGTGTAACCGATTTCCACGCGGTCGATGTCGGCCATGATGTCGTGATAGCGCGTGCTGCCCACCACTTCCCCGGTGCCCAGGTCGCGCACCGCCCACGGCAGCATGTGTCCGTCGCGCTGCCCGTCGAGGGCCGCGCGAATGTAGGCCTCCTCCTCTCCCGGTCCGGGCACGGTGGTGAAGAAGAGTTCCCAGAGTTTCCCGTCCGCGGCCGCGGCGGCAATGCCCGGCGCATGGTCCAGGGTGAGCGGTTCGAGGCGCATGCCGTAGCCCTCGAGGACGGTGGGTTGCAGATGGATCATGAGATCTCGAACCTTAGCGAACCGGGAGCGGCGTCGCCGATGGGATGGGTGGTCATCACCGGTCCTCCGCCCGCATGGCGGCGAGAATCGCGTCCGCCGAGCGGTCGATGTCGGCCTCGGTGGTGGACCAGTTCGACACCGAGATCCGCAGCGCGTCCGCGCCGTGCCGCCGCGTTCCGCTCGCCCACATCACGCCGCCCTTCTGGATTCGTGACACCACCGCGCGGGTGAAGGCGTCGGGATCGCCTCCGCGGGCCGGGGCGAAGCGCACCAGAACCTGATTCAGCACGACCTCGTTCAGGATGGTGACGCCGCCTTCGCGCAGCCGGTCCGCCATGCGCGCCGCGAGGTCGCAGCACCTTCCGACCATCGCGCCGATGCCGGAGCGCCCGAGACTCCGGACGGCCGCCCAGATCGCGAAGCCCCGCGCGCGCCGCGACGATTCGGGGGTGAAGTCATGATTGTCGCGAGCGGCGTTCTCCGTTCGGATGAGGTAGGCGGCGCTCTTGGTGATGGCGGCGGACAGGTGCGCAGGCTCTCTCACGATCACGATCCCCGAGTCGTAGGGGACGTTCAACCACTTGTGAGCGTCGGTGGCCCACGAGTCGGCCTGCTCGACGCCCCGCAGGAGCGCCCGGCGCGCGGGGTCGGTGGCGGCCCACAGCCCGAATGCCCCATCGACGTGGAGCCAGGCCCCCTTCGCGCGCGCGAGGGCGGCGATCGCATCGAAAGGATCGAAGGCCCCGGTGCTGACGTTGCCGGCCTGGGCAGCGACAAGAATCGGACCGCTCAAGGGCGCGAGCGCCGCCTCGAGTGCCTCGGGGATCATTCGCCCTTGCGCGTCGGCGGCCACGCGGATGGCGCGCGCCTCGCCTAGGCCGAGAAGACGAAGGGCCGAAAGCACGGTCGCATGGGCTTCTTCGCCGATGACCACGTGGACCTCGGGCGCGCCCTGCAGCCCCTGCTTCTCGACATCCCAACCGGCGCGCGAGAGAACCGCGTGACGACCCGCGAGGAGGCCGGAGAAGTTGGCCATCTGACATCCGGTGACGAAGCCGACCCCCGCCCCCCGGGGCAGGCCGAGCAGCTCCGTGACCCACTCCGCCGCCACCGCCTCGACCGCGGCGGCCGCGGGAGAGGCGGCGTTGAGCGCGGCGTTCTGGTCCCAGGTCGCGGTCAGCCATTCGGCCGCCAGCGCCGCGGGAACGCTCCCACCGATCACAAAGCCGAAGTAACGCGGCCCCGCGGAGGCGATGAGGCCGGGCTCGACCGCCTTCGCCAGAGCGTCGACCACCCGCACCGCCTCCTCACCCGACTCGGGCAACGGCCCGCCGAGGGCGCGAACCAGTTCGTCGAACGCGGCCCGCGGACCGACCGGGCGCTCGGGAAGGGAGCGGAGGAACGCGCTCGCGATCTCGTGGGCGCGATCCAGGGCGCGCTCGCGCTCGTCGTCTCCGGCCAGGGTGTCCATCACTTGAATCTAACCCGGAGACCGTCAACCGGCGGACGTCAATCGTGTCCTACAGGCTGACATGGGGATCCGTCTCGTAGGCGGCGCCCATGCGGCAGAGTTCATCGAGGACCTCGGCGAAGAGTCCGTACACCTGCTTGAGACGGATCACATCCTTGATGATGCCGTGGGCGAGGAAGTGAAGCTCGTCGACTCCCTCGGGGAACTTGGGACCGAACCACCCCTCGTCGTCCTTCACCGAGAACTCGATCTCGGGCTGGGCGGCGATCAGTTCGCGGATCTTCGGGTTCGACAAGAGGTGTCGGACTTTCGACCCATCCTGGCCCTGGATGATGAACGCTTCGTCGAAGGCCGCGTCCCCGATCTCGATGTCCTGCATCCCCATCATCTTTCCGAGACCGGAGAGGCGCGATCGGCGGTAGATGCGGAAGCGGAACCCGGAGGGGTTGACGTAGGGCGCGCGGAAGCGCGTGTAGGGGATGGTGACCTCGCCGGTGGAGACGACGTACTGGTCGAGGGTCACCGTCCATGCGTGATGGTTGGCCTCCACCTTGTCGCCCTTCCAGAAACCCTGCCCCTCCACGTAACGGCCGTGAATCTCCGCGCTGAGCTGCCGCCAGATCTCCTGGCGGCTCGGACCGAAGAGGCTTCGAGGCAGAGGCATCAGATTTCCGTATCGATTCGCGCAGCGTACACCAGGAGCCATGGCGCCCGCCTGTACCATTCGCCCCGTGACCTGGAGATCCGGCAAGGTCCTCGGCCTGTTTCTGATCGGGGCGTGCGCGCTCTCCGCGGCGGCATCGCCGAAGCCGCCTTTCGGGCCCGCAGGAGACGACACTCTCGTGCGCACGGAGGGACCGCGCGACCTGCTTCCCCTGGCGAGCGCTCTCCGGAATGCGTGGCGCGAGCAGTCCGAGGACATGGAGGTATCGCTCGGCGCCGGTCTGACCGGGAAGGCCCGCCTCGACGCGCTGGCGAGCGGGGCCATCGATGTGGCCTTCGCGGGGAATGGACTCGACCTCTCCGAGGTCGCAGCCCGCGGGATGACCGCTCACCGCATCGGGGTCATCGCCGTGGTCTTCGCGGTGCACGCGGACGTGACCGTCCTCGACCTCAAGCCCGCGGATATCTGCGACATCTTCTCCGGAAAGGTCGTGAACTGGGCGGCCTACGGGGGGGCGGACATGCCCATCCACCCGGTCCTGCGGCCCGAGTCGGATCCGGACACCGAAAGCCTGCGCACCGCGATTCCTTGCATGGCGGGCCTCACGCCGGCGCCGACGGTAATGGTGGCCCGGACCGCGAGCGACATGCGCATCGCCCTGCAGAGCACCTCCGGCGCGATCGGACTCACCACCCTGGCCGCGGCGAAGCAGAGCATCGTGGCTCTCCGCTCGCTCTCCGTCGGCTCCGTGGCTCCCTCGCCCGCGAACGTCCTCGGCGGCCGTTACCCGCTCGTGCGCCCGGTCTGGCTGATCACGGCCTCGCCGCCGTCCCCTTCGGCCGCGCGGCTCGTGGCCTTCGTGACCAGCGCTCGTGGAGCCGCCGCCATCGCGGAGGCCGGAGCCCTTCCGGTCCGCTGAGCGGGTCCCTGGACCAACCCCGGGGTTCGGCTATCCTCCCCGTCGTGACCCGCGTGGACGCTTCCTTCGGCATGCCGCCTGCCGGCCCGCGGACCGTCGTGCTGGGCCGGCTCGAGACGCTGGTCATGGACTGCCTGTGGCAGAGCGATGGCGAAATGAGCGTGCGCGACGTGGCCCTGCGTCTGAACGGTCCGTGGGCCTACACCACCCTGATGACGACCCTCGATCGTCTCTTCAAGAAGAATCTCGCGAGCCGCGAACCGAGGGGACGCGCCTTCGCCTACCGCGCCCGGTTTTCGCGGACCGAACTCGGGGTGCAGGCCCTGAAAACCGCGGTCTCGGATATCGATTCCGGAAGGGAGACGCGCGAGTTGGCGCTCGCCGCCCTCGTGGATGCTCTCGAGTCCCACGATCCCGAGCTGCTCGATTCGCTCGACCGCCTGGTCAGGGAGAAGCGCAAGGCGCTGCGTCAGGCACGGAAGGCGGAGGAGCGGGGATGACTCTTTACGGCGCCTCCGTCCTGCTCGTGGTCTTCGGCCTTCTGATGACCGCTCTCGATGTTCTCCTTCTGGCTCTTAC
>JBGATM010000028.1:0-56114 GCA_044229175.1 Vicinamibacteria bacterium | reverse complement strand
ATCGTGGGGGAGTGAGAGAGCTGGCTCGAACCGCTGCCGGTTCCGGCCTCGCCTTCGAGGGCCTTGGCCAGGCCGAAGTCGAGAACTTTGACGCGGCCGTCCGCGGTCAGCTTTACGTTGGCGGGCTTGAGGTCGCGATGGATGATGCCGTGGTCGTGGGCCTCTTCGAGTCCTTCCGCGATCTGTCTCGCGATCGAGATCGACTCATCGACCGGAATCGCGCCCCGCTTCAGGCGCTCGGCGAGGTCCTCACCTTCGACCATCTCCATGGCGAGGAAGTGGGCTTTCGATCCATCCTCGAGGGTCGCGCTCTCGAAGCCGTAGACGTGAGCGATATTCGGATGATTGAGCGACGCGAGAACCTGGGCCTCGCGCCTGAAGCGGGCGAGGCGTTCGGTGTCGCCGGCCATGGTCGCGGGCAGCACCTTGATGGCGACGTCGCGGTTGAGATTGGCGTCTTTCGCCCGATAGACCTCGCCCATGCCGCCTGCGCCGATGGCGCCGAGAATCTCGTAGGAGCCGAGCGTCGATCCCGCCCTGAGACTCATCGCTTATCGCGTGTCCTTCGTGGAAGAGCTATCGAAGCCGGTGATCAGCTGTGCGTCCCGAAGGCGGGGGCCGCGTGCGACCGCCAGGGTCTTCCCGTCGCGCGATATCGCGAAATCGAAGACGAGCTGATCCTCGAAGGAGGTGATGCGCCGCGCAGGCCGCCCGTCCAGCGGCTGCAGCCACACGTTCGCGCGGTCGCCGGGCATGGTGTTGAGATACACGCCGTCGTCCGTGAGGACGAGGCGGCTGTTGGCGCTTGGGACTTCGGTTGGGAGGTCGACCAGGAGCGGGCCTCCATCCACCGAGGCCACACCCAGCCGGAAGCGGCCTTCTGCGTTGACGAAGTAGAACGCCGCGCGCCTTCCGGAAGGGTGCATGACCGGCCGAAACGCCGGAGCCTCGAGGAGCATCTTCCGGGGGCCGCCGGAACTGGGCATTGTGAACACGTGATCGGAGCCGGCGACGAGCGAATTGAAGGCTACGGTCTTGCCATCGGGAGCGACACCGAAGGAGTCGAACCGGACGTCCCCGGTCACGACGCGGGTCGACGAGCCGTCCTTTGTCGTGGCCCGGATCTCGACGCCCGCGCGTGTTCGGACCAGGTAGTACAGGCTTCCGTCGTCGGTGAGGACCGGAGACAGAATGCCTTCCCGCGGACTCAGGGTGAGAAACGAGTTCCGCTCCGCCCCGTCCGCGGCCGCGATCCACACGCTCCAGATGCCTCCGACGTAGGACGTGTACAGGACCCTGCCCTCTGGCGTGAAAGCGAGCCCATTCAGGCCGTCCGCGGTGGACCGGCTGACCCGGGTCAACTTGCCCAGGCCTCGAAGAGGGAGTGTCCAGACGCTCGACGAGACCTGGCCGGAGACGGAGACGAGGCTGCGTCCGTCCTTGGTCAGGGAGACGATTCGATGATCGTTGAGGTCGGCTGTGACCGGCGCCACCTTGCCCTCGGGATAAGAGACCGACCAGATTTGCGTCTGATCCTGATCGCCGGTGCGCGCGATCGCGACGAGGGACTTGCCGTCGGGCAGGCAGGCCGCCTGGGCCGCGGCGGTCCAGCCGGGATCGGCGAGTGTGGTCACGGCACCGCCCTCCACGGCGACTCGAACCAGCTTGGCGCGGGTCTCGGCTCCGGGTTTTCCAAACCGGGCCACCGCGGTCACGATGGCCTTCCCATCGGGCGACCACGCGGGGGCTCCGAAGAAGATGCCCGCGACGTACTCGGGGAGCTTGAACGACGCAAGCACTGTCGGATTCGAGCCGTCGGCGGACGCGATCATCAGCGACGTCTCCTCGGGGGTCGGATGCCGAAGGCGCGTGTAGGCGAATCGCTGGCCGTCGGGGGAGAAGCTCACCTGCGAATCCATGTCGGAGAGCAGCCGCTTCGGTGTGCCCCCGAGGGTCGAAATCGAGAAGAGGCCGCCATTGTTATCGGAGGGCGATTTCTGGCCGAAGATGATGCTGTTGCCGTCGGGCGCGAACGTGTGGCCCCAGTAGAAGACGTTCTGGTCTGGGATGAGCCTCAGGGTCTGACCGCCGGCGAGCTGTTTGAGCCAGAGGCCCTGGCGTCCCTGGTCGGACTCGACGTACGCGACATAGCGGCCGTCGGGTGAGATGGACGCGGAGATGACGTTGCCCGACGCGGTGATCGGCGTGATCTTCAAGCCGCTGCTTTCGATCCTCGCTTCGCCCCGGCTCAAACGCGAGCCCACGCCCACGCCCGCGGCGAAGGCGATGACTGCGACGAGACCCATCGAAAGAAGGCGGCCTCGGGGACCCGTTTGTTCGCGGGCCGCTGCGGTGGCGCGTCCGGTCTCCGGGGCGGCTTCGAGCGCGAGCCTCGCTTCGCCGATGTCGCGGAGGCGCTTCTTTGGATCGCGTTCGAGGCAACGCTCGATCAGGCGCCGATCGGCGGCCGGGAGATTCTTCGGAAGCAGACTCCAGTCCACGTCCTGGCGAAGAACCGCGGCGAGGGTGTCGCTCGCGGTCTCGCCCTGGAAGAGGCGGCGACCGCTGAGCATCTCGAACGTCACCACACCGAACGACCAGATGTCGGCGCGTTTGTCGATGGTCTTCCCGCGCGCCTGCTCCGGACTCATGTAGGCCGCGGTACCCAGGATGATCCCGGCCTCGGTTGCGTGGCGCGACAGGGTAGGCGAGTGGCTGACGTCGTTCGAACCGCTCACCGTGCCCGCCTCGGTGTCGAAGGCCTTGGCGAGGCCAAAGTCGAGAACCTTGACCTGGCCCTCAGGCGTCACCTTGACGTTGGCGGGCTTGAGGTCCCGGTGCATGATTCCCTTCTCGTGGGCGGCCTCCAGGGCTTCCGCGATCTGCTTCGCGATGGCGCGAGCCTCGTCGACGGGGATCGGCCCCCGCCTCAGTCTTTGCTGGAGGTCTTCACCCTCCACGAGCTCGAGCGCGAGGGCCACGCCTTCCTCGGTTTCCTCGATGCCGTGGATCGACGCGATGTTCGGATGATTGAAAGAAGCGAGGACCTGCGCCTCGCGGCGAAACCGCGCCACCCGCTCATGATCTTTGGCGAAGGCCGCGGGCAGGACCTTGACCGCCACATCGCGGCCAAGCGTCGTGTCCTTCGCGCGATAGACCTCGCCCATCCCGCCCGCGCCGATGGGGACCGTGATCTCGTAGGGTCCGAGACGGGTGCCGGGGGCCAGGGTCATGAGTCCGCGGAGTCTACTGGTGATTCCATGGACCCGGTTGAGGGCATGGATCGTGGTCTACTGGCGTCATGGCCACGGGCGCGACCGTCTACAACTTCGATATAGACCTGTCCGACGCCGATCGGAACGTCTACGAGTCCCTGGCCCTCCGCGTCGCCCGGCACCCTTCGGAATCCGAGGAGTATCTCCTGACGCGAGTGATCGCCTACGCGATGGAGTTCGAGGAGGGCATCGCCTTCTCGACCGGGGGTCTTTCCGATCCGGACGATCCGGCCCTCACCGTGCGCGACCTCACGGGTGCGCTGCGTTCATGGATCGAGATCGGCGCTCCCGACCCCGCGCGCCTGCACAAGGCCTCGAAGGCCTCGCCGCGGGTCGCGGTCTACACGCACAAGGACAGCGAGCGATGGGCGCAGCGCCTGGCCGGGGAGCGCGTCCATCGCGCGGAGGCCCTGGAGGTCTACGTGATCGAGCCCGCGCTGGTCGCCGCCTTGGCGTCGCGCCTCGACCGGCGGATGGCGTTCGCGCTGTCGGTCTCCGAGCGCGAGTTGTTCGTCTCGATCGGGGCGGAGACGCTGACGGGGCGCGTGGTCCGTCGCAAGGTCGCCTGATCTACTCCGCGATCATGGCCAGGACCGCGGCCGGCGACAGCGTGCTCGCGTTCGCCACGAGGCCCTCGAGCGTCGTTCTCGGGATCGACGCCT
Organism: Vicinamibacteria bacterium; assembly: GCA_044229175.1. Taxonomy (GTDB): domain Bacteria; phylum Acidobacteriota; class Vicinamibacteria; order Fen-336; family JAGNNV01; genus JAGNNV01. Next base: position 52,177 of record JBGATM010000028.1, on the reverse strand, counting down.
TCAGCGTCTTGATCTTCTCCACCATGCCCTGATCCATGGGATGGTCGACCACGACCCCGGCGCGCCTCGACAAAGCCTCGGCGGCCGCCGCGATCGCCACCGCCCGTTCCGAGCGGCCGCTCGCCGCCTCCACCGCCGCGAGCCCGAGCAGGGCGAGGCCGGTGCCGCGCGGAGAGCCGACCTCTTCGTTCGTATGCACCGCCAGCACGAAGGATCGCCGGGCCGCCCCCGGATCGGAGCCCGCGAGCGCGGTCCAGCCCATCTCGCAATGCACGCGCGCGATCTCCGGGCGGTCGCCGATTCGTTCCAGGTCCACGAGCGAGTCGCGATAGAGGTCAAGGGCTCCCGCGAAGTCGCCCTCGGCAAAGCTCATCTGGGCGAGGAAGCTCAAAGCCATGCCGCCCACTTCATGGTCGCCGTTGCGCTCCTGGATCCGCCGGGCCGCCTCGATGAGCGCGCGTCCGCCCGGCAGGTCCCCCGTCGCGAAGAGAAGCAGGCCCTTGAGGGTGACGCCGAGGGAGAAGAAGAATTCGCTGACCCCTTTGTTTCCCTCGATGCCCCCGTCGAAGGCGGCGGCGGCCTCGGCCATGCGCCCTTCGTGGAGAAGCGGATAACCGAGGAAGACCTGAGCTTCGGCCGCGAGCGCCGCGTTCCCCACGGAGAGCGCATCCGCGTGGGCGCTCCTCGATTCCGCGATCGCGCCATCCCATTCGCCCATGACCGTGCAGATCATGGCGCGGGTCAGCCGGGTGCGCGCGCGGCCGACGCTCGGCGGCCGGTCTGAAGCCAGAGCCAGCAGCGCATCCACGGCGCCCCGCGCGGTGAGGTGCTGGCCACCCATGTGCCAGAACCAGTTGAGGTGTCCCGCGAGCAGCAGCCCCTTCTCCAGAGCCGCGGCATCGCCGGCGCGCGCGCATGCGGTCAGCCACTGGATGGCCGCGTGCATGTTGGCGTTGTCTCCCCGGGCCCGCTGCACCGCGTCGAACTGCGCCGTCCCCTTGATGTCATCGTCCACCTTCCGCGCGAAGACGAGGAGGTAGTCGGCGTGCGCGTTCCGGACCGCCTCCACCTCGCCGCCCGCGTGGAGCTGCTCGGCGGCGAAGGCCCGGATGGTTTCGAGCAGGGCGTAGCGCTCGCCCTCGCCAACCACCCGCACCAGTCCCTTCTCCACCAGCGAGTCCAGCTCGTCGAGAGCGCGATGCCGCTCTTCCTCGCCGTAGCAGACCTGCTCCATGGCCTCGAGGGTCCAGCCCTCGTGGAATACGGAGAGCCGGCGCAAGAGGCGCTGCTCCATGGGCTCGAGGAGCGAGTAGCTCCAGCTGATGGTGGCGCGCAGGGTGCGCTGGCGAAGCGGCAGGTCGCGGTCGCCCGAGGTCAGGAGGTCGAGCGCGTGGTCGAGCCGCTGCAGCAGCACCGCGGGTTCGAGGATGCGCACGCGCGCGGCCGCGAGTTCGAGGGCGAGGGGCAGGCCGTCGAGACCGCGGCAGATGGCCGCGATCGCCGCCGAGTTCGAGGCGGTGAGCGCGAAGCCGGGCTTGACTTTCTCCGCGCGCTGGACGAACAGGGCGACCGACGGGCAGCCCGCCAGTGCCGCGAGCGAGGTCGTGTCCTGCGCGGGCAGGGCGAGCGGCGGCAGAGGGAACTCGGTCTCCACGCCGACCTTGAGGGGCGCGCGGCTGGTGGCGATCACCTGCAGGGACGGACAGCGGGCAACCAGGGCCGCGATGTCGGGAGCGGCGCCCAGCACCTGCTCGAGGTTGTCGAGCACGAGGAGCAGGCGGCGGTCGCCGATCACGGTGCCGAGTGCTTCGAGCGCGGAACGGCCGTGGGCCTCCGGGATCTCGAGCGCGACGCCGATGGTCGGCAGCACCTCCGCGGCCGCGGTGACGGAGGCGAGGGAGACGAAGGCCGCGCCGCCGTCGTAGGCGGAGGCGAGGCGAGAGAACAGCTCGATCGAGAAGCGGGTCTTTCCCGTGCCGCCGTAACCGGTGATGGTGAGCAGGCGCGCGCCGCGTTGCACCCGCTCGACCGCGGATTGGAGCGTCTCCTCGCGCCCGAGGAGTGCGGTGGCGGGGATGGGTGGCGGTTTCAGCACGGAGGCCGCGTCGCGCGCGGGCCGCCCCCGGCGGAGTTCGTTGCTTACGTCGAGGGCGGTCTGGATGCGCTTCCGCGGGTCCTTCTCCAGGCAGCGCCGGATGACCGACGAAAGGTCGGCGGGGACGTCGCTCCGTTGCTCCGCCACCGCGGGAGCGGGGTCGCGCAGGATGGCCGCGAACAGGTCCGCTGACGTCCTCCCCTCAAACGGCCTGCGCCCCGTGGTCATCTCGTGGAGCACGACGCCGAGGGAAAAGATGTCCGTGCGGTGATCGAGAGGCGCCCCCTGGACCTGTTCGGGCGACATGTAGGGCCGCGTGCCCATGATGACGCCGTCTTCGGTCCTCATCCGGGTCGACTGGTCCGGGTTCGCCTCCACGGCTTCCGGGTCCGCGAGCTTGGCGAGGCCGAAGTCGAGAACCTTGACCACGCCGTCCTTCGTCACCATGATGTTCGCGGGCTTGAGGTCGCGATGGATGATGCCCTTGCCGTGAGCGGCGCTCAAGGCTTCGGCGAGTGACGTCGCGATGCTCACGATCTCAGGCAGAGGCATGCCGCCCGCCGGGATGAGCGCGCTCAGAGACTGGCCCTCGATCAATTCCATGGTGAGGAAGTGAACACCGTCCGCTTCCTCCACCGAGTGGATGGTGACCACGTGAGGATGATTGAGGGAGGCCACCGCGCGTGCTTCCCGGCGGAAGCGCGCGAGCATGTCGGCGCTTCGGGCGAATTCTTTGGGCAGGACCTTGAGCGCCACCTCACGATCGAGCTTCGTGTCGGTGGCGCGATAGACCTGCCCCATGCCGCCCGCCCCGATGGCGGCGGTGATGCGGTAGTGGGCGAGGGTCCGTCCGATCATTCGACGCTACCTGGGGGTCGCGCCCGTACGTGGAACGTCCATCGAGTTCCAACCGTCGAGCACGACGATCTCGCCCTGGGTCTGTGAGCCGAGCTGGCGTTTCACCATCACGAAGCGGCCGTCGGGTGCTATGTCGTAGTTCAGCTGGATGAGGACCCGCAGTTCATACGGTCCGCTGAAGAGACGGCGCGGCGCGCCCGGACGGAAGACGCCGCGGGTGTCCACGTCCACCGCCATCACCGACGAGCCGGTCGCGAAGTACAGGGTTCGTCCGTCGCGGGACCAGGCCGGCATCAATCCGCCGGTCGTGGAGATCTGCCACTTTCCGCCGCCCGGGGGGAAGGTCTCGACCACGACCTCGTCGGTTCCGGTCTCGGTGGTCTGGTAGGCGATGTAGCGGCCGTTGGGAGAGAAGGCTGCCGCCGATTCTCCCGCGGTCGGGCTCGCGAAGAGCGGCGTCATTTGTCCGCCGGGCGCGGTATCGAGGATCCCGATGTCGATCGAGCGCGTGGCGTCGGTGACCGCGAGCCGTCGTCCGTCCGGGTGCCATGAATCGCTCAGGTGAAACTCGCGGCTCTTCAAGAGCACGATATCTTCACCGGTTCCGTCCGCCGCCTTCATGCCGATGCCGGTTTCGCCGCTGCGGCCGTTGGTGAAGAGGATCCGCTTGCCGTCGGGGCTCCACAAGGGGAATCCGTGCCCCTGGCCGAAGGTCAGGCGCTGCAGCCTCTTCGTGGCCAGGTCGAAGGTGTAGATGTCGTCGTCTCCGGCGCTGCCCCCCCCGATCGCGACCGCGATCTGCCTGCCGTCCGGAGAGAAGCGCGGATGGAAGAACGACGCGGGAGGTGTCTCTATCGGAGTTTCCCGTCCCGCCTGGTCGACCAGGACGAGGGCTCGCGTCTTGGGGATCGCGCTCTCGGGCACCAGCGCGACCGCGCCCTGGTCGCTCACGCTGAAGTAGCCGGAGCCGCTGCTCTGATCGCCCCCGACACCCTCCTGAATGGTGAACGGCTCGCCGCTGACCTGCAGGCGGCCCGGGTCGAACCGGATCGCGAGCAGGGTCTGCCCCCGCTGGAAGAGGAGATAGCCCGAAGCGGTGTATCGGGCCATTCGCGCGCCCTTCAGGATGGTCCGCCGTTCTCCGGTATCGAGGCGTTGAGCTTCGACGTTCGAAGCGTCGTACTCCCCCGGGCTCTCCGCGTTTCCGACCGTGAAGATCAGGGTGCGGCCATCGGGCAGGACCTGCCCCCACCGGTGAGAGCGCTCGCCCTTCGCCGGATCGACTCGGGTGAGAGGGACCGGTTCGCCACCCGAGGCACTGACCCGGAAGATGCCGCCGGTATACAGCGGCGAAAAGATCAGCGACCCGTCCGGGCTCCAGGTCAGCCCGCGCGGGGCCGTCGCGTCGGCCATGACCACCGACGTGCCTCCCTCGACGCTGATCTTCCGCAACTTGCCCGCGGCGAAGAAGGCGACATAGCGTCCATCGGGAGAGAGCACCGGATTCTCCGCTCCCTCGGTGCCGTCGATCCGGGTGAGGGCCATGCGATCGAACGTCCGACGGAAGATGGCGGCCGACTCCTTGCCCTCGGCCACGAAGACGAGCGTACGGCCGTCCCGGGAGAGGTCGAGGATGGGCAACTGGGACTTGGTGAGGACGTGCTCCGGGGGCGCCAGAACGCCGAAGGCGGTGAGCGGTCGGGCCGCGGCGCCGGGAGCCCTTGCGCTCCGCAGGCCGAGACCGATCGCGATGACGATGGCGAGAGCGGCCACCGCCCAGGGCAGCAAGGTGCGCCCGCCGTGCGCCGGTCCGATGACGGCGGTTGCGGGGAAAAGCCCCGGGCCCCCGCGAAGAACCTCGTCGATGGTGATGCGCGCGTCGGCGATGTCATGCAGGCGATTCTTCGGATCGCGCTCGAGGCACCGGCCGAGAAGGCGGCCGAGTTCCGGGGGCAGGTCCTTTGGCAGAGCCTTCCAGTCGACTTCCGCGCGGAGAACCGCGGCGAGCACGTCGCTCACGGTGTCGCCCGCGAAGAGCCGCGCGCCGGTCAGCATCTCGAAGAGCACGACGCCAAAGGCCCAGATGTCGGCGCGCTTGTCGAGCGTCTTCCCCCGCGCCTGTTCCGGAGACATGTACGGGGCGGTGCCGAGGATCATGCCCGCCTCGGTCCCCTGGCGCGTCATGGTGGGCGAGTGGGAGATCTCCGGCGCGCTGCCGCCCGTCGAATCGGCGTCATAGGCCTTGGCCAGGCCGAAGTCGAGGATCTTCACTCTGCCGTCGGGGGTGAGTTTGATGTTCGCGGGTTTGAGATCGCGGTGGACGATGCCCTTCTCGTGAGCCTCTTCGAGACCTTCCGCGATCTGTCTCGCGATGGCGATCGCCTCGTCGACTGGAATCGCCCCGTTCTTGAGGCGCTCCGAGAGGTCCTCGCCCGCGACGAGTTCCATGGCGAGGAAGTTCGCCGTCGAGCCGTCGGGCAAGGTCGCGCTCTCGAAACCGTAGATGTGAGCGATGTTCGGGTGATTGAGCGACGCGAGCAGCCGGGCCTCGCGCTCGAAGCGCGCGAGGCGCTCGGGGTCGAGCGCGAAGGCCGGGGGCAGCACCTTGATGGCGACGTCGCGACCGAGCTTCGCGTCCTTCGCGCGATAGACCTCGCCCATGCCGCCCGCCCCGATGGCGGAGGCGATTTCGAAGGAGCCAAGGCGCACGCCGGACGTCAAAGTCATGGGGTGGCGCAGTCTAGCGGTTGTCCGGTGCGGCCCGAGGGGGCGGCGAGACTATCGCGCCAGCCGCGTCTCCCAGTTTGTCAGGACCCGCAGGGTCTGGCCCGTGGCGAAGGGCGTCTCCGCGATCACGAAGCGTTGTCCGTCCGAGCTTGGGTTGATGGCGCCGGGGACGCTGACCGGCAGCTTGAAGAGGACCTGCGGCGCTCCCAGGGCCAGGGAGTCGCCGGTGGGGGTGAGGCTCAGGGATTTCAACCATCCATCCGCGCCGGCGTAGAACACCTCGCGCCCATCGCGCCGCATCCTCACCACGCTCAGCGTGTCCTCGGGGAGCGTGTACGCTCCGCCGAGGGCCAGCGAGCCGCCCTCCGACATCACGCGGCGGATCACCGCGCTTTTCCCACTCTGCCCCGAACTGATCAGAAGCCACTTTCCGTCGGCCGACGCGCCGAAGATGGTTTCGATGGCGGCGGTCGCGCTCAGCGTGATGGGGTTCGCGGGCCCGAATAGGGGCATCGCCATGGCGTCGGGACCGGTGTCCTTCCCCCGACCGGTATAGAAGAGGTAGCGATGATCCAGGGTCTCGAAGACCTCGCTCTGGTTGCCCGGGGCCGGCAGGATCTCGGGTCGGGCGCCTTCGGCGAGGGGAACCCTGACGACCTGCAGCTGGCCGCCATCGTTCGAGACGTGGAGCAGGGATCGCCCGTCCGGCGACCACGTCGGCTGTTCGCTGTAGTTCGGCGAGGTCGAGACCTGGCGCGTGGCTCCGCTCTCAAGGTCGTGCACGAAGACCGCGCCCACGCCTTTCTGATCCTTGAGGAAGGCGAGGCGCCGGCCCTCCGGCGACAGAGACGGTTGATCGAGTTTTCCCGGGGGTATATCGAGCGCGCGCAGGCGCCGTCCCGTCCGGTCGTAGAGCGAGAGCACCGCGTCCCCCGCGTTCTCCGGGGCCCAGGCCACGACGCCGGTGCGCGACACGCTGGCGAAGGTCAACCGCTGAGCGCTCTCCACGCGAACGCCGGACGCGATCCGTCTGGCCTCGCCGCCAAGCCTGCCGGTGTCGACATCGAACGGTTGAGCCAGCAGTTCTTCCTCGCGAACCCACATCAGAAACGTGGCGCCGGTCGAGGGCTGAACCGCCAGCATCCCGCTCGAAAGCGAGGCGAGCACGCGCACCGGCGGCGCCGAGCCGTCGACCCGTCCGAGGTAGATGCCGCTGTTCTCGGGTTGAGTGCTTCGCGCGAAGAACAGGAATCTCGAGCCGCCGGGCAAGGCCGATGGCCAGTAATGGGCATCCTCGGACCGGCCGGTGTCGAGCTTCGTGATCGCCTTGACCTCGCCGCCCGTTGACGAGACGCGATGGATCGTGCCGCCCCCGACCGGGGTGAAGAGGATGAACCCGTCATCCGTCCAGGAGCCGCCGCGTCCGAGGGGAGCGTCCGCGACCACTTCCGGGAGGCCTCCGGCCACGTCCACGGTCTTGAGCTTGCCGGTGGCGAAGAAGCCGAGGTGCTTTCCGTCCGGCGACCAGAACGGGTACGACGCGTTTTCGGTGCCCGACAGCGGCCGGGCATCATCGTCGGACAGGGATCGTACCCAGAGGGCGGGACCCTTGGCGGAGGACGCCACGAAGGCTACCTTCGTGCCGTCGGATGAGAGCAACACGTTCCCTGAGTTGGAACCCACCTGGAACTCCGTTCCGGCCGGCGCGGAGATGGCGAGTTCGAAGCCGATGTCCTGGGTCGGACGAGACCCGCCGGCACGCGGATACACGGCGAGGGCGAGAGCCGCGATGGCGCAGATCGCGGTCGCCGCCATCCAGCCCCAGGGCCGCGCTGACCGCTCCTTCGTCGCCGATGCGTTCGCGAGGGCCGATATTCCCGACGGCGAGCCGGCGTTTTCCAGGACGAACCGCGCGTCCCCGATGTCTCTAAGCCTCCGCCTCGGATCCTTGTCGAGGCATCGGATCAGCAATTCGCGGATCGTCCCTGGTATGGAAGGGGGAAGCGCGGTCCAGTCCGGGTCGCGAGTGACCACGGCGGCGATGATGTCCGTGGTGGTGTCGCCGGTGAAGGCCTGCCGGCCCGAGAGCATTTCGTAGAGCACCGCGCCGAACGCCCACACGTCCGCGCGCTTGTCGACGCCCTTGCCGCGAGCCTGCTCGGGCGACATGTAGCGGGCGGTGCCCACGATCATCCCGGCCGACGTGACGTGGTGGGTCAGGGTCGGGGAGTGGCTGACGTTCGGGTTCGGCGAGGGGCCGCCAGGTTCCATGGCCTTCGCGAGGCCGAAATCCAGGACCTTGACCCGGCCGTCGGTTCTCACCTTGATGTTCGCGGGCTTGAGATCGCGATGAACGATGCCCTGCTCGTGCGCGGCTTCCAGCGCCTCCGCGATCTGCCGGGCGATGGGCAGCGCCTCGCCGATCGGAATCGGGCCGCGCGCGATAGGCGCGGAGAGGTCCTCTCCTTCGACGAGTTCCATGACGAGGGCGCGCGATCCGGCGCCCGGCCCCGCGGGGTTTGGAAGCTCTTCGACTCCGTGGATGGTGGCGATATTCGGGTGGTTCAGGGAGGCGAGGGTCTGCGCCTCGCGAGTGAAGCGAGCGAGCCGGTCGGGATCGTCGGCGAACGCGTCGGGCAGAACCTTGATCGCGACCTCGCGGCCGAGCCTCGCGTCCTTCGCGCGATAGACCTCTCCCATGCCTCCCGCGCCGACCGGGCCGATGATTTCGTAGGGTCCGAGCCTTGTACCGCCCACAAGAGTCATTGGCGCGGGAGTCTAGCCCCTTCGCCTTCGCCCGGAGGATCAGTGAACCCGGGCTTCCTTGATCAGGATGTGAGCGGCGAGCTTCCCGTGCTCGATCTTCTGCACCGTCCGCACCCGTCGATCGCGGTTCAGCAGCGCGATGAGAGCGGAGTAGGAGATATCCGGATGCTCCGGGTCCTTCCAGATCGACACGATGTGATGATCGCCGACGTCGAGGGCCTGGCCGACCACATGAGGATGCTGGTAGTGCAGTACGCCCGATTCGTCGAAGGTACCGAAGAACTCGGTCTCCGTCGCGCGCCCGTCCGGCCAGGCGCGCGTGGTGGTCTGAAGCCAGCGGTCGCCTTCCCGGCGACAGGTGACGGTGGCCTCGTACCGGTCGATTTCCCGCCCCTGGCTGTCGATCACGACGTGCGTGCCGCACCACACCCCGATGTGTTCGTCGAAGAGACTCATAGCGGACCTGCCTCTCTGTGCCCGGGGTCAATCCTCCTCCTCTCCGGCGATGAGCGCAAGTCGCGAGGGCGGTTCGGGCCCCTAGAACAGCGGCTGATAGCGGGGCTTCCAGAGCCGGTCGTAGGTCAATCCCACCCGAAGCAGGAGGCTGAGGCCGGGCCCGTGCGTCGCAGGCGTTGCGGAGTCAAGGGCGGGCCGAAGGTGCGGGCGCCGGCGCGGTGGCCGGGCGGCTTTCCGGACCCGCAGGTCCGGGCGCCCGGTGATCGGGAGGCCAGCGCTTCGGTTCGGTCCGGCAGGGGAGGCGGGCGTGGCGGAAGAGATCCGCGAGGGAGAGGATCCCGGTGTCGTTTCGTTCGAATAAGGTCGAGTCGTTCATGGCCTCTGATCTCCTTGTTCCCGTGGGGGTTTTCATCACACGGGCAAGTTAACGATCAGAGGCGCGGCCCGTCCTTAAGGAGCTCCAAAACTCTCCCAAACTAGATGCAAACCGGCGGTTTCAGCGAGCGTCGGGCGCCCGGTTGATCACGGTGATGGTCACGCTCGACGCGAAACCTCTCCCATGGTGGACGGTGTTGCGGGCGACCACGCCCTTCGCCTCATCGAAGTTGTTGCCGCCGGTGTTGAGGTTCCGGTCGAACCGCGGGAAGTTGCTGCTGGACACTTCGATGCGAAGCCGGTGTCCGGGCTTGAAGTAGTTGCTGGTGTTCAAGGGCTGCAGCGTGACCTTGTAGATCTCGCCCTTCTCCATCCAGGTGAGGGCCTTGTCGTAGCCCGCGCGATAACGCATCCGCTGGACGGATTCATCGAGATTGAAGGCGCGGCCGTCGGGATCGACATCGAGAACCTTGACCGTGAAGTCGGTGTCCTTCGCGTCGGAGGATACGTAGAGCGTGGGCGTGATCGGCCCGGAGAGCTCGAGTCCTTCCTTGAACGGCTCGGACGTGTACACCAGGATGTCCGCGCGGGCTTCCATCCGCCTCTGGTCGAACGAACCGGCCTGCACCGCGTTGCCCGTGCAGCAGACGTTGCCGCCATAGGAGGGCACGGGGTTTTCCGGGTCGTAGACGAAGGTGTCGGGCTTGTCGACCGCGGGTGGGGCCATGACCAGGGCGCCGTCCCCGTTGAGGGTGTTGGCGTGGCCCTCGCTCGACAGATAGAAGGTCACCGGGGCGGCTCCTTTCGGCGGCCAGGTGTCCGCGGTCTGCCACTTGTTCACGCCCATGGTGTAGTAGGTGACCTTCGGCTGCTTGTCGATCTTCGTCTCCTGGTCCCCCTTGAGGAACTTGTCGAAGAAGGAGTAGACGATCTCGTTGTAGTCGAGCCGGGCGTCGCCCATGCTGCGCTCGCCGACCACGGTGTCCTCGGTCGCCCGGGTGTACGAGCAGTGCGCCACGGGCGCGATCACCGCCCACTGCTGATTCGCGAGCTCGCCCGGCGCGTTCTTGCGCACGTGGTTGTACATGGCGAGGTTGGGGCCGACGGAAACGTCGTACCAGGACATGAACCAGAGCCCCGGCACTTCGAGCTTCATGTTGTCGTGCCAGAGGCCGCCCTTGTACCAGGCGGGATCGTTGGGGGTACGCTGGATCATGCGGCCGCCGGTGGGCACGGGCATGGCGTCCGCGAAGATTCCGTGGGAGTCGACGGCTTTCAGGATGTCCTGTACGGGCAGATGGCGGAGGGCCTTGTCCCAGTCGACGGGGGGCAGCTGCTGGGCGAGGTCGAAGGACCTGGACGCGCGGATCAGATCCTCCTGCGACGTGTCGGGAGGGAACATCGGGCGCACCTGGTTCTGTTCGCCATAAAGCCACGTGATGAAGAGCATCTGGACCGCGCCGCCGCGGTACCAGTTGCCCTGTTCATAGTAGGGACCCACGCGGCCGACTCCCGCGCCGAAGCCCTGGACGTTCATGGCTCCGAGCTTCGCGCGATCCTGCGCGGCGACGGCCATCTGCCACTCCGCGGTGGAGGAGCACCCGGTGGTTCCGACCTTGCCGTTCGACCAGGGCTGATTCCTCATCCACTCCAGGGTCTCGACTCCATCGCTGACCGGGGCTCCGAGGATGTCGTAGTTACCCTCGGAGAAGAAGTGGCCGCGCTCGTTCTGGACCACGTAGGCGTAGCCGCGCTTCACCGCGGCCAGGGGCGTGCTCATGTCGGAGGGCACGCCGTTCTTCACGTCCCAGAAGTTGAAGTTGTAGGGCGTCCGCGAGAAGACGATCGGCACCTTGCCCGCGGCGTTTCTCGGGCGATAGATGTCGGTGGCGAGGCGCACGCCGTCGCGCATGGGGATCATGACCTTCCGCTCCACGATGGCGATCGACTGAAGCTCCTTCTCGGTGTCGATGCGCTTCTGGCGTTCGGCGGCGGAAAGGGGTGCCTGCTGTGCGAAGGCCAGGGGAGTGGCGAGAACCGAAATCAAGCCGAAGGCGATGATCATCCGACGCGAGTTGTCCATGGCCCGAGATCTTAGTCCGGCCTCGGCCCTGTCGGCGCCCGGATAGACTCGCTCCATGAATCAGCGCTTGATCACGGCCGCCCTCCTGCTCGCCCTGAGCCTCGCTCCCTCGATCGTCCACGCCGGGCCGAAGCACGCAAAGAACGTCATCCTGTTCCTGGCCGACGCCGGCGGCATTCCAACCCTGAATGCCGCGAGTCTCTACGCCTACAAGGCGCCACTCGGCCTCCATGTTCAGAGCTGGCCGCATGTCGGTCTCTCGGATACGACGCCGGTGGGGGGCTTCGTGACCGACTCCGCCAACGGCATGACCGCGATCGTGACCGGGCAGAAGACGAGGAATGGAGTGATCAGTCAGGGGCCCGACGCGGTGCGCGGGAAGAAGGACGGCCGCGTGCTGAAGACCATCCTCGAATACGCGGAGGAGCGCGGTCTTGCGACCGGCGTGGTTACCCAGCAGCCCATCGTGGACGCGACGCCCGCGGCCTGCTACGCGCACGCGAACGAGCGTGGCGACGAGGCCGGGATCTTCGTCCAGGCCTTCGCCCCGCGGTTCGGGGATGGCGTCGACGTGTTGATCGGCTCGGGGCGCGCGGAACTGGAGGCTCAGCTCAAGCTTCGGGACCTCAGCATCGAGGCGGTGGGCGCGCGAGCCCACCGGCGGATCTACCCGTCGCTCGAAGCGGTGCCGGCTTCGGAGAGGCGGCCGGTGGTGGTCGGCGACGCCATCGATGACCGCGCCGCCGCCCTGCGCGCTCTCGATGAACTGCAGAAGTCGGGAAAGGGATACTTCCTGATGGTCGAGTGGGACACCCACACCCCTGATCCGAAGCCCGGACTGGAGCACCTTGTGGCCTTCGACAAGCTGATCAAGGAGATCCAGGCCAAGGTGAACCTCGAGGACACCCTGCTCCTGTTCACCGCCGATCACTCCTTCGCCCTGCGGGTGATCGGGGAGTCCTCGGGCGGCTCGGTTCTCGAAGGCTACGACGAGTGGAAAGCGTCGGGCGACAAAGGCTCGACCGTGCGCCTGAAGTCCCTGGTGGTGGACAATTCGCACAGCGGCGAGGAGGTCGCGGCGATCGCCATCGGCGCGGGCTCCGAAGAAGTGAGCGGTTTCTTTCCGAACACGCGGCTCTTCCACGTGATGCTCGACGCGTGGGGTTGGAAGGCGGATCCGGACGTCGCGAAGAAGTAGCGATGCTGCTTCTTCCCCTGCTCCTCCTCCTTCAGGCCCCGACCGAGCACGCGATCCTCCAGGCGGAGTACGCGCGCGCCGAGAACGCCTCGGTTCTCCTGGACGGCCTGAAGAGTCCGGACGCCCGGATGCAGCGTCTCGCCATCCGCGCGCTCGGGCGCCTCGAACGCCCGAGCCTTCGGGATTCGGTCGTGCCGCTGCTGCGGTCCGGTGACGTCGAGGTGAGGCGCGAGGCGGTGGCGGCGCTCGCGCAGATGGGGGCGGCGTTCGATTTCGCCTCGCTCCTCGGGTCCGAGAAATCGGGCGCGGTGCGCGCGATCATCTACGAGTCGATGGGCCGGGTGAAGCCGCCTCCCGCGGACAGCGAGGCCCGGCTGGTCGTGGGCCTGCAGGATGACGACATCGCGGCCCGCACCGGCGCCGCCCGCGGTCTCGAGACGCTGGTGAGGCTGAATATCAAGACCGCGCGGCCCGCGCCGGCCACGGTCGAGGCGTTGAGGCGGGCGCTTAGAGACAATCCCGTGCCGCGCCTTCGTCAGTTCACGCTGCTCGCGCTCAACACCGCGGGGGATCAGGATGCGGCCACGTTCGATATCGCCTTGAAGGACGAAGATCCCCAGGTTCGTCGCCTGGCCGTGGTCGGCTCCAAGCGGTGGGTCGACGATCCTTCGCCCCTCGTCCGCTTCGAGGCGATCCGCCTGGCCGCGACCTGCGAGCGGGCCCTCACGGCGGTCGGAGACCCGAGCGGCCATGTGGCGCTCGCCGCGGTCGATGCCCTTGGCGCGCTGAAGTGCGACCCCGTCGCCATCGAGACCCTGGTGGATCAGGGCAAGTCGTGGCGGATCCGGTCGCGTGCGCTCGTCTCCCTCGCGAAGGTCGATCCCGACCGCGCGCGGGCCAAGCTTGCCAGGTTCCGTGACGATCCGATATGGCAGGTCCGCGCCTACGCCGCCGCCGCCGCGCGGCAGGTCGGGGAAAGCGAAGTCCTGAAGACCCTGGCCACGGACGCGAATTCGAGCGTGGCCGCCGCCGCCCTCACCAGCGCGGATGACGCCGTGCGGGCCCTCGGCCGCGATCACGCCGGTCTTCTCCTCGCGGCCGCAGCGAGACTCAAGGGAAGTCCCGAACTGAAGGCCGCGGCTCCCCGGATCGCGGACGCGATCCTGCGCCTCGCGCGCGATGGCCGGGTCACCGTGCGTGATCCCCGCATTCAACTCATCGAGCGCCTCCGCGAAGCCACCGATCCCGCGGTCCTCGAGAGACTCAGGCCCCTCCTTTCGGACCGCGACCCCGTGGTCGCCGAACTCGTGGCGACGACCCTCACCGGGAGCAGCGGCAAGAAGGTGGAGCCCATCACCACTCGATACGTCCCCGAACCCTTCCCGAGCGAGGCCGCGCTGCGCTCCCTCGCGGGGGCGAAGGCGGTGGTGACCATGAAAGGCCTGGGCTCGTTCACCGTGCAGCTCCTCCCGGAAGAGGCGCCGGCGACGGTCGCGGTCTTCGCCGCCCTCGCGGAGAAGGGGGCCTACGACCGACTCACGTTTCATCGTGTGGTGCCGAACTTCGTGCTGCAGGGCGGCAGTCCGGGCGCCGACGAGTACGACGCGCTCACCGCCCAGTTCATGCGCGACGAACTCGGCTTCACCAGTAACGCGCGGGGGACCCTCGGCACCTCCACCCGGGGCCACGACACCGGCGACGGGCAGATCTTCGTGAACCTCATCGACAACTGGAGACTCGATCACGTCTACACGGTGTTCGCACGAGTGATCGTCGGGATGGACGTGGTCGACCGGATTCTCGAGGGCGATGTGATCGAGAGGATCAGGATCGAGAGACGGCCCTAGGGTCAGGGCTTCTTCGCGAGAAGCTCCTCCAGGATCAGTGCGCCCACCCGGGCGTAGTCGCCGCCCAGATGGTGCCCGCCCTGGAGAACCACGGTGCGCGCGAAGCCCGGGGGAATGCCGCGACACGCCGAGTCATCGTCGTCCTGACCCTGAAGGCACACAACGGGCAGGCCCTTGAGCCGGGCCACTTCGGGACCGGTCGGGAACTTCGGGTCCCCGTGGCCGCCGAGCCAGCCGGTCACGTGAAATTCGAACTGGGCGTGCATCGAGAGTCCGATGAGAGCGATTCCCGCCACTCGCGCTCTAAGGTCTTCGGGCAGGCGGCTCGCGAGGAACGGGAGGACGTCCGCGCCGAACGAGAAGCCCACGAGCAGGATCCGGGTCTTCTGCTTCGCGGCCAGGCCGTGCCGCAGGATGGCCTCGAGATCGCGCGCGGCTCCTTCGGGGGTGCGCGGAGTCCAGTAGTACTCGAGGCTGCTCCAGCCCAGGACGGGGATGCCCCGAGCGGCGAGGGCGCCCGCGATGCCCTTGTCGATCTCGGCCCAGCCGCCGTCTCCGGTGAGAAGCACGGCGAGGGTATCGCCGGACGTCCCCGTCGCCGCCTCCACCTCATCGAGCGCGATGTCGGGAGCGCCGGGGTCTTTGACCGCGGCCGCCTTGTCCGCGGGCTTCGAGAGGGCGTCGAAGGCGGTCACGAACTGCGAATCCCAGTTCTTCGTGACTGAGAAACCGTGACCCACGTGGGGCAGCGGGATCAGGGTGGCGCGGGGAATCTGGCCCACGAAGGTTTTCGTGCCGGACGGGTCGCACACCTGATCGATTTCGCCCTGAAGCACGAACCAGGGGACGGCGAGTTCCTTCGCGGCTCCCAGATCGAAGCCCGGCCCCTTCTTTCGAGGCGTCACGGTGAAGCGACGCTGGCCGCAAAGGGGCCGGGTCATGGCGAGATCGGGACAGAAGCCGAGGCTGATCGCTCCCGCGAATGTCTCCGGCGGCGCCTGCGCGATGATTCCGTACACGAGGGTCGCGCCCGAGGAATAGCCCACGAGGAGAGGACGCTCGTATCGGGAGAGGCGCAGGCGCAACTGGACGGCGCGGGAGAGTTCCTCGAAATCGCCGGCGGGGTACGCGCAACCGCGCGATGAAGCCTCGAGGTTCCGCTGGAGCGTCCTCATGTCGATCCCCGCGACCGCCGCGCCGAGTTCCTGCAGGCGGTGGGCCATGTCGATGACACCCAGGTTCCAGCCGCCGTCACCGGAGACGAAGAGCACCACCGCGCGCGGCGTTCCCTGAGGGCGGTACAGCGTGACTTTTCCGAACGAGCCGAAGGCGAACGATTCGTCCTGGGCGCGAGCCGCTTCCGCGCCGGCGACGAGCAGCAGGGCCGCGGCCAGAAGCGACCGCGTCACTTCCGGAAGATCCTGCGGTAGCCGCCTGCGATCAGCGCGGCCACGTCGGCCACGATCCGCGGAAGCGCGAGCCCGCCTGGATACGTGAGGTAACGCGGCTCCCAGACCGGCTGGAATTTCGCCTTGTACGCGCGCAGTCCCTGGAAATTGTAGAAGCCTTCGCCCTTCCGGTAGACGAAGGCGCCGGCCTTCGTCCACAAGGACGCGACAGGTGAGGTGTCGAGTCCGGAAAGCGGGGCCATGCCGAGGCTGAACCACTGGTAGCCGTTCGCCTGGCCCCACAGAATCAGGTGGAGGAAGAGCGCCTCCATCACGTTCTTGGGCGCGGTGTCCCGGAATCTCATCAGATCGACCGAGAGCTCGAAGTTCCGCGCCCCCGGCCAGATCGTGGCGAACGCTTCGATCCGGCCCGAGACCTCGATCACCCCGACGGGGAACCGGCTCACGTAGGAGCGATCGAAGAAGCCGAGCGAGAAGCCCTTCTCCGCGGTGGCCTTGCTCTTCATCCATTGGTTCGAGACGTCTTCTAGGGCGCCGAGGATCGCGGGAACCTCGTCGCGGGGCACGACCCTGAAGGTCCCGCCTTCCTTCTCGAGCCGGCGTAGCGCGGTCCGGTATTCCTTGTTGGCGCTGCCTTGCAAGGAGAAGGATGAAAGCTCGACCCGCGCCTCTTCGCCGAGCTTCGCGAAGGCGAAGCCGAAGTCGGCGTAGAGATGGAGGCGATCCTTGCTGACCTCGTAGAACACGGGCTCACCGTCGAAGTCGTCGCATCGCTCGAGGAATTCACGGATCAGGCCGGGCGCCGCTTCGGGCGGGCCGACGGGGTCCCCGAGCGCGACCCAGGTCCGGCCCTGGACGCCATACATGATGAACGCGGAGCGGTCCTCGTTGAAAAGTATGGCCTTGTCGCGGAGGTAAACGAGGTAGGGCGAGGTCGCGGTCTGAGCCGCGATCGCGCGCTCCGCGTCGTCGAGGTCCTGGTCGGTCGCGAGGGTGATCTCGGGGGGGCCGGGTCGGAGCAACCGCCCGATGCCGAAGAGAAGGAGAGCCATGGACGCGCCCACGGTCGCGCGCAGGAAGCGCGAGGCCTCCTGATCGAACTCGAACTGCCACCACAGTGAATGGGTGTACTCCACGTGCTTGAACGCGAAGAACCCCAGCCAGATGGAGGCGCCGAGCACGGCCACCACGGAACTGATCCAGCCCAGCGAAAAACGGGTGGCGAAGAAGGCCGCCTTGCGGTCGAAGTGACCGCGGGCCTTCACCAGGATGAAGAGCAGGACCGCGAGAAACGAGGCCTCCTCGAAGTCGCCGCCCTTGAGCAGGGACGCGAAGAAGCCAGTGACCACGCTCGCGACCGCGAGGTAGTAGGTGGCGTCGAGCCGCCGGGCGATGCCCTGGGAGACGAGGAGCAGGACCACGCCCACGACGCTTCCGAGGAAATGCGAGGCCTCGATCACGGGCAGGGGCAGGATGTCGGCGAGCCAGTCGAGGCGTCCCTCCGCGGCCGGAGTCGCACCGGAGAAGAGCAGAATGGCGCCCGCGAGGAAGGTGAAGATGCCGAGCACCCGCGGCGTCACCTCGGCGGCGAGGGCGCCGAAGAGGGCGCGGACCCGCGTGGCCTGATCCTGCCGCTGCCGGATCTCGTCCACCACCAGGACCACGAGGGCCAGGACCAGGGGCAGAAGGTAGTAGATGACGCGATACAGGACGAGAGCGGGCAGCACCTGTCCGGCGGTCAGATACGGCCGCAGCAGCACGACCATGACCGATTCGAAAACGCCGAGTCCCCCCGGCACGTTCGAGATGAGCCCGAGAATCTGGGCGGCGAGGAAGGCGCTCAGAAGCGTGCTGAGGGACAGATCGCTCGGAGGCAGCAGCGGGAAGAGCACGGCGGCGGCGAGCGCCCAGTCGAGGAGGGAGAGAGCGAACTGGATCGAAACCAGGCGGGCGTTGGGAACGGGGATCGAGAAGCCCCGGAACTGCACGGGGGCCTGGCGCCACAGGGGGAGGAGAGCGTAGGCGGCGCTCAGCAGCAGCAGCCCGGCCCCCAGGCCCCGCATGAGGCCTTCGCTCAGGCCGCCCACGACGGACAGGGGAGGTGTGGTGGCGAGGCTCGCTCCGCCCAGAACGAGGAGGCCCAGCCAGAAGGTGGTGGAATAGAACAAGACGACGCGCGAGAGCTCGGCGGGGGTCAAGCCCCAGCGCGTGTAGAAGCGGTAGCGGACCGACGCGCCCGAGAGCATGGCGAAGCCGACGTTGTTCGCGATCGCGTACGCCACGAAAGCGGCCAGGCTGATCCTGGCCCGGGAGATGGTCCGGCCGATGTAGACGAAGGCGAGCTGGTCGTACCCTGTGACCACCGCGTAGTTGAGGGCGGTGAGAGCGAGCGCCATGAGAAGGCCCGACATCGGCACGGCCAGAAGATCGGTCGTCAGCTCCAGGTAGCTGACCGAGTGCAGTTCCCGCCGGAGGACGAAGAGGGCCACCGCGAACAGGACGATGCCTCCAAGGGGTCCGGCAAACCGGAGCACGCGCTCCCGGAGCGGCGAGGTCTCCTCCGCGTCCGCCGTCTCCGCTATCGCGGCGGCGTCTTGATCCATTCCAGAGCCTCGATCAGCGCCTTTTGCATCTCGGGCTGGTTGTTGGAGAAGCGATGGTCCACGGCCTCGATGAGCCAGAGCCGCCTTGTGGGAGCCCT
The DNA here is from genome assembly GCA_044229175.1 of Vicinamibacteria bacterium. Taxonomy (GTDB): domain Bacteria; phylum Acidobacteriota; class Vicinamibacteria; order Fen-336; family JAGNNV01; genus JAGNNV01. Next base: position 33,662 of record JBGATM010000028.1, on the reverse strand, counting down.
GGGACCGAGGACGGACTGCACCGTCTCCACCGGCACGAACTCGTCATGGGTCGAGTGCAGCGCCGCGAGCTTCAGCTCGCCGAGCTTCGCCACGTAGTCGCTCGCGCGGAACGAGGGCTCGTTCGGAGCCTGCTTGGTGATGTAGATGATCGAGTCCCTCCATCGCCAGCCCAGTTCGTTCACGTCGGGAAGGCCGAGGCCCACCACGCCGACCAGCGACTTCTGCAATTCCGGGTCGGCGGCGGCGAGGACGGAGAGGCCCGCGCCCTCGGAGACTCCGATCAGGACGACCTTGATGTCCCTCCCCTGGCGGGCGCGGTCGACGAACGCCCGATAGTCGAGCGGGACGTCCGTGGGGGAGAGCGTCTTGCTGCCGCTCGTAAAACTCGACAGGTAGGCCTTGGCATCCACCCCGACCACGAAGAAGCCCTTCGAGGCGAGGAACTCCGCGACCGCGGGCCCGAGATGGACGAAGCCTCCGTCGCCGCTCGTGACCACCACCGGCGTCCCGGCTCGTGGCCCATAAAGGCGGAGGACCTGGGCCTTGCCGCGGACCGTCGCGGTCTCCTCCGTCTGCGCGGAAACCACGCACGCAGCAAGAACCCCCAGCATGAAACCAACGCGGCTTCTGCCTCTCACTCCCCTATTGTATTCCTCCCGCGGCTTCAACCCTCCTGCCTCGGGCCCTGTCCAAAGGAGTCGAGAGCCCGGGAAAGCAGGAATGACGGACACCAACGCGCTGGTTCTGAGCGAGCCGCCCGCTCCGCTCCGTTTCCTGTCGCAGCCGACGGTGGTGGCGGTGGGGGTCGGTGTGGCCGTGTTCCTCCTGGGGACGGGCGCGGAGTCCCTGATCATCAACGCGGTCCAGGGCAACCGGGCGGCGCTGGAGTGGATCAGCGACACGTTCATTTCCGCCGCGGTGGCGAGTGCGGCGTACCTTTGGCTCCACCTCAGGGCGTCGCGCATGCGTCTGCTCGATGTCGAGCGGAGGGGCATCGTGCTGGCCGAACAACTCCGCCTGGCCGCCTCCATCCAGAGGAATCTGCTTCCGGAAATTCCCTGCGCCAGCCCCGGCTTCGTCTGGGCGGCGCGCATGGTCCCCGCGGGAGTGGTGGGCGGCGATTTCTACGACTTCCTCGAGCCTGCCCCGGGCATCGCGCTGGTGATCATCGGGGACATTTCGGGCAAGGGCATTCCCGCGGCACTCCTGCATTCGTCCCTGCGCGCCGTATTCCGGCTGATCGCGGCCACGACCACCGATCCGGTGGAGATCGCCGAGCGTCTGGGCGCCGCTCTGCACGGGCAGACGGGCGGAGTGCCCTATGCCACCGCCATCGTGGCGAGACTCGAGGCCGCGTCCCGCCGACTCACCTACGTGAACGCGGGACATCCCGCCGGGCTCCTCCTCGGCCGCGACGTCGACCGGAAGCTCGACGTGGGAGGTTCGCCTCTCGGCCTCCTTCCCGATACGTCCTATGAGGCCTCGATCGTGGATCTCCGGCCCGGCGACCTCGGCGTCTTCGTCACCGATGGCGTTACGGAGGCGCTCGAAGGCCAGCCGACGAACGTGCGCGACCTCCTGAGGGGCTCCACGAAGCTCCTCCATGGCCGTGGTTCGACGGAGGAGGCCTGCGATCTGCTCCTGCGGGCGGCGGCGGCCGCGCCGGGCCCGACCGGCGCGGGAGACTGGCACGACGATGCCACCGTGTTCGTCTTCCGGGTCGACTAGGTCTTCGACCTCGCGTGTGGTGCGCCTCCTACACGCCTCGTCGGATGGCGCGGTACGCAATCCGATCGATGAGGCGAGGGGCCACGAGTCGGACGAAGCGGCCGAGCTTTCCACGCAGCGAGGTGATGAGCAGTCGTTGCCTTCGTTCCATGGCTCCCACGATGAGCGCCGCGCACTCTTCCGCGGGCATGGCCACGCGCTCGGCGATGGTGCTGTCACCCACCGGCTTTCCGTCCGGACCATAGGCGCGTTTGTGGATCTCGGACTGAACGAAATCCGGCGCGATCATGGTGACGGAGACGCCGAACTGGGCGACTTCGATGCGCAGGGACTCGAACAGGCCGAACACCGCGTGCTTGCTGCCGGCATAGGCGGTGCGCAGCGGCACCCCGGTGAGTCCGGCCATCGATGAGATGACCACGATCTGGCCGCGCGACTTCTTGAGGTGGGGAAGCGCCTCGTGGGTGATGTACACCGGGCCGAGATAATTGACCCGCATCAGCTTTTCGAAGACGCTGATGTCGGTCATCTCGTCGAATCTGGCGTTCATTCCGCCCCCCGCATTGTGGACGAGGACGTCGATGCCGCCAGCCTCCGCGACCGCGCGGCGGATCAGGTCGCGACACTGGGCTTCGTCGGTGACGTCGGTCTTGCACACGAGGGTCGTGGCCCCCAGGCTCCGGCACTGCGTCTCGACCGTGCGAAGGGCCGCTTCGTCCCGGGCGGCGAGAACGAGCTTCGGCTTCTGGGGCGACAGCGCGAGAGCGAGAGCTTTGCCGATGCCCTGGGAGGCGCCGGTGACGACGACGACTTTTCCCGTGTACATGGCCATGGCGGAAGGTTCCCCTATTTCCCGGTGGCCGGGCCGGCCCCGGCGTTGAAGTCCTTCGCGCGATACGTTTCCCGGCCGCCCATCACGGTCAGCAGCACGCGGGTGGTGAGGATGTCCTTCGGCGAACCCTTCGTGATGTCGCGGGACAGCACCACGAAGTCGGCGAGAAGTCCCGGCGCGATCTTCCCGAAGTCCTTCTCGCTGAAGCCGGCATAGGCGCCGTCCGCGGTGAAGTGCCGGAGCGCGGCCTCGGCGCTGATGCGCGATTGCGGCTGCCATCCCCCCGCGGGCACGCCCTCGGGGGTCTCCCGGGTGACCGCGCAGTAGATCCCCTTCAGCACCTCCATGGAGAACACCGGCCAGTCGCTGCCGAAGGCCTGGACCGCCCCCGCGTCATCGAGGGCCTTGAATGCCATGGCCCGGGCGGCCCGCTCGGGGCCGAGCGCGCCCGCGTAGGCCCCGAGGGTGTTCTCGTCCGGGTTCGCGAACAGGGCCTGGGTGGACGCGATCACGCCGAGAGGCTTGAATCGCGCGATCTCCGCGAGCTGGGGCGCCTCGATGTGCTCGACCCGGTGACGCCGGCCCGATGTCCCGTTCACGCGCGCGGCGTTCTCGTAGGCGTCGAGGGTGGTGCGAATGGCGCGGTCGCCGATGGCGTGGATGAAGATCTGAAAACCCTCGCGGTCGAACGCGGCCACCCCGCGCGTGAGCTCCTCGGCGGTGTAGTTGGGAATTCCCGTGCCCCCGCCGCCCGCGTAGGGCTCGAGCATCCACGCCGTCTTCGACTCGACCACGCCGTCCTCGAGCGCCTTGATCGCCCCGAAGCGGAACAGGGGACCGGAGTACCTGTCTCTCAGGTCCTTGTACTGGGCGAGAGTTGGCGGATCGGGATCGGTCTTGAAGGGCAGGGCGTTGTAGAAGCGGACCTTGAGACCGCCCTCCTTCATCACGCGCTCATAGACGGGCAGATCGGCAAGGTCGAAGCCCGCGTTGTGCGCGAAGGTCAGGCCGTAGGAGGAGGCAAGGTCGAGACCCGCTTTCAAGGCGCGGTACTTGTCCTCATCGGTCGGCTTCGGCACGAGCCGCCTCACCAGTCCCTGCGCCGCCTCCTTGAGCGCGCCCGTGGCGTCGCCCTGGGCGTCGCGCACGATCACGCCGTTCGCCGGATCCTTCGTCTCGCGGGTGATGCCGGCCCGTTCGAGGGCTTTGGTGTTGGCCCAGCCGGTGTGGCCGTCGTAGCCCTGCATGAACGCGGGCCGATCGGGCACGATCTCGTCCAGCCACTTGCGGTGGGGAAGATTCCCGGGGAAGGCGCCGTAGTTCCATCCCCGGCCGGTGACCCAGGCCGCGCCCGGATTCGATTTCGCATAAGCGGCGATGCGTGCCTGGATCTCCTTCAGGTCGGTGAGGCCGTCGAGGGTGACCGCGTTCAAGGTTAGGCTGCCGCTCATGAAATGAAGATGGCTGTCGCCGAAGCCGGGAGAGACGAAGGCTCCGCCCAGATCCACCAAGCGGGTGCCCGCTCCGGCGAGCGCGAGCAGATCGCGCGACGCCCCCACGGCCAGGATCCGCCCGTCGCGCACCGCGAAGGCCTCGGCCCAGGGGTGCGCCGCGTCGGCGGTGAAGACACGGGCGTTGTGGAGAATGGTCTCGGGAGGTGGAACCGGTGCGGAACCCTGGGCGAGAAGCACGGCGGCGGCGATGAGATGAGCGTTCAAGGTGTCTCCAAGCGGGAAAGAGCAGCAGTATAGGAACCCGGGCCCCCGAAAAGTTGTACTAAAGTTATGACAATCTGTTGAGGGAAGCCCTGAAATGAGCGGCATGAAGGTACGAAGCGTGACGGAGCGGGGCGGGTCCCCCTTCAGGCCGGAGGCAAACGCGGTGGCCGGGCGGTTCACCGCCGGCGCGGGCGCGCCCTTCGACGTGCGGTACCCCGCGACCGGCGAGACCCTGGTCACCCTGCGGGAGGCTTCCGAGGCGGAGTGCGATCACGCCCTCACCGTGGCCCGGCACACCTTCGACCGCGGGGACTGGCGGCTCCGCAAGGGCTGGGAGAGGGCGGGCGTGCTCGAGAAGGCGGCGCATCTCGTGCTTTCGCGGATGGAAGACCTGGCGCGGATGATCGTCTTCGACAACGGCAAGACTTTGCCCGAAGCGCGGATCGACGTCCTCGCCACCGCGGGGAACCTCAAGACCTTCGCGCGTTACGCGGCGGGGGAGACCACCCCGTCTCCGGCGCCCGATGGTTCGCTGATCAAGATGGTGGTGCGGGACCCGGTCGGAGTGGTGGTGGGCCTGACCCCGTACAACGCGCCGCTCCCCTTCGCGTCGCTCAAGGCCGCGCCTGCGCTGGCCGCGGGGAACTCCGTGGTCTTCAAGCCCTCGGAGCGCTCGCCCCTGCTGGCCGCCGAGTTCGCCCGCATCCTATATGAAGCGGGTCTGCCGGAGGGTGCGTTGAGTGTGCTCCACGGCGGCCCCTCGGTGGCGTCCCGGCTCGCGGGCGATGACCGCGTCAACATGATCACCATGACCGGCGGTACTACCGCAGGCTCCGCGATCATGCGGCTCGCCGCGCCCACCATCAAGAATCTCCTGCTGGAACTGGGCGGCAAGTCCGCTCACATCATTCTCGAGGACGCGGACCTCGACCTCGCGGTGCGGGGGGCGGCGGCGGGGATCTTCCGGAACTCCGGCCAGCGCTGCTTCTCCGGGTCGCGCCTCGTGGTCCAGTCCTCCGTGGCGGACCGGGTGGAGGAGGAGCTTTGCGCGCTCGCCGACTCTCTGGTCCTGGGCGATCCGTTCGAGGAAACCACGGAGATCGGAGCCATGATCGACGACCGGGCGGCCGATGCCGCGGTGGAGTTCGTGAACCGCGCCCGGGCCGAGGGCCTCACCGTGGGCGCCGGGGGAACCCGGGTGGATGCTCTGCGGCCCGGTTCGTTCTTCCGGCCCACCGTGCTCCTCGGGGGCGCCGCGAAGTGCGGGCCGGCCCAGGAGGAGCTCTTTGGTCCCGTGACCACGGTGATCCGCGTGCGCGACCTCGAGGAAGCGGTCGAGGTGGCGAACGATTCGAAGTACGGCCTCGGTGGCGGCGTGTGGTCGCGCGACATCTCGAAGGCCATGAGGGTCGCTCTCCGCGTGCGCACGGGGATGATGTGGGTCAATACCTACGGGGCCATCAGCGGTGACGTGCCCTTCGGCGGCTACGGCCAGTCGGGTCTCGGCCGGGAAGGCGGCCCGCAGGGTTACGAGGCCTACACCGAGCCCAAGTCGATCATGATCGAAACCAACCCGGGCGCCTCCGCGCCGCTTTTCCGGGATCGGAAGTCCTGAACCTTCAAACGCCCATCGAAAGGTCCTCCATGCGAACCAAAGCCCTGCTCACCATCGCCGCGCTCGTCCTGTCGACCTCGGCCCTCGCCGTCCAGAAGAAGAAGCCGACGCCTCCTCCTCCCCCGAAGCTAGACCTCTCCAAGCCCGAGGACGTGGTGACCGCGAACCGCAAGATGCAGTCCTCGACCATCGACGGGAAGCCGATGATCTTCGACTTCTGGGGCAAGACCTACTCCCGGGTTCCCGGCGAGCGCGACCGGCTCCTCTTCACCTGGCACGCCATGAACATTCGCGCCACCAAGACCGTGACCGATGAGAAGGGCCAGAAGGGCTACAAGATGGTCTCGCGCGAAGTGGTCTTCTACGAGGACCCGACGACCGGCGAGATCCTGCGCAAGTGGAAGAACCCGTGGACGGGGAAGGAAGTGGACGTCATCCACGTGGCCAACGATCCCGTGAACCAGGGCGCCACTTTTCCGGTGGGGCCGCGCGGTCCCGCGAAGTGGACGGGGGTCTCGAAGGACGGCCTCGGACAGATGGCCCTCGAAGTGCCCCTCTTCTACAAGAATCCCCTGGGCGGCGACTATCAGGACAACGTCGGCGGGTATTACCACGCGACCGAAATGTTCCTCTTCTACTACCGCGACGAGGAACTGCTCGACCCGACCAAGGACACTCTCATGAACGTGCAGGTGGGGTGGACGCGCCTCTCCTCGTGGCTGCCCTGGATGGAGATGAGCGGCCGGGCGGGAGAGCTCTATTTCCACGGCGCGGGGGTGAAGATCGACAGCTTCGACAAGCTCTCCGAGGTGACGCGGAAGGAGATCGAGGCGAACTATCCGATCTACAAGACGCCGCCCGACCTCGACGACAACCGTCCGAACGAGACCAGCTGGACCTATTTCAAGAAGATCATGGACACGAAGAAGAAGTGACGAGAGGTTCAATCAACGGGTAGTTGGCTGGGTGACCCTTGCGTAGCCGCGTTCCTCAGCGCGGGATCATGGAACGGATAGCTCACGGACTGGGTCATTTGGCTCATGGCTCGCGGTGAGACCCGATGGCTAATGTGGCTCCAGGGTCTATATGAACGCAACTCCCGCACAGAGCATTGACGAGTGGCTCCTGGCCGAGCATCGGCGCATCCGCGAGATAACCGATCGGTTCGATACCGCCGCGGGGCTTCCTGAACTCCTGGCCGTCCTCGCCGAAGCCCGGCCCACCCTGGCCGCGCATTTTTCAGGGGAGGAGGCGGACGAGGGCTTCTACGACCGGGTTCGCGCGATGGCGCCGAACCAGACCGAGCGGGTGGACCGGCTGGAGAAGGAGCACCAGGCCTTCCTCTCTGAGGTCGACGGCCTGGTCGCGCGCGCCCAGGCGTGCCTGGCCGGCCCCATGGCCCAGATCTTCGGCGACGCCCGGTCGCTCGCGCAGCGGATTCGCAAACACGAGGTGGCCGAGGATCAGATCGTGGCCGACAGCCTCTACGGCGACCTCGGACAGGGCGACTGAACCTCAGTCCGTCCGGCGGTCCCGCCTCAACGCCGCGAAGAGGGCGAAGCTGACCAGGAGCGCGGGCAGGGTGGCGCCCGTCGCCTGGAATTTCCAGTACACGAAGGCGCCGGCCGCCCAGGCGAAGAGCCCGGCCCGGTTGGCGCGGGCGAAACGGCCCCCGGCCTCGTAGAGCTCGCGCGGCTCGACTCCTTTCGGGAAAGGGAAGAACTGGGCGAGGGCCACGCCGCCGAGGGGAACGAGGATCAGGCCCAGCAGGCCCATGAACCCCGCGTACCCGTCGATCCACTCGCGCGAGAGAACGGAGAGCGCGGCTCCGACGAAGCCGGTGATCAGGACCGCGGGGCCGTCCTTGATCCTCGGGTTCAGGCTGCGCAGGGCGAGCGCGGACAGGTAGATGTTCACGAAGTTCGTGGTGATGGTAGCGATGGCGAGGAGGGCCGCGCCCAGGAGCGGCGAGCCGATCGCCGCGAGCATCGCCCCCGGGTCGGCGCTGCCCGAGATCGCGCAGAGCAGGGCCCCGAGCGACATGCCCAGAATGCTGGTGAGGGAGAGAGAAGCGAACACGGAGAGGCCGCTCCGGGCGGGGGAGGCGCTGTAGCGCGAGTAGTCCGCGAACATCAGGATCCAGGAGACCTGGTAGGCGATCACGAGATCGAGGGCCTGCCACATGGACAGGGTCGAGGCGGGCGGCGTGTCCGGAACGGAGCCGAGCGCGCCGAGGGCCAGCCACGCCAGCACCGCCCCCGCCACCACCATGAGCGGCACCGCCGCGCGATTGGCGAGCGCCACGAGCCTCGGGCCGCCGGCCACCACGAGGGTGGCCGCGATCCCGAGCCCCACGGCGAGGACGCGCATGCTCACCGCCGGGAATATCGCTTCCGTGACCGAGGCCGCGATCACGTTGTTGAGCGCGATCCACGCGAAGTTGGTGATGTAGAGGATCAGCGCCACCGCGTGCGCGCCCGGGCGTCCGAGGGGCGCGCGCAGAGCGATGATGGAGGGGACGCCCCACCGGGAGCCCACGGGCACGAGCAGGGCCACGAGCCCGGCGCCGATGAGGCTTCCGAGCGCCACCGCGAACATCGAGCTCGCGAAGGACAGTCCCGCTTTGACGCTGGCCCCGGTGATGAACGTAGTCGCGACCACGTTCGCCCCCGCGAAGATCAGGAAGAGGTCGAGCGAGGACTGGGTCCGCCCTTCGGCGGGCACCGGTTCGAGGTCGGCGGCGTTCATTGGGGGGAGAGGGAAGCATCGGGGCCGCGGCCGGGCGCCGGGCCGTCCGATCGCCTCAGTACTTCGGGGCGTCTCCCGGGCCTTGAGCGGGGGCCTCTCCCGAGGTCAGTTCGCGCACGATCTTCACCCCGACGCTCGCGCCTATCCGGTCGGCGCCCGCGTCGATCATGGCCTTGGCGGACTTGAGGTCGCGCACGCCGCCCGCGGCCTTGACCCCCATGTCCGGCCCGACCACGCGGCGGAGCAGGGCCACGTCGGCCACGGTGGCGCCGCCGGAGGCGAAGCCGGTGGAGGTCTTGATGAAGTCGGCGTCGCCGGTGCGGACGAGCACCGCGGCCTTCACCTTCTCCTCGTCGGTGAGGAGAGCGGTTTCGATGATGACCTTGGAGATGGCGCCCATGCGGCGGCACACCGAGGTGACCGCCTCGATGTCTTCGTGGACGAGCGAGTAGAGGTTCGACTTCAAGGCGCCGATGTTCAGCACCATGTCGACCTCGGAGGCGCCGTTCTCGATCACGCGCTTCGCCTCGAGGGCCTTGACCTCGGGCAGGGTCGCGCCCAGGGGAAAGCCCACGACCGTGCACACCCGGGCGGAGGCGCCGCGCAGCGCGCGAGCGCAGTAGTGAACCCAGGTGGGGTTCACGCACACCGTGGCGAAACCGTACTGGCGGGCCTCGCCGCACAGGCGCTCGATGTCGCTCTGGGTCGCTTCAGGCTTCAAGAGGGTGTGATCGATGAGGCTGGCCACGCCGTGCGGATAGACGTTGGGATCGGCGCGCAGGCCGAAGCGGTCGACTCCCGCGAGCGCGAAGGTCGACATGCGGTCGGGGCAGCAGCCATCGACCACGTTGTGACAGGCGCAGGCGGCTTCGAAGGAGAGGGCGGGGCGGGCGTCGAGGGCGGCGAGGACCGCCCGCACCACGGTTTCGACGAGAGCCTGCTGGGAGTGAGCCACGTGCCTTTGTTCCTTGCTGTTCCTTCAGTTTCTCTCGAGGGCGGCGATCTTGGCCACCCGGCGCCGGTGGCGGTCTTCGACGCACTTCGAGGAGACGAAGAGTTGAACCAGGGCGAGCGCCTTGCCGGCATCGACGAGCTTCGCGCCCAGGGTCATCACGTTCGCGTCGTTGTGCTCGCGGGCGTTTCGCGCCGCCGCCTCGTCGTTGCACATGGCCGCGCGGACACCGCGGATCTTGTTGGCGGCCATGGCCGATCCGATCCCCGCGGCATCGATCATGATCCCGAAGTCGCACTGCGACGTGGCCACGAGGCGCCCCACCGCGGCGGCGAAGTCCGGATAATCCACCGCGTCCGTGCCGTGGGCGCCCACGTCGCGGACCACGAAGGTCTCGAGCAACCGCGCCTTGAGCGCTTCCTTCAGCGGGAAGCCCCCGTGGTCGGAGCCCAGGGCCAGGGAAAGGCGGGTGGCCCCGTCGGTCTCGATGATCTTCACGCCGCGCGAGTGGGCGATCTCCCGGGCCCAGTCGGTGATGACGGTGCCGGGCTTGACCCGCAACTCGCCGCCCCGGCCCACGGCCGTGACGTCCTCAGCCGTGACGATCTCGAAGGCCATCGCTTTGGGAGGCGCCCTTGTCCCTCGACTAGCCCTTGTCGGCCATGATGGCCTGGACGGTGGAGAGCGCGCGTTCCTTCTGGAACTTCTTGAGCACCTCGCGGACGCCCGGGTGGGTCTTGGTGATCTCGTCGAGAGTCTCGCGGTTCAGCACCAGGCACTCGCAGTCGACCGCGGCGGTGAGAGTCGCGGTGCGCGGCTTGCCGGTGAGGACCGAGATCTCGCCGAAGAAGTCGCCTTCCTCGAACTCCTGCACCTTCATCGAGCGGCCCTTGGGCGTCTTCACGTAGGCCTTGACCCTGCCGGTGGTGAGGATGAACATGGAATCTCCCGCCGCGCCCTCGGCCACGATCACGTCTCCGGCCTCGAAGGAGACGAGTTCGAGTCCCCGCATCACCGCCACCAGCTCCTCGGGAGAGAAGCCGTCGAAGAGGGGAGTCGAGAGCCCGGGCTTTGCGGGTGCGGCCGCTTCAGGCTCGACCGCGAAGGAGTCGTCGAACTCCGCGACGAGATCGGCGGCGGGAGCCGCGGGAGCCGGGGCCGCGGCGGGCGCCTCGACGGCCGCGGGCTCGGGCAGAAAGTCGACCACGGGCGCCGCCTCGAAGGCCGGACCGGCATCGAACGAAGGAATGGGCTCCGCCGCAGGCGCGGAGACGCCCAGTTCGATTTCGCTGGACGAGTCGATCTCCTCGAATCCGAAGTTCATGCCGGAGTCGGAGATGGGCGGCAGGTTCTTGGGCTTGGGGACGTTCAGGGTCCGCCGGCTCTTGTCCTGGATCATCTTGGCCATCCGCTCTTCGACGTCGCGGCGGCCCGGCTCGATCTTCTCGATGCGCTTCAGGATGGCGATGGCCTTGGCGGCGAAACCGTCGCTCGCCTCCTGGTCGGCCAGGGTCATCAGGACGGGAATGGCCAGGCGATCCTGGCCGGCCATCACGTAGACGTCCGCCAGCTGCAGGCGCAACCGCCGATCGTGGGGCTTGGCCTGGGTCTGCGCGCGCAGCACCTCGACCGCCTTGGAGAAGTTCTTCTTCGCGATGAGATCCTGGACCTGATCAGACATGCTTTACCTGCTGAAAGGGACAAACTCTTCTCGAAAGACGGCGATGTGTCATCTTTGCTCGATGTTAGCATCGAGGAACTGGCCGTCTCCGCAGTTTTCGTCTCCTTGCCGGCACTCCATTCCACCCGAAAACCCCGCCTCCGCCCTTCCATGACCGGCCTCACGACCCTGATCGACGACTTGAACCACGCCTGGGCCGAGCCGATCGGGAGGGCCAGCGACTTCGTGTTCGGACCGTGGACGATCGGCCTTCTTTTCGCGGTCGGCCTCTTCCTCACCATCCGGCTGGGCTTCGTCCAGTTCGTCCATTTCGGCGCGGCGCTCCGGGCCTTCTTCGGAATCGATGAGCTGAAGGCGAAGGGCGCGCTCTCGCCCTTCCAGACCTTCATGACCGCGCTCGGCGCCACCATCGGCACCGGGAACATCGCGGGAGTCGCGACCGCCATCGTGAAGGGCGGGCCGGGCGCCTTGTTCTGGATCTGGGCCTGGGGGGCCCTGGCCATGGCGGTGAAGTTCACCGAGGCCGTCCTGGGCGTTCACTACCGACGCGCCGGCGAGAAGGGCCTGCTCGCCGGGCCGATGATCTACCTCGCCGACGGCCTCAACATGAAGAAGATGGGCTGGACCTACGCCTTCGTGGCCGGGGTCGCGGCGTTGACGACGACGCCCTTCACCCAGCCCAACTCGATCGCGGACGTGATGAACTCGCAGTGGGGCATTCCCAAGATCGCCACCGGGGTTGTGCTCGCAATCCTGTGCCTGGTCACCATCATCGGCGGGGTCAAGTCCATCGGCCGCGCTCTCGAAAAGGCCGCGCCTCTCAAGGTCATCCTCTATCTCACCGGCGGGGCGATCGTCCTGATCACGCACATCGCGCAGATTCCCGAGGCGCTGTCCATGATCGTTCGCGGCGCCTTCACCCAGGACGCGCTCCTCGGGGGCACCGCGGGGGTGGGAATCATGGTGGCCATGCGCTACGGCATAGCGCGCGGCATCTACGCCAACGAGGCGGGCTACGGCACCGCGGGCGTGGTGTACGGCGCGGCGCGCAGCAAGGATCCGTTCCATCAGGGCCTCAACGCCATCATGGAGGTGTTCATCGTCTCCTTCGTGACCAGCTCGATCAGCGCGCTCTCCATCATCGTCACCGGGGTGTGGAAGGCCGGGCCCACGGGCGCCGCGGCGGTGGCGGGTGCTTTTGAGTCGACCATGCCCGGCATCGGCGGATCGCTCGTGACCGTCTGCGTGTTCCTCTTCGGGTACACCTCCCTCACCGGCTGGTCGTACTACGGCGAGCAGTCGCTCGAATACATCTTCGGTCGGAAGGTCGTCCTGCCCTATCGCTGGATCTACTGCGCCCTGGTGGTCATCGGCGCCACCAGCAAGGTGGACCTGGTGTGGAACTGGGGCGACCTGATGAACAGCCTGCAGATCTTCCCGAACCTCGTGGGCATCATCGGCCTTTCCGGCGTGGCCGCGAAGATCCTGCGCGACCGCCACAGTCGATGACCATGAAGAGGGAGTGGATCGGCGGGGGCGCCCATGCCCTGGCCCGCGAGTTCAAGACGCCGCTCTTCGTCTACTCCCGCGAACGCATCGAAAGCGCTTACCGCGCCTATGCCGCCGCCTTCAGCCCCGTATCGCACCGGATCTGCTACGCCCTCAAGGCCAATTCCTCTCTTGCCCTGCTCAAGGTCTTCGCCTCGCTCGGGGCCGGGGCCGACATCGTGTCGGGAGGCGAATTGAAGCAGGCGCTGCGCGCGGGATTCGCGCCCGGGGACATCGTCTTCTCGGGCGTGGGAAAGACCGACGAGGAACTCTCTCTCGGCCTCGAGGCCGGCATCGGCGAATTCAACGTCGAGAGCGAATCTGAGCTGCGACGGTTGTCGTCGCTCGCCGCCGCGGGCGGCGCGCGCGCCTTCATCACCCTTCGCGTGAACCCCGATGTGGATCCGAAGTCGCATCCGTACATCTCGACCGGCCTGCGGGAGAACAAGTTCGGCGTGCCCATCGAGGAAGCCGCGCGGATCCTTCGCGAGGCGCGTCTCCTCGGCGGGCTCGAAGTGTCGGGCGTGCAGTGCCACATCGGCTCGCAACTGCGCGATCTCGGTCCCGCCAGCGAGGCGGTGCGGGCGATCGCGTCGCTGTCACGCCTCCTGCTCTCCGAAGGGTTCGCCCTGAGGACCATCGACATGGGCGGCGGCCTCGGCGTCGACTATGACGGCGCCGGCGCGCCCACCCCGGCCGAGCTCGCGGCCCTCGTCCTCCCCGAAATCCGGGATCTCGGCCTCAAGCTGCTCCTCGAGCCCGGACGCTCGCTCATCGCGGCCGCGGGCGCGCTGCTCACTCGGGTGATCGCGACCAAGACGAACGGCGGCAAGCGATTCGTGATCACCGACGCGGGCATGAACGACCTCCTGCGGCCCTCGCTGTATTCCGCCTACCACCACATCGAGAACCTTTCCCGCGACGAGGCGGCCCCCGTCGTCACCGCGGACATCGTGGGGCCGGTCTGCGAGAGCGGCGATTTCTTCGCGAAGGATCGCGCGATCCGCGACCCGCGGGAAGGCGACCTCCTCGCTGTTCTCGACGCGGGCGCCTACGGCTTCTCGATGGCCTCGAACTACAACTTCCGCCCTCGCGCCGCCGAAGTCCTGCTCGAAGCGGGCCGTCCGCGCCTCATAAGACGCCGCGAGACGTTCGAAGACCTGACGAGTTGCGAGATCGAGTAGCGAATCGCCCGATCAGCCGGGCTTTGGGCCAGGCGAAGATCACCGCGCCCATATGCTGAGGCTGCGGCCAAGGCACCCTTGCGTTCCTTCACATCCGGGGGCCGCAGATCGTCGTCTATGAACGGAGCGGAGCTACCGCTCCGCCTTGATCTAGAGGAGCCTTGCGACCCCCTGCGTTCAGGAACGGTGCCTTGGCCTCCGCGCGCAGGGTTCCGCGCGTCTAGGGTATAAGGCACCGAACCGCCGCGAAGGCCTGCTGAGCATCTCGGGTCCAAGGCCGGCGCTGCGACACCGCGAGAGTTCTCGAAGCGGACCGCGACCGTCTGATCGCGCGGCGGGCGCGGCGACCGCGCGTGCGGAGGCCAAAGCACCGTTCCTGAACGGAGTGGGGCCCAAGGTTCCTCTGAAACAAGGCGGGGCGGCCGCCCCGCTCCATTTATTGAGGACGACCTGGGCCCCACGGATGTGAAGGAACGCAAGGGTGCTTTGGCCGGAGCGTCCACCACGGACGCGCGGTGACCTTCGCGCGACGGCCGGGTTGACCCGTCCGCCGACGACCGCGATCGCGTCCGGTAAGATCCGCGCAGTGTCCGGCGTCCGTCCCCGCGCGTCGTTGATCTACAACCCCAACGCGGGCCGGCGTCGTCACGGCCAGACCATCGAGCGGATCACGGCCGCGCTTGCGACGGCCTACGAGATTTCCGTCGCACCCACGACCGGGCCGAGAGAGGCCATCCGCCTGGCGCGGGACGCGGCCACGCGGGGAGATGCGGCGGTGTTCGCCTGGGGGGGCGATGGCACCGTTCGGGAAGTGGTCGAGGGGATCCTGGGCTCGACCGTGAGCCTCGGAGTGCTGCCCGGCGGCACCTTCAACGTGGTGGCGCTCGCGGCGGGGGTGGGTAGGGATCCGGTGCGGGCGGCCGTCGCCCTCGCGGGCGCGAAGCCGAGCGGTCGCGACGTGGGCCTCATCGGGTCGACGCCCTTTCTCATGCAGGCGACCGCCGGCCTCGAGGGCTTCGCCATGCACCACGTCCGCGCGGAGATGAAGGCGCGGTTCGGAATGGCGGGCGCGGTCATCGATGTGCTCCGCGCATTCCGGCGTTACCAATTCCCCTCTTTCGTGGTCGAGGTGGATGGAGTGAGCCACGAGGTCACGGGCGCGCTATTCGTCAACATCGCGGAATACGGGGGCCGGCTCCATATCGTCCCGGGAGCCCGATGGGATGATGGCCGCGCGAACGTCCTTCTCTACACGGGAAGGACCCACCTGGGCGCGCTCGCCTTCGCGGTCAACATGCTGATTGGCCGCCACCAGAACCGTCGCGACGTCGCGATCATGGAGGCGACGCAGCTCACCATCCGCCACGATCCGACGCTGCACATCCAGGTCGATGGCGACGCCTGGCATGGGTCGCTGCCCGCGACGTGCCGTCTGGCCCCGGATCGGATTCAGGTCCTGATCCCGGACCGCAAATAGAAAAGGGCGGCCGCGAGGCCGCCCTGGGTGCGGAACGGAGGGATCCGCCTACCGGACGGTGATGAGCCCGTTGCCGCCCGAGAGGCCGGCTTCCTGGACGCGCTCGAAGTCGACCAGGCTCTTGTTGTAGTCGGCGATCGCGCGGATCTCCGCGACCTCCGCGAGGGCGAGGTCTCTTTGCGCCTGGGTGACCAGGAAGTTCGTGGACATGCCGGCCGCGAACTTCTTTTCCTCGGCGTCGAGGCGGCGCTGCTGAAGAGTGCGGGCCGCCCGGGTGGTGGCGACGCGCTTGAAGTTCGTTTCCACTGCGCGGGACGCGGTGCGCACTTCGCTCGCGATCTGGAGTTCGGCCCTTCGAAGCACGGTGGAGTACTGGTCGGAGGCGATCTGGGCGCGGGCCGCGGCGTTCTTCGCGGTCTTGTTGAACAGGGGATAGGTGAAGTTCACCCCGATCACCCAGGTGGGGAGGTCGAGCTTGAACATCTCGGAGAGCGCGTCGCTGTAGCCGCCCGGAATGGGGGTGGTGAGGACCTGGCCGGTTGAGAGGTCGCGCAACTGGGTGCCGCCGGTGCCCTGGCTGCCGTAGGTGGCGTTCAAGTCGAGCTGCGGCTTGGTCCCCTGCTTGGCGAGCCTCAACTGGTCCTGGAGGTTCTCGAAGTTCTTCTGTGCCACCGCGTAGTCGATCCGCTTCTGCAGGGCGTTGTTGATGGCCGCCTGCGCGTCCACCGCGATCGGGTCGGCGGAGGGACGATCCTTGGCCACGATGTCGGTCGCCCACGCGTTGGGATCGTTCTTGGGGAAGATCGCGCGCTTGAGGGCGTCCTGG
The DNA here is from genome assembly GCA_044229175.1 of Vicinamibacteria bacterium. Classification (GTDB taxonomy): domain Bacteria; phylum Acidobacteriota; class Vicinamibacteria; order Fen-336; family JAGNNV01; genus JAGNNV01. The sequence goes on along the minus strand of JBGATM010000028.1, from coordinate 17,352 downwards.
GCCTCGGCGAGCGCGTTCTCGGCGATGACCACGCCCTCTTCGCGCGTGGCCACTTCGGACTCCGCGGCCACCACGTCGAGGGGGGCCAGGGTGCCCACGTTCACCTTGATCTGGTTCTCGTTGAGGAACTTCTGGGCCAGGGCCAGGCTCTTGCGCTGCGCGCCCAGGTTCTCCACCGCGTAGATCAGCTCGTAGTAGAGCTTGCGGACGTTGGCCAGGGTGGAGACCACGATGCTCCGGAACTGCAGGTCGGAGATCTCCCGGTTTCGCTTGGTGAGGCGCAGGTTCAGGCGCGCCGAGTCGATCGAGCGATTCTTCAGCAGGGGCTGGAGGAAGTTGACCTGGAAGGCGGCGTTCGCGGTCGGGTTGAAGGTGGAGAAGATGTTGTTGGTGGTACCGCGGTTGTTGTTGAAGGTCGCGGTCATGGTGCCGCCCGTGCTCCACAGCTTGGTCATGCCGAAGTTCCAGATCGAGGTGTCGTTCTGGACCGTGCCGGCCCCGGCCTGGGTGTTCGCGGCCTTGCTCTTCTGGGACCGCCTGGAAAGCGTCGAGGTCAGGATCGGATCGAAGGCGCCCTGCGCGTCGCTGATGGACAGGGCCGCGGACTCGGGGGTGAATTTCTCGACCGCGAGATCGACGTTGTTCTCGAGCGCCCGCTGGACCGCTTCATCCACGGTGAGGATCAGGATCTGCCGGATGGGGGCGCCCGCCTGCGGCGAAGGCGAAGGGGAGGCGGCGGGCGTGGGCGCGGGGTCCTGGGCGGAAGGGACAGGAGCGCCGACGAGGGCAAGGGCGAGAGCGATTGCGGTGGGGAACATCGACGTTTTCAAGCCTCCAAAGAGTTTCCGAAAAGGGCCGCTTCCAAAGCGATCCGCCCGGGACGCACAAATGCGGATTATAGAGGTCAGGCCGGAATCCGACCTTGCGCTCACTTCACTAGACGACAGATCCCTGATGAAAGATCCGCGCCGTTCGACAAATATGGAGAAATCGAGCGCTGAAGTCGCTTTTCCTGAGACGCTTGGGCAGACGCGGGCGCCGGTCCGGAGGCCCTCCTCCAACCCGTGACCGTCCGTTTCCGGAAACGAAAAAGGCCGAGCGATTCGTCTCGCTCGGCCTTTTTCCCGAAGAGGCTTTCGCCTCTTCGGGCCCGACGCTCTAGTTGAAGAGGTACTTCAACTGGATCTGCAGGCGATAGACGTCGCTCGTGCCCGCGGTGGGATCGAACGTGTGGTCGATGAGTTTGCTGTTCAGCACTCTCATCGTGAACTGGGGCGCGCCGGTCGGGCTGACCGGGCCACCCTGCGCGGCCGAGGCCAGGATCAGCGGCTGGTTGCTCACGAACCGCTTCCCAAGGCCCCAGTTGTGGTTGATCAGGTTGCCGAAGTTGAAGACGTCGAGCCGGAACTGGAGACCGTTGCGTTTGCCCTTGATGTTGGTGAAAAGGTCCTGGGTGAGGCTCACGTCCATGCTCTTCAGCAGGGGAAAGAACACGGCGTTGCGGACCGCGTACTGACCCCTATGCTTGCTGAGGTACTTGTCCTGGGCGATGTAGGCCTCCCAGGCCGCGGACTGCTGGGCCGCGGTAAAGAGCACTCCGCCCACGGTCTGGTTGACGAACGTGGTCTCCGACGGATCCTTCTGGATGTAGATCAGGTCGTTCCCCGTGCCGGAGTCGTTGTTCAGGTCACCGCTCACCGTGTAGCTGCCGTTGAACTGGGTGGCCTGCCAGAAGAAGCCCAGGGTGGTCCGACCCATCTTCTTGTACTCCTTGCTGAACGAACCCGCGAGGAAGACGCGCTGGCCGGGCGAGTACTGCGAGAAGCCCAGAGGCGGATTGTTCGGGTTGCCGGGAACCTGATTCTGCTGCCAGGAGCCGGACGCGATGGACCCTGGGTCCACCGTGTTCTTGGTCTCGCCGTAGCTGTAGGCCGCCTTCAGGAAACCGCCCTTGAACTGCTTCTCGAGGGAGACCGAGGTGTGCCAGGCGCGGCCGATATTCTGGTTCTTCAGCACCACGTTGTTCGAGACATTCGGGTTGATGCGGTTGGCGCAGTTGGTCGGAGACACCGGGGCGGTGAAGTTGCAGGATGAGGTGGTCCAGCGAACGCGCTTATCGGCGCCGGTGAAGGCGGAGTTGGGCGCGGTCTGGTTGGCGTTGATGTAGTACATGCCGTTGACGTCGCGGTTGTAGATCACCTCGGCGGTGGCCACCATGTTCCAGGGGAGCTTGCGGTCGACCGCGAAGTTCGATCTCCAGACCTGCGGGAACTTGAAATTCTGGTCGGTGACCGCGAGCGCGTAACTCGCCGCGGGCGCGCCGGTCACGTTGGCCGGGTGGTAGGCGTTGGGATCGGGATTGAACGGGTAGGCGGTGGTGTTGGTCGCGGAGATGGAGCCCGTGAGCACGCCGGTGTTGCCGACCTGGTTGGAGATCCAGACGTAGAGCGGAGGACCGGAGTAAAGACCCGAGCTGCCGCGAAGCTGGGTAACGTGGTCGCCGCTCACGTCCCAGTTGAAGCCGAAGCGGGGGTTCCACTGAAGCTTGGGGTCGGGGAGCTTGCCCGTCTGGTACTTGACCGGCTTGCCGTTTTCGTCCATGAAGGTCATGGCGTCGGCGAGCGGGTTGGCGTAGCCGGTGTCCGCGAACGACGAGCGCTCGATGCGCAGGCCAACGCCGACCTTGAAGTTCTTCGACACCTGCCACTGGTCCATTCCGTAGATCGCGCCGTACCAGACCTCGAGAGGCTGGAGGGGCTTGCTCAGCCCGGGAATGTTCATGTACTGCACCTGGAACGAGCGGACCGGCACCGCCGCGGTGGTTCGGTTCGGGTTCGCGAGATAGCCGCGGGCATCGGTGTAGAAGTCGGCGAGGGAGTTGTAGACGTAGATCCCCTGGGACTGCTGGTAGAAGACGTTCTCCGAGTTGTATTTCTCCGCGGTGCCGCCCACCGTGATGGTGTGATTGCCGCGGAACATCGTGTAGTTGTCGGTGGCCGCGATGCTCTTGTAGCGGAGTTCGTTATTGGGAGTGAAGGGCTCGAAGCCGAAGGTGGTGTAGACCGCCCCCGCCTCGAGGATGTCCACCATGGGGAAGAGTTCTCCGCGATACTTGCGGCTCTCGTCGGACTTGTTGTACTGGACGGTGAGCTTGTTGGCGCTGCTCGAACCGAAGGTGCTGTTCCATTCCATGACCGCCGACCGGTTGTTCTCCAGAATTCCATAGTTCGAATTCTGGAAGTTGAGGCCGAGAGTGGTCCCGCGGCGGTTGCCGAATCCCGCCGAGGAGGAGTTGGAGAGGAGGACGTCGGTGACCGAGTCGAGCCGGCTGAACCGGAAGCTGATCTTGTTCCGGTCGTTCAGGTTGTAGTCGATCTTCGCGAGATACCGGGTGGAGGGCGTCTCGCTGTTGTAGTCCTGGTAGGGGCCGGTGTCGTACTTGAAGTTCGTCTTCAGGAACGCGCTCAGGGCGTCGAGGTCGGAGGCGAGAACGCGGGTGGTGTTGCCGCCGACGGTCTCCCCTCCCTTGTTCGCCCTGAAGGTCGTTCCGGGCTGCACCAGGGAGTCGTCCTCATAGCTCAGGAAGAAGAACAGCTTGTTCTTGATCGCGGGGCCGGACACCCAGGCGCCGTACTTGTGGAAGTTGAAGGTGCCGGGGTTGAAGGCGACGGCGCCGGCCTGCTTGCCGACCATGCTCTCGTTTCGGTACCACCAGTAGGCCGAACCCCTGAACGTGTTCGTGCCGCTCCTCGTGACGCTGTTCACCGAAGCGCCAACGAAGTGGCCCTGGGTCACGTCGAAGGGCGCCACGTTGACCGACATCTCTTCGACCGCCGCCATCGAGATGGGGGCGACGCCGGTGCGATCGCCGGGGGCCGCGCCCAGTCCGAAGGAGTTGTTGAAGTAGGCGCCGTCGATCGTGATGTTGTTCAGCCGGGCGTCGGAGCCGCCGAAGGAAAGGTCGCGGCCGCTGGACTGGGGAGAGAGCTTGGTGAACGAATCGATGCGATCGCCCAGGGTGGGCAGGGTGGCGATGTTGTCGCGGCTGACCGCGGTGGCAGCGCCCGTGCGCTCGGAGCTGAACACCGGCGTGCTCTCCGCGGTGACCGTGACGGATTCAGTCATGGCCGCGGTCTTGAGCCTCACCGGGAGGTCGGTGGCGACGCCGAGGCTGACCGTCACGTTCTTGGTCACCGAGGTCTGGAAGCCGCTCATGGAAACGGTAACCACGTAGCCACCCACGCGCATGCCCTGGATGGCGAACCGGCCGTCGGCTCTCGCGGTCGCCTCGTACTTCGACCCCGACGACTCGTGGACGGCGAGAACGGTGGCGCCGGGAAGCACGCCCCCGGTCTCGTCGGCGACGACGCCAACGACCGACCCGGTGGTGGACTGCGCCGCGGCGGGGCCGGCGAGGATCGAGATGATCGCTATGGCGAGCGCGAAGAAGCGCCAGCCTTTCTTAATATCCTGCATATTGGATTCCTCTGATTTCGTGTGTCGGGCGTTCTTGCCGAATTTAGGACGGGTCTCTCTTGTGGAAGATGTTGATGGGAGGGACCGGATATCCACAATATCTGGTGGCGTCAACTCTTCGAGAGTGGCTAAACTCTAGTCCCTCCCGGACCCAAGGTCAAAGGCAAATGTTTGTTAACGTCGCTCCGCCGTCCCCCTCCCAAGAGATCGGACTTCCAAAGACCATGAAGCTGCTGTTGTCCCACGATCAGCTGTCCGCCCGGATCAAAGAGATGGGCGCCGAGATCACCCGCGACATGGCCGGGCTCGAGCCGCACGTCATCGCGGTCCTCAAGGGCGCCTGCCCCTTCATGACCGACCTTTGCCAGTGGATCGACCTGCCCCTGTCCATGGACTACATCGCGGTGTCGTCGTATGGCGCGGCCACCAAGTCCTCGGGCGAGGTCAAGCTCTCGAAGGACCTCGACACCTCGATCAAGGATCGCGATCTCATCATCGCGGAGGACATCGTCGATACCGGCCTCACTCTCAACTACCTCGTCAATCTGTTGAAGGCGCGCGGGCCTCGGTCCATCCGCGTGGCTTCGCTCCTCTCCAAGCCCTCGCGCCGGCTGATCGAGGTCAAGGTCGACTACACGGGCTTCGTGATCGATGACCTCTTCGTCGTGGGTTACGGCCTCGACTACAACGAGAAGTATCGCAACCTGCGCGACATCGTCGTCTTCGAGGGCTGAGTGGCCCTCATCGTCGGCGTCGACGCCGGAGGGACGAAGACCATCGGCGTGGTGGCCGACGAGAGCGGTCATCTCCTGAAGACGGCGCGGGGCGGAGGCGCCAATCTCCACGTCCACGGTGAGCTCGCGGTGGAGAAAGTCCTCGCTCATCTGCTCGACGAGCTTTGCCCCGACGAGCGGCCCGAGGCGCTTTGCCTGGGAATGGCGGGCGTCGATCGTCCCGGGGAGGACGCGGTGGTGAAATCGCTCCTCCGCCGGCTCGGCTTCCGGGGGAACGCGGTGGTGGTGAACGACGCGGTCATCGCCATCGCGGCGGGAGCCCACGATCGAGTGGGGGTGGTGGTCATCGCGGGCACCGGCTCCATCGCCTACGGGATCGATCGCCACGGCCGGACCGCGCGGGCGGGTGGGCTCGGGCCGATGCTCGCGGACGAGGGATCGGCGGGCTGGATCGGGCACCGAGCACTTCTCGCCGCGGTGCGCGCGGCGGAAGGCCGGGGCGAGTCCACGCTTCTAAAGGACGCGGTTTTCCGGGCCCTCTCCGTGGCCTCGCTTTCGGAATTGCCCGCCATGGCCTACGGCGGCGGTTTGACCCGCGAGCGGCTCGCGGAACTCGCGCCCACGGTGATCGGAGTGGCCCAGCAGGGCGACCGGGTGGCCTCGGGCATCATCGAGGAGGCGTCGGCGGAACTGGCAAGCGCCGCTCGTTCGGTGGTGCGCCAGCTCGATTACGGAAGCGCAACGTATCCCCTGATCTTCTCGGGAGGTCTCTTCAAGGGTCTGCCCTCGCTGGTGGAGTCGATCGCGGCGAAGGCCGCGCTCCATGGACGATCTCGGGCGCACGCACGGGATCAACACCGGCGTGTTCGAAGCTCACCGCCTGGGCATCGTCACCAGCGCCACCGCCATGGTGAACTACGACAGCGTCCGCGAAGCCGCCGCGATGTCTCGCGAGAATCCGAATCTCGGCATCGGCCTGCACATCGCGCTGACCGGCGGACGACCGGCGCTTCCCGCGGCGTCCATTCCCTCTCTCCTCGACGCTCACGGCGCGCAGCCGGCCAAGCCCGAGGGCCTCGGCCGTCCCCGGCCGGAGGAGATCGCCGCCGAAGTGGAGGCGCAGTTCGCGAAGTTCATGGAGATCTTCGGGCGAAGGCCCACCCATCTCGACTCGCACCACCACTCCCACCGCCGTCCCGATGTGTTCGAGGCGGTGCGCGCCCTGGCCCTCCGCGAGGGTCTGCCCGTCCGGAACGCGGGCGGCTTCATGGGCGCGGCCCTCAAGAAAGCGGGTCTTCGCACCAACGATGCCTTCGAAGAGGGATTCTTCGATGAGGGAGTCACCCTGGCGAATCTCCTCCACATCATCGAGAACCTTCCCGAGGGCTCCACCGAGATGATGTGCCATCCCGCGCACGCGGATGCCGAGCTCGCGGCCACGAGCTCCTATGCGGCGGTTCGCGTGCTGGAGCTGGCCGCGCTGTGCGAGCCCTCGGTGAAGTCGGCCCTCGCGCGCGCGGGCGTCTCCCTGATCCGCTTTTCCGACCTGTGAAGATCGAAGCCCTTCTCACCGCGGCCGAGGTGGCCCGCCGCGGCGCCTCCGTCCTCGAAGCGCAGGCTCTCGCCCGGCCGGGCCTGGTCGTGGCTCTGCCCACCGGTCGCACGCCCATAGACATGTACGAGATCCTCGCGGCGAAGCGGAAGGCGGGAGGCCTCGACCTGTCCCGGGCCACCGCCTTCAATCTCGACGAGGTTCTTCTTCCCCGGCGGATGCCGCAGACCTTCTTCCAGTTCATGACCCGACATGCCTGGGAGCCGCTCGGCATCGCCCCCGACCGACGCTTCATTCCCGACGGTGAGACGCGCGATCCCGAGGCCGAGTGCCGGAGGTACGAAGAGGCGATCGCGAAGGCGGGCGGCCTCGATCTCGCGATCCTCGGCATCGGGGCCGACGGGCACATCGCCTACAACCTGCCCGGACAGGCGGGGCCCCGGACCCACGTGGTGCGTCTCGATCCCCTGACCATCGCCACCCTGGGCGGCGATCTTCAGCCCCCGCTCGACGCGATCACCATGGGCGTCGAGACCATCCGTTCCGCCAAGTCCATCCTTCTCCTCGCCACCGGGCCGGCAAAGGCCGAGGCCCTGCGCCGGATGCGCGACGAGCCGGTGAGCGAGGCCTGGCCGTGCACGTTCCTGCGCGACCACCCCGATCTGACCGTGATCGCGGACGAAGCGGCCGCGTCTCAGCTGTAGCGGCGCCAGAACGTCTCGAGGATGTCCTTCTTCATGGCCGCTCCGGACTGGCCGAAGACCTTCCTGAATCCGCCGTCCTCGGAGCCCGTCTCCTTCATGGCCTTGAGGAGCTGGTTGATCATGCTCTGGCCGCGGGACTGGACGAGCTGCTCGGAGATGGCGAGGGAGAGCATGTAGAAGGAGCCGACGCTCTGGCCGTTCGAGTTGGCCAGGCGCTTCAACTGGGCGAGCCCGAGCTCCTGCTCGACTCTCTTCCCTTCCATGTACTGGGCGAGGCCTTCCTGCAGGTCGCGGCCCGCGAACCCGCCGGACATGTCGTCGACGAAGGCGTGGGAGAGTTCGTGGACCAGCACGTCCTCCATCTCGCGGGGGAGGGTCGAGGGGAGGCCGCGGATGGGAATCTGAATGGCTCCGTTGTGCGAGTTGTAGACGCCCCCCGACCACCAGGGCGCGCCGGTCTTGGTGAAGTAGTCCTGCCCCGAATGAAGGACCACGGGAATCTTCTGGGCCGGCCGGTCGTAGTACACGTCGGTGAGCCGGGTATAGGCCCGGTCCAGGACGAAGAGGACATCGCGGGCCACCCCGGACTGAGACTCGCCGTCGAAGCGGACATCGAACCGGTCGGACTGGATCTGTTCCTTGGAGGCGTCGATGTTCAAGGCTTCCCGGGTTCGCACGCCGATGGCCGCTCCCGCCGAAGGGGAGGCGGACGCGAGGAAGATCTCGCGCATCTGCCGGGCCGCCGAGCAGGCGGAGACGTCTTCGGGCGCGGTCGCGGTGGGGCAGGACTGGAAGATCGGTCGATCGAGCACGGCGAGCGCGTCGGGTCTCCGCCCGAGCTTCTCCAGGCTGAGGGCGAGCATGTAGGACATGCTCAGGCTCGCGTCGCCCGACTTCCCTTCATAGGTCTGGGCCGCGGTCAGGGCGCCGGACCAGTCGTTTTGCCGGGCCCGGCTCTGGGTCTCGAACTGGTAGATGTGCGGCTGAGAGTCGTCGACCCGTTTCATCTTCCCGAGGGTCTGATCCACGAGGGCGAAGGACCCGAGCTGGAGATCGTGATCCGCGCGGCGCAGGTAGAGGCCCATGAGCAGGCTCTTGAGCGGCTCGCTGTCCCGGTTCGCGGATTGAAGCCTCTCCACCCGTTCGATCTCCCCCTCGGTCGGGGTCGCCGCGGGGCTGCGCCCGATGCGGGAGGAAAGCTCATTCAGGAAGGCCACGTCCTGCTGGGTCAGCGAAGGCGCGTCGTCTTCCTTCACCGGAGGGATCGGAGTGGACGCGGCGGCGGCGACGCGGCTCGGAACCGGCGTCTCGGTTGGAGTGGGGGCCGGGGCGGAGGTCATCCGGTTGATCGCCACCAGCGCGGCGATGCCCAACGCCGCCGCGAATCCGACCTTCAGCGCGGCGCGAAGGGGAGATGCGTGGCCGTCGTCGGTATCTCGCGGCGGCGGAACGGGTGGGCCGGGAGATCGAGTCGCGGTCCGGGTGGGTGGGGGCAGGAGCAGCGAGGGCGGAAGGGGACGGCCCGGCCGGGGAGCGGCCGGCCCCGGGGTCAGCGAAGGCTCGCCGGTCTTCGCGCGCACCTTCGACATGATGACGCCGCAGGAAGGACAGATCCGGGCCGTGGGCTCGGTGGCCTTCCCGCACTTCGGACACTCAGCCATGGCGGGCAGCAGTATAGGGACGGCCCTGGCCGCGCCCCAAGGGCTGCTAGTATCCGCCGCCCATGAGACCCTGCACCGCGAGCGCGCCCGCGCGCGTCGACATCGCCGGCGGCACCCTCGACATCTGGCCCCTTTATCTGTGGCATCCCGGGGCCCGGACGGTGAACGCCGCGGTGACCCTGCGCGCCACCACCGCGGTGACTCCGATCGGGCGGGGAATCGAGATCGTCTCCACTGACACTGGCGCCCGCGCTTCGGCCGAGAGCGTCGACTCCATCGAAGCGCACGATCACACGCGCCTCGTGGTCCAGATCCTCAAGGCGCTCGGGGTCCATTCGGGGCTCCGCATCGAGACCACCTCCCGGGTCCCCGCCGGCTCCGGTCTCGGCGGATCGTCGACCCTCGCGGTCACCATCGCCGCGGCGGTGGCGGCGTCGATCTCGCGCGACCTGTCGAAGCGTGACCTCCGTCATCTCGTGCGCGACGCCGAGGCCCAGGTCATCCGCGTGCCCACCGGGATACAGGACTACGAAGCGGCCATCCATGGCGGCGTTCTCGAGGTGGCCCTGAACCCGGGCGAGATCGAGACGCGCCCTCTGGTCGAGGACGCGACCTTCGTCGAGGACCGGATCCTCCTGGTCGACGCGGGGGTGACGCGTTTCTCCGGACTCAACAACTGGGAGATGTTCAAGGCCCAGGTGGACGACGTCGGCGAGGTCCGCGGCCTCTTCGCCGAGATCGTCGCGGCGGCCGGCGATGCCTGCGCCGCCATCCGGGCCGAGGACGAGGGGGGCCTGGTGAAAGCGGTCGCGCGGGAGTGGGCGTCCCGCCGGCGCCTCGCTCCGGGCGTGGCCACCCCCGAGGTCGATGCCATCGTGTCGACCGCGGCCGCGCGGGGCGGCTCGGCCAAAGTGTGCGGCGCCGGCGGAGGGGGCATCGTCCTCGCGGTGGCGCCCCGGCAGGCCCAGGGAGACCTCGTGCAGGACCTGAACCGGAAGGGTTTCAAGGTCCTCGACGCCAAAGTCGACCGGGTGGGTCTGCTCGTGAAGGCCGAGACGGTATAATCCCCGGCTCGCCTGCCCCTGAAGCAGGCCTCAACGATCCCCTGGAGGAGAAGACAATTTCCACGATTGCGGCGACCCAACTGAAGCGGGGCATGGTCATCATGTTCGAGAAGAACCTTTCCCGCGTGGTGGAGACCATCCACAAGACCCCCGGCAACCTGCGCGGTTTCGTCCAGGCGAAGCTCCGGGATCTCAAGACCGGCGCCATCTTCGAGCATCGCTTCCGGTCGGTCGACATGGCCGAGCGCGCGTACCTCGAGGACACGGAGATGGAATACCTCTACTCCGAGGGCGAGATGCACCATTTCATGAACAACGAGACCTTCGAGCAGATCGGTCTGTCCGATGAAGTGCTCGGCGACGCGGTGAACTACCTCAAGCCGAACCTCAAGCTGAAGGTCGAGATGTACGAGGGGACACCCGTGGGCATCGAACTACCCATGATCGTGGAGCTCAAGGTCATCGAGACCGAGCCGTCGATCAAGGGCGCCTCCGTCTCGAACCAGAGCAAGCCCGCCAAGATGGAGACCGGCTTCATGGTCAACGTGCCCCCGTTTATTTCCGAGGGCGACGTGATCCGGATCGACACCACCGAAGGGAAGTACATCGAGCGCGCGAAGTAGCGCCCGATCGCAAGACCGCAGGCAGAATCCGAGCAACCATGGCGCCGCCCCGACACAGGCCCGAATCCGGATCGATCGAAGTGATCGTCGGCAGCATGTTCAGTGGAAAGAGCGAGGAGCTCATCCGCAGGCTGCGCCGCGCGGAGATCGCGAAGCAGAAGGTGCAGGTCTTCAAGCCGAAGATCGACGACCGCTATGGGGTCGACCACGTGGTGTCGCACTCCGACATGCGGATCAAGTCGGAGATCGTGTCGCACGCCGCGGAGATCCTCGGCAGCCTCAAGGCCGACACCGAGGTGGTGGGGATCGACGAGGGACAGTTCTTCGACGGCAACCTCGCCGAGGTGGCGCAGGCTCTCGCCGACCGCGGCGTGCGCGTGATCGTGGCCGGACTCGACCAGGACTACCTCGGCCGGCCCTTCGAGCCCATGCCCCAGCTCATGGCCACCGCGGAATACGTCGACAAGATGCTCGCGATCTGCATGCAGTGCGGCGCGCCCGCCAACCGCACCCAGCGCCTCGTCCATTCGAGCGACCGCGTGGTGGTGGGCGGCGCTCACGCCTATGAGGCGCGTTGCCGCCGCTGCCATTCGAAGGAAGCCTCGCAGTAGATCAAGCTCCCGCCGTTCCCAGTAGAAAAAGCGCAAGGTTGTAGAAAGACACGTGAGCCCATTCCCGACCGAGACGCTTGAGATCGACGCCCAGGGGCGCGAAGGCCTGGTCCTCGACGTAGCTCTGCCCGTGCTCGGCGCCTGGGCCCGCAGCGTTCGCATCGTGGGTTTCCGCCCCTCGATGGGGGTCTCCGGCCTTTCCCCGCGCGAAGTCGCCCGCCTGCGCACCCTCGGCCTGGCCACCGCGTCGAAGGCCACCGGTGTCTTCGAGGGCGCCAACGACTTCCGTCTCGGCTTTCCGCACGAGGGCTCGGTCTCGATCGCACCTCCCACCTTCGGGGTCGAGGCCGATCTCGGCGGGCACCCGCTGGCCCCGGTGGTCTCCGACCTCAGCATCGCCGCCTTCGGCCTCCCGGCGGGGAAGACCCTCACTCACCAGCTTCGCGGCTTCACCCACGTCCGCGCCGCCAGTGCCCAGGGCTACGGCGCGCGCACCCTCGAGGCCCTCGGCCGCGGTTTCGGCCTCGACCTCAAGGTCACCATAGAGGAACTCGGCTTCGAACCGCAGGGCCTCGGGAGCGTATCGATCGCGGCCTCGCGACGCTCCCGCGCCGGCGCCTCCGTGAACTGGAAAGACCGCGGCGAACTGCGCGCGATCCACGCCATCCTGGGGGGCGTGCGACCGAAGCAGGAAGCCATGGACCGGCTCGAAGCCGAGCTCCGCGAAGCCTTGTGGGAAGCCCGCCGCATCGAGCCCCTGGTCCAGCGGGTGATCACCCCGGGAGTCGATCTCGGCGCCTTCCTGCAGGTCGACGTCGAGTGCGAGCGGGGGGGCGCCACCTTCGTGGACATCGTCGGCCGCTCGGCCGCGCCCCTTCCCATGGCGAGGCGCGCGGTGAAGCGCGCCTTCGGCTTCTTCGACTCGTCGGCCACCTGCGACGAGGTCACCGGCATCAGCGCCTTGTGCGCGGCCATCGCGGCCCGCGGCGAATTCGAACTCGCGCTCCCGCCCTCGGAACGGCTCTCCTCTTCGCTCGCGCTGCTGCGCGACATCGGCGCCTACATCGAAGAGGAAGAAGCGCCCGGCCTGGTCATGCTCAAGACGACGCCGCGTCCGTAGCTAGTCCCCTTCGAAGAGGACTTCGCCTTCGCCCGCGATGAAGAGGGTCGGTTCGTCGCCGGTGGGAGACAGGCCCATCTCCGCCTCGAGGTTGCCGGACCAGGCGATGACCTTGGAGATCGGCCCTTCGAACGGCTGGTCGGCGTGCACCCGCATGCAGGTGGGCATGCCCTTCCAGGTGAGGGCGGCAAACCCGTTGCCTTCCATCTCGAGGACGCTCGCCTCCATGGCCGCGATCTGGACGTAGCGCGGCTGCAGCGCGTCCTCGCAGGCGAGGATGCGATCGGGCGACACCCACAGCTTCCGGCCCGGATCGGAGAGCAGGAGGCCGATGCCCTGGCCGACCGCCGCGAGATTCAGCGACCCTGAACCGGTGGCGATCACGAGACGCTCGCCCGAAGCGCTCTTCGATTCCTTGACCCAGAAGGTCACATGACCCTCCGAGGAGACGAGCGCGCCGCGCTTGAAGAAGATGCGACCCTCGAAGGGAATCTGCAGAAGGTCGCGGCGCTTGAGGGTCATCTTCGGGGTGGCCACCGGAGTCCTCGGCCCGAGGAAGAGGTCCTCTTCCTCGGCGCCGAGGCGCAGAACCTCGGGGCGCAGGGCCACCGGCGCATCCGGCATCGGGCCCTGGTCCTTGGCCTGGAGGTCGGCGCCGGGAACCTGGATCAGCTTCGAGGCCCCGAACAGCGCCTCGTCGTCCTCATCGCCGCCGCGGAAGTCGTTGTCGAGGGGAGCGGGAATGGGCTTGGTGGAATTCGCGGCCTGGGGCTCGGTGTCCGGAGTCAGGTGACGCGGGATCTCGGTGGTCTGCGCCCCGTGCTGCCGGAAGGCTCCCGTGTTATCGGAAGCCGAGCGGGCCAGGCGGTACTGGTGGATGGCCTCGCGGATACGGCCGTGCCGCTCGTAGGTGGCGGCGAGATAGAAGTGCACGCGCGGCTTGTCCGTGGAGAAGGCCAGGGCCTGCGTGAACGCCATCTCCGCTTCGCGGAAGCGGTTCAGCTTGAAATTGATCAGGCCGAGGTTGAAGAGGATGGCCGCGTCGTTGGGCGAGCTGGCGGCGAGCTTGCCGAACACCTCCTCCGCCCGTTCGAGCCGCCCCTGCTTGAAGTACAAGACGCCGAGCAGGCTCAAGACGGTGACGTCGCGCGGCTTGAGCAGGTAGGCCTCGGCGAGATCCTTCTCCGCGAGATCGGCCTTGCCTTCGGAAAGGAACGCGCGCGCACGCTGGACGTGAGTCTCGAAGAGGCCGGTGGAGAGGGGAGAAACGGCGGGCATCTGGATCTAGGGAAGGCCGCGAATGGTTCGGAACGGAGACCCGTCCGAAGGCGGTGAGTCCGCGAAATGAGTCGAGCCGGCCCCGTCCACCCAGCGATAGTACAACCGCGGCGGGACGCGGAGGAGCGGGCGGGCCGGACGCGCCGGTGCCGCGGCCCTGACCCGGGGGTTGGTGGGCTGCAGGGAAGGAGGAAGCGACCCCGCAAAGCCCAGGGTGGTGCTCGTGGCGCCGGACGCGCGCGTCTCGGAGGAGGCGGACATGATCACCGGGCCCGAGCGGAGGACCGAGTTCACCCGCATCACGTAGTTGCGCGTCTCTTTGTAGGGCGGCACGCCCCCGTAACGGAGAACCGCGTTCTCTCCCGCGTTATAACCGGCGGCGGCGAGTTCGATGTTGCCGCGGAACAGGCCCAGGAGATAGGAGAGATACTCGGTTCCGCCCATGATGGCCTGGGCCGGATCGAAGGGATTCGCCACCCCGAACCGGCGGGCGGTGGCGGGCATGAGCTGCATCAGGCCCTGCGCGCCCTTGGACGAGACCGCGAATTCGTCGAAGGCCGACTCCACGCTGATGATGGCGCGAACCAGGTCGGAACTCACGCCGAACTTCGAGGCCGCGTCTTCGATGTAGGGGTCGAACTCGGGCCGGGCCCGGCTGCGGAAGCCGCGGGAGTGGATGAGCACGCCCTTGGCGGAGAAGCGAAGGCGGAACTCGCTCGATTCGGGAGAGTCGGTGGCCTCGAGCACGCCGTCGGCGTTACGGCGCAGATAGACCTGGGCCTCGGCCGGGCGGGCGGCCAGGACCTCGAGGGCCGCGACGCCGATGAGGCTGAGCGCGACGCTTCTCAAGCGGGAACCTCGCTCACCAGGCGGGTCGCGATCTCCCGCGCCCTGGCGCGCAGGCCTTCGACATTCTCGCCCGCACCGAAAGCACCTTGCGCGAACTCGGGCCGGCCGCCGCCGCGCAGGCCCAGTTCCTTCATGATCTCGGGAGCCTTGACCCGGCTCATGAGGTCGCGCGACACCGCCACGATGACGGAATAAGAGCCATCCTCCGACGAGGCCGAGGAGACCGCGATGAAGTTCTTGTCGCCACGCTTCTGACGATACTCGTCTACGAGGGCGGCGTGGCCCTTCCGGTCCACATCGGCGAAAAGGGGGGTCCAGATGGTGATGCCGGACACGTCGGTGGAATCGCCGGCTTCACTGCGAGAGCCGCCGCCGGAGGCGAGCTTCATCTTCAGCCGTTCGATCTCGCGGTCGCGGGCCTTGAGCTCGTCCTTGAGCTTCGCGTACTCGTCGACGAGAGCCCCGCGTTCCGCGCGCGCGAAGTGCGACAGCTCGTCGAGGATGGCCACGTCGCGCTGGATCTTGTCGAGGGCCGCGCCGCCCGCCACCGCCTCGACGCGCCGCGTGCCCGCGGAGACGCCGCTCGTGGCGGTGAAGAGGAAGAAGCCGATGTCGCCGGTCTGGGACACGTGGGTGCCGCCGCAGAATTCCTTGGAGAAGCCCGGGATCTCGACCACGCGCACGCGCTCGCCGTATTTGTCGCCGAAGAAGGCGAGGGCCCCGGACGAGAGCGCCTCCTCACGCGACATCTCGATGGTGTTCACCTGCTTGTTCGCGAGGATCTCGCCGTTGACCCGGTTCTCCATGACCCGGAGTTCGCGTTCGTCGATGCCCTGGAAGTGCGAGAAGTCGAAACGCAGCCGGTCATTGGCGACGAGGCTCCCCGCCTGCTTGACGTGCGTGCCGAGGGTCTCGCGCAGCGCGGCGTTGAGGAGATGGGTCGCGGTGTGATGGCGCATGGCGCCCTCGCGCCGCTCCTCGTCGACCACGAGACGGACTTTCATTCCCGCCTCGAAAGCACCCTCGTCGATGGTGACGAGATGGGTGGAAAGACCGGGCACGGCGTTCCGGCAGGTCGAGACCGTGGCGATGGCGCCGGGCGCGGAAATGATGCCGCGGTCGCCGATCTGGCCGCCCGCCTCCGCGTAGAACGGGGTGCGGTCGACGATGATCTCGCCGCTCTCGCCCTTGTCGAGGCGCTTGCTGGGCTTGCCGTCCTTGAACACCGCGATGACGGTGGCGCCATCCTCTTCGAGGCGGTCGTAGCCGAGGAAGACGGTCTTCGCCTTCTCGAGCAGGGTCAGATATTCGGGCGCGCCGGAGACCGCCCCCATCTTGCTCGCGTGGCGCGCTCGCTCCTGCTGTTTCGCGAATTCCGCGTCGAAGCCCGCGTTGTCGACCTTGAGGCCGCGGTCGGCCGCGAGTTCCTCGGTGAAGTCGAGAGAGAGGCCGTAGGTGTCGTAGAGCTTGAAGGCGTCGGCGCCGCTGAGGACCCCGGTCTTCGTCGAGGCCGCGACGGAGTCGAACACCGCGAAGGCCTGCTTGAGGGTGGTGGAGAAACGGTCCTCTTCCACCCGCACGATCTTCTTCACCGTGGCTTCGGTGGTCTTGAGGTCGGGATAGGCCGACTGCATCCGCGCGACCAGCTCGCTCACCAGACCCGCGAGGAAGGGCTTGTCGAGGCCGAGCTTCCGGCCGTGGCGGAGCGCGCGCCGCATGATCTTGCGCAGGACGTAGCCGCGGCCCTCGTTGCCCGGGAGCACGCCGTCGGAGACGAGGAACGTGGTGGCGCGCAGGTGATCGGCGATCACGCGCAGCGAAATGTCGGTTGAGACACTCGCGCCGTACTTCACCCCCGCGAGCTTCGCGGTGGCCTCGATGAGGGGCGCGAACAGATCCGTATCGTAGTTGTTGAGCTTGCCCTGGATCACCGCGGTGACCCGCTCGAGACCCATGCCGGTGTCGACGCAGGCCGCGGGAAGGGGAGTGAGCGTGCCGCTCGCGTCGCGGTTGAACTGCATGAACACGAGATTCCAGATCTCGAGGTAGCGGTCGCACTCGCACGCGACGCCGAGGCAGGGGCGTCCCGCTTCGACCTCCGCGCAGGGAAGCGAATCGCCCTGGTAGAAGTGAAGCTCGGAGCACGGGCCGCACGGACCCGTGTCGCCCATGGCCCAGAAGTTGTCCTTCTTGCCGAGTTCGAGGATCCGCTCGGCCGGGAGGTACGCGCGCCAGTGGTCGAAGGCCTCGGTGTCGCGGGGCACGCCGTCCCCGCCCTTGAAGATGGTGGCGGTGAAACGGTCCTTGTCGAGACCCATGGTCCCGGTGAGGAAGTCCCAGGCGTAGGCGATCGCGTCCTCCTTGAAGTAGTCGCCGAAGGAGAAGTTCCCGAGCATCTCGAAGAACGTGTGGTGCCGGGGGGTGTGGCCGACGTTCTCGAGATCGTTGTGCTTCCCGGAGACGCGGAGGCACTTCTGCACGGTCGTGGCGCGGCTGTAGGGCCGCGGGTCCCGGCCCAGGAAGACGTCCTTGAACTGCACCATGCCGGCGTTGGTGAAGAACAGCGTCGGGTCGTTGTGCGGGATCAGCGCGCTCGACCGCACCGGCGTGTGGCCGTGACGGGCGAAGTACGCGAGGAAGCGGGAGCGGAGCTCGGCGGCGTGCATGGCGGCCTCGAAGG
>JBGATM010000027.1:0-58737 GCA_044229175.1 Vicinamibacteria bacterium | reverse complement strand
AGGAGCACTTCGTCGAGGGAGAGGGGAGCGCGCGCGATGCGGGCGGCGAGCGACTCGCCCTCGATCATTTCGAGCACGATGTAGTGCAGGGTCTCGCCCTTGACCGTTTCCTGTCCGACGTCGTGCAGGGTGCAGATGTTCGGATGATTCAACGCGGAAACGCTCTTCGCCTCGCGCTCGAAGCGCGCTCGGAACTGCTCGTCGTTGCCGAGACCCGGGGGCAGGATCTTGATGGCGACGTCGCGGTCGAGACGCGTGTCCTTGGCGCGATAGACCTCGCCCATGCCCCCCTTGCCGACGGGGCCCACGATTTCGTAGGGACCCAGGCGGGCCGATGGCGCGAAACGGGAGGACGATTCTTGAGTATTCACGAGACCTCGGATGGGTGGAGGGAGCGGTCGGGACGACGTTCAGTGGATTGAATCAGTATAGCCAGCAATTCGCGCACCGCTCGAGGCTCCGAACCGCGGCTCCCTACTACCAGGGTCGTGCCGTCCGTCCGTACCGCACCACGTCATTGCGAGGGCCCACTCCGTTCGCGGCGGGCCCGAAGCAACCCCCACCTCCAACGACCCTCGCGCAGGGTTGGTAGTGGTGGGACGGGATTGCTTCGGCCCAACTCGAAACGGACCGGGGCCTCGCAATGACGGCCTTACTGGCGTGCGGCCGTCACTTGAGCGCGCTCGGCCAGTTCAGGACGACGATCGCGGGCGGGATGGACTCGGCCGCGGACAGCACCAGGAAGCGCTGGCCATCACGCGTGGGGCGAAACAGGGCGCGGGCGGGAAGTTGAGTGGGGAAGCGCGCCTTGAAGAGGGCCTTCCCTGTCCCCATCTCGAAGGTGGTGGCGGTGCTGACCGGCACCGCCATCACGCTCAGGTCGAGAGCGCGGTAGTACATCTCGCGGCCATCGGCGCGCCAGAAGGGATCCCGCCCGCCCTCGGTGGAGACCTGCCACTTGCTGCGCGCCACCGGGAACTCCTGCACGTAGACCTCGGGCCGGCCTGATTCGTTGGACCGGTAGGCCAGGAACTTTCCGTCCGGCGAGAGGGTTCCGCCGGACTCCGTGAATTTCGTGCGCACCAGGGGGATGGGCTTGCGGTCGGCGCTCTTCATGGGAAGCGCCCACAGGTCCGCGCCGGTGTCCTTGTCCTCGGCATGGAAGATGAGGTAGTTGCCATTCGCCGACCAGTCGGTCGCGTATTTGAAACCCTCGGTGTCGGTGAGTTGCTCCGGTTCACCCGTGCCGACCGCGTCCTTGACGAAGAGATCCGACCCTTTCGAAGGGCTCTTCCGGTCCTTCGAGAACACGATCCTCCGGCCATCCGGTGACCAGGTCGGGGCAAATTCCGGCTCCGGGGCGAAAGTGAAGCGCGAGGTGACGCCGCGAACGAGATCCCGGATCCAGACGTCACCCTTGCCCGAGCCTTCGTCGATATCCACTGCGAGCCGGTTGCCGTCGGGAGACAGCCAGGTGTCCCAGTATTGACGGGCTTCGCTGAGGACGGGCGTCTCCTTTCCGGTCCGATCGATCCACAGCAGGCGCCGGTTCAGGTCTTCGCCCGCGCGATAGGTGAGCACGCCATTGTTCGAGAGCGAGAAGGAGGCGCCACCGACGATGTCGACGCCCAGACCGTCGCCGATGGGGATGGGCTCGCCGGAAAGCTCCTGGGTGGCCGCGTTGAAGGGATGGGCCACGAGCGTCTTCTCCCGCACGTAGACGAGGAACCCGGGGCTTGCATAGGCGACCTTCGATGAACTCCGCAGGACTTCCTTTCCCTCCTTGTCGCCCAGGGCTCTGACCATGAGCGCGCGCTCCACCCCTTCGCCTTCGGTCATGTAGAGGAAGTGGCGTCCGTCGGGCAGAAATTCGGGCCATCCCACGAACGTGATCTTCTTCGCCTTGTCGATTCCCAGCTCCACGGTGGCGACACCCCCGGAGGCATTCACCCTCCAGATGGGGTCCCCGGTCTGGCCGTCGAACAGGATCACGCCGTCCGCGTTCCACGTGCCGTCGGAGCCGTTGATCGAGTCGCAGATGGTCTGGGGTGGTCCGCCGGCAAGGGGAACCTTCCGGAGCTTCCCGTCGGCGCGGAAGGCCAGGAACCTGCTGTCGGGCGACCAGATGGGACGCCGCGCCCCCTCGGTTCCGGGCACCGGCCGCGCCTCCAGGGTGTCGATGGGCCGGACCCACAGCTGCCGCTTGCCCCCGGAGTCGATGGCATCAAAAGCGACGACGCGTCCGTCGGGCGAAACCGCGGGAGCGCCGGCCGAGGTCAGGCCGGGGGGATTGGAAATCACGAAGCGGCCGATCGGTGCGGGGACCGGGGCCCTCCGGGCCCAGGCGATGCCGAGGCCCAGGGTGGACAGGGCGAAAAGGCCGGCCGCGGTCCAGGCGAGACCTTCGCGGTGTCGCCGCCGCGACGACACCGCGGCGGGCAGCCCGGCCCGCGACCCACCCTCGGCGATCCACTGCAGCTCGGCCATGACATCGCGCGCGCTCTGCCAACGGTCGTCGGGATCCTTTTCGAGGCACTTGTGGATCACGTGATCGAGTGCCGGCGGACTCATGGTCTGCACGGTCGAGATGGGAGGGGGATGAGATGAAACGATCGCGGCGATCAGGCTGGTCCGGTTCTTCCCTTCGAATGCCTTCTTGCCCGTGGCCATCTCGTAGAGCACGGCGCCGAGGGCGAAGATGTCGGTGCGCGGATCGGCGGGCGCGCCCTCGAGCTGCTCGGGGGACATGTACTGGAACGTCCCCATGATGGTGCCCTGCTCGGTGAGGGGCTTGTCGACGGTGTCGTAGGACTCGATCGCGGTGATTCCCTGGACCGCGCCGCGCTCCCCGATCTTGGCGAGGCCGAAGTCGAGGAGCTTCGCGCCCGCCTTCGTGATCATCACGTTGCCGGGCTTCAGGTCGCGATGGATGATCCCTCGCTTGTGCGCGGCATCGAGCGCGGAGGCGATCTGCTTCCCGTAGAGGAGGACTTCGTCGAGGGACAGGGCGGCTCGATGGATGCGGGCGGCGAGCGATTCGCCCTCGATCATCTCGAGGACGAGGTAGTGGATGGTCTCGCCCCTGACCGTCTCCTGGCCGACGTCGTGCAGGGTGCAGATGTGGGGATGATTCAGGGCGGAGACGCTCTTCGCCTCGCGCTCGAACCGCGCCCGGAACTGCTCGTCGTTGCCGAGGCCGGGAGGCAGCACCTTGATCGCGACATCGCGGTCGAGGCGCGTGTCCTTCGCCCGATAGACCTCGCCCATGCCTCCCTTGCCGACGGGGCCGATGATTTCGTACGGCCCAAGGCGAGCCGCAGGCGCGAAACGGGAGGACGATTCTTGAGTAGTCACGAGACCTCGAAGGGGGTGCGGCCCAGTGGAGACGCGGTCCGGCGAATTGAGGCAGTATAGCCAGTCGCGAGGGGGCGATCTTCCGGGGTCCGGCCCTCCACCGGGATCAGCCGCCCATCAGTTCTTCCAGATCGCCCCGACTCCGACTTCCCAGAGTTTCTGATTCAAGGCCGGGAGATCCTTGACCATCATTTCCTCCGATCGGGCCTTGAGAGACGCCCACTCGGCGCTGAGGGTCTCGAGCCGATCGAGAGAGGGCTGATTCACGCGCGGGATATCGCTCTCCGTCTGGTTGACCAGGAAGAAGTAGTTGGCCGTGAACTTGTTCGGAAAGTTCTCCACGTCGTCGTAGGCCTTCGACCTTCGCTGCACCATGTCCTCGTCCCACGCCTTCAGCTTCTTGACCAGCGCCTCGCCCTCGCGCTTCACCCCTTCGTACTTGTCGCCCGAGGGCAGGGTCTCGACGAGGGCCGCGAGCTGGACCTGCGTCTTGTTCAGGCGGTTCACGGTCTGGTGCATGAGCGTCAATTCACCTTCCATCTTCGACATCAGCGCGTGGTACTGCTGGTAGTCGGCCGGGGTGCCGGGGTAGAGGGGATTGGCGAGGATCTCGGCTTCGGTGGTGAGCGTCCGATCGCCCATCTTGAGATTGATACGGTACTTGCCGGGAATGGCCTTGTGGCCGGCGTAGCTAGCTTCGATGAACACGTCGGGCACGCCGGGAATGGTCGGATACCGCATGTTCCAGACGAATCGATTCAACCCCTTGGCTTTCGGCAGCAAGGGTTCCGGCTCCGGCCCGCCGTCCCACTTCTTGAGATCCGGATCCTTCTTCGAGGAGAAGCTCCGAACCGTCTTTCCCTCGGCGTCCGTGATCTCGAGCGTGATGTCGTCGGTCTTCTTCAACTCCGGGAGCTGGTAGTACAAGACCACGCCATTGGCGGGATTGACGCCGCGGAACTTGTGCGCCCCGGTGAACTCGGACTCCGGATCGTTGCTGTCGAGTTCGCTTCCTCCGTTGGCGAGGAAGGCGGGGGCCGGCTGATACACGGTGAAGGCCGGCGCATCCGGCTTGTACTGACGGATCAAGGCCAGGTCGTCGAGGATCCAGAAGGCCCGGCCCGAGGTGGCCGCGATCAGATTGCCCCGGTGGACGCGCAGGTCGGTGATGGGGGTGATGGGCAGATTCAGCTGGAAGGGCGACCAGGCCTTGCCGCCGTTCCAGGAAACGAAGAGGCCGAGCTCGGTGCCCGCGAACAGAAGATCGCGCCGGACGTTGTCTTCGCGGACCACCCGGGTGAAAGCGTCCTGGGGGAGGCCGGCGTCGATCCGGGTCCAGGTCGTCCCGTAGTCGGTGGTCTTGTACAGGCCGGGCGTGTGATCGTTGAACTTGTACCGCGTGGTCGCGATGTAGGCGGTGGCCTTGTCGAAGGGCGAGACTTCGATGGCGTTCACCAGGCACTCCGCGAGTCCGGGAGGCGTCACGTTCTTCCAGGTCGCGCCGCCGTCGCGGGTGAGCTGGACCAGGCCGTCGTCGCTTCCCGTCCAGATCACGCCCTTTTCGTGCGGCGACTCCATGATGTAGGCGAGCGTTCCATAGTTCTCCGCCCCCACCGCCTCGTTGGTGTAGGGGCCGCCGCTCTTGCCCTGTTTCGCCTTCTCGTTCCGGGTGAGATCGGGCGACGCTTCCTTCCAGGTCTTGCCCAGGTCCGTGGTCTTCAACAGGTACTGCGAGCCGTGGTAGAAAGTGTTCGGTTCGTGCTTGCTCCAGATGATGGGCGCGTTCCAGTTGTAGCGGTACTTCATGTCCTTGGCATCCATGCCGAGGTACTGGATGGGCGCGGGCATGATGTTCGTGCCCGCGGTGGCCTTCAGGTCGATCACTTCGATGGTCCCCTGGTAACTGCCGCCGAGGATGAAGCGCGGATTGTCGGGGTCGAAGGCGAGGAAGGCGCTCTCGCCCCCGGCCGATGCTGTCCAGGCCGCGGCGGTGATGCCGGAGGCCCCGAGCTCGCGGCTCGCGATCGAGACGGAACTGTTGTCCTGCTGCCCCCCGTAGATCCGGTAGGGCAACTGGTTGTCGACGGTGATCCGGTAGACCGGCCCGGTGGGAAGATTGCTCAGGGTGCTGAAGCTCTTGCCCTTGTCGAAGGTGATGGACGCGCCGCCGTCGTCCGAGATGACGAAGTTCTGGGGGTTGTCGGGGTTGATCCACAGGTCGTGGAAATCGCCGTGCGCCCCCGAAAGCTTCTCCCAGGTCTTGCCCCCGTCGTTCGACCGCAGGGCGGGAGCGCTCATCACGTAGACCGTGTCTTCGTTCTTCGGGTCGATGAACAGCTCGATGTAGTACCACGCGCGCTGCACGAGGCGCGAGTCGCTCGTGACCTTGCTCCAGGTCTTGCCCGCGTTGTTGGAAACGTAGAGGCCCCGGTCGTCCTTGTACGAATCGCTCTCGATCAGCGCGTAGACCCGCTCCGGGTTGGAGCGGCTGACCGCGATCGCCATCTTGCCCATCTCCTCGGGCAGGCCCTCCTTCATCTTCTCCCAGGTCTCGCCGCTGTCCGTCGACTTGTACAGACCGCTGCCCGGCCCGCCGCTGATCACCTTCCACGGCAGCCGGCCGTGCTCCCACATCGCGGCATACAGGATTCGCGGGTTGGTGGCATCCATCGAGAGCTCGGAGGCGCCGGTCTTGTCGTTCACGAACAGGACGTTCTTCCAGGTGGCGCCCCCGTCGGTGGACTTGAAGATGCCGCGCTGGGGCGAGGGGGAGTAGAGCGCGCCTTGCGCCGCGACGTACACGATGTCGGGATTCTTCGGATGGACGACGATCCGGGAGATGTGCTGGGTCAGCTCCAGGCCGATCCTCTTCCAGGTCTTGCCTGCGTCGGTCGAGCGGTACACCCCGTCGCCGTGATGGGTCATCACCCCGCGAACCGCGTGCTCGCCCATGCCGACGTAGACCACGTTGGGATCGCTCTCCGCGACGGCGACCGCGCCCACCGAACCGGTCTTGAAGTAACCGTCCGAGACGTTGCGCCAGCTGATGCCCATGTTGTCGGTCTTCCACAGGCCGCCGCCCGTGGTGCCGGTGTAGTAGGTCTTCGGATCGCCGACCACCCCGGTGCTGGCGTTCGAACGCCCGCCTCGAAACGGTCCGATCGAACGCCACTGCACGGGCTTGAATACGGTGTTCAGGTCCTCCGGTCCCGCGGGCGCAGCCGACGCCCCCAGGTTCAGGAGACCGAAACACAACGCATAGGGCAGAGCCAGCTTCATTGACATCGTCTTCTCCACAAATTGCATGGGGGGCAGTCTATTGGATCCGTGGTCTACTTCCCGGGTCCCATCCCGACCTGAGGTAGATCCAAACCATGCGCTTCCGATCTGTGCCGATCCTCGCTTTGCTGCTCGCGTGCGCGGGCCCTTTGTTCGCCCAGATGAAGGGCGGCGGGACGCCCCTCGATCCCTCCCTGTACCAGGAGCTGCGGTATCGCCTGGTCGGGCCCTTCCGCGCCGGTCGTACCGTTGGCGCCGTGGGCATCCCCACCCAGCCGAACGTCTTCTTCGTCGGCGTCAACAATGGCGGAGTCTGGAAGACCGACGACGCCGGCCGCACCTGGAGGCCCATCTTCGACCAGGCCCCCACGGGATCGGTGGGCGATGTCGCGGTGTCGCCTTCGCAACCGGATGTGATCTACGTGGGGACGGGCGAAGGACTGCATCGCCCGGACCTCGGCGTGGGCGATGGCATCTTCAAGTCGACGGACGGTGGGCGGTCGTGGACCCACACCGGTCTTCGCGACGTCCAGCAGGTGGGCCGCCTGATCGTTCATCCGACCGATCCGAACACCGTCTTCGTCGCGGGCATGGGCCATCCTTACGGGCCGAACGAGGAGCGCGGTGTGTTTCGCACCACGGATGGCGGAAAGACCTGGACCAAGGTTCTGTACGTGGACCAGAACACCGGCGCGAGCCAGGTGGAATTCGATCCGTCCCGGCCGACCACGGTGTATGCCGCGCTGTGGGCCCACCGGGAAGGCCCGTGGGAGAACGGGAGCTTTTCGGGGAAGACGAGCGGCCTCTTCAAGTCCGTCGATGGCGGAACCACGTGGAAGAAGCTCGTCACCGGTCTGCCGGGCGAGGCCGAGGGAGTGGGGCACATCATCTTCGACGTCTCCGCGAGCGACTCGCAGCGGCTCGTGGCCCTGGTCAGCGCGGGCGCCCGATCGGGGGTGTACCGCTCCGACGACGGGGGCGAGAACTGGCAGATGGTGAGCAGCGATCGGCGTCTCGGTGTCGACATCCGCATCCATCCGAAGGACCGGGACGTGATGTTCTCCGCGGGCACGGCGTCGTACCGGTCCGACGACGGGGGCAGGACGTGGACGGCGTTCAAGGGAGCACCGGGCGGCGACGACTACCAGCGCTTCTGGATCAATCCCCTTCAGCCCGAGATCATGATCTTCACCGCGGACCAGGGGGCCACCATCACCACCAACGGCGGCCGCACCTGGAGTTCCTGGTACAACCAGCCGACCGCGCAGCTGTATCACGTGACCACCGACAACCAGTTTCCCTACTGGATCTACGGCGGGCAGCAGGAGAGCGGGGCCATAGGCATCGCCAGTCGCGGCAACGGGGGACAGATCTCCCTGCGCGACTGGATCGGGGTGGGCGCCGACGAGTACGCGTACGTGGCGCCCGACCCCCTGAACACCGATATCGTCTACGGCGGCCGCGTCCAGCGCTTCAATCGCAAGACCGGGCAGTCGCAGAACGTGGCGCCCGAGACGCTGCGCTCCGGTCGTTACCGTCTCCTCCGCACTCTGCCTCTGCTCTTCCATCCCGCCGATCCCAAGACGCTGCTCTTCGCCACCAACGTGCTCTGGAAGACGACGAGCGGGGGCGAGCGGTGGGAGATCATCAGCCCCGATCTGTCCCGCGAGAAGACCGAGGTGCCGGAGAGTGTCGGCGATTTCCGCACCCCGGCTCTCGAGACCATGCCGCGCCGCGGCGTGATCTATGCGGTGGCCCCCTCGCCCCTGGACGTCAACACCATCTGGGCGGGCACCGACGATGGCCTCGTGCACGTGACCCGCGACGGCGGCAGGAGCTGGACGAATGTCACACCCGCGGCCCTGCGGTCGTGGGACAAGGTGTCACAGATCTCGGCCGGGCACTTCGATGCGAAGACCGCGTACATCAGCGTCAACGCCATCCGCCGCGACGACTCCCGTCCGTACGTCTATCGCACCCACGACGGCGGCGTCACCTGGACGCTGATCGCGAACGGGATGCCGGACGGGGGACCGGTGAACGTGGTGCGCGAGGATCCGAAGCAGGCGGGCCTGCTCTTCGCGGGCACGGAGCGCGAGGTCTACTTCTCCATCGACGATGGCGAGAGGTGGCAGTCGCTGCGCCTGAACATGCCGGCGTCTTCGGTGCGCGACCTGGTCATCAAGGACGACGATCTGGTGGTGGGCACGCATGGGCGATCGATCTGGATCCTCGACAACATCGCGCCGCTGCGTGAACTGGCGAAGGCCGCGCGCGCCTCGCAGGCGCATCTCTTCTCACCGCCTTTGGCGACGCGCGTGCGCGCGAACATGTTCTCGGACACGCCCTTCCCGCCGGAGGAGCCGATGGGCGCCAATCCCCCCGACGGCGCCATCCTCGATTACTCTCTCGGCGGAAGGGCCACGAGCGTGGTCGTCGAGATCGTGGACGGACGGGGTGAGGTGGTGCGCCGGTTCGGAAGCGGGGACGAGCTCGAGCGCATCGACCCCTCCACTCTGCCGTACCCGACCTACTGGTTCCGCCCGCCGCAGCAGGTCTCGACCGCGCCCGGTCACCATCGACTGGCCTGGGATCTGCGATACCCGCCTCCGCCTGGGAGCGTGCGGGAGTTTTCGATCGCGGCCACCTACCGGAACACGCCGAGCGGTCCGGTGGGTCCGTACGTGCACCCGGGTCGCTACACCGTGCGGCTCACCGTCGACGGAACCACGACGGAGCGTGCGCTCGAGGTGCGCCTGGATCCGCGGGTCACCATCAGCGCGGAAGATCTGCAGCGGCAGACCGATCTCTCGCTCGCTTCCTATCGCGGGTATGTGGCCGCGCAGAAGCTCCGCGAGACCATCGACGCCGCGCTTCCAGGCGTCACCGACGCGGCGCGTCGCGCTGAATTGCAGAAGCTGCGCGGCGTCGGGGAGCCTGGCGATCAGGACGTGCAGTACGGCAGCATCACCGTGGCCGCTCCCGGCGAGGAGACGGTCGTGGGTCTGCAGGAGAAGTTCCTGTATGTGCTGAACCTGTTGCAGGCGGCCGATGCGCGGCCCACGTCGCAGGCGGCCGAGGCGGTGAGCGCGCTGCAGAAGGCGCTGGCGTCGCTGGAGACGCGCGGTCGTATGACGCGCTAGCCGCGGTCCGGTCAGCGCGGTCCCTTGCCCGCGAACTCGGCGAGCCAGTTTTCCACCAGCACCATGCGCCGTGCCGCCGCATCGGTCCCGGGCCGGACGACCAGGAACTTCCGGCCATCGGCGGTGACATCGTAGGCGGCCGACCCTCCGCCGCTCGAGAGGTCGGGGCCGGTGAGGCGGAAGGCGAGCACGGGTGGTCCGAGGGGCGGGTCGAGGGAGGCATCCACCCGGGCCGAGAAGATGGAGTCTCTCCTCGGGCCGGTGCTGAAGAAGAGTTCGCCGGTTCCGCGGGCCCATCGGGGTGTCCGCGCGGCCTCGGGACCGACTTGCCAGCGTCCTTCGCCGCTCGGGAAGCGGGTGAGGAACAGCTCGGGCTGCGCGGAATCCGTGACGTAGGCGAGCAGGCGGCCATCGGGGGACAGCCGCGCGTCCATGATGTCGGGTTCAGGCTGGATTTTCAGAAAAGGTCGCAGCGGACCGATCCGGCCGTCGGGCAGGAAATCGGCCACGCGCAGCCTCCCATGACCCAGCTCATCCGTGATCTGGATGATGGATCGATGGTCGGGGGTTGCGAGCAGAGCGCTGAAGAATCGGCCCATCGGGGCGTCGGACGCGAGTTCCTCGGGCTGGCCGGAGCCGTCCGCCCTGACCGCCATGATCCTGCCCCTGATACCGGTGGTTCCAGACACGAAGTAGGCCAGGCGATCGGGGGAGAGCCAGGACGGCGCGCGGGCATCCGCCTCTCCGAAGGTCACGCGGGTGTCGGTGCCGCGCCCCAGGTCATGGACCCAGATGTCGCTCTTTCCCGCCGGGCCCGCGGAGAAGGCGATGCGTCGGCCGTCCGGCGACAGTGTCGGGTCCGAGAGCCCGACGCGGCGGCTTCCTGCCGTTCCAACCGCCTTTCCGGTGCGGTCCAGCCAGGCCAGTTCGGCCCCGATGTCCGTGCTCGACCGTTGGACGTAGAGGAGCGAGCCATTCGAAGCGGCGCTGATGGAAAGTCCGGAAGGGGCCACTCGAAACGGCTCACCCGCCGCCCTGCGTCCGCGCGCATCGTAAGCGACGGCCCAGAGCCCGTCGTTCGCGCCCTCGCGCAGATAGAGAAGGTATCCGTCGCTCGTGATCGTGGGCAGGGCATCGGCTTCCCCGACGTCGATGGGCACCGGGATTTCCATCGTCCCGTCGTGGACGGCGAGGACGGGGTTTGCGCCCTGGCTCGCCTTGTCCTTCCAGTGGATGAGGTAGAAGAGATCCCCGTTGTCCAGCCAGGACGGATAGTGGAAGTCGATCCTGCGCTGGGGGTCCGCCTCGAGGAGGAGCTTCGCCTCGCCGCCTCCCGCCTTGACCTCGTAGAGGCCGCCTCGCCACACCGCCATGGCGATCCGGCCGGTTTTCGACCAGGCCGCGCCGATGAGCTGGCCCGTCCCGGGGATATCGGTGATGGCCACGCGGCTTCCACCCCGGGCGGGAACGCTCCACAGCTTCTTGGTGTCGCCGAACACCAGGGCCTTCGAATCCGCGGACCAGCTCAGCGAAGTGGGTTCGGAGATTTCGGTCAGAGCCCGTGGCTCGAGGCTGTCGAAGTCGCGCACCCAGATGCGGTGATCCGCGGAGTAGGCCACACTCGAGCCATCGGGCGAGAGCACCGGCCTGACGTTCCAGTCGAGGTCGAGGTTCGGGGCGGCGAGGTCCAGCTTGCGCAGCGGCGCGGTCGGCGTCGACGGAGGAGTCAGAATGCGCACGGCCAGACCGGTCACGAGACTGGCCGCGATCATCCCGCCCGCGACGGCAAGGCGAGCCCTCCGGGACGGCGGCGGGGTCGGCGCGCCGGGCAGGCGCGGGCGTTCGAGGGCGAGGCGAGCCTCTCCGATGTCCCGCAACCGGCTCTTCACGTCGCGGTCGAGGCATCGGCCGAGCAGATCGCGCACCGGGCCTGGAGTCGCCTCGGGCAGACCCGCGAGCTTCAGATCCCGGGTCAGCACCGCGGCCAGCACGTCGCTCACGGTTTCGCCCGCGAAGAGACGTTCGCCCGTCAGCATCTCGAAGAGGACCACGCCGAAGGACCAGATGTCGGAGCGCTTGTCGACGGTCTTGCCGCGCGCCTGCTCGGGGCTCATGTAAGCGGCGGTGCCCATGATCATCCCCGCCTCCGTCATGTGTCGCGACATGGTGGGGGAGTGCGAGAGTTGCGGGTTCGCGGCCGATGACGACGGGTCGTTCTCGAGCGCCTTGGCCAGACCGAAGTCGAGGACCTTCACCTTCCCGCCCGACGTGACCTTGATGTTCGCGGGTTTGAGATCGCGATGGATGATCCCGTGCTCGTGCGCCTCCTCGAGTCCCTCCGCGATCTGCTTGGCGATGGTGATCGCCTCGTCGGCGGGAAGGGCGCCGCGCTTCAGTCGCTCGGCGAGGTCTTCACCCTCGACCAGTTCCATGGCCAAAAAGTGCGCGGCCGAGCCGTCGGGAAGCGTCGCGGCCTCGAAGCCATAGACGTG
This sequence comes from Vicinamibacteria bacterium, assembly GCA_044229175.1. Classification (GTDB taxonomy): domain Bacteria; phylum Acidobacteriota; class Vicinamibacteria; order Fen-336; family JAGNNV01; genus JAGNNV01. The sequence continues at coordinate 46,469 of JBGATM010000027.1, read as the reverse complement.
AGCGATGTTCGAATGAGAGAGCGAGGCCAGGAGCTTCGCCTCTCGCTCGAAGCGGGCCAGCCGCTCGGTGTCCTGAGCGAGCATGGCCGGCAGTACCTTGATCGCAACCTCTCGTCCCAGCTTCGTGTCCCTTGCCCGATACACCTCTCCCATGCCGCCCGCACCGATGGCAGCGACAACTTCGTAGGGTCCAAGCCGGGTGCCGGCCGCGAGCGTCATGGATCCAGACAGTCTAGTGTTTGTGGCCTGGGCCTGCACGGTCGTGGCGCGGTTTCGAGCACGCCATCGGGCTCGGCGCCGGCGCGCCGATTCGTGCGGTAGGCTCACGGGGCCGTGTTCCGCCGCGTTCAACGCTTTCTTGCCGCCTCCGCTCTAGGCGCGGCCCTCCTCGCCCCGGCTCCGGTCGAAGCGCAGATCCCCGGTTTCGCCCCGACGCCTTCGCCCGCGGCCGATGCCCCGGGGGATCCCTACAAGCGCGAGACACCCTACGGCGCCTTCCTCGGTTTCATGCGCGCCGCCGGCCGGGAGAACTGGACGACGGCGGCCGAATACCTCCAGTGGCCGAAAGACTCGAGGACGTCCCGGGAGCAGATGGCGAAAGAGTTGAAGGCCGTCGTCGACGAGCGCTTCACGGGCAACCTGGAAAAGCTCAGCCGCACCCCTCTGAGCAGCGTGGACGAAGGACTTGGGCCCGGTTTCGATCAGGCCGGAACCATCATCGGCCCCGGAGAGGAGTCGTTCGCCGTCCTTCTCGTGAGAACTCAGCCGGCCGAGGGACCTCCGGTCTGGCTGATCTCATCGCAGACCCTGCGCGAGATCCCGGCGGCCTTCGCCGATCTCTCGGTTCCCGAGATGGACCAGATCATGCCGCAGCCGCTCCGCCGCCAGATCGGGGGCCGGTACCGTCTCTGGCAGATCCTCGCGATCTTCCTGCTCCTTCCCGTCGCCTGGCTGGTGGCGAAGCTCCTGGTGTTTGGCGGGGCGCGACTCATCGGCCGTTTCGCGAGCGGCCGCCTGGACCTCGCCGACGTCCGTCACGGCGCGATGTCGTTCCGGGCGCCCCTTGCCCTGCTGCTCGCGATTCCACTCCACGCCCTCTCCGTCGATCTCATCGGCCTTCCGCTCCTCGGGCGCTTCGCCTACGCCCGCGTCGCGCGGCTCGCACTCGTCTGCGCCCTCGGCTGGCTCCTCGTCCGGCTCATCGATTTCCTGACCTCGCGCGCGACCATGCGTCTGCTCGCGTCCGGGCAGCCGGCCGCATCCTCGCTCACCATCGGCCGCAGCGTCCTGCAGGGCATGGTCGTCGCCGGCACCGTTATCGCCGCGCTCGGGGTCCTCGGCGTGAACCTCACGGCCACGCTCGCGGGCCTGGGGATCGGCGGCCTCGCGCTAGCGTTCGCGGCGCAGAAGAGCCTCGAGAACATCTTCGGGGGAGTCGTCGTGCTCACGGACAAGATCGTGCGCGTCGGTGACTTCGTGACCATCGGGACGGTGCAGGGCGCGGTCGAGGACGTGACGCTGTACGCGACGAGGATCCGCACGGTCGAGCGAGCGGTGGTCTCGATTCCGAACGGGATGATGATGGCGTCCCAGATCGAGAACCTCAGCCGCCGCGACAAGTTCCTCTTCCGTCACACTCTCGGTCTCACCTTCGAGACGACCGCGTCCCAGCTGCAGGCCGTTCTCGACGGATGCCGAGCGCGCCTCGCGGCTGACTCCCGGGTCGAGCCCGCAACCGCGCGCGTGCGTTTCGTCAGGCTGAACGCCTACTCGCTCGATGTCGAGGTCTTCGCGTACCTGGTCGTCCCCGACTGGGCCGCCTTCCTCGCGGTCCAGGAAGAACTGCTCCTCGCCCTCATGAACGTGGTCGAGCGCGCGGGGAGCGGCTTTGCCTTCCCGACCCAGACGACATATCTCGCTTCCGAGGCGGCCGCTCTCGAGCCGGGGGCCTCGCCGCCGTCTTCAGCTCCTCGCCCGCCGCGATAGCGGTTGCATGCCCGTCCCGGCCCTGAACTGGTCCGGAAGTTGCATTTGTGGCGGGGCGGAAAACCCGGGAGCCGCCGATGGCGAAACAATTTCTGGACCGAACCGAAGCGGGGAAGTTGCTGGCGGAGTCGCTCGCCGGATTCGCGGATCGCCCCGACGTGCTGGTGCTCGCCCTGCCGCGGGGCGGGGTGCCCGTGGCCTTCGAGGTGGCGCAGGCCCTAAGAGTTCCGCTCGACGTGTTCGTGGTGCGCAAGCTCGGGACCCCCGGAAACGAAGAACTCGCCATGGGCGCCATCGCGAGCGGCGGCATCCGTGTGCTGAACCCCGGCGTCGTGGGCATGCTGGGGATTCCCGACGACATGATCGACGAAGTGGCCGAGCGCGAACTGGAAGAACTGGAGCGCCGGGAGCGCGTGTACCGCAAGCACCGGCCGGCCTTCGACGTGCGTGGGCGCACGGTGATCCTCATCGACGACGGCATCGCCACCGGCTCCACCATGCGCGCGGCCATCAAGGCTCTCAAGCAGACCGCGGGCCGGATCGTGGTGGCGGTGCCGACCGCGGCCCCGGACACCGCGGCCCAGCTGCGGCCCGAGGTCGACGAGTTCGTCGCTCTCATCACCCCGCCGGGGTTCTACGCGGTGGGTCAGTGGTACGAGGACTTCGGCCAGACCACCGACGCCGAAGTCACCGAACTGCTCGAACAGGCGAGCGCGGCAAGGAAGAGGCAGGAGTCATGACCCTCCTCGCCAGGCCGATGCAGCAGATCCTGCGCGAGCGGCGGCGCCGCCCGTAGATTCTTGCGGGCCCCACGACCAGAAATCGGCTGCGGCCGTCCCCCTATACTCAGGAGATGACCCTTCGCCCGCGCCGATTGATGCTCGTGTCCCTGTCCGCCTCCATGGCGGTTCTCATGTCCGCACTTCCCGTGGCCGCTCAGGACACAAAGCCGCCAGCGGAAGCGCCGGCCCCCAAGCCGACGCCCGAGGCGAAGGTCTGGACCACCAAACATGAGATCAAGATCGGCGGCGGAGTGCTGGCTTACACCGCCACCGCCGGCACCATGCTCATCAAGAACGACAAGGACGAGCCGATCGCGCTCTTCGGTTTCACCGCCTACGTGAAGGACGGGGGCGACCCGCGCACCCGCCCGATCATGTTCGCCTACAACGGCGGCCCGGGTTCGGCTTCGGCCTGGCTGCACATGGGCATCCTGGGTCCCAAGCGCACCGTGCTCAAGGACCTGGAGCCGAACACCAGCGGACCGTTCCGGACGGTCGACAACGAATTCACCATCATCGATCGCGCCGACCTCGTGATGATCGATCCGGTGGGCACCGGCCTCTCTCGTCCCATCGGCAAGGGGGAGGGAAAGGATTTCTGGGGGGTGGACCAGGACATCAAGTCGGTGTCCGACTTCATCGTCCGTTACCTCACCCAGTACGGACGCTGGGCCGCGCCGAAGTTCATCCTGGGCGAGAGCTACGGAGGGATGCGCACCGCCGGGGTCTCCCGTGAGCTGCTCACCGAGCACAACGTCGCGTTGAACGGGGTGATCCTGGTTTCACCCTATCTCGACTTCGGGAGCGGCACGGCCGGACTGAGCCTCAGCGACGGGGATGTCAATTTCCTCCCCACCTACGCGGCCACCGCCTGGTTTCACCGGGCCCTTGCCAACCGGCCTGCGGAGCTGCAACCCTTCCTGCGTGAGGTCGAGGCCTTTGCCCAGGACGTCTACGCGCCCGTCCTCTTCAAGGGGGCGCGAGCCACGGCGGCGGAGCGGCAGACCGTTCTCGCGGGCCTCGCTCGCTACACCGGTCTCAGCACGGATTACTGGGACAAGGCGAATCTGCGCCTGGACGAAGCGCATTTCCTCCAGGAACTGATGCGCAGCAAAGGCATCGTCGTGGGACGGGTGGACACCCGCTACACCGGCGGGAGCCTGAACGCCCTCTCGGAGACCATGCCCTACGACCCCTACGGGAGCGCCATCGCGCCCGCGATCGTGGCCACGTTCAACGACTACTACCGGCAGGAGCTCAAGGTGGAGTCCGATCGCCCGTACCTGTTGTCGGGCGGGGTGCGCGAGTGGGATGACCGACATGCCCAGCCGGGCGTCGGACGATTGCCCTTCGCCAACACGGTGGTCGACCTGGCCCAGGCCATGACTCAGAATCCCCGGATGAAGGTGCTGGTGCAGACCGGATACTTCGACCTGGCCTGCCCGTATCGCACGGTGGAATACGCGCTCGAACACCTCGCGGTGGCGCCTTCGGTTCGGAGCAACGTCACCATCGCCTACTACGACGCAGGTCACATGATGTACGTGCACCCGCCGTCGATGCAGAAGTTCAAGAGCGACGTGGCGGCTTTCGTGGACGCGAACGCGCGCTGAGTCGGCAGGAGGTCTGGCTACCTCCGGCTGGCCGGGAATTCGGGGACGGGCAGGCGGGTGAGGCCCATCTGAGCCTTCTGCTTCGCCACCATCTTCGCCACGTCGTCGAGGAGCTTGTGGGCGTCGTAGATGATGCCGTCCTTGATCGTGTATTTGATGCCGCCCACGCGCTCGGGCTTTCCCGTCTTTTCATTCAGGCGCACGGCGCCCGTTCCATACAGCACCTTCAGGTTGGCGACCGGATTCTCGGGCACGATGATGAGGTCGGCGAGAAGCCCCGCGCGCACCACCCCGAACTCGATCGGTTTCCGCTTGGGCTCGAAGAGCGCCTGCGCCGCGTGCAGGGTCGCGCCGCGGATCACCTCCAGCGGATGGAATCCCGCCTCCTGCAAGAGCTCCATCTCCTCGATGGTGGAGAAGCCGAAGGTGTTGTAGATGTACCCCGCGTCCGAGCTGACCGTGACCCTTCCCCCCATGTTCTTGTAGTCGTTGAGGAAGTCCATCCACACGCGATAGAAGTTCCGCCACGCCGCCTCGTCCCAGCTGGTCCAGTCGAAGTAGTACGAACCGTGGTTCAGGCGCGAAGGCGAATAGAAATCCCACAGCGAGGGCAGGGTGTACTTCTCGTGCCAGTCCTCGTTGCGGCGGTACATGACGTTACGGCTCGCGAGGTACGCGGTCATGGTGGGGTCGAGGATCGTCCCGAGCGACTTGAACTCCGTGAGGAGGGCCTTCCATTCCGGGCTCCCCTGCTTGTGAATGAGGTTCCACTGGCGCGCCACCTGCGCGAAGCGTTGCTGCTCGTCGGCGTGGTTGTGATTCGGGGGGAAGGGCTGCACGTCGTGGCCGTCATAGAGCGACTCGAAGATCCCGTAGAAGTGGGTGACCGTGCCGAGCCCGAGCCTCGCCGCGTCGATCGCGTTCATCTCCGCGACGCCCTGCTGTGAGAGGTGCGCGGTCGAGCCAAGGCCGAGCTTCTTCGCCTCATCGAGGAGGGCTCCCATAATGTCGGGCGGGTAGGCGGTGAGCTTGAGGCCGTCGATCCCGGTCTTCGCCGCCATCTGCACCCACGCTCGCGCCTTCTCGGGTGTTTCGATCGTGCCCTCCCACTCGTCGAAGGGCAGGCGGTAGGTGAACATCCGCGGCGCGGTGATTTCGTTGCGCGCGCTCCTCGCCTTCTCGCTCGCGGAGAAGTCGGGCGAGGCGAAGGGGACGCCTCGGGCGCTGGTGATCCCGTGGGCCAGCCAGAGCTTGTAGACGTACTCGGACTCCGGTGTCTTCGGGAGGTCCCCGTTGTGCACGTGGAGATCGACGAACCCTGGCAGCACGTACATGCCGGTGGCGTCGATCTCCTTCGTGGCCGGCTGCGGCCTTCCCATCGGACGCATGTCGCCCGCGGTAGCGCCCACCGAAACCACCGAGGCGATGCGGTTCCGTTCGACCACGATGTCCACGGGCCCGCGCGCCGGCGCGCCGGTGCCATCGATGACCGTGGCGTTTCGAATGACCAGCCGCTCGAAGGGCCCCTCGCCCTCGGCGCGAGGCGGGGCGGGGCGGGGATCGGTGCTCGGATCCTGGGCGCGGGCCACCGGCGTTCGGGCGAGCGCCATCAGAACGAAAATGGTCATCAGGGCGCGAAGGCCAGGGCGTAGTGCTGACTGCATGGGTGTCTCCTCTATCCGCTTAGGTGTCGGGCCAGCGTACTACTGAACCTCCCGAGTCCGCGTCCGGCCGCACAAGAGCCGAGCGTGGCGTCAGCCCTCGACCGGGACATCCGCATGCCCGATCCGGCGGAGATGTTCGGCGAAGCGCGGATCCGAGCGAAACCCGTCGAACAGCGGCATGCGCGGGCACCCGACCCAACCATTGCGCGCTCTCACCGCGTCCTCGAGCAGCGCGAAGGCGCGATCCATCTCGCCCAGGGCCGCATGCACCACGGACTTGAACAGAGGAGCCACATACTCCGAGGTGGAACGCGACTCGAGCTCGGCGAGCGTCTCTCTCGCCTCCGCGTTCTGCCCGCCCCGCGCCTGCGCCCAGCCGAGGTAACCGAGGAAGTGCGGCGCTCTCTCTGAGACCTCGACGGCGCGGGCGAACGCGGCGATGGCTTCGCGATGGCGGCCGAGACGGGAGCAGATGCCGCCATGGGTATAGAGCCCGACCAGATGGTCGGGATCCATGTCCAGGGCCCTTTGCGTGTCGGCGAGACCCCGCTCGGAGTTTCCCCAGAAATCGAACAGAGCGCCGGTGACGCTGATGATGTAGACATTGAGAGGGTCGAGCTCCTGCGCGCGCTCCGCGGCCCGGATCGCGCCGTCTTTCCGGCCCGGCCAGGTCGAGGCCCAGGCGAGCCAGGCATGCGAAAGGCTGCTCGACGGATCCAGCTCGATGGCCTTCTCGAAGGAGCGGGCCGCGGTCTTCATGTCCCAGTCGAAGAAGAGCTGCATGAAGCCCCGCGCGCGAAGGGTGTCGCCGAGCTGGTCGTTCAGGGCCATGGCCCGGTCGAGCGCCTTCCGCGCCAGGGGCGCGAGCTCCGCCTCTCTCTCATACGAATACACGCACTGGGCGGTGTAGAGGTCGGTGAGGCCGACCCAGGGCAGGGGATATTCCGGGTCCTTGTCGGTGGCCTGCTCGTAGTACCGGCGGGCCTTCTGCAGGGCTCCGCGCTTTCTCGAATACCAGTGATGGCGGCCGCGAAGGTAGAGGTCGTAGGCCTCCTGGCTGCTGGTGTATCGGACCACGCGAGGCAGGTTCTTTGGATCGTCGCCCAGGGTCACGCGCAGACGCCCGGCCACCGCCGTGGCGATCTCGTCCTGCACGTCGAAGATGTCGGTGATCGCCCGGTCGTAGCGTTCGGACCAGAGCTGGAAGCCGTTCGCCACGTCCGAGAGACGAACCGTGATCCGGAGCTGATCTCCGGCCCGCCGGACGCTGCCGTCGAGCACGGTGGTGACGTGCAGCTTCTCGCCTATGGCCTTGAGATCATCGCCCTTGCCGCGGAACGAAAAGGCCGAGGCGCGCGCGGCGACACTCAGGCCCTTGAGCTGCGAGAGCGCGTTCAGGATCTCCTCGGCGATGCCGTCGCAGAACCAGTCCTGGTCCTTCGCGGCGCTCATGTCGGTGAAGGGGAGGACCGCGATGGAGGCGGTGCGTCCGGACGTGGGAGCCTTCACCGCGGCGGGTTGCGAGGACGGCTCGGCAAGAAGCGCCTGCGCCTTCTCAAACCCTTCGATCAGCCGGTCGATGAGCTCGCTGTCGCGCAACCACAACGCCCAAAGCGAACGCGCCGCCTCGAGATCCTTGTGGGACGGGTGGTGACGCTCCAGGGCTTCAAAGGCAGCCCTCGCTTCGTCTCTCCGGCCGAGTTGCCCTGCCGCCGATGCCAGGGAAAGCGCCACGGTCGCGGTCTCGAAGGCATTGACTCTCTTGACCTGGGCCAGCGCCTCTTCATATTCCCCCTTCCGATAATGATCCACGAAGAGGACAACGTGAAGCAGGCCGTAATGATTCGGATCGAGGTCGATGGCGCGGCGCACCATCGAAATGCCCCGGTCCCATTCGCCCATCAGGGCGAGGTACATGCCGGCGATGCCAACCGTATTCTGATGCAGGGGGTTGAGTGCCAGCACCCGGTCGCCCGCGTTCCGCACGCCGTTCCAATCATTCGTCTGGAAGCTCGCGCTCATGAGTCCCCTCCAGCCAGCCTGAGAGGCCGGGTCGATTTCCACGGAGCGCCGAGCGGCCCGGGTGGAACGGGGCATGGAGTTCGGAAGCGGGTTCATGCCCAGGGTTACCTCCTGCCCGTAAAGAACGGCGAGCAAGGCCCAGCCGAGCGCATGGCTCGGCTGATCCGCGAGCGCCTTCTCAAAGGCGGTGCGCAGCAGGGCATGTTCGTCGACACGCGGGCCACCGAGGTACAGGGCGCCGCGCAGGACGAGTTCGTGAAGAGTTAACTCCGCGACTGGCCTCTCTCGAAGCGGAGACGACATCGCCTTGATGAGGGGGCCGCTGCTGCTCCCGATAGTCGAGACCACGCGAGCCGTGATCTCGTCCTGGAGATCGAAGAAGCTCGCGGCCCCGAGCGTGCGGTCGTAGTTCTCGGCCCAGACGCTCGCGCCGGTGTCGGTGTCGATGAGGCGCGCGCTCACCCGGATCGAGTTTCCCGACCGCCTGACGCTGCCTTCCACGGCGTATCGCGCGTCCGCTTCTTTCGAGGCACGGACGGTGAAGTACTGGAACCGCGACAGGGCGGTGCCGATGTCTTCGGTGAGGCCGCGCGCGAGGCCGGTGCTCTCCTCGTCGCTGCCGTGGCTGGTGACCGGGTGGATCGCGACGACGTAGTCGCGATCCACTCCGGGCGCAGCGGCTTGTCCGGAACGAGCGCGCACCGTGGAGGGGCTGGACGAGGGACGCAACTCCGCAGGGGCCGACCGACCCGAAGGCTCGGTGCCCGCGAGTGCGCAGGCCGCCTCGAACCCTTCCATCAGGCGATCGACCACGCCCTCGTCCCAGAACCGCAGAGCCCACATCTCTCTCGCCCGCGCCGTCGACATCGGCGCCCCATCGATGCGAGCCAGAGCATGGAGCGCTCCTTTCGCGTCGCTTTCCGCGCCCAATTGGCCGGCCGCGGAGGCGGTCGCCAAATGGGCGAAGCGGAAGGTGTCGATGTTGATCCGCTTCGCCTCTTCGAGCGCCTCTGCATACTCGCGGGCGATGTAACGCGCGGAGAACAGAGGCATGCGATACCAACCCGCGAAGTTCGAGTGAAGCGCCATCGACCGGCGGACCACTTCGAGGCCGCGCTCGAGCTCGCCCGCCCCGACGAGCAACCAGGCCAGTATGGCGAGCTTGGCGGTATCGAGGGGATTGATCTCGATGACTCGATCCGCGGCCGCGCGCAAGCAGGGAAGGTCGCGGTTGATGAAGTGCGCGCAAGCGAGGAGAAGCCACCCGCGATGGCATGCCGAGTCGATCTCGATGGCGCGATCGGCCGCCGCCCGCGTTCGGCCGAGGGTGTCGGGCCGGGGATTGAAGCCGAAGAAGTGTTCGTGGGAAACCAGGGCCGAGAGCGTCGCCCAGGCCTCCGCGTCCGCAGGATCACGCTCGACCGCCGCCTCGAAAGCGTCACGAAGGACCGCGTGCTCCTCGACGCGATATCGCTGCACGTACGCCTCGAAGCGGATGATCAGTTCCAGGGTCGAAAGCTCGGTCCAGGGCCGATCCTTGAGGGCGGAGCCCATCGATCGAACGAGCACGCCGCTCGAGTCGGCCACCGTGGCGATGACCCGGTGCGCGATGTCGTCCTGCACAGCGAAGAGACCGTCCGAAAGAGGGCGCTCGTACGTCTCCGCCCACATGTGGGTCCCGGTGCTCATGTCCACGAGATTCGCGCTGACCCGCACCGAGTTCCCCGCGGCCCGGGCGGTTCCATCGAGAAGGTATCGGGCGCCGAGTTGGGCGGCGAGGCCTTCGTCCGCCGCGCGGCCCTTCAGGCGCAGGACCTCGGGCCTTGAAACCAGGCGCAGATTCGGGAACCGCGCCAGGCCGGCGGTGATGTCCTCGGTCAGGCCGTCGGCCAGGCTCTCCGTGTCGCCGCTCGCCGGGCGCGGAGCGAAGGGCAGGACGGCGATTCGCAGGTTGCTCGCTCGTGATGCCGGCGGCGCGGCGGCTTGGGGCTTCTTTGATGAATCGCCGGATTCCCAGGCGCGCCTCAGCGCTTTCAGTTCCACCAGGATCTCGTGCGCGGTCTGCATGCGATCGCGCGGATGCTTCTCCAGGCACTTCCCGACGAGGCGCGAGACGTCGTGCGGCAGATCGGCACGCAACTCCGCCACGGGCTTCGGATGCTCCCGCATGATCGACGACATCAGCGCCGGCGAGGTGTCGCCGCGGAAGGGACGCCCGCCCGTCGCCATCTCATACATCACGATGCCGAGCGAGAAGATGTCGCTGCGCCCGTCGAGCGCTTTCGCCTCGATCTGCTCCGGCGACATGTAAGGCATGGTGCCGAGAATCGTCCCCGCCTGGGTGAGCTTCTGGCGCGTCGCCTCTTCCTCGAGACTCGCCGCCCCCAGACTCGGACTCTCCCCGCTGCGGGCGAGTCCGAAATCGAGCACCTTCACGCGACCGGCATCCGTGACCATGACGTTCGCGGGCTTCAGGTCGCGATGAGTGATCTGCTTCTGATGTGCGGCAGAAAGCGCGTCGGCGAGGGCCATCGAGACATCGAAGAACTGCGCGAGCGACACCCCGCCCTGGGGAATCATCCGGTCGAGGGTGCGGCCCTCGATGAGTTCCATGGTCATGAAGCGAACGCCGTCCGCCTCCTCGGTCGAGAAGATGGTGACGATGTGCGGATGGTTGAGGGCGGCGACCGCGCGTGCCTCGCGAGTAAAGCGGGCAAGGCCCTCGGCATCCTTCGCCATCGACTCGGGCAGGATCTTGAGGGCGATGTCCCGACCGAGCCGCGGATCGTGAGCCCGATACACCTCGCCCATCCCACCCGCGCCGATGGAGGCGGTGATTTCGTAGGCGCCCAGTCGCGTTCCGGGCGAAAGGCTCATCGCGAGCCCACCTTCGCCTTCAGTTCCTCGAACCAGTTCAGCACCACATCGATGTGCGTGATCGGGTGCTCGGGTTCCACCTGCTGCACGCGCAAGAAACGCGAGCCGTCCGGGGCGACGCTCCAGCTGGTCCGATTGTTGGTCGATTTCAGGAAGCGTCCTTCATGCAGGAGTCGAGGCACGCCGGCGGAGAAGGTCGCGCCCCTCTCGACGCTCACCGCCATCAATCGATCGCCCTGTGCGAAGAACAGCTCGCGGCCATCCCGCGACCAGAGGGGATCGACGCCGCCATCGCTCGAGACCTGATGCCTCGGACCCGGACCCGGAAACGGCTGTACGTAGACCTCGGACCGCGACGAAACCGTGGCCTCGAACGCCAGCCACCTGCCGTCGGGCGAGATCTGACCGTTGAATTCGCCCCCGGGTTGCGCGGACAGGTGATGCGGCGTTCGATCGCCATCGAGCCGCATCAGCCAGATTCCATTGCCGCCGACTTCCCGAGCCCCGGACTCGTTGAAGATGAGCGAATGGCCGTCAGGCGACACCGACGTAGGGGATTGGGTCACGTCGGCCTTGCTGGTGAGCGGCTCCTCCTCGCCGGAGCCGTCAGCAGGCCGCCAATAGATGTTTCGACGCCCCTTGCGGGTCGCTCGATAGATGATGCGCGCGCCATCGGCCGTCCAGACCGGCGATTGGCTGCTGCCGGCGTTCGCGCCGATCGGGGTCAGAGTCTTGCGGGCAAAGTCGTACATCCATAGTGCGATGGTGCCCTCGCGAATCTGCACGATCGCGCGCCGGCCGTCGGGCGAGAGGCTCAAGCTCTCGTAGTTTCGCTCGGGCAGCGGCAGAGGCTCGACCCTCCCGGAGCGATCGACCCAGACCAGTCGCTGAGCGTTCCGAGCCCGTCCGCCCGCGAGGTAGGCGAGCGTGCCGTTTCTGGCCAGCGCGAAATTCCCGCCGCCTTCGTTGGCGCCGCCGGTGTTGACGAGCTCAGACATGGTCACCGGAACGGCCCGACCGAGGTCCCTCTGCGTCGGCCGCCACGGCACGGCGAACAGCTCACCCACCTGGGCGTAGAGCAGCATGCCCGGTCCTGCGGCGTAGTGCGGCGCGCCGCCGCCTTTGGCCAGCACCTGATGCGCGCCTTCTCCGATGGTCTGGATGCCGATGTTCTGCTCGTCGTAGCCCGGCCCCGTCCACAAGCCGAAGAGAAGGATGTTCGTGCCCGCGACGATGTGAGGCCATCGATGGGAGATCTCTTCGGAACCTTTCTTCGTGACCTCGGTGGCCGGGCCGCCCCCTTCGGGCACTCGCCAGATGCCGCTCACGTTGGTCGGAGCGAAGTAGATGAAGCCGTCGCTTCCCCAGAAACCCCCGCGCTGAAAGCGGGCCTCGGCCAGGTCCTGTAACGCGGCGCCCCCCACCGCGATCTTTCTGAGCTTCGCGCCCGCGAAGAAGGCGAGCCACTGGCCGTCGGGGGAGAAGAAGGGAGCCTCCGCCCCCTCCGTGCCGTCGAGCGCTTTCGACGCGGCTTCGCTCAGGTTGCGGAGGTAGATCTGATTCTTGCCTTCATGAAGCCCCACGTATGCGATCCGGATTCCGTCCGAGGAGACCGCGAGCGGGCACAGGTCGGTGGCCCCCACCTCGTCCCCCGGGGGCAGGGCGACGCTCAAGTGCGCGATGGCGCCGGTGGGCGCCTCGCGTGGCGCGAGCGAGCGGACGAGGCCAAGGGTTGCGAGGATCGTGATGACCGCCGTCGCGATGATCAGCGGGGCGACGGGCCGTCGCGCGGTCGAAGACGCGGCCGGGGCCGCAACCAGGCTCGGGCCCGACTCGGGCGCGCCCGCCTCGATCTTGCCGATCTCAACGCGCGCTTCGCCGATGTCGCGAAGACGCATCCGGATGTCGCGTTCGAGACAGCGCTCGATGAGGCGACGGAGTCGCAACGGGGTGGACGCGGGCAGTGCTTGGAACCGGGGCGCATCCTTGAGCACGGACGCGAGGGTGTCGCCCACGGTGTCGCCCGCGAAGAGCCGCTCGCCGGTCAGCATTTCGAACAGGACCACGCCGAAGGCCCAGATGTCCGCGCGCTTGTCGACCGCCTTCCCGCGGGCCTGTTCGGGCGACATGTACGCCGCGGTGCCCATGATCATCCCCGCTTCGGTGGCGTGGCGGGACATCGTGGGGGAGTGGGAGACATCGGGGGCGCTGCTCGTTCCGTCGCTCTCGTAGGCCTTCGCGAGGCCGAAATCGAGAACCTTCACCTTCCCGTCGGGGGTGAGCTTGATGTTCGCGGGCTTGAGGTCGCGGTGGACGATGCCGTGTTCGTGGGCTTCCTCGAGTCCCTCGGCGATCTGTCGCGCGATGGCGATCGACTCGTCGACGGGGATGGCCCCCTGCTTCAGTCGGGCGGCGAGATCTTCTCCCTCGACCATCTCCATGGCGAGGAAGTGGACGGTCGCGCCATCCCCGAGAGTGGCGCTCTCGAAACCGTAAATGTGGGCGATGTTCGTGTGGTTCAGGGACGCGAGCAGGCGCGCCTCGCGCTCGAAGCGCGCGAGCCGCTCCGGGTCCTGAGCGAAGACCGCGGGCAGGACCTTGATCGCGACATCGCGCCCGAGCTTCGTGTCCTTCGCGCGGAACACCTCGCCCATGCCGCCTGCGCCGATGGCGGCGGTGATTTCGTAGGCGCCGAGACGGCGGCCGCTCACCAAAGCCTCGCTCACTGCGCTCCCCCGCGAGAAATGATCTCCTTCATCTCCTCGGTCCAGTTGAGGACCAGCCTCAGACCTTCGCCCTTGGCGTCCCGGCTCAGCATGATGAACCGTCCGTCCGGCATCACGTCCCAGGCCGCGATGGTCACGCCCTGCCCGAGGTCGTACTCATCCTTGAACAGGACCACCGGCTTCCCGATGACGGGCTCCTCGCCGGAGCCGTCGAACGCGACCGCGACCAGGTTCTCGCCGTCGCGGTAGTAGATCTCGCGGCCGTCGGGACGCCATCTTGGCTGGACGCCGAGGCCGGAGGAGATGCGCCAGCTGCGGTCCAGGGCCGGATAGCGTCGCACCTGGGTTTCGAGTCTCCCCGATTCCGACGAGACGTAGAGGAGCCAGCGGTTGTCCTTCGAGAGCTGCGCGCCGCCTTCGTAGGCGGGTCCGGCGATCAGCGGCTTCGGGTCGAACTTCCCCGAGATCGACAGCAGCACGACGTCCGCCGACGTCTTCGGCGACACGCGCGTGCTGAGTATGGTGTCCGGGTCGGGCCCGGCCCCCGAGGTGAAGTCGTTCGTGATCCCCTTCGGGATGGCCCCGGAGCGCCCGCTCCCGTCCGACGCCGACCAGTAGGGAACGTTGAATCGCTTGTAGGCGAGGGCTCTCCCGTCCCGCGTCCAGAGACTGAACACCGTTCCCGGCGCCTCGGGGGTCAACCTCGACACGGTCTGCCGATCGAGGTCGTACGCGTCGATCCGCGACGACTGGACTTCGACGCTCACGACCCGGCCCGAGGGTGAGACGCGCGGATTCATGAAGCGATCCCTCGGGAAAGGCAGGGCGGTCGCCGAGCCGTCCCGGCCGACGGAAACCACGCGCGACGCCCGGTAGCCGATCGGAACGTAGATGAGGTCTCCGGTCTGCGACAGCCGCACGGCCAGACCACCCATGATCGTCGTGGCGATCTGTCCCCTTGGGATGACCTCCGTGGCCGTACCCGTGACCTTCAGACCGATTGGATCGAAGGCGACGGCGAAGAGTCCTCCGGCCCGCGCGAAGAGCAGGTGACCCGTGGGCGACCAAAGAGGGGTCGCGGCGCCCTCCAGGACCACGACCCGCTTGCCGCCCCGCACCGAGACCGCCTCGATCCGCTGGGCGCCCGGGTCTCCGGTCAGGCTCGAGAACAGAAGAAACTCGCCGCCCGGGAGGAACTGTGGGTTGGCGTGAGCGACCTCGCCGCGCCCGGAATCGAGCTCCGTCAACTGGCGCGGGTCGCCACCCTCCGGGGGCTGAATCCAGAGGGCGCCGCTGCGTACGAAGGCAATGTCATGGGGTCCCCAGCTGATCCCGCCGGTCAGATCGACTCCTTCGCTGAGACGCACCCGCTGCTGGTCGGCGAGAGACGTGCGCGACAAAGCGCCGCTGTTGGTGACGAAGGCAACGCTCTGGCTGTCGGGAGAGAACGCGGCGAGGTTGACGCCGTCTGATTCTCCGATCTCGACGGTTTCGCTGCTGGAGAGCCTCCGCACGTGGAGCCGCCGGGCGCCCTTCTTGAACGCCGTGATCCCGACGAAGCGTCCATCCGGAGAGAGGATGAAGCTCTGTTCGAGCGACGAGACGGGTTCGAGGTCCGCGGGGAAAGCCACCTCAACGTGCGTCGGCACGCGGGGCCGGGTCATTGGATCCACGCGGCCGGGCCAGCGTCCGGAGACCGCGGCCAGAACCGCGACGATCGAGATGAGCCAGGGCAAGGCTGCGCCGAGGCGCGATCGAGACCGGGTCTCGGTCCCTTCCGGAGCGACCCGGTCGTCGGGCGCGCCCGCGATGATCTGCTCGATCAGCCGGCGTGCGTCGCCGATATCGCGCAATCGCTGCTTCGAGTCGCGAACGAGACACTCGCGCACGAGGGCCTTGAGCCGCGGGGGCGCGCCCTTCGGCAGGGCGGCGATATTCACATCGCGGGTCAGCACGGCCGCGAGGGTCTCGGAGACATCCTCGGCGGCGAACAGCCGGCTGCCCGTCAGCATTTCATAGAGCACGACCCCGAAGGCCCAGATGTCGGTGCGCTTGTCGACGGCCTTGCCCTTCGCCTGCTCGGGCGACATGTAGGCCGCGGTGCCGACGATCATCCCCGCCATCGTTCCCTGGTGGGTCAGGGTCGGCGAATGGGAGACGTTTGGATGCGACGACGAAGCGCCCGCGGGATCCATGGCCTTGGCCAGGCCGAAGTCGAGGACCTTCACCGTGCCGTCGGCGCGGACCTTGATGTTGGCGGGCTTGAGGTCGCGATGCACGATGCCGTGCTCGTGCGCGGCTTCGAGAGCCTCCGCGATCTGTCGCGCGATGGGCAGAGCTTCGGCGATCGGCATCGGGCCGCGCGCGATGTGCGTGGAGAGATCCTCGCCGTCCACCAGCTCCATCACGAGCGCCCGGGAGCCCGGGCCGGTTGATCCGCCGACCGGAGGGACGTCCTCGATCCCGTGAATCGTCGCGATGTTGGGATGATTCAGCGAGGCCAGGGTCTGGGCTTCGCGATTGAAGCGCGCGAGCCGCTCCGGATCGTCCGCGAACGCCGCGGGCAGGACCTTGATGGCCACGTCGCGATTGAGTTTCGTGTCCTTCGCGCGGAACACCTCGCCCATGCCGCCTGCGCCGAGGGCGGCGATGATTTCGTAGGGGCCGAGTCGGGTGCCTTGGGAGAGGCTCATGGGTTCACCGTTTCTCCGCGAGGCTCGCGCGCCAGTTGAGGATGACGGTGGCCGGGTGAGGCGTCGCGTCGTCGGCGGCCACGATTGCGATGAAGCGCTGCCCGTCGGGCGTCGCCGAGTAGTTGCGGAATCCGACCAGGTCTCTCCTGGCCCCCGTGATGGTGAAGAGCAGGCGAGGTGCTTCCACGAGGCGATCGCTTGCCGCGTGGACGGTCGCCGCCATGACCGCGCCGCGGTTCATGAAGAAGAGCTCGCGGCCGTCGCCACGCCACTGCGGCAACTGGCCGCCGCTCTCAGAGACGCGGACGGGACCTCCCACGAGCTTCATGCTCTCGACGCGCTGAACGTAGACCTCCCGGTCGCCCGTCGCATTGCCGCTGAAGGCGAGATACCGGCCATCCGGCGAGAACTCGCCTTCGAAGGCGGCCGATCCGGGTTCGGTCAGCCGCACGGGCTCGCCGCTTCCCTCCGCCGGCACTGCCCACAGGTTGTGCCCGGCGGTGCCGTCGTCGGAAGGGTACAAGACGAAATGCCCATCGGGCGACCAGTCGCTCGGGCCGCCGGCCTTGCCCCACAACCGGACCAGGTGAGGCGACGATGAACCGTCCACCGGCCGGCGCATCAGGTTCAGCGTGCCCTTCGCATGCGCTTCCCATGCGACGTGGCGTTCGTCGCGAGAGATCGCGAAGAGGTGATCGACGTCGGGGTCGGAGGTGAGGCGGCTCGGCGCGCCGCCGGAAAGGGACTGAAGCCAGATGTCGGTGTTGCCGTCCGCGGGATCCGTTCGGGAGAATCCGAGATAGCGCCCGGCCCGCGAGATGGAGACCTCCGTGTACTGGCCCTCGGGTCCGGCGTTGCCGGTGATCCTGCCGTCGCGGCTGAACCAGGTCAGGCGCGACATCTTCCCGGCCCCCGCGATGTAGGTCAGGGCGCCGGTAGCACTGCCCGCGAACTCGTCGGGGCCGACGTTAGGCGCCACGGGGAAAGGGTCGCCCGATAGGCTCAAGTCAGCGGCGTTGAAATGCTGGGCCACCAGAACATTCGCGTCCGGCCGCACGATCAGGTCCGGTCCCGCGAACATCGCGTACGACTGCTCACCGGGGTAGAGCAGGCGCTTGGAGGTGCCATCGAGCCGGACCGCGTAGACGCCTGTCTCTCCACCGAACTGCGTGAACAGGAGGGTTCGCCCGTCGGAGGAGACGTCGAGGCCATCGATCTGAAGATTTCGGAAGGCCTCCGTGGTGAAGCCACTGGCCGGCCGAAGCGAGCCGCCGGTCGCGGGCACGCGCATGAGGCCCTGGCCCGGTATCGCGAGCAGGAGATCCCCGTCCTTCAGCCACACCCCGCTGCGCGGAGAGGCAGCGGCGACGAGGGTCGCCGGGCCTCCACCCGGAGCTGCTCGCCGGACCTGCCCCTGGGCGAGGAAGGCGATCTGCCGGCTGTCGGGCGACCAGAACGGGCCCATGACGCCATACGCCGTGGTCGAGCCCTCGCTCCCTTCGACAGCGTGCGGGGTCGGTTCTCCCAGATCCCGGGTCCATAGACGAGTCGTACCCGCGGCATCCACGGCGATCATCGCCAGTCGTCGCCCGTTGGGGGAGAGCAGTGGCGCGCCGACGAACCGTGTCCCTTGCGGCGGCGGTTCGACGAGAACCACGGGGAGCGTCGCCGAAGCACTTCCCCTGGAGCCGATCAGAGCCCATGTCGCTACCGAGCCGAGGACCAGGGCCCCGAGAGCCGATACCCACATCCGTCGATCTGGCGCATTCGGTCCGGCGCTGGTCGGAGCCGTTGAATCTGCGAGCAGCAGGCCCAGGTCCCCGATGTCGCGGAGGCGCTTGCGGGGATCGCGGTCGAGGCATCGCCCGATCACGCCCCGCAACTGAGGAGGCACGAGCGACAAGTCGGGGTCCTTCATCAGGACCGCGGCCAGGGTGTCGCTCACCGTTTCGCCCTTGAAGAGACGCGTGCCCGTGAGCATTTCGTAGAGCACCACGCCGAAGGCCCAGATGTCTGCGCGCTTGTCGACCGTCTTGCCGCGCGCCTGCTCCGGGCTCATGTAGGCGGCGGTGCCCATGATCATTCCCGCTTCGGTCGCCTGGCGCGTCATCGTGGGGGAGTGTGAGAGCTCCGGCGATCCGCTGCCGGTTGGATCTGCGGAATAGGCCTTGGCGAGACCGAAATCGAGGACCTTTACCTTGCCATCGGGAGTGAGCTTGATGTTCGCGGGCTTGAGGTCGCGATGAACGATGCCCTTCTCGTGAGCTTCTTCGAGACCGTCGGCGACCTGTCTCGCGATCGCGAGCGCTTCATCGACGGGAATCGCGCCGCGCTTCAGTCGCTCGGCCATGTCCTCGCCCTCGACCATCTCCATGGCGAGGAAGTGCGCGGTCGAGCCGTCCGGCAGCGTCGCGCTCTCGAACCCGTACACGTGCGCGATGTTGGTGTGGTTGAGCGACGCGAGGACGCGAGCCTCGCGTTCGAAACGCGCGAGACGCTCGGGGTCCTGCGCGAAGGCCGCGGGCAGAACCTTGATGGCGACGTCGCGGCCGAGCTTCGCGTCCCTGGCTCGATACACCTCTCCCATTCCGCCGGCGCCGATGGCGGTGACGACTTCATAGGGTCCGAGCCGCGTGCCGGACGTGAGAGTCATGAATCCCGCCAGTCTAGTGTTTGTCCCTCCCGCATGCACGGCCCAGGCCGCGCCGCGCCCTAGCCCCGGGCGCCCCGTCGTCCGGCGCGCGGTTCGCGGGCGCGGAATCCCTCTCCGGCCTTCTCGAAACCGAGGGCGATGAGCACGCCGGGGAGCGCTTCGGGCCCGCAGCGAAGGCTGTGCGCGAGGGAGGCGGTTGCATGCAGGCGGCCCTGGCGGGCGAGTGAGTGCGCGGTCCCGAGCAGGGTTTCGACCGCGTCGACCCGCACCAGCAGGCCGCCAAGCGACTCGTAGCCGCAGGCCGCGTCGCGGTCCGGGTCCGCGCTCCCGCCGCTTCGCAGCGACACGGGACCGGTGGGCAGGGGTATGGCCGAAGGATGCCGGACCTGGAAGAGAGTGGCGCGGACGCGCAGCGCCTCGGGGGCGAGGAGCGCCGGCATGAAGATGTGGCGTCGGCCGAGCACGACGCCGAGATTCGCCACTTCTCGCCGCTCGGGCTGGATCAAGGGATCGATCGCGGCCCGCAGCTTCCGACGAGGGGCGGAGCCAAGACTTTCCGCCAGTCGGTAGATGAGGCCGCGAACCGGGCCCGCCGACTTCGCTTCCAGCGCTCCGAGGAGCGGAGCCAGCACCCGACGGAGGTGTCCCGAGACCCATTCCGCGAGCCGGCGTCTCACGCGCTCGCGTCGAGGCGGGTCGAGCAGGTCGGACGCGAGGGCTTCGGCCTGCGGGGTCAGGAGTCGGTCGCCGGGCAGCAGCCGACCCACCTTCGACCCGCGCCACAGGATGGCGCCCGAGGCGGTGAGAGCGAAGGCCGCATCGTCCGAGTCGCACAACTCCGCCACCCGCGCATCGATGCCCGCCCGCAACGCGCGATTGGCCGCAGCGCGCAGCGCGTGCGAGGCCGCCCCCGGCAGGGGCTCGAACTGAAAGCCCGTGAGTCGGCCCGCGGGGATTCCCTGCAGGAGCAGGGTGCCGTCGTCGGCGAGTTGCGAGGCGATCTCCGCGTCTCCGTGACGCGCGATCAACGCGGCGCCGGGGTTCGCGTACTCCTCGCGCAATCTCTCGTGCAGCGCATCGGCGAGCCGGTCCTCGATGTCCCGGGTGCGCGCCTGCCAGGTCAACGCGTCGGCAAGCCAGCCCGGACGATGCGAGACGTACGTCCAGGTCCGGATCCCCGCGATGCGATCGAGCAGCGCGGCGATGTCGCCGTCCGTCACGTCCAGGGCCTTGACCTGCCGATCCACCCAGTCCCAGGGAAGGCCGCCCTCGCTGCCGATGAGTAATCCAAAGATCCGCGAGAGGAGGCGCGTGTGCGCTTCCGTCATCACATTCCTGAAGTCCGGGACCTGGCACACCTCCCAGAGGAGGCGCACGTCCCCGGCGCGTTGGGCCAGGGTCACGATGTCGGGATCGCGGGCCAGGACTTCGAGGGCGCGTTGGTCGTCCGCGTGTCGCATTCGCAGGAGCCAGGGGTGAGGCGGCTTGTGCTCCAGACTCTCCAGCAGGCTCGCGATGGAGCCGAAGGAGAGACGCGGGTTACGCCAGTAAACGGACCGCAACGGCTCGAAGTGGTGCTGCTCGACCGCGTCCACGAGCCCCGGCGCGAAGTCCCCGAGGTCCGCGGTGGCGCCAAAGGTGCCGTCGCGAACGTGGCGTCCGGCCCGGCCCGCGATCTGTCCCACCTCGGCGGGGTGGAGTCGCCTCGGGCCCACGCCATCGTGCTTGGTGAGGGAGGTGAAGGCCACGTGGTCGAGGTCGAGATTCAGGCCCATGCCGATCGCGTCGGTGGCGACGAGATGATCCACCTCGCCCGACTGATACAGGCCGACCTGCGCGTTGCGGGCTCGGGGTGAGAGAGCGCCGAAGACGAGCGCCGCGCCCCCGGCCCGGCTGCGCAGTCGTTCTGCCACTGCGTACAGTTCGGCGATCGAGAAGACGATCAGCGCGCTTCGCCTCGACGTCCGCTCGAGTTTCCGCGGAGCCACGTAGCTGAGAGTGGAGAGCCGGGGCCGCGAGACCATCTCGACACTCGGCGCGAGATGGCGCAGGACGGGGCGGATCGTGTCGGCGCCGAGGAACATCGTTTCGCGCATGCCGCGGGCGTGCAGGAGGCGGTCGGTGAAGATGTGGCCGCGTTCGCGGTCGGCCGCGAGTTGCACCTCGTCCACGGCCAGGAAGTCCACGGGAATATCCACCGGCATGGCCTCGACCGTGCAGACGTAGTAGCGCGGGGTAGGTGGGAGGATGCGTTCCTCGCCGGTGATGAGCGCGACGGCCTCGGCGCCGCGGGCGCGCACCAGGCGGTCGTAGTTCTCTCTCGCGAGGAGGCGCAACGGGAAACCGATCATGCCGGTCCCGTGCTCCTGCATGCGCTCCATGGCGAAGTACGTCTTGCCGGTGTTGGTGGGCCCGAGCAGGGCGATCACGGGGGCCATGGCGGAAGCTTGACTCGAGCGGGTCGGCGTGACCTTACTTCCCGGTCGGCGGCGGCGACGGGTTGCCGGAGATCGGTCGAAGACGATATCGGTACGAGTTCGGCCGGTCTGACGGAATCCTGTAGAGGTCCATCGGATAGGCATTCCTGGACCAACTGTCGATGCCGCCGACTCCCATCTGCTTGAGATCGAGATTCAGGTACGTCTCGGGCCGGCGGGGCAGCTCGAAGGAATACGAAGCTCGCTCGATATCCGCCTTGGTGACGTGACGGGCGCTGATGCTCAAGAGCGGCATCCCCTCGGCCAGCAAGCCGACGCCTTGATCGTTGGTGAGCGAGACCCACCGAACGTCGGTCTTGTTCCCGTTCTCCTGCGGCCTCGAGTAGTCGACCCACTCGCCGGTCACCGTCGAGGTGTAGACACCTATTCGCTCGAACTGACGGTCGACATAAGTCTCGGTCGGGCCGCGGCCGTACCAGGCCATGTTTTCGAGGCCCGGGCTCACGATCAGTTCCGTGCCGAAGCGGGGCATCATCGCCGGGGATATCCGGTTCGGCCCCGGCCGATAGGAGGCCTCCACGACGATCTCCCCGTCACCCCGAACTTCGTGGGTCATGGTGTATTCCGCGCCTACCAGGGGCAGCTCCGCATCGAGGGTCACGACGGCCGTGCTCTCATCCTTGCGCTGGACCGTCACCCCGGTGATGCGCCAGGCCGAGCCGGCGTCGCGCCAGAGCTCGATGTCCGCGAGCGGGTCTTTCGAAGGCCCCGATCGAGACCGGATCGACTTGCCCGCTCCGATGTCGTTGTCCGTGGCCGCGCGCCAGAAGTCCGGCCGGGGACCGCGCTCGAGGAGCTTGACGTTGCGGTAGCTGTAGGAGGTCAGCGCCCCGACGAACCTGTCGAACACCGCGCCGAAGTTCTCCCCCGAGAAGTACACGCGCTCGTCTCTCTCGACGATCCGCAGCGGGGCGGGCGCGGGCGCGATCTTCTGCGGCGCGTTCCTCCCCGTCGGCAGCGGCCACTGTTCCCAGCCCAGTTCGTGGCCGCGCGGAGCCCACGGCGCATCCTTCTTCAGGACGAAGCTGAGGTTGAGGAAATACTCCTTCGCACCCGACGCGTCGAGCCGTGGGAGCGCGAGCACGATCTCTCTCTCCGCTCGCGGGGCGATGTCCAACTCGGGGAGTCGGCCTGAGGCCACGCGCTTTCCGTCCGCGATCAGGTCCCAGGTGCCGTCGACCAGATCCTTCGGGTTTACAAAGTCGAACCAGTTCCTGACCTTGATCTTTCCCGCCGCGAGGTCGACCGGAGTCGCGTGAAGGTAGCGGTAGACATACTTGATCGCCCCGAGACCCGGATGGGGTTTCCGGTCGGCGGAAACCAGGCCGTTCATGCAGAAGTTGTTGTCGTTGTGAATGCCCGCCCGGTTTTCCCACCAGCCGCCGTAGGCCAGGAACGTCTTTCCCCCGCTCGAGGCCAGGGACTCGGGCGGAACCGGTTGCCTTATGCCCTGATCGACCCAGTCCCACACGAAGCCTCCCTGCGCGTTGGTGCCCGAGTAGAAGATGTCCCAGTACTCCTTGAGTCCTCCGGAGCTGTTCCCCATGGCGTGGGAGTACTCGCAAAGGATCAGCGGCATGGACGGCCGCTCCGCCGCATGCGCCACCACCTCGGCCGGGGTTGGATACATGAAGGAGTTGATGTCGGCGCTCGGCTCGGCGCCTCCATGCGAGGTGGTCCCCTCATAGTGGACCGGCCGCGAGGGATCCCTCTCCTTGATCTTCCGGTAGGCCAGGGTGAAGTTGGGGCCGTCTCCCGCCTCGTTGCCCATGGACCAGACGATGATCGACGGGTGGTTCTTGTCCCTCTCCATCATCCTCTCGATGCGGTCGAGGATCATGGGTTGAAAGGCCGGATCGCGAGCGATCAGGTTCTGCGGATCGGCCCCGAAGTCGTGAGTCTCGATGTTCGCTTCGTCGAAGACATACAGGCCGTACTGATCGCACAGGTCGTACCATTCGGGGTCGTTCGGATAGTGAGACGTCCGCACCGCGTTCACGTTGTGCTGCTTCATGATCTCGATGTCGCGGATCATGAGTTCACGATTCATCAGATGCCCGGCGTCGGGGTCGTGCTCGTGACGATTGACGCCCTTGATCAGGATGGCCCGTCCGTTCACGAGCAGCCTCCCGTCCCGCACCTCCACCTTGCGGAACCCGACATGCGACGGGATGACCTCGACCACGCGCCCGCCCGCGTCCTCGATGGTCAGCAGGAGGCCGTAGAGGTTGGGCGTCTCGGCGGTCCACGGAAAGGGATTCTTGATCCGGAGGGAGAACTCGACCGCGGCCTCGGCGCCCGGCGCGACCTTGAACCCCCTGCGGGCGGCGAGAGCCGGCCGGCCGGAGGGATCGGTCAATTCCAGCTTCAACGTACCCGAGGCCGCCCCCTTGAGGGCGTTGCTCACCAGAGCCTTCACGTTCAACCCACCGTCCCGGTACGCGTTGTCCAGATCCGCGTGCGCCTCGAAGTCCCTGATGTGCTGTGCCCCGCTGCTCCACAAGGACACTGACCGGAAGATCCCGCTCAGGCGGAACATGTCCTGGTCTTCGAGCAGGGAGCCGTCGCTCCAGCGATAGACCTCGACCGCCAGCACATTGGCCCCCGGCTTCAGGAAGCCCGTGACCTCGAACTCGGCGGGGAGGCGGCTGTCCTCGCTGTATCCCACCTTGCGTCCGTTCAGCCAGACGTAGAAGGCCGAATCGACCCCGCCGAACTGGAGGTGCACGCGTCGACCCTCCCATCCGGCGGGGACGACGAAGGACATCCGATAGGAGCCCACCGGGTTCTTCTCGCGGGGCGCGCGCGGCGCCCGCAGGTCGAGGTCGAACGGGTAGCGGATGTTGGTGTAGATCGGGATGTCGAAGCCCTGGATCTGCCAGTTCGATGGAACGCGGATCGGCGACCAGCCGGTGTCATCGAAGTCGGGTCGTTCGAAGCCCAGCGGACGCTGCGCGGGACTGGCGGACCAGTGAAACCGCCACTGCCCATCGAGGGACAGGAACCAGGGCGAGGCGGCCCTTTCCCCGGCTCTCGCCAGATCCGCGGAGGGATAGACCATCAGAGTGGCATGCGATTTCAGGGCGTTCACCCGGATCACCGAGGGATCGTCCCACTCGGGCCGTGCGCCGACGTCGCGCGTGTCCTGGACGGTTGCGAGAGCCGCGGCCGATGAGGCGCCAAGGACGCTGACGAGGACGAGCCGCACCATGCGTTGCTGCCTGGCGGACCCCCGGGCCGCCATCACGGCGGCGGAGAGCCCCCGGGGTTCCCGGCGGCTCGGCTCTGCTGCGGCACGATCCGAACTCGACATCGTCATGGCGCGTCAGTCCTCCGGGGAGCGTCTTCAGCGCGCAGCGTACCACTCGAGCGGGAGGAGGTAACCTCCTCATCCGTTGCTTTGGAGGTAGATGAGATGCCCTTGTCCCGACGTCAGTTCACGAGTGCCGCGAGTCTCGCCGCCGGCGCTCTCCTCGCTCCCGCGCGCAAAGCCGAGGCTCAAGAGGGCAACGACGCCCCTCGCCCGGTACCGGACGTGGTCCGCGCGCTCAAGCCGCTGCCGGGCGCTCCTCCCGGCATCACCGACGACGAACGGCGCGCCCGCATCGAGAAGGCGCGACGGCTCATGGCCGAAAACGGCCTCGGCGCCATCGTGCTCGAGCCCGGCACCAGCATGGCCTACTTCGTGGACGTGCGCTGGGGCCTGAGCGAGCGGCCGTTCCTCCTCGTCATTCCCGCGAAGGGCGAACTCGCCTACGTGACGCCGGGATTCGAGGAGGACCGCGCGCGCGAGGTCACGAAGTTCACGAGCGACATCCGGGTCTGGCAGGAAGACGAGGACGCGTGCGAGGTCGTGGCCTCCATTCTCAAGGATCGAGGGGTGTCCACGGGCCGGGTGGGCCTCGAGGAGCGCGTCCGGTACTTCATCGCCCACGGGCTGGGCAAAGCGGCGCCACAGGTCGAGTGGACGCTTGCGACCCCGGTGACCGCGGGCTGCCGCATGATCAAGTCGAAGACGGAGATCGCGCTGATGCAGCACGCCAACGACATCACCATCGCCGCCTACAAGGCCGGCCTCTCGACCCTGCGCGAGGGGATGACCCAGGGCGAACTGCGAAACAACATCAGCGCCGCATTCGAAGCGCTCGGCGCCCCGGGCGGCATCGCGGTGAGCTTCGGCGAATACACCGCCTTCCCGCATGGAAGCATCAAACCCCAGAAGCTCAAGGCGGGCGACGTCGTCCAGATCGACAACGGCGTGAATTTCCTCGGGTATCAGTCCGACATCACGCGGACCGTGGTCTTCGGCAAGCCCACCAGACGCCAGACCGAAGTCTGGAACCTGGAGAAGAAGGCTCAGGCCGCGGCCTTCGCGGCCGCGCAGGTGGGGGCCACCTGCGAATCGGTGGATGCCGCCGCGCGCAAGGTCATCACCGACGCCGGCTTCGGTCCCGGGTACAAGGTCCCGGGGCTCCCGCACCGCACCGGCCACGGCATCGGCATGGACGGACACGAGTGGACGAACTTCGTGAAGGGGAACAAGACGAAGCTCGCCCCGGGCATGTGCTTCAGCGACGAGCCGATGGTCACCATCTACGGCGAATTCGGCATGCGACTCGAAGACTGTCTCTACATCACGGAGAACGGTCCGAAGTTCTTCTCCGAGCCGAGCCCGGCGATCGACCAGCCCTTCGCCTGACCTGAAGAGCTAGCCCGACGCCGGATCCGCCGGCTCGCGCTCCGGGACGGTCTCCAGGCGATGACGGACGGCGGCGTAGACCACCCAGGGGGTCGCGAAGATGACGCTTCCGTAGTGCTTCAGGGCCGGCCAGAGTTCCGTGGCCCATCACCTATCATTTCAAGATGGAGAGCCGCCCGCGAGGACGATAGACGGTGGTCATCGCATTCCTGGTCGCCGCCGCTCTGGCCGCGCCGCCGCAAGGCGCTGAGACCGCGGAGCGGCTGAGGGCGGCCGACGCGCTCTACGCGCGCCGGGCCGAGGGCTCCCGCGGCGCCACCGCGAACCCGGGCCCCATCGACGCGGCCATCGCCGCCTACCGGGAGGCGCTGAAGGCGGATGACGGCTCTCTCGAGGCGCGGGCGGGTCTCATGCGGGCCATCTTCTTCCGCGGAAGTTTCTGTGACACGCCCCCGGACGAGCAGGTTCGACTATTCGAGGAGGCCAAGCAGATCGCGGACGAAACGATTCAGAAGATCGAGCGCTCCGTGGGCGGGGCGAAGAGTCCCGCGCGAATTGCGGCGCTCCGAAAGCTACCCGCCGCGCCGCCGGTCTACTTCTGGGCCGCGGTCTCCTGGGGCCAGTGGTCCGTGGACCACAAGGTCGCCGCGGTTTGGCAGTCCGCAGCGTCGCGGATCCGCGATCTGGCGCAGACGGTTGTGGATCTGGATCCCGCCATGGATCAAGGCAGCGCCTATCTGATCCTTGGGCGTCTGCATTCGGAGTGCCCGCGGATTCCCCTGCTCACTCGCTGGATCTCGCGCGACCAGGGTGTGGCCTTCCTTCGTCTGGCCCTCCGGACCGGGCCCGACAACACACCGAGCCTGTTCTTCCTCGCCGATGCCCTGCTGGCCCATCAACCCGCCCAGGCTGACGAGGCGCGACGATTGCTGGAGCGCTGCGCCCGCGCCGAGCCTCGCCCGGCCTACGTGGTCGAGGACGCGCACTACGCGCAGATGGCGCGGGAGCGTCTCACCTCTCTGCTTCAGCCGTAACCGGTCGTGAGGCTCAGGGTGGGTTATCTGCGCTCCCTCGTCTCCTTCTTCTCGCTCTCCGCGCCGAAGACGGCGTTGCGCGCCAGGGCCTTCGGGTCCCACGGCGAGGGCGCCCCGCCGAGGTACGTGTGGAACCAGTCGAGGTGGGCGGCGTAGTAGAGGACCATCTCGTACCAACCCGGCCAGTGGCCCGAGTTCTCGAAGACGACGAGGCGCGAGGGCACGCCCATCTTCTGTAGGTCCGTGAAGAACGAGAGCGACTGCGTGTAGGGGACGCGGAAGTCCTTCTGCCCGGTGATGACCAGGGTCGGGGTCTTGAACTGCGTGACGTAGGACGACGGGCTCTGCTTGCGGTAGCCCTCCGGGTTCTCCCAGGGGGTTCCCCCGAGGTCCCACTCCGGGAACCAGAGCTCCTCGGTCGAGGAGTACATCGACCGCAGATCGTAGACGCCCATCATCGAGGCGAGGGCCTTGTAGCGGTTGGTATGCCCCGCGAGCCACATCATGGCGTAGCCGCCCCACGACCAGCCCATCGCCCCCATCCGGTCCTTATCGACCCAGGGCTGCGCGGCGAGCCAGTCGCTCACCGCCGCCACGTCCTGCATCACCTTGCCGTCCCAGTCCTTCGAGATCGCGGCGGTGAAGTCCTGCCCCCAGCCGGTGGAGCCGTGCGGGTTGGGGAAGGCGGTGACGTAGCCGGCGCCCGGGTAGACCTGCGCATCGCCGCGGAACGAATCCGCCCATTGCTGCTGCGGGCCCCCGTGGACGTTGACGATGGTCGGGTACTTCTTCGCGGGGTCGAAGCCGTGCGGCTTGACCAGCAGGACCTGGATCTTCTTCCCGCTCGGGCTGTCGACGAAGACCTCCTCCATGGGGCGGACGTCCACTTCGTCGAGGAGAGCCTGGTTCTGGCTGGTGAGCGGGCTGTCGGTTGCCGCCCCGACCAGGGAGACGCGGTAGAGCTCGGTCGGCAGGTGCATGCGGCGACGCGCGACGGCGGCCCACGTCCCGTCGGGCGAGATCTCGAAGGCGTCGACCAGGCCGACGTTCGAGATCACCGAGATCTTCCCGCTCGTGAGGTCGAGGGCGTGCAGCGGCGTCCGGCCCTTCACATCCGCGGTGAAGAGGATCCGCTTTCCATCGGGCGCGAAGCGGAAGGCGTTCACCCAGGCGTCGAGGCTCTCGGTGACGACGCGGCTCGTGCCGGCCGCGCGGTCGTAGATGGCGAGGACCGATCGGTCCGACTCGTAGCCGGGCACGCGCTGCATCTTGTAGGCGATCGTGCGGCCGTCCGGGGAGTAGCGCGGCGCGCCGTCGAACGCGCGATTCGACGCCGTGATGTTCCGGGGCGAAGTGAGCACCTCGGGGCTTCCGTCCAGTGGGACGACCCACAGGTCGGAGTTCGTGGAGGTCGCCGGCTGGGCGTCGCGGTTGGACGTGAAGACGAGCTCCTTGCCGTCGGGCGAGACGTCGAAGTCGGCTCCGCCGCCCACGACGAAAGCGGGGGAGTCGAAGTCGCCGGGGGTCAGGTCCCGCGCCGGCGCCTTCGCGTCGGCGAGGTCGACGAGAAGCACGTGGGTGCGCTTGCCGTCCTCCCACGAGTCCCAGTGCCGGACGAAGAGGCGATCGGCGAGGTTCGCCTTCATCTTCCCCTTCTCCATGGCCTCGTCCTTCCTGCGGTTGCAGGCCGCGTCGGCGCCGCACTCGGGCCACACCTCGGCGGTGACGAGGAGGCGCTTGCCGTCGGGCGTGAAGAGAAAGCCGCCCACCCCGCCGGGCACGCTGGTCTTCTTCTCCGGCTCGCCGCCCCCGGTCGGGAGGAAGAAGACCTGGGGGTCGCCTTCGCGGGTGGAAAGGAACGCGAGCACCGTCCCGTCGGGGGAGAAGGCGGGGCTGAAGTCGCGCTTGTCGGAGAGGGTCAGCGCGCGGGCGCCCTGGCCAAGGGCGTCGACGCGCCAGAGGTTGGTCTGCCGCCGGATCGCGGGCAGGTCGGTCGTGGTCAGCGCGAAGGCGACGCTGCGGCCGTCGGGTGCGATCGCAGGTTCGGCGACGCCCTTCACCGCGTAGAGGTCCGCGATGGCGAAGGCGCGCTTTTCGGCAGCGACGGCGGAGAAGGGAAGCGCCGCGACGAGCGCGGCGGAAAGAGCGAGTCTTCGGCTCATCGTGTTCAACTCCCGCGGGCGTGGGCGCCCGTCTCCAGATCGGATCGGGGCGGACGATAACACCGCTCCGGAGTGGGCCAGGGCCGACTTGAGGCATGATCGCCAGTCAACTCAGCCCGGTTCCGGAGGACGAAAGAATTGAAGTCATTTCTGCAGGTGGTTGTGTTGGCGACCGCGCTGGCCGGGGCGGCCTCGCCGGTGGTGCGCGCGGCGAAGACCCTCGACATCTATTTCATCGATGTCGAGGGCGGCCAGGCGACGCTGGTGGTGACGCCTTCCGGGGAATCCCTGCTGATCGACACCGGCTTCCCCAGCGACGACGCGTTGATCGCGCCGGCCTTCGGCGCGAAGCCCGGCGCCTCCGCCGACGGCCGCGATCCGAAACGGATCCTCGCCGCCGCGAAGGACGCCGGGGTCAAGCAGATCGACTACCTGCTCCTCACTCACTATCACGCCGATCACGCGGGCGGGGCGGTCGAGTTGGCCCAACTCCTGCCGGTCAGGACCTTCATCGACCACGGCCCGCCCGCGGTTGGAGCGGACGAGGGAGTGCCGGGGACGCAGAGGATCTACGAGAACTACGTCGCTCTCCGTGCGAAGGGGAGCCACCGGCTCGCGAAGCCGGGCGAGCGCCTGAAGCTGAAGGACGTCGAGGCCATCTTCGTCAGTTCCGATGGCGTGATCCTGGCGAAGCCTCTTCCCGGCGCGGGTCAGCCGAATGGGGCGTGTGGCGCGGGCGCGGTTCCGGCGCAGGAGAAGATCGAGAACCCGCACTCGGTCGGAATCCGACTGCAATATGGCGCGTTCCGCTTCCTCGACGTGGGGGACCTGAGCGGCGATCCCCTGTTCGCGCTGGCCTGCCCGAACGGACTGATCGGTCCGTCCGACGTATACCTGATCGCGCATCACGGCGGGGCCGATGGCGCCGACCCCTCGATGTTCGAAGCCATCAAACCCCTGGTGGCGGTCTTCAATAATGGCCCGAGGAAGGGCGCGCAGCCGAAGACGCTCGCCCAGGTGAAGCAGACGCCGGGGCTGGAAGGCTGGCAGATTCACCGATCGCTCAACCCCGGCGCCGAGAACGCGCCGGACGAACGGCTCGCCAATCTCGACGAGTCGACGAATGCCTGGATCAAGGTGAGTGCTAACGAGGATGGGTCGTTCATGGTGATGAACGGCCGCACCGGCTACTCGAAGCGCTACCGGCGATAATCAAGGGGTGAGGGTGGGAGCGGTCATCCGCCCACGTAGACTCCGGCCGATGCACAGAACTATCGACAGGCGAACTTCCTGGCTCACCGCCGCATTGGCCCTCGCCGTATCGGCGCCTCTCCTCGCCCAGGAGAAGGTGGATGAGACCATCGTCGCGCAGATCAAGGCCGAGGCGTTTCAGCGTTCGGAGGTGATGGACACGCTGAGCTGGCTCTCCGACGTGTACGGCCCCCGTCTCACCGGATCGCCGAGCCTCCGGCAGGCCGGCGAGTGGGCGCGCGATCAGCTCACCCGGTGGGGGATGGCGAACGCCGCGCTGGAACCGGACGGGACGACGAGCCGCGGCTGGTCGATCGACCGTTTCTCGATCGAGATGACCGAGCCGCAGTACATGCGGATCACCGGCTATCCGCGGGCCTGGTCTCCGGCCCTCGCCGCGCCCCTCGGCGGCACGCCCATCGTGGTCGAGGTGAAATCGAAGGACGACTTCGAGAAGTACCGCGGCAAGCTCGGCGGGGCGATCGTGATGAACGGGAAGCCCGAGGCGAAGGACCTCGGCTTCCAGCCCGAGGCCACCCGCCTCACCGACGAGGAGCTGAAGAAGCAGGAGGGCCAGCTCGATCCCGGCAGTCCGAAATCGTTCTGGGACGAGGAGGAGGAATTCCAGAAGAGCCTCGACAAGCAGCGCGAGGTCTACGAGTTCTTCGCGAAGGAAGGCATTGCCGCTCTCGTGACCCCGAGCAGCATCAGCGAAGACGTGCGGACCGATGGCTTCTACGACCAGGTCTGGCATCCCACCTATCCCGGCTTCGTCTTCTCGCGCGAGCACTACGGCCGGATCGTCCGCATGCTCGATCGGAAGCAGGCGGTGAAACTTTCCCTGACCCTGTCCGTGAAGATGGTCGAGCGGGTCGAAGGATTCAACGTCGTCGCGGAAATCCCCGGCACGGATCCAACCCTCAAGTCGGAAGTGGTGATGCTCGGCGGCCACCTCGACTCGTGGCACTCGGGTACCGGGGCCACCGACAACGGCGCGGGCTGCGCGGTGGCCCTCGAGGCGATGCGTGTGCTGAAGGCGATCGGGGTGAAGCCGCGGCGCACCATCCGCGTGGCCTTGTGGACCGGCGAAGAACAGGACTACTTCGGATCGGTGGGTTACGTCTCTCGTCACTTCGGCGACCTGAAGACCATGGCGCTCAAGCCGGAGCACGGCAAGCTCGCCGGGTACTTCAACCTCGACAACGGCAGCGGTCGCATCCGTGGCGTCAACCTGCAGGGCAACGAGGCGGTGAGGCCGATCTTCGAGGCGTGGCTGCGGCCGTTCCACTATCTGGGCGCTTCGACGCTAACGACCTTGAACACGGGCGGAACCGATCACATGCCCTTCGACGCTCTCGGCCTGCCCGGCTTCCAGTTCATCCAGGATCCGCTGAGCTACGAGACGAAGGTGCACCACTCGAACCTGGACCTGTACGAGGCGGCGTCGCCCGACGACCTCAAGCAGGCCTCGGCCATCATGGCGAGCTTCGTGTACAACGCGGCGATGCGCGACGCCCCGCTTCCGCGGAAACCGCTGCCGAAGCCGCGCGTGGAGCCGAAGTAACGCAGCGGCGGTAGGCGACCGGCTACAGGGGAGGCAGGGTCTTTCCCCAGCCGGGCCACAGACGAATGTCCCGCCGCAGCATCAGGGGATCGGCCAGTCGCCCCACCAGGACCGACGTTCCGTCGAGACCGACATCGAAGGTGTCGATCCGGCCGGGCACTTCCGCCCTGGACACGACGAGCGGAGCATCGAAGCGCAGGTCCGAGGCGGACCTCAGGGCCGCCGAGACCACCCGATCGTTGCTCACATAGAAGAGCCGCTTGCCGTCCCGACCCCAGAGCGGGCCCCAGCCTCCGTCGTTGGTTAGGCGGCGCCGGCTTCCGGGATCGGTGAGCCGCGCGACGTAGATCTCCGGACGCCCCGATTCGAACGACTGGTAAGCGACCAGCGCGCCATCCGGGGACACGGTGGGAGAGTCCTGATCGCCCGCCCCTCCCGCGACGAGCAGCGGCTTGCCCGCGAGCGCGCCGTCGTCGGCGACGGGCGCGACCCAGGCGTCGGTGTCGCCGCTCGTCGAATCCAGACTGAAGCCGATCATGCGCGCCGGATACGAAATCGAATGGAGCCGTCCGGTTCCCTCCAGGAGCTCCGACGGCGGCGCGCTGCCGTTCGTCGGCATGCGGTAGAAGTGGTATCCGCCCCCGGCGCGATCGGACGGGAACAACACGAAGCGGCCGTCGGGTGAGAGCAGCCCGTCGGTGTCGTTGCCGCCGCCCGAGGACAGACGGGTCGCGTTCATCTGCTCGAGGTCGATCAGCCACAGCCGGTCGTTCGCGGCGGGGACCTGCATGATCGCCCGCCGGCCGTCGCGCGACAGGCGAATGCCCCCGAACAGGGCGGGGTCGAGGCGGTCGAGGATCTGGGTGGGCCGTCCGGGTCCTTCCCATGAAAAGCGACCGGCCTGGGTGATCTTGCCGCCCGTGGCGTAGGCCAACATTCCCGCCCGGGTAACGTCGTACCAGGCGGCGCCGTTGTTCGGCATGGTGGCGACGCCGTCGAGCACGGGAACGGGCGCCCCGCGGATGGAGCGCGAGGCGAGGTCGAAGGCGACGGCGTAGAGCTTTCCCGCGCGCGCGAACACCAGGCGCCCGACGTCGAGGTAGCGCGGCATGCTGCCGCCATCGATCAGAACCCGATGCTCGCCCGTCTTGATGTCCGCGATGGCGATGCGCGCGTCGTCCAGCGTCTCGTTGCTCGAAAGTTTGATCGCGAACAGGACACCGGCGCCGCCGGGCAGGACGCACGGCCACCGGTGGCTCAATTCGCCTGCGGCGCGGTCGAGCTTCGTGAGCGGGCGAGGCTTGCCCCCTTCGGCCGGAATGGTCCAGAGGGTCTCCGCGTAGCTCGGTGCGTAAACGATCTGGCCGTCCTCGCCCCAGCTCGCGCCCACCGAACTCGTCGCGGCCGGGGCGAGATCGCTGGGGACGCCGCCGGGCAGGTCGATGCGCCACATCCGCCCGCGCGCGAAGAAGCCGAGTCGCGCGCCGTCCGGCGAGAAGAACGGCCCGGTGGCGCCCTCGGTCTTGGTCAGGCGCACGGCATCGAAACTGTCGAACCGTCGAAGGTAGAGAGCGCCCTCGCCGTCCTGCTGGCCGACGAAGGCCACCTGGTCGCCTTTGGCCGAGATGGTCAGCGTGGCGAGAGACTGGTTGCCGTTGTAGGTGGCGGTGGGAATTCCGAGCCCTTCCGGCAGGGCCAGCGAGGTTCGCAGGTCGGCCGGGCCGCCCGGCGTTTGCCGGCTCAAGGACACAGCGGTGACGATCCACCCGACGAGCAGGAGACCCGCGATGGCCCAGGCGGCGCGGAGCCCGCTGTGCCGGACCCCGGGTGACGGGGCCGCGGCGGTTGTCGCGGAGGAGTCGTTTCGGTCGGCGGTCTGCGCCAGGGCGATGCGAGCTTCGCCTATGGCCTGGAGGCGTTGCTTCACGTCCTTCTCCAGGCACCGGCGCAGGAGCTCCCGTAGCCGCGGCGGTGTCGTTTCCGGAAGCCGCGTCCAGTCGATCTCCTGCCGCAGCACCGCGGCCAGCACATCGCTCACCGTGTCGCCCGCAAAGAGGCGCTCGCCTGCGAGCATCTCGAACAGGACCACGCCGAACGACCAGATGTCGGCCCGCTTGTCCACGGTCTTCCCGCGCGCCTGCTCCGGGCTCATGTAGGCGGCCGTGCCCATGATCATTCCGGCCTCGGTCATGTGCCGCGAGAGGGTGGGCGAGTGAGAAAGCTCCGCGCCGGGCGATGAAGTTCCCGGGTCGCCTTCGAGGGCCTTGGCCAGGCCGAAGTCGAGAATCTTGACCTTGCCGCCGGCAGTCAGTTTGATGTTCGCGGGCTTGAGATCGCGATGAATGATGCCGTGCTCGTGCGCGTCTTCGAGGCCTTCGGCCATCTGCTTCGCGATCGCCATCGATTCATCGATGGGGATGGCGCCGCGTTTGAGGCGTTCCGACAGATCCTCCCCCTCGGCCAGTTCCATGGCCAGGAAGTGGGCGGTGGATCCGTTC
Organism: Vicinamibacteria bacterium; assembly: GCA_044229175.1. GTDB lineage: Bacteria > Acidobacteriota > Vicinamibacteria > Fen-336 > JAGNNV01 > JAGNNV01. The sequence continues at coordinate 11,747 of JBGATM010000027.1, read as the reverse complement.
GGAAGCGTCGCGCTCTCGAATCCATAGACGTGGGCGATGTTGGGGTGGTTGAGCGAGGCCAGAACCTGGGCCTCGCGTTTGAACCGGGCGAGCCGCTCCGTGTCGGCAGCCAGGGCCGCGGGCAGGACCTTGATGGCCACGTCGCGATTGAGGGTGGCATCCCGTCCCCGATACACCTCGCCCATTCCGCCCGCTCCGATGGGGGAGGTGATTTCGTAGGGGCCGAGGCGGGTGCCGGAGGCGAGGGACATGAATTCCGCAGTCTAGCCGCGCTTCAAGCTGCTGATGCGACTTCGGGTCGTAAGCGGAACGAGCGCTTGCCAAGAGGTGATTTCTGGCTTCTGGCCGCACGAAAGGGACCCGAAACGACCTCACCCCGCACGAACATGGCGCTATGGAAGAATCTCTCCCTGTGAAGACCATTGGAAACGGGCCGCCGGCTGATGAATCCACGGCCCTGGCGCGGGACGGGGGGCCTGGGGGGCTGATTTCGATCCTCAAGGGGCTTGAAATCGAGAAGAGCTTGGCCACAGACCCCGTTGTCGTGGCCCTTCGGTACTACCCCGCCACCTCCGGGAGCTATGCGCCGCTTCCTCCCGAGCTGGCTCCCAAGCTCACCGAGTATCTGCGGGGGCGGGGGCTCGATCAGCTCTACACGCACCAGCGGGCGGCTTATGACCTGGCCGGGGCCGGAAAGAGTTTCGTGGTGACGACACCCACGGCCTCGGGGAAGACGCTCTGCTACAACCTGCCCATCCTTGACGCGATCATCAAGGACACCGACACCCGGGCGCTGTACCTCTTCCCCACCAAGGCGCTGGCTCAGGATCAGCTGGCCGAGCTTTACGCGACCATCGAGGCTCTCGGCGAGGACATCGCCACCTTCACCTACGACGGCGATACGCCGCAGGATGCCCGGAAGGCCATCCGGTCGAAGGCGCACATCGTGGTGACGAACCCCGACATGCTGCACAAGGGAATCCTGCCCCATCACACGAAGTGGGTGAAGCTGTTCGAGAACCTGAAGTACGTGGTGATCGACGAGCTGCACATGAACCGGGGGGTCTATGGGTCGCACGTGGGGAACGTCCTGCGGCGGCTGCGGCGGCTTTGCCGGTTCTATGGGAGCGATCCGCAGTTTCTTTGCTCTTCGGCGACGATCAGGAATCCGGCGGAGCTGGCGACGGCGCTCACCGGGAAGCCGGTCGAGTGGATTCAGGAGAGCGGGGCGCCGCGGGGCGAGCGGTACTTCGCGATCTACAACCCTCCGGTGGTGAATCGGCAGCTGGGGATTCGAAAGTCGGCGCTTGGGTCGGCGCGCGACATCGCGGCTCGGTTTCTGGAGAAGGGGCTGCAGACCATCGTTTTCGCGCCTTCGCGTCTGGCTACCGAGGTGCTGGTGACGTATCTGAAGGACATGTTCGAGAGCAAGCCCGGGTCGGAGGGTGTGATCCGCGGGTATCGCGGGGGGTATCTGCCGCTGAAGCGTCGCGAGATCGAGCGGGGCTTGCGCGACGGCTCAGTGCTTGGCGTGGTTTCAACCAACGCTCTCGAACTGGGCATCGACATCGGCGCTCTCGACGTCTCGGTGATGCTCTCCTATCCGGGGACGGTCGCGTCCACCTGGCAGCAGGCGGGGCGGTCGGGCCGGCGCGGGTCGACTTCGGCCGCGGTGCTGGTTTTGAACTCGACGCCGCTCAATCAGTTCATCGGGCGGAATCCCGAGTACTTCTTCGGGGCTTCGGCCGAAGAAGGGCGGATCAATCCCGACAACCTGCATATCCTGATTTCGCACATCAAGTGCGCGGCGTTCGAGCTGCCCATCGAGTCGGATGAGACGTTCGGGTCGGAGAATCTGGTGGAGATCCTGGGGTTCCTCGAGACTCAGGGGTTCGTGCACAAGGCGGGCGACTCCTGGCATTGGACGCATGAGAGCTACCCCGCCGATACCGTCTCCCTGCGCAGCGTGTCGTCCGACAACTTTGTGATCCAGGACATCACTCGCGAGCCGAAGATCGTGGCCGAGGTCGACTTCGACTCCGCGCCCATGATGGTGCATGAGAAGGCGGTGTACATGCTCGAGGGTAAGACGTACCTCGTGCACAAGTACGACCACAAGGAGCGGCGGGCGCATATCCGCGAGGCGGATGTCGACTATTACACCGATGCGATCACGTACACCAAGGTGAAGATCCTCGATTCGTTCCTCGAGGAGCCGCGCGGGCAGGTCGTCCGCTCGCACGGCGAGGTTCACGTCTCGCAGCAGATCGTGGGGTTCAAGAAGATCAAGTTCTATACGAATGAGAACGTGGGGTCGGGTGAGCTTCAGATGCCCCAGAAGGAGATGCACACCACCTCGTACTGGCTCACGATTCCCCGGGAGGTGATTGCGGCGCTTCCCTTCACCGGGGAGGAGAAGCGGGATGGGGTCATTGCTTTGTCGCATACCCTCGGGCAGCTGGCTTCGTTGTTCCTCATGTGCGATCGACGGGATCTTGGGGTGGCGGTTGGGGATAATGGGCAGGGCGAGGCCAAGGTGGAGCGTGGGATGGGCTTGGTGCCGGTCTGGCCGGATCGGCGGAAACAGTTTGGCAATGCCGGGGCGCCATCCGAGACGGGGCTGGCTCCCGTGATGGAGCCCTACGAGCCGAACATCTTCGTCTACGACAACTACCCCGGCGGGATCGGGTTGTCCGAGCCGCTGTTCCGGTTACATGACCGGCTGATCGCGGAGAGCCTCACCCTGATCGAGAACTGCCCGTGCTTCGATGGGTGTCCCTCGTGCGTCGGCCCCGCAGGCGAAGTCGGATCGAAGGGGAAGGAAGTGGCGCTGCATCTGCTGCGCGTCGCCATGCAGCAATGAACGTCTCCTCCCTATTCCGTCACCCCGGCGGAAGCCGGGGTCCACTTCCCTGCTATCCCTCCTTTGGGCCGACGCTGTCGGCCGCGAAACGCTGATGGCGCGTTCCCTTCAAGACCGCCTGCGTGAGGTACAGGAGCGTGGGCACGTGGACACTGCGAGCGGAAAGGGAGCTGGTAGTTGGGAAGTGGACCCCGGCTTTCGCCGGGGTGACGGGAGCGAGGGTGGCGAGGGCGATGGCGGGGGGAGCAACGGTGGCGAGGGCGCGGTTGGTGGGGCGCCTTCACTCAAGGCGCGACTGCAGGCTCTGATCGACCAGCAGGTTCGCAGCCGTCGCCATGGAGGCGCGGAAGTCGAGCGGCCTGCCTACCTCGAGCTGGACAGCGCGGATCCAGGGACTGCGCCTCAGCCTTCGCAAGCCGTGGACGTTTACTCCCTCGAAGGCCCGCCCGAGGACCTCGCGAAGCTCATCGGGGGCGAGATCGTCTCGTCGATCCACGGCGAGTTCCTGATGCGCGACGCCACGTACCGCCTCGACGCGCGAGTCGGCCGCACGTCGCTCGAGAAGCTCGTCAACGCCCTGCCCGACGCGGCCCGCATCCTCACTGCCTCGGTCGACCTCGACGACTTCGACCCTCGCAAGGCCGCCTTCATCGACACCGAGACCACCGGGCTCTCGGGCGGCGCGGGCACCGCAGCCTTCCTGGTCGCGGTGGGGTTCATCGAGGGTGAATCGTTCATCGTCCGCCAGTACTTCATGCGCGACTTCCACGAGGAGAAGGCGCTCATCCGCGCGGTGGAGCGCGACCTCGAACGCTTCGACACCATCGTCTCTTTCAACGGCAAGCAGTTCGACGTCCCGCTGCTCGAGAGCCGCTTCCGGCTGCAGCGCCGCGTGTTCCGTCAGACCTCGCGGCACCTCGACATGCTTCATCCGGGCCGGCGGCTGTGGAAGGCGCGGCTGGAGTCGTGTTCGCTGCAGTCGCTCGAGCGGGGGGTGATGGGCTTCCATCGCGAGGACGACATCCCCGGCGCGTTCATCCCCGAGCGCTACTTCGAGTACCTCCGCCGCAAGGACGGGCGGCTCATGGTCCAGGTGCTCGAGCACAACCTGCAGGACATCGTCTCTCTCGCCGCTCTCACCGGCGAAGCGCTGGCCATGGTCGCCGAACCGGGTGCCCTGCCAGAGGATGCGTTTGACGTGCTCTCCCTCGGCCGCGTCCTCGAGCGGGCGGAGCTGGACGATCGATCGGAGGAGGCGTATCGCGCCATCGCGGAGAGCGGGACGGGGCGGGCCCGCGTCGATGCCACCATACGCCTCGCCTATCGCGCCAAGGCGCGGAAGCAGCACGATGAGGCGGAGCGGCTGTGGCGCATCGCCGTGAGCCTCGCAAGCGCGGTCGCTCATCGCGAGCTGGCGATGCTCCTCGAGCACACGCGGAAGGACAAGGCGGAGGCGCTACGGATCGTCGACGATGGACTGGACCTCGTCGCCGGGCGGTCCGACTTCGCGAGCCTCGAGGATGACTTGCTGAAGCGGCGGGCGAGGTTGGCGCGGAAGAAGGGGTAGTGGTGGGAGGGGGTTGCTTCGTCGGTTCGCGAACGGACTGGCCTCCTCGCAATGACGAGAGGTCAGGCGGGGCTTGGTAGTGTGGTGACGCTGCTCCGGCCTAGCGGCCGTGCTGCTTGAGCAGTTCGCGGAGCTTGTCGAGGTCGAGGGCCTGGACGGTGCGGCCGTTGCCGGTGGTGGTCTCAGCCTTCAGGAGTGAGTTGATGACCGCCTCTTCGGTGGCTTCGAGGACGGCCTCGAACAGGGGTGAAACGGCCTCGGTGGGCAGCGCGGGCCGCGGCGCGATCGCGGTCGATCCATGCGCCACGCGAAGCTCCTTCGCGGTGGAGAACGCGATGGCGAAATCGCCGCTTCCGTTCGAGTAGGACGAACCGGTCCGCGCGAGGCCGAACACCGCGCGCGCCGCGAGGCGGCTCAGGTCTTTCGGCGAGAGAGGCGCGTCGGTGGCCACGACGATCATGCATGAGCCGTCCGCGGTGTCGGAAGGCGATCCATTCCGCGAGAACGCGTGCCGCCCGAGCTCCTTCCCCACCGGCACACCATCGATCGAGAGCACTCCGCCGAAGTTCGATTGCACCAGGACGCCCACCACGTAGCTCCGTCCGTCAATCGGCGCCACTCGCGACGATGTGCCGATGCCGCCCTTGAATCCGAACGCGATCGTGCCCGTGCCCGCGCCCACTCCGCCTTCGGTCACCGCCCCTTCGCGCGCCTCGCGCAGGGCGGCGAGGACATGCTCTTTGCGCACGGGCTGGGAGCGGATGTCGTTCAGCCCTCCATCATTGGTCTCCCCCACGAGGGCATTGACGGAGCGGACGTCGGAGTTGCCGGGCTGCGCGAGCGTCCAGCCCACCACGGCATCCACGACCGTGCCTACCGCCAGCGTGTTGGAGAGGACGATGGGTGTCTCGATCGTGCCGAGTTCCTGGACCTGGGTCGAGCCCGCGAGCTTTCCGAAGGCGTTGCCGATGAACACCGCGCCCGGCACCTTGTCCTGGAACAGATTCCCCGCATGCGGCAGGATCGCGGTCACTCCAGTGCGCACGCGATCGCCCTCGATGAGCGTGCTCTGGCCCACCCGGACTCCCGCGACATCGGTGATCGCGTTCAGGGGGCCCGGCGGAAGGACACCCGGGGTTATGCCGAGATCTCGGGCGCGGGGGCGTTCCGCGGCGAGAACGGTGGTGGGCACGAAATGGTTGGGAAGGGGGGGTTGCTTCGACCCGTCACGAAACGGACTGGGGTCTCGCAATGACGCTAGGTCAGGCAGGGCTTGGTAGGGGAATGGCGCGAGCGCCATCACCATCATGATCAAGGCGATGGTGGACAGGGCGCGGAGAGCGCGACGGCTAGCCGATGACCACACCGCGGCACTCTCCGAAGCCGATGCGGGCGAAACCCTCGCGCTGGCACGAGGCGGTGAACACAACTTCATCTCCGTCCTCCAGGAAGGCTCTGGTCTCGCCGCCCGGGAGGGCGATGCGGTCCTTGCCGCGCATCGTGAGTTCGAGCAGACAGCCGCGGCTCTCCTTCGTCTTGCCGCTCACCGTCCCGGTGCCGAGGAGATCGCCCGGGTTCAGGTTGCACCCGCCGCTCGTGTGGTGCGCGATCATCTGCGCAGGCGTCCAGTAGAGCGAGGCCACGTTCGAGCGCGACAGCCGGACCGGCGCGTGTCCGTGCGACCGCATCGCGCGGGTCGAGAGCGACACTTCGAGGTTCACGTCGAAGGCGCCGAGCGCCTGATCCTGGGCGCTCTTCAGATGCGGCAGCGGCGCCGGGTCGGCCTCGGGCCGGTGAGCGGCGGCCACACGGAAAGGAGCCAGCGCTTCCGCGGTCACCACCCACGGGCTGATTGAGGTCGCGAAGTTCTTCGAGAGAAAGGGACCGAGGGGCTGGTATTCCCATTTCTGGATGTCGCGAGCCGACCAGTCGTTGAGCAGGCACAGGCCGAAGATCTTCGAGCCCGCCTCCGTGATGGGAACCGGGACGCCGAGTTCATTCCCCTCCGCGATGAAGACGCCCATCTCCAACTCGTAGTCGAGGAGCTTGCAGGGCTCGAAGTGCGGGGGCTGGCCCGCGGCGGTGGGATCGATCTGACCGCTCGGCCGACGCACCGGCGTGCCGCTCACCACGATCGAAGACGACCGTCCGTGATAGCCGATGGGCACCCACTTGTAGTTCGGAAGCAGGGGATTGTCGGGCCGCATCATCGACCCCACGTTCGTCGCGTGATCGATCGAGGCATAGAAGTCGGTGTAGTCGGAGACACGGGCGGGCAAGGCCATGCGGACATCGCGCTGCGCCACCAGCACCTCGGCGGCATGCGGCTTCGCGGTCACCTGGGCGCCTTCGGCGCGGAGCAGATGGGAGAGGCGATGGCGGAGGGCCCGGCGCTCGATATCCGGGCAGGCCATGAAGGCGTTGAGCGTGGACTCGCCGCAAGCGGCAAGGACGCGCGTGGGCATCCCGGTCAGGAGGTGGCGCTCCATGCAGGCCCGCAGATCGAGCACGAAATCGCCGATCGCGACGCCTATGCGGTTCGACTCGATCCCGCTGGTCCGGAAGACGCCGAGGGGCAGGTTCTGGATGGGAAAGTCGGTGGAGGGCGAATGGGCGCTCTCGACCCACGACTTGAGCGCGGCGCCGTGGGTCTCGTCGATCGGTGTGGTCTTCATGTCGGTGCGGAGTCTAAGTCGCCGGAGGCCCGTCCCTGCTTTCGATCCGGAGCGCCCGCTCGAGAAGCTCGATCTGCTTCTGCTGCACCGCCATGAGGTCCCGCCACTGCGCTTCGCGCAACTCGTCGAGCTTCACGTGCAGGGCCGCGATCTGGACTTCGGCCTTGAGGTTCACCTCGTAGTCGTTCCGCGCCTCGGCCCGGTCGGTGGCGGCCTGGCGGCCCTGGCTCATCATGATGATGGGGGCCTGGATGGCCGCGATGCAGGAAAGAAGCAGGTTCAGGAGGATGAAGGGATACGGGTCCCACGCGCGGGGCGCCTCGAGGTTGTAGGCCATCCAGAGGATCAGGAAGACCGCGAACAGTCCGAGGAACGTCCAGCTTCCGCCGAAGGCCGCGAGCCGATCGGCCGCCCGTTCTCCGAGGGTGCGTCGTTCTTCGAACTTGGCGGTGGCGTCCACGGAGAGAGCGTTCGAACGCAGTCTCTCGAAGGCCGCGGGGCTGAGACCGAGGCGCTTCAACTGGGTCTCGATGTCGAGAACGCGGAGCCGCTCCACCTCCGACATGCCCATCGCGGCCGCCGCATGCTGGGCCGACCGGACCAGGCCGATGGCGAGCATCGCGCCCACCACCGCGGTCACGAAGTGCGTGAGGCTCCCGTCCCGGGGCGTCGCCCCGATCAGGCGAAAGAGCGCGCCGCCGAAGACGCCGCCGAAGAGCCCGAGGGAGACATCCTGCAGCAAGCCGCCGCTCTGGGATGACCGCATGGCGATGCGCGCCACCATTCCCGCAAACAGACCGGTAAGAATCCAGATCAGCGCATTCATCTCTCGTCCTCCGAAGAAAACCGGAGACTAATGCACGGCGCCCCGCGGAGTGAGGGCCCGCAGGCCCGCGCTCAAACGACTAGCGCCAGCTGTAGACCGCGCGGAAGGACTCGTCCTTGCTGGTCTTGGCCACGACCTCGAGAGACCAGTTCGACTTGGCGCTCCAGGTTCCGACTCTTTCCACGATGACCGCGTCGGCCTGGGGCGCGATGTCCTGGCGGGGGGTCACGCCGGCTCCACTGTTCTTGGCGCCGTCCGCGACCTCGTTGACGCTGATGGCGTCGATATGGAACGCCTTCGACCCGATGTTGAGGATCGAGCATCGAATCGAGAACGACGTGCCGGGCTCGACGGAGGTGGGCGTGGTGGTGCACAGGATCTTGGCGGAGAAGTCGGTCTTCACCACACCCCCGCCGCCGAGATCAAAGCCGCTCGGCCCCTTCGTGGTCTTTCCACCGATCACCGATGTAGCGCCGGTCACGAACTTACGTCCGAGCAGGACGATGCGGCCGTCGACCTCCGCCTTGCGCGCGGTCGCTTCCGCGTTGGCGGGTTCGTGCTTCAGGACTTCGCCGAAGAGCTGAGAGGCGCGCGGAAGGTCCCTGGCCGTCATCGCCGCCCTGGCCTCCTCGAGCAGGCGGGGGACCTGAGACACGGGCGCGGCCGGAGCCGTCACCGCGGTCGGGGCAACGGTAGGCGCCGGAGCGCCGGGGCGAGCCGGAGTGGGCGTGGCCCGGGGGGTGGGGGTGGCCCGGGGCGCAGGCGTGGCGCGGGGAGCCGGGGTCGGCGCGACCCGGGGCGTTGGAGCCACCGGGGCGACGGGCTCGGGCGTCGGCTCTGGCGTCGGCTCGACCGCGACAACCTGAGTCGCCTCCGGCGTCGCGGGTGGCGGCGTGCTCACCACAACCGGAGTGGGCGCGGGCGTGGGCGGCGCCACGGGTTCGGGCGCCGGCTTCAGCAGGAAGAATCCGCCGACCGCGACCACGAGAAGAACCACGAGCCCCCCGACGATGATGGGCATGCTGGAGGTCGTCCGGGCGGGAGGTGGAGGAGGCGGTGGCGTCCGGAGGGCTTTGTCCTGTTCGGTGGTGCGAATCTTGGGGCCCGGGGCGGAAGGCGATCGCTTCGGGGCGGCCGTGGAAGCCGCGGGCCGGGGGGCGCGCGTTTGCGTGGCCGCGGGTGGACGAGGCGCGGGAGGCGGCGCAACCGGCGAGGGCGGGACCGGAGGCTTTTCGGGAGGGAGGAGCACCGTGGGCTCGGGCGCCTCCGGGGGAGGAGCCGCGGTGGGCGCGGGCGACTCCCAGGCACTTGCGTACTCGGCGGCGGGCGCGGGCTCGGGCGTCGATGCGGCCGGCGTCTGCCAGGGCGCGGGCGGGATCAGCACCGTCTCCGCCGGAGCCGAGGGCTCGGCCGACGTCGGTGCTTCGAGCGTGTGCTCGACCTCGGCGGTCCGCGCGAACGAAGGCGGGGGCTCGAACGTGGACTCGATTTCCGTGACGGATTCGATTTCGGTCACGGGCTCGGGCGCGGGCTCCGCGTGAACCGGCTCGGGCGCGGCCTCGAGGAGCATCGGCTCATCCGCCGTTTCCAGCGCGGGTTCGGGCGCGGATTCCGGTTCGCTCTCCGCGGCGACCAGGGTCGGTTCGGCCGTCGGCTCGGGAGCCATCTCCATCAGTTCCTGCTCGACCGGCGGTTCCGCCGCCGCGGGTGCGGGCTCCGCGGGCGCTTCCTCCGCCACCATCGGCTCGGCCGCAGGTTCGGGGGTCGCCAGATCGTCCGGACCGACTTCCTCAATCATGGACGCGACCACGGGCGCGGCCGCGGGAACGGGAGCCGGGGCGGTCTCGACCTCTTCGACATCGCCGAGCGTGAACTGGAACATCAGCGACGTGGCGCCGCCGGGCTCGCCGATCCAGACGAAATCGCCGGAGCGCAGCAGCGCGTCGGTGGTCACGGGATCGTCGTTTACGCCGACCGCCCCGTCCAACCGGTGGATCGTGGCTCCGGTGATGTCGATCACGATCCGGGCGTGGTACCCCGCGACACCCGGAGCATCGAGCCTCACCGCGCAGTCGGGTGCGCTTCCAACCATCGCGTTCCCGCCGCGGAACTCGAACTTCTGCCCTCCGAGAGGGCCGCCCAGGGATTGCAGGATAGAAGGTTGCGACATCGGCAAACGATACCGCAAACAGAGGTGCCCGTGGCGATTCAGGGCCGCTCCCGGCTGCGGCGCGACCGGCGCTAACCTTACGGGCTTCGATGCCCCCGCGAACTCAAGTCGCCGAACCACCGCCGCGCTTCGTCCCGACCCCGGCCGATTCCCGCTTCGAGCTCGTGGCCGACTTCACCCCGCAGGGTGACCAGCCCAAGGCGATCGCCGACCTCACCGAGGGCCTCATGAGAGGAGAGAAGGACCAGGTCCTTCTGGGCGTCACCGGAAGCGGGAAGACCTTCACCATCGCCTCGGTCCTCGCGAGCGTGAACCGCCCGGCCCTCGTGCTGGCTCACAACAAGACCCTGGCCGCCCAGCTCTACCAGGAATTCAAAGGCTTCTTCCCCAACAACGCAGTGGAGTACTTCGTCTCGTATTACGACTACTACCAGCCCGAGGCCTACGTGCCCCAGTCGGACACCTACATCGACAAGGAAGCCACGATCAACGAAGAGATCGAGAAGATGCGGCTGTCCGCCACCCGCAGTCTCTTCGAGAGACGCGACGTCATCATCGTCGCCTCCGTGTCCTGCATCTACGGCCTGGGTTCGCCCGAGGCCTACTACGGCATGCTCCTCTTCCTGCGGCAGGGCGACACTCTCGACCGCGGGACCATGCTGCAGAAGCTGGTGGAGGCTCGATACGACCGAAACGACTTCGAACCGGCACGCGGCACCTTCCGGGTTCGGGGCGACGTGATCGAGATCATGCCCGCGTACGACGATTTCGGCGTCCGGGTCGAACTCTTCGGCGACGTCATCGAGACCATCACCGAGTTCGATCCCCTGACCGGCAAGGCCCGTCAGAAGCTCGCGCAAATCGCGATCTACCCCTCATCCCACTACGTCACACCGCGGCCTCGCCTCGAACAGGCGATCAAGAAGATCGAGGCGGAACTCGCGGAGCACGCCCCCACCCTCGACGCCCAGGGCAAGTTCCTCGAGGCCCAGCGCGTCCGCCAGCGCACCGGGTTCGACCTCGAGATGCTGCGCGCCACCGGCCACTGCCACGGGATCGAGAACTACTCGCGGCATCTGTCCGGACGCGCGGCCGGCGAGCCGCCTCCGACCCTCATCGACTACTTCCCCAAGGACACCGTCTTCGTCATCGACGAGTCGCACCAGAGCATCCCCCAGGTCCGAGGCATGTACTTCGGCGACCGCCAGCGGAAGACCACCCTCGTCGAATACGGCTTCCGCATGCCCTCGGCCCTCGACAACCGTCCCCTCAACTTCGAGGAATTCGAACAACGCATCGGCCAGACCCTCTATGTCTCGGCCACACCAGGGCCCTATGAGATGACGCGCACCCACGGCGCCTTCATCGAGCAGGTGATCCGCCCCACCGGCCTCGTCGACCCCGCGGTGGAGATCCGGCCGGTCAAGGGCCAGGTCGACGACCTCCTCGCGGAGATCCGGGCGCGCGTCGCCGCGAAGCAGCGCGTTCTCGTCACCACGCTCACCAAGCGCATGGCCGAAGACCTGACCGAGTACCTGGCAGAGTTGACGATCAAGGTACACTATCTGCACAGCGAGATTCACACCATCGAGCGCGTGGAGATTCTGCGCGACCTGCGCCTGGGCGTCTACGATGTGGTTGTCGGC
>JBGATM010000026.1:0-66018 GCA_044229175.1 Vicinamibacteria bacterium | reverse complement strand
TTGCCACATTCGTCAAGGAGGCGGTGGTCGCGGTGAGCATCGCCGGGGCGGCCACCGAGACCTTCCGGGCTCGCGGCGGAGAAATCCGGACGACCACGCTCCGCGCCGCGTCCGTTCGGGGGCCGCTCGTGGTTTCGATAAGAACCGATTCGCACGAGCGGCGGAACATGGGCCTCAGGATGGATACCCTGACTCTGGACGCGCCCGTGGGAGCCCCGTTCAAGCTGCGCGCGGGCCCGGCGATGAGGCCCCCGCTCGTCGTGGCCCTGCTCTTCGCGGGTCTGCTGGTCCTCGGGTCATCCGCGCTCGCGGCGGGCGCGTCGAGCCTGGTCGCCGCGATCGCCTTCGCGGTCCTCGCCGGCCCCGACCTGTTCGGGGCCTGGCGGGGGACGCACCTGGCCCCCGAGATGCTGGTGTTCGCCACCCTGGCGCTTCTGGCCGGGCGGACCTGGCTTCATCGCCGAGTCCCGATGGATGAGGGGACGGCGACCACGCTTGCGTCCGCGGCCCTCGTCACCATGCTCTTCAGACTGGCCCTCGTATCCCATCCGGACTTCTACTATCCGGATCTGCTCACTCACACCCGCGTGGTGGAGGCGATTCGCGCGGAGGGGCCGTCCTTCTTCCTCCACCCCGCCGATGCGTTGAACGCGCAGAAGGCCTGGACGAAGCCGGTCCTGGGGAGCGTCGCGTCGTTGCCCTATGCGGTCATGTTCCACGCTCCGTTCGCGGTCCTCGCCGCCTTTTTCGACCTCTCCACCGATCGGATCGAGACCGCGCTCAAGGCGGGGTCGGCCCTTTTTTCCGTGATCCCGATTCTGCTGGCGGGCGCGCTCGCGGTCCGACTCTCCATGCCGCCTCTGGCCGCGCTGATGCTGTGCGTGATTCCCACCTACGCCTCGCGCCTGAGCTACGCCTTGCTCCCGGCGCTCTTCGGTCACATGCTGGACCTCGCGGCCCTGCTGACCATCGCCACCGTGCTGAGTCGCGGGGACGCGCGATCGGCGCGACCGGTGCTTCAAGCGATGTCGGCGCTGCTGGTCGGGCACCTGGCGTATACCTCCAGTGTCGTGAACGAGGGGGTCTTCATGGGAGTTCTCGTGGTCCTGTGCCTGCTGTCGGACCGCGCGGATCGCGCGTCCGGAATGGGGCTGATGGCAGCGGAGGCGGGGGCCGCCCTGGCGGCGTTCCTGCTCTACTACCGGCACTTCGTGGGCGACGTGTTCTCGCTGGGCGAACGGGTCCTGGGGCTCAGCGGCACGGGAGCGGGGCCGGCCGTTTCCGTGTACCGAGTCGAGAGTTTCTGGGCGGTTCTGGTCGAGCGGACCAACACGTTCTTTGGCTGGCCCTACCTGGGCCTTGCCCTCCTGGGCCTGTGGCTTTCCGGATCCGCGGTCCGTGAATCGAAGGTGGTTCGAGCCTGGGGAGCCGCCTATCTCGTGCTCATTCTGCTCCGGGCCCGGATTCCGGACGTGTTCCGGTACGGGCACGAGACTCTCTTCCTGACCCCCCTGGTCGCGCTCCTGGTCGGGGCCGCGCTCCTTCTGTCCTTCCGGCGTGGGGGGGCATGGAGGGTGTTCGGCGTGACCTCGGGACTGGCGCTCCTGCTCGCGTCTTTGTGGACGCAGTGGCTCGCGATCTCGGAACAGCTGGGCAACGCCCTTTGAACGGGACCCGGTTTCGCCATCTGATAAGCTCACATCACACGTAGAAAATGGCTGAAAAGAACCCGTTCGCACGCTTTCTGTCCCACTTTCCTGCGGGGAAAGTCCTGTTTCGTGAGGGTGATGCGGGCGAGGACATGTACATCATCCAGTCCGGCCGGGTCGCCATCAAGAAGCGCACCGGGGCCAACAAGGATGTGACCCTGGCCGTTCTCGAGAAGGGCGACTTCTTCGGGGAAATGGCCGTGCTCGAACGGATGCCCCGCTCGGCCACCGCGGAAATGGCGGAAGGCGGCGACCTGATCGTGATCTCGGGCGACACCTTCGGCGACATGATCAAGTCGAACCCGGAGATCGCGTTCCGCATGCTCCGCAAGTACTCGATCCGCCTTCGCGAGATGGTCAAGCAGATCGAGACCCTGGGCAAGCAGATGGCGGAGTCGCCGGCCACGGTGAGCTCGTCGGTCGCCACTTCGATCTCGCTCCCCTCGGTTCCCGTTCCCGCCGCACCTCCTTCCGAGGCGCTCGCCTACTTCATCTCCAAGGCCTCCGGAAACGTGTTCCCGGTGTACAAGAACGAAGTTCTGCTGGGCCGGTTCGATTCAGTCACGGGGACGGCGCCGGACGTCGACCTCACCAACGAGGACCAGGCCCGAAACATCTCGCGCCGCCATGCGCGGCTCGTCATCAAGAACGGCGCCTTCTTCATCGCCGAGGAGATCGGCACCATGAACGGAACGTTCGTGGCCGGCGAGAAGCTCGACAACAACGTCCTTCATCCGATCAAGGATGGCGACGAGCTGATGCTGTGCCGCCTGGCCCTCACCTTCAAGGGGCCGCAAAAGCCCGCCTAGTCGAGACGCCCTTCGCGGAGGGCGGTGTCGAGCGGGCGCGGCGTCCATCCCAGCTCTTCCCGGGCACGGGTGATGTCGAGGGAGACGTCGGCGGGCCGGGGGGCGCCGCGGTGAGCCGATTGCGGCGCTCTGCGGATCAGTGAGGCATCGAGGCCGAAAGCCCGGGCCACGCGCTCTCCCAACTCGACCCGGGTGACCCGCTCGGCGCCCGCGACGTGAAAGCAGCCGGTGAGGCCGGGCCGGCGCAGGACGGCGCGTATCGCCTCGGCCACCGATTCCGGATCAACCGGCGTGCGCCATTCGTCCTCGTAGAGGGTCACTACCTCGCCCTTGCGGAGGCGATCAGCGACGCTCTCGGTGGCGGTGAGCCTTGGGCCGTAGCCTCGTCCGCTGATCAAGGCGACGCGAAGGACCACGGAATCGGCCGACCCCTGGAGGGTCGCAGCCTCCGCCGCCAGTTTGGTGCGCCCGTATTCCGTCAGGGGATGGGGTGGGGAGGCCTCCGTCGAGAAAGCGCCCTGCCCATCGAACACGAGATCGGTGGAGATGGTCACGAGGCGGGCCCCCCGGGTTCGGCACGCCGCGGCAAGCTCTTGGGTCAAGGTCAGGTTCACGAGGCGCGCCCGCGCGGGCTCGCGCTCGCAGACTTCGGCGTCGGCGAGGGCGGCGCAGTGGATCACCGCATCCGGGCGCGTCTCCTCCAGGGCGGCGAGCAGCGCGGCCTCCTCGGTCAGATCCGCCTTCAGGGAGGGGATCCCTTCCGGAGCGGGCCGGCTTCGGGTGAGAGCCGAGATCTCATGGTCGGGTGAGAGCAGGAGGCAGAGGCGTCCGCCGAGGAGGCCCGAAGCGCCAGTGATCAGAATTCGCACGGGACCACGCTAAACGTAAACTCAGCCGAGATCGAGGGGCAGAGCAAGAATGGATCAGGGACTTTTCATCACGTTCGAGGGCATCGAGGCCAGCGGCAAGAGCACGCAGGCCGAAGCCCTCGCGCGGGAGTTCGGCGATCGCGCCCTTCTCACCCGCGAGCCCGGAGGAACCCCGCTCGGCCGGCGGGTCCGCGAGATCCTTCTCGACGCCACCACGACGCCCATCCCGGATGTCGAAGCTTTGCTGTTCCTGGCCGATCGCGCCCAGCATCTGGACGAAGTCATCCGGCCCGCCCTCGCGGAGAGGCGGGTCGTGATCTCCGACCGATACCAGGACTCCTCGCTCGCCTACCAGTCGGTGGGGCGCGGGGTGGGGGAGTTGATCCCCGACGTCTTCCGTCATATCGGGGGACTGACCCCGGATCTCACCATACTCATCGATCTCGACGTCGAGGTGGCCCTCGAGCGTCTGCGGCAGCGCGGTGCGTCCAATCGCCTGGATGCCGAGGCCCCGGCTTTTCACGGGAGGGTCCGTCAGGCGTTCCTCGATCTCGCGAAGGCCGAACCGGCGCGCTTCGAGGTGTTCGACGGCGCCGTCGAGGTGAAGACCCTGGCCGCCCGGATCGCGGCGCGGGTGAAAGAACGCTTCGGCCCGGTCGCATGAGCGCCCCGTTCTCCACCATCCTGGGTCACGAGTTCGCTCGCGAGGGGCTGTGGCGATCCTTCGCCGAGGGGCGCCTTCATCACGCCATCCTGATCCACGGGCTGCAGGGCATCGGGAAACGGACGCTCGCGGAGACGGTCGCGCGCACGCTCATCTGCGAGTCGCCGCGGCAGGGCCCGTGCGAGAGTTGCTCGCACTGCCGCCGCAGCGCGGAGAATCTGCACCCGGACCTGGTGATCCTCGGCCGCGATGACGTGCTTGGCATGGACGAGGAACTGGGCGCCCACGGAGACGACCGGGTCAGCAAGAAGAAGGAACGCGTCGGCAAGCTCATCGACGTCGACTACATGCGGCTCATGGGGAACTGGCTGACCCGGCGGGCGTGGGAGGCGAAGCGACGGGTGGCGGTGATCGTGGACGCCGAACGCATGAACGTGAACGGCGCGAACGCATTCCTGAAGAGCCTGGAGGAGCCGGCCGAAGCCGCGGTGATTCTTTTGACCTCGTCGTCCCCGGCCTTCCTGCGACCGACGATCCGGTCGCGCTGCGCGTCCATTCGTCTCTCCGGCGTGCCCCAGGGCCTGATCGAGGGCCGGCTGATCGAGGAGGGCATCGACGCCGCGGAGGCGAAGCTCCGGGCTCAGGCTTCGGGCGGGAGCCTCGCCCGGGCCCTTCAGAGTCGCCCGCCTCTCGACGACCTGCGCGACCTGATCCTGCGGCGCTTCAGCGGCGCCAAGGACGCGGAACTCTCAGCCTTCGCGGCTTCGACCCTGGCCGGGGCCAAGGAGAACGACCGTGACGAAACCCTTCATCTGTTTGCTTCACTGCTGAGAGACATCGCGGTGCTGCAGTCGGGTGGCGGGCCGGAATGGCTGGTGCATACCGGGGCCCGGGACGCCCTCGCGCGGGCGGCGGCCGGGCCGGTGGACGCGTTCGCGCTCTTCTCGAAAGTGATCGACGCGCGTCAGCGCCTGGCCGGGCAGGCGAACCGGGTCATCCTCTGGGACGACCTGCTGCACGACGCGGCGAGCGGCGGCTAACGGGCCGGCGCCTGATCGATCAGGGTGATCACGTCCTTGACCGCCATGACGTCGCCGTACTTGCCGTCGATGTCGATGAGATTCGCTTCGTGCGGGCCGGGCGCGCGGTCGCCCACGCACTCGCGCGGGACGATCACGCGGAGACCGTGCTGAAGCCCGTCCACCGCGGTCGCGCGCACGCAGCCGCTGGTGGTGCAGCCGGTGACGATCAGGGTATCGACGCCCTGCGCGTGCAGGGTTGAAGCGAGCGGCGTGCCGAAGAAGGCGGAGGCGTACTGTTTCTCGATCACGACCTCGTTGCCCTTGCGCTTGAGGGAGGGATCGATGTCCACCCATCGCGACCCCCGCTGGAGCACGGCGAGCGACGGCACCTTGCGGACGAAGACGCCGGCCTCGGTCATGGCCTTGTCATACGCGGTGGTGGTGAAGTACACGGGAAATCCGCGGCGGCGCATCGCGTTCAGAAGCGACTTCGTGGCGCCGAGCTCCTTGGAGAAATCCCCGGCGAGGGGCGAGCGCGGATCGGTGAAGCCCACGATGTAGTCGACCACCACCACCGCGGGGCGCGAGCCGAAGCCCACGCGCGAGCCGAGACCGCGGCTGCGATACAGGTCGAGCGTCGAAACCGGTTCGGCGGGCTTGCCCGATTTTCTAGATGGTGCCATGGGACTTCAATGCCTCGATGTCCGCGTCGCTCTTGCCGAGAATCGACTTCAGCACTTCGACGCTGTGGGATCCGATAGGGGGCCCCGGCCACTCCGTCCCGCCCGGCGTGCCCGAGAGTTTCGGGACCATGGCGGGAATCTTCAAGGGACGGCCGCCCACCTCGACTTCTTCGAACATGCCGCGGGCCTGGTAGTGGGGATCGTTCAGCATGTCCTTCACCGTGTAGATGGAGCCCACCGGGACCTGCGCGGCCTCGAGCTTTTCGACCACTTCCGCGGCGGTCAGGGTGGCGGTCCATTCCGAGATGGCGCCGTCGACTCGAGGTTCGTTCCGCACGCGGTCCGCGTTCGTCGCGTACTCGGGCTCGTTCGCCATGTCCTCGCGGCCGGCGGCGATCATGAGTCGCTTGTAGATGGAGTCGCCGTTCCCACCGATGATGACGTACAGGCCGTCCCTGCAACGGTAGGTGTTGGTGGGCACGATGCCGGTGAGCTTGCTGCCCTCGCGCTCGCGCATCATGCCGAGGCGGTCGAACTCGGGGACGACCGCCTCCATCATGTTGAAGACCGACTCGTAGATGGCGACATCGATCTCCTGACCGGCGCCTCCCCCCTCCCGTCCCTTGCGGCCCGCCCGGTTGTACAGGGCCATCACGATGCCGAGGGCCGCGTGCAGGCCGGCGAGAGAATCGCCGAGCGAGAGGTTGGGGCGGCAGGGCGGACGATCGGGGAAACCGTTCACGTACCGGAAGCCGCCGACACCTTCGCACACCGAGGCATAACCCGGTTTGTGCGAATAGGGCCCGGTCTGGCCGTAGCCGGAGACGCGGCAGTAGATAACGTCGGGGTTGTGCGCCTTGATGTCTTCCGGCCCGAGCTTCCACTTCTCCATGGTGCCGGGCTTGAAGTTCTCGACCACCACGTCGCACTTCCACGCGAGCTCGCGGGCGAGGGCGCGGCCCTCGTCGGTGCGCAGATCCACGGTGATGCACTTCTTGTTGCGGCCGAGCGACCGCCACCACAGCGATGTCCCGTCGCGGTCGACCCCGCGCCACGTCCTCACCGGGTCGCCGCCCGCGGGCGCCTCGATCTTGATCACCTCCGCGCCGTAGTACGCGAGGATCGTCCCCGCGAACGGGCCGGCCATGAGCTGACCCATCTCCAGGACGCGCACACCTTCGAGCGGCTTTGCCACGACGTTCGTTCTCCTTGTTGTGGAGCGAGAGCCTATCGAAGATTCGGGCTTTGAGAAGCCGCAAACTTCGCGAGGTCGAGTCGGTGAATCTTCGCGTTGTGCCTTCGATCGACGGGGAAGCGGGGATGGAAGCGGACGTCCTGGATCCCGCAGATCCTCTGCGCCTCCGCGCGGAGCGCTTCGTCGGGGGCGCCCTCGATCAGAAGCACCGGCCTCGCCTGGCCGGCCGGACCCACTCCCACGAGCGCCACGCGTGGCCAGCGCGGGTCGCCCGAGAATCGACACTCGATCCGGTCGGTGAAGATCGGGCCGTTCGAGGTGAATACGGCCTCGGCATTCCGGCCGCAGAACCAGAGACGCCCCGAGGCGTCGAGATACCCGAGATCGCCCATCCGGTGCCAGGTCTGGTCGCCCCCGCCGATCTTCGACGCGACCGTCGCCTCCCCGCGGTTGTGGTACGCGCGGGTGACTACGCCCCCGCGCACGCAGATCTCGCCGACCTCGCCGGCCCTGAGCACGGGCTCGCTCTCGATGGATGCGACCGCCTCGTCGCGTATGGGAATGAGACGGAGGTCGATGGTCGATGCGGGTCGTCCCACGCACGTGCCCGCGCCGGCTTCGACCTGGTCGCCCAGCGCTTCGACCTCGCGGCCGGAAATGCTCGCGACCGGCAGGGACTCGGTGGCCCCATAGGGAGTGTGCACATCACCCTCCTCGGGCAGAACCGGCCGCATGGCCCGCACCAGCTTGAGCGGGACCGGCGCCCCCGCCATGAGAACGCGCTTCAGGCCGGTGAGCCGGACCTTGTTCGCCGCGCACCAGGGCGCTACGCGCGACCAGATGGCGGGAGAGCCGAAGGCGGACGTGGCCTGGTGCGCGCGGATGGCTTCGACGATCTTCTCGGGCCGGCATTCCGCGGGGCGGGCGGGGTCGATGTCGGGAATCACGCTGGTCATCCCGAAGGCCGCGTCGAAGAGGGAGAAGAGAGGGAAGGCGGCCAGATCCACTTCGCCCGGCTTGAAGTCGTACAACCGCTGGAGCGCGTCGCGCTGGGCGAAGAAGTTGCCGACCGAATATTGCGCGCCCTTGGCCGGGCCGGTGCTGCCGGAAGTGAAGAGGATGGCCGCGAGATCGTCGGGCGAGAGTTCCGCCCGCGGAGAAGCACCGGAATCCGAGGCTGAGATGTCCTCCGGACGGAGGGTCTGGCCCAAAGCACCCATCAGCGACGTCCCGATCACGAACTTTCGTTCGATGGTCGAGAACGCACGAGGGAACAGGAGCCGCGCGAGGTGGGCCTTTGGAATACCGACGAGGGTGGTGGCCCCCGTGGTCTCGACGCACTTGAGGAAGGCGCGGAAGCCCATCCCGGGGTCGATCATCACCGGCACCGCGCCGAGGCGGAGCAACCCATAAAACAAAGTGATGAGGGGAATGCCCGGGGGCACCATGACGAGCGCGAGTTCGCCCCTGGAGACCCCGCCGAGCTTGAGGGCGCGGGCGTGCGCGGTGACCGCCGCGTCGAGCGCTCCGTAGGTGATCCGGGTCCAGCCGCCCCGTCCGTCGGGCGCGATGATGGCGTCGCGAGTCGGCGCCTGACCCGCCGAGTCCGCGAGCAGATCGGCGACGTTCACGACGCGAAGTCGCGAATCCGCGCGATCACTCCGTTCGGTTCGTCCTCGATGAGGTAATGCGAGGCGTCCTCGAACTTGTGGACGTAGGCCTTCGGAAACCGCCTCTGCCACTCCTCGCGGAACTGCGGGGTGAAGCACCAGTCGCGCTCGCCCCACAGGATCTGCACGGGCCTCCCGAGGCTCGCGAGGCCTTCATCGATCTTCGCGAGGGTGGGTCGCGAGCGGTGGCTCGCCTCCATCGGGATGTCGCGCACGAAGCTCCAGATGCCGATGCGACGGCGCCACGACGCGTAGGGCGCGAGATATCCGGCCTTCACATCCGGGTGAAGCGGGATCGACGTGGTCATGGTGGTGGCGGCGCGGGCGAAGCCGTTGAGGCCGCGGGTGATGAACTCTCCGAGCACGCCCGCGCGGCAGACGGCGATGCGCTTCGGCAGCCGGGGGATGAAGAAGGCCGCGGTGTTCATGACCGTGACCCGGGCGATGCGCTCCGGCCGGGCCAGGGCCATGCCCATGCCGATGGCCCCGCCCCAGTCGTGGACCACGAGGGTGATCTTCTTCAGGTCGAGGGCGTCGACGAAGGCCACCGCGTTCTTCACGTGGTCGGCGAGGGTGTACGAGAAATCGACGGGCCGGTCGGAAAGCCCCATGCCCATGTGATCGAAGGCGACCACGCGATGGAACGGCCGCGCCTCCGCGATCAACCGTCGGTAGTGGAAGGCCCAGGTCGGATTGCCGTGGAGGCAGAGGATGGGGTCCGCAGTGCGCGGCCCTTCATCGACGTAATGAAGCCGGCCGGAAGGAACCTGGAGAGTCCGGCTCTCGAACGGGAAGAGTTCGCGCCATGCCGGGGTCGCCACTGGGGGAGTGACGCTCGGGCCTACCAGGTCACGCTCATCATCGTGACGTTGAGCCCGGAACCGATGCCCATGAGCGCCACGTGATCGCCCTCCTTGACCCGGCCCGACTCCGTGGCCAGGGCCAGGGTGAGGGGAACCGCGGCGGGACCGACGTTGCCGTGGGTGGGGTAGGAGAGCACGCATTTCGCGAAGCTGATGCCGAGGGCTTCGACCAGCGCCTGCATGTGCGACGCGCCCACCTGGTGACAGATGTAGTGGCCGATGCCCTGCTCCGACCAGCGGTTCAACTGGTTCGACGCGACACCCCAGGTCTTCTGGGCCAGGACCACGCCGGCCTTGAGGAGACGGGTGGAGTCGGTAACCATGCGCTCGGCCGTGCCCATGCACAGCCGCGAGTTCGCGGTATCGGCGAGAGAGACGCAGCCGTTGACGCGATGGGTGGTCTGGGAGAGGGAGCCCTTGGTGAGGACCATGGCCACCGCGGCGGAGCCGAGGGTCAGGGTCGCGAAGGCTTCCCAGAAGTCGCGCAGAGTGGTGTTCGGATCCTGGAGGCGGGTGATGGTGGCTTCGACCACGTCACCGGCGCTTTCGCCGTCGACCAGCAGCGCGTAGTCGGCGACTCCGGACTCGATCATCCGGCCCGCGACTTCGATGCCGTTGAGGAAACCGAGGCACGCGTTGGCGAGGTCGAAGTTCCGGCACTCCTGGGTGAGACCGAGGTCGCCGTGAACGAGGCTCGCCATCGAGGGCTCGAGGTAATCCTTCGAGACCGAAGTGCTGATGAGGATGCCTACCTGTCCGGGCGCGATTCCGGCGCGCTGAATCGCGCGCCGGGCGACGTCGGTCGCCGCCTGGTGCATGGGGTGCCCGCGCGTCCAGAAACGGCGCTCGATGATCCCGGTGAGCTGGAGCATCGCGTCGACCGGAATCTTGAACCGACGGAGGACGGGGTCGAGGCGGCGCACCAATTGCTCGGTGGAAACCGCCACGGGCGGAAGCTCGTAGGCGATCGACTCGATCGCGAGGTCGTTGAACTTCACAGGTGCGAGCAATTTAACGGGCGGGAGCGCACCGCGTCAAATATTGCCGTCTTCGCCGTTCTCCCGTTTCGGGGCCACGGGCTCGGCGGGTTCGCGACTCAGCCGGCCCGCCTGTTCGAGCGACCGCCTCAGCAGGAACTCGACCTGGCCGTTGATCGAGCGAAGGTCGTCGTCGGCCCATCGCTTCAAAGCGAGGAAGGTGCGCTCGTCGAGCCGCAGGAGGAAGGATTTCCGCTCGGCCATCAGGTCAGTAGATCGATCCGGCGTTGACCACGGGCTGAGCCTCGCGATCGGCGCAGAGCACCACGAGGAGATTGCTCACCATCGCCGCCTTGCGTTCCTCGTCCAGCTTGACCTTGTCGGACTTCTGGAGGAGATCGAGCGCCTGCTCGACCATGCCCACCGCGCCCTCGACGATGCGCTGCCGCGCCGCGATGATGGCGCCGGCCTGCTGCCTTCGGAGCATGGCCGAGGCGATTTCGGGGGCGTACGCGAGGTGGGAGATCCGCGCTTCGATCACCCGGACGCCCGCCCTTTCGAGGCGCGCCTGGATCTCGGTCTTGAGCCGCGCCGCCACTTCGTCGGTGCTGCCGCGCAGGGAGAACTCGCCGTCGATGTGCGCGTCGTAGGGGTAGTGGCTGGCGAGGTTCCGGATCGCCGCCTCGGTCTGCACGTTCATGTAGTGCTCGTAGTTGTCGACCTCGAAGCAGGCCTCCGCGGTATCGACCACCTTCCACACCACCACCGCGGCGATCTCGATGGGGTTGCCGTCGTGGTCGTTCACCTTGAGCTTGGCGCTCTCGAAGTTCCGCACGCGGAGCATGACCGATCGCTTCGTGTAGAAGGGGTTCGCCCAGCGCAGGCCGTCATCCCTCACCGTGCCCACGTAGTCGCCGAAGAGCTGGAGCACGCGGGCCTCGTTCGGATTCACCACGAACAGGCCGCCCAGGCAGAAGAGAGAGAGGGCTCCCGCGAGCAGGAACAGCACGCCGCTGATCGGAGTGCCGCGCTCGAGGGCCACTATGCCGAAGCGGAAGAAAGCCGCCGCGGCAATCAGTAGCACGGGCAGCATCAACAGCCCGGGCAGGGTCGAGAGCAACTTTTCGGTTCTTGTGGTCTGGGTCATAGTGATCTCCAAGTGATATCACTATGCTATCCATTCCGACAGGCTTTCGTCAAGCCCTTTCGAACTTCAGGCGGGTTTGCGCTTGTCGCGAATCCCCGAAAACAGGCCCTCGGCCGTCCAGCGGCGAAACCAGTCGAGGAACTCCTCGGCCGCGGCTCGACGGGCGCCGCGACGGCTCATGGCTCGTTTGACCACGGTGGCGATGGTCGCGTTCGCTTTCAGATCCGACAGAACCAGGAAGGCGGCATCCGACACGGGGAAGCGGTACACGGAGTAGTGGCGCCGCACCACGGCCATGAACGACCGGGACCGTCGAGGCTTTGGATGCTGGTGGTTCTCGTCCCGGACGGTGTCGAGGTAATCGGCCGCGTTCCACTCGAGGTCGACGAGGCGCAGGGACGGGACGGTCACGAGCCGGGTCTGTCCGAGCCGATCCGGAGGGATCGCCTCCAGATCCGCGGCCTGAAGCACCCCGGATTCACGGGAATCGAAGGACTCCGTGATCGCAAGCTCGAGGCGCGCCAGGTCTTTCAGAAAGGCTCGAGGCTTGAGGGTCTTCTGCCTTCCGAGAAACGCGGGCACGTGGTCGCCGAGGCGATTCAGGGTGTAGCCCTTCGATGGATGGGCGTTGGTGTACGCGGTCACGAAGTCCCAGAAACGATTTCCAAGGAAGTGCTCGAGCCCGGGATAGTCGGAAGCGAGGGCATCGCGCATGCGGAGCGGATACATCTCCTGATAGATGGCGATTCTCTGGGCCGCGCTCAAGGTCTTCGAGGGGAGCAGGACCGACTCCAGCCGCCCGGGCTTCAGATGGTCGAAGGCCGGGATGTCGTCGTCCCACTCGTAGAGTGTGGCCACGAGCCCGGTTCGCCGGCAGGCCAGGGCATAGAGCTTCCAGACCTCGTCGATGGCGTGATCCGAGTGGGTGTCGATGATGTGCGTGCCCTTGTTGGTGTGGCCGGCGAGGTGGTACTGGACCACGCGGTCCGCGGGAATCGCGTTGATGTACTCCACCGGGTCGAAGCGGTGGTTGAAGGAGCTCACGTAGACGTTGTTCACGTCGAGCAGCAGCCCGCAGTCGGCCTCCTCGGCGAGGCGCGCGAGGAAAGTCCACTCCGGCATCGACGAACCCTTGAACTCGACGTACGACGACGGGTTCTCCAGCACCAGCGGCCTTTCGAGGATCTCGCTCACCTGCTTCGCCCGCCTGATCGTGTGGGCGAGCGCCTCCTCGGTGTAGGGCATGGGGAGGAGGTCATGGGTGTTGCGCCCCAGGACGCCGGTCCAGCAGAGGTGGTCGGAAACCCAGTGGGCCTTCGTCCGCTCGGCCAGGGCCTTGAGTTTCCGGAGATGTTCGCGGTTCAGGGGATCGGTGCTGCCGATCGACATCGAAACGCCGTGCAGGGCCACGGGGTATCGCTCGGCGACCTGGTCGAGGACATAGGCGGGCCGGCCGCCGGTGTCCATGTAGTTCTCGGAGAGGACCTCGAACCAGTCGATCCTCGGCCAGGTCGAAAGGATGTGGGGATAGTGGACGGTGCGCAGGCCGATCCCGATGCCGAGGTCCTTGAAACCGAAGCGATTGCCTTGCGGGGAGGAGGTCATGCCGAAATCCAGTGTAGAAGAAAAAAGCCGCGGGGAAGAAGCCCCGCGGCTCGATACGAAAGGCTCGAAGGGCCTGGACTACTTCTTGGCCGGAGCGCCGTGGTTGACGGGAACCGAACAGCCGCCCTTGCCCTTGCAGGAGTTCTTGCCCGCGCAACCGGCGTCGCCGGTCTTGCAGCCGCCCTGGCCCTTGCACTCGTTCTTGCCCTTGCAGTCGTGCTTCGCCGCGGTGGCGCAGCCGCCCTTGCCCTTGCAGGAATTCTTCCCGGCGCAGCCGCCGTCGCCGGTCTTGCAGGCACCCTGGCCCTTGCAGTCGTTCAGGCCCTTGCACGCGTGCTTGGGAGCCTTGTCGCCGGCCGCCGCCGCCTTGCCCTTGCTGCCGCAGCCGTCCTTGCCGCCGCAGGACTGTTCCTTGGCCTTGTCCGCGGGCTTCTTCTTGTCGTCCGCGAAGGCCTTGGTTCCGGCCATGACACCCGCGGCGATGCCCGCGATCGCTTTTGTGAAATCTCGACGCTTCATTGCTTGCCAACTCCAAAAAAGGGCGCACCCGTTTCGAAGGCGACTCCCCGCGTCGCCGGGTGCGAACCTCGGAAGGGGACCATGGGATGTGGCGATCCCGAGCCGACTCTCGGCGCGGGACCACTTTGCCGGATAGTTTACGTCCGACCTGTGGAGCTTTGGATGGGTGGCGGGCCAAAAAAGTTTCACATTGGCGGTCCGGGCGCTCCGAAAGACCCCCGGGTGGCCCCGGGGCCCGGGTCGAAACTCCGATCCCGGGCGCCCGAAAGGAGGAAGAAGGAGGCCTTTCGTGTTAGGTTTCGCCCTGCTTCGAAAGGGCCGATGGGTGCTCGCAGTTCTGGCTCAGAAACCTCGTAAGGGGCCGTCACAATGCCTCCTCTCACCACGGACGCTCTGGTCCTGCGGACGTTCCCGCTGGGGGAAATGAGCGTTGTCGCGGTGCTCCTCACCCGAAGCAAGGGCAAGGTGAGGGCCGTCGCGAAGGGCGCGCGCGGCCCCGGCGACCGTTACCAGTCGTCGCTCCAACCCCTGTCGGAAGTGCGTACCACGTTGTACGGTCGTGAAGGGACGGAACTTTTCCGGCTCGGCGCGGTCGAGCTTCTTCGTTCCTCCGAACCTCCAAACCACAACCTCGAAAGCCTCCTCGCGTTGGAATACTGCGCCGAATTGTTCGAAGCCTTCATCCCGCCCGACGTCCGGGACGACGACGGCTATCGCCTCGGACGGTCCTGCGTCACCGCCCTCAAGCAGCGCGGTTCGAACGGGACGGCGGTGATGCGCTACGCGGAGGCCTGGACCCTGAAACTTCACGGCCTCTATCCATCGCTGGTCCGATGCCTCAACTGCCGCCAGGCCGTGACCGGCGGGCTCGCCTTCGACCGGTCCGCCGAACGCGTGGTCTGCGGAAACTGCGGGTCGAAACGCGCGGAGATCCTGGATGCCGATTCCCGAGCGCTCCTCCGCTCGGCCCTTCGCCTGTCGCCCGCGAATTTCGCGGAGCGAACCGCCGGCATCGACCTCGCTCCGGTCGCGAAGTTCCATCGCGAGCTGATCGAGACCCACCTCGGACGGTCCTTGAACTCCTCCCGCGTCATCGAAAGCGTGCTCCGGTCATGAGCCTGAGCCTGCAGGGGATCATCGCCACCCTGAACGCCTTCTGGGAGAAGCAGGGTTGCCTGATCCAGCTCGGCGTCGACGCCGAGGTGGGTGCCGGCACCATGCATCCCGAGACCTTCCTGCGCGTGCTCGGGCCGGAGTCCTGGCGGGTGGCCTACGTTCAGCCCTCGCGGCGGCCCACCGACGGCCGCTATGGCGATAATCCGAACCGCGTCTACAAGCACCACCAGTATCAGGTCATCCTGAAGCCCGCTCCCGCCAACGTTCAGGACCTCTATCTCGATTCGCTCCGCGCCCTCGGCATCGAGCCCGCGGATCACGACGTTCGCTTCGAGGAGGACAACTGGGAGTCTCCGGCCCTCGGAGCGTGGGGGATCGGCTGGCAGGTCCTGCTCGACGGCCAGGAGATCACCCAGTTCACGTACTTCCAGCAGGCGGGGGGCATCAATCTCTCCCCGATCTCCGCCGAGATCACCTATGGCCTCGAGCGCATCGCCATGTACCTGCAGGACAAGGCGGACATGTTCGACGTGGAGTGGGGGGCGGGCGTCTTGTACCGCAAGGTGCGTCACGAAGAGGAATTCGAGCTGTCGCGCTACAGCTTCGAACTCGCCGACGTCGATCTGCACGTGAAGCTGTTCGAAGGGTCGCTCGGCGAAGCGAAGCGGCTTCTCGAGACCGCGGCGCCGCGGGTGTCACTTGCCGCCTACGACTGGGTGCTGCGCGCCTCCCATGCCTTCAACGTCCTCGACGCCCGGGGCGGCATCTCCGTGACCCAGCGCGCGTCCATGCTGCTCCAGATCCGGAAGCTCGCCTGCGCGGTCGCGGCCGCCTACGTCGAAGACCGGTGGCCGGTCGAGAGCAAGGGAACGGAGGCCCGCCGTGGCTGAGTTCCTGTTCGAGATCGGCTTCGAGGAGATGCCGGCGCCCTGGCTCTCGGGCCTCGCCGATCAGCTCGGTTCGAAGTTCACGGCCGCCGCCGCGGAGCAGCAGCTCGCCCCCGAGGGTGTGCGGGTCTTCTGGACCGCGCGCCGCCTCGTCCTGGTCGCGCAGGTCGACGAGCGCCAGGAAGACCGCACCGTGGTCGAGTGGGGTCCGGCCGCGAAGATCGCGCAGGACG
Source organism: Vicinamibacteria bacterium (assembly GCA_044229175.1). GTDB lineage: Bacteria > Acidobacteriota > Vicinamibacteria > Fen-336 > JAGNNV01 > JAGNNV01. The sequence continues at coordinate 50,050 of JBGATM010000026.1, read as the reverse complement.
CGGCGGGGAACTGGTCGAAGGCGGCCGAGGGCTTCGCGAAGAAGCAGGGCGTCTCGCTGGACGCGCTCCGGCTCTCCCCGAAAACCGAGGGCGCCAACGACCTCTACGTCTGCGCGACCAAGCAGATCGCCGGCCGGCCCACCGGGGAGGTCCTCGCCGGCCTGTTGCCGGGCCTTCTTCGCGGCTTCAATTTCGCCAAGCGAATGAACTGGGACGCCTGGCTCGATGACGGTCGGGGCGGGTTCGAATTCGGCCGGCCCATCCAATGGATAGTGGCGCTGCTCGACGGCGAGGTGGTTCCGCTGACCATCTTCGACGCGGTTTCGGGCGCCCGGGGCGCGGTCCGCGTGGTCAGCGGCCGCCGTTCCATGGGACATCGCTTCTATCCGCGCGGGGCCTCGGATCGCGGGTTCGAGGTGCGTTCCTTCGCTGAACTCGAGGCGGGTCTCGCCGCGCGTTTTGTGATCCTCGATCCCGCCCGAAGGCGGGATCGAATCAAGTGGAACGTAGAGGCGGCGGGCGGCGACGTATCCGGTGAAGCGGCCCATCTGCTTCAGGAGTGGGCCGACCTCGTCGAGTACCCGACCGTGGTGGTGGGTTCCATCCCGGCGGAGTTCAAGGATCTCCCCGACGAAGTGCTGGAGACCGTTCTCGCTCACCATCAGAAGGCGGTCACCCTGCCGCGGGCCAAGGACGGATCGCCGCGCTTCGCCGCCATCTCCGGGTGCGACGAAGCGGCGGCGGTGAATGCGGCCCAGGGGCAGGAGCGCGTGGTGGTCGCCCGGTTGAAGGACGCCCGGTTCTTCTACAACGAAGACCGCAAGCGCACCATCGAGAGCCGCGTGGACGACCTCGCCGCGGTGACCTTCCACAAGGGCCTTGGAACCTACAAGCAGAAGGCCGAACGCATCTCCATGCTGGCCACCAACCTCGCGGGACACGTGGGCCTTTCCGCCGAAGCCACCACCACGGCCGGGCGCGCGGCCCTGTTCGCCAAGGCCGATCTCGTCACCCTGATGGTCCGGGAGTTCCCCGAGCTTCAGGGGGTGATGGGCGGACTGTACGCGCAGGACACCGAGCCGCCCGAGATCGCCGCGGCGATTCGCTGGCACTACCACCCCATCGCGATCGAGCCGGACGCGGCGCCGGCTGGAAAGCTGTCCGGCCCGGCGCTCGACACTTTCGCCCTCGTGGCCCTCGTCGACAAGCTCGACACCCTGATCGGCTACCTGGGCATCGGGGTCACGCCGTCGGGCAGCAGCGATCCTTATGGTTTGAGGCGCGCGGGTCAGGGCGTGATCCGCATCCTGCTCGATTTCTGGACCGGCCGGGCCCCGAACCTGAACGAGGTGGTCACCGACGCGCATCGCCTTTACGGGCCGGGGCTGTCGAAGTCGACCCCGGAGCTTCAGGCCGCGCTGCGCGCCTTCCTCCTCGACCGCCTGCGCGGCGTGCTCCTCGCCCGCGGCACGGGTTCGGCGGACGAGATCGATTCCGTCTTTGCCGCCCATGTCGACCCCCTCGCCGACGTCCGCGCGACCGCCAACCGGCTGCGGGATCTGGCCAGAGTGCGGTCGGAGCAGCCCGAGGTCTTCGTGGCGCTCGCGGAGGCTTTCAAGCGGGCCAAGAACATTGTTGGGGACGCTCCCGCCGGCGGGGTCAACCGGGAGCTGTTCGCCGAGCAGGTGGAGCGCGATCTTTACCAGCACGCGATCGTCAAGGTCGAGACGGTGCCGGCCTCCTCCCCGAGCCAGCGTCTCCAGCAGGTCGCCTCTGCCTACCCGTATGTCGACGCCTTTTTCAAGGGCGTGATGGTGATGGCCGACGATCCGGACCTCAAGGCCAATCGCCTCGCCCTTCTTTCCAGACTCTTGAACCTCGTCTACGAGGTTGCCGATCTTTCCAAGCTGGCCTCGCCCGCGGGCGATAGCGCCACTTCTTCCTAGGAGAAAAACCAGTGCCCAAGTTCGTTTACTTTTTTGGCGGCGGCAAGGCCGAAGGCCACAAAGACATGAAGGACGTGCTCGGCGGCAAAGGCGCCGGGCTCGCGGAGATGACCAACGCGGGGCTCCCGGTGCCTCCCGGCTTCACCATCTCCACCAAGGCTTGCGCGGTGTTCGAGGAGAACAAGGGCACGCTCACCCCGGCCATCGAGGACGAGATCTCCGAAGCGCTCGCCAAACTCGAGACCCTCATGGGGAAGTCGCTCGGACAGGCGAACGACCCGCTCCTCGTCTCCGTCCGCTCGGGATCGAAGTTCTCGATGCCCGGGATGATGGATACCATCCTGAACCTCGGCCTGAACGACAAGTCGGTGCTCGGCCTCAAGAACAAGACCGGGAACGGACGCTTCGCCAAGGATTCGTACCGCCGCTTCATCCAGATGTACTCGAACGTGGTCCTGAACATCAACAAGGAGCTCTTCGAACACCAGCTTCACGCGGTCAAGAAGACGGCCAAGGTTCACGCCGACGTCGACCTCAAGGAAGAGCATCTCGACGCGGTGATCGAGCGCTACAAGGCGGTGGTGCTCAAACAGATCGGCAAGCCTTTCCCGCAGGATCCGAAAGAGCAGCTCGCGGGCGCGCGTGACGCGGTGTTCCGGAGCTGGGGCAACCCCCGCGCCGTGACCTACCGGCGCCTGAACGACATTCCCCACGACCTCGGCACCGCGGTGAACGTGCAGTGCATGGTCTTCGGAAACAAGGGCGACACCTCGGCCACCGGCGTCGGGTTCACCCGCAATCCCGCGACCGGCGGCAAGGAGTTCTACGGGGAGTTCCTCCAAAACGCCCAGGGCGAGGACGTGGTGGCGGGCATCCGTACCCCGCATCCGATCGCCGACCTGCAGCAGCTCATGCCCGCCGCGTACAAGCAGCTTCGCGAGATCACCACGCGCCTCGAACGTCACTACAAGGACATCCAGGACTTCGAGTTCACCATCGAAGAGAACAAGCTCTTCATGCTCCAGACCCGGAACGGCAAGCGCACCGGCCTGGCCTCGATCGTGATCGCCGTCGACCTCGTCGAAGAGGGGATCCTCACCAAGCAGGAAGCTCTCATGAAGGTCGAGCCCCAGTCGCTCGACCAGCTTCTCCACCCGATCTTCGAGCCGAAGGAGCGCGCGAAGGCCAAGGTGGCGGCCACCGGACTCCCAGCCTCCCCGGGCGCCGCCACCGGCGCCGTGGTCTTCACCGCCGATGACGCGGTGGCCTGGGCCCACAAGGGCAAACGTGTGGTCCTGGTCCGCATGGAGACGGTTCCCGACGACATCCACGGCATGCACGTCGCCCAGGGCATCCTGACCGCCACGGGCGGGATGACCTCGCACGCGGCGGTGGTGGGTCGGCAGATGGGCAAGCCGTCGGTGGTCGGGTGCTCCGCGCTTTCGATCAACGCGAAGAAGAAGACCATGACCGTGGGCGACCGGGTCATCCAGGAAGGCGAGGTCATCTCCATCGACGGCTCGACCGGCGAGGTGATGTTCCAGGCCCTGGCCACCTCGCCGTCCGAGGTCTTGCAGGTGGTGAACGGCACCCTCAAGGCGGAGAAGTCGCCGATCTACCAGAAGTTCGAGAAGCTGCTGTCGTGGACCGACGATGTGAAGCGTCTCGGCATCCGCGCGAACGCCGACATCCCCAAGGATGCGAAGACGGCCTTCGCGTTCGGCGCGCAGGGGATCGGCCTGTGCCGCACCGAGCACATGTTCTTCGCGAGCGAACGCCTGCCCCACGTGGTGGCCATGATCCTGGCCGCGGCCAAGGGCGAGAAGGGCATGGCGGTACTGCGGACCCTCGAGAAGAAGCTCGTGGACGCGAACTCCGCCCAGAAGAAGGTGGTCCGGGCCGAACTCGCGGCCGCGAAGAAGTCCTACGGTCCCGCGATCAAGCAGTACCAGACCGCGCTCAAGAAGCTCATGCCCATGCAGAAGAGCGACTTCGCCGGCCTGTTCCGCGAGATGAAGGGGTACCCGGTCACCATCCGCACCCTCGACCCGCCGCTGCACGAGTTCCTCCCGAAGCGCGAGGATCTGATGGTTCAGGTGGCAGGGAAGAAGGGGAGCAAGGCCGAACTCGCGCGCGCGGAGAAGATGCTCCACGAGATCGAGGGGCTGCACGAGTTCAACCCGATGCTCGGTCATCGCGGTTGCCGTCTCGGCATCACGTATCCGGAGATCACGCGCATGCAGGCGCGCGCGATCTTCGAGGCGGCCCTCCAGGTCGCCCGGAAGGGAATCAAGGTCCGTCCCGAGATCATGATTCCGCTCGTCGGCCACGTGGAGGAACTGAAGCGTCAGAAGGCGATCGTGCTCGAAGAGGCGCATCGCGTGCTCGGCAAGGACGCCGCGGGCGTCGAATACCTCATCGGAACCATGATCGAGGTGCCGCGCGCCGCGGTCACGGCGGACGAGATCGCGAAGGAGGCCCAGTTCTTCTCCTTCGGCACCAACGATCTCACCCAGATGGGCTTTGGTCTTTCCCGGGATGACGCGGGCAAGTTCCTCGGGCCGTACGTCGAGATGGGGATCCTGGAGAAGGACCCGTTCGTCTCGATCGACGTCGCGGGCGTCGGACAGTTCGTCGACATCGCGGTGAAGAAGGGCCGCGCCACCAAGCCCGATCTGAAGATCGGCGTCTGCGGCGAGCACGGAGGCGATCCGTCCTCGATCCGGTTCTTCCACAACGTCGGCCTCAACTACGTGTCGGCTTCGCCCTACCGTATCCCCATCGCGCGTCTCGCGGCGGCGCAGGCGCAGCTCGAGAAGCCGAACGCCGACTGAGTGGCGCCGTGCTCTGCCAAGCTCGTGCCGTCCGTCCGTACCCCACTCACGTCATTGCGAGGCCCCAGTCCGTTCGCAGAGGGGCCGAAGCAACCCCCGCCCTCCACTACCAAGCCCGCGAGGCCTGGTAGGGGTGGGACGGGGTTGCTTCGTCGCAGTCCAGACGGGCTGGCTCCTCGCAATGACGTGAGGGGGATACAGGACGGGCTGCATGAGCCTGGTAGTGGGGAAGGAAAGCGGGCGCGGTGAACCGGATCGCCCGTCTTCCCGACGACGTCGTCAACCAGATCGCCGCGGGCGAGGTGGTGGAACGTCCGGCGTCGGTGGTGAAAGAGCTGGTCGAGAACGCGCTCGATGCCGAGGCCACGCGCATTGCTATCGACATCGAGCAGGGCGGCAAGCGGCTGATCCGCGTTCGCGATGACGGTGTCGGCATTCCGGCGTCGGACCTGGCTCTCGCCATCGAACGCCACGCGACCTCCAAGCTGCGCAACGCCTCCGACCTGGAGCACATCGCGTCGAGTGGTTTCCGTGGAGAAGCGCTGCCCTCGATCGGCAGCGTGGCCGAGCTTCAGATCACCAGCCGCACGCGCGAGTCGGGCGAAGGTGGGCTGGTTTCGGTCGCCTTCTCTCGGGCCGAGGCGGTGAAACCGGCCGCGCATCCGGTGGGGACCACGGTGGAGGTGAAGAACCTCTTCGCCGAGGTTCCCGCGCGCCGGAAGTTCCTGCGCGCGGAGTCGACCGAGCTTCGGCACGCGGTGGAGCAGGTGGCGCTTCTGGCCATGGCGCGTTCGGCGGTGGGCTTCACGGTGCGCGCCGACGGGCGGGAGGTGTTGTCCCTGCCCCCGGCCGCGTCGACCCAGGAGCGCGTGGCCGCGGTGCTCGGGCGGGATCTCGCCTCCGGCCTCGCCCCGGTCGACCACGAAGAGCAGGGGATTTCGATCTCGGGCTTCGTTTCGCGCGATCCTTCGAAGGGCGGCGCGCGGCCCGATGTCCGCGCCTATGTGAACGGCCGACCGGTCAAGGACCGCGGCTTGTCGAAGGCCCTGAGCGAGGCGTATCGCGCGCTCGGCCACTTCGACCCGAAGCCCGCCGCGGTGATCTTCGTGGACCTTGGCCTCGACATGGTCGACGTGAATGTCCATCCCGCCAAGACCGAGGTGCGGTTCCGCGAACCGTCTCGTGTCTTTCAGACGCTGGTGCGCGCGGTGCGCCGGGCGCTTTCCGCCGAAGGAGAGGGTGAGGCGCCCCGACCCTGGGCCAACCGTTTCGCGCCTTCAGCTGACTCGCGCGAATCCGAACCTGCTCACTCCATGACTGGTCCGGGTTTGTGGGAGTCCGTCTCGGCGTCCGAGGGCGTCGATCGCTTCGATGTGGCCGGCTCCCCGCAGGCCACCGTGCTGGGCCAGTTCCGCGATACCTACATCGTGGCCGCCCTCGATGGCGATCTCTGGCTTTTCGATCAACACACCTGCCACGAGCGCGCGCGCTTCGAGCAGATCGAGAAACGGAAGAAGGGGGAGCGCGCCCAGAGCCAGGGCCTGATCGAGCCGGTCGTCGTTCGAGTCTCGCCGGGACTCGCTCTTCTCGCGGAGGAGACCTCGCTGGAGCTGTACGACCTCGGTTTCGAGATCGAGGCCTTTGGCGCCGGTTCGCTGCTGGTGCGCTCCATCCCGCATCTGCTCTCGGGCCGCGATCCCGCCGAGGCGGTAACCCGGGTCCTCCGCCAGCTTGAGGACGGCTCGGATACGCACTGGGCGGTCGAAGGCCGGGCGCACCGGCTGGCCGCGAGCCTCGCCTGCCATTCCGCGGTCCGCGCCGGCCAGAAGATCAACCTTCCCACCATGCAGGAGATCGTCTCGGGGCTTCTCACCACGGAATTCCAGGACTATTGCCCCCACGGCCGACCGACGCGGCACCGGATTCCCAAGGAAGACGTGGCTCGCTGGTTCGAACGCACGGGTTGGCGTAGGTCGTGAGACCTCGCGGCCGCTGATACACACTGATACATCTTCGCTGATGACTTTCCGGGGCCCCCTGCCCTATGGTGCCGACATCGCCGAGGGCTCGGTGCCCTCCGGAGGCTGTGGAGGCAAGATCTTGATGAGAATGCGACTGCTGTGTTGTGGTTTGGCGTTGGCGCTGGGGGCAACCGGAGCCTTCGCCCAGGGCAATCCGACGGGGACGATTTCAGGGCAGGTGAGCGACCCAGACGGCCTGGCGCTGCCAGGGGTCGTGGTCACGGTCGCGTCGCCCGTTCTGCAGGGCGTCCGCACCGCGGTCTCGTCCCCGAACGGCGATTACATTTTTCCGTTCCTGCCGCCCGGCGACTACACGGTGACGTTCGAGCTCCAAGGCTTCGCCCCGATGAAGCGGACCGTAGGCCTGAAGATGGCCGATCGGCAGCCGTTGAACGTCAAGATGTCGCTCGCGGTGATGACGGAAGCCATCGAGGTCACGGCCACGGCGCCCGGGACGTCGACCACAGGGACGGTCGCGAGCACCATCAGGAAAGACATGGTGGAGGTGATCCCGATCGGACGGACCCTCGAGGCGGCGACCGTCCTCGCACCCAGCGCTGTCGGGAACGGTCCCGGGGGGAACATCATGATCTCCGGCGCCTTGTCCTACGACAACCTCAACCTGGTCAACGGCGTGAATGTGAACGAGAACCTGCGTCAGCAGGCCCGGCCGCTGTATGTCGAGGACGCGGTCCAGGAAACCAAGGTGTCGGCGGGAAACATCTCGGCCGAATACGGGCGGTTCCAGGGCGGTGTGGTCAACATGGTGACGAAGTCCGGCGGCAACACCTTCAGCGGATCGTTCCGGACCACCTTCACCAACGACAGTTGGAAGTCGCTCACTCCCTACCCAGGCGACGCGAATGTCGATGTCACGGTGCCCGCCTACGAGGCGACATTCGGCGGCCCCGTGCTCAAGGACAAGCTCTGGTTCTTCTCGGCCGGCCGTCTGCAGAACAACGAGACCAACATCACCCTTCCCTTCACCGGTTACAACTACACCAACAAGACGGGCGACAAGCGCATCGAGGGCAAGCTGACCTACGCGGTCAACGCCAAGAACACCTTCAAGGTGTCCTATTTCAATCGGAGCCTGGCCTTCACGAACAACAGCTTCGGCACGATCATGGACGCGGCCAGCCTCTACGACAACACGAACAAGGAATGGCTCCTCGCCGCGAACTACCAGGCGGTGCTGAAGAACAACCTGTTCATCGAGGGCCAGTATTCCACCCGCAGGTACGACAACACCGGCACCGGCTCCCGGTTCACGGACTTGATCAAGGGCACGCCCATCTGGGACCGTTCGCGTGGCTCGGCGCGGTTCAACACCGCGACCTTCTGCGCGGTCTGTGCGAACGCCGTCGACACCAAGAACAACGTGGACGCCTATGCCAAGGTGAACTACTTCCTCTCGACCAGCAGTCTCGGGTCTCACAGCATCGTGGCCGGTTTCGATTACTTCAACGAGATGCGCAAGAACAACCAGAACTCGGTGGCGAGCGGCTACCGCGTGCAGGTGACCGGCGCGATCATCGACGGTTACAACATCTACCCCATCCTGAGATCCGGATCGTCCACCAGCACGGCCGCCTACATCGACTACCGGCCGGTCTTCAGCGATACCGTGGGCAACAACCTTCGGACCTATTCAGGGTTCCTGAACGACGCCTGGCGCCTCAACAACCGGTTCAGTTTCAACCTGGGCCTTCGCTACGACAAGAACAGCACCAAAGACCAGGGCGGCACCCTGGTGGGGAATTCCGGCTCCCTCAGTCCGCGGCTTTCCGCGGCTTACGACGTCAACGGCGACGGAAAATGGATCGCCAATCTGAGCTTTGGTCACTATGTCGGGATGTTCAATTCCCAGATTGCCGACGCCGCCTCGGCCGCCGGGCGTGAGGCCAACTACAGCTACTGGTACCAGGGCCCGCCCGTGAACACCGGGGCCACCGGCCCGTACCTCTCCTCGGCCGAGGCCCTGAAGATTCTCTTCGACTGGTTCAACGCCAACGGAGGAACGTCTCGACCGGTGCGGACGACGCCGACCGTGCCGGGCGTGAGCACCTCCGTGGATCCAGGCGTCAAGTCGGCGAACTCGAACGAGTTCGTGGCCGGGGTGGCCCATGAGCTGGGGAGCAAGGGCGCCATCCGCGCCGACCTGGTGTATCGCCGCTACTACGACTTCTATGGGAATTTCGTCAATCTGGGCACGGGGACGGTCACCGACCCGCGAACCAACCAGAGGTTCAATATGACCGTGGTGAACAACACGAACGACGTCCGGCGTGACTACAAGGGCCTGAGCGTCCAGTTCGACTACCGGCTGCACAAGAGCCTGAGCCTGTACGGTAGCTGGATGCTGTCCTGGTCCAAAGGCAGCGTCGAGGGCGAGGACGTGACCAACGGCGCGACCCGCGCCAGCGCCAACGAGTATCCGGAATACCGCCAGGCCAGTTGGAACTATCCCGTCGGTTACACCAACGGGGACCAGCGGCACAAGGTTCGCCTCTGGGGAACGTACGATCTCCCTCTGCCGGCGTCCGCCGGGAAGTTCGCTCTTGGATTCATGCAGCGATTCGACTCGGGATCGCCCTGGGACTACAACATCACGATCGACCCGAGAGCCTACGTCACCAATCCGGGTTATCTGGTGCCTCCTTCCAGCGTGACCTACTTCGTTTCGGGGCGCGGGGAGTACAGGTTCGAAGGCGCCTGGCGGACCGACCTTTCCCTGTCGTGGAACCGCAAGGTCGCCCGGGGCGCGCAGATCTTCTTCCGCGCGGTTGCGAACAACGTATTCAACAATCAGGCCCTGACCAGCTTCAATTCGACGATTGTGACCACTGGGTTGGCGGCGTTCAATCCCTTCACCACCAAGCCGGTCGAGGGTGTCAACTGGCAGAAGGGGCCGGAGTTCGGCAAGGCCTCGAGCCCAAGCAGCTACCAGTCCCCGCGCGATTTCAGCTTCTCGGTGGGTTTCCGCTTCTAGCAGACCGCCCGAGTGATCCTTCCCCGCCCGGGCCACTCGGGGAACTCTCTCGCCCGTAAAACGCTCGACCCATAGCGAAGGAGATCTCGACTTGCCCAGTCAGAGTCACGGCATCAAGTCGAAGCCGCTCTACACCCACCTGTACTTTCAGGTGCTCACCGGTATCGCCCTCGGCGTCCTGCTCGGTTTCCTCCGGCCCCAGGCGGGTGCGGCCATGCGGCCGCTCGGCGACGGCTTCGTCCGGCTGATCAAGATGGTGATCGCCCCCATCATCTTCGGGACGGTGGTGGTCGGCATCGCCAAGGTCGGAGACATGCGGAACGTGGGACGGATCGGACTCAAGGCCCTCGTGTACTTCGAAGTGGTCTCGACCCTGGCCCTGCTCATCGGCCTGGCCGTGATCAACCTGGCCCAGCCCGGCGTCGGGGTCAACGCGGACCCCTCGACCCTCGATCCCAAGGCGGTCGAGGCTTACACCGCCTCGGCGAAGCATCTGGGGATGGTCGAGTTCCTCACCAACATCATCCCGGCCACGGTGGTGGATGCCTTTGCCCGGGGCGAGATACTGCAGGTTCTCTTCTTCTCCGTGCTCTTTGGCCTCGCCCTTCTCTACTCCGGCGAGAGGGGGCGGGGGATCGTTCACCTCATCGACGAGTTCACCCACGTCATGTTCGGCGTGGTCGGCATGGTCATGAGGGTGGCGCCCATAGGTGCTTTCGGAGCCATGGCTTTCACCATCGGCCAGTACGGCATCGGCACCCTGTTCTCTCTGGGCAAACTGATGGCGACCTTCTACCTGACCTGCGTGCTGTTCGTGGTGCTGGTGCTGGGCTCGATCGCGAGATGGGCGGGCTTCAGCCTGTTCAGCTTCCTCAAGTACATAAAGGAGGAGATCCTGATCGTGATCGGAACCTCTTCCTCCGAGTCCGTGCTGCCGCGCATGATGGCCAAGCTCGAGCACCTGGGCTGCTCCAAGTCCGTGGTGGGCATGGTGATTCCCACCGGCTACTCGTTCAACCTCGATGGCACATCGATCTACATGACCATGGCCGCGGTGTTCATCGCGCAGGCGACCAACACGCCCCTGACCCTGACGCAGCAGTTCGGCATCCTCGCGGTGCTTCTCCTGACCTCCAAGGGGGCGGCCGCGGTGACCGGGGGCGGTTTCGTGACCCTCGCCGCCACCCTCTCCGCCATTCCCACCCTGCCCGTGGCCGGCCTGGCTCTCATCATCGGCATCGATCGGTTCATGTCCGAAGCTCGTGCGATCACCAATCTCATCGGCAACGGGGTCGGGACCATCGCGGTCGCCAAGTGGGACGGCGCGTTGAACGCGCGTCGCATGACTCGAATCCTCAAGGGAGAGACGGACCTCGAGGCCGATCAGCCCGAGAAGGTGTTGATCGCCGAGGCCCACGGGATCGAGGCGACCCGAGAGCATCGGGCGCCATGACGCTGCCATCTCTCCGGTCGAGCCTGCACGCCGGAGCCTGCTCCGCGCTTTTGGCGCTCGCGGTGATCCCCGGGAGTTCGACCGCCTCATCCGCCCAGATGGACCGCGGAACCAAGGTCGAAAAGACCTATGGAGAAGGGCTCCCCCGAGACCATGCGCGCCTGCTCTTCACGGACGATCAATACCCGGCCTGGCCGTTGACCCCGGAGCAGAAAGCCTACGCCAGCATCGACGGGGCCCGCATGAAGCGAGACGTGACCGCGCTTTCCCAGGTGGCGTTACGCTACCGGGACCTCGGCCACAAATGGTGGGGTCGGCTGCCCGGCACCACCGCCGACCGCGAGGGCATGACGTACATGACCCGGGAGTTTGAGAGCCTCGGTCTCAAGGTCGAGCGGTTTCCGTACGTGCTTCCAGAGGATTGGCGGCCGACGGATTGGGCGGTGAGCTACAAGGCCGCGGATGGATCAACCATCGACCTTCTGACCGCGTTCCCGGTCGCCGATACCAGGGCCACCGGACCCCAGGCCATTACCGCGGAGGCGGTGTGGGTGGGCATCGGCTCGGGGGCGGACTTCATCGGCAGAGACGTGAAGGGCAAGGCGGTGGTCATCTACAGCACTTTCGTTCCCGGAGGGCGCAGCCACTCGGCCAGCGATCGGGCGGGGCTCTTCAATGCCAACGCCCGCGCGGTTCAACTGGGCGCCGCCGCGGTGATCGATGTCATGGCGGTTCCGGGCAACGGACAGTTTCAGCCCGAGGGCGGCCTGCCGGGGGTTCCTCAGATCGCCCTGAGTCAGGACGAAGGCTTCGCTCTCAAGGACCGCCTCGACCAGGGCGAGAAGGTCACGATGAGCATTCGCCTGGAGGTGCCCGAGCTGCACAACGTCGAAACCGAGTACACCATCGCCACGCTTCCGGGGGTGAGTGACGAACAGATCGTCGTGATGACCCACACCGACGGGTACTTCCAGGGAGCGATGGACAATGGAGCGGGAATGGCGAGCGCCCTCGAGCTCGCGCGCTTCTACGCCCGGAAGCCTCTCAAAGATCGGCCGCGGACCATGAAATTCATCCAGTTCCCCGATCACCATCACGGAGAAGTCGCGCGCACGCGCCCCAAGGTCGGCATCGACGCCACCTATCCCTGGGACAAGGTCGCGGTGAAGTTGACCATGGAGCATCCGGCGCAGACCCTTCTCTACATGTACAACAACAATCTCACGCCGACCAACGCCGTGGGCGCCTTCCGGTGGAACGCTCTGGGCAGCGCGGAGTTCGAGCGGATGGTGTTCAAGACGCTGCGCGAGTTCGGGGTTTCGGTCTACGCGCGCGAGGACGTGCCCAAGAACGGCAACTATGCGCCCTCGTTCCACATCATCGATCACGTGATCTACCACACCTCGCTCGACACGCCGGAGCTCGTCCCCGCGGCCGGGCTGGAACGCGCGACCCGGGCGTTCGCGGCCGCCCTCGATCAGGCCAATGCGATGACCATGGCGCAACTCCGCGGGCCGAACTTCCCGCCGAAGGATGGCAGGGGTTGGCTCAGAGGGACCGAGTCGAAGTAGGCGAAAGCGCGGGTGCCCTCCCGAGGCCCTCCCACGCACCGATTCGGCGTCTTCCCTCGCGGGACGGCGAGCGGGGGAAAGAGATTTCGCGGTTGCAACACAGACCGCGCGCCCTAGGCCCCGGCTTTCGCCGGGGTGACGTATGACCGCAAGGTGACGGCGGGGAATCGAGAGGGCTAAGCCGCGCTGGAAGCGCGGGTGCCCTCCCGAGAACCTCCCACGCACCGATTCGGCCCTGCGCACCCGCGAGGTAACGACAGGGAATCGATAGGGCTAGTCGGCGGTCGAAGACCGCCGCCGCCCTACTGATGAGCTCCCAGGCCAACCATTCGGGCAAAGCCCGAATGGTGGCGTGGGAGGGAATCGAACCCCCGACACGTGGATTTTCAGTCCACTGCTCTACCAGCTGAGCTACCACGCCACATCCAGCTTCATCGCACACGGCGCACCGTGGAACGCTACGGGGATGGGGATTCAATCACGCCGCGTGAGTGCGAGTCAATTTTTGACGCGCGAATAACGGCGCGGTTCGCTCACTTCCGCGAGCGAATCGCAAGCATGCATCAGGCTTTCTTCCTGGCGGCTTCAGGCGCCTCGGGCTTGCCCTTTTCAGTCTTTTCCTTGTCGGCCCTCTCGATTCCCGGGGCCTCGGCGGGAAGACCCAGGGTGGCGCGAAGGCGAGCGTCGATTTCGTTACGGATATCGCGGTTCGCGAGCAGGAACTGCCTCACGTTCTCGCGACCCTGACCGAGCCGCTCGCCCTTGTAGGCGAACCAGGCGCCCGACTTCTCGATGACCTTGTGTTCGACCCCGAGGTCGATGAGGTCGCCTTCCGTGGAGATGCCCACACCGTAGAGGATGTCGAACTCGGCCTCGCGGAACGGGGGAGCAACCTTGTTCTTCACCACCTTCACGCGGGCCCTCGATCCGATGACGTCCTCGCCTTCCTTCAGCGAAGCGATGCGCCGGATATCCAGCCGGATGGACGCGTAGAACTTGAGCGCCCGGCCGCCGGTGGTGGTTTCCGGGCTGCCGAACATGACGCCGATCTTCTCGCGCAGCTGGTTGATGAAGATGAGGCAGGTGCCGCTCTTCGAGACCACGGAGGTGAGCTTTCGCAGCGCCTGGCTCATGAGCCGGGCCTGCAGGCCCATCTGCGCCTCGCCCATCTCGCCCTCGATTTCCGACCGGGGAACCAGAGCGGCCACGGAGTCGATGACCAGGACGTCGCAGGCGTTGGACCGGATCAGAACCTCGGCGATCTCGAGGGCCTGCTCGCCGTTATCGGGCTGGGAGACCAGCAGGTTGTCGATGTCGACCCCCAGCTTTCCCGCGTATTTCGCATCGAGCGCGTGCTCGGCGTCGATGAAGGCGGCCATGCCCCCGCGCTTCTGGGACTCGGCGATCACATGCAGCGCAAGTGTCGTCTTTCCTGAGGATTCCGGCCCGTAGATCTCTATAACCCGGCCCTTGGGGAAGCCGCCCACGCCGAGAGCGGCGTCGAGCGAGATGGACCCGGTAGGGATGGACTGGACCTCGATCTTCTCGCGGCCCCCCAGCTTCATGATGGAACCCTTGCCGAACTGCTTTTCGATCTGCAGCAGGGCATTGGCGACGGCGGTGGTTCGGTCGGTGCGTTCTTCGGCCATTACGACTCCTTAAGGTAGTTGGTTGGGTTTCGTTGGAGAGCGCGCGAAGTCTGAACTGAGGAGGTGCTGGATCGGGTCCCGCGGTCTGAGTCGATTTTTTGTGGTCGGGGACCGAAGGCGTCCTTCCCGGGGGATGGATCAATCGGGTCGCCCGCTCACTTTCGCGTCGGATTCTAGCCCGCAGGATCTGCCAAGGCAAATATAAGGCGAAAATATTGCCCGCCGTCTCTGTAACAAAAAGGTGTTGAAAATGCTCCATTTTGGGTATCATCGGGGCGAATCGGCCGAAGCAAAGAGTCACCGAAGACCACGGCCCGAAGCTCAGATCAGAGCAAAGACCTCGAGATCGCATGAGGCAGGAGAAGCGTTGAAGAAGGTCAAGAAGAAGCCCTCGAGTAGCGGAAAGAAGAAGACTTCCAGCCCGAAGGCGAAGTCCCACAAGAAGGTCGTGAAGGCGAAGGCGCCCGCGAAGAGCAAGGCGCCGAAGGGGAAGTCGAAGGCCTCCAAGGCCAAGCCCGCGAAGGCCAGGCCCGCCGCCTCGGCTCCCAGGAAGCGATCCAAGGAGTTCGCCAAGCGTCCGGTCCTCCGCACCCCCGTTCCCTCGCCGCTGCCTCAGCAGCACGTGGCTGCCCCTCAGCCGACCATTGTCGCGCCCGCCCGTTCCATGCCGCCCCGCGAAGAGGTCATCATTCCCTTCACCCCGACGCGGCCGGCCCTGGCCCTGCCCACGGACTTCGAAGTCGGCGGCGTGGTTCTCGTGATCTCGTACTCGATCCGGGATGGCCGCCGGGCCGATTTCCTGAACCTGATTTCCGACCTCAAGCCCCTCCTCATCTCCATCGGCGGAACCGACTTCACGCTTTACGAGGACCGGAGCCGAGTCAACTACTTCATGGAGATCTTCCGTTTCCGTGACGAGGCCGAGTTCACCGCCTTCGACGACAAATTCCACAAGGATCGCAAGATCGCCGCGATCTACGGACTGCTCGACGAGATCGTCGAAGCGGAGAAGAGCGACTTCAAGATCTACGACCGCAGGTTGTAGCTCGTAGTCCAAAGGCGTCATGCCGACGCCCATAGGCCACGCCCTTGCCGGCATCGCAGTCGCCGGAGTCGCCCGGGGATCCACGATGTCCCCCCGGCACATCGCGATTCTCGCGTTCTGCGCTGCCGCTCCGGATCTGGACCTGGTCCTGCGCCTCATCGATGGCGTGAACCACCACCGCGGGGCATCCCATAGCCTCGGGGCGGCCGCCCTCGTCCTGGTCGCCACGCTGCTGCTACGCCGCTTCGGCGTGGACCTGCCCGCCGCCGCGCTCATGGCCGCCGCCTGGGCTTCGCACGTGGCTCTCGACTACCTGGGCGTTGACACCTCGCCGCCGTTCGGGGAGATGGCCTTGTGGCCGTTCTCGGAGGCCTTCTACATCTCGCCCGTTTCGGTCTTCTACGACATCCCGCGCTCGTTCAGCGCCGGCGCCATCCGGCACAACCTCGTGGCCGTCGCGATAGAGGTGGTGGTCATCGCGCCCATAGCCTGGCTTTGCTGGAGGGGGTTCAGGACTGGATCCGATTCTGGTCCGGCGGGACGCGGCTGATACACTGTTTCTGTTCATTGAATGAGGGGGCGCACCGGTTTCGACGGGAGCGTTTGACTTCAGCAAGGAGCAGGCCGAGCGTGTCTACCGGCTCGACAATTTCGGTGGAAAACTAGAAGTGCCAACGACAACTTGGCTTTGGCTGCCTAAAAGGTAACCACGCTCTGACCTCAGCTCGCCCGTGGCGGGGGTTAAGAGCGTCATCAATGCGGGCTGGCTTCGATCTCTCGGTCCGGGGGAGGAAAGCGAGACTCAATCGGACTAGCGCCGCGCGCTTTCGTTCCGCCTTTATGCGCAGCGCGAAATTTCAGGCGGAACTAAGCCTGTAGGGCCTTCTGGGGCACGTTTTCGGACGCGGGTTCAATTCCCGCCGCCTCCACCATTCGGGCCTTTGGCCCGAAGGTGGAGTCGCCGGTCGTCGGGAGGGCACTCACGCCCTTCGGGCGTGACTTAGCCCTCTCAATTCCCGGTACGAGCGCGTCGCGGCTTCGTCCGAATGGTTGGCCTGGGCCCGGCTTATACCCCGGCGGCGGTTTCGCCCAGGAGGCTGGTGGCTACCATCAGGAGGGTCAGAACGACCAGTGCGAGTGTGGTTGTCCAGGCCACGGCGTTGTAGATGGGACCGTTCACGAAGCGGCCCATCAGGGTGGCGCGGTTGATGAGCAGGAGCATGAAGACGAGCACGAAGGGGAGCAGCACGCCGTTCAAGATCTGGGAAACCAGGATGACCTGCATCAGGGGTGCGGCGGGCATCAGGATCGTGCCGGCGCCGCCGACGATGAGCGCGGTATAGAGCCAATAGAACTCGGGGGCCTCGGCGAAGGAGCGATTGACGCCCGCCTCCAGTCCGAGTCCCTCGCAAACGCTGTACGCGGTGGCGAGCGGCAGGATGGAGGCCGCGAACAGCGAGGCGTTGGCGAGGCCCAGCGCGAACAGCCAGCTCGCATAGCGGCCCGCGAGCGGGGCGAGAGCCCGGGCCGCCTCCGCGCCCGAGGCGATGCTGGTGATGCCCTCCCGGTTCAAGGTCGCGGCGCAGGCCAGCACGATGAAGAAGGCGACCACCACGGCCATGATCGAACCCAGGACCACGTCAAGGCGCACCTGGCCGTACTCGGAGATCCGGGTCTCCTTCTCCACCACCGAGGATTGCAGGTAGAACTGCATCCAGGGCGCGATGGTGGTGCCCACGATGCCCACCACCATCGAGATCCCCGGCAGGTCGAGGGGCATCGACGGGGTGATCGTGCCGGCAAGCGCCCGACCCCAGTCGGGATGGGCGAGCAGACCCGAGAACGGATAGGCGAGGTAGAGCAGGCAGGCCACCAGGAAAGCCTTCTCCACCGAGGCGTAGCTGCCGAAGACCACCAGCCACCACACGAAGGCGGCGCCCAGCGGCACGGAGACGAAGCGGCTGATGCCGAACAGCTCCAGGCTGGACGCGAGGCCCGCGAACTCCGCCACGGTGTTGCCGAAGTTCGTGAAGAGCACGGCCATCATCAGCAGGAAGGTGACGCGCAGGCCGAAGTGCTCGCGGATCAGGTCGGCGAGCCCCCGGCCGGTGACCGCGCCCATTCGCGAGCACATCTCCTGCACCACCACGAGAGCGACCGCGATCGGGATGAGCAGCCAGAGCATGGAGTAGCCGTAGCGGGCCCCGCACAGCGAATAGGTGAAGATGCCGCCGGCATCGTTGTCGACGTTGCTGGTGATCACGCCGGGGCCGAGGATGGCGAAGAGCCACGCGACCTGCCGCCAGTGCGCGCGCAGCCGCTGCGTTACCGGCATCGGTTCAGCTCCGCGCTCCCGCGATCCGGCGCACCACGTCCTCGATGTTGATCACACCCACGAGGACGCCGAACTCGTCGACCACCGGCAGCAGGCGCGGCCGGTAGCGCGCGAAGGTGCCGAGGATCTCGGCGAACCTGGCGCCAGGCCCAAGCGGGGCCGATTCCTGGCGGCACAGGCCGAGCACCGGGACGTGGCCTTGAGCGCTGAGCAGCCGCGAGAGCCGGACCACTCCGGCCAGCCGCTGGTCGGGTGTCACCACCGGCACCTCGTCCAGGTCTTCCAGGAGGTCCTCATCGAGCGCTCGGAGGGCGGCGAGCGTCTCGTCCACGGTCCAGACGTCCTTGGCGCTGAAGAACTCGCTGGTCATGAGGCCGCCCGCGGAGTCGTCGGGAAAACTCAGCAACTCGCGCACGTCCTGGGCCTCCTCGGTCTCCATGGCCTGGAGGACGGCTCGGGAGCGCTCTTCGGGGAGGTCGCCGAGAATGTCGGCCGCCTCGTCCGGGGGCATCTCCTCGAGGATGTCGGCCGCCCGCTCCACCCGGATCCCCTCGACCATGGTCTGCTGCACCGAGGGGATGGCCTCGGAAAGAGCCTGGGCGGCGGTCTCGTCATCGAGCGAGTTCACCACCGCCTGTCGCTCCACCCGCCCCAGGTCTTCGATGATGTCGGCGAGATCGGCGGGATGGAGGCGGGCGAGCTGCTGATGGACCTTGAGGCGGATGGTGGCCGAGCGAGGGTCAACGAGCCCGACGTAGTCCCAGGAGATGACTTTCTGCGAGAGGCCGGCGGCGAGGCGCCGGATCAGGCGGGGAGCGAGCACGCCCGCCAGCAGCCGCCGGACCGCTCCGGCCAGGCCCACCTCGACCCGCCGCAGGGAAAGGGAGCCGGGCCCGCCTTCCAGCACGATGTCGTTCACGCGCACGACCTTGCGGCCGTGGATGTCGATGATCTGCCGATCGAGCACTTCGCGGCGCAGCGACAACATCTCCGCCTCGCCGGGGCCGCCGCTCACAGGCTGGGGCTCGGCTCCGGCGGCCAGGATCACCATCCGCTTCTCGGGCGAGAGCGCTGCCACCTGCGACCACGGCACGCTGCTGAGGTGGCCGCGTTTGCGCCACACCAGGCGCGCCACCACCCCCTGGCTCGACTCCACCAGCAGGTCATCGACGTACCCGAGAGGGGCGCGGTTGGCGTCGAGCACCGCCAGGCCCAGCACCTCGGAGAGGTGGATCAAAGCACCTTCTCGGGATGGGGCGTGAGCGGAGGATTGCGGATGGAGGCGGAGGTCATGAGGGCGGCGACGACCCCGCGAATTGTACCGCTACCGCTTTTTTCGCATTCGTGGACGAGACCTCAGCGGCCGGGATGGAGGATGATTCGTGGGGCGAATCTCATGCGCTACGAGTTTCTGATCGACACCTACCGGACCGAAATCGAGAAGGTTCTGAGCGTCTGGGCCATGTTCGAGGACGCGGACCTGCGGATCCGGCCCCATCCCACGGACGCGCGAGGCCGGAACCTGCTCGAGCACATGATCCACCAGAGCGTGAGCGAGCATCTCTGGTTTTCGAAGATGCTCGGAATCTCGGCCACCGACCAGCCGTTGCCTTCGGAGGAAACGCGGATCTCGTTCATGAAGACCTATGCCGAGAACGCGATGAAGCGCCTCGCCGCCCTCGCCGCGAAGCACGAAGGCTGGTGGGAGGAGGAGACGGAATTCTTCGAGGTGAAGCGCTCGCGCGCCTGGGTCATGACGCGAAGGATCGCGCACACGGCGCACCATCGCGGCCAGCAGATGGCGCTGCTGCGCATGTTCAACCGAGACCTCCACAGCAACTACGGGCCCACCGCCGACACCGGTGGGTTGATGCAGAACCGCGCTCCCGTGATCTACGCCTACAAGGGCCTCGAAGCGATCCTCGAGGAAGAAGCAGGAGCGAGACGGAAGGCGGCGCTTCCGGGCCCGGGCGACAAGCCGCCCACGGAGCGTCCCGGGACCTGAGCGCGCGCCCGATCGTCCAGGTTCGCGGTTTCAGACCGCCTGTCCACGCCCCTTCGACGCTTGATTGAGAGCGCGGTCGAGGTCGGACCAGAGTTCTCCGGCATTTTCGATACCGACACTGAGTCGCAACAGCGACGGGGGCAGGTGTTCCTGGCCAGGAATGCCGGCCCTTCGTTCGATCGTGGACTCCACGGCGCCGAGGCTGGTGGCGTGTTGAATCAGCTCGAGGTTCGAGCAGACCGCGTCGGCGGCGGCCGCCCCGCCCCGCACGTCGAAGGAAATGATCGTCCCAAACCCCTTCAGCTGACGGCGCGCGACGTCATGCGTCGGGTGGGTGGACAATCCGGGGTAGCGGGTGAGCGATACACACGGGTGAGCGGCGAGTCGCTCCGCGAGATAGCCGGCGGTCTGCTGGGCGCGTTCGAGCCTCAGGGCCAGGGTTCGAGAACCCCGAACGGTCAGGAAGGCCTCCAGCGCGCCCGGGGTTGCGCCCGAGAGCTCACGGGTGTGTCGCAGCGCCTTGCCCAACTCCCCGCTGCGCACCGCGACCACGCCGCAGAGAAGGTCCGAGTGCCCGCCGAGATACTTCGTGGCCGATTGAAAAGACACATCGGCGCCGAGGTCCAGCGGACGCTGGTTCAGCGGCGTGGCGAAGGTGTTGTCGACACCGAGCAGGCTCCCGCGCTTTCTCGGAGCGGCACAGATCGCGAGGAGATCGGCCACGACCAGGAGCGGATTCGATGGGGACTCCAGCCAGATGAGGTCGGCCTCGGCACAGGCTCGAATCCATCCTCCGGTGTCGTCGACCGCGATCCGGCGGACACTCCAGTGGCCGCGCGCTTCCCCCCGCGCGGCAAGGCCGGCGACGCCCTGGTAGCAGTCGTGGGGAAGAGCGAGCAGGGACCCGGTCTGAAGCTGATCGAACACGGCGGCGATGCCCGCCATGCCCGACGCGAAGGCAACCGCCTCGCCGCCTTCGAGACCGCCCACGATCTCTTCGAGCGCCTCCCAGGTCGGGGTTCCATCGTCGCGCGAGTACGCGGGCCCCGCGCCGAGCACGAAATTCGAAGCGGGCACGAGCGGCACATTGAGCGGCGCGCCGGGCCGGCCGTCCCGGCCCGCGCTGACCAGCCAGGAT
This sequence comes from Vicinamibacteria bacterium, assembly GCA_044229175.1. GTDB lineage: Bacteria > Acidobacteriota > Vicinamibacteria > Fen-336 > JAGNNV01 > JAGNNV01. The sequence continues at coordinate 29,061 of JBGATM010000026.1, read as the reverse complement.
TCGACCGACTGCGTCCCCCGCTCCTTTTTCGCCGATTCGGAATTCATCGGCTGACCATATATGCCCTCCCCGCGGAGCAGAAGGGGGCCGGGAAACTATTCATCTCCGCAGGCCCTTCGAATTGCCGAATCGCCCCCTCGATCCCGAATAAGATCCCCGGCCATGATGACCATCGCCGCGCCCGTTCGACGGGCCCTCCTTGTCGCCGCGTTGTGCGTCCCTGGTGCTTCCGCCCTCGCGCAGCCCACCCAGCCTTTCGTTCGCGACCCGAAGGTCGCGGTCGACGAGGAGTACACGAAGAAGATCAAGGAATACACCACGCTGCCGGTCTTCCTCTCCCCGCTCGTCGACTATCTCCCGGCCTCGAAGAACGTGCCCACTCCCAAGGCGGTGATCGGCGACATCGCGGGGGCGCCCGGGAAGCTCCCGTATGCCGAGGAGGTCTATCAGTACATGCGCATGCTCGAAAAAGCGAGCCCGCGCGTGAAGGTCTTCAGCATCGGAAAGACCGAGGAAGGCCGCGAGATGATCGCGGTCGCTATCGCGTCCGAAGCGCTGATCGCGAAGCTCGACGAGAACGGCGCGAAGCTCGCGAGCCTCGCCGACCCGCGGACGCTCGGCATGGACGACGCGAAAGCCGAGCCGCTCATCAACAGCGCGACGCCGATCTACTACATCACCGGCACCATCCACTCCCCGGAGACCGGCTCGCCCACGGCTCTCATGGAACTGGCCTACCGGCTGGTGGTGGACGACCACGAGTACATCAAGGCGATCCGCAACAACCTGATCACCCTGATCACTCCCGTGGTGGAAGTCGATGGCCGGAACAAGATGGTCGATGTCTACAAGTGGCACCTCGCGCACCCGGGCCAGAACTGGCCGGGGCTCGTGTACTGGGGCAAGTACGTGGCCCACGACAACAACCGCGACGCCATGGGCGTGACCTTGAAGCTCACCGAGAACATCGTGAACGCCTACATGAAGTGGCACCCGCAGGTGCTTCACGACCTGCACGAGTCGGTGCCGTACCTGTACGACAACACCATCGGCGACGGTCCCTACAACGCGTGGATCGATCCCATCCTCGCCGACGAGTGGCAGATGATCGGCTGGAACAACGTTTCGGAGATGACCAAGTTCGGCATGCCCGGCGTCTTCGCTCACGGGAACTTCGACACCTGGTCGCCCGGGTATCTGATGTTCGTGGCCGCCATGCACAACGGCATCAGCCGCCTGTATGAGACCTTCGGCAACGCGGGGGCGGACACGGTGGAACGTACGCTCCAGCCGAACGACTACGCGCGCACCTGGTACAAGCAGAACCCGCCGCTTGCGAAGGCGATGTGGTCGCAGAGGAACAACAACAACTACCAGCAGACCGGTCTGCTCACCTCGCTCCATTACTTGGCCGCCAACAACCGCCTCTTCCTTCGAAACTTCTATACGAAGAGCAAGCGCGCCATCCTGAAGGCGAAGACGGAGGGTCCCGCCGCCTACGTCCTGCCCGCCGACGATCCCCGCCCGGGAGCGCAGGCCGACCTGCTTCGGACCCTGCAGAAGCAGGGTGTCGAAATCTCCCGCACCACCGCCGAGTTCACCGTGACCCTTCCCGCGAAGAAGGCTCCGGCGCGCGAAGGCAACGGCGCGGGAGGCGGAAGTGGAGAAGCCAAGGCCCCGGAGCCGCCAAAGCCCACCACGCGCACGTTCCCCGCGGGCTCGTACATCGTTCGCATGGACCAGCCCTACAGCCGCATCGCCGACGCGCTTCTCGACTATCAGTACTGGAGCCCGAACGATCCGCAGAAGACCCCGTATGACGACACGGGCTGGACCTTCCCCGAGCTGTACAACGTCCAGGCCACCCGCGTGGTTGACGTCAGGGTGCTCGAGGCTCCGGTCGCGAAGGTGTCCGGCGAAGTTCGCGCGAAGGGCGGTGTGACGGACACGGGCACGGTCTTCATCGTGAATCACAACGCCGATATCGCGCTCGCTACGCTTCGCTACAAGTTCAAGGACGGATCCTTCGAAGCCGTGGAGGAGCCTTTCGAGGCGGCGGGGCGGAAGTTCGCCCGCGGCTCGTTCATCGTGAAGAGCGTCGACGCCACGGAGCTTCAGAAGGCCGCGGTCGACCTGGGTCTGCAGGTGAGCGCGGTCGCGACCGCGCCCTCGGTGAAGACGCATCCGGTTCGTGCGCCGCGGGTGGCGATTCTCCATACGTGGGCGACCACGCAGACCGAAGGCTGGTGGCGGCAGGCCTTCGACCTGGCGCAGATCCCGTTCAGTTACATCAGCACCCAGCAGGTGGCCGCAGACGGCAACCTCAACGCGAAGTACGACGTGATCCTTTTCCCGCCCGTGGGACGCGGCACGGAGACCATCGTGAACGGCATGCCCATGTGGGGGAACCCGCTGCCCTGGAAAAAGACGCCCGAGACCCCGAACCTCGGCTCCGAGGATCAGACCGACGACATGCGCCCGGGCCTCGGCTGGATCGGCGTCCAGCACCTGCAGGACTTCGTGCGCCATGGCGGTCTGTTGATCGCCACCATGGATACGGCCGAGTTCGCGGTGGGCACCGGTTTCACGCCGGGACTGTCCGTCGCGGCGCGGCAGCGTTTGAAGATCGTGGGCAGCGTGGTGCGCTCGAAGATGGTCGATGGGGCGAGCCCGATCGCCTATGGCCTCGGCGACAATCTCGCCATCTGGTGCGACAACGGGCCGATTTTCAACGTATCGAACATGTTTGGCGGACGGGGCGGCCGACGTCTCGGGCCGGATGACGGCGGGAATCGCCCGACCGGCCGCGGTCAGGCCGACGATCGCGATACGCCGCAGGGAAGGACGGACGTCGAGCCGCCGGTGGACCCCAAGGTCGACGCCTGGCAGGCCATGCCGGTGACCGACGAGCAACTGCGCAACGGCATCAACGTGATCCCGCCCGGCGCACGCCCGCGCGTGATCCTTCGCTACGCCGACAACAAGGATCTTCTGGTCTCCGGTCTGGTCGAGGCTGGAACCGAGATCGCGCAGCACCCGGCGGTGGTGGATGTCCCTCTCGACAAGGGCCACGTGGTTCTGTTCTCCAACAATCCGATCTGGCGGGGTGAGACGAAGGGCAGCTACTTCCTGGTCTTCAACGCGATGATGAATTTCGACCGGCTGGATGCGGGGAGGAAGCTCGACCCGAAGTAGGGAGGAGCGCGCCGTCGCGATGGCGATACGGAGCGTTCGCGCTAGGCACCGGCTTTCGTCCCCCAAGGGGAGGCTTCGCGCTGGCCGAAGGCCAGCGCTGCGCGCCCGGTGTGACGAGAGGCAAAGGGGGCGGATTCTAGAAACCGAAGCGTTCTCCGGCTCCCAGCAGAGTGGCCAGGCCGAGGATCGCGAAGATCGCGGCGGCGAACCGGTGAACGATCTTCACCGGCATCCGCCCCGCGATTCGATCGCCGAGGAGGACGGCGGGGACGTTCGCGATCATCATGCCCAGGGTGGTTCCGGAGACCACCGCGAAGAACGAGTGGTACTGAGCGGCGAGAGCAATGGTCGCCACCTGGGTCTTGTCGCCCATCTCGGCCATGAAGAAGGCGACGACCGTGGTTCCGAACACGCCGAAGCGCGCGATCTTCGCGTCCTTTTCGTCGAACTCGTCGGGGATCAGGGTCCAGATCGCCATGCCGATGAAGGAGATTCCGAGAACCCACCGCAGGACTTCGGGTCCCAGCAAAGAGGTGATCCACTGCCCAAGAGCGCCGGCGAAGCCGTGGTTCGCAAGCGTGGCCGCGAGGATGCCGAGGATGATCGGCACGGGTTTGCGGAACTTCGCGGCCAGGATGAAGGCGAGCAGCTGGGTTTTGTCGCCGATTTCCGCGAGGGCGACGATGCCGGTCGATACCAGGAAGGCTTCCAATGGAGTTCTCCTCGGCCGTTCAGGACGCAATGACCACACCGACTCTCCGGCCGCGGAGAGGCGCTGTGGTCAAAGGTCTCGCCAAGCGAACATTCCGCCTGCGCCATGACCCTCGCGGGCCAAGTGTGTTGACGCAGGCCTCTTCAGGAGAAGAGCGGCTACTCCCCAATGACAAGGGAATGATATCCGCTCACACCGTCGCCAGCCGAATGGCCCCGAGCGCCGCCACCCGCGCGCCTGCCCGAACCTGGTAGAGGCGGCAGGCGTGGGACATCTCGGGAATGCTGTGCCGCGCCGCAGCTTCGCGGGCGGCCTCCCAGTAGCCCGGAAGGGCCAGCGCCCCCCCGCCCACGGCCAGTCGGGAGGGATTCAGGAGGTTGATGACGGCGGCGAGGCCCACCCCGAGCGCGAACCCGCCCTTTCGAATCGCTTCGATGGCGGAGGTCTCACCCGCGGCCGCGCGTCGCGCGAGCTCGTCCGCGGAGACCCCGAGGCCCGCCGCGATGAAAGAGCCGCCGGCCAGTTCGTCCAGGCGTTTGACGCCTCCATCGACGAACACCGGCAGATAGCCGAGCTCGCCGGCCCACCCCGAAGCGCCGAGGAGGGGCCGGCCTTCGGTGATGAAGGCCGCGCCGATGGCTGTGCCCGCCATGACCACGCCCGCGGTCGCGCCCGGGGGCGCGTCGTACATCTCCTCCGCGAGCGCCGCCTTCACGTCGTTCGCGACCACCACACGCGCTCCGAGGTCCGCGAGAGCTTCGCGGGGGTTCCAACCCGCGAACTTCGGGAGAACGTCGCAGGCGGTGATCCGCCCGGCGAGGTCGACGAGGCCTGGGACCGCGATGCCGATCCCGGCGGGCCGAAGCTTCGACGTGGTCAGGAAGCGGCGCAGCCTGTCCTCGAGAGCGGCGGGAGAGAAGTCCGGCCCGGTCTCGGACCGCTCCTCGAGGTCGCCGCTCAGAACGAGGGCCTTCGTGCCGCCGAGATCGATTCCTATGGTGTCAGTCATGGGGGTGGACTGAGAGTGGGGACCACTCTATCCAACCGGCGCCCGGCCCCGGCCCCGAGGTCGTCTGTGGCAGACTTCTTTGGACAAGAAGGAGTCCCGATGGCGAAGACATCCCGAAAGCCCGCATCTCGGAAGAAGCCCGCTCAGTCCCGGTCGAAGAAGAAGGCCGGCGGCGTGTCCGCTCGTGGCGTGGTCGTTCTGGTCGCGACCCGCAAGGGCGCCTGGCTTTATCACGGCGACCCCGCTCGAAAGGCCTGGCGCGCCAGCGGCCCGCACTTCCTCGGGCACGTCGTGCACCACATGGTCCTCGATCCGCGCGACGGCCGCACACTGCTCGCCGCGGCGAAGACCGGACATCTCGGCCCCACGGTCTTTCGCTCGACCGATTTCGGCCGCACCTGGAAGGAGGCCGCGAAGCCTCCCGCGTTCGCGAAGCCCGCGGAAGGCTCGAGCGTGCCCGCGCGTTCGGTTGATCACACGTTCTGGCTGACCCCCGCCCACGGCAGCGAGCCGAAGGTCTGGTACGCGGGAACGTCGCCCCAGGGCCTGTTTCGTTCGGAGGACGGAGGCGTCACCTGGGAGCCCTTCTCGGTCATCAACGACGATGCCCAGTACCGGGTCTGGATGGGCGCACAGCAGGACGGCACACCGGACGGTCCCAAGATGCACTCGATCATCGTCGACCCGCGCGACCCGAAGCATCTCTACTTCGCGATGTCGAGCGGCGGCGTCCACGAGACCACCGACGGGGGGCGAACTTTCACTCCTCTGATCGGGGGCATGGAGGTGGTGGAGGGCCTCGACAAGTCGGTCATCACCTACCACGACCCGCACTGCGTGGTCATGTGCCCGAGCAACCCCGATCGCCTCTACCAGCAGAATCACTGCGGCATCTACCGACTCGATCGCCCTTCGACCACCTGGGAGAGGATCGGCAGGGCCATGCCGGCGAAGGTCGGGGACATCGGTTTCCCCATGGTGGTGCATCCCTACGATGCCAGCACCGCCTGGGTCTTCCCGATGGACGGCACCACGGTGTGGCCGCGCACTTCGCCGGGGGGCAAACCCGCGGCCTATGTGACCCGCAACGCCGGAAAGAGCTGGAAGCGACTCGACAAGGGTTTCCCCGCGAAGGACGCCTGGTGGACGGTGAAGCGCCAGGCCATGGCCGCGGACATGCGCGATCCCGTGGGCCTGTATTTCGGAACCACGAGCGGCGAGCTCTGGATGAGCCGCGACGAGGGAGAGAAGTGGTCGTGCCTCGCGAGCCATCTGCCCGAGATCTACGCGGTGGAAACCGCCCTCTTGCGATGAAGGTGCTGATTCCCAGCCCGCTACTCTCGTACACGAAGACCAATCGTGTCGAGGCTGCGGGCGGAACCATGGCCGAGATGCTTCTCGATCTCGACCGCCAGTTCCCCGGCCTGCGGTTTCGCGTGATCGACGAGCAGGAAAGGATGCGCCCCCACATGCGCTTCTTCGTGAACGGCCGGCAGGTCTACGACCTGGGCCTCGAGTTGAGGCCGGACGACTCGGTCCACATCGTCCAGGCTCTCAGCGGGGGTTAGGGAAAAAAGGAGGGGGCGCCCGGTTTCCCGAGCGCCCCGCACGAATTCCGATCAGCGCGTCTACTGTCGGGGCTTCGCCTTGCGCGGATAGTCCTTGGCGCCTTCGAGGGCCCAGGAGATGAAACTCCGGAGGTCGTCGTTGGCGTTCTTCAGATCGGGCTTGCGCAGGTACATCATGTGGCCGCTCTCGTACCACGCGAAACGGTAGCGATCCTTGAACTCGCCGCCGGGCTGGAGGTGGTGGACGGTGTACATGGCGTTGAAGTAGTCGCAGGCCGCGTCGTAGTAGCCGCCGGTCACCATGAGCTTGAGATACGGGTTGTCGCGCATGGCGGTACGCAGCATCTCGCCCACGCTGACGTTCTCATCCTGGGCCCACGGCCGTACGTTGCCCCAGATGTTGTACTGGATCTCGGGGTTGTACTTGAGTTCGGAGCGGAGGTATTTGTTGATGGCCGCGCCGAAAGGCCCGTTCCAGTCCGCGAGCTCTGGGGAGTACTCGGGGCGCTCGCCCGCCGCGTCCTTGTCGATGCCGATGTAGCGGGTGTCGAGGCGCCCCACGGTGTAGCGCTGGTCGCGGAGCATCTCCTTCCAGTGGCGCGCGAAGTCGATGCGAAGGTTCGCCTGGAGCACGTACTCCTTGCTGAGGCCGGTGAAGCGCGCGATCTTGGCCGCCACGGAATCCCGCTCGGCGGCGGAGAGCTGATCGCCCTTGCCGAGCGCCACGAGCAGTTCGTTCATCGCGAAGTTCTCGGCCTCGGCGAGCACGGCCTTGAGGGGCTTGGACTGGAGGTCGGCGGGGAGCTGCTTGTGGTACCAGGCGGTCGCGGTCTTGGTGGGAATGCCGGTGGCGAAGTTGATCTCGGGCCCGCGGTCCACGTCGAGCTCGGTCGCGGAGACGAGGATCACGCCGTTGATGTACATCTGGAAGCGCTGCTGCACCGAGGCCACCAGGCCCGATGCGCGAGTGGTGCCGTAGCTCTCCCCGATGATGAACTTGGGCGAGGTCCAGCGGTCCTTCTTGTTGACGTACGTGAGTATGAAATCGCCGACCGACTGGATGTCGGCCATCTTGCCGTGGAACTTGTGCAGGTCTTCGCCCTCGACCATGCGGCTGAAGCCCGTGCCGATGGGGTCGAGGTAGACGATGTCGGCGACGTCGAGGATGGACTGCGGATTGTCTTCGATGCCCGCGGGCGGCTTCTGCTGGAAGCCGTCGTCGTCATAGGTGACGCGCCGGGGGCCGGTGAAGCCCATGTGCATCCACACCGAGGCGGTGCCGGGACCGCCGTTGAAGGAGATGATCAGGGGGCGCTGAGAAACGTCGGTGACGCCGTTCTTCGTGTAGCTCACGTAGAACATCTTCGCGACCACCTTGCCGTCGTCGCGGATGGGAATCCAGCCGGCTTCGGTGGTGTACGAAACCGTCTTCCCGTTGAACGTGCCCGTGTGCTGAGAGATCGAGGGCTCGGCGGGAAGGAGATCGGCTTCCTTGCCGGCCTGGGCCCCTCCGGCGGGTGGGGTGGGGGGCGCCCCGGGACGCCCGGGCTGGGCGAGGGCGGTGGTGGAATGGCTCAACAGGAACGCGGCGGCGAGGGTGAGCAGAGTGCGGCTCGACTTCATGGGTGATTGACTCCTCAGGAGGGATGCGCGGATCGCCTCGATCGCGCGATGGGCGGCCCCCCGGCCGGGGCCATTCAAACGCGCGGGTAGCATACCCGCCGGACGTCTGGGGGACTGGATCAGGCGCGCGCGGCGCCGGCCTCGCGCGGGACGAGGTGAACCGCGGGGGCCTTGATCATGGCCATGACTTTCGAACCGGCGACGAGGTTCAGTTCCCGCAGGGCCGCGCGGGAAATGAAAGCGGCCAGGGGAAAACCGCAATCCAGGTCGATGCGGACGAGCGCGCTCTCGAGCTGGACCGCGGTCACCGTGGCGGCGAGGCGGTTTCGCGCGCTGGTGGGGGCGTCGCCGGGCTCGAGAATCACCTCGTCGGCCCGGATGCATGCGAACACCTCCGTCACCTCCGTGCCCGGGTCGAGGGCCATCAGGGTGACGCCGAAGGCGTCGAGGGTCACGAGTCCCTCGCTGCGGCTGGTGATCCGTGCGGGAACCACCGCCTCGATACCCACGACACGCGCGGCTTCGAGCGATGCGGGCCGCGAGAACACGTCCGCGATCGGACCCTGCTGCAGCACGCGGCCGTTTTCGATCAGCACAACCTCGTCGCCGAGGGCGAGCGCTTCGGCGCGGTCGTGGGTCACCAGAACCGTGGGCAGCGAAACCGCGCGCAGGAAACGTCCGAGGTCGCGACGCAACGACTCCCGAGAGACGGCATCGAGAGCGGAGAGCGGCTCGTCGAGGAGCAGCACGTCCGGCCGGGCCGCGACCGCACGGGCCAGGGCCACGCGCTGTTTCTGACCTCCCGAAAGCTCATGCGGAAAGCGCGAGGCGAGGTCGTTGACCCCCATCAGGATCAGCATCTTGGGCACGCGGGTGGGCCGGTCGGGGACGGGGACGCCGAAGCCCGCGTTGTCGAAGACGCTCAGGTGGGGAAAGAGCGCGGACTCCTGCGTGACATACCCGACGCGCCGTTTCTGCGGCGGGACGTGGACGCCGGTCACGCTGTCGAACCACGTGGCGTTCGCGAAATCGATGCGGCCGCGATCGGGCCGATCCAGGCCGGCGAGCATGCGAAGGAGTGTGGTCTTTCCCGAGCCCGACGGCCCGAACAGGACGGTGGTTCCCGCAGACCGCAGGGTCAATTCGAATCGCAGCGACGGTCCGCCGACGAAGGCCTTCGCGACGTCGATCATCGCCGTCGGGCTCCGGGGAGGACCAGGCCGCCGAGCAGATGCGAGGTGGCGGCAAGGATGATCAGGGAGAGGCCGACCAGCACCGCCGACGTGCGCAGGGCGGAGGTGTAGTCGAGGGCCTGCACGCTGTCGTAGATCGCGATGGACGCGGTGCGCGTCACCCCGGGGATGTTGCCGCCCACCATCAGCACCACGCCGAACTCACCGAGGGTGTGAGCGAAGCTCAGGATGAGGCCGGCCAGGACTCCCCGCCGGGCCAGGGGCAGGATCACGCGGAAGAAGGTCCCGAGCTCCGAGGCGCCGAGACAGAAGGCGGCCTCGCGCAGCCGGATGTCCACGCCCGCGAACGCGGTGGCGAAGGGCTGGACCGCGAAAGGCAGGCTGTAGAGGATCGACGCGATGAGAAGCCCCTCGAAGGTGAAGGCGAACGTGTGGCCGGTGATCCGTTCGATCGCTTGCCCCGCGGGCGAGCGCGGCCCGAGGGCCAGGAGGACGCAAAGGCCCAGGACGGTCGGAGGCAGGACGAGGGGCAGGGCCACCACCGGTTCGACGATGAGACGCAGGCGGGATCGCGTGAAGGCGAGCCAATAGCCAAGGGGGAGGCCGATGACGAGCAGACAGAAAGACGTGGCCGCGGCGAGCAGCAGACTGACCCGAAGGGCTTGGAGATCCAAGGGGTTCTACCTAGCGTGTCGGAAGGCCGAAGCCATACCGTTCGAGGATGGAGCGTCCGACGTCGCCGGTGAGGCAGGCCTGAAACGCGCGCGCGGCCTCGGGAGAACGGGTTCGCTTCAGTATGACGCCAGCCTGATCGAGCGGGGGGTAGGCGGTCGCCGGCACTTCGGCGAAAACGAGATCCGCGGGCTTCGCCCGGGCGAGAGCCAGCGCGACCAGTCCGGCTTGCGCCGCGCCCGTGTCCACGAACTGGGCGGCCTGCGACACGCTCTCGCCGAACACCAGTCTGGGAGCGACGAGATCGTAAATCCCCCAGGCCCGAAGCGCCGCCTCCGCGGCGCGTCCGTAAGGCGCGTGGGTCGGGTTCGCCATGGCGAGTTTTCGAATGGCCGGGCTCTTCAGCAGCTCGCCGAAACCCTTCGGGTCGAGCCCCGACTCCTTGCGGACGATCAGGGCGAGTCGTCCCACGGCATAAGGGAAAGGCGCTTCCGCGAGGCCCTCGACCGCGAGCCTGCGGGCGTATTCGAAGTCCGCGGACAGGAACACATCGAAGGGAGCGCCCTCGCGGATCTGGGCGAAGAAGTTCCCCGAGGAACCGTACGTCGCCTCCACCTTGAGCGCCGGGTTCGCGGCGCGGCAGGCGGTGAGGACCTCGTCGAGGGCGAAACGCAGGTCCGATGCGGCGGCGACTCGCAGCGTCGTCGATCCCGCGGCCGGGCCGGGGGCGTGCGCGGCGAGCGAGGCGAGCAGAACGAGGCGGAGCATTTCGCCGCAGAGTCTCGCAGATGTGACGGGGAGGGAGGGATCAGGGTTCGGCCAGGCGCATCATTTCGGGAGCCTCGATCCGCTCGCCGCGGTATCCGGGGATGTTCCCGAAGCGGCGGTGCTCCGCCCAGTCGGCCCGGGCGGCCTTGATCTCGGCGGTGGTGCGCGCCACGAAGTTCCACCACATCAGGACCTTCTCGCCGAAGGGCGGCCCGCCCACGAGGAGAACCCGCCCGCCTTCCCGGCTTCGGAACTCTCCCGCGGACCGACCCGGAGGGAGATAGTAGAGAGTGCGCTCCTCGAGATCCTGCCCTTCGAACGCGCCGTCGCCGTGGAGAAGGAAGAAGCCGTGCTCGAAGTCGGCGCGAAGGGGGAGCGAGAGGGTGAGGCCCGGATGCACCTGAAGGTCCGCGCCCAGCAGGTCGGAGAAACGTTCCGCGGGCGATGCGGTTTGTTCCAGGCTGCCGGTGAAGACCTGAACCACGCCTCCCGGCCGCTCGATCTCAGGCACGCGGGCCACGTGTTGAAAAGAGGCCTCCCGGTCCCGATGGGCGTCCTCGAGGGCCACCCAGAGCTGGACGCCGGAAAAGCGGCCGCTGTTCCGCCTGGGCGTCTCCTCCGCGTGAGCGATGCCATGGCCCGCGGTCATGATGTTGACGCCGCCCGGCCGAAGCGGCGCGTCGTGGCCGAGAGTGTCGTGGTGGACGATCTCGCCGTCGAGAAGCCAGCTCACGGTCTGGATGCCGATGTGCGGATGCGCCCCCACGTCCATGGCCTTTCCCGCGGAGAAACCGAGCGGACCGAAGCGGTCGAGAAAGCACCAGGGCCCGATCATCCGCCGTCCGCGCACGGGCAGGGCGCGATGGACGGTGAGAGCCCCGAGTTTCGTCTGGCGGCTCCGATGGGCCTCAAGGGGAGAGTGGCTCAAATCGCCTCGAATGTTCCCATACGGCGTCGGTCCGCGCGCGGCGCCGCGTGAAGTCGGTGATTCAAACGAATCAGGGCGGGTTCCGGCCGTCGCCTATCATCAAATTGTCTCCGTCCATTCCGGTCATTCATGCCGAACGAACCCCTGCCGTCCTCTTCGATCCGCGGCCTCAGCGAAGCGGAAGCGAAAGCCAGGCTTGCCGCGGAGGGCTTCAACGAACTGCCCCGGCCGGACCGGCGGACCCCCTTCCGGATCATCCTCGAAGTGCTGCGCGAGCCCATGCTGGCTCTTCTCCTGGGCGCGGGAGCGGTCTACCTCGTGCTTGGTGACCTTCGAGAGGCGCTGATTCTCATCGCCTTCGCGACCCTGTCGGTGGTGATCACGGTGGTGCAGGAGTCGCGCACCGAGAAGGTTCTCGAGGCCCTTCGCGATCTCACCAGCCCGAGGGCCCTGGTGATTCGCGATGGAGAGCGGAGGCGAATCGCGGGACGAGAGGTGGTGCGCGGCGACTTCATGGTGGTGGCCGAAGGGGACCGAGTGCCCGCCGATGCGCGGCTGGTCCGGAGTCATGACGTGCAGACCGACGAATCCCTGCTCACCGGGGAATCGGTGCCGGTGCGGAAGGTCGCGGCGGCGGCCGGTCAGGAGAAGGCGCCCCGGCCGGGCGGCGACGACCTGCCTTTCGTGTATTCGGGCTCCCTGGTGGTGCGGGGCGAAGGCATCGGTGAAGTGACGGCCACCGGCGCCCTGAGCGAGATCGGGCGGATCGGCCAGAGCCTCAGCACCGTGGACCTCGAGCCGCCGCGGCTTCAGGCTCAGACCCGCCACATCGTGCGCGTGTTCGGGATGGTGGGAGGCGGGGTCAGCCTCCTCGCGGTGATCCTCTACGGGACGCTGCGGGGGGGGTGGATGGACGCCATCCTCGCGGGCATCGCTCTGGGCATGTCCATGCTGCCCGAGGAGTTCCCAGTGGTGCTGACCGTCTTCATGGCCATGGGAGCGTGGCGGATCTCGCAGGCCAGGGTGCTGACCCGTCGGGCCGCGGCCATCGAGACCCTCGGCTCCGCCACGGTCCTGTGCACGGACAAGACGGGCACGCTGACCCAGAACCGGATGACCATCGCCGAGCTTCGGCTGATGAACGGGGAGGTGTTACGCCCTGCGGAAACGGCGCCGCCTTCGTTGCCCGAGACCTTCCGCGCGCTCGTGGAGTTCGGCGTCCTCAGCAGCGCGCGCGAACCCAGCGACCCCATGGAGAAGGCGTTCCACGCCCTGCAGAAGGAGCGCCTGCCTCAACCCGATCACGGCGCGGGCTGGACGCTGGTGAAGCAATACGGACTGCGGCCCGACCTGCTCGCCATGACCCAGGCCTGGAAGGGTCCGGGCGCCGGATCGGAACGGGTGATCGCGGCGAAAGGCGCGCCGGAGGCCGTCGCCGACCTGTGCCATCTGGCCGAAGCGGAGCGGGGGAAGCTCGCGGCCGTGGTCGACCTCGTGGCCGCCGAGGGCATGCGGGTGCTCGCGGTCGCCCGCGGGTCCTTCAAGGGAGGGGCGCTCCCGGAGTCCCAGCACGATATCGATTTCGAGATGCTCGGCCTCGTGGGCCTCGCCGATCCGTTGCGGCCGGGGGTCACCGAGGCGGTCGCCGCGTGCCGCTCGGCCGGCATCAAGGTGGTCATGATCACCGGCGATTACCCGGCGACCGCCCGCGCCATCGCCGCTCAGGCCGGGCTCAAGGCCGACGACATCCTGACCGGCGAGGAGCTTTCCGCCCTGAGTGAAGAGGATCTGGCCCTCCGTCTTCGGACGGCCTCCGTTTTCGCGCGCACCATGCCGGAGCAGAAGCTGCGCATCGTGCAGGCCCTGAAGGCGAACCACGAGATCGTGGCCATGACCGGCGATGGCGTGAACGACGCGCCGTCGCTCAAGGCCTCGCACATCGGTATCGCCATGGGGGGCCGGGGCACCGACGTGGCGCGCGAAGCCTCGTCGATCGTCCTCCTCGACGACGACTTCGGGTCGATCGTCAAGGCGGTGCAGCTCGGCCGCCGGATTTACGACAACCTGCGCAAGGCCATGGGCTTCATCTTCGCGGTCCATGTCCCCATCGCGGGACTCGCCCTGCTCCCCCTGTCCTTCGGTCTGCCCATCCTCTTCGGGCCCGTGCACATCGCCCTGCTCGAGATGGTGATCGATCCGGTGTGCTCGCTCGTCTTCGAGGCGGAGTCCGATGAAGAGGACATCATGCGGCGGAAGCCGCGCGACCCGGACGCGCCCATGTTCGGCACGTCCCTGATCATCTGGAGCCTGCTCCAGGGAGTGGTGGCCTTCCTCCTGGTGGCGGGCATCTACGTCACCGCCTTGAACCACGGCATGCCCGCGACCGAGGTGCGGGCCCTGACCTTCTTCTCGCTGGTGCTGAACATCGTGGGCCTCATCTTCGTGAACCGGTCGTTCTCCGCCTCGCTCGTGGCCGCGCTCTCCCGCCCGAACGGCGCGCTCCTCAAGGTGATGCTGGCCGTGGCGGTCATGCTCGCCATCACCCTCCTCTGGCCCGCGGCCACTTCGCTCCTCCGTTTCGGACCGCTCCACGCGAAGGACCTGCTGCTCACCTTCGGCGCGGGCGTCACCCTGCTGGTCGTCCTGGAGGCGGCGAAGCCAGTCTGGCGGAGGCACAGCGGGGTCTGAGAAAGCTATCGTCCGGGCATGATGCTCGTTCTCGCCCTTGCCGCCACCCTCGTTTCCGGAGAAGCGGCGGTCCGCGCCGCTCGCGAGGAGTTCAACGCCGCCATCTCCCGGCGCGACGCCGATGCGATCGCGCGCCTTCTCGCCCCCGGCTATCACATCGTCACCGGGCGCAGCGACCAGTCCCATGGCGGCGCGGTCGAGCGCGAGAAGTGGGCGGCCCGATTCGCGGCCGATCCGACCGTCACGTACCGGAGAACGCCTCGTGAGATTCGTGTCAATGAGGGATGGGGCCTCGCCGAGGAGACGGGCGACTGGACGGGAAGCTACACCGCGGCGGGCGAGGGGGCCCGCGCTTCCGGGGTTTATGCCGCGAAGTGGCAGCGGGCGCTCGATGGACGCTGGCTGATCCAGAGCGAGGTGTTTACGACCATGGCCTGCGAGGGTTCCGCGGCCGCGTGTCCTCCGCCCGATCCGATCGCGGTCCCGGGAACCGCCGGGGCCGCTGCGCTGGCCCATCCCGTCCAGAAGCTCAAGGTCACTCTGCTCTCCACCATGCTGACCGGCAGCGTGGAGGGGATCGGGGAATGGGGCTTTGCGGCCCTGGTCGAAGTGGACGGACGGAAATGGCTGGTCGACACGGGCGCGCGTCCGGAGACCGTCCTCAAGAACGCGGCCGAGTTGGGCCTCGATCTTTCGGACATCACGGATGTGGTCATCACCCATAACCATGCCGACCACACCGGCGGGCTCTTGTCCCTGCGTCGGGACCTGATGGCCCGCAATCCGGCGGCGCTGTCGCGGGCGCACGTGGCCGCGGGCATCTTCGAACCGCGGCTGCAGCCCGATGGCAAGGACGTGAACGGCCTGCTGCCGCTCAAGGCCGCTTACGAGGCGATGGGCGCCGTCTTCATCGTCCACGAGAAGGCCGAGGAGCTGATGCGCGGGGTGTGGCTCACCGGGCCGGTGCCGCGCATTCACTCCGAACGCAACTGGAGCGGTTCACTGAAGGTTCGCGCGGGCGGCGCCCTGGTCGAGGATACGGTCGCCGAGGACTCGGCGATCGTCATCGAGACCGCGCAGGGACTCGTGGTCATCAGCGGGTGCGGCCACGCGGGAATCGTGAACATCGTCGATTACGCCCGGAAGACCGTGGGGAACGCGCCGGTGCTGGCGGTGATCGGCGGACTTCATCTCTTTGCCGCGACCGACGAGCAACTCGCCTGGACCGCGGCGCGCCTTCGCGAAGCGGGCCTCGTTCACCTCCTGGGCGCGCATTGCACGGGCATCGAGGCGGTGTTCCGTCTTCGCGATCTCGCAAACCTCACGAGGCGCACGGCGGTGGTGGGCGCGGTGGGCGCGTCGTTCACCCTCGGCCAGGGAATCGAGCCCCTGGGCCTCGCGCGCTAGCTGGGTTCTGAAAAGGGCGAAAGGCGCGGAGCCAACCGCCACTCCAGCCCGAAGAGTCCGGGAGATAGCTGGAAGTGGATCCCGGCTTTCGCCGGGATACGCAGGGTGCTGAAGTATTTCAGCACCCTGCTAATTCCGGTAGGCGAAGTAGGCGCTCACCTGCTCGGCTACCCGGCCGATGGCGTCTTCGAGCGCTTCGCCCGAGCCGAAGTGGTTGGCGGTAAAGATCGAGAGGATGACCGTGCGCCCCGGAGCTTCGAGCACGCCCACGTCGTTGCCGATGTAGGGAAGGAAGTCGCCGGTCTTGTGGGGAATCCTCCAGCCGGAGAGGAAGCGGGGGATCCTGGTGCGATAGAGCTGCCCGCGCATGATCTGAAGCATGAGCTTCGAGGATTCGGCATCGACCAGCGTCCCCTTCTCCATGCGCTCGAGGAGGATGCCGATCTCCCGTGGCGAGGAGAGACCGAAGGGGGTCTTCGCCTGGCGATGGAACTCGTCGGCGCTCGAGGCCGCGCGCAGGTCCGCGAACCACTTAGAGGCCGGCCAGGGCGCTCTCGTGACCTTGAGCCCGTAAGCCTCCATTCGCTTCGTCACCACCTCGGGGCCGCCCACCATCCGGTAGAGAACATCGGTCGCGGTGTTGTCGGAGACGATGATCATGTAGGTGATCAGGTCCTTCACCGTCATCACCGCGCCCGGATCCATGCTGCGCAGGGCTCCCGTGCCCGGGCGGATGTCCTCGGCGGCGAGCGTGTACTTGTCGGTGAGCTTGAACTTTCCCGCCTTCAGCTGTTCGAACACCTCGGCCATGAGAGGGATCTTGATCACGCTCATGGTATCCATCTGCCGATCCGCGTTGATCGCGATCTCCTCGCCGGTTTCCAGACCCTTCACGTATATGCCCCAGGTGGCGTTGGCGCCGCGGGTGATGCGCTCGATCGAACCTTTGAGCCGATCGAGCGGCGCGGGAGTGGGCGCGGGCGACGGGGCCTGTGCGGAAACGCTGGCCGCGCTGGCGAGGAAGAGAACGGTGAGGACGGATCGCATGGGGAATCTCCAGTGCTCGAAGTGTAGTCCGCTCAAGCCCTCGGATGCCCGGCGCATTCGCGGGCGCGGCCGAGGAGAACCTCGCGTTCGCGGGTGTTGCGGGTAAGGGCGGCCGCGCGTTCGAACTCGGCCTGCGCCTCAAGATGGCGGCCGAGCCTTTCGAGCAGGTCTCCCCTCACCGCGGGGAGCAGGTGGTAGCCGCGGAGTTGGGGCTCGGCCTGCAGGGCATCGACGAGGGGGAGTGCCGCCAAAGGGCCGCTCGCCATGCTCACGGCCATCGCGCGGTTCAGCTCGATGACGGGAGAGGGGGCGACTGCGGCCAAGGCTCCATACAGCGCCACGATCCGTCCCCAATCCGTGTCGCTCGCCTGGCGCGCCCGCGCGTGGCATGCGGCGATCGCGCCTTGAAGCGCGTACGGGCCGAGGGCGCCCCCGAGCTTCTCCGCCCGATCGAGAGCGTCGAGGCCGCGGCGGATGAGGAGCGGGTCCCACCGCGCGCGATCCTGATCGAGAAGCAGGACGGGCTCGCCGGCGGGCCCGCTACGCGCGCGAGTGCGGGAGGCCTGAATCTCCATCAGGGCCACGAGACCATGGACCTCGGACTCCCGAGGAACGAGTTCGGTCAGGATCCGGCCGAGACGGAGGGCCTCCTCGCACAGCGACGGTCGCATCCAGTCCTCGCCGGCGGTCGCCGAATAGCCTTCGTTGAAGATGAGGTAGATGACCTCGAGAACCGATGACAGTCGGGGCGCGAGGTCGGCGCCGCGCGGGACTTCGAAGGGGACCGAGGCGTCGCGGAGGGACTTCTTGGCCCGGACGATGCGCTGAGACATGGCCGGCTCGGAGGTGAGGAAGGCCCGAGCGATCTCGTCGGTGGTGAGGCCGCCGAGGAGTCTCAGGGTCAGGGCGACGCGGGCCTCGGCGGAGAGAACGGGATGGCACGCGGTGAAGATGAGCCTCAGCAGATCGTCGCCCACGTGATCGTCCGCGGCGGCCTCCATGCCTTCCGCCGCGGATTCCTGCGGTCCCTCGAGTTCGCGAGCGATCTCCGCGTGCTTCCGCTCCAGCATCTTCCCCCGCCGGAGTTCATCGAGGGCCCGACGCTTCGCCGCGGCCATGAGCCAGGCCCCCGGATTGTCGGGAGCACCGGAGTCCGGCCATTTCTCCAGGGCGAGCACGAGCGCGTCCTGCGCGAGCTCTTCGGCCCGGCCCACGTCGCGAAGCATCCGGGCCAGGGCGCCGATGATCTTCGCGGATTCCATCCGCCACACGGCGTCGACGGTGCGGTGGATGTCCGGCCCGGGCATGGGCCGGTGATTCTAGGGTTCCGCGCCTGCGCTTCGCCGATCTCCCTGATCCATTCGACGATCTCGGGCCGCAATCGACACGAATCGGAAAGAAGTCCGGGCTATTTCCGCGCCCGGCCGAACAGGGCCATCACCATGGCTCCGAACACCCAGCCGACCAGCGTGCCCAGGGTGGTGCCGAAGAAGAGGTGGGCGGCGGCATGGGCGAGAGGTGTCGCCTCCCGCGCGAAGGGGGGCCGGAACTCCGCGACGTCGTAGATGTTCGGCATTCCCATGACCGACAGGCCGATCCCGACGATGGCGATGCCGTTCGCGACCAGGCCCTGGTTGAAGATCAGGGGAAGCATGTGGCGGTAGCTGCCGAAGCCTGTGGGCCGCACCCGCGCGCCGTACCACGCGATGCCCGCGAAGCCGACCACGGTCATCGAGGCGAACTTCACCCCCGAGTCCGGCTGGCCGGCCAGGGACAGGGCGAGGCGCAGGAGCCCGACGATCGCGATCGCGATCAGGAAGGGCTTCTGGAACCGGATGTATTCCGAGTAGGGCTTTCCGAACATGGGTCTCTCCTTCTTCCGCGGGCCTAGTTCTTCGATTGAGCGCGCTGCCGGGCGGATTCGGCGCGAAGGCGCTCTTCCTGCTCCCGCAGTTCCGGGGTGAGCGCGGGGCCGAAGTCTTCCGGGTCGAGCACCCTGCGGATCTCGATCTCCGATTCCTCGCCGGTGGGGTTGGGGCATCGCTTCACCCACTCGATCGCCTCTTCCATCGATTTCACCTGCCACAGCCAGAAGCCGGAGACGAGTTCCTTGGTCTCGGAGAACGGTCCGTCGATCACGCTCCGCTTGCTGCCCGAGAACCGGACGCGAACCCCCCGGGCGCTCGGATGCAGCCCCTCGCCGGCGAGGATGATGCCGGCCTTCACCAGTTCTTCGTTGAACCGGCCCATCTCGGTGATGAGCTTCTCGCCGGGCATCTCGCCCGCCTCGGTCTCCTTTGTCGCCTTCACCATCACCATGACTCGCATGAGGTTTCCTCTCCATGATTCGTTTGCCGAGCCCGTGGCTCCCGGTCGGAATTGACCGGCCGAGCCTGCTCTGTCCCTACGACGAAGCAGGCGAGGGCGGATCGACACGCTGCCCGAAAATATTTTGAGGAAGTATTTCACGGGGCTGGCGACCGCGGCGACCGGAATAGAATCCCCTCGTCCGAGGAGCCTTTGAAAGCGACGTGAACGACACCATCGCGCCGCGCCCGAATGTCGCCCTCTCCGGCCTCACCACGTTCGGCATCGGCGGTCCTGCCGACCTCCTGGTCGAGGCCCCCACTCCCGACGCCGCGGTGGCCGCGTGCGCGCGTCTGCGCGCCGAAGGAAAGCCGCTCACGTTCCTGGGGGGAGGCTCGAACGTCCTCGTCGCGGACTCGGGTGTTCGTGGGACCGTGCTCCGCTTTCACGGTGGGCGAATCACGCGCGAGGCGCCCGACGTGGTCCGGGTCGACGCGGGGGTCAGCGTCAACGGCCTCGTCCGCTGGTGCATCGGGCACGGCCTCGGAGGCTTCGAGGCCTGGGCGGGAACGCCGGGAACGCTTGGAGGCGCGGTTTACGGAAACGCCCACTTCCAGGGGCGGCTCCTCTCCGAGGTCGTGGCCCGGGCGTGCCTTCTCGACCGGGCCGGCGATGTGAAGGTCGAACCCGTGGAGCGGCTCGGCTTCGGGTACGATGTCAGCCGGCTGCAGTCGACGGGCGAAGCCCTGCTCTGGGTCGAGATCCGCGTTCATGAGGACGATCCCGCGGCCCTTCGGAAGACCGCGAAGGAATCGCTGACTTTCCGCAAGCGAACCCAGCCCCTCGCCCTCAAGAGCGCGGGCTGCATCTTTCAGAACCCCGAGGCGGAGAGGCACCTGCTGCCCGAAGGCGTGCCCTGCTCGGCCGGGGCCCTGATCGACCGCGTGGGATTGAAGGGCGAACGGCGCGGCGGCGCGCGCATCTCTCCCGTGCATGCGAACTTCTTCGTCAACGAGGACAACGCTACGGCGCGCGATGTGGTCGCGCTGATCGAAGAGTCCCGGCGCCGGGTGAGAGATCGCTTCGGCATCGAATTGCGCGAGGAGATCGTGAGACTTGGGGATTTCGCGGCGGACTGAGAGAGTGGATCGATGACAACCCTGGTGGTGAACGGCGGGAAACCGCTCAACGGGCGCGTTCGGGTGGGAGGCAACAAGAATGCCGCCCTGCCCGTGATCGCGGCCTGCCTGCTCACCGACGAGGAGTGCGTTCTCGAGAACGTGCCGCGAATCCGCGATGTCGAGGTGATGGCGGACCTGCTTCGACAACTGGGGGCCATGGTCTCGTGGGAGGGGGCCTCGACGCTGCGCATTCGCGCGGAGAACATCACGTCGACGGAGCCGCGCGCGGATCTCGTGGCCAGGCTTCGCGGTTCGGTGCTGCTCCTCGGACCGCTGCTCGCGCGGAAAGGCGAAGCCATCCTGGGTGCGCCGGGCGGCGATTTCCCGTCGCGCCGGAATCTCAATCAGCACCACGCGGCGCTCAAGGCGCTGGGGGCCCGGCCCCGCGAGGCGGG
Organism: Vicinamibacteria bacterium; assembly: GCA_044229175.1. Taxonomy (GTDB): domain Bacteria; phylum Acidobacteriota; class Vicinamibacteria; order Fen-336; family JAGNNV01; genus JAGNNV01. Next base: position 8,368 of record JBGATM010000026.1, on the reverse strand, counting down.
CGGCTTCGAATCGCCCGAGGGCTTGAAGGCCGCATCCTTCTACATGCTCGAAGCCTCGGTCACGGCGACGGAGACGGCGCTTCTCGCCGCCGCCCTCGCGCGCGGCACCACCGAGATCCGGCACGCGGCCTGCGAGCCTCACGTGAGCGAACTCGCGCGCTTCCTATCCAAGATGGGCGCGGAGGTGTCAGGCATCGGCTCGCCCACGCTGCGCATCACCGGGGCGGTGAAGCTTCGCGGCATCACCCACCGGATCTCCGGCGATTTCGTGGAGGCGGGGAGCTTCGCGGTGGTGGGGGCCATGACCCGCGGCCACGTCCTGATCCAGGGCGCTTCCGAACTGGATCTGGAACCGGTGGTAGCCGTGCTCCGGCAGTTTGGGGTGAACTGCCGAACCAACGGAGACGAGCTGGAGGTCCGGCCGAGCCAGCTCCGCGCCGCTCATCGGGTAACCACCGGCCTCTGGCCCGGCTTTCCGAGCGACATGGTGAGCCTGGTGACCGTCCTTGCCACCCAGGCCTCCGGGGCCACCCTCATCCACGACTGGCTCTATGAGCTCCGCCTCTTCGCCCTCGACCAGCTTTCGGGCATGGGCGCGGACCTCTTCCTCTGCGACCCGCATCGCATCCTCATCAACGGACCTCGAATGCTGAAGGGCCGCTCGCTCGACAGCCGCGACATCCGCTCGGGCATGGCGCTCATCGCCGCCGCCCTCGCCGCGGATGGCGAGAGCCGGATCGCTCCGCTCGAGACGGTGGAGCGCGGATACGAAGGCCTGGTCGAGCGCCTGAAGTCCCTGGGCGCCTCGGTCGAAACCGCGGCTCAGTAACATACCGGGCGCCCCGCAAGTTCACTTTGAGGTTTCAGTCACCATGATGGATATAGCCCTGCTTCTCACCCTCGCTCTTTCCGCGCCTCCGGCAGCGGCGACCCCCGTTCCCAGGGCTACCCCCGCGCCTTCTCCCGCGGTCAAGCCCGCCGAGCCCGTTCCCGCCCTGCAGGCGATGGAATGGCGGAACATCGGGCCCACCCGCGGCGGCCGCGTGGAGACGGTGGCCGGCGTGCCGGGAAAGCCGTTCACCTTCTACTTCGGCGGCTCCGGGGGCGGGGTGTTCAAGACCGAGGACGCCGGTCTCAACTGGAAGAACATCACCGACGGCCAGCTCGGGACATCGTCGATCGGCGCCATCGCGGTGGCGGACAGCGACGAGAACGTGGTCTTCATCGGAACCGGTGAAGCCTGCCCGCGCGGCAATGCGCTCTCCCACGGCGACGGCGTCTACCGGTCCACCGATGCGGGAAAGACCTGGAAGAACGTGGGCCTCAAGGAGACCCGCCACATCTCGCAGGTCCGGATCGACCCCAAGAACCCGGACACCGTCTTTGTCGCGGCGGTCGGACACGTCGCGAAGGACAGCAAGGACCGGGGGGTCTACAAGTCGACCGACGGCGGAAAGACGTGGCGGCAGACTCTCTATGTCGATGAGACCACCGGCGCCATCGACCTCGCCATGGATCCGACGAATCCGCGCAACCTCTACGCCTCGATGTGGGACTTCCGGCGGATGCCCTGGCAGATGCGGAGCGGAGGGAAGGGCTCGGGCCTGTACAAGTCGACCGACGCGGGCGAGACCTGGACGAAGCTCGCCGAAGGGCTGCCGAAGGGAACGCTCGGACGCATGGGAGTCGCGGTCTCCCCCTCCCGGCCGGAGCGGGTTTGGGCGGTGATCGAGGCGGAAGAGGGCGGCCTCTTCCGGTCGGACGACGCCGGAGCCACCTGGACGCGAGTGAACGAAGACCGCGTCCTGCGCGCTCGTTCCTGGTACTACATGCACATCTTCGCCCACCCGACGGACGCCGATACCGTGTTCGTCCTGAACTCGCCCATGCTGCGGGTGAGCGACGGGGGCAAGTCGATCACCACAGTGCGGACGCCGCACGGCGACAACCATGCCCTCTGGGTCAACCCGAAGAATCCCGACATCATGGCCAATGGCGACGACGGCGGCGCCAGCGTCAGCTTGAACGGCGGCAAGTCGTGGTCCACGCAATCGAACCAGATCACGGCTCAGATCTACCGGGTCAACACCGACGAGTCGTTCCCCTACATGGCCTGCGGCGGACAACAGGACAACTCCAGCGTGTGCGTCAGCAGTCGCTCGGACGGCGGAGCCATCGACGCCACCAACTGGTTCGCCGGGCCCGGTTGCGAGAGCGCCTACCTCGCCTTCGATCGCAAGGACCCCCGGTGGATCTACGGCGGCTGCTACACCGGCATCATCGAGGAGTTCAATCCGCGCACGAACCGGGGCCGCAACGTGATGGCCTATCCGCAGCAGGGGCTCTCGCAGCCCGCGAGCGCTTTCAAGTACCGGTTCAACTGGAACGCGCCCATCGCCATGTCGGTGCACGACAACCAGGTCCTGTATCACGGCGGGAACCGGCTCCTCAGGACCCGGGATCGGGGAACCACCTGGGAGGCGATCAGCCCCGATCTGACCCGCAATGAGGCGGACAAGCAGGGTCCGGGCGGCGTGCCGATCACCAACGAAGGAGCAGGGGCCGAGGTCTATGGCGTCATCTTCGCGTTCGCGGAGTCTTCGAGGAACGCGAAGGTGCTGTGGGCGGGGACCGACGACGGCCTGCTCCACGTCACCCGCGACGGCGGAACGACCTGGACCAACGTCACCCCGCCGGGGGTGGGCGATGCGCAGATCAACGCCATCGAGGCGTCGAACTTCGACGAGGGCACGGCCTACGTAGCGGTGACCGGGTATCGGCGCGGCGACTACACGCCCCAGGCCTTCAAGACCGCGGACTTCGGCAAGACGTGGACGAAGATCGTGGCCGGCATTCCGGAGGATCACCATGTGCGCGTCGTGCGCGAGGATCCCTTGGCCCGCGGACTCCTGTACATGGGCACGGAGATGGGCGCCTTCGTGTCGAAGGACGATGGCGCCTCGTGGGAGAGCCTGCGCCTGAACATGCCCATCACCCCCGTGACTGATCTGCAGGTGCGGGCGGGCGATCTCGTCGCCTCCACTCAGGGCCGCGGCTTCTGGATCCTCGACGACATCACGCCGCTGCGGGCGTATCAGGCGAACGCGGGCGGGCCGAAAGAGGCGGTCCGCCTGCTGAAGCCGCGTCTCACCCCGCGCGTCGAGTATGGAACGAGCACGGACCCGGGGGTGGGGAAGAACCCGCCGTCAGGGGTCATCGCCTACTACTGGCTGGCCAAAGCACCGGAGAAGTCGCTGTCCATCGAAGTGCTGGACGCGAAGGGACGGGTCGTGCGAAGCGTCTCCTGGCCGGAACCCGCGGCCGCCGGGACTCCCGGACCTGCTACCGCCGGCCCCGGATCGGGACCGTCCCGCAAGCCGGGCCTGAACCGCTGGGTGTGGAACCTTCGCTACAACGACATCCCGAAGATCCCGGGAATCATGTTCGAGAGCGGCCGAGGGCACCTGGCCGGGGTGGGGACGTACACCATCAAAGTGACAGCGGACGGAGCGACCTCATCGGAGACGGTGGAGTTGCGCCCGGATCCCCGGCTGACCTCGGATCCTCTGGCCACGGAGGCCGCGCTCGGCGCGGCGGCGGAGATGGCGGGGAATGTGCGGTCGTGGGTGGACGACATGCACGCCTCCGTCCTGAACGCGCGGCGCGTTCGCGACCAGGTGAAGTCGCTGATCGACCTGACCACGAAGCACCCGAAAGCCGCGGCGTTCGCGGAGGCGGGGAAGAAGCTCACCGACGCGCTGACCGCGTGGGAAGAGACCATCGTCCAGCCGAAACAGAAGACCCAGCAGGACATCATCAACTTCCGCAACATGTTGTCGAACAACACCCTCGACTTCATGAACGCGGTAGCCGAGTCGGACGCAGCGCCGACCGCGGGCATGAAGGCGCGGTATGCGGACCTCGAGCAGGCGTGGGCCGAGCGGAAAGCGGCCCTCGCGCGGATCATGGGAACGGACGTGCCCGCCTTCAACGCGCTCTTCAAGCAGGAGTCCCTGGCGGGGGTGATCGGGGAACTTCGGTAGAGTACCTGGACGAACCATGCCCCGATTGATCGCCGGACCCACCCAGGTCGAAGCCGCCGGACAGCCGCCGAAAATCATCCGCGAATACGTGGGACGGGTGAATTCCGCCACCTCCGCGGTGAGCGTCGCCCACATGAAATCGCCCTCCGGCTGGAGCGAGCCCAAACAGACGCCCCAGTTCGATGAATACACGGTCGTGCTCGCGGGGACCCTTCGCGTCGAACACGAAGGCGGGACCCTCGATGTGAACGCGGGCCAGGCGGTCATCGCCGAGCGCGGCGAGTGGGTGCGGTATTCCTCGCCCGGGAAGGACGGCGCCGAGTACATCGCGGTCTGCCTCCCGGCGTTCAGCCCCGACACCGTTCATCGCCACTCCTGATCGCCTCCACCAAAGTCACGAGCGTCATCCCTTGAAGCCTCACGCGCGAATCGCACTGCTCGCGGCGGCGATCGGGGGGCTTTCGATCGGTTCCGCGGGGGCGGCCGACGAGGTGGTCGTGCTCTCGGGCGGGGGCGGCCACCGGACCGTGGTCCTCGTCATCGAAGGGCCGAAGGGGCCGGAGATCGCGCTCGAGGAGGCGGCCCGGGGCCTGGACGTGTCCTTCTCCCGCCAGGGACGCGACGCGAAAGTGACGCTCAAGTCCGGCGGCCGCGAAGTGACGCTCGAAAACGGCAAGAGCCTCTTCACCGTGAGCGGGCAGTTGAAAGCGATGGCCGCGCCCGTCCGCGTGGTCGGCGAGCGCACCTACGTCTCGCCGTCCTCCGCGGCGACCGTCCTTGGGGCCGCGCTCGGCCAGCCCGCCACCTATCGCGCCGCCTATCGAGCCCTGGTCATCGGGGCCTACGAGGCGCCCCGGCTCAAGATCACCAACGTGGTCGCGGCCTCCACCATCGAGAGCACGGTCGAGCTGAGCAAGCCGGTTCCCTACGAAGTTCGCAAGGAGCCGAATCGCGTGGTGGTGACGTTCCAGGCCGATGTGATGGAGACGGACTTCATCGCGGAGGCTCTGCCCGGCAGGATCGTGGGCTCGGTGCGGTTCGAGCGGGCGATTCCGCCGAGGCTGGTCTTCGACCTCGGCGAACGCTTCGCCTCGGTGCGGACGTCCGAGCGCGACTCCCAGCACCTGGGTCTCATCTTCGACGTGACGCCGACCGCGGGCGCGACCCCGGCTCCCGGGGTTCCCGGTGCCGCGGCGACGCCTCCGCCGAGGCCCCCCGCGGCTCCGGCCACGGGTTTCCGGCGTCCGATCGTGCTGGTGATCGATCCGGGACACGGCGGGGAGGATGGGGGCGCCCAGGGTCCGGGAGGGCGCTTCGAGAAGGATCTGACCCTGGCCCTGGCCCGGCGTTTGCGCGCGGCCGCGGTGGATTCGCTCTCCATCCAGGCCTTCCTGACCCGCGACGGCGACACCGAGGTGCCGCTCGACGAGCGGGCGGCCATCGCCAACAACTTCAACGCCGACATCTTCATCTCGTTGCACGCCAACGGCTCGCGCTTCGCCTCCGCGGCCGGCGCCGAGGTCTTCTTCCTCTCGTACACCGCGGCCGACGACGAGGCCCGCCGGGTGGCCATGCAGGAGGGCGCCATCCTGGAGAAGGCGCCGGCGAACAACAAGGACGTGGGCCTCATCCTGTGGGACATGGCCCAGGCCGCCCAGCTCGAAGCGTCGTCGAAGCTCGCGGGGCACTTGTACACCGAGATTTCGCAGGCCGCCCTGTCCCGTTCCCGCGGGGTCAAGCAGGCGCCTTTCCGCGTGCTCGTGGGCGCCACCATGCCCGCGGCTCTCGTCGAGGTCGGCTTCATCACCAACCCGGAGGAGGAGAAGCTCCTCTTCTCCGAGGCGCAGCAGGTCCGCATCACCAACGCCCTCGTGGAGGGCCTCGGACGGTTCATCGCCATGCTTCGCGCGAACCCGTGAGAATCCGCCGCGTCGTCGCCTCCTCGCAGGCCCCGCCTCCGCGCGGCTTTCCGAGATGGGCCTGGTGGACGCTGTTCCTCGCCACCTTCATGTTCGTGGTTCCCCTGACCTCGCCGTGGTGGTCCACCGTCCTGCGCGGCGAGATCCCGGGCCCCGAGGAGGAGGGCGAAGCCGAAGCGCCGGGCCCGAGCGCGGGCGGCACGCCGGAGCCCGTGGTTCCCGGCTCCATGCTGAAGGTGGTTCTGCACACGCGGCTCCCGGGCCAGGCGGGCCTGGGCACGGTGGAGAGGGAAGTGCCCTACGTGCGCGGCGTCATTCCCCAGATCCGGGCCGCGGTGTCCGAACTCGCGGTGGCGTCCGCGGATGCGCCGGCGCTGCTGCCCGCGGGCACGCGCGTCCTCGATGTGGCCTACACCCAGAGCGGGACCGTGTACATCGACTTCTCTCCGGAGCTCGATATCAGCCGGGCCCTGGGGACGGAGGAGGAGCGGGTGGTGATCCAGGCGATCGTGACCACGGTGACCGACAACTTCACCGCGGCTCGACGCATCGTGATCCTGACCGACGGGAAGATTCCCAGGCCTTTCCATTTCGATCTCAGCCGGCCGTTGCGTCGCGATGAACCGTTCTTCGCGTCCGAGGCGGAGGCCGAGGCGAGCCCTTCGCCCGCGCCCGCACCGCCTGCGCCCGCGGCTTCGACTCCTCAGCCTCCCGCAAAACCCGCAGCCACCCCGGGGCCCTCGAAGTCCCCCGGATATTCCAAGGAAGGACGAACTCCGCTGTCATGAACCGGTCCACATCCGACAAGGCCGCCCGCTTCACCGAATCGGTGATCCGCGAGATGACCCGTCTCGCCAACGCCCACGGCGCCGTGAACCTGTCCCAGGGTTTCCCCGACTTCGCCGCCCCCGAGGAACTGAAGAACGCGGCCATGCACGCGATCGCCGCGAACATCAACCAGTACGCGGTGACCTGGGGGGCGCCGAATCTCCGTCGGGCCATTGCGGAGAAGTTCGAGCGCTGGTACGGCGTTCCCGTCGACGCGGACAAGGAGGTCACGGTGTGCTGCGGCGGCACCGAGGCCATGGTCGCGTCCATGATGGCGCTCCTCAATCCCGGCGACGAAGTGGTGACCTTCGAACCCTTCTACGAAAACTACGGGCCGGATGCGATCCTGGCCGGAGCGGTGCCCAAGTTCGTCACCCTGAGGACTCCCGACTGGTCGTTCGACCCCGACGAGCTGCGCGCCGCCTTCACCCACAAGACGCGCGCCCTCATCATGAACTCTCCCCATAATCCCACGGGGAAGGTGTTCTCACGCGAGGAGCTGAACCTGATCGCCGCGCTGTGCCAGGAGTTCGACGTGATCGCGGTGACCGACGAGATCTACGAGCACATCCTCTATGACGGGCACGAGCACATCCCCATGGCCACCCTGCCGGGGATGAAGGACCGGACCATCACCATCAACAGCATGAGCAAGACCTACAGCGTCACCGGGTGGCGGGTGGGCTGGACCATCGCGCCGGAGTGGATCACCGGGGCGATCCGCAAGGTGCACGACTTCCTGACCGTGGGAGCGGCGGCGCCGCTGCAGGACGCGGGGGCGGTGGCCCTCGCCCTGCCTCATTCGTACTACGTGGAGCTCGCCGCGAAGTACACGGAGCGAAGGAGACGCATGCTCGGCATCCTCGACGCCTGCGGTTTCACCGTCTACAAGCCGGGCGGCGCCTACTACACGATCGTCGACACGCGCCCGCTTGGCTGGTCGGACGACGTGGAGTTCGCGAAGTACCTGGTGAAGGAGATCGGGGTCGCGGTGGTGCCGGGGTCGTCGTTCTACCAGGATCCCGAGAAGGGCCGCCACCAGGTCCGCTTCGCGTTCTCGAAGAAGATGGAGACGTTCGACGAAGCGGAGCGCCGGCTGGCGAAGCTCCGACCCAGGACGTAGCCCGCGCCCCACCGTCACACGTGAGCGTGCGCGTGCGCGTGACGGCGAGCGAGAGCCGTCACACCGGCGAAAGCCGGTGCCTAGCGCGAACTGTCCGTCTGCGACCGCGACGAGCGTAAGCGTGAGCGCTGGCGCTGGCGTGTCGACGTGCGCGTGAGCGTCACAGGTGAGCGTGCACGTGTGCGTGGACGTGAGCGTGAGCGTGAGCGTGAGGGAAACCGAGAGCCGTCACACCGGCGTAAGCCGGTGCCTAGCGCGAACTGTCCGTTCGTGACCGCGACGAGCGAAAACGTGAGCGTGCGCGTACGTGTGCGTGTGCGCCGTGAGCGTCGCCTCGCGTCCTCTCCGGCGGCCGGCTGAGACCTTCGACGCTCAAAGGCTCGCCTCCGCGAGGAACGAAGTCAAGGGTGCTCGCTTCGCTCGCACTTTTCCTTCGGAAAAGCTTCGCCCCTGAC
>JBGATM010000025.1:0-74539 GCA_044229175.1 Vicinamibacteria bacterium | reverse complement strand
GGCTGAAGCGAGGATCATGGCGAGAGCCGGAATCGGGATGTTCATCGAGGCGCCTCGGGGATCCTAGAACGTCGAGCCGCGGAGACGAAAGAGCGTGGCCGCCCACTCGCCGCCGGGGCGCTCGTAGACCTCCACCCGCTCGATCGCGGCGCCCGCGACCTGCGATTTGAAGTCGAGATCCGAGGACCTTGGCCCGAGGACGGCGAACACGCGACGCGTCTTCATCTCCTCCACCATCGAGGCCTGTACGGACGCGGATCCGAGATCGCCCTCCACGAGACGGATCGCGCGATGCCGGCCCACGAGAATGCCGAGGCTCGTGGGCAGGGTCCTGGTGCCCCCGGTGTCGATGTACGCGGTGAGTTCGCCCGCTTGCGCCTCCCGCTCCAGGCGGGCCGCGAGCTCTCGAACCCCGTAACCCGAAGGCCACCCCGTGACCAGCTGCCGCCGATCGTCTCCGGGAAACGGCGCCTGGTCCGGGTTGAAGATGAGATCGCGGTCGAAGGAGAAGCTCCACAGCAACGCGAGGAGAGTGAGAACAAAGGCCGCCGCCCCGCTCACGGATGGCTTCAGCCGGGAGGCCAGGCGGTCGATTCCTCCCGAGATCAGAACCAGAAGCGGCGGGAGCGTCGGCAGCACGTAGCGAGCGGACCAGGGCTGGGAGAAGAGGGCGAAGAGAACGAAGGGCAGGGCCACCGATCCGGCGAGCCAGAGAGCGCGCCCGTCCCGGAGCAGCACAAACGACACCGCGGCAGCAAGCAACAGGGGGATGGTGAAGTAGGACCGCGCCCATTCGCGCATGTCCAGAAGTGTAGCCACGATGGTCGAGCCCGCCGCGGTCGGGTCCACGACGTGCTGCGCGGAGATCTCGCCGCTGTTCAAGACGAAGAACCACAGCATGGGCGAGGCGAGCAGGAGGCCCAGGGCGGAGGCCCGGGCCGCGGACCGGAACGCGCGGCGGGGGTCCGGAGCCAGGGCCAGGACGCCCAGGGGAATGGTGAGGAAGAAAAGGAGTGCTGAAACCTTCGACACCACGGCGAGGGCGATGAGAATCCCCGCCATCCAGCGCGGCCGCGCGTGGTCGGGCCGGTGAACCAGCGTCCCCACCGCGAGGGTCAGGCCGGTGATGCAGGCGCTCAGGAAACCATCCGAGAGGGCCAGGCGGTCGTAGACCAGGGCGAAGGGACTCAGGAGGTAGAGCGTTCCCGCGACCACGCTCGCCAGGTTTCCAAAGAGTCGATGGGCGAGAAGCATGGTGAAGACGAGCGTCGCCCCTCCCACCATCGCCGCGATCAGCCGGGCCGCCCCCAACCGGTCGTCGAACGGCAGGGCCAGCCCGTAGGCCGCGACGGCCAGGAGACGGCCCGACCCCACGGGTCGCAGAATCCGGCCCTCGTTGAACAGACGCTCGGCCCACTGAAGGTGCACCGCCTCGTCCAGGAAGATGGGGAGCGCGTTCAGGCTGAAGGCCCGGGTGACCGCATAGAAGACGAGAAAAAGGCCGATCACCAGGACGGGCGAACGGCCTTCGCGCCACGACGGTGCTTCAGGCGCGTTCGACATGGAAATCAGAGGCGGCCCGCGAGGTCGCGGGAGCCGCCTACTTCTTCTTGGCCGCGGGAGACGGCGAGGGAGCCGGAGCGGGGATGGTGTCCTTGGGCAGGGGCTTTCTCGGGAAGAGCTCGTCCCGGTTCGCGGCGTGATAGACGAGCGACGCCATGACCGCGGAGGCCTGCATCATGTCCTCGCGCTGGATGCGATCGTAGGTGTCGAGGTTGGTGTGATGGGTCCGGGTGTCGTAGTCGGCTTCGTCCTGGATCATCTGGAAGCCGGGGAGACCCACCGCGTCGAAGGAGAGATGATCGGTGCCGCCGGTGTTGCGCACGCTCACCGTGGTCACGCCGAGGTCGGCGAAAGGCTTGATCCACGCTTCGAGGATCGGCATGGCCGCCGCGTTCTGCTGAGCCCAGACCCCGCGCACCTTGCCGGTGCCGTTGTCGAGGTTGAAGTACGAGGAGAACTTCGCGTGGTCGGCTTTGAGGGTGATGGGACCCGTGGGCGGACGCATGAACGAAGGGAGGCCGCGCGCGTCGGGAGGAGGCAGCGGACGGGAACCGAAGTGCTCGCGCACGTAGGCGGCGGAACCGAGAAGACCCTGCTCCTCGCCGGTCCACAGGCCGATGCGGATGGTGCGCTTCGGCTTCATGTCCTTGAGGATGCGCATCACTTCCATGGCCACCGCGGAGCCCGCGGCGTTGTCGGTGGCGCCGGTCGCCGGATGCCAGGAGTCGAGGTGCGCGCCCACCATCACGATCTCGTTCTTCTTCACGGGATCGCTGCCGGGGATCTCCGCGATGGTGTTGTAGGCGTTGGGATCATCGTCGTGGAAGCGCGCCTTCACGTCGATCTCGAGCTCGACGTCGATCTTCTTGTCCATGAGCCGGGCGATCCGGTTGAAGTGCTCGGCGGCCATGACCAGAGCGAGGGGGCCGGTCTCTTCGCCCTTCTCGCGCGAACCGCCGCCGCCGAGGCGGACGATGTTCGCGTCGAGGCCCGACTCCTCGACGGTGGCGAGCACCTTCTCCTTGGCGAGGAACTCGCGAAGCGTCTTCTGGAAGGCGAAACGCCGGCCGAAGGCCTGCGGGTCGGCGGGCGCCCCGGGGGCGGCCCCGGGGATCACGCGGGGCCGCGGGAATTCGAACTGGCTCACCTTGGCGAGCTCATCCGCGTCGTAGCGCTGGAACAGGTTCTTGTCGGGCGCCTTGAGCTCGCGCGCGTCGCCGATCAGGAGGATGGCGCCTTCGAGCTTGCCCTTCCACTTGTCGAGATCGGCCTCGGACTCGAGCCGGCCCGCCCGCACGACCTTGCCGCGGACCGCGCCATTCGTGCCCGGCGTCCAGGCCTTGGGCAGGGCGATGAGCGGCGCGGCCTGGGCCGCCGGCGAAACCATGGTGACGGAGGACTTGTCGAAAGACCAGCCGCGGCCGAAAGGACCCCAGGATTCGAGATGGGCGTTCGCCATCCCCCAGTCTTCGAGCTGCTTGCGCGTCCACTCATTCGCGGTCTTGAGCTGCGGCGAGCCGGTGAGGCGCGGGCCGATCACGTCGGTGAGCTGCCGCAGGGTTTCCATGACCTGGGAGTTCGAGCCCAGGGCCTCGTCGCGAATTTTTTGAATGGCGGCGTAGTCGATCTTCTCCTGGGAGAAGGCCGGGCTTGCGGCCGAAAACGCGACCAGGGTCGCGGTGGCTAGGAATCTCATCGGGCGAGGTCTCCAAACTGGGCTTTTATGTCTCGGGCGAACTCCGCAATGCCTTCCTGCCAGGGCGGCAGGAGGATTCGCGGCTGCTGGATTGTACGCAAGACGGAATAGCGCGGACGCGGCGCGGGCCTCGGGAATTCGCTCGACGGCACGGGCACGACGACGGTGTCCATGCGGAGCTCCCGGAAGAAGCAGGCGGCCAGGTCGAACCACGAAGCGCCCTCGCCCGAGCCCGCGAGGTGATAGGTGCCGAAGGCCCCGGTCTCGATGAGGGTGAGGATGGCACGGGCCAGGTGCGCAGCCGAGGTGGGCGAACCCTTCACGTCGCTCACCACCTTCACTTCCTTGTGCTTGAGGGCGAGGAAGTAGAGGGTCTTGGGGAAGTTGTTTCCCCTGGGCTCGTAGACCCACGCGGTGCGAACGATGTAGTGCCGGGGATTCAACTCCCTGACCGCGACCTCGCCCGCGAGCTTGCTGCTCGCGTAGTTCGAGAGCGGCGCGGGACGGTCGTACTCGTGGTACGGGGTCGACTTCAAGCCGTCGAAGACGTAGTCGGTGGAGACATGAAGGATGGAAGCGCCCGCCTCGGAGGCGGCGAGGGCCAGGTTCCTCGGGCCCACCGCGTTGCCGAGGAAGGCGGCATCGGGGTCGGACTCGGCGCGATCCACATCATTGAACGCGGCCGCGTTCAGGACGAGGTCGGGATGGTGCGCGCGGACGGCTTCGCGAACGCCCGACAGATCCGCGATATCGAGATCCTTGTGGGCGAGCGCCACGATCGCGTGACCCTGGTTCAGGGCCTGGATCTGCCGCCCCAGCTGTCCCAAGGCTCCGAGGAGCAGGACCCGCATCAGCCGGAAACCTTCGGAAGGCGGTCGATCAATTCGGCGAGCGGTCGCGCGTTCCGGTCGCGCACCGAAAGCGTCGGCTCCTTCACCGGCCATTCGATGCCCACCGCGGGATCGTTCCACAAAACCGTGAGCTCGTCGCCCGGATCGTAGTAGTCGGTGCACTTGTACTCGACATCCACCACATCGGAGAGAACCGCGAAGCCGTGCGCGAAACCCTCGGGCACGTAGAGCTGCTTGAAGTTGTCGCCGGAGAGAAGCGCCGAGGTCCATTTCCCGAAGGTGGGCGAGCCCACCCGAACATCCACGGCCACGTCGAGCATGGAGCCGGAGACCGCGCGCATGAGCTTCCCCTGCGGCTTCGTCACCTGCAGATGCAGTCCCCGCACCGTGCCCTTGAGCGATCGCGAGTGATTGTCCTGAACGAAAGGGCCGCGGATTCCCGCACTCTCGTAGCGGCTCGCGCTGAAGGTCTCGAGAAAGAAGCCTCGCGCGTCCTGAAACACCCTGGGCTCGATGATCAGGACGCCCGGCAGGTTCGTCTCGGTGACCTTCAAGCCCCTTTTTCCTCGGCCACCATGCGGAGCAGGTACTGACCGTACTCGTTCTTCGCCATCACTTTTCCGGCCCGTTCCACTTCATCGATGGTCATGAAGCCCATCTTGAAACCGACTTCCTCGGGGCAGGCCACCTTCAAACCCTGGCGCTCCTCGATGGCCTGAATGAAAGTGGAGGCCTGGAGCAGGGACTCGTGGGTGCCGGTGTCGAGCCAGGCCATGCCGCGACCGAGAATGATCACATTGAGATCGTCGAGCTCGAGATATCTGCGGTTGACGTCGGTGATCTCGAGTTCTCCGCGCGGCGAGGGCTTCAAGGCCGCGGCGATGTCGAGCACGCGATTGTCGTAGAAATAGAGGCCGGTGACCGCGTAGCTCGACTTCGGCTGCTGCGGCTTCTCCTCGAGGCTGGTGGCGCGCCCGGCGCCATCGAAGGCCACCACACCGTAGCGCTCCGGATCCTTGACCCGATACGCGAAGACGGTGGCGCCGGAAGGGCGCTTCGCCGCCGCCTGCAGGTCGCGGGGCAGACCGTCGCCATAGAAGATGTTGTCGCCGAGGGCGAGCGCGACCGCGTCCTTGCCCACGAACTCCCGGCCGATGATGAAGGCCTGGGCCAGGCCGTCGGGGCTCGGCTGAACCGCGTACTCGAGACGGATCCCGAACTGCGACCCGTCCTTGAGGAGGCGCTTGAAGCCTTCCTGATCCTCGGGTGTCGTGATCACGAGGATGTCGCGGATCCCCGCGAGCATGAGCGTGGTGAGCGGGTAATAGATCATCGGCTTGTCGTAGATGGGGACAAGCTGCTTGGAAACGGCCAGGGTCAGCGGATAGAGGCGCGTGCCCGAGCCGCCTGCGAGGATGATGCCTTTGATGATCGTCTCCTGATCTGTGCTTCGCGTCCTGATCTGTGCTTCGCGTCCTGATTCGTGCTCCGCGGGTCAGGCCTTCGTGGCGTGGCCGAGCCGTTCCCGATCGTACTTCCCATGGGTCACCGCCGCGGTCCAGTCGGCGTGGTCGAGATACCAGCGCACGGTGAGCCGGAGGCCGGACTCGAACGCGTGCTTCGGTTCGAAGCCAAGCTCCCGCCGGATCTTGCTGGCGTCGATCGCGTACCTCCGGTCGTGGCCGGGCCGGTCCTTCACGAAGGTCTTGAGGTCGGTGTAGGCCTTGAGGCCCTGGTCCCCGAGCGCGGGGTTGCCGCGCGCCGGACGCTCGGCTTCGATGGCGGCGCACAGCGCATCGACCACCTGAAGGTTCGTGCGCTCGGAATTCCCGCCGACGTTGTACTTCTCCCCGACCTTGCCCTTCTTCAGCACGGCCAGGATGGCGTCGCAGTGGTCGGTGACGAAGAGCCAGTCGCGGATGTTGCCGCCGTCCCCGTAGATGGGCAGCTTCTTCCCCTCGAGCGCGTTCATGATCATGAGGGGAATCAGCTTCTCGGGAAACTGATAGGGGCCGTAGTTGTTCGAACAATTGGTGATGAGGGTGGGCAGGCCGTAGGTCTCGTGCCACGCGCGGACGAGATGGTCGGCGGCGGCCTTGGTGGCCGAGTAGGGCGAGTTCGGAGCGTAGGGCGTGTCCTCGCGGAAGGCCCCGGTCTCCCCGAGCGAACCGTAGACCTCGTCGGTGGAGACGTGGAGGAAGCGAAACGCCTCGCGTTCCTCCTCGCTCAGGGTCGCGACGAGGGCCCGCGACGCTTCGAGCAGCTCGAAGGTGCCGGTCACGTTGGTGCGCACGAAGTCGCCCGGACCGTCGATGGAGCGGTCCACATGACTCTCGGCCGCGAAGTTCACGATGGCCTGCGGCCGGTGCTCGGAGAAGAGGGCCCGAACCGCGTCACGATCCGCGATGTCGCCGCGTACGAACGACACGCGATCGTCCGCGAAGAGATCCTCGATGCTCTCGAGGTGACCCGCGTAGGTCAGGGAGTCGAAGACGATTAGCCGGTTGAGCGTGGTGGCGAAGGCCTGGCGGACGAAGTTCGATCCGATGAACCCGGCGCCGCCGGTCACGATCCAGGTGCTCAACCGCGGTACCACCGCAATAAAGAAGAAGAGATCATTTTCGGGCCGAAGCTTAGCCGTCCGCGAGGGCCCGCGCCGACCCGGGCGCTCGCGGGCATTCAAAAGAACGGCCATAGACTTCGCGGGTCCTCGAACCTGGCGACCGAATGGAGTAACCGATGAATCACCTCCTCATGGCCCTTTTCGCCGCGGCCCTTCCCGCGGACGCGACTCAATACAAGGAGCCTCCCGCGCCCATCCCGGCCATCCTCGACGCGGCGCCTTCACCGAACGTGAGGCTCTCCCCTGATCGGCAATGGCTCCTGGTGATGGAGCGGCCGGCGCTTCCGCCCATCTCGGAAGTGGGCGCTCCCGAATGGCGGCTGGCCGGGATTCGCATCAATCCGCGCACCTACGCGGGATCGCGCGACCCCTTCATGACCGGCCTCAAGTTGATCCCGGTCCCCGCCGCGACGCCGCCCGCCGCGAAAGGCCGGGCGCTCAGGAAGCCGCTTCCCACCGCGAGCGCGCCGCCCAGGGCGGTGACGGTTCAGATCCCCGAAGGCCGACGGATCGTGAGCGCGGTGTTCTCCCCCGACTCGAAGTCGCTGGCCGTCGTTCTCGGGGCCGACGACGGCCTCGAGCTCGCGGTCGCGGACGTCGCCACCGGCGCGAGCCGCAGGCTCACCGAGGCGAAGCTTTCGGGCGTTCTCACCTCGCCCTGCTCGTGGTCCGCGAACATCGCGCTCGTCTGCCTGATGCGGACCGAGGCGAAGCCGCCGAGCAAACCGGTGATCCCGAACGGCCCGGCCATCCAGGAGACGCGCGCCGGCTCCGCACCCAACCCGACCTACCAGGACATGCTCCAGGACCCGGGCGACGAGGCCCTCTTCGAGCACTACGCGACCTCGCGACCGGTGCGGATCACCCTCGATGGCGCGGCCGTCCCCATCGGACCCTGGAGTCTGTACCGCCGCGTGGCTCCCTCGCCGGACGGACGCTACGTTCTGGTGCAGAAGATCTCGCGGCCCTTCAGCTACGTGGTCCCCTTCACCCGCTTCCCCACCACCACCGAAGTGTGGAATTCGGACGGGACGCTCGCGAAGCGCGTCGCCGACACGCCGCTCCAGGACGGGATCCCGATCTCGAACGACGCGGCGCCCATCGGCCCGCGCGACGTGTCGTGGCGCGGCGGCGCGCCCTCTACCCTCACCTGGGCGGAGGCGAAGGACAAGGGCGATCCTAAAAACCCCGCGGCGAAGCGCGACGCTTTCATGACCCTGAGCGAGCCCTTCACCGGAGCGCCCCAGACCGTGGTCGAACTCGAGTACCGGTACGACGGGGCGGAGTTCGGCGAGGACGGATCGGCGATGGTGAACGAGAGGTGGAACAAGACCAAGCGCACGCGGACGTGGCGCCTGCGCACGGGTGCAGCACCCGAGCTTCTGTTCGATCGGTCGTCCGAGGATCGGTACGGCGACCCCGGCGATTTCCTGCTGACCCAGGCAAGCTACGGTTCTGTCCTCCTCGCTTCAGCCGACAAGAAGGCTCTCTATCTCTCCGGCGCCGGCGCTTCCCCCGAGGGCGATCGGCCCTTCGTGGACAGCTACGACCTGCTGACGAAGAAGACCACGCGCCTCTTCCGGTCCACCGCTCCGAGGTACGAGCAGCCGGTGGCCCCTCTCGACGCGGGTCGCACTCTCCTGATCCGCCGCGAGTCCGTCACCGAGCCGCCGAACTACGTTCTCCTGAGCCTGGTCACCAAGGCGGAGACGCGGCTCACCAACTTTCCCGATCCGACCCCGCAGCTTGGGGACTTGAAGCCCGAGGTTCTCCACTACAAGAGGAAGGACGGCGTCGACCTCACCGCGAATCTCTACCTGCCCAAGGGATACACGAAGGAGCAGGGCCCGCTTCCCTTCCTGCTGTGGGCCTACCCGCAGGAGTTCAGCTCCGCCTCGGCCGCGTCCCAGGTGAGCGGCTCGCCCTATCGCTTCCAGCGTCCGCAGGGCGCATCTCATCTCTTCCTGCTCACCCTCGGCTACGGCATCCTCGACGACCCCAAGATGCCCATCGTGGGCGAGAACGGCAAGGAACCGAACGACACCTACGTCCCGCAGCTCGTGGCCTCGGCCGAAGCCGCGGTGAAGGCGATCGTGGACATGGGGGTGGCCGACCCGAAGCGCATCGCGGTGGGCGGCCACTCGTACGGCGCTTTCATGACCGCGAACCTCCTCGCCCACACCGACCTCTTCGCCGCGGGCATCGCGCGGAGCGGCGCCTACAACCGGACGCTCACGCCCTTCGGCTTCCAGAACGAGGACCGCACGTTCTGGCAGGCCGAGGACACCTACATGGCGATGTCGCCCTTCGCCTTCGCGGACAAGATCAAGGAGCCGATCCTTCTTATCCATGGCGCCGCCGACACCAACACCGGCACCTTCCCCATTCAGTCCGAGCGCTTCTTCGCGGCCTTGAAGGGCCACGGCGCCACCGCCAAACTCGTCTTCCTCCCCGCCGAGGCCCATGGCTATCGCGCGCGCGAGTCGGTGGGACACACGCTCTACGAGATGGCGAACTGGCTCGACACCTACGTCAAGAATCGAAAATAGCCTTCTGTTGATCAACCTCGCGGTCGGCCTCGGAATCGCCGCGCTCCCTTATCTGGCGAGCGGCGTCGTGAGCGCCTCGGACCTTCCGCCCATCCTCGCGTACCTGCTCTTCCCGGGGCGGAATCTCCTGCTCCTGCTCGGGGGCCTCGTGGTCGCGTGGAGCGCGCTGCGCGGCCGCGTTGCCGTGGCGCCTTCAGCGGCCAGACTCGAAGGGATCACCAGCCATCGCGCGTTCGCTCTTGCCGCGCTCACTCTGGTCGCGATCGTCTCGTTCGCCCGCGTGCCCCAGCAGGAGAAGGAAGCGGACGCCTTCGGCGGCGACGAACCGAAGTACCTGCGCATCGCCTTCAGCCTCCTGCGAGACACCGACGCGGACGTGAGCGGCGGCCGCACGGAGACCCCGGACTTCGCGACCCGCCTGCAGCAGGTGCGAAATCTCGTGCTGGTGAGCCGCGACTCGGCTCTCCATCTCTTCCGCCCGGTGGTCATCCCCAAGGACCATGTCTGGAACGCGGGCAACTGGACGGTGCGCGGCCTCGACGGCGGCCTCTACCATCTTCAGCCTCCGGGCCTCCCCGCGCTGGTGGCGGTAGCACTCGGCATCGGCGAAGCGGTCCTGCCCGGGCGCGATCCCGGGATCTACGTCTTCGTCCTGCTCGCCCTGGTGTGGATTCTCGCGGCGAGGGAGCTGTGGCTTCTCTCCAAGGACATCACCGGCGATTCGCTGGGATCCGCGATCCTCGTGGGCCTCGTGTTCCTCTCCGCCCCGGTGTACGTCGGCGGCTATCAGCTCTTCCCCGAGGCCCTGTCGCTGTGGATCTTCCCCTGGCTCCTGAGGCGGCTGCGAACCAGCGATCGGCAATTGGGGTCGATGAGCGCTCTCGGCTGCGGCCTGGTGAGCGGATACCTCCTCTGGATCCATCCCAAGCTCACCGTGGTGGCCGCGCTGTTCCTGGCCATCGGTCTGTTCCGTCCCGACACGAAGACCAGCGCCAGGGTTTGGTTCGCTCTCGGCTTCTTCGCGACCGCGTTCACCTCTCTTCTCTATTGTCATCACATCTCCGGCCTGTTCCGGCCCGAGGGCCTCTACATCCGCCAGGCCGAGGAGTACGTGGGCTCGCCCAATCCCTTCTCGCTGCGCTTCGCCGCCGGACTGGTGAAGGCCCTGGTGGGCGGCCGCGACGGACTTCTGGTCTTCGCCCCGATCCTGGTGCTTGGAGGGATGGCGCTTTCCGCGTTGAAGCGTCCTTCGCGATCGACGATGGAGACCTGGTGCCTGTTCGGCGTGGTGTGGCTCACCTCCGCGGTCCACGACGGGGCCTCCCTCGGATCCCCCGCCCGGCTGATGGCCCCCGTGGTGTTCGTGCCCGCCCTCTTCCTCTCCCGCGCCCTTCGCAGCCACGCTCCTGGAAGCCTCAAGGCCGCGGCGGTGCTGCTCTTCGTCTTCGGCTGCCAGATCACCGACACCATGTCGAGCGACTGGCGGAGGAACGTGAACCCTTACCGGACCATGTTCGCGAACCCGGCCACGAACTTCGAGCCGAGCCTGCCCGGCAATTCCTTCTCGGACCCGGCGTACGTGGTCGACCTCGAAAAAGCGGCGCTGATCCTCGTGGCGCTCGCGGTCGCGACCGCGCTGATGAAACGCTCGGCCGCGAAGGAGTCCACTGACCTGGCCCCCGCCAGGTTCGGCGCGGGCGTGCTCGCGATGGTCGTGTTCCTCGCGTTCGGCCTCAGCTGGCTCACTCCCCCGTAGCCCCGCCCTTGGAAGGAAATGTCGATGAACGCCGATGAGCTCAATGAGTTCGGGACCCGCTACACCGCGGCCTGGTGCAGTCAGAACGCGGCGAGCGTCGCGGCGTTCTTCGCGGAGAGCGGCTGGCTCAGCATCAACGACGGAGCGCCCGCGGTGGGCCGGGCCGCCATCACCGCCTCCGCGCAGAGCTTCATGACCGACTTCCCCGACCTGGTGGTGGCCATGGATGACGTCGTCCCGCAAGGGAACCGCGCGCGCTATCGCTGGACCCTCACCGGGACGAACACCGGGCCCGAAGGCACGGGCCGGAAGGTGCGAATCCAGGGGCACGAGGAGTGGACGATCGGCGCGGATGGCCTGATCGCCGAGTCGAGGGGTCGCTTCGACGCGGCGGACTATCAGCGGCAGTTGAGCGGAGGGAAGTGAAGCCGCGAACCACGGCTTTCGCCGGGGTGACAGACGTCTCACGGACTCGGTAGTGGTGGGAGGGGGTTGCTTCGTCGGCTGGCGGACGGACCGGCCTCCTCGCAATGACGTGAGGGGGACACTGGACGGACAGCAAGGGGGTTGGTAGCTGGGACCGTCAGCACCGCGCGCACCGCACCGCGAGTCCCGCCCGGTGAGCCCCGCGCTGCGCGTTACCCCACGACAGGCTCGTGCTGTCCGTTCAGTATCCCCTCACGTCATTGCGAGGCCCCGTTCCGTTCGTAGTAGGCCGAAGCAACCCCGTCCAACAACTACCAACCCGAAGGTGCGTTCCCCACGGTCACGGACGTTTCTACTTCAGGTACTTCGCGAGGAAGGCGAGGATCTCCTTGCGCGAATCCTTCGCGAGCGGGGTGTCGATCCGGTTGAAGTAGTGGCCGCCGGGGGCGTTGTCGTAGATCTTGTACTCGAACTTCTTGCCCGCGGCCTTGAGGGAGTCGATGAGGTGCTCGACTTCGAGAACGTTGACGTCCTCGTCATTGGTGTTGGAGTGGATGAGCAGCGGAGTCTCGAGCTTCGAGGCCAGCGCGTAGGGTGAGCGCTTCTTGTACTCGGCCACGTCCTGGTCCGCGGACTTGCCGATGAAGCCTTCGAAGATGTCGCGGTAGCCGTCGTTCTTGTAGCCCATCCGCGCGATGAGGTCGGAGACCGGAACCCCCGCGTAGGCGACCTGGTAGGCCTTCGGCCAGGTCAGGATGTTCATGAGGGTGTGATAGCCGCCGTGGCTGAAGCCCATGATGCCGACCTTCATGGGATCCACGGGCAGGTTCTCCACCGCCCAGTTGCGCGAGGCGTAGGTGTCGTCGATCTCGGCGCCGCCGTAGTCGATCTGGTCGTAGAAGGAGCCGCCGTACCCGGTGGAGCCGCGGTACTCGGGGGCCACGATCACGTACCCCTCGGCGAGCAGCTCCCGAGTGGTGCGCAGGTCGAGGAGGGTTTCGAAATTGCCGTGAATGCCCTGGTGGACGAGAACCACGAGCGGCGCCTTCTGGCCGGCCTTGAGGGTGAGGGGTATGAAGGTGTAGGCGGAGATGATGAGGGGGTTGCCGTAGCCCTGGCCGGTGGGGTTCGACATCCTCGCGGGCTTGGAGGTGAATCGCACCTTGTCCACCTTCGCGACGTCGGCCATGCGCGAGAACCACATCCAGTCGTCGATGTCCTTGCGGATCTGCTGGCCCTGGTGCATCTGCTGGGTCTGCAGGCGCCGGATCTCCGCCTGCAGGCTCGCGATGGTCGCGTCCTTGTCATCCGACCCGCCACCCGCGCGCGGCTGGGCGAGGGCGGGGGCGGCCGCTACGAGAAGGGTCGCGACAAGAAGGGAGACTATGCGCCGGGTCATGGAATTTCCTCTGATGCGGGTCTTTGATTCGCGGGGGTGGACGAAAAGGGAGAGGGCGATGTTAACGAAGGCGGGGACCGTTCACTTGAGCCCGGCGCGACGCCGATCCTCGGCCACGATCCTCTCCTTCTCCAGACGCTCCGCCTCCGCCTTCTGCCCTTCGGGGGTGTCGAGCCAGCGCTTGAACTCGCGATTGCGCTTCCATCGCGCCACCGGATCGGTGGTCTGGAAGTTCGCGAGCAGGCCCACCTTCGCAAGCGGCGCGCCTTCGAGGAGAGTGCTGAGCCGGGTGACGTCGGCGGGCAGATGATTGAGAGAAGCGATGTGCCGGACGTTGTCCGCGGTGCGCAGCGACCTCTCCTGCAGAAGGGTCACGATCATCAGGAACTTCCTCGACGACGAGGCCACCTGCCACAGCTCGCAGTGCTCCATCACGGGAATGCGGAGGGTGAAGAGGATGTCGCGCTGCAGGCGCAGGGTGTCGTCGCAGACCGCGACGTGCAGATCGGGGGTGTACACGCGCTCGCGCGCGATGTGATCGAGGAGCTCCTCGGTGGGCTGGGCCGCGCGATACGCGGGGACGATGGCGCCGAAGAGGAACAGCGCGGTGCCGAGCACGGACGCGGCGCAGACCGAAACCACCGTCCGCGCGGCGGGACGGATGGCGGTGGCGAGACAGGCGATCGACGCGAGCACGAAGAAGGCCCGCATCGCGGTCACGGTGACGGCGGGAGGCGAGAAGGGCGCGGGCAGCATGGGAAAGAAGACCGCCCCCGCGAGCAGGGCGGCCGTGAGCACGGCCACGGCGCGGAGGGTGCGCGCCGCGGGAGCGCCCGAGGCGAGGTAGGCGCCGATCAGGAGACTGAGCGGGGGCAGGAGGGGCAGGAGGTAGTAGTCGATCTTCCCGCGCGAGAGGGAAAGCGGGATCAGCATGAGCAGCGACCAGAGGAGCAGGACGCGCAGGATCCGCGGGGAGGCGGGCCGGAACGCGTACAACGCCGCGGGCAGGGCCAGGACCGACCACGGCAGGCCTTCCACCGCGTAGATGAGGAAGTAGTACCAGAAGGGCTGGTCGGTGTCGTAGGTGGTGGCGGCGAATCGCTGGAGATTTTCGCGGAGGAAGAACCACTTGAGCGGCTCGATCCCCTCGCGCAGGTACACGAAGAAGAACCAGCTCAACCCGGTCCCCATAGCGAGGAGCGTGCCCCCAAGCCCGCCCGGAGTGAAGATCCGCGGAAGCCTTCTCTCCACCAGCACGAACGCGGCGAGGAGCGCGCCGAAGTAGATCCACGCGATCGGGCCCTTGGCCAGGAAGGCGAGGCCGAGGATGGCGCCGCACGGGATCAGAAAGCTCTGCTTCGATTCCGTTTCACTCCGCAGGTAGACGATGCCGGCGAGGAAAGTGAGCAGGGTGAGGAGCATGTCGGACATGGTGAGCCGGGCGAAGCTCACGAAGGCGTAGCTCGTGGCCAGGATGGAGGTGGCGAAGAAGGCCGCGGTGTCGGAGACCTCGGTGGCCCGTCCGTCGTCCCCCCGCGCGATGAGGCGCCGGGTCGCGACGCAGGTCACGAGGAGGGTCACAAGCGCCAGCAGCGCCGCCACCAGCCGGCCGGAGAAGAGACTCGGCCCGAGGAACTTGAAGCTCGTGGCCAGCAGCCAGTAGGTGAGGGGCGGCTTGTCGTAAAAAGGCTCGCCCCGGTAGTAGGGCACGAGCCAGTCCGAACGCTCCACCATGGCGCGCGCCGCATCGAGGAAGTAGATCTCGGCCCGCTCGATGGGGGCATCGGAAAGGCCGATGAGGAAGGCGGCGGCGGAAAGGGCCAGGATCAGGCCGAGCAGGAGGCGGTTCTTCAAGAAGCGATCGGGCTCTTCTTCAAATGGAGCTGGCCGCAAGCAGCGAGCACGTCCTGGCCCCGGGGTTTCCTCACCGAGACGGGGATGCCCGCGTCCAGCAAGATGCCCTCGAACCTCGCCACCTGGGCTTTCCGGGGCGCTTCGAAGGGGATGGGTCCCGCGGGATTGAGGGGGATCAGGTTCACCTTCCCGTTGCGGCCGCGCAGGAGCCGCGCCAGGGCGTGCGCGTGCTCATCGCGATCGTTCACGTCCTTCAGCAGGACGTACTCGTAGGTGACGCGCCCCCCGCGCGGCGAGGGGTAGGAGTCGGCGGCGGCGATCACATCCTTGAGCGCGTACTTGTGCTCGATGGGCATGAGCTCGCCTCTCAGTTTCGAGGTGGGAGCGTGCAGGGAGATCGCGAGGTTGGGGCGCACCGGTTCGAGCTTCAACTTCTCGAGCGCGGGCAGGATGCCCACGGTGGAGAGGGTCAGCTTCTTGGGGGTGATGGCGAAGCCATCCGGGTCCATCAGGATCCGCAGCGCGGCCATGGTGTTCTCGTAGTTGAGGAGGGGCTCGCCCATCCCCATCACCACCACGTTCCAGGGGCGCTCGTCCTTCGGGGAGGAGGCGGGGGCCGCGTCCATCACGTGGGCCACCTGGGACAGGATCTCCCAGGGCTTCAGATTCCGCTTGTAGCCGCTGATGCCGGTGAGGCAGAACGCGCACTTCACCGGACATCCGGCCTGGGTGGAGATGCAGATGGTGCGGCGCCGGGTCTCGGGGATGAAGACGCTTTCGATGGTGGCGCCGTCGTCGCAGCGGAAGAGCCACTTGATGGTGCCGTCTTCGGAGACCTGCCGGTCGGCCACGTCGATGCGGCGGACGTCGAATTGAAGGGCGAGGGCGCTCCGGAATTCCGCCTTCAGGTTGGTCATGGCCCCGATGCTCGTAACCCGCTTGGCGTAGAGCCAGGAATAGATCTGGGCGGCGCGGAAGGAGGGCTCGCCCATCGCGGTCACCAGGGCCTCGATCTCGGCGAGGGAAAG
Organism: Vicinamibacteria bacterium; assembly: GCA_044229175.1. GTDB lineage: Bacteria > Acidobacteriota > Vicinamibacteria > Fen-336 > JAGNNV01 > JAGNNV01. The sequence goes on along the minus strand of JBGATM010000025.1, from coordinate 58,794 downwards.
ACCGAACAGGTTCTTCGCGGGCACAGGCGGCATGGGTTCTTATACTCGACCGGGGCCGGGACTGCCGTTTTCGGCGAGGCGGGCGCGAAGGCTTCGAAGCCCCCATTCGGCGTGTTCGCGCACCACCGGATCCTCGTCCCCCGCGAGACCTTCGAGCAGGCCCGCGTGCTCGGCCGAGCCCGCGTTCCCGAGGGCCACCGCCACGTTCCGGAGCAGACCGCGCCGCTTCGAGCGCTTGATCGGGTTCTTCCTGAACCTGAGCTGAAACTCCTCGGGCGAAAGCCGCGCGAGTTCCTCGAACGACGGCGCCAGGTTCCCCGCGCGGGGCTCGAACCACGGCCCGCCCCACGCCGCGCGCTTGCGGTTCCACGGGCAGACGTCCTGGCAGATGTCGCAACCGAAGACGTGCCGTCCCATCGACCCGCGCAGGTCCGGGTCGATGGTGTCCTTCACCTCGATGGTGAGGTAGCTGATGCACCGGCGCGCGTCGAGGACGTAGGGCTCGGGAAAGGCCTTCGTGGGACAGGCATCGAGACAGGCCCGGCACGAACCGCAGATGTCGCTCGTGGGCGCGTCTCGAGCGAGGTCGAGGTCGGTGATGAGAACGCCGATGAAGAACCAGGAGCCGAGGCGCTGGTTCAAGACGCAGGTGTTCTTGCCGTAGGCGCCGAGGCCGGCGGCTACCGCGTAGGCCTTCTCCGCCACCGGGCCGGTGTCGACATAGGCCCGCGACTCGAAGCCGCCGAAGGCCTGGCCGAGCGCGGTTCGCAGCGCCTCCAGCCGGGCCCGCACGATCTCGTGATAGTCGTCGCCCCACGCGTAGCGCGCGATCCAGGCCGCGTCGGTGGGGGCCTCGGTCGAGTAGGGATGGGGCGTGTCGTACTGGAGAGCGGCCACCACCACCGAGCGAGCCCAGGGAAAGGCCGCGGCCACATCGGAGCGGCGATCGGCCTGGCGGTTCAGATAGTCCATGGCCCCGGCGCGGCCCTGCTCCACCCATCGCTTGAAGTGGGCGAGGATCGGCGGCGCCTTCGCGGCGGCGATCCGGGCTTCGTCGAAGCCCGCGTCGAGCGCGGATCGCCTGACCAGAGCGGCGCGGGCCAGGGGGGAGTCGGGGTCTTGAGACAAAGGAGAGAGGGGGTTCAAAGTTAGAATTCCAAACTTCCCCGACCGCGAGCTTACTGAAGCAACGAGGATCGAGGGGCACTCGAAGGACCCGACCGATGAAACCCGTGCTTATGAAACATGCCTTCCGCATGGCCCTCGCCATGTCGCTCCTCCTCCTCGTCCCGGGCGTGTTGAAGGCGCAGGATCCTCAAGCCTCGCCGACTCCCATGGACGAGAAGGCGCGCCAGCGCGCCGAGCGGGAGGCGAAGAAGGCGGCCGAGCAGGAAGAGAAGCTCCTCAAGGCCGCGGCGGAGAAAGAGCGGAAGGAAGCGGAAGCCGCGGCTCGGCAAAGGGAGAAGGCGACCGCGCGCCTCACCGCGGCGGAGCAGAAGAGCAAGGATGCCGGGTCGGAACAGAATGTCGCGGCGGACAAGCCGGCGCCCGCTCCCGCAGCCACGCCCGCCGAGGCCCTGACCAAGGAGCAGGAGCGCATTCAGAAGGCGGAAGAGAAGGCTCGCCTCGAGGCGGAAAAGGCGCGACAGAAGGAAGAGGAGCGCGCCCGGGCCCAGGAAGCCAAGGACGCGGAACGACGGCGCAAGGACGAGGAACGCGCCGGACGCGAGGCGGCAAAAGCTCGCGAGGCCGAAGACAAGGCGCGCGCCGCGGCCTTGAAGAAGGAACAGGAAGAGGCCGACAAGGCGGCCCGACGGGCCCGGGAAACCGGTGCGGATTCGGCGTCCCCGGCGAGCGCCGCGCCCCAGGCCGAACCCGCCCCCTCCGCTCCCAAGGGACTCGCCGCGCCGCCGCCGGGCGAGCCCGTGAGCAAGGACGAGGAGAAGCGACGCCGGGAACTGGTCAAGCAGATCGAGAAGGCCCGGGCCGAGCGCGATCGTCTCGATCGCGAAGCGGAAGAGGCGGAGCGTATCGCCAAGGCGGCGCGGAGCGCGGCGAGCGAAGGCCAGCGAGCCTACGAGGCGCTCGCCACCGGCCTCGACGTCGAGGACGTCACCCCCACGGTCGCGGTGGCCCCGATACCCGAAGCGCCCAAGAAGAATCGCTTCGTGACCAAGGCCGATGAGAAGCAGGCGGCCGCGGCCAGGAACGCGCCGCCCGCCGCGGCCGATCCGCTGCGCATCGCCCTCGATCTCAAGAGCCCGGAGCCCGAGGTGAGAGAGAAGGCGGCATTCGCGCTCGCCTCGCTGGGCCCCGACGCGCAGCCCGCCACCCGCGCCCTCATGGCCGCCCTCACCGACGCGAACCCGGCGGTGCGGGTCGCGGCCGCGCAGGCTCTCGGCCGGATCGGAACCGGGGCCGCCGCCGCCTTTGCTCCCCTGACCGCCGCCCTCACCGACCCCGACCCCGCGGTGAAGAACGCCGCGCAGGCGGCCCTCCTCGCGATTCAGGGGCGCTAGAACTCCCGACGGCCTTCCAGAGCCCGAGCCATCGTCACTTCATCCGCCCATTCGAGGTCGGAGCCGGCGGGGATCCCGGTGGCGATCCGGGTCACCTTGACGCCGAGGTTCTTGAGGAGCCGCGCGAGGTAGATCGCGGTGGCCTCGCCTTCGACGGTGGGCGAGGTCGCGAGGATCACCTCGGTGGCGAGGCCCTGGCGCACGCGGTCGAGGAGGCCCTGAATCCGAAGCTCGTCCGGCCCGATTCCCTGAATCGGCGACAGAGCCCCGTGAAGCACGTGATAACGCCCGCGATAGCCGCCGGTGCGATCCACGGCCATGATGTTCCCGGGTTCCTCCACCACGCAGACCACCGAGTCCACCCGCGAAGGATCGCTGCAGATGGCGCAGACCGGCAGATCGGTGAAGGCGTTGCAGCGTTCGCAAAGGCCGATGCTCGCGGAAAGGGTTTCGATCGCGGCGGCGAGGCGCTTGTTGTCCTCCGCCCGGCCCTTCAACAGGAAGAAGGCCACCCGCTGGGCGGACTTGGGCCCGAGGCCGGGCAGGCGGCGCAACTCCTCGATCAGGCGGGCGATGGGTTCGGGATATTCCATTTGGCGGGGTGCGGACAAGCAAGTCTAAGGGGCAGGTGTATCCTTCGACTTGATCTCGTGGCTTGTCTTCCACCCCCTTTTCGGGTGAGAGGGCCGTTTTCGTATTGGAACCCTGGCCCCGAGTTAAGTGTTTTAAGGAGTCTTGGATGGCTGGGCCCGATATTGTCATGTACGAGCAGGAGTTCAACCAGATCAAAACGATCCTGGCGAAACTCCGAACCGACAGCAACGCGCAGGTCGTCTTTCTGGTCGACAAGAACGGTCAGCAGATCGCCACCGCGGGCGACGTGGAGAACATCGACGCGACCTCTCTCGCGTCCCTCACCGCCGGCAACGTGGCCGCGACCGACGGGCTCGCCAAGCTCATCGGGGAGCGCGAGTTCTCGATCCTCTTCCACGAGGGCGAGAAGGACAACATCCACATTTCCATCGTGGCCTCGAGGGTCATCCTCGTGGTCATCTTCGATGAGCGGTCGTCCCTGGGCCTGGTGAGGCTAAGGGTCAAGCGCGCTTCCGCCGAACTCGCCGAAGTCTTCGCCGGCCTCCTGACCAAGATGGAGCAGGAGAAGGCCAAAGGCGCCGCTTCGGAACACGCCACCCCGTTCTCCGAAATCACGGATGACGATATCGACGCTTTGTTCGGGTAAGCCCGTCCCCATAACCCGAATAAAAGGCCTCTTTCAAAACCCGCGATGACCTTCATCAACTACGCATCCCGTGAGATCAACTGCAAGATCGTCTACTACGGTCCCGGCCTGTGCGGGAAGACGACGAATCTCCAGCACATCTACGACAAGAGCAACGTCGGAACCAAGGGCAAGCTGATCTCGCTCGCCACCGAGACCGATCGCACCCTCTTCTTCGACTTCCTGCCCCTCGAGCTCGGCACGGTGCGCGGCTTCAAGACCCGCTTCCATCTCTACACCGTGCCCGGCCAGGTCTTCTACGACGCGTCCCGCAAGCTGATCCTGAAGGGCGTCGACGGCGTCATCTTCGTGGCCGACTCGCAGGAAGAGCGCATGGACGCGAACATCGAAGCGCTCGACAACCTCGTGACCAACCTCAAGAGCCAGGGCTACGATTTCAACACCATTCCCTACGTCCTTCAGTTCAACAAGCGCGACCTGCCCACGGCCATGCCGGTAGAAGAGATGAAGAAGATTCTCTGTCGGCGCAATGAGCCCGTGGTCGAGGCCTGCGCGGCCAAGGGCATCGGGGTGTTCGAGACCCTGCGCGCGGTGGCCAAGGTCGTCCTGCAGGAACTCAACAAGGGTCAATAGGCGAGCGCAGCCAGCCGTCGTTCCACAAGAGGCGCTCTTCGCGGTCGAGGGACCGCCCGGTGCGGATGCCGTCCGCGACCACCAGACCGACGAGCCCGATGGCGGCGAGCCAGGCCAGGGGCGTCACCGTCTCCGCCATCCCCGGCCAGGCCAGAAGGGCGAGGTTCAAAGCACCCACCAGGATGCGCGCTTCCGTCCCGCCGATGCCAAGGAAGGCGATCTGAAACACCCCGACGGTGTGAGCCTTGAGGGCGATGTGGATCTGCAGAAGCATGTAGGCGATGAGCAGGGCGAGGGCCGCCCAGGGCGTCACCAGGCCCGAGGTGGCGAGGCCGCCGAGCAGGAAGATGGCGCCGAAGGCATCGACCAGATGGTCCACATAGAACCCGTAACGCGGACGCTGCTTCTGGCGGACCCGGGCCAGGGTGCCGTCGAGGCTGTCGCCGAACCAGTTGAGGAAGAGGAAGAAGTTGACGCCCAGCAGGGCCAGGGGAGAAAGCAGGAGCAGCCGGTAGCAAAGACCGGCTCCGGCCATCGAGATCACTCCGAGCGCGGTGAGATGGTCGGGCCCGACCCAGGCCGGGAGGCGCCGGGCCAGGGCGACGAGAATCTTCTTCTCCTTCTCGGCGGTGATGCTTCTGAGGTCTCGGGTCGAGAGGGCGGGGCCGGGGAGCGGAAGGGTCTTGACTGCGTTCATGGTTATCTCCTTGAAGTCCGAAAGGGACCGACGGAGAAGACCCTACGGGCCGGACGGGGCCCGCGTCCCTAAAAATGCCGTGAATTGATCCAAAAGACTTACAAAGGCTCATAATGGTGGGTAGCCTCGCGCGACCTCCAACGCCTCGGCGGTTTCCATGACTCTTCACAGCATCGGTCCTTTCACCCTCGACACGCGGACACTCCTGCTCCTGCGCGAAGGAGAGATCGTGAAGATCCCGATGAAGACGGTGGAGGTGCTCCTGGCCCTGCTCGACCGGCGGGGCGAGATCGCGACCAAGGACGAACTGCTGAAGGCGGCCTGGCCCGACAGCATCGTGGAGGAGGCGAACCTGACCGTCCACGTGGCTCTCCTGCGAAAGACCCTCGGCGCGTCCGCGCCCATCGAGACCATTCCCAAGCGGGGCTACCGGCTGGTGGCGGTTCCGCCGCCCGCGACGGAAACCGCGCCGGAAAGACAGGGCCGGGAAGCGGTGCTGCGCGGCCGGTACTTCTGGAACAAGCTGACCCGAAGCACCCTCGAACAGGCGGCCGCCGCCTTCGAGGAGGCGCTGCGGATGGACCCTTCTCAAGGCGAGGCGCATTCGGGGCTCTCCGACACGCGCCTCATGCAGGGCCTCCTCGGTTTCAATCCGGACCGGAACGTGTTCGCGGTGGCGCGCGATCACGGGGAACGGGCGGCTGAGCTTTCCAAGGACTCGGCGGACGCGCAGGCCTCCTTCGCGTTCTCCCGGCTCTTCGATCGCTTCGACTTCGCCGGCGCCGAGGTCTCCCTCGCGCGGGCGCGCGCCCTCGCCCCCACGCGGGTAGAACCGCACCTGTGGTCCGCCCTCTTCCATGCCCTGCGCGGAGAGACCCTGAAGGCCCTCGCCGCGGCGAAGGAAGCGACCGCCATCGATCCCATCTCTCTCAAGGCGGTGGTGGGATCGGGCTTCCACCTCTATCTCTCCCAGCAGTACCAGCCCGAGCTCGAGCCGCTGCAAAGGGCCCTCGAACTCGAGCCGGAGTTCGCGGTCGCGCACTGGGCGCTCGGGCTCGCCTGCGACCAGCTCAAGAAGTTCGACGAGGCGGAAAGCGCCCACCGGGCGGCGGTGCGGCACTCGGGCTCGTCCCCCGCCATGGAATCGAACCTCGCGCGGTCCCTGGCCCTCGCGGGAAAGCGCGCCGAGGCCGCGGCGATCCTCGAACGCCTCCGCGCCGAGGGCCTCGCGCCCTATCGAATCGCCACGGTCGAGACCGCCCTGGGGCAGAATGCGCAGGCCATCCGTTCGATCGAGCGCGCGTACGCCTCGAAGGACCCGTGGCTGGTGGTGCTGAAAGTGGATCCCATGCTCGATGCGATCCGCAAGGACCGGCGTATCGTCGCCATCCAGAAAGAGGTACTGATTGGCTGATTCGGAAACCGGAAAGATGCACGCGATCGAGATTTCCGAGCCCGGAGGTCCGGACGTCCTGCGCCTGGTGGAACGCGACATCCCCAAGCTCGGCTCCTCGGACGTCCTGATCCGCGTGTCGGCGGCCGGGGTGAATCGGCCCGATCTTCTCCAGCGCGAGGGAAAGTACCCCGCACCCTCCGGAGTGACGGACATTCCCGGCCTCGAAGTGGCGGGCACCGTGGTCTCGGTGGGAAGCGAAGTGGTCTGGCCGCGCGTGAACGATCCGGTGATGGCCCTGGTCCCGGGCGGCGGTTACGCCGAGTTCTGCGCGGCGCCCGCGGGGTCATGCCTGAAGATCCCCGCCGGCTACTCATCCATCGACGCGGCCGCGGTGCCCGAGACCTTCTTCACGGTATGGGCCAACGTGTTCGAGAGCGGCCGTCTTCAGCCCGACGAGACCTTCCTCGTCCACGGCGGCGGCAGCGGCATCGGAACCGCCGCGGTGCAGATGGTGAAGGTCCTGGGCGGCAAACCCTACGCCACCGCGCGCGGGCCCAAGAAGTGCGCGGCGGTGGAGGCGCTGGGGGCGATCAAGTGCCTCGACTCCACCACCCAGGACTTCGTCCAGGAGATGAAGGAACTCACGGAGGGACGCGGCGTGGATGTCATCCTCGACATTCTCGGGGGAGACTGCACCCACCGCAATCTTCAGGCCCTGGCCTTCGGAGGCCGGCTGGTTCAGATCGCGACCCTGCTGGGGTCCCGGGCCGAAATCAACATGGCCATGATCATGCAGAAGCGGCTGACCCTGACCGGGTCCACGCTGCGATCGAGACCGGACTTCGAGAAGGCCCGGATCGCCCGGGCCATCGCGGATCGCATCGTTCCCCACATGGAATCGGGCGCCATCCGCCCGGTCATCCACATGACCTTCCCGCTCGAGGCCGCGGGCAAGGCCCACACCCAGCTCGAGGAAGGCAACGCCGTGGGCAAGATCGTGCTGATCGTCGGCTAGTCGGCTTTCTCGTCGTCGGGCTCGAGCCCGGGGATGGCCAGCTGCCGGGGCGCGTGCGAGACGGTTTCGATCTCGGGAATGTGCTCGCCCGCCGCGGCCCCGAGTTCCTTGAACCGACGGGCCTGAACGAGCACGCGGCTCTCCATCGAGCCGATCGCCTTGTTATAGGCGAGGGTCGCCCGGCCCAGGGCCTCGCCGACCTGGCTGAGGTGAGAGGCCATCACGCTGATCCGGTTATACAGTTCCTTGCCCAGCTCGGAAATCTGCTCGGCGCTTTCCGCGATGCGCTCCTGCCTCCAGCCGTAGGCCGCGCCCTTGAGCAGCGACAGCAGGGTCATGGGGCCGGCGGGTATGACGTTGCCGGAGACCGCGTCGTCGAGAAGTGCGGGATCGGCCTGCACCGCGTCGGCGAAAGCGCTCTCGATCGGGACGTACATCACCACGAAGTCCGGGCTCGATGAGAGCTGATCCGAGTAGGACTTGTCGGAAAGCTCGCTCACGTGTTTCCGAACCTGCCGGGCATGCTGCTGTATGAAGTCGCGGCGCGCGTTCTCGTCGCGGGCATCCTTGGCGTCGAGGTACGCGGAGAGCGGGACCTTGGCATCCACCACCACGGTCTTGCCGCCGGGCAGCCGGATGATGAGATCGGGACGCAACCGCCCGTCCTCGCCCTGGATGGTCGACTGCTCGACGAAATCGCAGTGCTGGACCATCCCCGCCATTTCCACCACGCGCCTCAACTGGAACTCACCCCACCGGCCGCGCACGCTGGGGGCGCGCAGCGCGGTGACCAGGCGCTCGGTCTCTCCCCGAAGGAGAGTCTGGCCTTCCTTGAACGAGGCGAACTGCTCGGAGAGACCGGCATAGGCCTCGCCCCGCTTCTGCTCGAGCTCGTGGACATGCGACTCGAATTTCGAGAGCGACTCCCGGATGGGCGAGACGAGCTGGGCGAAGGTCGTCTCCTTCGCCGCGAACTCCTTGAGCGCGCTCTCGCGAAACTGACCGAAGGTGGCCTGGGCCTGATCGAGGAACGCGGCGCGGCTCTTGTCGAGGGCGTCCATGGACAGGGCCTGGAACGCATCCTTCATGGAGGTCTCGGCCCGGGCGATGAGCTCGAGCTTCTCCGCCGCCGCCTTCTCGGATTCCGACAGGCGGGTGAGGGTTTCCGCGATCCGCACCTGGGCCTGGTTGAGCTTCGCCTCGCGTTCTTCGACGAGGGCGCGGGCGGCGGCGAGATCGCGCTCGAGAAGCGGAACGCGCTGGGCGATGGCCTCGAACCGGGCTCGCTCGGTGGCGATGCGGGACGCCTCCACCGACAGGACCGCCCGTTCCGCCGACTGCCCGAGATTGCGGCCGAGGGCGAAAGCGCCCACGGTCACGAGCCCCAGGACCACGAGGGCGGCGAGAAGAAGCGCGGAGGAGAGAACCATCTGAACGCGCAGTCTATTGAATCCTGTTTGTCCCACGGCAAAACGCTCGGTTAGATTGAGGTTTGACCATGGCCCGAACCCGACTCGCCGTGGCGCTGCTCCTGTCCGTCGCAGGTGGCGCTCTCGCCCTCATCCTCCTTTCCAAGCACTACGGCGTGCCGCTTCTCGGAGAAGCGGTCCTCGCCGCGTGCGGCGAGGGCGGAGGCTGCGACATCGTGTCGCAGAGCCGGTACGCGGTGTTCCTCTCCATCCCGCTCGCGGCCTGGGGGCTCATCCTGTACGGCTCGCTCGCCGCCCTCGTGGTTCCCGCCTTGTTCGGAAAGACCGAGGGCGAAGTCGACCCGGGCCTCTCCCTGGCCTTCCTTCTGAGCGCTCTGGCCGTCCTGATCGACGTGGTTCTCTTCGGCCTTCAGGTCTTTTCCATCCACGCGTTCTGCAAGTTCTGCATCGCGACCTACTTCGTGAATCTCCTCCTCGTGGCCTGCCTGTGGCCGCACCGGCCGCTTTCCCGCGTGGCGACCTTCCTCTTCGCTCCGGAATCGAGACGGGCGTTCACGGCCTGGGTCTTCGCGACTTTGTGGGTCGTGGCGAGCGCGGTGGTCGGCAACTCGGCGCTCGAGGGCCGCAAGGAAGCCGCGAGCAGCTCCATCCTGGGCACGCCGACCATGCTCCAGGCCCCGCAAAAGGCCGAGAAAGGACCGCTCGAGGAACAGCTCGCCGCGGCCCAGGCCGAGGCGAAGAAGTGGAAGGACACCCTCGACGACGAGCGAAGGCTCCAGATCTATCTGAACCAGAAGGCCCGGGACGACTTCAACAAGGCCGAAGTGGCCAGGCTCGATCTCTCGCGGGCTCCAATGGAGGGAGCGAAGGACGGCCCGATCTCGGTGGTGAGCTTCTCGGACTTCATGTGCCCGTTCTGTCGCGACCTGGCCATGGGCCTCAAGAACTTCCTCCCCACCGCGGGCAATCAGATCCAGGTCCGCTACAAGAACTTCCCTCTCGACGGGAGCTGCAACCTCAAGCTCGGCCAGACCATTCACCAGGGTGCTTGCGAACTCGCGAAGGGCGGCATCTGTGCTTCGGAGAACGGCCGCTTCTGGGAATACCACGACAAGGTCTTCTCGCAGCGATGGGACCGGGCGACCCGGGACGACGTGCTCAGGATCGGCGCCGCGGTCGGTTTGGACGAAGGGAAGCTCAAGTCCTGCATGGACTCGGCGGCGACCAGGGGGATTCTCGCCAAGGACATCGACGAAGGCTGGAACGTCGGGGTCGGATCCACGCCTACAATCTTCGTGAACGGTCGAAAGCTGCAGTCCACCGGCGTCTTCCTGCTCGCCATCGAGGAGGAGAGAAAACGCCTCAACCTGCCCCAAGTCGGCGCCGCCCCTCCGTCCCAGGAGAAGTAAGGGAGACCAGAACATGACGAGCACCACGCTCACCGCCCCGGATCAGATCACCGCCTCTAAGCTCGAGATCAAGGTCACGAGGGTCCCCCGCACGCGCGCCATGCCCGGGGCCCGGGAACTCGGGTTCGGCCGGATCTTCACCGACCACATGTTCGCGATGGACTACGAGGAAGGCCGCGGCTGGTTCGATGCGCGCATCGTGCCCTACGGACCGCTCAGCCTGGATCCCGGGGCTTCCGCGCTGCACTACGGCCAGGCCATGTTCGACGGCTGCAAGGCGTTCCGGGCCAAGGATGGGCGCATCCTCCTCTTCAGGAACAAGCGCCACGCGGCGCGCATGAGCGAAGGGGCGCCGCGGCTCGGGATGGTGGCGCCCGACGCCGAAACCATTCACGAGGCCATGAAGGCGCTGGTTGGATTCGAGCGGGACTGGGTGCCGAGCGAGCCGGGCACCTCCTTGTATCTGCGGCCCACCCTCATCGGCACCGAGGGTTTTCTCGGGGTGCGCGCGGCGAAGAAGTATCTCTTCTACATCATCCTCTCCCCGGTGGGCGCCTATTACGCGGACGGCATGAAGCCGGTCAAGATCTGGGTGGAGAAGGACTACATCCGCGCGGCCAAGGGCGGTCTGGGCGCGGTGAAGGCTGGAGCCAACTACGCGGCGAGCCTTTTCGCCGCGACCGCGGCCCAGAAACGCGGCTACGCCCAGGTGCTGTGGCTCGACGCCATCGAACACCGCTACTGCGAGGAGGTCGGGGTCATGAATCTCTTCGTGCAATTCAAGGACGAGATCGTGACCGCGCCGCTCGGCGGCACCATCCTGGCCGGGGTCACCCGCGACAGCGTGATCACTCTCCTCCGCGACTGGGGATACAAGGTCAACGAGCGCCGCTACGCTTTCGACGAAGTGGTGGAGGCGAGGAAGAACGGTACGCTCGGTGAGGTGTTCGGCACCGGAACCGCCGCGGTCATCTCTCCGGTGGGCGAGTTCGGTTTCACCGAAGGGAGCCTCAAGACTTCCGATGGCGCCATCGGTCCGCTGGCCCAGAAGCTCTATTCGACCCTCACCTCCATTCAGTATGGAGAGGCCGAGGACACCCACGGGTGGACCGAGGAAGTGCCCCGGGTTGCGTAAACTGACCCGCCCCAAGACCGATCCAACCTTCTCAAACCCCTCCCAGGAATCATGAACTCAATCCCTAAAGCCCTCACGAATCCCTTGTCCAAAGGCCTCGCGCTCATCGCCATCGTAAGCCTCACCGGTTCCTCCTTCGCGCAGGAAAAGGCGAAACCGGCGGCGCCCGCCGCGGCGGACGCGCCCGAGCAGAAATACAAGACGAACGTGAAGGGCCCCGCGGACGCGCCCATCAAGGTGGTGGAGTTCGCCGACTTCATGTGCCCGGGCTGCCGGGCCGCGTCCGGAGCGTTGCGGGAATATTTCGCCCAGGCCCCCGGCGACATCAATCTCACCTTCAAGAACTTCCCGCTCGAGAAGACCTGCAATCCCGGCATCGGCCAGAGCGTCCACAACGGCTCCTGCGAGCTGGCCTTAGGCGCCATCTGCGCCTCTGAACTGGGCGCTTTCTGGGCCTATCACGATCGGATCTTCTCGAGGGCGTGGGAGGTGGCGTCGCGCCAGGACGTGATCGACAACGGCGTCGCGGTCGGGATGAACAAGGCGAAGCTCGAAGCCTGCCTCGCGTCGCCCGAAGCAAAATCCAAGCTCGCCATCCAGATCAAGGAAGGTTTCGAGACCGTGGTGCAGGTGACGCCCACGCTGGTGGTGAACGGAAGAAAGCTCAACGCCACCCAGGAGTTTTCCGCCGCGGTCGAGGCCGAGCGCAAGAAGCTCCCGGCCCCCGCGCCCGCCCCGGTCAAGAAGTAGCACTTTGCCGAGGCCCCTCGGCAAAGTGCGTATCCCGGCGAAAGCCGGGATCCACTGACCTCGATCGCCCCCTTGCCTGGAGTCCTACCGCTTCAAGCGTTGGCCACCACGAGGAGGCGCGAGGGCAGGAGCACGCTCCGCACCGCGCGCGGCTTCGAAAAGCCCGTCTCCTGTAGCCAGGCGACGTAGTCGTCGCCCGAGAAGCACGCGCTGTTCGAGGTGATCCGGAAGAAGAGCGCGGCGGCGTCGCCCGCCGCTTCCGGAGGAGCATCGGCCCGGGGCGCTTCGATGTCGAAGATCCCGATCGAGCCCCCGGGTTTCAAGGCGCGCTTGGCGCGGCTCAGGATCTCCCGATTCACCCCGGGAGAGAAGTGGTGAAGGATGTTCGCGAGGATCACCGCGTCGGCGCTTTCGCCGTACTCATCCTTCAAAAGGTCGCAGGCGGTGAAGGAGACCACATCGAGGATCCCCAGTTCCTGGGCAAGCCTGCGCGCCTCGGGAATCGCTTCTTCGCGTTCCAGAACCACCGACCGGAGGCCGGGATGGGCGCGACACACCGCCGCCCCCACGAGGCCATGCGAACCAGCCACGTCGTAACACAGCCGCGCGCCTTTCCGGACCGGTAATTCCCTGGCCACGAAGGCCGCGAAGTCGCGCGCTCCTTCGGCCATGGCGCGCTGATAGAGATTCCATTCGGAGCCTTGAAGGGTGCGGTGAATCTCGACGCCCCGGCCGGTCGTGAGCACCTCGTCCAACCGGCTGATCCAGTCCCACTGCGGCGCGCCGAAGGCGACAAAGTCGCCGAACGGATTGGCCGCGTTGGGCCCGAAGTGCTTGAGACCGAGGCGGGTGAGCGACCAGACGGCGGCGCGGCGCTTGAGGTAGCCCATGGAGGCGAGCAATCGAAGCACGAGGTCGAGGCACGATTCATCCAGCGAGAGACGGCGCGCGAGGTCGGACGTGCTCGCGGGTCCCTCCCCGAGGGCCCTGAACACGGAGGCCCGGGAGGCGGCGATGAGGGCCCGCGCCTGAACCGGAGCCACGAGAACATCCAGCATGGGATAGGGCACGACCCCGAGGAACGCGGCCAGACGCTCCTTGAGACCCTTCGGAATGGTGCCGTACCGCATCGGTGAGTCGCAGTTTGTCTCCTTTCGCCCGCGAAGGCGCATCCGGGCGCCCTATTGGAACGTGCCAATTCAAGAACGGAACTTGCGGCGCCTTGGAAACTGCGCCCCTGCTAACCTTCGGGGAACCACCTTCAGCCGCCCGTCAAAGACCCAGAATGATCTACCTGATCCTCGTCTATTGCCTCCTGCAGATCACCCTCGGCGTCTGGCTTGGACAGAAGGTGAAGAGCTCGGGCGACTTCTTCGTGGCGGGGCGCACTCTCTCGCCCGGTCTTCTCTTCGCCACCCTCCTCGCCGCCAACGTGGGCGCGGGCTCCACCGTCGGGGCCACCGGTCTTGGCTACAGGGACGGTCTCGCCGCCTGGTGGTGGGTCGGTTCCGCCGGGGTGGGATGCCTCATCCTCGGGCAGTTCGTGGGACCGCGCATCTGGAAGATCGCGTCCGATCATGACCTCAAGACCGCCGGCGATTTTCTCGAATGGCGCTTTGGACGGGACGTGCGCGGGGTCATCGCCTCCCTGCTCTGGCTCGGCACCATCGCCATCCTCGCCGGACAACTCACCGCACTCGCCTGGATCCTGAACGTGGTCGCCGGCCTCGACAAGACCACGGGAACCATCGTGGGCGGCGTGGTCGCCACCATCTATTTCTCCGCGGGCGGCCTCAAGAGCTCGGCCTACGTGAACGTGGTCCAGCTCACCGTGAAGATCGTGGGTTTCGTCATCGCGGTTCCCCTCATCCTGATGAAGGTGGGCGGAGTCTCCGCCCTCCATGCGGCGACCGCGACGCCGGAGTCGTCGTGGAACTTCTTCTCGGGCGGCGCTTCCGGCATCCAGTATCTGGCGCTCCTCGCCCCGGCGTTCGTGATCTCGCCCGGTCTGCTTCAGAAGGTCTACGGCGCCCGGGACGCGAGTGCGGTGCGCTGGGGCGTCACCATCAATTCCCTCGCCCTTTTCGGCTTCGCCTGCTTCCCTCCGCTCCTCGGACTGTGCGCGCGCGCCCTCCACCCCGGACTCGCCAATCCCGAGCTCGCGCTGCCCACCCTTTTCGTGAACGATCTGCATCCGGCCCTCGGAGCGCTCGGTCTCGCCGCCGTGGTCTCGGCCGAGCTTTCCACCGCGGATGCCGTCCTCTTCATCCTCGCCACCTCGCTCTCGAAGGATCTCTACAAGACCTTCATCAACAAGAACGCGGACGACCGGCAGGTCCTCAAGGTGGCGCGCTTCGCCGCCCTGGGCGGCGGCATTCTCGGGATCTACGTGGCCATCAAGGCCGCGAGCGTCATCTCGGTCCTGAGCATCTTCTACTCCATGCTCTCCGTCTGCCTCTTCGTGCCCGTGCTCCTCGGCCTCTACGTGAAGACCGCGGACCGGACTCACGCGCTCACCGCCATCTTCACGGGGATCGTGAGCTTCCTCCTCGCGCATTTCACCTCCGCGGGGAAGGGCTACTACGGCCTCACTCCTCCTCTCATTGGTCTCCTCATATCCGCGGCGGCCGCGATGATCGCCCTCGCCGTCCGGCCCGCGCCCCAGCCAAAGGCACTCACGAAATGAAAGCGAACGATCTCTTCCGACTCGACTCCAAGGTGGCCGCCATCGTCGGAGCCGGTTCCGGCATCGGCGAGGCGACCGCACGCATGGCCGCCGACCTCGGCGCTCAGGTGGTCTGCCTGGATGTGAACGCGGCCGCGGTCGAGGCGACCGCGAAGGCCATCAGGGCCGCGGGGGGCAAGGCGGAGAGCGCGGTCATCGACATCCGCGAGGGTGCGGCGGTGAAGAAGTGCTTCGACGACATCGCGGCGCGCCTGGGCGGCCTCGACATCGCGATCTGCACTCCCGCCATCAACGTGCGCAAGAAGATCCTCGACTACAGCGAGGAGGAGTTCGACCGCGTGATGGCCGTCAACATGCGCGGCAACTTCAACGTGCTCCAGGCGGCGGGCCGGATCATGACCGCGCAGAAACGAGGCAGCATCGTCCTGTATTCGTCCATCCGTTCGCAGACCGTCGAGCCCGGTCAGTCGGCCTACGCCGCCACCAAGGCGGGCATCCTGCAGATGGTGAAGACCGCGGCCTCCGAGTTCGGTTCCGCGGGCGTGCGCGTGAACGCCATCGGACCCGGGGTCATCGACACCCCGCTGACCGCCCAGATCAAGAACAACACGGCCTGGTACGAGGCCTATGCCGCCAAGAGCATCATGAACCGCTGGGGCAAGCCCGAGGAAGTGGCGGCGGCCACCTTGTTCCTGTGCGCGCCCGCCGCGAGCTACATCACCGGGACCATCCTGTTCGTGGACGGCGGCTGGACCGCGCACGACGGCCGGTTCACGCCTCCGGGAATGTAGCGAAGACGTCGTGGCGGCGGCAATTCACATCGAGGGGCGATCTTCCATGGTTCGATGTTTCCTTTCCCTGACCCTCCTGCTCGCCCTGGCGGGCGGAGCGAGTGCGGCGGGCCCCGAGTGGACCGCCGCGAAGGGCGCGCCCATCGCGGGCGCTCCCGACCTCGAGCACTCGACCTGGAGCACTCCCCGCCCGCCCGGGGGGCCGTTCGACCGGATCGAGGTCCATCGCTACCGCGTCAAGGGCCCGCCCATCGCCACCCTGCTCTACCTTCCGGGCACGAACATGAACGGGGAGGTGGCGACCGCCGACGAGGATCACAATCTCTGGATCTTCCTCGCCCGCCGCGGGGTCGAGGTCTTCGCGCTCGACTATCGCACCCGGTTCGCCTCATCCAGCACGGATGCGGCCGCTCTCGCCTCCATGAAGGCATGGACCACCGAGGTCTTCCTGGACGACATCAAAACGGCGGCGGCCCTGGCCCGCGGCGAGAGCGGCCGGTCGCAGCTGTATGTGGCCGGATTCTCCCGCGGGGTGTTCCTGGCCTATGCCTACGCCTGCAGCGAGCCCGGCTCGGTCGCGGGTCTGGTGGCGCTCGACGGCCAGTTCAAGGCCCACGCCCCGAAGAACCAGTACGAACCCGACGCCGATCTCAAGAAGCTCGAAGAGAGCGGCGTCTGGGCCGCCGATGTTTCGGGACGCCTCGGGTGGGAGGGCCGACAGAAGCTGATGCTCGCCACCGCGGAGAATCCGATGGCGCCTTCCACGGATCCAAAGTTCAAGACGCTCGGCGAGCAGCTCTCGAACCTGCTCCAGTTCGCCTGGGGTCCAGGAGCGCTCGCCAATCCCCTCGGGGGGCAGTCACGCCCCGAGATTCTGGGCCGCCTGCTCGCCGGCTACGACCGCTACTACCCGGCGATTCAGGATCCGGAAGCCAGACGCATGGGCGACCGCGACGACGACCCGAAGACCGCGCTCGACGATTTGTGGGGCGAGATGAAGATGCCGATCCTCTACTTCGGCAACGCGCGCATGCCCGGGGACTGGCTCTTGAACGGCATCTACTCCGCGCAGAAGAGCGGCTCTCCGGACGTGACCATCAACGTCCTCGAAAGCTATGGGCACCTCGATGTGCTGGTCGGCGATCACGCGCGGCGTGAGGTTTTCGAGCCCACTCTCGCCTGGGTGAAGAGCCGCGCCGTTCGCCCCTAGCCCACCTTCCGGGTCAATCCGCGTTTGACACCGGTACAGGCGAAGGATTAGACATCTCGGCAATCACACCGGGCGGATTTGAAACGTTCCAAATCTTTCAAAGAATCACCCCCAGTTCCACAATAGGAGTCTTGAAAAACATGCGTCAGTTCTCTCTGCGAGCGGGGCTGGCCCTCGCTCTTGGTTGTCTGTTGGGTCTGGCCCCGAGTCTGGCCCACGCCCAGGCCACGGGGTCGATCTCCGGCACCGCGAAGGACGAATCGGGCGCGGTTCTTCCCGGCGTCACCATCGAGGCGATCAACACCGCCACCAACAGCGTTCGCTCCGCCACCACCGGTCCGAACGGCTTCTACACCATCCAGCTGGTTCAGCCGGGGTCTTACACCGTGAAGGCCACCCTGACCGGCTTCTCCACGTTCTCCCGCACCGGAGTCAAGGTCAACGTCTCTGAAACCGCGCTGGTCAATGTGTCGCTCAAGGTGGGAGGCCAGGCCGAAACCATCGATGTGACCGGCGAGGCGCCGCTGATCGAGACCGCCAACGCGACCCTCGGGATCGTGGTCGAGGAGAGCAAGATCGTCGACCTGCCCCTGAACGGACGCAACTTCACCCAGCTCGGCACCCTGATCCCCGGCGTGCTCGCCCCCCCCGCCGGTCTCGGCGGCCAGGCGGGCGACGCGACCCCCGGCGGTTTCGGCAACGTGACCGGAGGCTTCAACGTCAACGGCCAGCGCAACCAGTCGAACAACTTCCTCATGGACGGCGCCACCAACAACGACTCCTTCAACACCGGCTTCGTCCTTCGCCCGCCCCCCGACGCCATCCAGGAGTTCAAGATCCTCACCCACTCCTACAGCGCCGAGTACGGCCGCAACTCCGGCTCCGTCGTGAACGTGGTCACCAAGTCCGGCTCGAACCAGTGGCACGGCGCGCTCTGGGAGTTCAACCGCAACGACAAGTTCCAGGAGCGGAACTACTTCGTTCCCTCCACCCAGCCCAAGCCCAAGCTCAAGCAGAACCAGTTCGGCGCCACCCTCGGCGGCCCCATCAAGAAGGACAAGCTGTTCGCCTTCGGCTACTACGAGGGCTATCGCAACACGAAGGGCACCACCCAGAACCTGCTCGTGCCCACGGCAGCCCAACGCTCCGGCAACTTCGCCGGTTCGGTCATCCTCGACCCGACCACCGGCCTCCCGTTCCCGGGCGGGATCATTCCTTCGAGCCGGATCAGCCCCATCTCCACCAAGATGCTCAACGATTTCATGCCCCTGCCCAACTCCGGCGCCAACCGGTACATCGTTTCTCCGGACGTGGTCGATACCAGGAACCAGGCGGGCGGCCGACTCGACTACCGCATCAGCGACAAGCACCAGGCCCTCGGCCGGTTCATGTGGAGCAAGACCCGGCAGGAGACGCCGAAGACGGTTCAGCCCGCCGACGCGCTCTCCATCGCCAAGCTCATGGACATGATGGTGTCCGACACCTACATGTTCAGCCCGAACGCGATCAACCAGGCGCGTTTCAGCGTGAACAAGATCGACGCGCAACCCGCGGTCACCTCGGGTCTCACCAACGCGTCCTACGGGATCAACGTCCCCAACACCAACCCCCTGGCACCCGGTCTGCCCTCCATCGTGATCTCGGGCTTCCCCACCCTGGGCGATCCCCAGCAGCCTTTCGTCCAGCGCAACAACGACGTCTACCAGTTCACCGACGACTTCTCCTGGCTCCGGGGCAGGCACTCGATGAAGTTCGGCGTCGATGTCCGCAAGGAGCACATGTACATCGCGTTCATCAATCGCCCCAACGGCGACTACACGTTCTCGGGCGCGATCAGCGGCAACGCCATGGCCGACTTCCTCCTCGGGGTTCCCGCGCAGTTCCGGCGGACCACCCAGCAGGCGATCCAGGAAGGCACGGGATGGACCTACTCCGGGTTCGCCCAGGATGAATTCCGCTTCTCCGACCGGCTGACCTTGAACCTCGGCATCCGGTACGAACTCTCCAAGCCCTTCGTGGAGAAGGAGAACCGCATCGTGGTCATCAACCCCGAAAAGCAGTCCACGGTCTTCCCCTCCGCCCCCAAGGGCCTCCTCTATCCCGGAGACGAAGGGATCCCGGCGGGCGGCTACAAGACGGACAAGAACAACATCGCGCCTCGCTTCGCGTTCACCTGGGACCCGAACGGGAAGGGCCGCACCAGCGTCCGGGGCGCCTGGGGACTCTTCTACGACAGCCTGGCCGGCCAGGGCGATCTGTTCCAGTCCGGCGTTCTGGCTCCGCCCTTCACGCCGCTGCTGGAGCTGAACGCGACCCGCGCGAATCCCTTCCTCACCTTCGCGAATCCCTTGTCCACGGTGACGGGCGGGCCCTCGCTCTTCCCGCCCAATCTCACCATCATCGGATGGGGTCCCGAGTTCAGAACCCCGTCCGCTCAACACTACAACCTGACGGTTCAGCAGCAGCTTGGCGATCACCTCGGGCTCGAAATCGGCTACGTCGGTTCACGGGGTAAGAATCTGCCCATGTTCGTGGAGATCAACCCGATCATCGGAAGCGCCCGCAAGTACCCGGCGTTCGCCTTGCTTCGTCCCACCATGTCGGTGGCCGAATCCTGGTACAACTCCCTCCAGGCCTCTCTCCGCATGCGGCCGTGGCACGGCGTGAACTTCCTGGCCTCCTACACGCTGGGACACGCCGTCGATCACGTCTCCGGTCTCAACATCGGCGGAGAAGCCCGGCCGGTCCTGCCCGTCACCCTCGGCGACCAGTCGACGGTGGACGCCATGCTCGCGCAGGAGAAGGGCGACGCTCTGTTCGATGCCCGCCATCGTTTCGTCTTCAGCTTCGGCGTGGAACTTCCCCGGCTCGAGGGCAAGTCGAGCTTCGTCCACAACGTCTTCGGCGGATGGCAGGGGAACGGAATCTTCCAGTTCCAGACGGGTTTCCCCTTCACCGTCTCCGACCCGGTGCTGGCGCTTTCCGGCCTGACCAACCGGCCGAACATGACCTGCGATCCCAACGCCAACGCTCCCCAAACCGTGGACAAGTGGTTCGACACCAGCTGCTTCACCCGCCGTCCGGTGGCCACCACCGCCAGCCTCTCCTCGCAGCCCAGAAACGCGGTGCGCGGCCCGGGGTTCAACCGCACGGACCTGTCGCTCTTCAAGAACATCGTCTTCGCGAAGAACAAGGAGCTCCAGCTCCGCATCGAAGGTTTCAACGTCTTCAATCAGGTGCGCTGGGGCCAGCCGGTGTCGAACGCGAGTGCCGCGAACTTCGGCGCGATCACGAGCTCGGATGACGGACGGATCATCCAGTTCGGGGTCAAGTTCAGCTTCTGAAGTTGAGTCTGGGGGGGCCAGACACGGACCCGGCCCCCCCAGGCCCCCCCGGCCTCCGCTCGGCGAATCTTCATTGATGTTCGAATCGCCTGAGTGACAAACGAGCGTAAGCGACTTTGCGGTGGAGGGGTCCGCGAAGCGGAGCCCTCCAGAAATCAGGCGATTCGAGAGGGGTGTCGCCGAGCTACGGCCGAAGCTGGACGACTCCTTCGTCGATTCGCCTGATTCACTCAGGCGAATCGAACATCACGAAGGCTCGTCGAGCGAAGGCCGGGGGGTTCCAAGGGGGGCCGGGTCCGTGTCCGGCCCCCCTTGGCTAGGTAAGATCATCGGATGAAACGCCGAGATTTTCTGGGTCGGGCTTCGGTCGGTGCCGCCGTTCTTGGTTTTCCCGCGATCGTGCGGTCACAAAACGGGGCGCCGCGCGTGGTCTCCGGGGTGCAGGCGGGTGACGTCACCGGGGGCCGGGCCGTCATCTGGTCGCGCGCTTCTCAACCCGGTGAGATGGAAGTGGAGTGGGCCACGAACGAGAAGTTCGAGAACGCCACGGTGGTCGGCAACGCGTTCGCGCTCAAGAGCACCGGCCTGTGCGCGAAGGCGGACCTCCAGAGACTCCCCCCCGGAGAAACGATCTTCTATCGGGTGCGCTTCCGCGATCTCGCCGACGCGCGCGCGATCGGCGAGCCCGCGACCGGCCGGTTCAAGACCCCGCCCGCCGACGGTCGCGATGTGACCTTCCTCTGGGGCGCGGACACCGTGGGCCAGGGTTACGGCATCAACGCCTCCATGGGCGGCCTCAAGATCTACGACACCATGGCGAAGACCGAGTCCGATCTTTTCATCCACGTGGGCGACACCGTCTACGCCGACCAGCCGGTGGAGCGGGAGATGAGAGCGGGAGACGGCACCCTGTTCAAGAACCTCACCACCGAGGCGAAGTCGAAGGTGGCGGAGACCCTCGACGAGTTCCGCGGCCAGTGGGAGTACAACCTCCTCGACGAGAATTTCAGAAGGTTCAACGCGCAGACCGCCCAGTTCATGCTCTGGGACGATCACGAGGTTCGCAACAACTGGTACCCCGGCCAGATCCTCGATGACCCCCGCTACAGGATCGAGAACCGCGTGGACGTCCTCGCGTCCCGGGCGCGCCGGGGTTTCTTCGAATTCAATCCCATCCGGGGAATCGAGCCGACCACGTCGAAGATCGACCGCCTGCTGCCGCTCGGTCCCCTGGTCGATGTCTTCGGACTGGACATGCGCAGCTATCGCGGGCCCAACGGCTCGAATCGGGAGCCGCGCATGGACGCGACCTCGGCGCTCCTCGGCGCCACCCAGCTCGCGACCCTCAAGCGATCGCTCAAGGCCTCGCGCGCGGTCTGGAAAGTCATCGCCTCCGACATGCCCCTGGGCCTGGTGGTGGGAGACGGCCCCGGCCGCTACGAGGCCGTGGCCAACGACGATCCCGGGGCGCCGATGGGGCGCGAGCTCGAGATCGCCGATCTCCTCGCCTTCATCAAGCGCGAGAAGATCGGGAACATCATCTGGATCACCGGCGACGTCCATTACGCTGCCGCTCACCGCTACTCGCCGGAAGACGCTTCCTTCACCGACTTCAATCCCTTCTGGGAATTCGTGGCCGGGCCCCTCCACGCGGGTACTTTCGGCCCCAACACCCTCGACAAGACCTTCGGGCCCTCGGTCCGGTTCCTCTCCATCCCCAAGGGCATGAAACCGAACCAGCCGCCTTCGGCCGGACTTCAGTTCTTCGGCAAGGGCATGGTGGACGGGCGGACGCGGGAGATGACGGTGAGCCTTCACGACCTTTCCGGCCGGAAGCTCTGGAGCATTTCCCTCCCCGCGGTCGAAGCATGAGGACTCACAAGATCGCGGCCCTGCCCGGCGACGGCATCGGGCCGGAAGTCCTGGACGCCGGCCTCGCCGTCCTCGAGGCTCTGGAGAAGAGCGAAGGATTCGCCTTGAACACCGTCCGGTTTCCGTGGGGATCCCAGTTCTACCTGCAGCATGGCCGCATGATGAAGGAGGGCGGCATCGAATCGCTGCGCGCCTTCGACGCGATCTATTTCGGCGCGGTGGGGTCCAAGGACGTGCCCGACCACGTCACGGTCTGGGACTTCATCCTGCCCATCCGTCAGAGGTTCGATCAGTACGTGAACCTGCGGCCGATGCGCCTCCTGCCCGGCTTGAAGTCTCCCCTCGCCGGGCGAGGCCCCCGGGACATCGACATGGTGTGCGTGCGCGAGAACACCGAGGGCGAATACTCCGGCGTGGGCGGCTTCGTGCACCGGGGACGGGAGGGCGAGCTCGCGAACGAAGTGGCGACCTTCACCCGGGCCGGCATCGAGCGGGTGGTGCGCTTCGCTTTCGAGCTCGCGCGCACCCGGCCCAAGAAGCTCGTCGCCTCCGCCACCAAGTCGAACGCGCTCAAGCACTCGATGGTGCTCTGGGACGAGGTGGTCGAGGAGGTGGCCGGCCGCTACCCCGACGTCATGGTGCGCAAGTACCACGTGGACGCCCTGGCCGCGCGGATGGTGACCCAGCCCGACACTCTCGACGTGATCGTCGCCAGCAACCTCTTCGGCGACATCCTGACCGACCTCGGCGCCGCCATCTCCGGATCGCTCGGGACCGCGCCGTCCGGGAATCTCGACCCCACCCGTAAGAACCCGTCGATGTTCGAACCCATCCACGGCTCCGCCCCCGACATCGCGGGAAAGGGCATCGCGAATCCGATCGGCGCGGTGTGGGCGGGCGCCATGATGCTGGAGCATCTCGGCGAAAAGAAGGGGGCGCAGCGCGTCGTCGAGGCCATCGAAAAGGTGACTCTCGAAGGCAAGGTCCGCACCCCCGACCTGGGAGGTTCCGCGACCACGGCGGACATGACCCGGGCTCTCGTGGAAGCGCTCTGATGGCGCGGCAGAATGTTTCTTCCGGGACGAAGTGGGAACCGGTGGTCGGCTACTCACGCGCGGTGCGCGTGGGCCCCTACGTCCATGTGGCCGGCACCACCGCGGTCAACGCCTCGGGAGCGGTGGTGGGCGCGGGCGACGCCTACGCGCAGACCGCCTTCATCCTGAGGAAGATCGAGGACGCGCTCGGACAGGCGGGGGCTTCGATGTCCCAGGTGGTGAGAACCCGCATGTTCGTGACCGACATCTCGCGGTTCGAGGAGTTCGGCCAGGCTCATGGGGAGTTCTTCAAGAGCATCCGGCCCGCCTCCACCATGGTCGAGGTGAAGGCCCTGGTGGACCCGGAGCTGCTGATCGAGATCGAAGCCGACGCTTACGTCGGCACGGACTGAGCTTCTGGCCGCGCGGCGAAGCGCGGGTTCAGGCTCTGCAGAGGTCGATCCAGTCGAGGTACTTCTTCACCCCGCCCGCGACCACGCGCTTGAAGGTCTCCGCGAGCCGGGTGGTGATGGGACCGCGCACGCCCTTGCCGATGGGCCGGAAATCGAGCTCGCGAATGCCCAGGACCTCGGCGGCCGTGCCGCACACGAACAACTCGTCGGCCACGTAGAGCTGGTCGCGCGAAAGAGGCTCTTCGCGCACTTCGTAGCCGAGGTCCTTGGCGAGAATCATGATGCTGTCGCGGGTCAGGCCCTCGAGCACGGTGCTGCGAGGGGGGGTGTAGACGACGCCCTTGCGGACCGCGAAGAGGTTTTCCCCCGTGCCCTCGGCCACGAGGCCGGTGGGATCGAGCATGAGCGCCTCATCGAAGCCGAGGCGCGCCGACTCGGTGCGGGCCAGAACCGAGTTACCGTAGTTCCCCGCGAGTTTCGATTTCGTCATCATCACGTTCGGGTGATGCCGCGTGAAGGAGGATACGTTCGCGCGCAAGCCCAGGGCCTCGGCCTCCGGGGTCACGAAACCCTTCCACTCCCAGGCCGCGATGCCGAGGCCGGGAACGATGCCCAGCAGATTCAGGCTCATGTGGCCGGAGGCCGCGAAGATGAGGGGACGGACGTAGCACGCGGTGAAGCCGTTCTCGCGGACCACCGCCTTCGAACCCGCGATCACCTCTTCCTGCGTCCACGGCAGTTCGGTGAAGCCGAAGATGGCGGCGCTCTGGAAGAGGCGGGCAATGTGATCCTTGAGCCGGAAGATCGCGGGTCCCTCGGGGGTGTTGTAGGAGCGCATGCCCTCGAACACCGCGGTGCCGTAATGGAGGGCCGGGGTGAGAAAGGGCACGGTCGCCTTCTCGTGAGGCACGAGGGCGCCGTTCATCCAGACGAATTTGGACTCGAGGTTCATGGGCCGAAGCCTAAACGCCTAGACGCCCCAGCCGTAACCTCGCTCGGGCGTCTCGCGAAAGTCGGATCCGTCCGGAGCCGGCGCGGGCTCGGCGCGGTAGGAATCGCCGGCCGGAGGAGCGGTCCTCGTTTCCCGGTTTTCCTTGGGTGCTTCGTTCTCGTTCTTGGTGTTCATGGTCTTTCTTTCCCTGAAAAAGCAAAACCCCCGAGGTTTCCCTCGGGGGCCTTTCGTCTCGCTCGGCTTTTCTAGGCCTCGCTAGACGGGACCCCCGCCCGTAAGGACGATGAGAATGAGACCAATGACCAGCGCGAGCGACTGGAGGTCGCTCCGCAGGGCCACGGTTCTCGAGAGGGTCAGGCTGGACATCGGACGAAGAGAGTAAGTCTCGCGGCGCGACATTGTCAAACCGCTCCACCGGAAGTGCGGCTGGCGAAGGGCAGAACGCGCTGATCCTGGAAAGGACGGGCGCAGGCGTCGGCGATAAGGCTCGCGTCCTTCATGAGCGCGTCGAAAGCCTCGAGGGACAGGCTCTGGGCGCCGTCGGAGAGGGCGCGCTCGGGGTCGTCGTGGACCTCGATCATCACCGCGTCGGCCCCCGCGGCGATCGCGGCCTTGGTCATGGGGGCGACGCCGTCGCGGCGTCCGGTGCCGTGCGAGGGGTCGATGGCGATGGGAAGATGGGAGAGAGCTCGCACCACCGGGATCGCGGAGAGATCGAGGGTGTTCCGGGTGGCGCTCTCGAACGTGCGGATGCCCCGCTCGCAGAGGATGACGTTGGGATTCCCCTCGGCGAGGATGTACTCGGCCGCGAGCAGCCATTCTTCGATCGTGGCCGACATGCCGCGCTTCAGGAGGATGGCGTTCGGCACCCGTCCGAGCTCGCGGAGCAGGTCGAAGTTCTGCATGTTCCTGGTGCCCACCTGCAGGCAATCCACGACGCGGGACATCGATTCGACCTTGCGCACGTCCATCACTTCGCTCACGACCTTGAGGCCGGTCACCGCGCGGGCCTCGCCGAGCCACTTGAGCGCTTCCTCGCCGTGGCCCTGGAACGAATAGGGAGAGGTGCGCGGCTTGAAGGCGCCGCCCCGGAGCAGATGGGCGCCCGAGGCCTTGACCGAGCGGGCGATGCGCATGAGGTGATCATGGCTTTCGACCGCGCACGGACCGGCGATCACCACGGTCTGCTGACCGCCGATGA
This sequence comes from Vicinamibacteria bacterium, assembly GCA_044229175.1. Taxonomy (GTDB): domain Bacteria; phylum Acidobacteriota; class Vicinamibacteria; order Fen-336; family JAGNNV01; genus JAGNNV01. Next base: position 33,067 of record JBGATM010000025.1, on the reverse strand, counting down.
CGACGCCTCCGATCGATACCTCGGTGGGCTCGGGTTTCGTGTTCCGGGAGGACTTCATGGAATGGAACGCGCAGTTTATTCGCTAAGGGGCTTCAGTCTGGATCCGTGACCGCGCCCAGGCTGGCGGAAGAAACGACCCGTGCATACTTGGACAGGACCCCGCGGGTGAATCGGGGCGCGGGCGCGGTCCAGGCCGCGCGCCGCTTCTCGATCTCGGCGTCGGCGACGTTGAGGGAAAGAAGCCTCGCCTCCGCGTCCACGGTCACGCTGTCGCCTTCGCGCACCAGGCCGATCAGGCCTCCGGCCGCGGCTTCCGGCGAGACATGACCGACCACGAGGCCATGGGTCGCGCCGGAGAATCGGCCGTCCGTGATGAGAGCCACGCTGTCGCCGAGGCCTGCGCCCATGAGGGCCGACGTGGGGGCGAGCATCTCCCGCATGCCGGGCCCCCCACGCGGGCCCTCGTGGCGGATGACGACCACGTCGCCGGGACGGATCTTCCCGCCCAGGATCGCGGTGAGGCTCTCCTCTTCGGATTCGAACACCCGCGCCGGCCCGGTGAGCTTGATGGTCTTGAGGCCCGAGATCTTCGCGACCGCGCCGTCCTCGGCCAGGTTCCCGCGCAGAATCGCCAGATGTCCCTGGGCATGAACCGGCCGGCCCCATGGACGGATGACCTCCTGCCCGGGGAGCGGCTCGGAGGGAACGCCCTCGAGCGATCGGGCGACGGTCTCGCCGGAAATGGTCAGGGCGTCGCCATGCAGCACGCCATGCTCGAGCAGGATCTTCATGACCTGGGGAATCCCCCCGGCCTCATGGAGGTCGGTGGTGGCATATCGGCCGGAGGGAGACAGATCGCAGAGCACGGGCACGCGGGCGCGAATCGTCTCGAAGTCGTCGAGCGAGAGAGGAACTTCGGCGCTGTGAGCGACGGCCAGAAGGTGCAGGATCGCGTTGGTCGAGCCCCCGATCGCCATCACCACCGCGATCGCGTTCTCGAACGCCTTCCGGGTCAGGATCTTCCGCGGCGTGAGATCGGACGCGATGGCGCGCGCCAGAACCCGGGCCGACTCCGCCGCCGAATCCGCCTTCTCCGCGTCCACCGCGGCCATGGTCGAGGAATGGGGCAGGGACAGGCCCATGGCCTCGATCACCGAGGACATGGTGTTCGCGGTGAACATCCCGCCGCACGAGCCCGCCCCGGGGCAGGCGGCGCGCTCGATCCGCCCGAGCTCCTCGGTGGTGATCTTCTTCTGGCTCCACTGCCCCACCGCCTCGAAGGCGCTCACGATGGTGAGATCGCGGCCGTCCAGGTGCCCGGGCTTGATCGTCCCGCCGTAGACGAAGACCGCGGGGATATCGAGACGCGCCATCGCGATCATGGCGCCCGGCATGTTCTTGTCGCAGCCGCCGACGATCAGGACCGCATCGAGCCGCTCCGCCCCGCACACCGTCTCGATCGCATCGGCGATGACCTCGCGGGACACCAGCGAGTATTTCATCCCGATCGTGCCCATGGAGATCGCGTCCGACACCGTGGGCGTGCCGAAGGTCTGGGGCACGAGGCCGGCCTCGCGACACGCCGCCTCCGCCCGGTTCACCAGGACCTGGAGGCCGGCGTTGCACGGCGTGGTGGTGCTGTGGGCGTTCGCGATGCCCACGAAGGGCTTCTTGAAATCGTCGTCGGTGTACCCGATCGCGCGCAGCATCGACCGGTTCGGCGACCGTTCCGGTCCTTCGGTAATCAGTCGGCTTCTCATGCCCCCGGATTTGAGCATGAGTGGGCCGGCCCTTCCGCCTTGGGCCGGCCCCTTTGGAAATCCTCTACTTCTTCCGCCAGGCCTCTTCCGTCATGGGCTTGATCGCATCGAGCTTCCGCTTCGCGAAGTCCGCGTTGAGCAGGCCCATTTCCTTCGACAGACCGGTGAACTTCGCCCACGCGGCGTCGAGGTCTTTCGACAACGCGGTCATGCGGTCGAGCTGCGACTTCGTCGGACGTCCGTTGTAGCCGTTGACGTTGCCATAGAGCATTCCAAGCTCCTCTCGGAGCTTCTCCTCGCCCGAGATTCCCTCGCCCTCCTGCTGGGCGACGAGAGCCACGCGCTGGGCTTCGAGGCCGGCGGCAAAGGCGGCCGCCTTCTTCGAGAACGCCGCGTCCTTGGGCCCAAACTTGGCGACCCGGTCATTGGCCTGGTCACGCAGGTCGGTGATCGATTCGACCAGGAAGGTCAGCCGCTCGACCAGGGCAAACAGCTTCGCGGTGGTTTCGAGCTGCAGGGCCTGGTCGGGAGCGCTGTAGGTCACGCGCGGATCGCCGACCAGCGTGACTTCACCCTTGTAGGTGTCCTTGTTCTTGAGGGCGGTGACCGAGTACTTGCCCGCGATGGCCCGGGCGCCGAAGAAGGCGCCGAGGCTCGGAATCACGCCCGCGCCGGCCGCGAACCTCGGAGCCTGATCGCGGGTCGACCAGAGGATGCGGTTCACGCCCCGCCGTTTCGAGGCGGGGATGGTGGCGAGGACCTTGCCGGAGGCGTCTCTCACTTCGAACTTGAAGTCGCCGACCACGTGACGCCGCTTCGAGTAGTAGACGATGGGAGCTCCGGGTTCGGGGCTCACCCCCGAGAACTCGTGATCGCCGAACCAGGGCGCGCCGCCGAAGCCCGCGCCCTCGATCAACAGTTGCCCCGGCCGCGTGGGCAGGAACGCGAAGTCGGAATTGAGGATCTCCGGAGTCAGGGCGCGCAGGGGCGTGATGTCGTCGACGATGTAGACGCCGCGGCCGTGGGTGGCGAGGACCAGGTCGTGATCGCGAGGATGCACGACCACGTCACGGACCGGAACCATGGGCAGGCCGCTCGTGAACTGCGCCCACTGTCTGCCTCCGTCGATGGTGAGGAAGAGGCCGGTCTCGGTGCCGAGGAAGAGCAGGTTCGGGTTCACCGTGTCCTGCCTGATCACGTGCGCGAAGCCCTTCGTGTCCGCGGTCGCGAGCGAGGTCCAGGTCTTGCCGAAGTCCGTGGTCTTCGTGACGTAGGTATTCATGTCCCCGGTCATGTGACCATCGAAGGTGGCGAAGGCGGTGCCCTCGTCGTGGGGCGAGGCTTCCACCCGGGAAACCCAGGTGCCCTTGGGGACCCCGGTGTTCCCGGCCACGTTGGTCCAGGTCTTGCCGCCGTCGCGGGTGACCTGCAGGTTCCCGTCGTCGGTGCCCGCCCAGACCACCTGGGGATTCTTCGGCGACTCGCTGATCGCGAAGATGGTGGTGTGGTTCTCGGCGGTGGAGTTGTCGCGGGTGAGGCCGCCGGACTCGTTCTGGCGCTGCTTGGCGGGATCGTTGGTGGTGAGATCGGGCGAGATCTTCTGCCAGCTCTCTCCGCGATCGGCGGAGCGGAAGAGGAACTGCGCGCCGATGTACATGACCCCCTTCTGGGTGGGCGACAGGTGGATGGGCGTGTTCCAGTTGAAGCGGTACTTGGGATCGCCCACCACCGGCGAGGGCTTGATGTCCTTCTGCTCTCCGGTCTTGCGACTGGTGCGGTAGACGTTGCCGCCCTGCATCTCCGAGTAGACGAGGTCCTCATCGTTGGGATCGGGGAAGGCCCAGAATCCGTCACCGCCCGAGAGCGGGCTCCATTCGCGGTTTCCGATCGGTCCGCCCGTCTTCGAAGGGCCCCACCACGAGTTGTTGTCCTGAAGTCCGCCGTAGACGTTGAACGGGAACTCCATGTCGACGGCCACGTGGTAGTACTGGGCGAGAGGCAGGTTCTCCACGAAGAGCCAGCGATTGCCGCGGTCCCAGGAGTGGTAGGCGCCGCCGTCGCTGCCGAGAAGGAGCTCGTCGGTGTTCTTCGGGTTCACCCAGATCGCATGGACATCGCCGTGGAAGTTCCCCGACAGAGCGCTCCAGGTCTTGCCGCCATCGTCGGACGTGCCCGCGCCGAAGCTCGTCTTGTAGACGCGGTTCGGATTGACCGGATCGGCCACCAGGCGCGAGAAATAGAAGGGACGGCCCGCCACCACCGCCGCCGTGCTGATGAGGGTCCAGGTCTCGCCCGCGTCATCGGAACGATAGAGGCCGGTCTTCTTCGCCTCCACCGTCGCGTAGACGACGCTGGACTTCGCGGGAGAAACCGAAACCGCGATGCGTCCAAGGTCGCCTTCGGGCAGCCCCTTGGTGAGCTTGCGCCACGTGGCCCCGCCGTCGGTGGACTTGAACAGACCGCTCTTCGGCCCGCCCGAGGTGAAGAAGTCGGGCTTGCGGCGGTGCTGCCAGATGGTCGCGTAGACCGTCTTCCCATCCTTCGGATCGACGGACAGGTCCGCGCAGCCGGCGTCGGGAGCGCCCGAAAGCGTCTTCTCCCAGGTCTTGCCCGCGTCCCTGGTCACGTAAACGCCGCGGTCGTCGCTGTCGTTGAAGAGCGGGCCGAGCGCGCAGGCGAAGACCTTGGAGGAATCGGCGGGGTCGATGGCCACCCGCGCGATCCGCTCGGTCTTTTCGAGACCGAGCTTCTGCCAGCTGTCGCCGCCGTCATTCGAGCGGTAGATGCCGTCGCCCACCGAGACGCTGTTGCGAACCCACGACTCGCCCGTGCCCACCCAGACCGTCTTGGGGTTCTTCGGATCGATCCGGATATCGCCGATCGAGGGGTTGTACTTGTCGAAGACGGGCTTGAACTTGACCCCGCCGTCATCCGACTTCCAGACGCCTCCCGATGCCGCGCCCACGTAGACGGTGAGCCGGTCGCCCGCGACCGCGTCGATGGCGGACACCCGGCCGCTCATCACCGCCGGGCCGATGCTGCGCGCTTCGAGGCCGCCGAAGGTGTCGGAGTCGACTTTGACGTCTTGAGCGGAGGCGAGCGCGGACAGCGCCAGCGCGACGAGAGCCCAGGGGTTCTTCGAAAAAACTCGATTCATGAAGGTCTTCTCCTTGTGGCGACGGGCTTTTTGTCTACTTGGCGACGGGGGCGGGGTTTTCCTTCTTGGCCGGCATCACGAAACGCGCGTCGTCGAGCTTGGGATTGACCTCGATCTTGGTGATGGTGATCATCTGCCGCCCCGGGGCGCCCTTCTGCCCGCTGTCGATGGAATGGGCGAAGACGAGGCCGTCCACCTCCTTGTAGTCGCCGAGGATGGTGTCGCCTTCGACCTCGGAGCCGCGGCGCATGCTCTTCGCGTCGATCTTGATCTCGAGGTTGCTGTCGGTGTCGATGTAGACCGTGCGCACATCGCCGCTCTTCAGCGTGACCTTGAGCTTGTAGGCATCCGTGCCCTCCACTTTCTCCTTACCGAGGTATTCGATGGTGTGCCCCTTCGCCTTGTAGTCGACGAGGAACCCGTCCATGTCGGCCTGCTCGAGGGCGTCCTTCATCTCTTCAGGGGAGAGAGCCTCCGGATTGGGATTGCCCTGGATCGGCATGAGCTTCCAGCCCGTGCTGCCGTTCAGCACTATAGGGGTGAGGGTCATGCCCTGGAAGGTGATGTCCATGCGCAGCTTGTCGCCGCGCTTCTGCTCGATCATGGCCGGCGCTTCCATGCCGGGACCGATGGTCATCTTTCCCGAGATGCGCATGGACTGGACGGCCCGGATCTTCGCGAGGCCTCCCTTGGCTTCGAAGTTCTTGGCGAGGATTTCATCGACGGTCTGAGCCGGGGCAAGGCTCGCGAACGCCAGGGCGGAGGCGGCGATCAGGAATTTCATGGGAAGCTCTTTCGGTTTCTCTTTTTTGGGGGGGTTGAGGGGAATCGAACCGCGGGCAGTCTACGACCGTGGGTGATTCAAGAGGGTTACGGGTCCGAACCGCTGGTTGTTCCCGAGCGGGCGAAGCCTGGCGCTGACTAGACTCGGTCCCGATGAGACTCCTCGGCATCGCCTTCCGGAACCTCCTGCGGGCGCGCAGGCGAAATGCGCTCGCGGGCGGAACCATGGCCCTCGGGACCGCGGCGCTGATCCTGGGAAGCGGTCTCTCCGACGGCATCGCGCGACAACTCACCGACAATCTGGTCGCGGTCCAGACCGGCGAGATGATGGTGGTGAAGCGGGAAGAGGGCTTCGTGCGTCAGAACTCCCCCTTCGATGCCTATTCGAGAGAGCGCATTCCCAACGGCGGGGCGGTCATCCGCGCGATCGAGGAGCAAGCCCGGAGCTTCGGGGTGGTGCAGGTGGCGCCCTACCTTCATGCCCGCGGGACGGCAATCGCCTCCAATCGATCGACGCCGGCGGTGGTCCTGGGCATCGTTCCGGAGAGAGAGCCGGAACTCTTCAAAGCCCTGCCGCCGGTCAGAGGCAAGGTGCTCGGCAAGGAGCCCGAGGAGGTCTATGTGGGCGAGCCGGTCGCGAAGATCCTGAGGCTCTCGGTGGGCGACTCCGTGTCCCTCCTGATCCAGACCCCCGAGGGAGCAATGAACTCCCTCGACGCGGTGGTGTGCGGCATCTTCCAGAAAGGCGCTCCCTGGTACGACAACACATTCTTCGTTCCCCTCGGCGCGGCACGGAAACTCGAGGACTCCCCGGAGGGCGTCACCAACATCAAGCTTCGGGCCCCGGGCTCGCCCGGGTCGCTCGAAAGCACGCGGGCGGCGCTCGGCAAACTGGTAGCCGGACTTTCCCCCGGCACCTCGGTGGAAAGCGCCGAGGAGGCGGGGCGATTCTCCTTCTCCATCATCCAGGCGAACGAGGCGAGCCTCACCATCTTGTCGGTCTTCCTGTTCGCGGCCGCCGCGGTGGGAATCGTGAACGCCATGCTGATGAGCGTGCATGAGCGGACGAGGGAGATCGGAACCATCCGGGCCATGGGCATGCGACGGGCCGGCGTGGTCCGGCTCTTCCTTCTCGAAGGCCTGGCCCTCGGCGTGGTGGCCGCGGTGCTGGGCGTTCTCGCGGGCGGGGCCATGGTGCTCTATTGGGCGAACGTGGGCATCCGGATGAATACCATCACCCTCGCCTGGCTCGCGGGAGGCGACTTTTTGTACCCACGCCTCGAGGTCCTGAGTGTCCTCAGGGCCGCCTTCGCCATCATCGCCTTGTCCACCCTGGCCGCCATCTATCCGGCCTACGCCGCGAGCCGGCTCGAGCCGCGTGAGGCCCTGCACCGGATCTGATTCCGGGTCGAAACGGGAAGGCCCGTTAAGATGATCACCGATTCAGGAGACCCCCCAATGAATTCATCCCGCCTCATTCTTCTCGTCGGTGCCGCGGTCCTTTGGACCGCCTGCGCGTCGGTCAAACCGCCCTCGGTGCGCGTGGCCGGCATTCATCTGGACGGCGTCTCCCTCACCGGAGCCCGGGTGGACGTGGGACTTCAGATCAGGAACGTGAACCCCGAGAGCCTTCAGATCGAGCGCTTCGACTACGAGATCAAGCTGAACGGCCAGGTGCTGGGCCACGGGTTCAATTCAGACCCCCTGATGCTGGCCGGATTCAAGGAGGACAGGGTCGTCTCCCGGGTGGACGTGAACCTCCTCAAGGTCCCGGGCGCGGTGAAGAACGTTCTGGACAAGGACCGGGTAAACGCCGAGATCAAGGGCACTTTCTACGTGAGAGACGGCTCGGGAGTGCGCAAGATCAAGTTCGGGAGCGAGGGCAACGTCGACCTGAACCGGGACGGAAAACGGTAAGGATCGCCTGTCAACGCAACGTTTGACGATCGGGAAGTCGGCCACTAGACTGTTTTCGATCTCCCGATTATCTTGGAATTTCTAGTTAAATGATTGCTTTCGGATGGGACTTTTCCAGCTCGGCTGGGGTGGCATGAAAGTCAAGGTCCTCGGCTGCTACGGCGGAATCGCCCCTGGACAGGGGATGACGTCGTTTCTGGTGAACGATACGGTGGCGCTCGACGCCGGCGGTCTGTCTTTCGCTCTCCCCGTCGACCGCCAGGCGAAGGTGAAGGACGTCTTCATCTCCCACGCGCATCTCGACCACACCTGTTGCCTGCCCTTCCTGATCGACAACAGCTTCGCGTCTCCCGGGTTTTCGTTGCGCATCTACGGGATTCACGAAGTGGTCACCGCGCTCTCCCGACATCTCTTCAACGGCTCTCTCTGGCCCGATTTCACCTCCATTCCCGACGACCTGACCCCCGTGCTCAAGCTCGTGACCCTCGAGCCGGAGAAGGCCGTGAAAGTGGACAGTCTCAAGGTTCGGGCGGTGCCGGTCTCCCACTCCGTGCCCACCACCGGCTTCATCGTGGACGATGGAGAGGGTTCTCTCGCCTTTTCGAGCGACACCGGCCCCACTCACCACTTCTGGGAGGTGGTGAACGCCACCAAGAACCTGAAAGCGGTCATCACGGAGTCTTCCTTCCCGAACAGCGAGGAAGATCTCGCGCGGGTTTCCGGGCATCTCACTCCGGCTCTCCTCGGCAAGGAACTCGAGAAGCTCAAGCGTGACGTGCCGGTCTACATCTATGGGGCCAAGCCCCGTTTCGTGTCCCGGATCAAGAAAGAGATCTCGGCCCTGAAACGGAAGAACGTCACCATGTTCGTTCAGGGCCGCACCTACACCGTCTAGGACGCGATTCCGCCCTCTTCGGACGCTCTAACGGGCGGCTCTGAAGGCGATCAGCCGGGATCGTTGAGAATAGGTTCTCGAGCGGGAATAGGGCCCTTTCCGGCCCGTTTTCATGCGTCTCCTGACCCGGCCGAAGCACCATTTCCATTGTGCTAGAGTCGCGGGCTGGCACAACATATTGGGGTAATTTCGCTTTCATGATGCGTCTGGATCAAGTTGAAATCGTTGGCTTTAAGTCGTTCTGCGACAGGCAGGAGCTGACTTTCAAGGGGGGCGTCACCGGCATCGTCGGCCCCAACGGTTGCGGCAAGAGCAACATCTCCGACGCCATCTCCTGGGTCCTCGGTGAGCAGAGCGCAAAGAGCCTCCGCGGCGGGGCCATGTCCGACGTCATCTTTGCCGGAACCACCGCGCGCCAGCCCGTGGGCATGGCCGAGGTCAACCTCAAACTGACCGGCATCAATGGCCGCAGCACCGACGGCCGCGACGAGTGCACGATTTCCCGCAGGCTCTACCGGAACGGGGAGAGCGAGTACCTGATGAACGGCGCGACCTGCCGGCTGAAGGACATCCACGAGCTGTTCATGGACACCGGCCTCGGCTCGAAGGCGTATTCCTTCATCGAGCAGGGCAAGATCGGCCAGATCCTCTCCAACAAGCCGACCGATCGCCGCGCCCTCATCGAGGAAGCCGCGGGCGTCACCAAGTACCGGGCGCGCCGGCGTCAGACCCAGCTGAAGCTCGACGCGACGCAACAGAATCTCCTGCGCGTCAACGACATCGTCACCGAGGTCGAGAAACAGCTCGAGTCCTTGAAGCGCCAGGCCAGCAAGGCCCGGCGGCGGATGGTCCTCGCCGAAGAGCAGCTCGGCCTCGAGCGCATCGTCTACGGCCGTACCTTCGCGAAGCTCCAGGCGGATTCCGACGAGCTCGCGGAGCGATCGAAGGTGGAGGTCGAGCGCGCGGAGCGCATCGACGCCACCATCACCGCGAAGGAGACCGAACTCGAAACCGGGCGCCTCGGGGTCATGGAGCAGGAGAAAGCGCTCGAGATCATCCGCGCCGAGCATTCCGAACTCACGCTCAAGGCCAACAAATTCGAAACCCACGCCAACTATTGCCGCGACCAGTCGAGGGACGCGGTGGCGCGCTCCCAGGCCGCCCTGCAGGAGGCCGAGGATCTCAAGGCGCGCCTCGCCCCCCTCGGCCTTGGCCTCAAGCAGCACGAGGCCGATGTCCTCACTTACGCGGAACAGCGCGCGACCAGTGAAGCGACGCTCCAGGGCATCGAGGCCCTGCTCGACCAGGCCGTGGTGGCGTTGCGCAATGTCGAAGCCGAGATGGAGTCGGCCCGCTCCACCCAGCTCTCGGCCCTCACCCGCATCTCCGCCCTCGGCTCCGCCCGCGGCGCCGCTCACGAGCGCGTCGAGCGGGCCCAGGCGACCTTGTCCAAACTCCGGACCGAGTTCGAGGAAGTATCCCGTGAACGCGAGCGGGTCGAAGCCTCGCTGGTTCAGACCGCGGCGCGGCGTGACGAAGTCGAGGCGGTCAAGAACGATCTCACCGGCAAGCTGGAAGAAGCGCGGAAGAATCGAGTCGAGGCCGAGACCGAGCGCGGCGACCTGGGGCGCGAGCTCGACACCCTTCATCGGGAGCGCGACCAGCTCGCGGGCCGTCGCGCCTCTCTCGAAGAGCTCGTGGCCACTCACGGCGCCTTCGACGCGGGCGTGCGGGCCCTGCTCGATGACCGGGCCGCCTCGCGGGTCCAGGGCGTCCTCGCGGACACCATTGAAGTAGCCCCCGAATACGAGAAGGCCGTGGAAGGCTTTCTGGGCGACGCCCTCCAGGCCCTGGTGGTTCCGGACGCGGAGACCGCGCGGGCCGGAGTGTCGCGGCTCGCCGAGTCGGGCGAGGGGCGCGCCTCGTTCCTGATCCTCGGGCGCGCGCCCGGAGCCTGCGCCGCGCTCGGATCGCCGAACGACGCTCGCATCGTGGGCCGGCTGACCGACCTGTACAAGGTCGGCCTGCCCGACGGCGAATCGATCAAGGCCGGGCTGTGCGACGCGATCGTGGTGCGCACCCTGGCGGACGCTCTCGCCATCTCCGAGACCCTCGACGCTCCAATGGTGACCCTCGACGGCGAGGTGGTCCGCGGCGCCTGGGTGGAAGGCGGACGCGGCGGACGCGGTTTCCTGGCGCCTCGACGCGAAGTTAAGGAGCTGAAGGAGCGCGAAGTGGCGATCGACGCGCGCCTGATCGAACTCAAGGCCCGCGAGGGCGAAGTCGCGGCCCGCATCGAAGCGACGCTTCTCGCCATCAAGCAGACCGAGGACGCGATCCACGACGCGGAGAAGAGCCTCCTCTCCCTCGATCACGAAAGAACGGCGCTCGACGACGAGAAGGTCCGCGCCGACCGCAAACTGCAGGTAATCGACGTCGAGCTCAAGCAGGCGGAGTCCGAGCGCGCGGCCGGCGAGGTCCGGATCGGCGAGATCGACAAGGAACTGCAGGCCGCCGAGGACGAACGCGTGCAGACCGCGACCCTGCTCGCGAATCTGGGCCAGTCGCTCGTGGCCGCCCGCAATCATTCCGAGGAGAAGCAGGCGGTTTCCGCCGAGGCCCGCTCGACCCTCGCGGGTCTGGTGGAGAAGGAAGCCGCGACCCTCAAGATGAAGGAGCGCTTCAGCGCCGAGTTCGCGGATCTGCAGAGCCGGATCGAGAACGCGCTCACGCGGTCACGGGAGCTCGAGGAGAAGGCGAAAGCCCTCGATGTCGAGCGCCAGGAGGCCGAGAAGTCGCTCGAGGAAACGCTCACCGAGCGCCACCGGGTGACCGCCGCGGTGGCCATGGAGGAGGATCGTCTCAAAAGTTCGCGCGCTGAGATCGACACGCGCGAAGAGGCGCTCAAGGCGCATCGCAAGGAAAGGGACGCCATCAAGGACGCCCTGAACGAGATCGAGGTGAGCCGCGCGCGTATCGCCTCCGACCTCGACCACCTCGGCCGTGAGGCCCACGCCGCCATCGGACAGACCGCGGCCCAGGCCGCGCAGACCCTGACCGAGGAGGATCACGCCAAGGACCTCAATGCGGTCCGCGAGGAACTGAACGAGGTCAAGGAAAAGATCGAGAGGATCGGACCGGTGAACCCGCTCGCGGTTCAGGAGGCCCAGGAGAACGAGGAGCGCTTCGTCTTCATGACTTCGCAGCGCCAGGACCTGCTCGACTCGATCAAGGAACTCGAAGACGCGATCAAGCAGATCGACACCGAGTCGCGCTCACGCTTCGAGGAAGCGTTCCACATCATCAACGCGAACTTCCAGGAGACCTTCAAGCAGCTCTTCGGCGGCGGTTCGGCCGGCCTCGCCCTCGTGGACAACGAGGACATCCTGGAAGCCGGCATCGACATCATGGCCATGCCCCCGGGCAAGAAGCTTCAGAACGTCCTTCTGCTCTCCGGCGGAGAAAAGGCCATGACCGCGATCGGCCTGCTCTTCGCGATCTTCAAGTACAAGCCTTCGCCCTTCTGCATCCTCGACGAGGTGGACGCTCCCTTAGACGACGCGAACATCGGCCGCTTCGTGAAGATGCTCGACACCATCCGTGGCAACACCCAGTTCATCATCATCACCCATAGCCGCAAGACCATGCAGATCGCCGACAACCTCTACGGCGTCACCATGGAAGAACCGGGTGTCTCGAAGCTGGTGAGTGTGAAGTTCAATTAGCGGGCTTGGACCCAGGGAAGTGGATCCCGGCTGGAGCCTGTCCCGGCGAAAGCCGGGGCCGGGATGACGCCGTTTCAAACCGACGACGGCGTCACTTCGGCTGGGGCAGGGTGCGCAGGTAGGGCTTGACCGTCTTCCAGCCCTGAGGGAAGAGCTTCTTCGCATCCTCGTCGCTCACCGATGAGCCGATGATGACCTCCTGGCCGTCCTTCCAGTTCGCGGGGGTCGCCACCTTGAACTTGGAGGTGAGCTGCAGCGAGTCGATGACGCGCAGGATCTCGTCGAAGTTGCGGCCGGTGGACGCCGGGTAGGTGATCATCAGCTTCACCTTCTTGTCCGGCCCGATCACGAACACCGAGCGCACGGTCAGGGTGTCGTTCGCGTTCGGATGGATCATGTCGTAGAGGTTGCTCACGTTGCGGTCCGGATCGCCGATCATCGGGAAGTTCACGGGCGTGCCCTGGGTCTCGGCGATGTCGCCCTCCCATTTCTCGTGGGATTCGACCGAGTCCACGGAAAGGCCGATGACCTTCACGTTGCGCTTGTCGAACTCGGGCTTGATCTTCGCCACGTAACCAAGCTCGGTGGTGCAGACGGGGGTGAAGTCCTTGGGATGAGAGAACAGGACGCCCCACGAATCACCCAGCCACTTGTGGAAACTGATCGGGCCCTGCGTGGTCTCGGCGATGAAATCAGGGGCGGTGTCGCCCAGTCGGATGGCCATCGGAATCTCCTTAAGGTTGGGGGAAAGAATAGTTTCCTCCAGTCTCGCCGGCCCGCCAAGTCGCGATCCCCCCGCGGGTTGACCCTGACGCGGACCGGCGGCTACTGTCACGCCGTGACCAGGCTCGGAAGCTTCGAAGGACCGCGAGGGACGTACACCCTGCGTCTCGCCGCCGCGGAGGAGGCGCCCATCCTCGCCCGCCATCGCGCTTCGATGTTTCGCGACATGGGCGAGGTCGATGATCCGGCCGCCTCCATCATCGAGAACGCATCGGAGGACCACCTCGCGGCCCTGATCGAGGCGCGCGAATACTTCGGGTTCCTCGTCGAGCACGAGGGCGAGGTCATCGCCGGCGGCGGGGTGTGGCTCCGTCCGGTGCTGCCCCGGCCGGGCGCCCTGCAGGGCGCGCTCGAGGCCTATGTCCTCAACGTCTACACGGAGCCCGAACATCGCCGGAACGGCGTGGCCCGGGCGATCATGGAGGCGATTCTCGACTGGAGCCGGGAACGCAGGCTCGCCCGCGTGGTCCTCCACGCGTCGAAGGAAGGCCGGGCGCTCTACGAGAGCCTGGGCTTCGAGTCTTCGAACGAGATGCGGATGAAGCTGGCTTAGCGGCCGAGCACCACCCGCGGCCACAGATACGGCAGCGCCTGTTTGCCCCCCCACTCGAACGCCGCCCACGCGAGGCCGGTCTCGGAGATATTCGCACCCACCCGCGCGTCCTTTTCGTCGCCGTCGTAGAGGACCACGTTGAGGCCGATCTCGTCCCCGGCCACGGGTTGCTTTGGCATGGCCGACCACGGGATCGCGAACTCGATGTCGTAGCCCTCGGCCGTGCGCTTCGACGCCACCTGCATGCCGGGTGCCGTTTCCTCCATGGGGCCCTGGCGCGCGTCCGCATCCCGGAAGCCCCGGGCGCCGAAACCCACGGTGGTGCAGGGGAAGGCCGCGGCCTGAAGTGTTGTCGATGTATCGCGGCTGGCGCCTGAAGGATCGACGGTGATCCCGATCGCATCGGAACGGAGCTGCGCCTTCACGTCGTCGGGGGCGATGTTGCAGACCACCATCTCGTCGCGCACATGGGCCCCGACGTAGAGAAACTTCGCGTCGTAGCCGATGTAGAAGTCGGCGGAAAGATCGGCCGCGTCCTTGGCGGGACGGCGCCACCACACGTCGTTCGGGCCGATCTCGCCGTGGGCGAGCGAAAGCATGTCCGAAAGATCGCCATCGATCTTCGGCGCCACGGTGACGCGGGGAGCGGTGAGGGAGGGCAGGACGTAGACCTCGGCCGAGTTCTCGCTGGTGGTAGCGCCGGTCGTCGCCTTCACGCTCACCGGCAGTCGAACCGAGTGGCGGCCCGCGGGCAGGGCGTCACCCGCGACCTCCACGTCCAGCGTCGCCTCGGCCACGCCGCCGCCCGCGACCGTCACCGGCACGGGCCTCGCGAGCCGAATGCCATTCGGGCCGACCAGGGTCACCTCTCCGCGCGCCGCTTCCGCGGATCGATTGGAAACGCTGACCTTGACCCTTCCGGTCCGCCCCACGACCAGGGGCAGGCGCGTGGGCAGCGAGGGGATGACCCACTCGGTCTTGGTTTCCTTCGCGAACTCGCGGTAGCCCGCGATGTCGAAGGTGGGGACGAAGGCGACCTGCACGGGGGCGATCGGCCGGAGCCAGATCGGGTTCCGCCCGGACACCGCGCGGCCGCTCCACGAGGCTTCGTACTCGGCTTCGACCTTTCCCTGGGCGCCCACCACGACGCCCGCACCCGGGCGCAAGGCGAACTTCGCGGTCGCGGACTTCCCAGCCTCGACGACCGCGAACACGGTCTCCCCCTGGGCCGAGGCCGTCCAGCCGTCGGGAACCCGCAGCCCCAGCCGGACTTTGCCCATCGCCGCCGTGGTCTGATTGGTGAAGCGCACCTCGACGTTCGTATCCGCGCCTATGGCCGCGTCCGAACTCGCGGCCACGGCTTCGAGCCGAACCCCCGCGGGCGACGTGCCGGCGGGCCGGAGCGCGCCCTCGAGGAGGTGCGTCTCGGGTTCGGAGACGGGGACGCGTGACCGCACGAGCAGGAAGACTTCGGGCCGCGCGTCGGCGGGGAGACGGGTCCCCCGATCGAAGCCCTGGCTGCGATAGCTGGATGCGGCGATGGCGCGGATGTCGGCATACGTTCGAGCCGCGGTGCGGGACATGTCGCTGGTCGGGATCGAGACGATGCCCGGGCCCTTCGGGTCGTTCGGGTAGTAATAGAGCTTCGCCGGGGAGAAGGGCTGCAGGAACTCGCGGGTGATCTGATCGCCACAGTACGTGGGATCGCCCGCTTTCTCATAGGCGATGGTGGCGGCGCGCGCGGCCATCTGGTGTTCGCCATGCGTGCCGGGCCCCGGCCACATGGTGAGGATGACCTCCGGTCGCTCCAGCCGCACCCGCCGCACCACGTCGCACAGCCACGTATCACCCCAGTGCTTCTGGACCTCCTCGGCGGAGAGAGTGAAGTAGAAATCCTGCAGCCCGATGAACTGGGGCGCCATCACGCCGACCATATTGAGCGAGCGCCTCTCTTCTTCCTGACGGATGAGCCCGAGCGACGGTCCGCTCTCCCGGCCGATCGCGTTGCCGCCGCCTTCGCCGCCAGTCAGGGTGATGACGGTGCCCTTGTAACCCTCGTCGAGGAGATACCGGGCGAGCGTCGCGAGGACACCCGTGTCGTCGTCGGGGTGCGCGCCGATGAACATGATGTCGACATCCATGAGGTCGACGCCGGTCCCGGTCCCCGACTGGGCCCTGACCGGGGCGGACCGGGCGACTCCCCAGGCCACGACCAGACTCAAAATCACCAGACTCGCAAAGCGTCTCATCCCTGTCTCCTTCATGCCCCAAGATCCATCGGCCGGCGTCGTGGCCGGATACCGGCATCTTAGAATCGGAGGAGT
The DNA here is from genome assembly GCA_044229175.1 of Vicinamibacteria bacterium. Lineage (GTDB taxonomy): Bacteria > Acidobacteriota > Vicinamibacteria > Fen-336 > JAGNNV01 > JAGNNV01. The sequence continues at coordinate 17,170 of JBGATM010000025.1, read as the reverse complement.
AGCCGCGCTCTCACCGTTCCACGTCCCCTGGAGGTCCACTTGCGCCCTTCCCTTCCCACCCTTCTCGGAGGCCTTGTTCTCGTGACTTCCTCCTCCGCTCAGACCATCGTCCCCGGCGACCGCCCCTCCGGCAACATCCGGGGCACGCGCTCGGCGCCCCAGGCGCGTCACGGCATGATCGCCACCTCCCAGGCACTCGCCTCCGTCGCCGGACTCAAAGCGCTGCAGGACGGCGGCAATGCGATCGATGCGGCCATCACCGCGGCCGCCGTGCTCGCGGTGACCGAGCCCTCGATGAACGGCATCGGGGGCGACTTCTTCGCCCTCGTCTACGACGCGAAGACGAAGAAGGTCTACGGCCTCGACTCCAGCGGGCGTTCTTCGCACCGCGCCACTCCGGAGGAGTTCGCGCGGCGCGGTCTGAAGGAGGTGCCGGGCAGCGGACCGCTCTCCGTCGACGTGCCCGGAGTCGTCGAAGGCTGGAGTCAGATGCTGTCGCGCTTCGGCACGTCGCCCATCAGCAAGGTCCTGCAGCCCGCCATCGGCTACGCCCGCGAAGGCTTCGGCGTGCACGAGATCGTGGCCGGCGACTGGGCGGCGGCGGAGCGCAAGCTCTCGCGCGATCCCGCGGCGGCGAAGACGTTCCTGCCCGGCGGCCGGGCGCCACGACCCGGAGACATCTTCCAGAACGAAAATCTCGCCAAGAGCCTCGAGCTCATCGCGAAGGAAGGCCGCGATGCTTTCTACAGGGGCGCCATCGCCCAGGCCATCGCCGCGGACATGAAGTCGCGGGACGGCCTCATCGACCTCGAGGACCTCGAGGCGCACAAGGCGGACTGGGTGGAGCCCATCTCCACAAACTACCGCGGTTACGACGTGCTGGAGATGCCGCCGTCCACCCAGGGCTTCGTGGCTCTCGAAATGCTGAACCTGATGGAAGGCTTCGATGTGAAGGCCATGGGCCACAACAGCGCGGACTATCTCCACCTCGTCTCCGAGGCGAAGAAGATCGCGTTCGCGGACCGGGCGGCCTACCTCGCCGATCGCGGCTCCATGCCGAAGGGCGTCCTGCAGATGCTCATCTCCAAGGACTACGCGGCCAGGCGCCGGGGGGAGATCAACATGCAGAAAGCGGCTCTCAGCTACCCGCCCGGCGTTCTCGCGGGAGCCGCTTCCGGCGGGTCCGTCGACTTCGCGGGGCGCGACTTCGGCGACACCATCTACATGACCGTGGCCGATTCGCAGGGCAACGTGGTCTCGATGATCCAGTCGCTCTTCGACTCGTTCGGCGCGGGCATCGTGGCGGGCGAGACCGGCATCACTCTTCACAACCGCGGCTCCGGTTTCGTCCTGACCCCCGGGCATCCGAACCAGATCGCTCCAGGCAAGCGGCCGCTCCACACCCTGGTGCCGGCCATGATCCTGAAGGACGGGCGGCCGTGGGTCTCGTTCGGCGTCATGGGCGGCGACAATCAGGGTCAGGCTCACGCGCAGGTGGTGATGAACCTCGTCGACTTCGGCATGAACGTGCGCGACGCGGGCGACGCGGCGCGCATGCGCCACATGGGCGGAAACCTCGCCCTCGAAAGCGGCATCGGATCGGAGGTCCGCAAGGCGCTGGAGCTTCGGGGCCACCGCATCACCGAGGGGCGAGGCGCCATGGGCGGCTACCAGGCCATCATGATCGATCCGAAGACCGGGTTGCTGATGGGAGGCTCGGACCTGCGAAAGGACGGGCTCGCCATCGGGTGGTAGAGGAGCCTTTGGGCCGGGCGGGGAGCCGGGCTTCAAATAGCGGGCGTTACGACTAACCGCGGGGCGGCTGCGACGTCTTAGCCAGGGAGGCTCAAGATGTTGAACGATCTTCGCGTGGCCCTGCGGGGCCTCTTGGCGCGGCCCGGTTTCACTACCCTCGCCGTCGTGACTCTGGCCCTGGGAATCGGCGCGAGCGCTTCGGTGTTCAGCCTGCTCGACGCCCTCTACTTCCGGCCGCTGCCCCTGCGCGAAACCGATCGGCTCGTGCGAATCACGCGTCCTTCACCGAAGACCGTCTTCGGCCTCCTGTCCTATCCGGAGTATCGCGAGATGGCATCGGAGGCCGGTAGCTTCTCGGATGTCGCGGCCATCGGCGGGCGCGGCGTCACCCTGCACGAAAACGGCGAGACGCGGATGCTCCTCGTGCGATACGTGTCGCCGAACTTCTTCGACACCCTGGGTATCCCCATCGCGCAGGGACGGGGCCTGCGCCCGGGCGACGAACGATCGGAAGCGCCCCTCGTGGTCATCAACCACCAGCTCTGGCAGGAACGCCTGGGCGGCAAGTCGGACGTCGTGGGCAGCGCCATCAGACTCAATGACGCGCTCTTCACGGTGGTGGGGGTCACCTCCCCGCATTTCGTGGGGCTTGACCGCACGGTCCGGAGCGATGTCTTCATTCTCGCGGATCACGCCCGATTCGCGGTGAAAGGGCTCGCGAATGAACTCACGGAGCGCTCCTCGCGCTGGTTCGAGGTGTATGCGCGCCTCGCCCCTGACGGCTCGATCGGGCGGGCGCGAACGCAGTTGGACGTACTCTCCGCGCGCTGGGCCAGGGACGACCCGGGTCAATATGCGGGAGCCGCCCTGCGGCTGGCCGAGTTCAACGATGAGTATCGCGGGGGCGTCCTCCAGGGCGCGGTGTTCCTGGGCCTCGTCGTCCTCGTCCTTCTCGTGGCCTGCGCCAACGCCGCGAATCTCGCGCTCGCCCGGAACGAGAGCCGGCGGCGCGAACTCGCGGTGCGCGCGGCCCTCGGCGGCACCCGCGCGCAGCTCGCCCGTCAACTTCTCGCCGAAAGTCTCCTGCTCTCCGCCTTCGGGGCCGGGCTCGGCCTCCTGATCGCGTACGGCCTGATGGGTCTCCTCCCCGCCCTCGTGCCTCCCGGCTCCGACGCCTATGTGCTGGACGCGCGGTTCGACCTGCGCCTGCTCGCGTTCATGGCACTGCTCATGAGCGTCTCGACCGCGCTGGTCGCGGCGGTGCCTGCATGGCGCCACAGCCGGCCCGACGTCGTCTCCGACCTGAAGCAGGGGCCCGCGACGAAAGAGGTTTCCCGCTGGGGCGCCCGTGAGTGGATCGTGGTGTCGCAGATGGCGGTGACGGTGATGGTGCTCATCGCCGCCGGTCTGCTCTCGAGGAGCCTGTGGTGGAGCGCCCGCATCGACGCGGGCTTCGATCCCGGCAAGAACGTCGCCACCTTCTATATCGTGCCCGCGCTCCGCGGTTACGAGGACGCCGCGAGCGGCCGCTTCTTCGAGGATGCGCGCCAGCGCGCCCTGAGCCTTCCCGGGGTCAGAAGGGCGAGCTACGCCATCCGCCTTCCCGCGCAGGCGAACGAGGCGGGTTGGGCCGCGGATTTCTTCGTGCCCGGCGTGGAGCCGCCGCCGGGCGAGGATGCCTACCGGATCCGGTACGACATCGTGGGCCCTGACTACTTCGAGACGCTGGGCGCGCGCATCCTGAGGGGCCGCGGCGTGCGTGAGCTCGACTCTCCGACCAGCACGCCGGTAGCGGTGGTCAACCGCACGTTCGCGGAGCGCATGTGGCCGGGCGAAGACCCCATCGGCAAACGCCTGATCATGGGTCGCAAGAGCCGGATCGAGAGAGAAGTGGTGGGCGTCGCCGAGAACGGGCGCATCGCGGATCTGGGCGAGGCTCCCGAGATGTACGTGTTCGTGCCCTTCGCCCAGCTGCCACAGGGCTTCGCCCTGCTTCTGGTCGAAACCGCGGGCCCGCCGGAGTCGGTATTCGCTCCACTGCGACGCGGCATCTCGGACCTGGATCCGGGAATGGCCGTGCTCGAAACCAGCACCCTCGCCGAGCACCGCGCGGGAATCCTGTTCGAACCGAGCCGGGACGCTCAGATTGGCACGGCCGTGGGCCTCCTCGGCCTGTTGCTCGGCATGGTGGGCCTTTACGGGGTGATCTCGCTCGTCGCGGTGGCGCGCACGAAGGAGATCGGCGTGCGTATCGCCCTCGGGGCGCGGCGTTCCGACGTCTTGAGGCTGGTGCTCGCGCGAGGGGTTCGGCTGGCCCTCGCCGGGTCCGCGCTCGGGCTGGCCGCGGGTCTCGCCGGGAGTCGTCTCCTGTCGAGCCGGCTCCATGGGGTGTCGGAGACCGACGCGGTCTCCTTCGCCGGAGGAGCCGCCGCCCTGCTCGTGGCCGCGCTTCTGGCCAGCGCGATCCCGGCGCTTCGGGCCGCGCGCGTCGATCCGATATCGGCGATCCGCGAGGACTAGTCGGCCGACGCCAAACCCGTCCTACCGGCCAAGCGCCTTGACCGCTTCAAGGACCTTCTCCGCGTGGCCGTCGACCTTGACCTTCGGAAAAACCTTGCGGACCACACCGTCGCCGTCGATGACGAAGGTCGAGCGGATGATGCCCATGAACTTGCGACCGTAGAGCGTCTTCTCGCCGTAGGCCCCGTATTTCGTGGCCACCTCGTTGCCCTTGTCCGACAGGAGCGGGAAGTTGAGCTTGTACTTCGTCTTGAACTTTCCGTGGGACTCGAGCGAGTCGCCGCTCACCCCGAAGACCAGGGCGCCCGCCTTCTTGATGGGCGCCTGGGTGTCGCGGAACTCGCAGGCCTCGCGGGTGCAGCCGGGCGTGTCGTCCTTGGGGTAGAAGTACAAGACCACGGTCTTGCCCTTGAGATCCTTGAGGCTCACCTCTCCGCCCTCCGAAGAGGGCAGGGTGAACGCGGGGGCTTTCTTTCCTTCTTCGATCATGGTCATCTCGGGCTCGCTCCTGTTGGGAGTCGAGTCTAAGGTCCCGGCCCGACGACTGGTGATCACCGTCGACCGGGAATGAGGACGGAACGCCGGATGGCTGACGCCACCCGGCGGTGCGTCCACGGGTCACGACCGGGCGGCCGCGGCGTACTTCTTCGGATCGGACTGGGCCTGTTTGGCGCAGTCGTCACAGCACACCGTGATCTCCTTGCCGCCCACCTTCACCTTGATCCCGCCCTCCTTGATTTCCCAGTCGCAGACCGGGCACTTCGCTGACTTCATCGTCATCTCCCTGGTTGGAACTGCGCGCCGATCCCTATTGACCGGCCACGGTTGTTCGCGATGGGAGGATGGTAGGGATTCGCGAGAGATCAGACTTCCAGATTCTTGCTCAATTGCTTCAGGGCGCGCGGCGAGGCCGATCGACGCACCTCCGACGGCGTCGTCTTGAACTCCTTGCGGAACGCGTCCGCGAAGTGGGAGTGGGACGAGAACCCCAGGTCGAGGGCGAGGGTGGTGAGATCGTCCTCGCCTTCCGCGAGGCGTTCGAGGGCCGCGCGCAGACGCAGCTGGGTCAGGTAGCGGTGCACGGGGACGCCCACGCGCTGCTGAAAGATGCGGGTGAAATGAAACGGCGAGGTGTGGACCGCCCTGGCGACATCGTCGAGAGTCACCCGGCGGCCCAGGGAACTCGCGAGGAACGTCTTCGCGGCCTCCGCGCGGTCCGCGTGTTCGCGGTCGGTAACCGCGCGGCGCGGCTTCCGCGCGACCCCCGCCTGCCTGAAGGCCGCCTCGATGAGGTCCGCGCTCAGCTGAAGCGCCGTGACATCGGCCCAGAGGTGTTCGAGGGGCTTCTCGTCCTGGGCGGCGAGGCGCTGGACCAGTTCGCGGTGACGCCAGAACGCGCCCGAGTCGCAGGGCCCGGTCACGAAGGGAAAGGGCCGGTCGGGGCGGCCGTCCACCGTGGGGTCCAGTTCGCGGACGATGTCGCGAAGCACTCGAGGGGCCAGGGTGAAGACCGTGCCCCGGTCGCCGCAGTCGGCGGGGTGCGAGACGCGCACGGTCGAGCCTTTCGAGAAGAAGATCGCATGGTTCACATCCGCAGTCACGGACCGGCGTCCGAAGTGTTTGCAGAAGACACCGTGCCGCATCAGGACGATGGTGTTGGCGGTTGACGGCTCCTCCTCACCGGGGCCGCCCTGGAGCGACCGGCAGATGTAGTCCTGCACCCGGACGAGCGGACTCTCGTGGAGGGTGGCGAAGGTGAGAGGCGGCGCGGGACCAGGCAAGGGAAGCCGCGGAGACTAACGAGGGCCTGGACCGCGCCGCTGGGAGCCGGGAGCCCTCGACGGAATGACCCTGGACGCCTTGAGGTACACGACGCCATTCACGACCTCGGCCTTCCCTTCCACTTCGAGCCAGTTTTTGCTGTCGCCCTTGTAATCGAGGTCGAGCTTCCATCCGTCGCCCCGGGGAGCCTTGCCCATGACCCACACCGCGGTGTCGCCGTCCTTCAGCACCCAGTCGTCCTTGCCGCGCGCGCTGTTCGCGGGAAGGTCGCCGAAGAGATTGCGGCCTCGGAACTGGCCGAGGATCTTCGTGGTCTTGCCCAGGTAAGCCGCCGGTTCTTCGAGGATCCGCCGGGGGATTCCGCCTCCGGTCTCCGGCTCGTTGAAGGTCTCGGGGGCCGTGCGATCGCGGACGGCGAGGACGGTGAGCGAAACCCGCGGCAGTTCCGCGCTGGGCGCGGGCATCGGCGGAAGCAGGGGATCTTCGAGGAGATCGAGATCGGTCGGCGGCTTGCCCACGTATTGCTTCTTGCGAAGGACCCGGATGATGCCCCGTGCCTCCATCCGCCTTCCCGTCGTCCGGCTCAGCTGGCCCGCGTCGAACTCACGACCGGGAATAACCAGGAGGCTGGTGCCCGTCTGCCGAAGAACCCAGTACTGACCCGGCCCGAGTTCGCTGAATTCGCCCTCGACGATCACATGGGTGCGGTTGTACGACTCGGGCATCATGGCGAGGGCTTCCATCTCGATGACCCGGGGCGGACCGTAGCTGGCTTCACTGGGGCGCGTGGCCCGCCCCTGATCCGAGCCCGGGGCGACGATCGTGACCTGGGCCGGAACCGAAGGGCCGGCGAGGAGCAAGGCAAGAAGGGCCGCACATCGACGCATGGCGGCGATGTTAAGCCCGCGCTCCAACCCCCTCAATCCGCGCTAGGCTCCGGTCAGGACACCATGCCGTCCACGTGGCGGGCGATGGCGAGGCACGAGGTCAGTCCGGGCGACTCGATGCCGATGAGGTTGATGAGTCCCGCGTAGCCGCGGTCGCTCTCGTCCCGGATGATGAAGTCCCGGGCGGGCTCGCCGGGGGCCTGCACCTTGGGCCGGATGCCGCTGATGTCGGGGGACAGATCCTCTTCGCTGAGGCTCGGCACGAGCCGCCTCACCCCTTTCGCGAACGCCGCACGCTTCTCCAGGTCGACGCGGTAGTCGAGGGCGCGCTCCTTCAGGAACTCCGCGTCGGGGCCGAAGCGGACGCGCCCCGCGATATCGACGAGGGCATGCAGTCCGAGGCTCACCGAGGTAGGGACCGGATAGACGAGGCGATGCACGAGGTGGGTCTTCGACGCGGTCACCGAGAAGTAACTTCCCTTGCAATAGTGGAGCCGGTAGCCCGCGGCATCGAGGTCGATCCCGACCAGGCCCGCGACGGTGTCGCACTCGAGGCCGGCCGCGTTGATCACGCGCTCGCTGGTGAAACTCTCCACCCCGGCCGGGGTGTTGATGGACACCTTGTAGCCGGTGCCGTTCTTCTCGAGGCCCACCACTTCGGCGCTCGACTGGAAGGTGGCGCCCTTCGATCGTGCCTCCTGCAGCAGCGCGTCCATGAGGCCATGGGCGCTGATCACCCCGGTGTTGGGAGAGAAGAGGGCGGCGATGGCGGGAACGTGCGGCTCGAGTTCGCGCGACTTTTCTCCCGTGATCATTTCGAGCTCGACCCCGTTCTGGCGCCCCGTGGCGAGGATCTTCTCGAGATGCGCCACCTCCTCCGGGATCATGGCCACGATGATCTTGGTGAGCCGGTTGTGCGGCACGTCGCGCTTTTCGCAGTATTCGTAGAGGAGGCGATTCCCCTCCACGCACAGGCGAGCCTTGAGCGATCCGGGCGTGTAGTACATGCCCGCGTGGATCACTTCGCTGTTGCGGCTCGAGGTCTCGGTGCCGTGATGCTCCCGCCGTTCGAGCAGGATGAGATCGGGAAAACGTTCGGCCAGCCGCGCCGCGACGGCGAGGCCGACGGCACCCGCGCCGATGACGGTCAGAGAGGTATCGCTCATGCGCGGGGATGATAGGCGACGATGCGGGGGTCAGCCGGCCGGGGCGGAACCGCGCGGCCTCTCTCGACCAAGACCTTGCGGAGAAGGTCCGGTCGATCGGTGATGAGACCATCCACACCCATGTCGATCAGCCGGGCCATGTCGGCTGGATCGTTCGCGGTCCAGGGAATGACGAGGAGACCGAGAGTGTGAGATTCGGCGAGGGCGGCCGCGCTCAGATCCTTGTGGTCAGGCGACCAGACCGCGGCTCCCGCGGCCCTGACCAGTTTCGGCACGGAACCGCCGAAGTCGTTGACGTCGAGGCCGCCGAGCCACGCGGAAGGCCCCGGTTTCCCCAGGCCGATGTTGTCGTCATCGCCCTGCTGCGTGGTGAGACAGACGGTCGGGATCTCCGGCGCTATGCGCTTCACCACCTTCAGGGTGCTCCAGTCGAAGGACTGGATGGTCGCGCGCTTCTCCATGCCCGCCCGGCGAATCTCCGCGACCAGTGCTTCGGCGAAGGGCTCTGGCTTCGGGGTTGCGTTCGGGGTGCGCGGATCGAGCTTGGTCTCGATGTTGAAACGCACTTCGGCATTCCCTGACCTCTCGACCAGGCCGAAGAGATCGGCGAGTTTCGGAATGCGCTCGCCATCCTGAGCGACCTGTTCCGGGAAGCGAAGCGCGTAGGCGCTGCCGGGCTTCGTCCGGCCCACGTCGTACCGCTGGAGCTCCGCGAAGGTGAGCGAATGGATGGCCGGACCCGCCTGGGCAAGCCACTGACCGGACGCGTCGCGCGTAATGTCGGGGTTGAGCTCGGAGTCGTGGCTCACCACCACCACGCCGTCCCGGGTCACCGCGGTATCGAGTTCGAGGGTGGTGACGCCGATCGACAAGGCGTGCGCAAAGGCGGTAAGCGTGTTCTCGGGCCTGAGGCCCCGCGCGCCGCGGTGGCCCTGCAGGTCGAAGGGAGTGTCAGCCGCCAAGGTGGGACTGACTTTACGCAATCGGCCGGCCACGGACTTTCCGGGCGGAGTGGTTATCCTTGTCGGCCATGGTCACCACCCACAAGATCGTCTGCCCCCATGACTGCCCGGACACCTGCGTGGCCACGGTGGATGTGGAGAACGGCCGGGCGGTGAAGATCGGCGGGGACCCCGATCATCCCTTCACCCAAGGGTTTCTGTGCGCCAAGGTCAACCAGTATCTCGATCGCGTCTACTCGCCCGATCGCATCCTCCATCCCCTGAAGCGGGTCGGAAAGAAGGGTGAGGGAAAGTTCGAGCGGGTCTCCTGGGACGAGGCGCTCGACACCATCGCCGCGAACTTCAAGCGGGTGAGCGCGGAGAGCGGGCCGGAGTCGATCCTGCCCTACTCCTACGCCGGCAACTCCGGAATGATCCACTACGGCAGCCTCGACCGGCGCTTCTTCGGCGCCATCGGGGCCTCGCTGCTCGATCGCACCATCTGCGCCACCGCGGGGTTCGAGGGCTACAAGGCGGTCGTGGGCGGCACCATCGGCTTCGACCCCGAGAAGGTGGGAAACGCGAAACTCATCATCGCCTGGGGCGCCAACATCATCTCCTCGAATGTCCACTTCTGGCCCTTCGTGGAGGAGGCCCGGAAGAAGGGGGCTCGGTTCATCGTCATCGATCCCTATCGGTCGAAGACTGCGGAGAAGGCCGACTGGCACATCGCTCCCCTTCCCGGCACGGATGGCGCGCTCGCTCTCGCGATGATGCACGTGCTGTTCCGCGACGGCCTCATCGACCAGGACTACGTGTCGAAGTTCACGGTCGGCGTCGATGGCCTGAAGGGGCGGGCGATGGAATGGTCTCCCGCTCGCGCCGCGGTGGAGACGGGTCTCGCGGTCGACGTGATCGAGAAGCTCGCGCGCGAATACGGGAGCACCCGGCCGGCCGCGATCCGGATCAACTACGGCTTGAACCGCGCCGCGGGCGGGGCCAACACCGTCCGCATCATCACGTGCCTGCCCGCGCTCACGGGGGACTGGCGGCACGTGGGGGCCGGCATCCAGCTCTCATCCTCCGGCACCTACGCGCAGACGACCGCCCGACTGACCCGGCCCGAAATGGTTCCTGCGGGCACCCGGACCATCAACATGTCTTCGCTGGGCGAAGCGCTCGATCCGGGCCTCAAGCCGCCGGTGAAGGCGCTCTACGTCTACAACTCGAACCCCGCGGCCGTGGCTCCCGATCAGAACGACGTGCGTCGTGGCCTCGCGCGCGAGGATCTGTTCGTGGCGGTGCACGAACTGTTCCGCACCGACACCGTGGACTGGGCGGACATCGTCCTGCCCGCCACCACCGTGCTCGAGCACACCGACATCCTCAAGTCGTACGGTCATCTCCATATCGCCATCAACCGGCCCGCCATCGAGCCCCTGGGCGAATGCCGGTCGAACACCGAGGTCTTCCGGCAGCTGGCCGAGCGCATGGGCCTCACCGATCCGCGCCTGTTCGAAAGCGACGAGGCCCTGATGCAACAGGCCTTCGACTGGTCGCACAAGCGCCTTCAGGGAATCTCGATCGAGCGGCTGAATCGCGAGACCTCGGTCCGGCTGAACGTCCCCGCGGAGTGGGCCCCGTTCGCGGAGGGCAACTTCCCCACTCCCTCGGGCAAGTGCGAGTTCTACTCGGAGACGGAGAAGGCGGCGGGACGCGATCCGCTTCCTCACTACGTTCCTCCGCGCGAGGGGCCGGTGAGCAATCCCTCACTCGCGAAGACGTATCCGCTCGCGTTCATCTCGCCCCCCGCGCATCACTTCCTCAATTCCACGTTCTCGGCCCAACCGATGTTCGTGCGTCGGGAAGGGGGAGAGCCGGCGCTCACTATCCATCCCGACGACGCCTCGGCCCGCGGTATCGCGGAGGGACAGATGGTCCGGACCTTCAACGCCCGCGGCGAGTTCCTCGCGAAGGCCCATGTCTCCGACAGCGCGCGCAAGGGTGTGGTCGTGGGCCTCTCGATCTGGTGGGCCAAGCTCTGCCCCGGCGGACGCAACGCGAACGCGGTCACCGGCCAGGCCCTCACCGATCTCGGCGGCGGGGCCACCTTCTACGACGTGCTCGTGGACGTAGCCCGGGCCTGATGCCGGTCCGGCTTCTTTACGCGGCCTCCGAGCACGACGCCGACATCCTCTATCCCACCGGCTTCTTCGCCCCCGATCCTTTCCTCTGTTTGATCGCGGGGCCGCAAACCATCCTGGTGATGAGCGATCTCGAGATGGATCGAGCGAAGCGCGAGTCGAAAGCGACCCAGGTCTGGTCGTGGACGCAGATGACGAAACGCGCGGGCGTGGGCGCGCCGCCGCCGCGCACGGAGCACGTGATCGCGGCCTGCCTTCGGCGACTAGGGGCTAAGAGCGCCGAAGTTCCCGGCTCGTTCCCTCTCGGTCTCGCCCGAAAGCTGGAGGCGTTGAACATCAGGCTCCGCGTGGCCAGAGAGCCCTTCTGGCCCGAGCGTGAGCTCAAGACGCGCGACGAAGTCAAGAAGATCGAGGCCTCGCTGCGGGCCGCGGAAGCAGGTCTGCTGGCCGGGATCGAAGCGCTGAAATCAACGAAGATCGGTCGCGACGGCTGGCTGCGTCTCGGGGGATCGAAGTTCACCTCCGAAGACCTGCGGAGCGTGATCGACACCACGATCCTGAAGCTCGGCGGCATCCCGGTTCGAACCATCTGCGCGGGCGGCGATCAGGCCGTGGACCCCCACGAGATCGGCCACGGTCCGTTGCGCGCCCATTCACCCATCGTGATGGACATCTTCCCGCGCTCTCAATCCACCGGATACTTCGGCGACCTCACCCGAACCGTGGTGCGAGGACGCGCGAGCGACAAACTCAAGGAGGTCTACACCCTGGTCGAGGAGGGAGTGCTCCTGGGGCATCGGTCGATCCGCGAAGGCGCCGACGGCCGGAAGATCCACGCGGACATCCTGGCCCTGTTCGAGGCGCGCGGTTTCAAGACGGGCATGAAGAACGGGCGGATGCAGGGCTTCTTCCACGGCACCGGCCACGGTCTCGGGCTCGAGATCCACGAGGCCCCGTCGATTTCGAAGCGCGGCACCCTGCTTCGCGCCGGTCATGTGGTCACGGTCGAGCCGGGGCTCTATTACCTCGGGATCGGCGGGGTGCGCATCGAGGACGTGGCCCTGGTGACGAAGACGGGTTCGAGGAACCTCACCCGCGTGCCCAGGGTTCTCGAGGTCTGATCGCTCAGCGGTCCGGGACCCAGTAGCCGGTCCGGGTGTGAACGTCGCCCTTCTTGCCCCGCAGCTTCAATTCGATCTTGTGCCAGCCGGGACGCCTCACGTTCTCGGGGACGTAGCGCAGCACGTACCTCTTCCCCATGGCCTCGGCGATCGCGCTGAACGCGGTCTTGAGCCGGTCCAGGGATTCCGCCTCCCAGTACCTTCCGCCGGTCAGTTCGGCGATCTGACGCAGGCCCCAGGGAGCCTCGAAATCGAGGGCGGTCGGGGACTCCAGGGGCACGCTCCTGATTCCGATCTCCATGGTCTCGCCGGGCGCGGTCAGCTGCGGAGGCTTCAGGCCGACGACGTGGATCACGGCATTGGAGCGCTCCGCCACCTTCTGAATCTGCCGCCACTCGAGCCAGCTCGAATTGTCGGCTCCATCCGTGAAGAGGACGACCAGGGAGCGGCTGCGGCTGCTGGGAAGGGTCAGGGCCGAGTAGAGAGCGTCCATGATCGCGGTTCCTCCTCCCGGCTGCAGTTGCGCCAGGGCGAGGCCCAGCGACACCTTGTTCGTGGTCGGCGGCACCAGCCATCGGACCTCGTCGGTGAAGCAGAAGAGAGTGGCTTCGTCCTCCGGCCGCAGCGAGCTCAGCAAGGCCTGACTGGCCGCGCGCAGCGACGCGAGTTTCTCACCCGCGAGAGAGTTGCTCAGGTCGAAGGTCAGCACCGCGAGCAAGGGCTGGGCGTCGGCGGCCGCGAGTTCCAGGTGCTGCGACACCCCGTTGTCCTTGAGCTCGAAGTCCGAGGCGAGAAGCCCGGTGAGAGGGCCGCCGTGGAGGGACACGAAGGCGTCCACGTAGACGTTCTCAACCTCCGCCGCGAAGGTCGGCGGGGTGGTGGTCGGAACCGCCTGACCGAACGTGGCCGTGGTCAGCGGTCCAGCAAGCAGCAGGCCCAGCAGGAGAAGGCCGCGGGTCATCTCGAGATCGACTGGCGCAGCTCGGCCATGATGGCCTCGCCGCCCGGAGTCTGGGGCAGGAGGTAGGGCATCCACGGATCGAAGTCCCGGCGCGTTCGGACCGCCTCGAGACCGGCGCTCAGCTGGCTTCGCGCTCCTTCCACATCGCCTTGAAGAAACCGGGCATGGGATACCGCCACCGCGGCGATCTCGGAAAGGGGCTGCATCGCGAGAGCCACCCGGTAGTGCTCCTCCGCGGCCGCGACCTCGTCCCGGTCCTCGAGGATCCGCCCGAGAAAGAGGTGAGCGAGGTATTGCTGCGGGGCCTCCGCGTGCTTCGCGAGCACCTCTTCGAGAGCCGCGCGAGCCGCTTCGGGGCGGCCGAGCCGCCACAGCATCCGGCCCAGGCGCAACCGCGCCTCGACCAGGTTGGGATCTTTGGAGAGAGCCTCCTCGAACGACTGCCGGGCCCCTTCGCGCAGATCGCGCAGTTCCGCCTTCAACGCCTCTCGCTTGCGCAGGCTCGCGGGAGTCAACCCCATGACCGGAGGCGCCGGCGCCAGGGTGAAGAAGGCGCGGGCCTCGAGGGCCACGCCTTCAGCCAGCAGAAGCGAGGGATCCTTGGGAAAGTGCTTGAGGCCCGACCGCGCCCAGCCGGACGCCTCCCCGAAACAGTGGGACCACATGGCCTGCCCCGCCATGCCGAGATAGGCGCGCTTCACGAAGGAGCCGGCGTCGGGATCGATGAGAAGGAGGATCGTGGCCAGATGCTCGACGGCCAGACCATGGGGGCCGGAGCCGCAGACGGGAACCTGCTCGCTCTCCGGCGGGCTCAACTGCTGCTGGACCTCGCCGTCCGCGTGAAGCAGAAGCGCCGCGCGAATCGGAAAGTGCGAAAACGCGAGGCGGGTCGGGCAGCCCGGGCACTTCCGGATCGACACGACCGCCTCTTTCAAGCCCTCGACGTGCTCTCGAATGCGGCTCTCCGACCAGCCTCTCAGGAAGGCCAGAGCCGCGACCTGATCCCCGGCCGTGTAGCGCCTCACCATGTCCCCGTATTCCGACGAGAGAACCGTCGCGGTCTGGGCGGGGGCGCCCGGGGGGAGCGACAGGCACAATCCCGCAAGGACCAGGAGCCTTACCGGGGAAGGGCGCAGGGGCATCACGATTCCGGATGTCTCAGGGAACTCCGGATTCCTGAAGAGCCTGCAGCGTGGCCTTCACGAAGGTCTCGACTTCGGGCGGCGACGAGGTGAAATGAACCACGAAGGTGGCGCCCGCGGGCGGCTCCGCCTCGAGGACCTTGCCGTAGAGGTCGCCCGGGATCCACTGGTCGTTGGTGCTTCGCACGTGGAGCTTGAGGTTCGTGAGGGGCGGCACCTTCACCGGGGCCTTCACCGCGGCGGATTTCGGCGAGAGGGACACGAACGAAGCCCGAAACGCCTCGTCGCCCACCGCCTTGCCGTCGATGACGAAGTAGTCGATGGCGATCTCCTCCTTGAGGGGCAGGAGTTCGGCGCTCCGGTTCTGGAGATGCAGGTTGAACGGCTCGCCCACGCCGCGCAGGTCGTGGGCGATCATCGGTTCCTTGAGGCCCTTGGCCTTCACCGCCATCTGCCCGCCCACGATGACCCCCTCACCCGCCGCCTTGCAGGTCGCGTCGGAAATCAGGATCTGTCCGCCGATGGTGTAGGTCTCGATGCGCGAGGTGAGATTGACCGCGGTGCCCACCACCCCGTACTTGGCCCGCTGCTCCGAACCGATGTTTCCCACGATGACCTCGCCGGTGTGCAGCGCGATCCCCATCTCGATCTCGGGCAGGTCGTTCTTCCGGTTGTACTCGTTGACCGAGTGCATGGCGAGCTGCATCTCCACCGCGCAGGCGGTGGCGCGCTTGGCGTCGTCCTCGCGGCCCACCGGGGCGCCGAAGATGGCAAGGATGGCGTCGCCGATGAACTCGTCGATGGTGCCCTTGTGCTTCTTGATCACCTCGGTCATGGTGGCGAGGTAGTTGTTGATGATCCGGACGACCTGTTCGGGGGGCAGGCGTTCGGATAGAGCCGAGAAGCCCCGCAGGTCGGACATCAGGATGGTGACCGTGCGTTTGTCGCCGCCCAGGCGCGCGCCGCCCGGGGCTTCGAGGATCTGGTCCACGACCTCGTCGGAGAGATACCGGCCGAACGTGGCCTTGATCAGGTCGTTGCGACGAGCGAGTCCGGCATTGAGGCGCTTCACCTGATCCTGAGCGCGCTTCAAGGCCAGCTGGGACTGGACGCGAGCGAGGCAGACCGGGAAGTCGATGGGCTTGGTCACGTAGTCGTTGGCCCCGAGCTTCAGGGCCTCGACGATGTCGTCGCTCTGGTCCTTCGCGGTGGCCATGATGATGGGCAGGTCCGCGCGCGACCTGGTCTGGCGGACCGCGCGCAGCACGTCGATCCCCGAGATGCCCGGCATCATGATGTCGAGGAGGATGAGGTCGAAGGGGTCCTTCCCGAGCATGTCGAGCGCCTGCTGGCCATCCTCCGCGGTCTCCACGATGTAGCCCTTCCCCTTGAGGCGGCGGGAGAGCATGTCGCGGTTCATCTCGTTGTCATCCACCACGAGCAGGCGATCGACCCCGGGGTCGGTGTTGCCGGTGCCCGGAAGCGGAGGCAGGGGCTGCAGGCTCGGGGGCAGGGTGGACGCGCCCGCGGACTCGGCGGACTTCGACTCCAGGCCCTTCGCGGTGGACGCGGGGAGAGGGGCGGGGGCCGGCGCGGGGGCTGCGGGAAGCGCGATCCGACCCGGCCGCAATTCCTTGTCGATCAGCTCGAGAAGGGTGCGGGCGGCGGCGCCGATCTTCGTGAGGTCTTTGAGCGCGTCCGTGTCGCCTTTGTCCTCCGCGTCCTCGGCCAGCATCTCCGAGTAGCCGATGATCTGGTTGATCGGCGTCTTGAGGTCGTGCCGGACCTGGGACAGCGGGTCGGAATTCTCGGAGTCCGGAGTGCCTGGTGCAGACATGGGGGTTTTGCCGACGCTCCGGGAAGGGGACTCAGGCCTTCTCGGGCGGGGCCACGCCCCGGGCCTTGAGGAGCGTCTCCATCTTCGCGAGCAATCGGGGCAGTTCCACCGGCTTGGTGTCGAAGTCGTCGCAGCCCGCCGCCATGGCGCGCTCCCGATCCGCGGCCATGGCGTGGGCGGTGAGCGCGATGAGGGGCGCGCCCGAGGACGCGGGATTCGTCTTGATCTGCTTCGCCGCCTCCCACCCGTCGACCACGGGGAGGCTCATGTCGAGGAGGATGAGGTCGGGCTTCTCGGTCACCGCCATGTCGATACCCTGCTGGCCGTCGATCGCCATCACCACGTTGTAGCCGCGTTTGATGAGCCGCCGCGACAGCATGTCGCGGTTCATTTCGTTGTCTTCCACGAGCAGAACTTTGGCCATGCGACTATTTTCCCGTCTTCAGTCGTTCCGCCGCGAACTTCTGAAGAGTCGTCCTCACGCTCGGATGGGTCTTGCAGATGTTGTCGAGGGTCTTCCGCTCGAGGATCAGCGCCTCCACCTGGGTCTTCGCGGTGACGGTGGCGGTGCGGGGCTTGCCGGAAAGCACCGCGATCTCCCCGAAGAACGAGCCCTCGCCCATCTCCCGGACCTGCTTGTTCTTCCCGTCCGCCTGCTTGACGAAGGCGCGAACCACCCCCGAGGTGATGACGAAGAGGCTGGTGCCCGGATCCCCTTCGAGAATGAGAATGTCGCCGGGGCCGTAAGTCGCGAGCTCCAGGCCCTGGATCACGGCCACGAGATCCGCTTCCGAGAAATCCGCGAAGAGGGGGCTCGAGATCCTCGGGGTGGCGGCACGAGGTGAAACCGCGGCCGGAGCTTCGGCGAGAACCGACTCGATGGTATCGAGCAGGTCCTCGAAGAGGCCCTTTTC
>JBGATM010000024.1:0-77766 GCA_044229175.1 Vicinamibacteria bacterium | reverse complement strand
CGGGCCGGACGTCTCGGCAGCGGCGCGGCGCTGAAGCTCGCGCACAACGTGATCGTCTTCGCCGGCTTCGCCGCGACGATCGAGGCGGTCGAACTGGCGCGGGCCGCCGGCGTGCGCGACGGGCTCGTCGAGCGGCGACACGAGCGCCAGATGCCGCGGGCGCGGGTGCCCTCCGTCCGGATCGCGCGCATGGCCGAGGGGATCGAGCTCGAGCGCGTGATCGCAACGACCCTCGCCCGGGCGAGCGCCCAGGCGACCTGCCTTCGCCGCCTCGCGGAGCATCCCGCCGGCATCGCCGCCCCGGCCCTCACCGCCGGCAGCGCCGGTGAGAGGGCGCGCGGCCTCGCCACCGCGCTCGAGTACGACCCCGCCTCCATCGATCTGCGACTCGCGGCGGTCGAGGCCCTCATCGCGGCGCGTGACTTCGATTCCGCGATCCGGCTGGCGCTCGCGGCCCCGGGGGCGGACACTCCGGCAGCGCTCGCGCGCGCCCTCCGGTTCCAGGCGGGCGCGGCCCAACTCGAGGACGGGCGTTACGCCGAGGCCGCGGACAACTTCAGCGCGCTGCTGGGCGGGCGGGAAACCGCCGCAGTGCTCAACAACCTTGGAGTCGCCCGTTTCCGCCTGCGCGATCCGGAGGCCTCGGCGGTGTTCGCGCGCGCCGGGTCGCTCGCCGATCAAAGACAGAACGACATCTCCTTCAACCGGGCTCTCGCCCTTCTCTTCGAAGGGAGAGCGGAGCAGGCCCTGCCGGCCCTCGACCGGCTGATCGAAGCCACGCCCCGGGACGCCCACACCCGCCTCCTCAGGGTGTGGGCGCTCCGGCTCCTCAAACGGGAGACCGAGCGAGGCGAGGAGTGGGAACGACTGATGGCGCTCGCCCCCTCGTTCGCCTCCCTCGGGAATCCCGACCTCGCCCGCCGCCTCGAACGGATCTTCTCCTCCGAGCGAATTCCGGGGGACTGACGGCCCGCGGCCGCCGCGGTCCGCTTGGTAAGATGCTCGGATCGAGGCGGGCCGCCCGCCCCCTTGCCGGGAACAACCAAGCATGCGCCGCGCCATCGCCTCCATCATTCTCGTGAGCCTCGCCCTTGCGGGTTCGCCCGCGATGGCGGCCGACGAATGGAAAGAGCTCTACCTCGACGCGAAGGACAAGGATCTGCGGAACGGCCGCTTCGAGGATGCGATCAAGCACCTCACCCGGGCCATGGCGGAAAAACCCACCTCCAGCCTGGGCGAGCGCAGTTACTCCCTGGAATTCTTCAACTACTTCCCCAACTACCAGCTCGGGCGCGCCTACATGGGCCTTCAGCGTCGCGAGGATGCCATCGCGAGCTTCAAGGAAGAGGAACGCCAGGGCCAGATCCAGAAGATCCCCGCCGACTACCAGGACATGAAGAAGCTCCTCAAGGCGGCGGAGGACCGCCAGAACCAGGAGACGGTCCGGGCTCTGCGGCAGCAACTCGACCGCCTTCTGGCCGATGCGGCGGACCTGGCGAGCAGGGACCGCATCGACGAAGCGATAGCGAAGGCCCAGGAAGCGATGGCCCGGGCCCGGAATCTCGACGCGACCGCGCAGACGAGAGTGACCTCCGTGATCGAAGGCCTCCGCCAGAAGCAGAGCGCCAAGGACACGGAGGCGCGCCTGCAACGGGAGCGTGAGCTGATTCAGCGCGAACTGGCGGAAGCCCGCAGGCTCTTGAACGCCGGCCAGCACCGCGACGCGCTGGTCAAGTTCGACGCCATCCTGAAGTCGGATCCCGGCAACACCCAGGCGCATGACGGGCGGGCGGAGGCTCAGGACCGGCTCCTCGCCACCACCACCCGGGAAAGCCGGGTCAAGGACCTGAACGACGGCCGCCGTCTCTTCGAAGCGGGCGCCATCGACCAGGCCATCCCCCTGCTCACCGAGGCGGCGACCGACCCCACTCTGACCGAGGCCCTCACCCTCCTCAAGCAGGCCCAGGAGATCAGCGCGCAACGGAAAAGGAAGCAGGACAGCGAACGCCGGATCGCCGACTTGCGGCGGGAGGTGCTCCAGTTCCTTTCCAAGAACAACTTCACCGAAGCGAGCCTGCGTTTGAACCTGATCCTGGGCCTGGTGCCCGGCGACGACGACGCGACCAAGCGGCTGGCCGACATCGACGAGCGCATGGCCCGGGACACCCGAGATCTGCTCCTCGGCGACCGGGAGCTCCCGGCCCTCGCCTTCGTGGCTCCCAAGCACCCGACCACCGAGACCGAAGAAGACACCATCACCGTATCGGGCGTCGCCACCGACGACCGGGGCCTCGCCCGGATCACCATCAGGTCGGGAGCGCTGGTCACCCACAACCTGGACCTCTCCCAGGCCGAGGAGGCCCGCACCCACACCTTCGACGAGTCCGTGCCGTTGACCAAGGGCATGAACCGCGTGGTGGTGTCGGTGGTCGATCGAAAGGGCCGGACCTTCGAAGCGGTGTTCATGGTCGACCGCAAGCCGACGCTGGTCGAGAACCCCTACTTCTACCCCCTCGTCGCGCTGTGCGCGGTGTCGCTGGTGGGCACGGGAGCCGGGGTCTACGCGGCGCGAAGGCGGCGGGCGCTGCGGAACCGGTTCAATCCCTACATCGCCGGGGCGCCCGTGCTCTCGAACGCCATGTTCTTCGGACGGAAGAAGCTGCTGAGCCGCGTGCTCAACATGATCCACGCGAACTCCCTGATGATCACCGGGGACCGGCGCATCGGCAAGACCTCGTTCATGCACCACCTCAAGATGGCGCTCGCCGACGATGAGGGCACGGAGTTCAAGTTCTTCCCGGTCTCCGTCGATCTTCAGGGCGTCCCCGAGCACACCTTCTTCCACACCATGATGTCGGAAATCGTGGATGCCCTCGACCTCGCCCCCGAGACTCTCACCGAACTGAGATTCCGCTCGGAGAACGATGACTACGACGACCGCGACTTCTCGCGCGACCTGCAGCGCGTGATCACCGACCTCAAGAGCCGCACCCCCAAGAGAGTCAAACTCGCGTTGCTGCTCGACGAGGTCGACGAGCTGAACGAATACTCGGAGCGGGTCAACCAGAGGCTCCGCAGCGTCTTCATGAAGACCTTCTCCGAGAACCTGGTGGCGGTGATGAGCGGCGTGGGTATCCGGAGGAGCTGGAAGAGCGAAGGCTCGCCCTGGTACAACTTCTTCGACGAGTTCGAGCTGTCGGGCCTTTCCCGCGACGAGGCCGAGGAGTTGATCCGGACGCCGGTGCAGGGCGTGTTCCGGTTCGAGGATGGCGCGGTCGAGCGGATTCTCAACCTCTCCGATCTCAAGCCCTACATCATCCAGAAATTCTGCATCCACGCGGTCAATCACATGATCGAGGAGGGACGATCCACCATCGCGGTCCGCGATGTGGCGGCGGTGGAGGCCCTGGTCCTCTCCGACGAATCCGTGGCGCCTCGCGCCATCCCCCGCCCCGTGGACCAGCCGAACCTCCAATAGATCGGAATCCGAAGGAAACATGCGCAATCCATTCATCGCCGGCAGCTGGGTCCGTGGCGACAACTTCTTCGGCCGCACGAACCTGCTGCGGGAGATCCTGGAGGGATCCCGCGATTCCCTGTGGGTCATCGGCGCGCGCCGCATGGGCAAGACGAGCCTGCTGAAGGAAATCGAGGCCCGCACCCAGGCGAGCAAGGAGACCCCGTACCTCGCTCTGTACTGGGACCTGCAGGGGAGTTCCGACGCGCGGGGCCTGGCCGACGGCCTCATCGCCAGCATCGAGGACAACGAGCATTTCCGGCGCGCCGCCGATATCGACATCGACGCCATCGAGGACCTCTCCGTCACCGACATGCTCCAGGCGGTGATCCGCCGGGCCGTCCGTTCGGGGTGGAAGACCCTCATCCTCATGGACGAGGGCGAGGAACTGATCACGGTCGCCCGCAACGAAGTGACAACGCTCGGGCGCCTGCGGCGCGTGCTCCAGAAGGGCCCCGAGGTTCGTTCGGTCATCACCGCCACCCGTCGCCTCGCGCGCCTCGATGAAACCGCGGCCCTGGTGACCTCGCCCTTTCTCCACGGCTTCCTGCCGGCCTCGTACCTGACCCCGCTCGAGGCCGAGGAAACCGCGGCCCTGCTGAGCCGGGGAAGCTTCTCCGAGACCGCGATCGCCGCGATCTCCGAGAAGACCGGAAACCAGCCTTTCCTGGTCCAGCTCATCGCCTCGCGCCTGTTCGAGAACAAGGATCTCGAGGGCACCCTCGATGTGGTGGCCAACGACGACATGGTGTCGAACTTCTTCTCCGTGGATTTCCAGACCCTCGAAACCATCGAGCGCCGGATTCTCGAAGAGGTGGCGAGGGAGCGTTCGCTCTCTCCCGCCGAGATCGGGAGCGCTCTGTCGACCCCCGGCGACACTCTCGGTCCGCACCTTCTGGGCCTCGCCCAGATGGGCTACCTGAAGCAGGCCGGGGGCCGATACTCCATCGGGAACTGGTTCTTCGAAACGTGGCTCCGCCGGCAGTCCCTGCTGCGCGGCGCCGCCCCCGAAAACAAACGCTGAGCAGGAGCCCTCTCATGGTGACAGGAGCCAACCGGGTTTTCGAACATGCGGGCCGTGAGTTCCATATCCAGGTCGAGGACCTGACCTCGGGGGACACCGTCGAGGTCCGGGTCTACGACAAGGGAGCGGTGCTCTTC
This sequence comes from Vicinamibacteria bacterium, assembly GCA_044229175.1. GTDB lineage: Bacteria > Acidobacteriota > Vicinamibacteria > Fen-336 > JAGNNV01 > JAGNNV01. The sequence continues at coordinate 73,088 of JBGATM010000024.1, read as the reverse complement.
GTGAAGAGGCTGCCCTACGCTGAGGCCATCGCGGGAGCGCCGTCGCGCGAAGACGCGATCCGCACCTTCATGGAAAAGACCATCCAGACCATCAGCGCCGCGATCGCCAAGGGCAAGATCGCCTAGTACCCCACTACCAAGTTCCTGCGCCGTCTCGTATCCCACTCACGTCATTGCGAGGAGCCAGTCCGTTTGGTAACGCGACGAAGCAACCCCGTCGAGCCACTACCAAGCCCGCAGGCCGCAGGCCTGGTAGTTGTCGGAAGGGGGTTGCTTCGGCCCGGCACCAACGGACTGGGGCCTCGCAATGACGTGAGTGGGGTACGTCCCGCTGCACCGGCCTGGTAGTGGGTACCGCGCTTACACCTCGCGGAGGAGGTGGCCCATCTTCTTCTTCTTCGTCTCCAGATAGCGCCTCGAGATGTCCGTGGGGGTGATCTCGATGGGGACGCGCTCGGTGATCTCGAGGCCGTAGCCTTCGAGGCCCACGAACTTGCGCGGGTTGTTCGTCATCATCCGGATCTTCACCACGCCGAGCTCGGCGAGGATCTGCGCGCCGATGCCGTAGTCGCGCTGGTCGGCCTTGAAACCGAGGGACTCGTTCGCCTCCACCGTGTCCTGGCCCTGGTCTTGAAGCTCGTAGGCGCGCAGCTTGTGGATGAGGCCGATCCCTCTCCCCTCCTGCCGCAGATAGAGGAGAACGCCCGCGCCCTCCTTGACGATGCGATCCATGGCGACATCGAGCTGCTCGCCGCAATCGCAGCGACGCGAGCCGAAGATGTCGCCGGTCAGGCACTGGGAATGAACCCGGACCAGCACGGGCTTGCCGTCCCGCACATCACCATGCACGAGAGCGATGTGGTGTTCCCCATCGACGATGCTCTCGAAGGCGTGAATCCGGAAGGCGCCCGCGCGGGTCGGGAGGTTCGCCTCCGCCATCTTTCGCACCAGTCTCTCGTGCATCATCCGGTACTGGATGAGGTCGCGGATAGTGATCATGCGGATCCCATGCTCGGCGCAGAACTTCTCGAGCTGGGGGACGCGCATCATGGCGCCATCCGGCGCCATGATTTCGCAGATCACTCCCGCGGGCTTGAGGCCGGCGAGGCGCGCGAGATCGACCGCGGCCTCGGTCTGCCCCGCGCGCACGAGCACGCCGCCGTCGCGGGCCCGGAGCGGGAACATGTGGCCGGGACGGGCGAGATCTTCCGGCTTCGTGTTCGGATCGACGGCGGCGAGCACGGTGGTCGCCCGGTCGGAGGCGGAGATTCCCGTGGTTGTGCCCTTCTTGGCCTCGATGGGCACGCAGAAGGCGGTGCCGAACTTCGCGGAGTTCTCGGTGTCCTGCACCATCAGCGGAATGCGCAGCTCATCGAGCCTCTGCCCGGTGAGGGGAAGACAGATGAGGCCCCGGCCGTGGGTGGCCATGAAGTTGATGTTCTCGGTGGTCGCCTTCTCCGCGGCGATGGTGAGATCGCCTTCGTTCTCGCGGTCTTCGTCGTCCACGACCACGACCATGCGGCCGGCGCGGATGTCGTCGATGGCGTCTTTGATGGCGGCGAAGACCACGGGGGTTGGTTTCCTTGTCTGTCCGGCCGGACCGATGGGGCCCGGAGAGGGGATGCTACTTTGGGAGGAGCTTTTCCACGTACTTCGCGATCATGTCGACCTCGACGTTCACGAGGTCGTGGACTTTCAAGCGACCGAGGGTCGTGACTTCGAGGGTGTGGGGAATCACCGCGATCTTGACCTTGGACCCGGCGACCTGCGCGCAGGTCAGGGAGACGCCATCGAGGGCGATCGAGCCCTTTTCCACGCAGTAGCGCGCGAGGTCGCTCGGAAGTTCGAAGGTGATCTCGCTCGACGAGCCGGTGTCGCGGATCGAGGACACCGTTGCCACGCCGTCGACGTGACCCTGGACGAAATGGCCGTCGAGGCGGGAGGACAGACGCAGCGGGCGTTCGAGGTTGACCATGGCGCCCGGACGCAGGCGCTTGTCGAAGCGGGTTCGCGCCACCGTCTCGCGCGCGAGATCGAAGCGCAGGATGTCGCCTTCCATCCTCGTGGCGGTCAGGCAGCAGCCGTTCACGGCCACCGAACCGCCGACTTCAAGATCCCCGGGCGTCTTCTTCGCTCGCACGGCGAGGCGGTAGATGTCTCCCTCTTGCTCGCACGAGAGCACTTCCCCGAGGTCTTCGACGATTCCGGTGAACATGATCGCTCCTACCTCTTCTCCCCGCGGACCCGCCGGTCGGGCCGGCGCTCGTAGACCTCGACCTCGAGTTCGCCTGGATCTCCGAGCCCGTAACGCAGGGTCATGGAATCCTCCACCGCGGCGCGCCGCATGGGCGCCGCATCGGCGAGGGCCGCGGGATTCGTTCCCCCGACCACCGGCCGGCTCCCCCGTCCGCCCAGGATGAGGGGGGCGCGGAAGATCACCATCTCGTCGAAGAGCCGATCTCGAACGAACGAGCCCAGGACCTCGGACCCGCCTTCGACCAGAAGCGATCGGATCCCGCGGGCGAAAAGCGCCTTCAACGCCGCGGCGATCGACACTCGCCCGCTCCGCCCGTCCACGATGATGACGGCGACGCCCTTGTCTTCAAGGGCCCGCCTTCGGTGTTCGGGGAAGGGTTCGGCGCCCACCACGATGACGGGATGGCAGCGCGCCGACTTCACCAGCCGCGACGAGAGCGGCAGCCGCAGGTGGGAATCGAGAACCACCCGCGCATGCGGCCTTAGGACCCGGGGCGCGGGCAGGAGCATCGGGTCGTCCTGGAGCGCGGTCTCGAAACCCACGAGAATGCCGTCGAAGAGCCTTCGCAGCTTGCGCGCGGCCACCCGCTGCGCCTTCGAGGTGATCCACTTCGATTCTCCCCTCGCGGTGGCGGTGCATCCGTCCAGGGTCATGCCGGCCTTGAGCGCCACGAAGGGACGCTGGTTCCTCATCGCGGCGTTGAAGTGGGCGGTGAGCCTCGCGGCTTCGGGGGCGCAGACCCCCTCCACCACCTCGATCCCCGCCGCCCGCAGAAGCCTGACGCCTTTGCCGCGAACCTCCGGGTTGAAATCGCGCGCGCCCAGGACCACTCTCCGCACGCCCGCGTCGATGAGCCTGGGAGCGCAGGGCGGCGTGCGCTTCGCCAAATGGGGCGTGCAGGGCTCGAGCGTGACATAGGCGGTGGCGCCCTTCGCCCGTGGGCCGGCCAGGATGAGGGCCAGCGCCTCCGCATGCGGCTCGCCCGCGCGCGCGTGGAATCCTTCACCCACCACCCGGCCGTTTCGAACCAGGACGCAGCCGACGGGCGGATTGGGATTCGTCTCCCCGATGCCGCGTTCGGCCAGGGCGATGGCCCCGCGCATGAAGCGCTCGTCCGCGGACGCCATGGTCGCCCTGCTCATCCGAGCAGTCCCTCCGCGAACGACGCCGCGTCGAAGGGCACGAGATCGCCGATGGCTTCGCCGAGGCCGACGAAGCGGATGGGAACCTTCATGGCGGAGACGATGGCCACCGCGATTCCGCCCTTGGCGGTGCCGTCGAGCTTGGTGAGCACGAGACCGGTGAGGGGAATGGCGCGGGCGAATTCCTGGGCCTGGGCGAGGCCGTTCGAGCCCGTGGTGGCATCGAGCACCAGAAGGGTTTCATGCGGCGCGCCCTCGGCCTCTCGGGCGGCGATCCGGCCCATCTTGGCGAGTTCGGCCATCAGGTGCGCCTTGTTCTGCAGGCGTCCGGCGGTGTCGACGAGGACGCGTCGCGTGCCCGCGGCCCGGGCCTTGCGCAGGCCATCGGTCACCACCGAAGCCGGATCCTGGCCCTCGCGCGATTCGTGGAACGCGGCGCCCGCGCGGTCGGCCCAGGTCTTCAACTGTCCCACCGCGGCCGCGCGGAAGGTGTCCGCGGCCACGATCAACGTGGTCTCCCCCGCCGTGCGGTACCGCGCGGCCAGCTTGCCGATGGTCGTGGTCTTGCCCACGCCGTTCACGCCCACGATGAAGATGACGTGCGGGTTCCCCTGGGTCACCGCGGGGCCGGGAATGTCGAGGATGGCGCGGACCTTTGCCTTCAGGGTCTCCCGGATGAGCGACGGATCGGAGCCGCCGGTGAGTTCCTTTCGAACCGCCTTGAGGATCTCGGCCGCCGCCGCCGGGCCGAAATCCGCGGCCACCAGCGCGTCCTCCAGCGAGTCGAGGGTGGTCGCGTCGAGCTTGGCCAGGCCGCGAACCAGGTCGGAGACGTCGGTGTTGAGAACGGCGCGCGTGCGCGACAGACCCTGCTTGAACTGTTCGAGGAGCCCCATGGAGACAGTCTATTTCGTGCGGGCCAACGGCGATCCCCTCGGGCCAAAGTCCGCGGCCCCGGGGGCGGCACCAGGGAAGCGGACCGGACTACTTCGGATCCGGAACCTTCGGGACCTGGTAGGGCTTGGCCAGGGCGGCGATGTATTCGTTCTGGAGGGCCTGGATCCCCTCGAATTCGCGCTTCACCAGCGCGCGATAGTCCGGGCGCGTGGCGAAGTCGAAAAGCAGCGCGGTCATGCCCAGGGCATCGATCACGAAGCCCTGGTGTCCCACCTCGGCGAGCGCGTCCGCCTCCATCTCGTAGGTGTGATTCGGGAAATTCGACGAGGCGGCGGAAAAGCCCAGGCCGGGAATGGCGCGCGACACGCTTCCCGTCTCTTCGTAGCCCTGAGGCTTCCCGGGCTCCGGGCTCACCTTGGTCGCTCCGAATTTCTTCATGTAGGCGAAACCCACCTCGGCGAGGCTCGCCACGGAGATGCCGTCCCTCGCGGTGCCGTAATGATCGATCTTCACCTTGGTGCCGGTGGCGAGGGCCGCGGCCCGGGCCGCGTTGTCGGTGAACTCGCGGATCTGCTTCAGGTACACCTCGTCGGGATAGCGGATGTAGAAGTCCGCCACCGTGCGGTCCGGCACCACGTTGGGGGCGGCGCCGCCCTCGGTGATGACGCCCTGGATGCGCGCCTCGGGCCGGATGTTGCTGCGAACCGCGTCGATGTTGTTGAAGAGATGGATGACCGCGGTGAGGGCGTTGCGGCCGTTCCAGCTCGTCATCTGATGGGCGGGGGCGCCCTGGAAGGTGTACTTGACCCCATCGATGTTGAGGCAGCAGGTGCCGAACCCGGGAGCGGGCCGCGAGGTCGCGGACGAGGCGTGCGAGCGCACCAGGATGTCCATGCCGTTGAAGACTCCCGCCTTGTGCATCTCGGTCTTCGCGTTCGGCGGCATCATTTCCTCCCCCGGCGTGCCGAAGACCACCACGCTGCCCGGCGATTTCGTCTTCGTGAGGTACTCGGCCATGGCCACCGCGGCCGCGATCCCCACGGGACCCTGAGTGGAGTGCTGATCCCCGTGGAACGCGCGCTCGGTTCCCCGCAGCGCGTCGTACTCCACGATGATTCCGAGGTTCGGCGGGCCGTTGTTGCCCTTGTACTTCGCCACGAATGCGGTCTCGAGGCCGGGGGTGCCGATGGTCACGTCGAAGCCATGGGCCCGAAGGGCGTCGGCGAGCTTCGCCACCGACCGCTTTTCCACGAAGCCGATCTCCGGGTTCTTCGTGATGTCATCGCCGAGGGCGAGGAACTCCTTCTCCATGAGCTCCTTCGCGCGAGCGGTCACCGCATCGCGCGCGGCGTTCGGTCCGGTGAGCTTCGCCACGAGACCCGGAACGTCCAGCGAGGTCTCGAGATCGCCCATCTTCTTGAGCACGTCGCGAGCAGCCTCGCGCTCGGTGGGGGTCTCCTGGGCGATGACCGCGGAGGCGAGGAGGGTGGCGGCGAACGCCGCGGCAAAAACAGAACGCATCGGTGGCTCCTTCGTGGGGGGGGCAGCCGCTCTCTGCCTGAATTCGAGACGGACTATAAGCCTGGCCCCCCGAGCCCCTCAGGGAACGTCTCGAACCGTGACTGTGACGGAGGCGGTGGCGATCTGCTTCTCGCCCTTCCGCAGCACCACCTTGACCACGTGCGGCCCAGGGGTGCGGAAGCTCTGCTCCTCGCTGAACGACCGGTCGATCTTCGTCTCCCCCGGCACGTAGGGCGGGCACTCCGTCTCGTTGATGCTCGAATCCAGCTGCTCTTCCCAGATCCATTCCGTGCTGAGGCAGTAGAAATCCTCGCTCTCCTCGCCGCCGCTGAGGATGGCGTGGAAGATGAACAGGGTCGACGGCGTGCCGATCATGGGCAACGCCTTCAGGGTCAGCCTGGGCTTCGCTGGACCGGCCGCGCCGCCCGAGGAGGGCGAGGCGAAGAGCAGCAGGCCGATGGACAGCGCCCGGAGGGCGCGTGACACGTTGGGCCCGGTCAACTTCGGGCGCCCACGGGCGCCATGCTGAAGTGCCGGATCTTCGCCAGATCCCGCCCCAGTTCCGCCCGGAAATCGGGATGCGCGATGGAGATCAGGGCCTCGCCGCGCTTGCGCAGGGGCAGGCCGTGAAGGTTCACCGCACCGTACTCGGTCACGATCCACTGCACGTGGCCGCGCGTGGTCACCACCCCCGCGCCCGGCGCCAGTTCGGCGGCGATGCGCGAGACCTTCCCCCCCTTGGCCGTCGAGGGCAGGGCCAGGATCGGCTTGCCTCCGTGGGAAAGAGCGGCGCCGCGCATGAAGTCCATCTGGCCCCCGATGCCCGAATAGATCCGGTGCCCGAGCGAGTCGGCGCACACCTGGCCGGAGAGGTCCACCTGGAGCGCGGAGTTGATGGCGATGGTGTTGTTGTTGCGCCGGATGACCGAGGTGTCGTTGGTCCGGTCGCTCGGATGGAACTCGACGAGGGGATTGTCGTCCACGAAGTCGAACACCTTCTTCGAACCGAAGACGAAACTGGTGACGATCCGGCCCGGCTTCACGGTCTTGAGGCTGCCGGTGATGGCGCCGCTTTCGGCCAGGTCCACCAGGCCGTCGGAGAACATCTCGGTGTGGATGCCGAGGTTGCGCTTGTTGTGGAGACGGGACAGGACCGCGTCCGGAATGGCTCCGATTCCCATCTGCAAGGTCGCCCCGTCCACCACGAGGTCGGCCACGATCTGGCCGATGCGCGACTCCACCTCCCCGATGGGTTCGGGGATGTGGGTCACCAGGGGCCGGTCGGTATGGATGAACGCGGAGAGGCGCGAGAGGGGCACCGCGGTGTAACCGTGGGTGCGCGGCATCTGCTCGTTGATCTCGGCGATGACGAAGCGGGCGGAATCCACGGCGGCCCGGGTGGCGTCGCACGACGTGCCCAGGGTGCACAGGCCGTGCTTGTCGGGAGGCGACACCTGGACGATCGCCACATCGAGGCGAATCACGCCGCCGGAGAAGAGGCCGGGAATGTCGGAGAGGAAAACCGGGACGAAATCGCCCTGGCCGCTCTCGATGATCCCCCGCACGTTCGGTCCGGCGAAGAACGAGATCGAGTGGAAACGGTCGGCGTTCTCGGGCCGGGCGAAGGGCGCCTCGCCTCCCACGTGAAGATGGTAGAGGGTGACGTCGGTGAGGCTCTTTCGGGCCACCATGGCCTCGAGAAGGGGCACGGGCGACGCGCACGCGCCATGGATGTAGACGCTCATCCCGTTCTTGAGGAGAGCGACCGCGTCTTCGGCGAAGACGACCCGGTTCTTCCAATCGTCGTTCATGATGGAGGAATTCTAGTGGCCGCTCCCCCGGCCGCGCAGCCCATGCTTTTGCATCATTTTTGGCTTCCCCGCCCTCCGCCGGCCAGGCGCAAAAGCGGCGGGCCGGCGTCGGTGAGAAAGAAGCTCGCGGCCGGATGGCCGTAGCGCTTCCGGTACTCGCGTTCCCATGCGGCCCGGAACCCTTCCGCCTCGCTCCGGGCGACGAGCGCCCACACGCTCCCGCCAAAGCCCGCGCCAAACGCCGAGGCGGCGTGCGCGCCGAGCGAGCGGGCCAGTCGCGGAAGTTCGCGGGTTTCCTCGACCTGGTTTCCGAGGCCGGCCTCGGCGCCCCGCTGCGACCGGTCCACCGCCCGGCCGAACGCAGCGAGGTCGCCCGCGGCCAGGGCCTCGAAAGCGGTGGGTATCAGGACCAGGCTCTCGTCCACGAACTGATCGAGGCGCGCTTGCAACGCTCCCGCCGGGAAATCGGCCGGGCCGGACGCGAGCGCCTCGCGCAGCCGTGGATAGGCGTCCGGGCCGGAGGCGACCGCCTCGAACAGGGTCGCATCGCTTCGATCCGTGATCGCTCGCCACTTGTCGAGGATCGCCGCGGAGAGAGAGGCCGCGCGGTTGTAGGCCTCCCGAGCGCCCGCCGTCTTCTGGGCGACCACCCCGCTCATGGCGACGACGAAGGTGACCTCGGCGGGCAGAGGCGCCGATCCTTCGTGACGGACCGGCGCGAAGCCGAACCGGGCCACGCGCCCGGCTTCGCTCGCGAGAATCGCGGTGTGATCCTGACTGCCCCCGGAGGTGCCGACCCCGGCCTCGCCGGAAAAGCCGCGAAACGGTCGCCCGCTCTCCACGCTGCCGAGGTAGGCCGCGACATCGAGGACGCCCGGCAGGGCACGTGCGAAGTCTTCCCGCTCATCGAGGCGATTGGTCAGGCGCAGGGCCTCGAAGGTGGCGATGAGCAGGGCGCTCGAACTGCTGAGGCCGGACGAGGGCGGCAGGTCGCTGACGAGAGCGATGTCGGCTCCGTGAAGCGGAGCCTGGAAGTCGCGGACGAGGCGGCGAACCACCGCGGCCGGATAGATCGCCCAATGAGGCGAAGTCACGGCCGGGGCGGCGGGATCGAGGGACAACGTCACCTCGTCGCCCCGTCCCACGTCCAGGAGGCGGACGACCGGGCCCTTTCGCGGGGCGGCGTCCAGACAGAAACCCCGTTCCACCGCGACGAGGAGGCTCCGCCCGCCTGCGTAGTCCGTGTGTTTGCCCAGGACTTCGATCCGGCCGGGTACGTAGATCCGGTGCGACGATTCGATGCCCTTCCCATGCAGCGCGGCCTCGGTTCGCGCGAACAGCGCCGCCCGGGAGCGGCCCGCGCCCTCGCTCATCCCCGCGGCTACGAGCTCGTCGGCGATGACCTTCAAAGTCGAACCACCACGCCACGCAGGCGCTCCTTGACCGCGGGGATGTCGCCCCGCCTCGACAGATCCAGAACTCCGTCGTCGCTGCTTTCAACCCTGAACCGGACGCCGAAGGCGATGGTCATGTTGATGGCGTCGGTGAGTTCGAGTTCGCCCCGCGCGGATGGCGTGAGGCGCCGGCAGGCCTCGAAGATCGAAGGCGGGAACCGCCAGCAGTTCATGCTGACCCGGCGCTCGGGGCCGATCGCCGCCAGGGCCGCGGCGTCCGGCTTCTCGATCAGCGCGTCCAGGCAGCCGTCCGGGCCGACTTTCCCGAGGGCGAAGGCGAGGATCCGCGCCGGTTCGATGTTGGAGCGCGTGGCGAGCCCCTCGGGGGTGAAGAACACGGTGCCCGGACGGCCCATCTCGACCAGCGCCCGGAGCACATCCACCGGGTAGTAGTTGTCGCTGTTCGTCATCACGAACTCATGTCCATTCACAAAACTCTCGGCGGCGAGCAGGGCGTCGCCGGTTCCGCGCGGCTTCTGCTGAATGGCGAAAGCGATGCTGAACCGGCGCGGCGGCGCCACTCTCGTATAGCGATCCCTGATGACGTCGTGTTCCGGCCCGATGACCAGGCAGATGTCGGTGCAGCCCGCGTCGGCGAGGGCGGAGAGAATGTAGTCGAGGAACGGCCGGTCCGCGTCGAGAGGCACCAGGGACTTGACCCCGGTGTCCGCGACCGAGGCCTGATCCGCGCTGAGCCCGGCCGCGTCGTCGGCGGCCTTCATGCGCGTGCCGAGGCCGCGGGCCAGAATCACGGCCTTCACGCGTCCTTCATCGCCTCTGCTCCATGAAGGCCGCTAGTTTAGGGGCGGATTCTCGTCATCGTCCGCGTACCAGTCCTCGTGCCTGGACCACACGTGACACTGCGGGCACTGCGTCTCCATCCATTGCCGATGGCACGACGGGCACACGCCGCCGGTGTCGAACGTGTTCCAGGAATGCAGGCACTCGCACGTCCACTGATCGTCGCGCTTTGGTTCCCACCGGCAAGCGGGACAGCGGACCCGGGGCCTGCCGATGCGCTCCCCGAGACGATCCTTCTCCTTCGGGGGGCGGAGGTTCGCGGGATCGCCCTTGAGCAGGCGCACCGAGACCAGGAGCACGGGCATCGCCTCGAGGCTACACCCGCGGCGGCGCTACCATCCCGTCCAGATCGGCCCGTCGCCGAAGTCCCAGAGCAGGTAGGCGCGGAACTCCTTGGGCCTCGAGCCCTCGCTGGGCCTGAGGGGAATGCCCATGCCCACCGAGGCGATGACGTGGCCGAGCTTGTTGAGCGCCTTCGACAGCCCGATCACCGCGGTCTGCTCGTGACTCTTGTTCTTCGGGTTCCAGGCGCCGACGAGCTCGAGGGCGGGAACGAAGCCGGTCCGCGAGAAGCCGAGGGGCGGCAGGGCGTAGCCGAACGCGTACTTCCAGGTCCTCGCCGCCCGATTGGTGTCCGCCGGGAGCTCGGCCGACACCTTGGCCTGGAACACCGTGCTGCCGATCCCCTGGCCAAAGGCGAGGAAGGGGACGAACACGGTGGTGCCAGAGCCCAGGCTCTTCTTTTCGCTGCCCGTGGGCAGCGAGACCTCGAGGCCGCCCGAAAGGATCCGGCGTTTCGAAGGGTTGAAATGGAGAACGTATTTGCCGGAAACCACGACGTCGCCCACTCCGGCGCCGTAGCCCTCGTCGGTCGCCGCGGGCCTCAGGGGGAACTCGAGCTCGTACTGGAACCGCGGACCGAGGCGGTTCTCGTAGGCGAACTCGAACTCCGTCTCCCCTTCGTCCGGAACGATCTTCATGTTCATGACCACCTCGGCCTCGGGGAAGGCCTTGCCGGTGGCGAGCAGGCGGCGGAAGTTCAAGTCCCCGGGGGGATAGCGGTCCGCGGTCTTGCAGAATGTCCGCAGGTAGGCGACCACCGCGTCGAGTTCGTCGGGAGGGAACGCCTCTCCGAAGGCGGGCATGACGTCCGCGAGGCCGTGCTTCGGGCCGCCGTTCACCACCACCGACTTCCACAACACCGACGACTCGGCCGTGGTGCCGCAGTCCGCGAACGAGACGGGGCGGATCTCGCTCTCCCATTCGGGGTTCCCCGCACCGTCCGGGCCGTGGCAGAGGATGCACGCGGTCTCATAGACCTCCCGGCCCTTGGCGATCTGGGCAGTATTCGAGGTGGCCCAGCCGGTCAGCAGGGCGAGCGCGAGCAGACTCATGAAGCGCGCGCTATTTGAGGGTGTAGGTGATCTCGACCGTGCCCGCGGCACCCGCCTTGACCACGACCTTGCCGGTCATGAGTTTGAGCGTGGGGTGCTGCGCCTCGATCTCGTACTCGCCGGGCGGAACGTTCGGAATCTCGAAGGAGCCGTCCTCCTTCGTGGTGGTGAAGAAGGGATGATCGAAGACCGCGATGTACGAGCGCATCCAGGGATGGACGTCGCAGCTCACCGGGAAGAAGGTCTCGGGCTTGTCGAACTTCTTCTCCGTCTCCATGCCCTTGCGCGGCTGGCCGACGTTGAAGCCCTCGTTCACCACCGGCCGGGGATGGATGTTGTGGAGGGTCTCATCGCTGTTGCGCATCTTCAGGGGCTGGCCGACCATGAGGCCGATCACCGCCGGGGTGTACATGCAGCCGGACTGGTCGAGAAGAACCGGAGTCGTGAGGGGCGGAAACGTCCCCTTCACCTTGGTCTTGATCGAGACGATGACGTTGGCGAGGCCGCCGTTCTTGCCGTCGATCTGCCGGCGCTCCGCGCCGTTCGGATTCGCCTGCTGGCACCGCGGATCGGCGGCCATCCGGATCTTCATCGGCTCCGGGGGCACACCCTTGAAAAGGACCCGACCGGTGATCTTTCCATTGGCCTGGGCCTGAACCGGAGCGACGCCTGCCCCCATCACGACCAGGGCGGCGGCGGAAGCGAGAACGAGAAGGGAGTTGGATCGCATGGCGACGATGATAGCGGGGGCCTGCTGTCCCTCGTTACTTCGCCAGGGCCACGGCGATGAGGATGGCGCGCTGCGTGCCCTTCCAGGAGTCGGTGGTGTCGAACCGTTCGGTGAGGGCGTGAGCGTCCTTGCCCTCGCCCCCGCCGTCGATGGTGATGGCGGGAATGCCGAGGCTCATGGGGACGTTCGAGTCGGTGGAGCCCGTGCTCCACTCGATGGGGATGCCCAGGGCCTTCGTCACCGAGGCCGCCGCGGTCACCGCGTAATCCGTGGCCGGGGTGGCGCCCGGAGGCCTTATGCCGACGCTCTTCTTCTCCACCGTGATCGTGCCGTCGGTCCAGCGCTTGTTCTCCGCGGCCGCGGCCGCATCCGCGGCGGCCAGGAACTTCGCGTGCACCGCCTCGAGCGAGGCCTTGTCGTGCGAGCGCATGTCGACTTCGGCCCAGGCCTCGAAGGGGATCGAGTTCACCGAGGTTCCCCCGCCGATCCGGCCCACGTTGAACGTGGTCTTCGGCTCCTTCGCCACCTGGAACTCGGAGATGGCGGCGATGGCGCGGCCGAGGGCGTGGATCGGGTTCACGCGGCCGAAGGCGCCATAGCTGTGACCGCCCGGTCCCTTGTAGATCAGGCGATACCGGTAACTCCCCACGCCCACGTGAGTCATGCCGAGACCGGTCCCGTCGACGGAGACGAACCGGTCGATCTCTCCCTTGAGGGAGTCGTTAAACAGCGCCTTCGTGCCACGCAGGTCGCCGAGGCCCTCTTCGCCCACGTTGGCCACGAAGGTGATCGGGCCCTGAGTGACCACGTTCGCCTCGTTCATGGCGCGGATGACCCCGATCAGGACCGCGAGGCCGCGGCAGTCGTCACCGATGCCCGGACCCTTGAGCCACGGACCTTCCTTCGTGACCTTCACGTTGGTCTCGGGCGGGAAGACGGTGTCGAGATGGGCGGCGAAGACGAGGTGGGGCTTGGGGCCCTTCCCCGGACGTTCCCCGAGGACGTTGCCGGCCGCGTCGATCCGGACATCCTGCAGGCCGAGCTTCGTGAAGATGCTCTTGAACTCGAGACCGCGCTTCTCTTCCCCAAAGGACGGCGCGGGTATCTCGCAGACCCGGACCTGCTCGGCGAGGATCTCGGGCTCGTTCGCCTTCGCCCGCTCGAGGGCCGCGGCGATCGTCTTGTCCGCCATGAGGAGGGCGCCGACGTCGGAGCTCTGGGCGGCGACGAGCGCGGGCGCGAATGCGACGAGAGAGAGGGTGACGAGCGCGGAGGGGTTCTTCATCTTGAGTCCTTGATTCGAAAGGGAGCGAAGGGGGATCTTGTCTTGACGGACGAGATGCCGGCCCGCGGCCGCTGCCGAGGACGGGGAGCCGCCGCTCGAGGCGCGGGAGACGGAAGTCCCCGCGCCTAGACCGTGATCTCGCCTTTGAGGTACGGGACGACTCTACCGCCGATGTGAACGCGGTCTCCCCGCAGTTCGCAGAAGAGTTCGCCGCCGCGCGCGGAGCGCTGAAGGGCGGTGAGGGAGGTCTTTCCCAGGCGCTCGGCCCAGAAGGGAATGAGCGAGCAGTGCGCGGAACCCGTCACCGGGTCTTCGTCGATGCCCACCGCGGGAAAGAAGCAGCGGGACACGAAGTCGACGTTCTTGCTCGGCGCGGTGGCGAGGACGCCGAAGGTGGAGACGGGGGCAAGCTTGGCGAAGTCCGGCCGCAGACCGGTCACCTCGGCTTCGCTCCGGTAGACGAGAACGAGGTCGCGGGCCTTCAGCACCTCGACCGGGGGTTTCCCCATCGCTTCGGCGAGGGCGGGATCGATCTCGATCGGGCGGGGCGCCCGCGACGGGAAGTCGAGGATCAGCCGGCCTTCCTTCGCGTCGACCTCGAGCCGTCCCACTCCGGAATCGAAGAGCACGCGCGTGAGACCGGGTTCGAGTTCGTTCATCACCACCCAGGCCGCGGCCAGGGTGGCGTGGCCGCACAGGTCGACCTCCACCGCGGGAGTGAACCAGCGGATCCGGTAGTGCCCGGGACCGGACGCCTGGATGAACGCGGTCTCGGAGAGGTTGTTCTCCATCGCGATGGACTGCATGAGTTCGGCGGAGAGGGGCCCTTCATACGGAACGACGGCGGCCGGGTTGCCCCGGAAGACCGCGCTCGCGAAGGCATCCACCTGGTAGATCGGGAGTTTCATGGCGGCCGAAGATTACGCCGGGGGGGCGTTCGCCGCCGATCCCCGGATCAATCCGAGGAACTTCTCGCCGAACTGCGCGAGCTTGGCGGGCCCGACCCCGCTCACCGCCAGGAAGGCCTCGGGGGTGGTGGGCTTCTCCCGCGCCATGGCGCGCAGCGTCGCATCTCCGAACACCACGAAAGCCGGGACGTTACGCTCGTCCGCGAAGGCCCGCCTCAAAGCCTTGAGCTTGTCGTAGAGGAACTCATCGTAGGGAGCCTCGTCCGCATTGCCCTTCGAGCCGCGCCCGCGCTTCTCGCCCGCCGCCGCCACCGCCTTGCGGGGTGCTATCGGCCTCGGCATCTCGAAGGGACCTCGGGTCTTCAGGAACTCGGCGCCGGGTGCGGCGAGATCAACGGTTGGATAGTCCCCCGTCATCTGATTGAGCAGGCCCCGACGGATGGCCTCGCGGCCGATCTGCTGCCACTCCTCGGGCGAAAACTCCTTGCCGATGCCGTAGGTGGACAGGGTCTCGTGGCCCCACCGTGTGATCTGCTCCGTGGTCCTCCCGGTCAGGACGTTCGCGTGGTGCATGAGGCCGAACGTGGCCGACCTCCCCGTCGAGGAGCCCGACGAGCGGACGCGGTAGATGGTGGAGAGAAGCTTCTGCATGGGAATGCTGGCGTCGAAGAGCTCACGCGGGGTGAGGCAGTTGTCGCAGCCCGCGCAGTTGGGCTCGGCGAACCTCTCGCCGAAGTACTCGAGCAGGTTGGCCCGCCGGCAACTCGTGGTCTCGCCGTAGTCGATCATGCGCCGGAGCTGGGCCTTCGCCACCCGCTTCTCGACCTCGTCGCTGATCTCCTCGATGAAACCGAGCTGCTTCGCGACGTCGGAGGCGGAGAAGAGGAGGACGCACTCGGAGGCGAGGCCGTCGCGGCCGGCGCGCCCGGTCTCCTGGTAATAGCCCTCGACGTTCTTGGGCAGGTCGTGATGGATCACGAAGCGGACGTTGGGCTTGTCGATGCCCATGCCGAAGGCCACGGTGGCGCAGATGACCTGGACGCGGTCGCGCACGAAGGCTTCCTGGTTCTTCGAGCGGTCGGAATCGGAAAGGCCCGCGTGGTAGGGCTTGGCGGGAATGCCCGCGTCGCGCAGGCTCTCGGCCACCGACTCCGCGGCCCGCCGGCTGGCGCAGTAGACGATGCCCGCCCCGCCCTTGTGCGCGGCGATCAGGCGCCGCACCTGGTCGGCCGGCTTCGACTTCGGGATGACCCGGTACGCGAGATTGGGACGGTTGAAACTGCCGATGCTGACGAACGGGTCCTTCAGCCGGAGCTGGGTGACGATGTCCTTGCGCACCCGTTCGGTGGCGGTGGCGGTGAGGGCCATGAAGGGAATGGCGGGAAAGCGCTCGCGCAGCTCGACGAGCCGCCGGTACTCCGGCCGGAAGTCATGGCCCCATTCGCTGATGCAGTGGGCCTCGTCGATGGCCACGCGCTCCACCGGCCATTCGGCCAGCGACTTCATGAAGCTCGGCTGGAAGAGGCGTTCGGGGGCCACGTAGAGGAGTCGGTACTGATTGCGCCACAGGCCCCGGTACCGCTCGCGCGCGTCTTCGGACTCGAGGGAGGAATTCAGGAAGGTGGCCTCCACCCCGTTCGCCTGGAGGGCGTCGACCTGGTCCTTCATGAGGGAGATGAGGGGGGAGATGACGAGGGTGAGGCCCTGGCCCAGGACGGCCGGGAGCTGGAAGCACAGCGACTTCCCTCCCCCGGTGGGCAGCAACGCGAGGACGTCGCGGCCGGAAAGGGCCGCCGACACGATGTCTTCCTGATACGGCCGGAAGGACGAATAGCCGAAGGAATCCTTCAGGGCCTGGAGAGTCGCTTTCATCGGGGGCGGCAGACTCTAGTTGGAGCGGCCGTGCGAATATGAGGCGGCCATGGAAGAAACATCGAAGCAGACATCCTTCGAGCATTTTGTCAGCATCATCGACCGGTTGAGGTCCGATGGCGGATGCCCCTGGGATCGGGAGCAGACCCACATGACCCTCCGGCAGGCCACCCTGGAGGAAGCCTACGAGGTGGTCCACGCCATCGAGACCGGTGATGCGGCCAATCTGAAGGAAGAGTTGGGCGACATCCTGCTGCATGTGGTCTTCCATTCGGACATCGCCAGGCGGGCGGGCGAGTTCACCATCGACGACGTGATCGCCTCGGTCGTGGACAAGATGATCCGCCGGCATCCTCATGTGTTCGGGACGGTCGAGGCGGAAACCTCGGAGGCCGTCCTGCGGAACTGGGAGGAGCTCAAACGCCAGGAGCGAACCGCCAATGGCGCTTCGGATCACGCCTCCATCCTCGACGCCGTCCATCGCCACGTGCCCGCGGTGATGGAGGCTCAGGCGGTTTCCGAAAAGGCGGCGAAGGTCGGCTTCGACTGGGCCAAGCCCGAGGACGTGCGGGGCAAGATCGAGGAGGAGCTGAACGAGATCTCCGCGGCCATGCTCGAGCCCGAGGAGGGCCGTCAGGAGCGGCTGGAGGACGAAATCGGGGATCTGCTCTTCGCCGTCATCAACCTCGGCCGCAAGCTCGGCGTCGACGCGGAGATAGCGCTGCGGGGCACGAACCGGAAATTCCGATCGCGATTCGCGCATGTCGAACGGGAGTTGCTGAAGGAAGGCAGGACCCCGAAGCAGGCGACCCTCGACGAAATGGAAGCCCTCTGGCAATCCGCGAAGATCAGGTAGGGCGAGAAATCGCGGAGAGGCGTATGTGCAGCAATCCCGCGACGAGTCCGGCGTTGCCCACGGTCACGAGCGCGCCGATGACGGAGAGATGGCGCCACAGCTCATACACCTCGACGGGCAGGTAGAGGCCCGCGGAAACGATGGCGAGCCACTCCGCCCAGGGCCGCTCGTGCCACAGGCCGTACGCCTCGACGAGCCGGAACAGCGCATAGGCGAAGGCCCCGGTGGCGAGCAGGCCCATGCGGCCGTCCATCCGCGACGCCGCGTGAATGAAGATCTCGGGATAGTGGTGGGCCGGGTTGAGATGAAGATGGCGGATCACCGACTCGGCCACGGCCTGGGCGTCGCGATGAATCAGCGACAGCAGGCCGAACCCGGCCGCGAGAACGATCCCTCCATTCGCACCTTCGAAGATCGCGACCGAGCGCACACCCACGGCACCCGGGCGGACCGTCCCTTGTCGTCGCTGGTTCTGGGAAGCGGCCATGCGTGGCGCAACCTCACCCACCCATGCTAGGCGCGAGGGCCGGCTTTACACTCTGTGCCGTCCGGATGCTCTTCCCTGCCGTCGTCATCTCCCTCGTCGCCCTGTCCCCCGGCCAGGCCGGCTCGATCCCGCCGATGCAGCCGGTCAAGGACTATTCCCCCTTCTACGCGGAGTGCCGGGCCGAGGAGTGCGGAAAGCGTCTCCTCGTGCTTCGTTCGTTCCGGCAGGCGGGTGAGAAGCGCATCCTCGCCGTCGATCCCCAGACCCTGCAGACGGTGGTGCGCCCGATGAAGGGACTCCATCTCAAGCGCCTCGCCTGGCCGGCGCTGCGCGACTCGGCCGGGAGCGAGCCCTACGGCCGCGCGCTTCTCGACAGCGAGACGAACGGAGCCTCGCATCAGGATGCCGGGATCGTGCACGCCCTGCCCTCGGGAAACGGAGTGGTGCTCACCGTCGACCTTTGCCCCTCCCCCCGGCCGCTGGACCGCCGCCTGTTCGAGGCGGTCATCGAAACCTTCCGGCCCGAGGAGAAGCCGGTTCCGCTCGGCGTCGCGCTCACCGGAAGGTGGATGGAGAGGCACAAAGACGACCTCGCCTGGCTCCGCAGGCTGGAGACGAGCGGCGAGATCGCGGTCACCTGGATCAACCACTCCTACAACCACCGCTACGCGAAGGATCTCCCGATCTCGCGGAACTTCCTCCTCGAACCGGGCACCGACATGCGGAACGAGATTCTCGCCACCGAGGCCCTGATGCTCGGAAACGGCCTCACGCCCTCCGTCTTCTTCCGGTTTCCGGGCCTGGTTTCCGACCTCGATCTGGTCAAGCGGGTGGTGTCCTTCGGCCTTGCCCCCATCGGATCGGACGCGTGGCTCGCCAAGACCGCGAAAGACCGGGAACCCTCGCCGGGCAGCATCGTCCTCGTGCACGGCAACGGGAACGAGCCCCTCGGGGTCAATCGCTTCCTGGCCCTCCTGCGCCAGGAGAAAGCGGCCATACGCGCGGGGAACTGGCTTCTGTTCGACCTGCGCGAGAGCGTCCGGGCGGAGGAGCGGATCCGCGAGGACTGAACCGTCTCTATACTGGCCTCAGCTCCGGCCTCCTGGAACCTCCCTTGCCCCCCATCATCCGCTCGACCGACGACCCCGCGTTCCGGCAATTGCTCGGCGAGGCGGAGGGCGCCCGGGCCATCGTGATCGACACCGAGTCGGACAGCCTCTACCACTACCACCAGAAGATCTGCCTCATCCAGGTCGGGACCGAGGCAAGGTCGTCGTATCTGCTCGATCCTCTCGAGGGCTTCCCGGTCGAGGCCCTGCGCGCGCTCCTCGAGAACCGCGACCTGACCAAGGTCTTCCACGGGGCGGACTACGACATCGCGCTGCTGAAGGCCAAGGCGGGCATCGGGGTCCGGAACATCTACGACACCATGATCGCGGCCAGGTTCCTGGGCCGGAGCGAGGTGGGGCTGCAGGCCACCCTGCGCGACGAGCTCGGGCTCGCCATCTCGAAAGGGAATCAGAAGGACGACTGGTCGGCGCGGCCCTTGTCGGAAGAGCAGCTGCAGTACGCGCTCACCGACGTGAACCACCTGCTGGACGTGGTCGCGAAGCAGCGGGCCGCCCTCGAGGAAAAGGGCCGGCTCCACTGGGTGCAGGAGGAGTGCGCCGCGCTCGAGGCGCTGCACGGCCTGCCCGAGAAGACCGACCCCCGCGAAGTCTTTCGTGATGTGAAGGGCGTCGCCGCCCTGCCCCCGCGGGGCCTCGCCATCTTCCGCGAGCTGATCGCGTGTCGCGAACACATCGCGGACGAGCTGGACCTGCCGCCCTTCCGGGTGGCGGTGAACGAGGCGCTTCTCTCCCTCGCCCACACCGAGAAGGACGGGGGCCGGGAGGCGGTCACCAACAACATCCGGCGGCGCGAGTACGCCGATCGGTTCCACGAGGCGGTGATCCGGGGCCTGCAGGTTCCCGAGGCGGAGATCCCGACCCTGGAGCGTGGCCGCAGGATCGAACTCCCGCTCGCCCAGCAGCGCCGGGTCGCAGCGCTCAAGGAGTGGCGCAAGGCGGCGGCCACGCGGGTCGCCCTCGAACTCTCGCTGGTCATCCCCCAGCGCCTGATCGACAAGATCGCGGAGGCGAACCCGGGAAATCTCGAAGAGCTCTCGGCCATCGAAGGCCTGAGGCGCTGGCGGGTCGAGGCGTTCGGCGAGGAAATCCTGCGCGCCATCCACAAGCCGTGACCCCTCGCCGGCTCGCCGCCCTGAAGGCGGTGCTGAATCGCGCGTACGTCGAATACGACGCGCGGTGGATCGAGCCCGATCCCGTCCAGTTCGTCTGGCGTTACGACCGGACGGAAGATCGCGAGGTCGCGGGGCTGGTCGCGTCGTCGCTGGCCTACGGAACGGTGAAGCAGATCAAGAAGAGCGTGGAACGCGTCCTCGGAATCCTCGGGGACCGGCCGGCCCGCGCCGTCGACTCCCTGGACGCGAGGGCGGCGCTGCGAGCCCTCGACGGTTTCAAGCACCGGTTCAACGACGCGGTGGACGCGGCCTGCCTTCTCGTGTTCATCCGCGAGATGAGGCGAGCCCATGGGTCGATCGAGAGCTTCTTCGCGCCCGCCGAGCCTGCGGGCGGCCTCCAGCCCGCCCTCACGGATTTCGTCCGCCGGACCCTGGCTCTCGAGCACGACGGCCTGTATGGCCGGGGGCCCCTGCCCCGGGAGGCCGGTGTCCGTTTCTTCTTTCCCTCGCCCGAGGATGGAAGCGCCTGCAAGCGGCTGTGCCTGTTCCTGCGATGGATGGTGCGCGCCGACAGCGTCGACCCCGGAGGCTGGACCCGCGTGCCCCGTTCGACGCTCCTGATCCCGCTCGACGCGCACATCATGAATATCGGCCGGAAGGCGCGCCTCACCGGCCGGGTCTCTCCGGGGTGGAAGATGGCGGAGGACATCACCGCGACCCTGCGGGCCTGCGACCCCGAAGACCCCGTGAAGTACGACTTCGCCCTCCATCGCATGGGCCTGTTCAAGCGCGAGGCCGACATCCTCTCGCTCAGGAACGCCTGAAGGGCCCTTTCGGAAGGCCCCGACTACAATCGCTTTCGCCCCGATGACCAGTCCCCATCTAAACCCCGAAGAAGCCCGGCGCCACGACGTCCTGAAGTTCGATTACTCGAGGCGGCCTCTCGCCGGCCGGGTCATTCTGCTCGCGGGCGGAACCGGGGGCCTCGGAGCCGCGACCGCCGCTCTTCTCATCACCGAGGGCGCCTACCCGATCCTCGGATACCACTCGAACCGGGGACGGGCCGAACTCGTCCAGCAACGGCTGCAGGACACCTACTCCGGTCCGGTGGGTCTCATTCAGTCCGACATTCGCGATGCCGCCGGACGCCAGCGCTTCGTCGCGGATGCGCTCCGCGTGCGGGATCGCATCGATGGCCTCGTCGTCTTCACCGGCGATCCGGCCCGGGCGAAAACCGCGGATCTCGAATCCCCCGCCTTCCAGGAAGCGCTCGACCAGAACACGGTCGCGCCCCTTCTCCTCGCCCGCGACGTGGCCCTCGCCATGCGCGAGCGCTCGACCCGGGGCGCCATCGTCCTCCTCTCGAGCATGCAGGGCGCGTATCCCTTCGAGGGCTCGCTCGCGTACGGTACGGCCAAGGCGGCGTTGATCCACGGCGCGAAGGTGCTGGCCAAGGACTTCGGCGGGCGCGCCGGCATCAACATCAACGTGGTGGCGCCGGGTGTCACCACCGTGGGCATGGCCCGGGCCTCGGTCGACTCCGGGAAATACGACGGCATGATCGACCGCGGCGTGATCTCCCGCTTCGGAAGGCCCGAGGACATCGCCCGGGTGGTGCGCCTCCTCATCGACCCCGACAGCTACATCACCGGCCAGGTCATCGTGGTCGACGGCGGCCTCACCCTCCGCCGGGACATGTAAGGCACCCCACGACCAAGCTCGTGCAGCCGTCTCGTACCCCCTCACGTCATTGCGAGGAGCCACTCCGTTGGCACGGCGACGAAGCAACCCCGCCCCCCCACTACCAACCGTCGCAGTTGACGTCAAAAGCCTTCGGCAACGAAACTCACGCTCTATGAAACAGTTCCTGGGCATTCTTTTCGTATCGCTTCTGACCGGCGCGTGCAATCAGGCCACCGGCGCCGCGGTGGCCGCGGCCACTCCGGAGGCGAGCGGCAAGGAGATCGCGGCGAAGATCGGATCGCGCTCGTTCTCCAACGCCGAACTCGATACCCGCCTCAAGGAGGACATGGCCACCCTCAAGGCCCGGGCCGAGGCGAGCGAAGAGCAACTCAAGGCTCAGCTCGAGGACATCAAGGTCCAGGTCAAGGAACAGGAATACAACCTGCGCAAGAAGGCTCTCACCGAGGTTCTCTACGACATGGAGGCCCAGTCTCGCGGCATCACCCGCGACGCCCTGATCGCCCAGGAGATCACCGCGAAGTCGGTGGTGACTTCAAAGGACACCGACGCCCTGTGGGAAGAAGTGAAGTCGCGAGCCAAGGGCGCGACCAAGGAACAGGTCCTCCCCCAGCTCAACCAGATGGCGGCCCAGCGGAAGGCGGAGTCGCGCAGCGCGGTCTTCCAGCGTGAACTCTTCAAGAAGCACAACGTGTCTTTCGTCGGCCTCCAGCCCACGCGCAAGACCGTCACCGTCCCCGCGGACGCCCCGACCATGGGTCCGCAAGACGCGCCCGTCACCATCGTCGAGTTCACCGACTACCAGTGCCCCTACTGCCAGGCCGCGCAGCAGTACGTGGACCGCGTGATGGACGTCTACAAGGGCAAAGTTCGTCTCGTCTATCAGGAATTCCCCCTCGACTTCCATGCCCAGGCCAAGCCCGCGGGCCGCGCCGCGCGCTGCGCGGGCGAACAGGGCAAGTTCTGGGAGATGCACACCGGCCTGCTCCGCAGTCCCGGCGCCTTCGACGACGCCGATCTGCAGAGCCGCGCGGTGGGCCTCGGCATCGACCCCAAGGCCTTCAGCGCCTGCACCGCCTCGAACAAGTACGACGGGGTGATCCAGAAAGCCATCGACAACGGCCGGTCGGTCGGGGTGTCCGGCACGCCCACCTTCTTCCTGAACGGACGGTCGTTCTCCGGCGCGCAGCCTTTCGAGGCCTTCGAGCGCATCATCGAGGAGGAGCTGGCCATGGCTCCGGCCCGGAACGCGTCTCGCTGACCGCTTCCTTGAAGACGGAAGACTCACGCAACGTTTACAATCCGCCCGCCTCACGTTGGCTGAGGTGAACCGGCGCTCTCTCATCATCGACGTTGCATAGGAGCTCATAAAGAGTTGGCTCAACAGACAGACCTTCGGGCTTGGACGATCAAAGACGCTTCCGAGCTTTACAACGTGGACGGATGGGGCAAGGACTTCTTCTCCATCAATGACGCGGGCCACGTGCAGGTCACGCCCCAGGGCACGGGGAAGGGCGCGATCGATCTCAAGGAACTGGTCGAGGACCTGAAGAGCCGCGGCTGCAACCTGCCCATACTCATCCGCTTCTCCGACATCCTGAAGTTCCGGATCGAGCAGCTCTTCGGGGCCTTCACCGCGGCCATCGCCGAGCACGACTACAAGGGCCGGTTCCGCGGGGTCTACCCCATCAAGGTGAACCAGCAGCGCCACGTGGTGGAGGAGCTCGTCGAATACGGCGCTCCCCACGGCCTCGGCATCGAGGCGGGCAGCAAGCCCGAGCTTCTGGTCGCCCTGGCCCTGCAGGAGAACCCCGATGCCTACATCCTCTGCAACGGCTACAAGGACAAGGCCTTCATCGAAACCGCGCTCCTCGCCCAGAAACTCGGACGCCAGGTGATCATCACCGTCGATCGCGCGCAGGAGGTCGACACCATCATCAGCTGTTCCCGCGAACTCGACGTGCGCCCGGTCATCGGGGTGCGCGCCCGCCTGTCCACCAAGGGCGCGGGGAAGTGGGTCGAATCCACCGGCGATCGCTCGAAGTTCGGTCTCACCACCGGCGAAATGGTCGACGCGGTGGAGAAGCTCCGCAGGGAAGGGATGCTCGACTGCCTCCAGCTTCTCCACTTCCACATCGGCTCGCAGATCACCGCCATCCGGGCGATCCGCGACGCCATGCGTGAAGCCTCGCGCATCTTCGTCGAGCTGCACATGATGGGCGCGAACATGCGGGTCATCGACTGCGGCGGCGGCCTGGGCGTCGACTACGACGGCAGCCAGACCAACTTCCACTCCTCGGTCAACTACTCGCTCGCCGAGTACGCCCGCGACATCGTCTCGGAAATCAGCGAGGCCTGCACGGCCAAGGGCGTGCCCCATCCCGACATCGTCACCGAGTCGGGCCGGGCGCTCGTGGCCCACCATTCCGTCCTCGTCTTCAACGTCCTCGGCTCGAACGAAATCCTTCCCGGCCAGGCCCCCGAACTGGTGGGCGCCGACGAGCATCGGATCATCCAGCAGCTCTACGAGACCTACATCAACGTCTCGGTCAAGAACTTCCAGGAGGCCTACCACGACGCCCTCCAGCTCAAGGAAGAGGCGGTCTCCGCCTTCACCCTCGGCGTGCTCGGCCTGCGCGAGCGGGCCCGGGTCGAACAGCTGTTCTGGGCGGTGTGCGAGCGCATCCTGAAGATCGTCCGCGATCTGCCCTACGTCCCCGACGACCTCGAGTCGCTGGAGAAGCAGCTCACCGACACCTACTACTGCAACTTCTCGCTCTTCCAGTCCATGCCCGATCACTGGGCGGTGAACCAGCTCTTCCCCGCCATGCCCATCGAGCGCCTGGACCACCAGCCGACCCGGCGCGCCATCCTCGCCGACCTCACCTGCGACTCGGACGGCAAGATCGACAAGTTCATCGACCTGCGCGACGTGAAGCACTTCCTCCCTCTCCACGCCCTGAACGGGGAGACCTACCACATCGCCACCTTCCTGGTGGGCGCCTATCAGGAAATCCTGGGCGACCTGCACAACCTCTTCGGCGACACCGACGCGGTGCACGTGAAGCTCGCCGAAGACGGCTACAGCGTGCAGCACGTGGTCGAGGGCGACTCGGTCACCGAAGTGCTGAGCTACGTCCAGTACAGCAAGGAGGACCTCATCGCCCGCGTCCGGCGCGCGGTGGAGGTCGCTCTTCGCGAGAAGCGCCTCACCATGGCCGAATCGGGCCGCCTCATGAAGCGGTACGAGGAAGGCCTCGAGGGCTACACCTACCTGTCGTCGGAAGGCTAGCCCCGTCCCGGCGAAAGCCGGGATCCAGACCTGTCCCGGCGAAAGCCGGGATCCAGACGTGTCCCGGCGAAAGCCGGGATCCAGACGTGTCCCGGCGAAAGCCGGGATCCAGATAAACAAGGACCAAAGACATCATGGCCGACAGTTCCTTCGACATCGTCAGCGAGATCGACCAGCAGGAAGTCAAGAACGCGGTCGCCCAGGCGCTCAAGGAGATCCAGACCCGCTACGACCTCAAGGACTCCAAGTCCAACATCGAGATCGGCGACAAGGAGTTCACCCTCACCTCGGTCGACGAGTACAAGCTCAGGGCGGTGCGCGACATCCTCGAGAGCAAGCTGATGAAGCGCGGCATCTCCATAAAGGCGCTCACCTACAAGGATCCCGAGGCGGCGCTCGGCGGCACCGTCCGCCAGAAGGTGGCGATGCAGAGCGGCATCCCCATCGACAAGGCCCGCGAGATCGTGAAGATCATCAAGAACAGCAAGATGAAGGTGCAGGCCGCCATCCAGGGCGAGCAATTGCGGGTCACCGGCAAGAGCCGGGACGATCTCCAGGCGGTGATGACCCTGCTGCGCGGCGCCAAGGGTCTCGACATCGACATGCAGTTCACGAACTACCGGTAACGGCCCAGGAACAGGGGGCTCTGCTCAAGCGGGCAGGCTTCGCTAGAATGATGCGATTCCAGGAAAGCGGCCCCTCTCTTTCGAGAGACTCCCCCGCCCCCACAAACTCCGAACCGCCCTTGAACTCGCTCCGCGCCGCCACGCTCGAACCCGCCATCACCCTCCCGAAGGCGATGGCCCTTCACGAGATCCTCGGTCTCGTGGAGCAGGACCTCCTGCGCGTCGAGCGCGTGTTCCGCGACGAGTTCCTCTCCGATCTCCAGGTCATCTCCGACGTCGCCTCCCACGTGCGCGACGCCGGGGGCAAGCGCATCCGGCCCGCGCTGCTGCTCCTCGCGTCCCGTCTCTTCTCCCACTCGAGCGACCGCATGATCACCCTGGGCGCGGTGGTCGAGTACATCCACACCGCCACCCTGCTCCACGACGACGTGATCGACGAAGCGGCGACGAGGCGCGGCCGCAAGAGCGCCAACTCGCGCTGGGGCAACAAGACCACCGTCCTCATCGGCGACTTTCTCTACACCAAGTCGATGGCCATGGCTCTCACCCAGGACAATCTGGGGATCCTGCGCCTCCTCTCCGACGTGACCCTGCGGATGATCGAGGGCCAGGTCCTGGAGATCGAGCGCGAGGCCGACCTCGCCGTCCGCGAAGACCAGCACATCGACATCATCCGCCGAAAGACCGCGGACCTCTTCGCGGCCTGCATGCGCATCGGCGCCATCCTCGGCAACGCTTCCGAGGAGAAGGAAAAGGCCCTCGCCGCCTACGGCCTGGCCCTCGGGCTCGCCTTCCAGATGAAGGACGACCTGCTCGACTTCACCGCGTCCGAGAAGTCCCTGGGCAAGCCGGTCGGCCTCGACCTGCGCGAGGGCAAGCTCACCCTCCCCGTCATCTACATGATGGAGGCCGGGGATGCCGAGGTGCGAAGCAAAGTCGAAATGGTGGTCGAGGACCGGGGCTTCGAGCGGGTGTCGCACGCCGAGATCGTCGCCCTGGCGCGTCGCACCGGCGCGCTGGCGCGGGCCGAGGAGATGGCGATCCGAGAGGCGGAGGCGGCGAGAAGGGCCCTGCAGGTCTTCGCTCCCTCGCCGGAACGCGACGCCTTGATGACCCTGCCCGACTTCATCCTCGCGCGCGACCACTAGACAAAGGGTTGCCCCCGAGGATGGCCGCCTCATCGAGTCGATCCGGGGTGCCCCTCACCCTCGTGCTGACCGCGCTCGTCGCCGCTCCCCTGGCCTGGGCGCCCACCTTGATCCGCGGCTTCGCCGCCGACGCGTGGGTCAGCCACTACGCGGCCATGGAGTCGCTGCCCCGCCCGCACCGGGCCGCGGCCCGGGCCATCGTCTCGCGGATCGACGCCGCGATCCTGAACCTCGCGCCCCTTCCTCAGGCCTCGGCCGCGGCCCTGCGCGGCCTGGATATCGCCCAGCGCGCGCAGAATCAGGATCACGATCGCGAGGCCGCGCTCCTGATCTACCAGGGGGTCCGGGAGGCCTGCGCGCGGGTGAGGGACCTTCCGCTCTCGGGACCGGGCTTCGCGGTCATCGAGGCCCGCGCGGCCGCCTTCGAGAGCGCGCTGCGGACGGACGTTCCGAAGTGAGCCGGACGAAGGACCCCGCCAAGCGCGCGGCCGAGCTTCGCGCGCTCATCCGACGGCACGAACATCTCTACTACGTCCTCGCGAAGCCCGAGATCTCCGACCAGGAGTTCGATTCGCTCGACCGCGAACTCAGGGACCTGGAGAGAGAGCACCCCGAGCTGGTCACGCCCGACTCCCCGACCCAGCGCGTGGGCGGAGCGCCTCTTTCCGAATTCCCCTCGGTCACCCACAAGGAACCGATGCTCAGCCTCGAGAACACCTACAGCGAGGACGAGGTCCGCGAGTTCGAAAAGCGCATCCGTCGTCAGCTCGGGGACACCGCCCTCTCCTACGTGGCCGAGCCCAAGATCGACGGCCTCTCCCTTTCCGTGACCTACGAGAAAGGCGCGCTCGTCCGGGCGGTGACCCGCGGCGACGGCCGGATCGGCGACGACGTCACCGGCAACGCGCGCACCATCCGCTCGCTCCCCCTCTCCCTTACCGACCCCGCGGACGGCCGCGGGATTCCCGATCTGATCGAGGTCCGGGGCGAGGTCTACCTGCCCCGGTCGGTCTTCGTGAGGCTCAACGAAGAGCGGATGCGAAACGACGAGGAGCCCTTCGTGAATCCGCGGAACGCGGCCTCGGGAGCGATGAAGCAGCTCGATCCCCGCCAGGTCGCGGAGCGCGGTCTCGAACTCTTCCTCTACGCCCTCGCCCGGATTTCCGGGCCGGAGCCGAAGACGCACTCGGCCGCCCTCGCCTGGATGCGCGACCTCGGCCTGCGCACGAATCCTGAGATCCGCGGGTGCGACTCCATAGAGGACGCCCTCGCCCAGTGCGCGGCGCTGCGGGAGAAGCGTCACGCCCTCGACTACGACATCGACGGCGTGGTCATAAAGGTCGATTCCCTCTCCCTCCAGCGCGAACTCGGCTCGACCTCGAAGTTCCCCCGCTGGGCCATCGCCTACAAGTTCCCCGCCGAGCGCGCGACCACGAGGCTCCTCAACATCGACGTGCAGGTGGGCCGCACCGGCAAGCTGACCCCGGTGGCGCATCTGGCGCCCGTGTTCGTGGGCGGCACCACGGTGTCCCGGGCCACCCTGCATAACGCCGAGGAGATCGCGCGCAAGGACATCCGGGTGGGCGACCTCGTGGTGATCGAGCGGGGCGGCGAAGTGATACCGAAGATCGTGGAAGTGGTCATCGACCAGCGCCCGCGCTCGGCCAGGCCCTTCGTCATGCCCGCGGCCTGCCCGGTCTGCGGAACCCACGTGGCCGCGATCGCGGACGAGGTCGATCTGCGCTGTCCCAACGCCAGCTGCAAGGCCCAGATCGAGGAGAGGGTCAAACACTACGCGCGGCGACAGGCCATGGACATCGAAGGCCTCGGGGACAAGCTGGTGGCGGTGCTGGTGGAGACGGGAGCGGTCCGGAACATCGCCGATCTCTATTCCCTCGACGCCGAGTCGCTCGCGCGTCTCGAGCGCATGGGCGAGAAGTCCGCGGCCAACCTGGTGTCCTCCATCGCGAAGAGCCGGCAAGCCGGTCTCCAGAGGCTGCTCTTCGGCCTCGGCATCCGCTTCGTGGGCGAGCGCGCGGCCGAACTCCTCTCCCGCCGCTTCGGTTCCATGGAAGCCCTCGCTCAGGCCACCGCCGAGGAGATCGACGCGATTCCCGAAATCGGCGACGCGGTGGTCGCCTCGGTGCGCGAATGGTTCGAAGCGCCGCAGAACCAGGAGCTCGTCGAGCGGCTCCGCGCGGCCGGAGTCCGATTGACCGCGGTGTCGAGCGGGCCCGCGGAAACCCGCACCCTCGAAGGCCTCCAGTTCGTGCTCACCGGCGTCCTCGCCACCATGGACCGGAACGAAGCGAAGCGACGCATCGAGAGTCGCGGGGGACGAGTCACCTCGGCGGTGTCCTCGAAGACCGACTACATCGTGGCCGGAGAGGATGCCGGATCCAAGCTGGACAAGGGCCGGGCCCTGGGAATCAGGATCCTCGACGAAGCGGGGCTTTTGGCCCTCCTGAGTGAGAATTCCCCTCCGCCCCAAACCCCCTCATCATGAAACTCTCCCCGGTCAGGCCCAGGATCCTCGTCGTCGACGACGAGGAATCGATCCGTCGCTCTCTCACCATGATGTTCGAATTCGAGGGTTTCGACTGCGAGACCGCATCCACCGGCCCGGAGGCGGTGCAGGTGGCCGAGCGGGCGGAGATCGACCTCGTGATCCTCGACGTGAAGATGGCGGGCTTGAACGGACTGGAGACCCTCAGGCTCCTGCGGGAACGCGCGAAGGACGTGCCGGTCATCATGCTCTCCGGCCACGGCACGGTGAAGACCGCGGTGGAGGCCACGAGGCTCGGCGCCTTCGACTTCCTCGAGAAGCCGCCGGAGACGGAAAAGCTCCTCGTGGCCGCGCGCAATGCCCTGGAAAAGCGGCGCCTGGTCATCGAGAACCGCCGCCTCCGGCTCGAGACCAACGGACCGAGCGACCTCGTGGGCACGAGCGCCGCCATCCAGCAGGTGTTCGCGAGAATCCGGAAGGCGGCGCCCACCAACGCGACCGTCCTGATCCGCGGCGAGAGCGGGGTGGGAAAGGAACTGGTGGCCCGCGAGGTGCATCGCCTCTCCGCCCGCGCCGACGAGGCCTATGTCTCGGTCAACTGCGCGGCCATTCCCGAGGAGCTGATCGAGAGCGAGCTCTTCGGTCATGAGAAGGGGTCCTTCACCGGGGCCACCGAACGGCAGATCGGAAAGTTCGAGATGGCGCACAAGGGCACGATCTTCCTCGACGAGATCGGCGACATGAGCGCGCGCGCCCAGGCCAAGGTTCTTCGCGTCCTCCAGGAAGGCGAGGTCGAACGGATCGGCTCGCAGAAGACCTTCAAGGTCGATGTGCGCGTGATCGCCGCCACCAACAAGAATCTCGAGGAAGCCATCACCCACGGCACCTTCCGCGAGGACCTCTTCTTCCGGCTCTCGGTCATCGACATCGAGGTGCCGCCGCTGCGGAGCCGGGTCGAGGACATTCCCGCCATCGCCGCGCATTTCGTGGCTCGCTCCGCGGCCCAGCACGGAGTCGCGGTCAAACGGATGTCCCCCGAGTTCGCGGCCGCCCTGCAGAGGCGCGAATGGCGCGGCAACGTGAGAGAACTCAAGAACGTCATCGATCGCCTGATGATCCTGGTCGAGGACGACACCCTGCGCGCCGAGCACCTCGAAGGCGTGCCCCAGGCCAAGCCCCTGGCCCCCGTCGCGGTTCCCCCGCTCCCGGCCCCGACCTCGCCGAACGACACCGGGAGCACCGTGCTGCCCCAGGGCTCCCTGCGCGAATTCAAGGAGGGTTCCGAACGCGCCTTCATCGTGGCCAAGCTGCGGGAGAACGCCTGGAACATCTCCGCCACCGCCCAGGCCATCGACACCCCGCGCTCGAATCTTTACAAGAAGCTCGAGCAGTACGGGATCACCGAGGAGACCGACGGCTTGACGCCGAAGGCTCCAGGCGCATAGGGTCGGTCTCGTTCGGCGGAGTTGGCTGGACGATCGCTTCGAACGACGAATCGTCGGAGAGGAAAGTCCGGACTCCACGGTGGTCTTGAGTGATCACAAGGGCTGTGTGCTGGTTAACCGCCAGCGGGGGCGACCCCAGGGACAGTGCCACAGAAAGAGATACCGCCTGACGAAAGTCGGGTAAGGGTGAAAAGGTGCGGTAAGAGCGCACCGCCGCGGTGGCGACATTCGCGGGACAGGGAAAACCCCACACGGAGCAAGACCAAATAGGGGGGCGATACGAGGCGATGGCCCATCGCCCAGGCCCCCGGGTTGGTTGCATGAGGCCGCGAGCAATCGCGGCACTTAGAGGGATGATCGTCCACTTCCGCCGTCAAAAGCGGGACGGACAGAATCCGGCTTACAGGCCAACTCCGCCGAACCTTTATTAGCTGGGGGGCGTTGAACGGCCCCGCCCCCCAGACCCCCTTCGCTTCGGCCGGAGTAAATCCGGCCTTCGCTCAGTTACTGGGCACAGTGCGCGGCGCCAACTACCAAGGCCGTGCTGGCCGTCCGCACCACACCACGTCATTGCGAGGAGCCAGTCCGTTGGTGCCGCGACGAAGCAACCCCGCGCTAGAATGGCTTCCCCCCATGTCCATGAAGCGAATCCTCGTTACCGGTGGCGCCGGTTTCATCGGGTCCCACCTGGTCGAGGCTCTTCTGGAGCGCGGCCACAAGGTTCGGGTCCTCGATAATTTTTCCACCGGCCAGCGCAACAACCTCCGGTCGGTCCGGAACAACATCGAGATCATCGCCGGGGACTGCGGGGATCCCAAGACCGCGGCCAGGGCCACGAAGGGCATCGAAGTCGTGTATCACCAGGCCGCGGTGCCGTCGGTGGCGCTGTCCATCGAGCAGCCCTTCGCCTCGCACCACGCCAACGCGACCGCCACCATGGCCATGCTGGTGGCCGCGAAGGACGAGGGAGTCGAGCGCTTCATGTACGCGGGTTCGTCCTCGGTCTACGGGGACAGCAAGGAGCGATACAAGAAGGAGTCGCTTCCCGCCCGGCCTCTCTCCCCCTACGGGGCCGCGAAGTTCGCGGGCGAGACCTACGTGCGGATCTTCGCCGAGCTCTACGGCATGCAGACCCTGACCATGCGGTACTTCAACGTGTTCGGGCCCCGACAGGACCCTTCCTCGCCGTACAGCGGGGTGATCAGCCGCTTCTCCAAGGCCATCCTCAAGCGGGAGACCCCGGTGATCTTCGGCGACGGCAAGCAGAGCCGCGACTTCACCTTCATCTCGAACGTGGTCCACGCGAACCTCCTGGCCCTCACCGCGCCGGGGCTCAAGGGCCAGACCGTGAACATCGCGACTTCGAAGGCGCACACCCTGAACGAGCTCCTCGACACCCTGGCGAGGCTCGCCGGGCGCAAGGTCGAGGCAAAGTTCGAGCCTCCGCGCACCGGAGACATCCGTCATTCCCTGGCGGACACGACCGCCGCTCGGAAGCTGCTCAAGTACCGGCCCCAGATCGATTTCGAATCCGGCCTGGCGCGAACCTTCGAGTGGTACGGAACCGCAGGCTTCTAATTGGTCTTCGCGGGCAGGCGGAGGGACGATTCCCAGGCCTGTTGAAGTTCGGTGTAGGAGAGTCCGGTCTCGAGCAGGGCGCGGTCGAAGGGGCGCCCCTCGCCGAGTCGCTGGATGAGAAAGAGCAATCCGCTCCTGCCGATCCTTGAAACGAGGAACGACACCGCGGAAGCGCTCTCCCGGTAGGCGGCTTCGCGCGAGGAGAGATCCCGGTCGCGGAAGGGCCCCTCGATGCGGAACAGGGGCAGCAGCGGAGAGGTCTGCCGGCGCAGCCAGGCTTCGGTGGCGCGTACATCCGTCCCGTCCAGGAACTGGGCGATGCCCTCCTGAAGCCAGTGGGGACAGTTCCCCTTGGTCTTCTGGTCGATGATCGCGTGAGTCAGCTCGTGGCGCAGGACGCGCCGCAATTCCGACTCGCTCTGGACCGTCTCGGGCCGGATGCGCACCACTCCGTCCTGGTAATGGCCGGGCAGGTCGGAGTTTCCACCGCGGGTCGGACCTTCGACGATCTCCACGGGAGGCATGACCATCGGCGTCCCGAACCACCCCTCGAGATAGCTCCGGGCCTCCCGGATCCCCCGGTCGACCGCGCCCAGGGGCGATGGCGAAGGGGCTGGATCCCCGGCCCGGGCCACGGCCGCCCCCGCCACGACGACGATCCACAGAAGCCTTGGGGTCACGAGCGCAGCTGAACCGATCCCTGCAGAGGCTAGCGGAGCACCGACTTCAGCGGCACGGCCTTGGGCTTGGCGCCTTCGGCGACGTAGTAACCGGGCAGCGCCGCCACCGCCTGGGCCGCCTCGCCGCTGGTCTTGAAGAAGCCGCGCATCAGGCGATGACAGGGCTTCCCCCCGATGGTGGCAGGCAGGATGAAGAGTTCGGTCGAGGGATCGTTCTGAATCGCCTTCTCGATGGTGGTGGGCGAGCACGCCACCAGGAGTTGCACCGAGAACTCTGCGCTGCGCGATTGAGCGGCGCTCTCGAAGCCCGCGGTGGCTTCGGCGAAACGGCCGGCTTTGAGCGCCTCGTATCCCGAGGCCGCGGATCGAGGAGCGGGGGTCGCCCTGGCGGCAACCGCAGGGACCGGAGTTGGAGCGGGCGGGGCCTTGGCGGCCACCGCGGGAGCGGGAGTGGGCGTGGCCTTCTCCGCGACCTTCTGAGCCGGAGTGGCCGCGGGGATGGGGGTGATGGCGGGCGTGGAAACCGCCACGCTGGGAACGGGCAGGGCCTGGGCCTGGGTCGCGGGAGCGGTCGTGGGCGTTACGTTAGCGGGCGAAGCGGCAGCGCCCACCACTGGAGAAGCGGAAGGCAGAGCCGTCGGAGCCGGAGTGGCGGCGACTTGCACCGGCGCCGGCCGGTTCTGGGAGGTATAGGCGATCCATCCTCCCACGACCACGACCGCGAGAAACATCACCGCGATCACCGACTTCACCATCGGACTGCGAAGGGTATCGCCCAGGGTGCCATGGTCTCGCCCGGCGCGGCTCTGCGACGAGAGCACCGGCTCCCATCGCTTCGCCGGGATGGAGGCGGAGCCCGGTCGAGGAGTGCCGGCGGTGGAGGATCCGAGCAGTTCCTTGACCGCGGCCAGATCCTGGGTGGTCGCCCGCTCGCGCCTGCCGCTGCCCGCGGCACGCATGGCGCCGCTGTGAGACGGGCCCGCGGGTGGGGGGACGGACCCGTCGCTCTCCATCACCAGGGTGGCTTCCCCGGATATGTCCGGACCGATCCCTGAGGAGGGCGGGGAGATGAGCGTGGCGTCGCCGCTGAGCCCGGCGGCGCCCGGCCCGAAGGCGACGGTCGCATCGTCGGATGGGCTTTGCTGGAAAGCGATGGTCTCGGCCTCGATGGGTTCGGAGTCGTCGGAAGGAATCATGGCCGGCAACTCGGGCGACGTCTCTCCCGTGTCGGGGAGGGTCATTTCCTCGATCTGCGAAGTCACGACCGTGGCCGCGCCGAGGACCACCAGGACCGCGGCGCGCGCCTCGGTGGCGGCGAGGGGAAGCCCCACCTTGCCGCCGATATCCGCCAGGGATGACTCGCCGTCCAGGGCCTCCCGCAGCTTCGCGAGATCCGGGTCCGTGGGCACGACATCGGCCTGGGTCAGGACCGCCATGGGGCTCTTCAGGATCCGGCTCAGGAAGCCCGACGGTTCGAGCACTTCAAACGCGGAAACGAGCACCTTCTCCGTGGTGAGCTTGAGGTCGAGCGCGCCCTTGGGGAGGACGCCGTCCTCGAATTCGTACTGTCCCGCGGTCTGGGCGCAGCACGAAGCGATGATCTGCTCCACCTTGCGCCGGGCGGCGTCGCCGATGTCGCGCTGCGAGACATGGCCGCCCTGCGAGAGGGCGGCGGCGATCGACTGCTTGGGCTCCAGGCTCGCCACGATCGAGTCGAACTTCTCCTGCGAGATCTTCCCCGCGGCCACGAGGATGGCCCCGAGCTGATCCTCGGCGGCGTTGGAGGAGGAAAAGAGGACGCGGCCTTCGCGGAAATAGATGGCCCGTTGGATGGGCCCTTCCTCGAACTTCAGGGTTCCAGTGGCCTTGAGGCGGTGGAGGTATCCAATGAACAGCGCGGGGTCGATGTCACTGACCGCGCCTTTTTCGGCAATGCTCATTTCGTGTCCGGCCTCATCAATCTAAGTCCCACGGGGTCAGGATAGTAGCATCGCCGCGCGGTCTGTCGATGCCCTATCTTGTAGACGGAAACAACTTGGCCCACGCCCTGGGCCTCTCGAACGCCGGTCTGGCCGACCGTGAGGCGTGCGCCCGGACCGTCTCCTCCTTCTGCCGTTCCCAGGGGGCTCAGGCCACCGTGGTGTTCGACGGCAAGGCTCCCTCGGGCGCTCAGGTCGACACCCGGAGCCATCGGGTCCGGATTCTCTTCAGCGAGGGCCGATCGGCGGACGATGTGATCCTGGCCCTTCTTGCGAACTCGAAGACCCCGCGCGACTTCACCGTGGTCACCTCGGACAAGTCGCTCGGCGACAAGGCCCGCCACCGCGGCGCGCTGGTCGAACGGGTCCACGAGTTCTCGAAGCGGCTCGACCGAAAACCCCAGGCGTCAGCAGCGTCTCCGGAGAAGCCCGCGCGAAAGGAGACCCGGGAGGAGATCGAGGCCTGGCTCGCCGTCTTCGACCCGGATCGGGCATGACTTGAGCCCGGCCATCGGGGTTTCGTTGACACAAATTCGACGTGCCCCGTAGAATGTGGGTTCGCGTCAGTTTTCCAGGCCCGATTCATGGGCGTGGAACGAGTTTCGACTCTCGTTCTGATTCGCCGGTTCCTAAGCGGTCGATCGCCTGCCCACGGGCGGGTTCAGGAGAGTCGAGCACTTAAATAGAAGTCTTCTGGAGGCATGTCCACAATGCGGAGCTACCGCGCCCTTTTGATCGTCACCCCCCTGTTGCTGGTTCTGGGATGCAACCGCCGCGGCGCCGTGCCCGCGAACGACATTACCGCCTCCTTCAAGGCGAACCGCATGAGCGCGCCGCTCGACAGCGCCATCGAGGTCACCTACACCTGGACCACCGGGCCGAACTTCAAGAAGATCGAGGGCGACTACCGGGCCCTCGTGCACTTCATCGATCAGGGCAAGGTTCTCCTCTTCACCGACGACCACGCGATCACTCCGCCGCCGTCGCAGTGGGAGGCGGGCAAGACCTACTCCTACACCCGCACGGTGTTTGTCCCCGTGGTCACCTACATCGGCGACGCCACCGTGACCATGGGCCTGTACCCCAACGGCCGGGGCGAGCGCATCGCCCTCAAGGGCGAGGACTTCGGCCTGCGTGAGTACGTGGCCGCGAAGATTCAGCTTCTCGCCCAGGTCGAGAATGTCCGCGTGTACTACAAGGAGGGCTGGCACAATCCCGAGCCCGGCCCGAACCCCATGGTGGAGACCACCTGGACCAAGAAGGAAGCCGTCCTCTCCTTCAAGAATCCCAAGAAGCCGGTCATCGTCTACCTCCAGTTCGACGCGCCGTATTCGCAAAAGAACTATCCCGCCGGCGCGCCCACGCTCACCATCGCCGCTCAGGGCAAGTCGGGAATCACCCACAAGTTCGAGAACGCCGAGCTCGTCGAAAAGAAGATCCGGTTCAAGGCCGAGGATCTCGGCGCCGACGACACCGTCGAGCTGCGCTTCTCCATGGACCAGACCATCGTCCCCAAGGCGCTCGGCATGTCGACCACCGACGACCGCGAACTCGGCGTGCGCGTCTATGACGTGTTCGTCGGCGTCGAGGACGAACTGGGCACGGTTCCGAACGTGGTCGACGCCGGCCCGGTGACCATCGCGGCGCCCCCGAAGGGAACGACGGCTCCCGCGGGCAAGGGTGCCACGACCTCCGCCAAGCCGGCGGCGGCCAAGGCCACGCCCGCTCCGGTCAAGAAGTAGCCGCTAGACCACCTTCACCCGGCGGCCCTTCGTTCGGCGGGTCTCGCCGGGTGAGGCGCCGCCTCTCTCTTCGTCCATCCGGGCGAGCTGCCACTGGCAGAAGGTCATCAGGCCGAGCAGGGTCTGCCGCCTGATTTCCCTGGCCTTGCGGGAGTCGAGGCCCATCTCCTCGAGCATCTCGGAGACGAGGCAGCAGGCTTTCCGGCTCCCCGGGTCTGAAGTTCCGTCGACTTTCGCCATCACCGACCTCCGAAAATGACGCTGAGGCGCCCGGAACGCAGGCGCGCCTCCTTCACTTCGCGACCCGAAAGAGACCGCGGCAGAACGATGTTACGCCGCCAGTTGTCGATGGTCACCGACAACTCGTCGCCCGCCGCGTAGGCGGTCACGCGATCGCTGCTCGCGAAGGGAAGGTCGAATGAGAACACGTATCCGTCCCCCCGCTTCTCCACCTTCGGAGGGCGGCCGGTGTGGAAGACGGACAAAGGATCCCGTTCCCCGTAGACCTCGTCCGACAGGGTCCGGAGCAGCGGCGTCCCCATCACCTCTTCGTCGCGCAGGGGCGATTCGAGGATGGGCATGGAGGAGAAGCCTTCACGGACGCGCTTCATGTGGCGGGCCTGGGTCCGGCCCCATCGTTCGAAGTAGGCGCCCTTGAGCGACTCGGGCAGCACCCGGTTCGCGATGACCGCGTCGACCGAGTAGCCGTACAGGCCGAGGTAGGTGAAGAGCCTTTCCGACTCCGCGATCACCATCTTCTCGAGGGAGAGAACGATGCGGATCGACGTGACCTTCGGATCGCGCAGCAGCGGGTCGAGGCGTTCGATCCGTTCATACAGCCGCTTCACCGCGGCGAAGACATCGTCCTCGGGCACGGGCAGCGAGGTGACCAGGGGAGCCACCGGCCGCACTGTCCTCGCCAGGATCCGCTGAACCGGAAAGATCTTGCGGAAGTAGAAGCGCAGGACATCGGGCGCGGCGAGCATGCGCAGGGTCTCGCCGGTGGGCGCGCAGTCCACGAGCAGCAGGTCGTAGCGGCGGCTCTGCGCGAGCTCCGCGACCCGAAGCAGCGAGAACAGCTCCTCCATGCCGGGGAGAACCGCCATCTCGTCGGCCACCACCTCGTCGATTCCCTGGCCCTTGAAGAAGCGGGCCAGGAAGTTCTTGATGGGCCCGAACTCCCGCTCGAGCTCGTGCTGGGCGTCGATCTCCATGGCATCGAGGTTGTCCATCACCCGGGTGGGTTCGGGCCCTATGGGCAGGGCCAGCGAATCGCCGAGCGAGTGCGCCGCGTCCGTGGACATCACGAGCGCCCGGTGCCCCAGGGAGGCGGCGCGCACTCCGGTGGCGGCGGCGAGTGTGGTCTTCCCCACCCCGCCCTTGCCCGAGAACAGGATGATTCTCATGACGCGGCTTCCGGAGGCAAAAGCCAGGAGGCGACCGCTCCGAGCGATCGCAGGTCGTGAACATCCGATTCGAGCTCCGGCACCAGGACCGCGGGGAGGCCGCTCTTGCTCGCCACCTGGCGCAACTGCCGGGCGTCGCCCTCGGCCCGGCTCGCCTCCCGCGCGCACAGGGCCCGAAGTTCCAGAGCGACCTCCGCGTCGAGCAGGCTCTCCTTGCCGTCCTCCGTAAGCACGCTCAGGTCGATCCCGCCCTCCATGGCCCAGGGGTGAACCCGATTGGCCACGATGGCCGCGGCCTTGAGGCCGCGCTCGCGCAGCGCTTGGGCGAACGCAGCTCCCTCGCTGACCCGCGACGAGGCGGGGGTGGTGACCAGCAGGAAGGTGGTCCCGTCGGCCTTGAGCACCGTCCCCATGGCGTTGGCGGTCTGGCGGAAGGACTCGAAAAGGCCCTCGAAGGCCAGGAAGAACTCCGAGAGATCCCGGAGAAACTGGAGACCGACCGCGGAGTCGACGATGCGCAGGAAGGTCCGGCCCACGATGGTCTTCGGCTCGATGGCCAGATGCCCGGCCACGAAGTAGGGCTTGAGGAAATAGCGCAACACCCGGCCATCGACAAAGTCGAGAACGCGCTTGGGCGCGTCCAGGAAAGCGAGGGCCGAGGAGGCGGGGGGCGTGTCGAGCACGATCAGATCGAAATCGCCGGACACCCCCATCAGC
The DNA here is from genome assembly GCA_044229175.1 of Vicinamibacteria bacterium. Lineage (GTDB taxonomy): Bacteria > Acidobacteriota > Vicinamibacteria > Fen-336 > JAGNNV01 > JAGNNV01. The sequence goes on along the minus strand of JBGATM010000024.1, from coordinate 34,611 downwards.
GCCTCCATGGCCATGACCTCGTGCGTCCCCGCCAGATGCCGCGAGATCTCCTGGTAGAAGCGGTTGTTGAGCACTCGCTCCCGGGCCTCCGGGTCGGCGGCGTGCCGTCTCACCAGGTCGTCGAAGGTCTGCTTGGGGTCGAGACGCATGGCGAAGAGGCGTCCCTTCACCTTCTGGGGCGCGCCGGTGAGGCGGGCCAGGCCGAGGCTCGTGCGAAGGCGCTTGCTCGGATCGATGGTGCAGACCAGGGTCTTGCGCCCCAGGTTCGCGGCCGCGAGAGCCAGGGCCGCGGACACCGTGGTCTTTCCCACCCCTCCGGGCCCGCAGACCACGACCAGCTTCCCTTCGAGGGCGTTCGAAATCGCGGCGGTTCCCTTCACGCCGCGTCTCCCGCGAGCGCGGCCGCGATGGCCGCCGGTCGGCAATCGGAAAGTTCGGCGACGACCAGAGGCTTGAGCCCGAGCCCCGTGGTCAACCGGCGCTGATGGAAAGCCTCGAGACGGGTGCGACGCTGCACCTGAGCCGCGCAATCGAGCAGGAGACGATCGGCCGATCCGGTGGGGGCGTCGATCTCCGCGACCGCGTGACGCGCCGCCGGGGAGAGCCTTTCCTGCCGCATCCGGTTCAGAAAGACGAGGGCCGGCGAGATGCCGGTGCGTTCGAGCAGGTCCTCCTTGAACTCGACCGCCTCCACCACCGCCATCTCCTCGGGAATGGCCACGAGGGCGATCCGCGCGCCCGCCTTCAGCCAGGTCATGATCCGCTCCGCCATCTTGGCGAAGGGGCCGACCGGAGCCGCCCGGTAGGCGGCGAACGGGGTCTCGAGCATGAGCAGGCCGTGGCCGGACGAGGGAGAGTCGACGATGATGGTCCGCCAGCGCGGTTCGCCGGACCGACTGGCCTCCAGGGCGTATTCGCGGATGCGACCCAGCAGGACGAGTTCGGGCAGTCCCGGAGCGGCGGCGAAGAACTTCACGTAGACGTCGCTGCGGATGATCCGCTCGTAGAGCGGGCGCAGGCGGACCACGTGACGAACGAACTCATCCATAGCCACGCGCGCATCGAGGTCGACCGCGTCGAAGCCGTGCTTCGTCGGCCCCGGCGAGAGCGCCTCGGGAGGCGCTTCGTGGACGGACTCCCCGATGCGGACGAGCAGGGTCTGGTGCCCCGCCTCCGCGGCGAGAGCGGCGAGGCCCTCCGCGATCACGGTCTTGCCCACCCCGCCTTTCCCCAGGACGAAGAGGGTCCCGTCCAGATCGACGGGGAGATCGCGGCGGACCGGCGGATCGGCGGACCGCCTGGCCAAGATTCTCGCTACTTCAGACGCGTTTCAATCGAGAGACGTCCCTCGGTCGAAAGCGGGAAGTAGGCCTCGAACTGAGACCGGATGCTGTCGACGAGCGTGATCGCCGCCGCATCGCCCGGATCGCCCTGGGTCACGTACAGGAAGGCCACGCGCCACGCCGGCGGATTCGGAGCCGGGGCCGGGGATCGCGGTCCCATGGCCGCGATGACGTCCGCGACGGTGACGTCCTTCTTCACCCCCTTGATGTCCACATTGGACTGGGGCGCCCGCTCCGCGCTCTGCACGCCGTCGAGGACCGCGTTCCGGATCACGAAGAAGGGAGGGACCTCGTCGCTTGGGCGCAGGCCCATCAGGTACTGATCGAGCGGGCCGTATCTCTGGGACGCGGGACCGGTCTTGAACACCCCTCCGCCCAGATCGTCGATCTGATTGCCCTCGTCATGCGACCCCGACGAGTTCATGTAGAAGCTCCAGTGAGCTTTCTGCCGTCCGAGCAGCTCCTCGCTTACCGTGGCTCCATCCTTGTACTTCGCGGTGGCGAGCCACCGATGCCCGACTTCGTGAGCGAGCACCGAGAGGGTCGTCTCCTCCCTCAGGACCCGGTCCGACGGGTTCGCGGAGTACTTGGTGATGGAATCCATCATGACCATGCTCTCGAGCCCCGCGCGGGACCCATAGGCCGCCCCGTCGTCGACCGCTCCGCTGCCGATCCCCGCGATGTTGTTCCGGATCGTGGTCTCGTACGCGAACGCTCCCTGGGATCTGGGAATGTAGTAGCGATTGGTGTAGACGATGAGCTGCTGATAGTCGTCGCCGAACGCCGAGTAGAACGCGCGCCCCACCGCGGTGAGGTCGATGCCCGCCTCGGAGCGGAACGATTCGCCGATCGAGCGGGAGAACGCCACTCCCGCGGCGGTGGAGAGGTCGGTCGTCTGCATTCCCTCCACTCCCCCTCCGGCTGCGATTCCGGAGGCGCCCTCCTGGATCGCATAGGGCAGGCTCGCGTCATAGGCGAAGGAAATCCGGCCGTCCGGGTACAGGGTCAGTTCGAACGTGTTCTTGTCGGCGACGTCGAACTGGGGCACCTCCGCCCACTTGACCGTGAAGGCGGAAGCGCTCGAGGTGGTGCTGACCCGGCCGCCCGCGCCCGGATTGAAATCGGCGAGCAGAGGCGCCACGCGAGGCGGGCCGGAGACGAGGCGGGCGAGCGTGCGCGCGGTGGACGCGTCGTCTTTCGACTCGAAGGTGAGATTGCCGTCCGAGTTCACGAACGCCTTGTCGTAGGTCTTCCCGAAGAACGGGAAGGCGAAGGGCAGCGGGACTTCCCGGGAGTCGTCGTCGCCGAGGGCTATCACCACGCCGTCGGGGCCGAGCGGCCGGTCCACGCGCGAGACCGTGTAGCCGGGCCGGAACTCGAGGCCCTTGCCCTGCAGATCCATGGAGTTGGGGAGGAAGACCAGGTCGCCCTGATCCACCAGCACGGCCACGTCGCCACTGCGGCTTACCCCGGCCGCCCGTGTGTTCGAGCTCGCCGATCGAACGCCTCCGCGGGCGAACTTTTCGCGCGAATTCACGAGGGGCACGAGGTCGCTGCCCGGATAGGTCGCGCAGAAGGGGTGCTGGAGGCCCGCGGCCGAGGCGGACGAGGCGGCAACGACGAGAACGGCGAGCACGGGGAGGCGGATGAGGGCAGGTTTCATGAAGCGCTCCAGGAGCGCCGCCAGTCTAGCCCTCGCTCGAGCCGCGACGGAAGTGAGATCGCGGTGGTGCGCCCGACTGGGCTCGAACCAGTAGCCTTTGCCTTCGGAGGGCAACGCTCTATCCATTGAGCTACGGGCGCACGCTTTCGGCGAGGAGTGCGCATGATAGCAATCTCCACCGGCGTTCCCGGCATGGCTAAGATGGAGTCCAGCTCGGGAAATGGAGGACGCCACAAGATGAAGGATCCGGCGGCGATCGCGCGATGACCGGCCCGGTTTCAAGCTGGGCTCGAAACCTCGGGCCCATCGACACCCGCCCCCTCTTTCGACCCCTGCTTCGTGAATTGACCGGACTCCTGGAGGCTCTGAACGCGGCGGACTGGGACCGGCCCACCGTGGCGGGCGACTGGCGGGTGAGAGACGTGGCCGCGCACCTCCTCGACGGAGAACTGCGCCGGGTCGCGGCCGGTCGCGACGGTCATCTCCCGCCGCATCCCTTTCCCATCCACACGAGCCAGGACCTCGCACGCTTCGTTCAGGATCTGAACGGACTCGGGGTCGCCCATTTCGGCCGGCTCTCGCACCGGATTCTCGTGGACCTCCTGAAGATCGCCGGGGAGTGGACGGCCGATCTGTTCGAGCATCTGCCCCTGCGCGAACGCGCGTTGTGGGCGGTGAGCTGGGCCGGTGAAGCGGAATCGGAGAACTGGATGGACATCGGCCGGGACTACACGGAACGCTGGCACCACCAGATGCAGATCCGGGACGCGATCGGCGAGCCGCGTCTCCTCGTCCCCCACTGGATGGAACCGCTCCTCGATATCTCGGTCCGCGCCCTCCCCGTCGCCTACGCGAACCACCCCGCGCGGGAAGGCGCGGTGGTGACCCTCGAAGTCTTCGGGCCCACCTCGGGAACCTGGTCGGTGGCCCACGAAGGAGGTCGATGGCGCGTGGCCGGCGGACGGCCCGAGCACCCCGACGCGGTGGTCCGCATCGCCACCGACGACGCCTGGCGCGTGCTCTTCAACGCGGTGCGCAGTCCCGGCCTGCAGCACCGGATCGCGGTCGAGGGGAACTGGGACCTGGCGCGACCTCTCCTGAACGCGAGGTCGGTAATCGTCTAGGGCGGGCGCCCGCTCCCCTACCGTCCGATGTAGCCGAGCGCGCGGAGCTTTTCCTTCTGCTCGGGCGAAAGCTCGACCGGCCGGCTCGCCGCGGCGGACCGGGACTTGAGGGCCAGGTCCTTCGCCCGCGTCTCGATCGAGGCACGCAACGCCTCGGCGGGCGGACGGCTGGTCTTCTCGCCCGGGTCCTTGGCGAGGTCGTACCACTCGGATGAACGCTCGTCCTTCTTCGCGGGGTCGGACCGGAGGATGGCCTTCCAGGACCGGGCGCCGCCGCGAAGGAAGGAGAGACGAGTGCCGTCGGTGGTGTGGTCGGTCTCGCCGTACATCTCGCGCGACTCCGACACCGGACGCAGCAGGGAAACCCCCTTCATGGCCGGCCCCGGTTTGACGGAGAGGAAGTCGAGGATGGTGGGCGCGATATCGAGCAGGCTCGTCGGTTGAGCCTCGCGCCGCGGCGTCACTCCCGGCCCCGCCACCATGAGAGGCACCCGGATCACCTCCTCATAGAGGGTCTTCTGGTGTTCCCACGAGCCGTGGTCGAGAAACTCCTCGCCATGATCGGAGGTCACGACCATCAGGGTGCCGCGCAGGAGGTCACGCTCCTTCAGATGGGTGATCAGGCGCCCAATCTCGTTGTCGGTGTAGCGGATCTCACCGTCGTACAGCGCGAGCAGATGATCGAGATCCGCGGGCGTGACCTGGTCGGGGCGAAGGTTCTGGAAGTCCTTGAGGTTCCCGGTGAGCTTGCCCGCGTATGACGTCTCGAAGATCTTCAGCACCTCGGGCGGAGGCGCGTAGTGCCAGTGGGGATCGTAGAAGTGCAGGAAGATCAGGAACGGCCGGTCGCCGAAGCGATCCACCAGGTCCATGGCATGGTTCGCCACGTTCTCGGCCAGGCGGTCCTGGCGGAAGTTCATCGAGTCGAAGCCGGCATCGAGGCCGTAGGTCTGAGAGACATACAGGTGCGAGGTGACCGCATGCGTGGCCACGCCCTGAGCCTTCAGCAGTTCGGCCACCGACGGCACCGAGCGGTTGAACGCCTGCTTCATGTCCGTCCCGCCGTGGGTGCCGGGCAGAGTCGAGGTCAGCATCGAGAGGTGCGAGGGCAGCGTCCAGGAACTCACGCTCACCGCGTCGTCGGCCACGAGGCCGCCCTTGCCCAGGGCATCGAGGACCGGCGTGGTGGGTTTTCCATACCCGTAAGCGCCCACGTGGTCGCGACGCAGGGTGTCGATGGAGATCAGGATCACCCCGCGCTTCAGCCCGTAGGCGGCGCGGTCGTGGAGCACCGGGTCCGACATCGCGAGCCGCAGCTCTTCGGGCTGGGGAAGGTCCTTTCCATCCTTATCGGTGAACCGGATGGAGATCGAGAGCACGCCGCGCCGGGGCGGCGAGTCGAGCTCGACGGTCACGTCCTTCCAGTCGTGGGTGGTCCTGGGGTTCACCGTCTCCTTCGCGATTTCCTTGCCGTCGATGGCCACCGCGAAGCGCCCCCATCCCGGCGGTTCACCCGCGCCGTCGAAATGCGCCCCCACCCCGAAGGTCAGGATGGCACGGCTTGGAAAGTCGACGGTCCAGGACTGCGAGGCGAGAAGCGCGTCGCGCGACTCGTCGCCGACCCTCACCACGTCCACCCGCGACCTGCCGCCGTCCGGCTTCGCCCCGAGCAGGGAGCGCGGCCCGGCGGGAGGGGCGGGCGACGCGCATCCGAAGGACACCGCGGCGAGGAAAACGCCGAGACAGGACGTGCGCCGCGGGTTCAGGAGCCTGCGAAAAGCCAAGGGACCGCCAATGTAGCACGGGGCTCAAGGTCCCCCCGGCGCGTCAGGGAACCACCTTCACGATCAGGCGCCGCGCGATCTCGTCGTAGAACCACGCGCTCACCGGCGACTCGTTGACCTCGTTCTCGATCTCCATCTCGGGCAGGCTTCCCGACTGGTTGACCAGCACGGTCAGGCCGTTCACCGCGACCGACTTCGGCTTCACCCCGACCCGCCCGACCCTGAAGAGGATCGGCATCCCGGGGTAGGAGTCGGCGTTGAGCGTGAGCTTCTCGCCCTCGGCGACCGACCTGAAGATGGTCCAGCGACCGGTGTCGTCGTTGTTGTAACGGAACGTGGAGGTCCCGTTCGGATAGACGAGCACGGTCAGGGATCCGGCGGACTCCACCGTCCCGTGCCCGGTGTAGGTCCGTTCCACTTCCATGGGAATGATCGCGCCCAGTTTCAGGAACACCGGCTCCCGCCCCGGCGCCGCCGGGTATTCGGTGAGACTTCCGGAGAGAGCGCGGTCTTCCTCCCAGTAGTCCACCCACTGCCCGGCCGGCAGCTGGATATCGAGCGTGGTCGTCCGCTCGGTAACGAAGGGGACGAAGATCTCCTCGCCGACCCGCATGGAGAAGGGGCCCGGGCCCGGCTGGATCACCGGCGAATCCGGTTGTTCGTACATGCGGCGGGTGTAACTGAGGAAGTAAGGGGTCAGTTCCTTGTGGAGCCAGGCCCAGTACCTGTAGGCGGCGAGAAGGTCGCCCGAATATTCCGAGCGCCAGGGGTCGGAATTGGCGAACGGGGTGTGGGCCATGACGGGCTGCAGGGCGCCCCAGTGGATCCGCCGGTGAAAGGTCTCCTCGTCGGGCGACATCCGGTTTTCATAGTCGTAGGCGGTGAGTTCGTTGAACGGCGCGGGCAGGAGACGCGACTTTTCGAGCAGGCGGGCGATCCCCTCGCGCAGCCCCGGGAAGTCGTTGGCCAGGTCGGCCACGTAGGCGACGTTCGCCAGCCGGGAAAGTCCGCTGTCGGTGGTGGAGGGCTCGTGGCTTTGATGGACCTTGGCGATGTTCTCGAAATCCCCCGGCGAGACCGACTTCATGAACTCGTTGACGCCCTGAAGCTCCTGGTCCGAGGAACCGTCATCGAGATAGAAGCCGAGGAGCGACCCGCCGAGCTGGGAGCGAACCCGCGCGTACTGCTGGGGGTTGTGGCACCCTCCCCAGAAGTGAACGAGCGCGCGCACATGCTCGTCGGCCAGGCGGTTGATGACTTCATCGCCGAGGTTCCACGAACAGCAGTCCTCTCCCTCGCACGTGCCTTCGTTCCTGGAGTCCCGCTGCGACCATCCGCTGCCGTCGAAGAGATACACGCTCACCGGGATGTCGTTCGCGCGGAGCTCATTCATCTGGCAGGTGAACTCCTCGGCCATGGTCCCGGCCGATCCGCATCCGCACTCGCCGCTCCTCGGGCACCCGCTTCCCCACCACGGGCCCAGGGTCGCGCGGTTCAAAAGGTGATCACGGGTCGTGGACGCCGCGGAACGCACGGTACCCGCACCGGCGGCCTTGGATGCGGTCGGAGTGGCCGGAGTGGCGGGCAAGGGCTTTCCGCCGCAGTCGGAGATCGGGAGGACCGCGAACGCGAGGACCGCCACCATCCACGCTCTGGAACGGGATTCGAAACTCCGCCCGTTTCGTCTCATCTCAACCCCCACGGCGGGGAAGATTACTACGCCCTGCGCGGCCGGCGGATCGCCTGCAGGGCGAGACCCGGCCGCCCGAACCGGCTACGATGGGCTCACCATGAAGACAATGAACATCGCCCTGGCCGCGGCCGCGTCGCTGCTGTGCTCCCCGCTCTTCGCCCAGACTCCGGTCCAAGACTCGACGGTCAAGTTGCTGGCGGAGCTCGTCAACGCGGACGGCGCGCCGGGGTTCGAAGGCCCGGTGCGGGACATCCTGCGCCGTGAGTGGCGCGGCCTGCTCGCGGACCTGCGCACCGACGGCGTGGGCAACCTGCTGGGCCGGCTCGCGGGGCCCGCGGACTCTCCGCGCGTTCTGCTGATGGCGCACATGGACGAGGTCGGCTTCCTGGTGCGATACATCGATGAGCGCGGCTTCGTGTACATGAACCCGCTCGGCGGCTACATCGACCAGAGCGTGCTCACCCAGCGCTACACCATCATGACCGCGCGCGGCCCCGTCACCGGCTACACCGGCTTCAAGTCGACCCACATCGTCTCGCCGGAAGAGCGCACGCGCATGGTTCCCCTCCAGGACATGTTCCTCGACATCGGCGCCAAGACGCGCGAGGAAGCCGAGAAGATGGGGGTACGGCCCGGCCTGCCCGTGACCTATCGAACCGAGTTCGAGATCCTGAACGGATCCACCCGTTATCTCGCGAAAGCGTGGGACGACCGCGTCGGTCTCGCCGCGGCCACCGAGGCGCTGCAGAAGCTCAAGACCCTGCCCCACCCCAACACGATCGAGGTCGCGGCCACCGTCCAGGAAGAGATCGGCCTGCGCGGGGCCGCGGTGGTGGAGGCGAGTACACATCCCGACATCGTGATCAACCTGGAGATCGGCATCGCCGGCGACTTTCCCCTTCTGACCTCGCCGAAGCTGTCGCAGGAGGCGCTCGGAAAGGGCCCGTCCGTGTTCGTCTTCGACACCAGCATGATCCCGAACAACAACTTCGTCGAGTGGATCTTGAAAGTCGCGAAGGAGGCGTCCATTCCCCTTCAGCTCGAGTCGGTGTCGGGCTATGGCGAGGACGGCTCGGTTCTGCAGAGGGCCGCGTCGGGAATTCCGGCGATCAACCTCGGAGTGCCGACCCGCTACGGCCACAGCCAGTCGGGCGTGATCGACCGGGCCGACTACGACAACCTCGTGAAGCTCCTCGTCGCCATGATCCAGAAGCTCTCCGCGGATCAGATCAAGGCGATCCGCACCTTCTAGCCACCACCGTCATTGCGAGGCCCCAATCCGTGTCGCAGGGGCCGAAGCAATCTCTCGACCTCCGAGGGATTGCTTCGCTCCGTGCCAGAACGACGGGTCGCTCGCAATGACGAACTCTCCGCGGATCAGATCAAAGCGTCCCCGCATTCGACGCGGATGCCTCGCGCACAAAAAAGGCCGCCGCCCTTTTCGCGGCGGCGGCCTGGTCGACGATTCGGGGCCCGTCAGTCCGGGCGCCTACTCCTTCTTCTTCTCCATCACCGGCGCCTTCTGCTTCCAGACCGCCGGATTCGCGGTGACCCACGCGTCGGGCGCGACGCTCTGCGCCGGCTGGAACTCGAAGTGATCGGTCTCCTGGCTGATCACGGCACTCGCGGCCAGCGCCGCGAGCTTCGCTTGTCCAAGCTCGCCTCCGAGCGCCGCCGTGTAGGTGGCCCCGTGGATGGTCGCTCCCTCATCAAGCTCGGCCAGGGTCTTCCTCGCAACGAACTGGTAGAAGGTGCCCGCGGGCGCCCCGGCCGTCACCTGATACACGGTGTACGAGTCGGTGAGGCCGGCCTTTTCGTGGGCCGCCTTTACGATCTTGCGAGACTCCTCGTATTCCGCGGCGTGTCCGGGACGCACCGAGATCCGGGTCGCCGAGAGGTAACGCATGTGGGGCAGGTCGGCCGGACCGCCAAAGCTCAGATCCGCTCGAGGGCGCAGGGTCATCCCGCGGACGTCACTCAGGAACTCGGCCTCGGCGGGCCGATATTGCTTGCCAATGGCTGCGAGCGCCGGGTCATTGTTCCCGTTGTCGCCCGCCTTCTGATAGTCGGCCCAGGTCGGGTAGGCCGACACGTACCACATCTCGTTCGGCCCGGTCAGGGCCGACATCGCGATGAAATGATCGGTACCTTTGGTGGCGGCGAGCGCCCGGGCCCACGCCGTTTCGTTCGCGTCGTGCGCCGCGCCCTTGCCGACCTTCACCGATTCCCGGTAGATCGACAGGACATTGTTGACCACAGGCGGCGCGGCCTGGGCGAATGTGGAGGTGGGACTGAGCAGTACAACCGCAAGTGGAGCCGCCAATAGCAAGCGTGCATTTCTCATAGTGATCTCCTTACATAAGGAGACGGCTGTCAGACGTGCACGGCCGAGCGACAAGCGTCGGGAGGTCGCCACTTCCATAAGGCGCGCCCCCTTAGTGTGTCCCAGCATACATACAAACGAAGCCCCCGGGGGCCTACCTCAAACTAACCGCCCGAACCCCCGGCCCGGTCGCCGGATCCGTCGAACTCAGATACATCATCCGCACCCCGTCAGCCCGCACGATGACGTTCGGGTTCCCCCCGGGAATCCCGGTGAGCGTCGAGGTCCTGAACTCCAGTCCGTCGGCGGACGTGGCCGCATACAGCCCCGGAGTCCCCTGAAACGAACTCCCCGAAGCGACCTGCACGAAGTACCAGGCTGTCACGGAGCCATCCGCGCTGTTGATGGCGAAGGGATCGGTGGCATTCTGATCGAGGAAGGGAGCGCCGGGCCCGATGCGCACGCCCGGGTCCATCGTCCAGGTGAGTTGATCCGGACTGGTCGCGCTCTTCAACGCGGTCGCGGAGTCCGCCGGGGTGTCCCGCAGCTCGCTGAAGTACATCCGATACCCGCCGCGAGAAAGGGGCACGACGCTGCCCGTGGTGGTGGCCCGCGCGCCCGCCTGGGCCGCGGTGATGCGCAGGCCCGGCTCCTGACGCCAGGTCACGTGATCGGTGCTGGTCGCCGACGCGATGCCTCGATCCTGCATGTAGAACATGCGAAGCCCGCCGGGTATCACGACCACTCGCGGCTCACCCCACGGCGTCCCCATCGTGTTAGTCGCGACATCGGGAACCAGGGTGCACGGTCCTTCGACGCGGAACGCGGTCCCCTCGGCGTCGGTGGAGACGGCCCGCCACACCCCCTGCCCCTCGACGTACACGAAGAGTCGGATCCGGCCATCGGGGAGGAGGACACCCGTGGGATCCCCGATGATGGATCCGCTCGGCCGGCCGAAGTCGGTGGGCGCCAGCACGCGGCCATAGTCGATGAATCCAGGTGTACTCGCCGGCGTCGCGGTCACGGTCGGCTGAGCGGCAATCGACGTCGGCGTGGCGGCCCCGCCGCAGCCCATCAGGCCCAACGACAGGGTCACGACCATTCGCTTCATGAGTTTTCCGCGCCCGCCCCAGGCCGGCTCATAACAGTTTCGAGGTCAGCCAGCCACGAAGCGCCGCATGGGCCGCGCTCGCCGGATCGAGAAACTCCATGTGCCCGAGACCCGGCAGTTCGATCCACTCGACCTCGTCGCCCGCGGCCCTCGCGGCCTCGACGTAACCACGCGACAGATCCATGGGAACCGCGTCGTCCGCGTCGCCGTGAAGAATGAGCTGGGGAACGCCGAGCGGCAGCATCGCGGAGGGCGAAGCCGCGCGCAGGCGATCCGGGTGAAGGTCGAGCGCGCCGCCGAGGAATTTCGCTACCACCTCGCCGCCCACTCTACGCGCGTACGCTTCGGACAGATCGGCGAGCGGCGCCATCCCCACCGCGACGCGCACGCGAACTCCCGCAAAGGGCCCGGCGCCCGCGCGGTTCCGTCCGGCCGCCCACAAAGCGAGATGGCCTCCCGCCGAATGCCCCGCGACCGCGACGCGATCGAGGTCGATGTCGAAACCGAGAGCGGGCAGGCTCGCGAGATGATCGAGGCCCGCGGAAACATCGTCCAGCGTGCCGGGCCAACCGCCGCCGGGCGCGCCCAGCCTCCGGTATTCGAGATTCCACACCGCGAAGCCGTGCGCCACCAGATCCTGAGCGACCGCGTTCATCTGGTCGCGGCCGTAAGGCATCAGCCAGAAGCCGCCGTGGAGGAGACACACCACCGGGGGCTTCGGTGATCCGGGAAGATAGAGGTCGCCCTGCTGATCGGGTGACGGTCCGTATTGAAGTGTCCGCATGCCCGATCGGAAACCGGGAAGAGCGACTAACGCCGCTCGGCGAAAGCGAGCCGGGCCCCGAGCCCGATAAGCACGGTACCGGTGACCCGCGAGCGCCAGGCCGCGGTGCGCGGAGACGAGAGCCACGCGGTGGCGCGCACGGCCACGCTCACGAGAACCGCCTCGTAGACCAGGTCGAGCGCCGCGAGAATTCCGCCGAGGACGAGAGCCTGAACCAGCACCGACCCGGCCGTGGGGCGGATGAACTGCGGCAGGAAGGCGAGGAAGAACAGGGCGACCTTCGGATTGAGAAGACCGGTGACGAAAGCCTGACCGAACGCGCGCCCGGCCGGCACCGCGGCGCTCTCACTCACCTCCGCCTCCTCCCTGGCCGTCACGATGGCGCGCACACCGAGATAGATGAGGTAACAAGCCCCCACGAGCTTCACCACGGTGAAGGCGAGGGCTGAGCGGGCCAGCACCGCCGAGAGCCCAAGGCCCGCGGCGATCGCATGCACGAGAGTGGCGGCATTGAGACCGACCGCGGTCAGGAGACCGGCCTCGCGCCCTCCCGCGAGCGTCCGCGAGAGAACGAGCGCCTGCGCGGGCCCGGGGGCGAGGACGATGGCGGTGCCGGCGAGGAGGAAGGCGAACAGGGTCTGCGCGTCGAACATGAGGGCGGGGATTTTAACCAGCGGGACGCGCGGCCTTCGAGTTCGCCGGCGCCCCAGGAAGCCCGAGGAAGTGAACTCGCTCACCATGGCCACTTGACTAGACCGATCCTTCGCCACCAGGGAAGACATCGCCATCGCCGCCCTCGACGACTTCTACGGCGAGCACGTGGCCCATCTGACCAGCCTCCCGCTGCCGCCGGTGCCGCCCGAACAACGCTTTCTCGCCTTCCTCGACATCCTGGCCCGGAACGGAAGTGGGGTCTGGGAAAGAGGCTGCCTCCTCGGCGGCCTGGCCAGCGAAATCTCCGCCACCAGCCCCTCCGTCCAGGTCCGCCTGGGCGAACTCTTCGACGACATGGTCCGCGCGCTCGAACCGCTGGCGCGCGCGTTCGTGAAGTCGCTGGACCGCTCTCCCATGACCACGAAGGAGATGGTGGAGCACCTCCTCATCGTGGTGGAAGGCGCCATCGTCCTCGCCCGCGCCCACAACGATCCCGAACGAATCAATCACGCCATCGCCAGCTACAAACGATTTCTGCGGAATCTGCAGAAGACCCGGCCCGCCGCCGGAGTCAAACCCAAAGGAAGGAAATGATCATGGAAGCGTCCGCCTCGATAATCCCCACCCGCGTCTCCGAAGGCCTCGCCAGCCGCCTGGCGGTCTTCGTCTATGGAGTGGCGTCCTACGCCATCGGTGTCGCGGCCCTGCTCGCCTGGATCGCGTGCATGCTGGGCTTCATTCCCTTCACCGGAGGCCCGCTTCGGATGGAGAGCACCAGCGGTGCGCTGATGGTCAATCTCCTGCTCCTCACCGCGTTCGCCATCCAGCACAGCGTGATGGCGCGGACCAGCTTCAAATCGAGATGGACGCGCATCATCCCGAGGGCGGCGGAGCGCGCCACCTACATGCTGGCCACGGGCCTCGTGCTGCTCTCTACTCTCTGGCTGTGGCAGCCGATACCCGGCGTCGTGTGGTCCGTCGATTCACCCGGCCTGCGTACGGCTGTCCTGGCCCTCGCCCTCGCCGCCTGGGCCTACCTGTTCCTCGCCTCGTTCGCCATCAATCACTTCGAGCTCTTCGGTCTGCAGCAGGTGTACCAGCACCTCAAGGGACAGCAGGTCACGCCGGTTCCCTTCCGGGAACGGTGGATGTACAAGTTCGACCGGCACCCGATCATGACCGGCGCGCTGCTGGGCCTGTGGATCACGCCGGTCATGACTCTCGATCATCTTGCCTTCTCGATGGGCTTCACCCTCTACATCATCATCGGCGTGTACTTCGAAGAACGCGCCCTGCTTCGCCAGTGGGGTTCGGTCTACGAAGCCTATTGCCGGCGGGCGGGCTCGATCGTCCCGTCGTTCCACGGGCTGGGCGGCCGCCGCAGGTAAGAGGGACGGCGCCACCGCCCTCTCTCTCAGCCGTTTCAGCCGTCGGGCGTACGATGTCGGTTGCCTAGAGTCGCGTCCTTCCAAAAGGGGCAAACCATGCAGATCACCGACATCCTCGCCCAGATGGGCGGCTTTCATTCCATGGCCCCCGAACCGGCGAAGCAGCACGGAAGCGCGCGGGTGCGCTGATCCGTCGTTGCTGGGCCTCACTCCGTTCCGCAACCGGCCGAGGGAGAAGCTCTTCGTCGACATCAACGGGACGCGCCAGGGGATGTTCATCGAGAGCACGAACGCCGCGAATCCCGTCCTGCTCTACCTGCACGGCGGCATGCCCGATTACTTCCTGACCGGGCGATACCCCACCGGACTCGAAGAGACGTTCAACGTCGTCTGGTGGGAGCAGCGCGGTTCGGGCATCTCCTACCGCCCCGACATCCCGCCCGAGACGATGACGATGGAGCAGCTCATCTCCGATGTCCTCGCGATGACCGACACCCTGCGCCGGAGATTCGGCCAGTCGAAGGTCTACCTGATGGGACATTCCGGCGGCAGTTTCATCGGCATCCAGGCCGCCGCCCTCGCCCCCGACCGATATCACGCCTACATCGGCGTGGCCCAGATGTCGTATCAGCTCGAATCGGAACGGCTCGCCTGGGAGTACATGCTTCGGGAGTTCAGGGACCGCGGCGACACCAGGATGGTGAAGAAGCTGGAAGCGGCCCCGGTGACGCTCGCCGGCGGCATCCCGCCCGGGTACGTCGCCCTTCGCGACCCGGCCATGCATCGGCTCGGGATCGGCACCATGCATGAGATGCGGTCTCTCCTCACCGGGCTCGTGCTCCCCTCATTCCTGTTTCCCGAGTACACCCTGAGGGAGAAGATCAACCTGTGGCGGGCCAAGTCCCGCTCCGGAATCAGCATCGTCTGGGACCGGATGGTGACCACGGACCTGCGGCAGCAGCTCACCGCGATCGCAACACCCGTCTACTTCCTCCACGGCCGGCACGACTACACCGTGAACTACTCGCTCGCGAGGTCGTATCTCGAGGTCATCAGGGCGCCGGTGAAGGGCTTCTACACTTTCGAATCGTCCGCCCACAGCCCCCTGTTCGAAGAGCCGGGGAAGATGAATCTCATCCTCAGGGAAGATGTACTCGCGGGAAACAACCACCTGGCGGACAACCCATGAGCCCGCGGCCCTCTCGTCTTCTCATGCGGATCGCCGCACTGCTGATGTGCGGCTGCGGCGATTCTCCGTCGTCCGGCCCCTCGCCGACACCATCGCCCACACCCACCGGCCTCCCCGGCGTGGTCATAGGCGCGCGGACCGGCGTCACCCAGATCTTCTTCGCCGACGCGACGCCCCTGCCCGGCGCCACCCTCACCGGCTGCGGCGCCACCGCAGCGGGCTGCGCGGGAAGAATCAAGGTCAGCCTCGACCTCCTCTCCCCCACCGGCGGCCCCGTCGTCGGCGCCGTCTTCTTCCTTCACGCCAGCAACATGCGCGCCTGCCTCATCGGCCGCGTTGGCGCGTTCGACCTCGCCGCGGGCACGAAGCGAAGGATCGACATCGTGCTCGACCAGAGCGACGAGTGCGCAACTCCGACGGATATCCGAACCGCGGATGCGTCCATCGAGGGACCGAACGGAATCGCGGCGCGGCAGGAATGGGGTGTGGCCTACACCCTCGCCCGGTGAACCCCTCGTCAATTGTGGCGACAACGTCGCCACAATTGTCGTGACGCTGTCACGACAATTCAAACGCCGTCATTGCGAGGCCCCGGTCCGTTCCGCCGCAGGCCGAAGCAATCTCGCGGCGTTCCGGTCCGGAGCGACGGGCTACGCGGCCAAGCGCGTCACTCGAAGCGTCTTGCGCAGTTTCTCGGCGCGCCAGAGGTCGTACTGCAACTGCTGGTTGAGCCAGCTCTCGGCTGACGGCTTGAATGCGATGGAAAGGCGCACGGCCATTTCAGCACTGATGCCTGTGCGGCGGCTCAGGATCGCTGAGAGCGTCTTTTGGCTGACGTCCAGGCCGACGGCAGCCTCCGTCACCGACAGTCCGAGCGGCTCGAGGCACAGGCTCCGAAGGATCTCGCCGGGGTGGGGCGGGTTGTGCATCAACATGGTGTACCTCAATGGTGTTCTCGTAGTCGACAACGCTGAGTATCACGCTATATCGAGAAGCGCGCGTGGATTGCGTTCCGCCACGATCAGCAAGGTTCTAGCCGGCCCGGACGGCGCCCGCCGACCCTGTTCCCAATCCTGAAGGGTGCGCACCGAAACCCCCATCAGCTTCGCGAACTGGGACTGCGAGAGGCCGAGCCGCCCCCGAATTCCCGCCACCGAGGGGAGAGTCCACACGCGGCCGGGCCTTCCCGATTTGATCTGACGGATCCCCTCGAGAATCTCCGCACCGAAGTTGCGCTTCTTGCTCATTCCTCAAGTTCCTCTCTGATTCTTGGCAGGACGTTGGCAGGAACTATACGGCAAAGCCGTATGTGCGGCGGCTAGGGATCTACGCCTTCCTCGACTCGATCCGGAGCCGCGCCAGACGAATGGCCTCGTGCAGCTTCCGCTGCAGCACGTTTCGCGGTGGTAGCTCCGTCAGGTACTCAGCCACGTGGACGCCCGACCGGCCAAGGTCGAGGTATTCCACGGTTTCAGCCTTCTTCCCGGCACAAAGAATGAGGCCCACGGGGGGCTCCTCTCCCCGCTGACGCTCGTGCCGATCCAACCAGCGCAGATAGAGCTCGATCTGGCCGAGGTCCGCGGGCTGGAAGTCACCCAACTTCAACTCGACCACCACCAGCCGTCTGAGTCCGCGGTGAAAGAAGACCAGGTCCATGTGGTAGTCGACGCCGCCCAGTGTGAAGCGCTTCTGGCGGGCGACAAACGCGAAGCCCGCGCCCAGTTCCAACAGGAAGGACTCGATCTCCCTCAGTAGAGCCGATTCCAGATCCTTTTCCGCATAGGTGTCCTTCAGGCCAAGGAAGTCGAGGAAGTAGGGATCTCGAAAGACCAGATCGGGCGTCAACCTGTCGTCCGCGCGAAGCTTGGCGAGCTCCTGCTTGATGAGCTTGGCCGGCTTCTTGGAGAGCGCCGTCCGCTCGAAGAGCATCCCACCGATCTTCTTCACCAGGGTCCGGGTATTCCAACCCTCGATCCGGCACATTTCGGCGTAGAAGTCACGCTTCAGCGGGTCCTCGATGTAGATCAGAGTCGTGAAGTGCGTCCAGGTCAATTGTCTCCGCAACGCGGAGACAATCTGCTCATCGGGAAAGGCGGTGGCGAACCGGACCATGTTGAAGAGATTCCTCTTTCCAAACCCTCGCCCGAACTCCGGTTCCAATTGTGCAGTCAGCGCCTGCACAATCTTCTCCCCATACTCGGCCCGCTTCTCCTTCAAGATGTCCTGCCGGATGCGACGACCGACCGACCAATACAGGGCGGTCAAGGTGGAGTCCACGGTCCGCGCCACGCCTTCACGGGCATGAAGAATGAGGGCGCGAACGTCCGAAATCAGCACCGCTGGCTTGGCCGGAGACGAGGTCACCGCCGGCAGGTTTCGTGGGCTACGAGGTTTTTGGCTGTTCCTTGCCATGATTGAAGTCCCGAACTGAGAGGGTTCACGTTCAAACAGGGCGTTCATCAGCCGGCCAGTCAGATTCGAGCCATCGAACCCGGGGCCCCGCGCGAGGATGGTAGCCACACGACGCGCCAGATCAGGTCCCCCGGACCTCCGAACTTCCGCAATTGTCGCCACACTGTGGCGACAATGAGTCGGGTCCTCTCCTACCTCAACTCAGGCTAGTTCCACCGCCACGCCGAAGTGATCCGACAGGCCTCGAACGGGCGCCGGCGCATCGGGCCACCGCGTCGTGCTCCGCACGCTCGCACCGAGACGCGTCGGGCCACAGATGTGATCGATGCAGGCCATCGGGGCCGAGTCGCGGCGGATGGGATCGTTCACCCCATCCGTGTACGCCACCAGGGAGGCACGCGACAACGCGTCCCGCAGGCGGCCGTGATTCAGCTTCGAGCCGCAATAGGCGGGCTTGCTGACGCACAGGTCCTGATTCAAGTCGCCCATGACAAAGAGATCGTCCGCCGGGTATTCGGCCTGCAGCGCCGCCCAGTCGGACGCCTGCGCATCCAACGCCGCGCCGAAGGCCACGCCTCCCTTGTAGGCGAGGCCTCGCCAGGTGCTGCTCGGCCACGGCAGGACGGTTCCGTAGACGAGGAACGGAGCACGATCCGGAGGGGTGACGCGGGCCGCCACGCATCTCGCGGGATCAGAGACGGACCCCACCCGCACGATCGGCCAGCGCGACCAGATCTTCGTCCACACTTCGCCGGGCGACACCGCGACGCGATCGAACTCAGTCGTCGCAACTCCCTGGTAACCAGGCCCCGGAGCGATGTTGTCGCCGGTCTCAGTCAGCACCCAAACATCGGCGCTCACCGCCTCCATGTGCGGACGCACGCGGCTCATCCGCGCGCTCGCGGGGGAAGTCAGGCGTTGGAGATTCCAGGTGGCGAGTTTCATGGGAAGACTTGGCCGCTAGGTACCGTTCCCCACGCCCCAGGGGAAACGCTTCGCCGCGAGCTGTTCGACCAGCGCGGCGGTGGGCATCTCGCGCTTCGATCCGGCGAGATCCCGCAGAACCCCCACCGCCTCATTCAACGACGCCTCGTCCGGCGGCGAGGCGGAGTGGAACGCGAGCTGATCGACCCCCGCCATCTCGGCAGCGATCAGTTGGAGCGCCGCCATCAGGACGCGGTTGCCTCCGAAGGCGCCGCAGCCCCACCACCCCGTGTGAACGACGACCGTGGGGCCCGCACCGGACGCCGATATGCGCTTCGACTCCAGCACGGCGGCCCGGAAGCCGCTGTGCGCGGTGCGAAGCACGTGCTCGATGTCGCTCTTCGTGTACGCCCCCCGGCCGCCCTGCGGCGCCGCGATCGCGATGACGTTCGTCCGGGTCGGTGGATCGAGCCGCTCGGTGGCGCGACGGATCGCGGCCTCGGTGGCCCTCGCGAACTGATTCCCGTAGAGGCCGTGCGGCCGACCGGCCGAGGCGTCGGGGTTCGTGGCCACGCGGCACCGACGCTCGACGCCCATCACCAGCGCCGGCGTGGGCTGGCCATTCTCGACCGTGAGGGCCTTCATGCCCCGCGCGCGCAGCGCGTCACGAAGCGAACCAAGCGCCGGGTGCTCCGTCACCTGCATTTCGTCCTGGGCGAAGAGACCGCCTTCATAGAAGCCGAAGAGGCTCGAGTCCGCGAAGTTGACGTACCACTCGACCGCGTGTGGGGCCGGAGCACCGTACTCGTAGAAGCCCGGGCAGTGCCGAAGCCGAGCCGCGGCCGAGGCGATGTCGATGCTCGAAGGCAGGGGCATCGCCCCCCAGCGGCTGTATTCAACCTGGCCACGATGGACGGACCCGGGCGGGGTGGAGATATCGAACACGATCTGCTTGTTCGTGTCCCGCCATCGAGGAGGGTGCGCGGTCATCAGTTCCTGCGCGGAGGCGCTCAGGCGATCGAGCGGTTCGAGGGCCGACGCGGCCGCGAACCGGAATCCCGATTTCGCGAAGGCCTCGATGAACTTCTCCTGCGCCTGATTCTCGATGGTTTCCGGGCGCGCCTTCCGGACCGCAGCCATCGCCATCGCCGGATCGACCCCGGCCGCGACGAGCGCGCAAGCCGCGATCACCCCCGTGCGCCCCAGCCCGCCCTTGCAGTGAATCACCACGTTCTCCCCGCGAGCCGCCGCATCGAGGACCTCGGTGACCGTCACCTTCGCCAGCTCCATCGACGGGACACCCTGATCCGGAAAGGGCCGGCGAAGGACGCGAATGTGGCGCGCCTCGCACGCCGCCGCCAGCCCCTCGATCTTCAACGCGCGTAGCTCGTGATCCTCGACGAGCGAGACAAGCACATGCGCGTGGTGCTTCTCCGCCAACTCCCGCGCATCGATGGAAAGGTCGCGCTCCCAGCGACCGGTGGCGCCCTCCGGCTGGTACTTCCCCGGCGCGAACGTCATCCCGATGCGCCCCGGGAACGGCGCCACGTCGGGAGGGAGAAAGTCGACGCGGATGGGATGCGATACGGAAGTCCTGACCTTTACCATTGATGCCCTCAATTCACCCGCGAACCAGAACTTCGTGTAACTCCCGCACCGGCTCCATCCAGGTCTTGATCTCCTCGACGGTGGGCGGCAACTCATACGGATGGTGATGACACGCGCGAGACAACGCGCCCCAGGTGTAGGCGAGCCGGCTCGCCAGGTCGCCTTCCCGCAGATACTCGCGCAGGCAGATGAGCTGCGCGCGCGTGGTGCAGTGCTCGAGCGCGATGCCCTTCACCACCCAGTACCCGGTCAGCGATTCCTCGAGGGCCTGGCGCACGAGCAGAGCCGAGGCCCGCGGCCAGAGCCCCGGACGCATCGGGAAATCACGGGACAGCATCCCCGAGGCGAGATCCAGCAGTCCGAGCGCGCTTGTCACTTCTGCCCCGCAAGCCAGAGAGCGAGGCGCTCAGTTGCGTTGACCATTTCCTTCGGCTCCATGTCGGACGACACGCCGTGCGCCCCCTTGTCGACCGCGCGGGCGACGTCCGCGTATTCCTTCTTCTCCCTGCTAAGGCGGGTGAGTACTTCGCCGCTCCTCGCCGCGTCCTGAAAGAGCAGAAGCGCGAGCTTCTGCATGACCTTCTCCGCATCCTCCAGCCGATGCTCCACGTCCTCGCGGCTCACCCCATCACCCAGCCAGCGTCGCCGGAGGACGCGGGTCGCCGCGGCTTCCAGAGCGCCGCGACACAGGCCGGGAACCACCCGCCGGCGCGCATCGTCCGGCAGATCTCTGGTAAGCGCCACCGCGGAGGCATCCTCGATATATCGCCTGATGGGATCGAGCCCTGTACGCACGTCCACAACCGACTTCTCGCGGCGCGTCACTTCCAGAACCGCGGCCTCGATACCCTGCCGCCGCACCGACTCGGCCAGCCGGTCATCGTGGGTGAAGACGATCACCTGTCGCGTCTTCGCCGCGTCGCGCAGCACGCAGGCGAGGCCGTCGATGCGGGAGGGATCCATCGACTGCACCGGGTCGTCGATGAGGACGAAGCCGAAAGGACTCGCGGCCATGGTGGCTCGCGGCAGGAAGAGCGCGAGCGCGAGCGAATGCAGCTCGCCCTGGCTCATCACACCCAGCGCCGCTCCCGCCGTGCCATCGACGGCCACATCGAGCTGCACGCGCCGCGAGTTGGCCGCGCCCATGAGCCGGATGTCTTCGAGCGAGACGTTGCTGCTGTGGCGAAGCTGATTCCAGATCCTCTTCACCTCGGAAGCATGCGGCGCGAACCGCTCGTTGCGCAGATCGTCGGTGGCGCCGTTCAGCCACTTCTCGGCCGCGGTAACGTCGGGCAACCGCCGCAGCGCCGGACGCGCCTTGTGAGCGGCGCCGAGCCAGGCTTGCACCTCCCGCGCCATGGGCCGCCAGACATCCTCGCGCTTGGCAAGCTCGGCCGCCGCCTGCGCCTTCAACTGCGCGAGCGCTTCACGAAAAGGAGCCAGCGCGCTCTCGACCTGCGCCGCGCACTCGGCGCCATCCAGCGCCGCCGCGGCGCGGACCCGCTCCGCGGCCGCCCCTCCCGCCGCCCCGGGAAGCCCAAGCGCGGTAGCCGCGGCGAGAACGGAGGCCGATGGTGACGCGAGCCCCCGAATCCCCTCACGTCCGGATTTCACCATCAACTGTGCGTCGCTCACCGCCTTCGCAGCGTCGCGCAACTCGGCGGCGTGCGCGTGTTCCCGCGCATGCCATTCCGCATTCAGTGCCCTGTCCTTACCGCAAACCGGACACGAGCCGTCACCGTGCTTGTCGTGAAAGCGGAGCGCCGACTCGAGCAGCGATACGAGATCCGCCGAACGCGCGGCCAGCGAACCCGAGTGCGCCTTCAGCGTCTCGGCGCCCACCTTTAGCATTTCGATCGCCTGCGAGGCCGCCTCGGCCGAAACATCCGGCAGCGCGCCCACCTGTCGAAGCGTCGCCATCTCCCCGGCCGCGTCATCCCCGGCCGCGCCCCCTTCGAGCACCTTCTCGATCGCCGCGAGGTCGGCCTCTTTCTTCTGAAGAAGCGCCGCGATCTGCGCCCCGCGTGGATCCGGATGCGCCGCGGCCTTCACCGCCAGTTCCTTCTGCGACTTCTGCAGCTCCTTCAGCTGCTTCTCCCGCTCTAGACGCGCCTGCCGCAGCCGTCCGCCCGCGTCGGCGAGCACCTCGAGGCCCAGGATCTGCGAGAGCGCATCGAAGAACTTCGACGGCTCCTGGTCGAGCATCCCACCCAGCTCGTTGTAGGAGAGCACGGGCCGATACGACACCGCGGCCGCCGACCATCCAAGCGCGTCGTACGTGGTGCGCGGCTCGCCGGTGAACTGCACGTAGTCGGTCCGCTCGGCGAGGTCGGCCCCGTCCGGCCACTCGACGCGCACCTCGCAACTCTTTCCGCCCTCCACCGTGAACCGCGCCCCGATGGCGGCCTGCGGGTCGTGCAGATTCCGGAAGCCCTCCTTCCACTGAGCCGTGCGCTGCTTGTCCCAACGAGCATTCCCGCGGGTGACCAGAAACTCGGCGGCCTCCGCGAAGCTCGACTTGCCGCATCCGTTGCGGCCGACCACGAGGGTGAGCCCGGGCCCGGGATTGACGGCGAGCACCGCCTCGGGACCGATACCGCGAAACCCGCGCACGCGAATGTCCTGGAGGAACGCCTTCTTAGGCTCAACCGTCACCGCGGGAGCCGTCGCGGTCTTCAGCGGCCCGATCTGCGCATCGGGCAGAAGCGCCTTCTCGAAAGCGTCCCCGCCCTCGAGCGCCGCCAGCACGAGGTAGATCCACTCCTCGTTCGGCGCCTCCTGCTCGAGGCGGCTGGCGATGAGTCCGTGCAACGAGGTGTCTGCGGTCATCAGATTCCCCTGCCTGCTGACTGATGAGTTCGCCTCGACCGACAGTGCTCTCTCCCCATCGCCTGCCTCCTACCGCGCGACAATACGCCAGGGTGATCCCGTTTCGGGTCACATGCGCAGCGGCTGATTACGAAAAAGATGCGGAGCGAATCAGGCCCTCCGCCGACTGACCGCGCGGTTACAGTGCTCCCATCATGAATCAGCTCTGGCTCAGCACCTTCATAGGCGACCCTGGCACCGGAACGATCGTCCGCCGTTTCCCGCAGCACCCCCTCCCCGAGAATCTCCGCGTGTCGCAGCTCCGCTCGTACCTCGAGCAGCGCTTCGGGCCGCCCATCGCCGAGCACGTCGCGGGCCGGTCCTACATGGAGTTCGCCAATCCCGACGCCTCCTCCGGGGAAGAGGGCACGTGCATGGTCGCCATCCCCTTGGTGGCCGACCCGCGCACCCAGGAGCTGGTGTCTGTCTTCGAGAAGCTCGAGCAGTTCGAAGACCTCGCCGAGGCCCTGGGCACCGCCCGCAAAGGCGCCAAGCCTACCGAGGCCAGCCGCATCTGGGTGGGCCCGCTCTTCAACCACCGCCATCTCCTCCAGCAGATCAACGACCTCGCCGCCCAGGCCGCGCGCGCCCTGCTTCTCGGCGCCGGACTCAAGGGCGAAATCGACAAGGTGATCGAAGCGGGCACCGACACCCCCATTCCCCTCGAAGGCCTGGACGAGGCCATGCGGGACCTCGACGGCTGCGTGTCGGGCACACTCGACGCCGCGGACTCGTCGATGATGACCCACCGCCGCGCCGCCGATTACGCCAACGCCCTCGAGGGCCCGCAGGACACGGAGAGGCTCCGCCTCCTCCATCACGAAGAGCGCCGGCTCGTCCTGCAGTTCAACAATTCGCTCGAAGCGTCGCGCCAGTGCGAGAAGATCACCCGCGACATCGCGCAGCTCGCCTTCGGCATCTCGGCCTGCGCCAGCGGCCCGCTGGTCGAACGCCTCGACCGGGCCGGCGTCGCGGTGCTCCACCCGCCCCGCGGCTCGGGGCAGGCCGTCCCCCTGCACGAGGACGGCCTCACCCTGCGGTCGAAGTCGGAGCGGGAACTGACCATCGAACTCGCGGGCGTCATCTGCCGCATCCTGGTCGATCGCCGCACGGTCGTGGGCCTCCTCCTCCCCGACCGCGAAGGCGAAGGCATCTACATGGAGGTCGATGCGGGCACCACGCTGCTCCTCACCGCCCACACCGCGGTCGACGCGACGCGCAGGGCCTTGATGGAGTCCTCCGACTGGCGCGAGGAGGAACCCGGGATCCTCGTTCAGCGGTGGCCCTCGCCGGTCCGCGCGATCGTCCCCGCGACGCTGATCGCGAAGGCCCTCTTCGGGCCCTTCGACTTGGTGGCGGCGGAGGCGCTCGATGTGTCCGTCGTGTCCTCGGAGGACGCCGCGGTTGAGCCTCAGACCGTGGTCGAGCCTGAGAGCCACGGCACGGTGATGTAACAGCGTTTCTGAACGAGCCGCGCTACCACGAGGCCGGCTTTCGCAGATTCGTCCCCGGAATGGCCTCCGGCAGTTGGCTGTCGGCGAGCAGATGCGGCCCCAGCTTCTTCACAAACGAAGCGTGCTTGACGAGCTGGGCTGAGGGATGCCCATGATGCCTTGGGAAGACGAGCCCGAGCAGTTTCGACGGGTGATGCTGGCTGATCAGTCGCATGGCCTCAGCCAGGTCTGAGTCGTTCGACACAACCACCGCGCAATCGTACTTATCGAGCCATGCGTCGTTCAGTAGATGAACGGCGAGGTTGACATCCGAACCCTTCTCCTCGGTTTTCAGGACCTTCGCGTGAGTCTGTCCCGCAATGGGAACCGCAAGAGGCCAGGTCACAGGGTGAGTAAGGAAGGTGCCCTGATACAGAGTGAGCTCTGGAGTCGTGGCCTGAAGGGCTCGCCAGTACGTCTGTTGCCGAATGGGCTGCTGCGGGTCCCGGTGGCCTGAGACCCGGGCCGTGAAGTACTTGATGTCCGTGATCCGATGGTGCGGACGAAGGAGCTTCGCGAAGAGGCCCTTCAGGTCGAGCCATTTCCAGGGCGTGCCCTTCACCGCGCCGTAGTAGAGGTTGAAGCCGTCAACGTAGATGCTGGTTCGCATCCGCGGCCCCCAAAAAAACAGAGGGCGCAGCGGACAAGGTCCGTGCGCCCTCGCACCTGGGGTCGAAACCACCAGGGGGATACTGGACGAAGTCTACCGGCACGCCGCCAGAGGCGGCAAACGGTCTTGGCCGGAGACGCCCTTCGCGCATTGTGAGCAAGGTACAGGACAGTGCGGCCGGATCAGGTCCGTCTACAGCGGACGGGTCTAGATTCTTCGTATCCGCTCCCAGGGGCGATCGGCGTTCTCGAAATGACCCCAGCGCGCGACTTCCACCAGGTCGTCGACCGGGAAGTTCTCGCCGCTGTGCAGCAGGGACAGATCCACACAACGCGCGAGCGCCGCCGTCGAGACGCTCTGACCCGAGGGTGTGGCGATGTCGAGGATCCTCGCCTCGCGGTCGCCCGGGAACCAGCCGAGCGTCACCGTCGCTTCGGCGGCAAGCCCCAGTTCGACCACCAGCTTCGCGACCCGGCGCGCGTGTAACCCGCCCGCGCGGTCGGCCTTGAAGAAGTCCTTGCCGGACCACGCGCCACCGCCGATGGGGACGCGAGGCCCGTAGGCGTCCATCACCAGCTTCTTGCCGGAGAGGCCGTTGTCGCCCTCGGGACCGCCGACCTCGAAAGCACCCGCGCCGTTCACGGTCAGCTGTTCGGGTACTGCAGCCGAGAGTCCCGGAAGCAGGGCCGCGAGCCGCTGCAGTTCATCGCCGATGGCGAGACGCACCGCACGGTGCAGGGCCACGGGATCGCTCGAAGCCCGTTGCTGAAGCGAGCAACTGAACGACTCCAGCGACCACGACGCCCCGCCCTCACGGACGAGCACCAGCACCTTGCCATCGGGACCGAGGCCCAAACCGGGCTCTTCGCGCCGCAACGCATGCAATCGCCGCGCGAGCCGGCCGACGAGCCACTGCTCCACCGGAAGGTGATTCGTCTGCGCCAGGTTGTTCGCGTACCCCACGCAGATGGCCTGGTCGTCGGACAGCTCGCGGAACTCGGCCTCGCCATCCTCCAGCGGCCCCAGGCACAGGTGCGAGTCGACCACCACGTCATCGGGCGAGGGATACCACCCATCACCGTAGCCCGCCGATCGATAAACGTCACGCGCGATCCGCTCGACATCGATGCCGGCCGCATCCGCGCAGGCGATCCTCCCCGTCACGAACACGCGGTTCCGATGCACCGCGACCTCCACGCCCACCAGCGCCCGCCGCTCGCGGCGCCACGCCTCGAGCACGAGCGAATCGGCGATGGCGTCGCACAGCTTGTCGGGATGTCCCGGGAATACGAACTCGGCGGCGAACAGTCTGCTTGTCGTGGTCATGGTCAGGCTCCAATGGAAAGTGTCGCGGTGTGATCGGCGACGGCCTTAAGGTCCGTCCGGTTGACGCTGCTGCCAAGGAAGGCGACCGCCAGCTTTGCCCCGGCGAGAGTGACGTGATGCGCGCCGCGCGGCGTCCCCACCCAGCCGTCGGTGATGAGCAGGGCGCGGCGGATCCGATTCGCAGCCATGTGTTCGGCCACGCAGCCGATGTCGGTGCCGCCGGTCGACTTGCAGACGCCGCGGCGCAACGCGGCCATGCCGATGTCCACGACCTTCGTGGAGAACAGATGCACCTGGCGGTGGACGAACGCCTCGCAGTCGAGGACCGCGCCGTAGAGCGGGCCCTTGATCGCCTCCATGCTGCCGGAGACGTCGAGGTAGACGTGCACGCGCTCGCCCGAGGGAACCGGACGACGCCACGACGTGAGTCCCGCATGCAGCAGAGGCTCATGACCGAGGGCACGCAGAACCATCGATCGGCGACCCAGACCCGGGATCGGCGTCGGGGCTTCCGAAACGTCCACGCGGGCCCGACGGATCGCGCCGGCATCGTTGACTCCCGCGAGCTTCCGGATCAGACCGCGAAGGATGGCGCGGTTCGACGGCACCCGGCGCACCCGGACGTCGGCATCCTTGAGCACATCCGCGAGCGAGCGCCCGCGAATGGGATCGGGCGGCTGAGGCCACTTCTCCACGATCCCCCGCACGGCTTCGAAGAGCACGGGCGATCGATGCTCGAGCTGACCCGCCGAAGCCCCATTTCGCTCATGGCCGCCGAGAAGCGGGACGCCGGCGATGACGCCCTCGTCGAGGAGCTTCGGCAGGGCATCGAACACTTCCTGGTAGGTCGCCCCGGCCGACGAGTAGAGCGCGATGTGGACGTCCTTCACCCGCTGCCGCAGCCGCGGGTCGAGAGCCCTCACCCCTTCGGGCATCACCGGCTTCTCCGGCCAACCCGGAGCCGGGCGCAGCAGGCAGTGCGGGAACGAATCCTCGCTGTAGTAGTCGGTGAAGAAGGACGTGAAGTCCGCGCGCGGGAACATCCGGCAGACGAGGCCGTTGATCACGGCATCGAACACGAAGTTCTGAACCTTCGTGGCCCGCGGGAAGAGCGTGGTGTGGCCGAGCAGAACATGGTGCAGCTCGTGCATCACGAGCATGAGCAGCTTCTCGGAAGTGTTCGCATGCGCGGCCACGAACTCCGGATTCACGAGAAGACGCGGCTGCGCCCTGCACTCGACCGCCGCCGTGGCCACGCTGGTGGTCTCGACGATGTCGAGCAGCCGCAGCAGCCCCGACAGCGCATACGAGCCGCTGGGAAACGCATCCAGGATCCGCTCCGCTAGCGCAGTGGCCGTCATTGCGAGACCCCCAGCCGTCCCACAAACCCCGGCGGCACCAGCAGCGTGGTCGCGGCCCCACGCTCGAACGCCGCCTGCAGCGCCGGGTGCTTGTCCCGCAGCCAGATGACATCCGAGCACTTGGTGAGGATGGCGAGCGCCGTGAGGGGATCCTTCCAGATCTCCCGCTCGGCCTCGGTCCGCCGAATCACCACGCACCCATCCGGAAGCGGCAGTTCCTCCGCGCGTGCGTTGATCAAGGCCAAGAGCTGCTGCTCGTGATCCCCCGAGGGCTTCACCCCCAGGCGACGCAGGATGGTGATGGGCTTCTTCCCCACGAACTCCGCAGGCAGAACCACCCGCACCGCCATGCCGAACAAGCCATCCGATCCGAGCGTGCCCCCCACACTCTTCCCCTGGGCCCAAAAGCCCTTGCAGGTCTTGAGGCTCACCGTGCCGGCGAGACCGGAATAGGACACCACCGTCTTCGGCGGCGCCGACATGTTGCTGTAATACGGAGCCCTCTCCTCCATGTCAGGCCGCCTTCAGCCGGGCTTCGATGTCGCTGAAGGCCCGGAAGGCCTCTTCGGCATCCTCGGGTGTGGCGAGCGCCCGGCGGGCGAAGGCGCCGGCCAGGGCGTTGGCGCGCAGATTGGCGCGCGAATCGCCGGGGTCGAGCCGGGACAGCAGGTCCTTCACCTTCGCCCAGGTCCGGAAGCGGGCGTCGGATGCGTGGATGCTCTCCGAGAACTCCGGCGCCCGGGCCACCTCGCCATACACCCCGGCCACCTCGCCCGCGACCGCCGCGTTCAAACGCCCGATGGCACCCGTCTCGAACAGATGCACGATGGCCGCCTCCCGCGCCCCGACGGGCAGCTGCGCCAGCGCATCGGCCACCACCTGCGAGAACTCGCCCTTCCGCAGAGCCGTCGTCGCCACCGCGAGACGGAACCGCTCAAGCGGATCGGCCGAGCACAGGATCGCCTTGAGCGGATCGTTGGGCGAGATGTTCGCGAGGCGCCAGGCCTCGCGATGCGCGGCGAGGAGCTTCACCTCCGCCACCGCGATGCCCTGCGCGCGCTGCGGCAGCGCGTTCCCGACCGCGAGCAGCGCCGCATCGGCAGCGGACGAAGCAGGATCGATGGCCAGCGACGCCGCATTCACCGCCAGCACCGACCGGAACAACATCCCGGCGCGACGCGGACTGAGCACGAGGCCCGCCTGTGCGAGCAGAGCCGAGAGCGTACGTACGTAGGACGCGACGCCCTCCGAGAGACCGAGCCGAATCGCAGGCAGACTCGACCGCGTCCGCGTCACCGCATCGGCCAGCAACCGCGCGTCCTCCGGCAAGATCGGCACGTCTTCCGCCCGGATGATGGCCAGCTGCTCGTCTTCGGTGAGGCCCGCCCACGAGGGCATCTCGACCACGAAAGCGAACCGATCGGCGAGCGCCGCATCGAGCGGCTCCGACCCAAGGTAACCATTCTCATTGTCCTCGGTGGAAGGCGGATTCATGGCCGCCCACCGGTATCGAAGCCCCTCGAGCGGGATCCCCTGGACCTTCCGCTCGTGAATGATGGGAAAGAGCTTGTTCTGGATCTCGGGACGGCATCGGCTGATCTCGTCGAAGATCACCGCCCCCGCCCCCCACACCGCGGCGGGCGTCTTCACGTACTCGAGACGCCCGTCCTTCCCCGGCAGGGGAAACCCCACGAGGTCGTCGAAGTTGAGGAGGCTCGCGTTGTAGTGCCGGAACGCGAGGCCCATGGCCGCGGCCACGCGGGTGAGAAGCAGGCTCTTCGCCGTGCCGTGCGGCCCGATCAGCAGCAACGGCTCCTCGGTGGCGAGAGCCGCCACCAGAACGGGCGCTATGGGTTCGAGCCCATGCAGCCCCAGTCGCTTGAACATTGTCCGTCTCCTCTTTAGCCGCTTTGGCGAAACGCCAGGGTGGCAATTCGGATGAAATCCCCCGGCCCGTTGCGGTGGGCCAGACCGTGCGTCAAATAAAAAACCCTCCATCAGGTGGAGGGTTGACGCTTCCCGCTTCGTTACTCCCTAAGGAGCCACATCCGCTTGCGCGATCCACCTTGCCCGGGAGGGGCAGGTTGGCTTGGGCGTCAACCCAACTCTTGATGACGAACGGAGTCTAACACCACGCCGTTGCAGCAGAGGTCCGGTTCAATTGTGTCGACCCCGTCGACACAATTGTTGTGGCCCTGTCGCGACAATTCAGAAGCCGTCATTGCGAGGGCCCAGTCCGTTGGAAATGGCCGCGCGAAGCCTGGCCTTGGGCCAGCGCGAAGCCTCCCCGCAGGGGGACGAAGCAATCTCACAAGCCCCGGGAGACTCCTTCAAGATCACGATCTGATCTTGAAAGCGGTTGCGCCTACGCCGTCGTAAACGTCTGCGGCTCGGGCTGTGCGAACTCAGCGGCCAGACGGCGCAATTCCTCGAGTTCGTCGGTCTCGCTGCGCTCAATCCGGATCGTGGCCGTCATGGTGTCCGTTCGGATGACGGCCTCATTCAGCTTGTCGAATACCACCTTGAAACGGTCGTTTTCCATGACTTAATCACGCTACCACAGGCTGGCCGGTCTGCTCTTCGATCTGCTTCCGCGCATCCCCGACCTGATGTTTCGTTCCGCAGCGAGAGCACTTGAGCACGTTGTCCTTCGGAAAGGCGACATGCCCGGGCCGCAGCGGCTGTGCCCTGCCAAGGTTCGCCTGGACCTTGAAGATGTTCCCGCATTTCTTGCAGGTGATTTCTATGGCCGCCACTCCTCCTTCCGGACTCGGCGGGAGCCTGGGAGCCGGAGGTTGAGCCGGCGTGAGGAATCGGTAGATCTGCGAGCTGGTGGTTTCAACGAGCTTGTACACGTGCGACCCGAAGGTCATCTGGAGGAGCATGTAGTAACGCTGCACCGCTTCGGACAGAGCGGGCTGGTCCGAAAGGTCGGTGACCCTGAGCCTCATGGCCCTCAGATCTTGGAGGGTGATCGACCGCCCGTGCACGAGCCAGTGCCGATGGTTGCAGAGGCTGTTCGCGATTTCCTCCGCTCGCGTCTTGCGGTCCATGGGCGTGACCGGCAGACCGCTACTCGAGTGTGTCGTCCAGTCGCGAAACTTGTACTCGGCGAGCCATTTCGTCACCAGAACCTTGGCGAACTTCAAGGAATTCTCGGCGTGCTGCAACTCTCCCGGCGAGATTCCCTGGAGGATCGGGAAGTAGGCCCGATTCAGCTGCTGAGTCTCGTCCACCTCTTCTTTGATCTTCTCGAAACCCTCAATGAGCGCATCGGCCGAGAACACCTTGCCTTGCCACTGGATCTGCGCGTCAATAGGCCCAAGCGCAGAGCCGCGGTCCATCAGGATCTCGTCGGCCGCCATGGTGAGGATGGTCCCGGCGCTCTTGGCCCAGCCCGGCACAATGATTCCAAGCTTCGAGAACTTCGACCTCAGCAGGGTCACGATGTCCTCGGTCACCTCGCCCGACCCGCCAGGTGTCTCAAGGATCAGATCGACGGCGTCGCCCGATAGATTGGCGATCTGATCCCGTATCGGCAGCAGGTCGGAGTAGTCGATCGAGATCTGTGCGTTCCCCTTGTTCAGATCCGCGGCCATGACGAGGATGGCTCGACCGCCGCGCAATTCCGAGATCGTCTTCAAGATCCGCTTTCGCTCAAGTCCGAGATCATCGAACGACATCTGCCGGTCGAGATATTCGCTATAGAAACCCATTGGAGCCTCCGCTCTAATGGCCGCGAGGCTAAGGCGGCCCCGTTACAGATCGGGTCCATTTCTGAAGCGTGCTCGCCTAAGATCCTGGGAAATGCCGTCCCTCCCCCGCGGCCTCTACGAGGAACTCATCACCGAGGCCCTGGAAGCGCGGCTGCAGCAGGTCGGCGCGCAACTCCACACCGCGCGAAGCCTGCCTCTTAGGCAGGCGAAAGCCTGGCCTCGGGCCACGCCGCCGCCCCCTCCACGAAGCCGAAGCCGCCGACCGCATGGCCCAAGGCCAGGCGTCGCCTGCCTAAAGGCAGGCTCGCGCTCTCCCTCCACCTCGCCCGCGAAATCAGCAAAGCCCTCGCCTGCCTGAAAGACGCCGATCGCGTGGCCGAGGGAATCGCCCTCGCCCGCAAGATCATGGACCTGGTCGAGGCCCAAATCCCGGACTCCGAAGCGCAACCGCAACGCCCCATCAGCACGGGCGACCTCCTCGACGCCCTCCTCGCCCTCCAACCCGACGGCACCCCCGAAACCATCCCCTCCCCCCTCACCCCGCTTCTCGACACCACCCTCCTCACCAACGCCCCCCACGAACCCCGCGTCGGCCACCAGATCCTCACCGAGATCCACTCCGCCGACCGCATAGACATCGTGATGGCCTTCATCCGCCGCAGCGGCATCCGCCCCATGATGGCGGCCCTCAAGAAGCACACCGAGACCGGCCGCCCCCTCCGCGTCCTCACCACCACCTACACCGGCTCCACCGAAGAACGCGCCCTCGACGAACTCCAGCAGCTCGGCGCCGAAGTCTTCGTCTCCTACGACCTCGCCACCACGCGACTCCACGCGAAGGCCTGGCTCTTCCACCGCGACTCCGGCTTCTCCACCGCGTACATCGGCTCCTCGAATCTCACCCACTCCGCCCAGGTGAGCGGCCTCGAATGGAACGTCCGCGTCTCGGGTGCGAGGAACCCCGACGTCATCCGCCAGGTCACCGCCATGTTCGAGGCCTATCGCAACAGCGGCGACTTCCTCCCCTACGACCGCGAGCAGTTCCGCGCCTGCGCCGTAGCCGCCAGATCCGGCCCCACCGTGATGCTGAGCCCCCTCCAGATCCGCCTCGAGCCATTCCAGGAGCGCCTCCTCGAACTCATCGCCCTCTCCCGCCAGAACGGCCACCACCGCAACCTCCTGGTATCCGCCACCGGCACCGGCAAAACCGTCATGGCCGCCGTCGACTACGGCCGCCTCTCCAAGACGCTCCAACGATCCCGCCTAAGGAACGTCATTGCGAGGAGCCATTCCGTCGGTGCCGCGACGAAGCAACCCCCTCCCACCACTACCAATCCCGCAGGCCGCGCCTGAGAGTTATCCTCTGGACGTGCGACAAGTCCTCCTCTATCCCGGCCAGGACGGGTTCTGGGTTGCCGAGTGCCCCAGCCTTCCAGGCTGCGTCTCTCAAGGCGACACACGCGAAGCCGCTGTCCAGAACATCCGAGAAGCCATCGAGGGCTACGTCCTCGCTCTCAAGGATGACGGACTCCCGGTGCCAGCGGAGCATTTCGACGCGCTCCTTCTGGCGGTATGAGCGAACTGCCGCAAATCTCGGGTGCGGAGCTTGTCCGCGCCCTGGAGAAGCTCGGATTCACGCTTCGCCGCCAGCAGGGCAGCCACATGATCATGCGTCGAGCCGAGCCATTCGCTCAGACGGTCGTACCCAATCATCGACAGCTTGACCGCGGGACACTCCGGGCCATCCTGCGCCAGGCCAACCTGACCGTGGACGAACTGACGCGCGTCCTGTAGTTGGTCTTCTCCGTAGACCTCTTCAACGAGGGCGTCGACGTCCCGGTGGTGGACACCCTCCTCCTCCTCCGCCCCACCGACAGCCCAACCCTCTTCCTCCAACAACTGGGCCGCGGCCTGCGCGCTCCGAGGGAAAGACAGCCTGCACCGTCCTCGACTTCGTAGGCCACCACCGCAAAGAGTTCCGATTCGATCGACGCTTCGGCGCGCTCCTCGGCGGCACAAGAAAGGAACTGGAGCAGCGCATCCGAGAGGGCTTCCCCTACCTCCCAGCCGGCTGCCACATGGAACTCGACCCGATTGCCTCGGAGATCGTCCTTCGAAGCATCAGGGAAGCCGTCCCCTCAACGTGGCGCGCCAAGGTCGCAGAACTTCGCCGCATCGCCCAAGGCCGCAAGTCCGTGACCCTCGCGCAGTATCTCGAAGAGAGCGGCTCGGATCTCGACGACGTCTACAGCAACGGCCGATCGTGGTCGGACCTCCGCGCGGATGCCGGCCTCCCGCTCCGAGCCCCGGGCCCGGAGGAGCAGAACCTCCGACGCGCCTGCGGCCGCCTCCTCCACCTGGACGACATGGAGCGAATCGAAACCTACCGCCGCCTCCTGGCGAACCCGGTCCCACCCTCTACCGCCTCGCCGTCATTGCGAGGAGGTCAGCGGTTGGCGTCCGACGAAGCAATCTCACAGCGTTCCGGCGCCCTACCGCCAAGAGACCACCGCCTACTCCGAATGCTCATCTCCTCCCTGATGACCGAAGTAAAGCCACGAGACATGCCCCTCGCCGACGCCGCCACCCTCCTCTGGTCCCACCCCCAGATCCGATCCGAACTAACCGAACTACTCGACGTCCTCGCGACCCGCATCAACCACCTCGTCCAACCCCTGACCACGCATCCCGACATCCCGCTACAAGTCCACGCCCGATACACAAGAACCGAGATCATGGCCGCGTTCGTCCCCGGCAACACGGCCCGCGCCCACCCCTGGCGCGAAGGCGTCCACTGGGTCAAGGACGAGCACGCCGATCTCTTCGCGTTCACGCTGGACAAAACGAGCGGCCACTTCTCGCCCACCACCCGCTACCGCGACTACGCAATCTCGCGAGACCTGATCCACTGGGAGAGCCAGTCAACCACCCGAGCCGACAGCAAGACGGGCCTGCGATACCAGAGCCACGCAGCACTCGGCTCCAGCGTCATGATCTTCGCCCGGCATCGCACGGACGACCGCGCGTTCTGGTTCCTGGGACCGGCGACGTACGTGAGCCACCAAGGCGAGCGGCCGATGGCGGTGACGTGGCAGCTTCAACACCAGTTGCCGGGGGACTTGTTTGAGTCTTTCGCTGCGGCTGTGGCATAGCTACATTCTTCGCTCATGGCGTGATTCATGGCCAGCGAACGAACGAGAGTCGTAATCGGCACTGTACGGAGGGCCGGTGCAGATC
>JBGATM010000023.1:0-78961 GCA_044229175.1 Vicinamibacteria bacterium | reverse complement strand
TCGCCGAGACCCACTCTCTGAAGGGCCGCGATGGCGAGAGCGCGGGTGTCCCGCTTGCGGCCGCTGCGGTCGTACAGGCAAGAAGCCGCTGCGGCGCTGGTTCGGCACGCCGCGCGTGCAACTGGAATGGGAGAACCTGCAGCGCTTCGCCGACTGGGGCATTCCCACGGCCGAGAGCCTGGTCGCCGTAGGCCAGGCCGCCCCGCACCTGCCCCGCATCGCCAGCGGCGGCATCCGTGACGGCATCGACGTGGCCAAATCCCTGGCCCTGGGCGCCAGCCGCTGGCAGACCGCGTTGCGCGTGGTCCTGCCCACCGCGAGTCCGGGAATCTTCTCCGCGGTGATGGTGGGCTTCGGCCGCGCGGTGGGCGAGACCATGATCGTGCTCATGGCCACCGGCAACACGCCGGTGATGGACTGGTCGATCTTCAATGGCATGCGCACGCTCTCCGCGAATATCGCGGTGGAGATTCCGGAGGCCCCGAACGGCGGCACCCTCTATCGCGTGCTCTTTCTCGCCGCCCTGCTCCTGTTCGCCATGACCTTCGTGGTCAACACCGTGGCCGAGATCGTCCGTCAGCGCCTGCGCGAAAGGTACAAGGCGCTGTGACCTCGACCCTGCCGAAGAGACGCGGCCGCCCCGCCGGAGAATCGCTGGTCTGGTTCACGGCCAGCGCCCTCGGGCTCTGTCTGCTCATGATCGGCGGCCTGGTCGCGGTCATCCTGACCAACGGTCTGGGCTTTTTCTGGCCGCGGCCGCTCGTCCTGTTCACCCTGCAGGACGGGTCGAAGCGGCTCGCCGAGATTTCCGCGCACGAGGGCATTCCGAATCCGGGGCAGCCGGATCACCTGGTCAAGCAGCGCACGCTTCTCAAGGTCGGCAACCGCGATCTGGTGGGGGCCGACTTCGAATGGGTGAACGACGCCGACATCGTGGAGCGCGAAACCCCCGAAGACGCCTGGCTGGTGGAGCGTCGCGAATATGGTCCTTTCCTCGGTTTCCCGGTTCGCTTGACCGAGTCCGGGAAGGAGATCGCCGCGACTTCCGCGGCGGTCGCCGCGGCGCTCCCTTCGAGGCTCAAGATCGCGGAGGCCGACCGCGCCGCCATTCGCCGTCTGGAGAAGGATGACATCGGGGTCATCAACATGCGCATCGAGCGAGCCCGGCTCGCCACGAAATCCCTCGACGCCCGGGCGCGTCGCGATCCCCGCGGCGCGGATCAGAAAGCGGAGCGCGACCGCCTCGCCGCCCAGGTCGCCTCCGATCAACAACTCTACGCGGCCAGGCAGGAGGAGCTTGCCCGGCTGGTGGAGAAGGCCGCCGCGGCCACCCTCACCCTTCGCTCCGCCTCGGGGCAGGAGAAGGAACTTCGGCTCCTCGACGTGTATCGCGCCTATCCGGCCAACCGCCTTTCCTGGCTGGGGCGCGCGTCGATCTACGCTTCCCGTCTCTTCGGCTTCCTCTGGGACGATCCTCGCGAGGCCAACACCGAGGGCGGCATCTTTCCCGCGATCTTCGGCACGGTCATGATGGTCTTCCTCATGACCCTGGTCGTGGTCCCCACCGGTGTGCTCGCCGCCTTGTACCTTCGCGAGTACGCGGCTCAGAGCGTGGTCGTCCGCATCGTCCGGATCGCGGTGAACAATCTCGCGGGCGTTCCCTCCATCGTGTTCGGCGTGTTCGGTCTGGGCTTCTTCGTCTACACCGTGGGAGGGAGCATCGACCGCGTCTTCTACCCGGATGCCCTGCCCACGCCGACCTACGGAACCGGGGGCATCCTCTGGGCCGCCCTCACCCTGGCCCTGCTCACCGTGCCCGTGGTGATCGTGGCTTCCGAGGAGGCGCTCTCCGCGGTTCCGAGGTCGATTCGCGAAGCGTCGCTCGCCCTGGGCGCCACCAAGTTTCAGACCATCCTCCGCGTGGTCCTCCCTTCCGCCGCTCCCGGCATCCTGACCGGTCTCATCCTGGCCATGGCGCGCGGGGCGGGCGAGGTGGCCCCCCTCATGCTGACCGGTGTGGTGAAACTCGCCCCGGATCTTCCCCTCGACGGTTCCTTCCCCTTCTTCCACCTCGACCGCAAGTTCATGCATCTCGGTTTTCACATCTACGACGTAGGCTTCCAGAGTCCGAACGTCGAAGCGGCCAAGCCCATGGTCTACATGACCACGATCTTCCTGCTCCTGATCGTCGTGTTGCTGAACCTCACCGCCATCATCGTCCGGAATCGCCTGCGCCGGCGTTTTCAAACTTCCGCCTTCTAGAAATCTTGCCACCCTCCATGACCGACGAACGCGCGAGCCCGATCCGGATCCAGACCGAGGTCTCCAGCAAGGCGAGCGACCCAAAGCCCGCGGGGTCGACTCCGGCGATCGTGGCCGAGAAGCTGAATCTGAGCTACGGCAAGAACCACGTGCTGCACGACATCTCGATGGAGATCGACGAGCGTCGGGTCACCGCGTTCATCGGCCCGTCCGGCTGCGGCAAGTCCACGTTTCTCCGCTGCTTCAACCGGATGAACGACCTCATCGACAACGTGACCATGTCGGGAAAGCTCCAGGTGAAGGGTCTCGACATCAACGCGCCCAGCGTCGATGTCATCGAGGTCCGGCGCCGCGTCGGCATGGTCTTCCAGAAATCGAACCCGTTTCCCAAGTCGATCTACGAGAACGTGGTCTACGGCCTGCGCATCGCCGGGATCTCCGACAAAGCGACGCTCGACGCGGCCTGCGAGAAGAGCCTGCGCGGCGCCGCGTTGTGGGACGAGGTCAAGGATCGCCTCAACGACAGCGCGCTCGGCCTCTCCGGCGGACAGCAGCAGCGGGTGTGCATCGCCCGGGCCATCGCGGTGGAGCCGGAGATCGTGCTGATGGACGAGCCCTGCTCCGCCCTCGACCCCATCGCCACCCTGAAGATCGAAGAGCTGATCTATTCGCTCAAGGACAGTTACACCATCGTCATCGTGACCCACAACCTGCAGCAGGCGGCGCGCGTCTCCGACCAGACCGCTTTCTTCTGGCTGGGCAAGCTCGTGGAGATGGGCCCCACCGCGCAAATGTTCACCAATCCCCGGGAGAAACTCACCGAGGACTACATCACGGGAAGGTTCGGATAATGGAACGCCAGCACTTCGAAGGAGACCTCGAGGCCCTGAAGCGCCGCCTCCTGCACATGGGGTCGCTCTGCGAGGCCCAGACCAACAAGGCGCTCGTCTCCCTGATGGAACGCCGGGCCGAACTCGCCCGCTCCGTGATCGAAGGCGATGCCGCCGTGAACCTGCTTCAGATCGAGATCGATGACCGCTGCCTGAAGATGCTCGCGCTCCAGCAACCCATGGCCACCGACCTTCGGTTGATCACGTCCGCCATGAAGATGGGTGCCGATCTCGAGCGTATCGGCGACCAGGCCGTCAACATCGCGGAGACCGCGTTGCGGCTGCTCGAGACCCCGCCGCTCAAGCCCGTGATCGACATCGCGGAGATGGCGGAGATCGCCCAGAAGATGACGCGCGACGCCCTCGATGCCTTCGTGCGTCGCGATGCCGGCCTGGCTCGCGACGTGCTGCAGCGCGACGACAAGGTCGATCAGCTGAAGGACCGCGTGTTCCGGGTTCTCCTCACCCACATGATGGCGGACCCGGGCACCATCGAGCGCGCGCTTGGACTGATCCTGATCAGCCGCAACCTCGAGCGCGTCGCCGATCACGCCACCAACATCGCCGAGGACGTCATCTTCCTGGTGGAGGCGAAGGACGTGCGCCACCACCACTCCGCCGAGTAGGTCGCCCGCGCCCGGACGACG
Organism: Vicinamibacteria bacterium; assembly: GCA_044229175.1. Taxonomy (GTDB): domain Bacteria; phylum Acidobacteriota; class Vicinamibacteria; order Fen-336; family JAGNNV01; genus JAGNNV01. The sequence continues at coordinate 75,162 of JBGATM010000023.1, read as the reverse complement.
GGGGCGCTACCGGGGCTCGTCGGCGTGCGTGGGCAACAAGAGCCTGTCCGCCGCGGTCTTTTGGGCGTCGAACACGATGGACGACCGCTTCTTCCCTTCCGCGAAGTTCACGGTGTTCTTCTGCTCGGGGAAGAGATCGACGAGGAGGGCGTTCCTCATGGACGAGCGGTCGAGGGATTCGGCCCACGGGGCCTCCAGGTAGACCCAGGCGGTCTCCACGCTGACCTCGACCCCCACGTACTTGAACCGGGTGGTCTGTTTGCCCGCGCTCAGGGAGAAGACGGAATCGAGCCAGGGCAGGAACGCGGCCGCGAATTCCTTCGTGTTCTCGACCGCGATGGTCCGTCCGGTCGATCTTCGCAGGGCCGCCTCGAGATCATCCGGGAAGAAGCGCAGCGAGACTTCCAGGCGGCCGTCCGCGGTGTGCTCGACCACGGCCAGGCTCGAGTAGAACTTGTGCGCCCAGGCCGCGGTTCCGAGCGCCGCGGCCAGGATCATGGCGGCGGTGAGGCGAATCGCGAAAGCCCGGCCCGCCATGGCTCTCAGAAGCCCCCCGGTCCCTTCTTTTCGAGTTCCTGCATCGGGTTCTTCTGCTTCTCTTCCTTGAAGAGCTGGAACCGGGACTTCGCGAGCTGGGGCGGCCAGGTGTTGTTCGACAGGTCGGTGTCGGCGATCTCGAGGTGGGGATCGAGGGTGAGGCTCTTGATCTCCTTCGAGGTCACGATCATCTTTTCCACGAAGTTCGAGTTGCGGCGCCAGATCTCGGCGGGGATGCGCATCTCCTGGGACGTGCCGTCGGCGTAGTCGACCTTGAGAATGACGGGCATGACCAGGCCGCCCACGTTCCGGAGGCCCACGATGTAGAAGTTCGCGGTGGTGCCGAGGAGTTCCTTCTCCCGCGGCTCGAGCTTGGCGAGCACGTCGGCGAAGGCCTTTCGATCGGACGCGGTGACGTCGAGTTCGTCATACGTGTTGTAGAAGTCCTTCAGTTCGGGCTGGGCGTCTACCTTCTTGGGAAGAGGCGCGTTCCGCTGCGTCGAGAGCGACTCGGGCTTCTCCGTCCGCTCCTTCTTCATGAGCGCCTTCTCGATCTCGGGGTTCTTGGTATCGACGGTGAAGACCTTGATGCTCTCAATCGCCTGGTCGGCGTGGTCGGTGGAATAGAACCAGCCGCGCCAGAACCAGTCGAGGTCGACCCCCGACGCGTCTTCCATGGTGCGGAAGAAGTCCGCGGGCTCGGGCCGCTTGAACTTCCAGCGGCGCGAGTACTCCTTGAAAGCGTAGTCGAACAGTTCGCGGCCGAGGATGGTCTCGCGCAGGATGTTGAGGCCGGTGGCGGGCTTGGTGTAGGCGTTGGGTCCGAGCTGCTGGGCCGACTCCGAGTTGATCATGATCGGATCCTGGGCGGCGCTGGTCATGTACTCGACGATGTTCCTCGGCTCGCCGCGCGTCGATGGGTAGTCCTTCTCCCACTCGACTTCGGCGAGGATCTGGAGGAACGAGTTGAGGCCCTCGTCCATCCATGTCCACTGGCGCTCGTCGGAGTTCACGATCATGGGGAAGTAGTTGTGTCCCACCTCGTGGATGACCACGGAGATGAGGCCGTACTTGCGCCGTGCGATGTAGGTGCCGTCCTCCTCGGGCCGCGGTCCGTTGAAGCAGATCATCGGGTACTCCATGCCGCCGATGGGGCCGTTCACGGAGATCGCGACCGGGTAGGGGTAGGTGAAGCTGTAGCGGGAGTAGACGTTCAGGGTGTGGATGATGGCGGCGGTCGAGTAGCGCTCCCATAGCGGGTTGCCTTCGTTCGGGTAGTACGACATGGCCATCACCTTGTTGTTCTCCACGGTGTGGCCCTGGGCGTCCCAGATGAACTTCCGCGAGGACGCGAAGGCGAAGTCGCGGACGTTGTCGGCTTTGAAGATCCAGGTCTTCTTCGCCGTGGACTTCTCCTTCTCGTTCTGCTTCGCCTCCTCGGGGGTCACGATGAGCACGGGCTTGCTCGCGGTCGCGGCCCGGGCCAGGCGCTCACGCTGGGCCGGCGTGAGGACCTTCTCGGGGTTTTGAAGCACGCCGGAGGCGCCCACGATGTGATCCTCGGGCGCGGTGATCCGGACGAGGTAGTCGCCGAACTCGAGGGTGAACTCGCCCGAGCCGAGGTACTGCTTGTGGTGCCATCCGTTGACGTCGGTGTAGGCGGCGAAGCGGGGGAACCACTGGGCGATCTCGTAGATGTCGTTGCCGTCCTTCGGGAAAGACTCGTATCCCGTGCGCATGGAGAGCTTCTTCCCGTCGTTGATGTTGTAGTTCCACGACACGTTGAAGATAAAGACTCCCTGGGGCGCCATGGGCTGCGGGAGTTCGACCCGCATCATGGTCTTCACGATGGTGTGCGGAAGGGCCGCCCCCTTCGCGTCGGTGACCGCGGTGATGTTGTGGCCGCCCTTGAAGGTCATGGCGGTGAGCAGGCTGTCGAGCGAGTCGTAGGTCATGCGCGGAAGGTTTCGGCCGCCCGGCGCGGGTGTGGCACCCGGGGTGGGCGCTGCTACCTGAAACTGCGGGGCGGTTCGCGTCACGTTCATGTCGGAGTCGGGCCGGAACGCGTTCTGATCGAGCTGGAGCCAGAGGTAGGTGAGGGTGTCCGGGGAGTTGTTCTTGTACGTAATGGTCTCTTTGCCTGTGATCCGGCGGTTGACTTCGTCGAGCTCCACGTCGATCACGTAGTCCGCCTTCTGCTGCCAGTACCTGGGGCCGGGCGCCCCCGAGGCCGTCCGCTGGTCGTTCGGGGTGGGAAGGATTTCCTCGAGCTGCCGGAACTTGTCCAGCGGGTTCGTGAGCTTCGTCTGCGCGAGCGCGGTCGAAGGAGCCGCGGCCGCCGCCACGAGCAGGAATCGACACCAGAGAGAGGCCTTCGTCGTCGTCATCATCGGGGCACCCACATGAGGAATGGAACGGCGGTGAACACCTGGCCTCAGCCGCCCCGAGCCGGTGGCACATTGTAGTGACTTCCGGCCGGATCCGTGTGCGCAGCGAAACCGCCACGGATCCCGGGCCGTGGTCGCGCCCCGGCGGAGAGGCCATCTCGTATGATCGAATTTGTGACCAGCCGCGCGCGGCTTCTTTCCGTCCGGGCCGCGATTCGCGCGGCCGGCCGGACGCCGATCGCGTTCGAATCCCCGGGACCGGGGAGAACCGAATGACCTCAGACAGACACGACGCCGGCCTCGATACCGAATTCGAAAGGGGTCTCGGCGCCTTCGACGCGACCATGGTCGTGGTCGGGTCCATGGTCGGTTCCGGGATCTTCCTCGTGTCCGCCGAAATGTCCCGGGTGCTCGGAAGCCCGGGATGGCTCCTCGTCTCGTGGCTCGTGACCGCGGCCCTGACTCTGGCCGCGGCGCTTTCCTACGGCGAACTCGCGGCCATGATGCCGCGGGCGGGCGGGCAGTACGTCTACCTTCGCGAGGCGTTCTCGCCGATCTGGGGATTCCTCTACGGCTGGACCCTGTTCCTGGTGATTCAGGCCGGCACCATCGCGGCGGTGAGCGTGGGGTTTTCCCGATACCTCGGGGTGTGGGTTCCCTTCGTCTCGGAGGAGCGCTACCTGATCGCGCCGATCCACCTGACCAGGGAGTACGCGCTGTCGCTCTCGACCACGCAGCTCGTGGCCCTGCTGGTGATCGCGTTCCTGACCTGGACCAACACCCGCGGACTCAAGTGGGGCAAGCTGATCCAGAACGTGTTCACGTCCACCAAGACCCTGGCTCTTGCCGGCCTCGTGGCTCTCGGCCTGATCGGCGGCTGGAACACCGTCGCGGTCTCGGGGAATTTCTCCGACTTGTGGACGATCCGAGGCGCGGTTCCCGTGGCACCCGGGCTCACCCCCGAGAGCGGCTTCGGCCTCTTCGTGGCCTTGTGTGTCGCCCAGGTCGGATCGCTCTTCGCCGCGGATGCCTGGAACAACATCACGTTCACCGCGGGCGAAGTCAAGGATCCGCGGCGCAACATCCCCCTTTCCCTGGCCGCGGGCACGGGCCTCGTGATCGGCCTGTATCTCCTCGCCAACGTCGCCTATCTGGTGACTCTGCCCTTCGACCAGATCCAGCACGCGCCGTCGGATCGCGTGGCCACCTCGACCCTCGAAGTCGTCCTGCCCGGGCGCGGCGCGCTGATCATGGCGGTGGGGATCATCATCTCCACCTTCGGCTGCGCGAACGGCATGATCCTGTCCGGCGCGCGGGCCATCTACGCGATGGCCAGAGACGGAGTCTTCTTCAAGGCCGCGGGCCGTCTGAACCAGGCCCAGGTTCCGGCGTGGGGCCTGGTCCTTCAGGGCGCCTGGGCCTGCTTCCTCGTGTTGCCGCGCACCTACGATCCCATGACCCGCGCCTATGGGAACCTGTACAGCAATCTGCTCGACTACGTGATCTCGGCCGCGCTGCTCTTCTACATCCTCACCATCCTCGGATTGTTCCGCTTGCGCGCGACCCGGCCCGATGCGCCGCGGCCCTATCGAGCGATCGGGTACCCCTTCGTGCCCGCCCTCTACATCGTCGCCGCGTCGGTGCTTCTCGTGATGCTGTTCCTCTACCGCAACGCCACCACCTGGCCCGGCTTCGCCATCGTCGCCCTGGGCGTTCCCGTGTACTTCATGTGGGGCCGCGTAGGCGCGTCGGAGTCGAAGGAGCGGTGATGAAACTCGAAGTCTTCGAGATGGAGCGCTTCCAGTCGATCTGGGAGAACCGGGTGACCCACAACCTGTCCGAGAGCGGCGTGCACCCCCTCTCGCTCGGGGAACTGCTGGAGGGGAAGGAGCGCGAGGCGCTCTTCGACGAACGGTTCATCTACGTGCAGACGAACGGCACCCCCGCGCTGCGGGAATCCATCGCCGCTCTCTACCCCGGGGCCGCCGCGGAGAACGTGGTCGTGGGCAACGGCACCGCCGAGGCCAACTACATCACGGTCTGGCGCCTGGTCGAGCCCGGCGACGAAGTGGTGATGATGCTCCCGAACTACATGCAGATCTGGGGCGTGGTTCGCGGTCAGGGCGCGACCGTGGTTCCCTGGCGCCTGCGCGAGGAGCGGGGATGGGAGGCCGACGTCGACGAACTCGCTTCGCTGGTCACGCCGCGCACGAAGCTCATCGCGGTGTGCCATCCGAACAATCCGACGGGATCCATGCTGAGCGAGGACGCGATGCGATCGATCGTGGGGGTGGCGGATCGGGTGGGGGCCTGGATCCTGGCCGACGAGGTCTATCGCGGCGCGGAACTCGATGGCCGCGAGACCCGCAGTTTCTGGGGCCTCTCCGACCGCGTGCTCGTGACCGGCGGCCTGAGCAAGGCCTACGGTTTGCCGGGACTGCGCATCGGCTGGGTCGCCGGTCCGGCGCCCATGATCGCCGAACTCTGGGCGCGCAAGGACTACCTGAGCATCGCGCCCGCGTCGCTCTCGGACCATCTCGCCCGAATCGCCCTCCGTCCCGAGGTGCGGGCGCGGATCCTCACCCGCACGAGGGGGCGCATCAACGCCAATCTGCCCGTCCTCGCCGAGTGGATGCGCGGGCACCATCCCGGTTTCCGCCTGGTCCCGCCCCGGGCCGGCGCCATCGCCTACCCGCGCTACTCGTGGCCGATCAACTCCACGAAGCTCGTGGAGAGACTGAGAGACGAGCAGAGCGTCCTGGTGGTGCCGGGCGATCAGTTCGGAATGGACCGGTACCTTCGGATCGGTCTCGGCAACGAGCCCGCGGAACTGAAATCCGGCCTCGCGCGCATGGACCGCGTGCTCGAATCCCTCGGCTCCGCTCCCGGTTTCGGACTCGTGAAAGGAAACGCATGAAACCCCTGGCTCAACTTCCCCTCCAGATTCCCCGCTCCGGGATTCGCGAAGTCATGGACCTCGCCATCGCGGCGGAGAAGGAGGGTCCGGTCATCCACCTCGAAGTCGGTCAGCCCGACTTCGCGACGCCTTCGCACATCGTGGAGGCCACGTGCCGCGCGGTCCGCGAGGGGCACACGCGCTACATCCCCACCGCGGGCATCCCTCCCTTGCGCGAGGCGATCGCGCGTTCCTGCGAACGGCGGACCGGGGTCGCCACCTCCGCGAGCCAGATCCTCGTGACCACCGGGGCGATGATGAGCCTCGCCACTTCGTTCTTCGTCCTCCTCGAACCCGGCGATGAAGTGCTGGTTCCGGACCCGGGCTGGCCCAACTACACCACCTCCGTGACCCTGGCCCGGGGCGTTCCCGTGCCCTACTCGCTGCGCGCCCCCCGGTTCCTTCCCGACCTCGGCGAACTCGAGTCGCTGGTGACGCCCAGGACCAAGATCCTGCTCGTCTGCAGCCCGTCCAATCCCACCGGGCAGGTGCACGATGACGCGCTCACCGAAGCGCTCGTCGCCTTCGCCAGACGGCACGACCTGTGGGTGGTCTCGGACGAGATCTACAGTGAGATCGTTTTCGAGAACCAGGCGCCGAGTGTCTTGAAATTCGACACGGACGGGCGCAGCCTCGTGATCAGCGGCATGTCGAAGACCTACGCGATGACCGGCTACCGGGTTGGCTTCACCAGAGGTCCGGTCGACTACATCAATGTCGGGGCCAAGCTCCAGGAGCCCTTCGTTTCCTGCGGGACCCCCTTTTCGCAGCTCGCTTCGGTCGCGGCCCTCGATGGCCCGCAGGACTGTGTCGCGGAGATGCGCGAGGCCTATCGCAGGCGGCGCGATATCGCCCTCGATGTTCTCCGCGAGCGCGGGCTCTACCGCTATACCCCTGGGGGCGCCTTCTACGTCCTGGTCGACATCTCGGCCGCGGCCATGGACTCGCGGGACTTCGCGGTGCGGCTTCTCGAGGAGAAGCGGGTCGCGGTGGCTCCGGGGAGCACGTTCGGACGCCTCAGCGCCGCCGCGGTCAGGGTTTCGATCGCATCGCGGGACGAAGACGTGAAGGAGGGAGTGAAGAGGATCTGCGACTTCATCGAGGAGAGGAAGGCGGGGAAGACCCTCTAGTCCGCGCGATCAGACCGGTTTCACCGGGAAGAAGCTGAGCGCCACCAGCCAGCAGGAGATCGCGGTGGTGGCGACGATGAGACCCGCGAGGCCCTTGGCCCAGGCGCCGCGCGACCACAAGGCGACCAGGCCCGAAGCCCCCAGCGCGGCGATCGCCGGCCTCGCCGAAAGCGCCGAGCGCACCTGCACCGGGGTCACGAGGCCCAGGAGCGCGAAGCCCGCGATCACCACGATCCAGAGGAGGAGGACGTTCGCGAGCGGCCGGCGGTCCTTTGGCCAGGTCGCGATCCCGATCGCCGCGGCGACAAGGAGGGTTCCCGTGATCCACCAGCTGTCGCCCCCGCCCATGCGCGCGAGCTTTTCGGCCACCGGGGCGGTCATGGGCCCCACCGCGGCCGCTCCCTCGAGCGTGGTGATCCGGTCCCAGGCCTCGACCACTACGTCCATGAACCGTCGGTAGTAGAGGAGGAAGGAGGCGAGCAGAGCGAGCGCGGCCGGTGCTATTCGCCGCAGGACCGGCATGGCGCGGTCGCCGCAACCGAGGGCGAGGAGGAGGGAGAGAGGCGCTCCGAGCAGAAGCGTCCCGAAGTGAGAAAGAAAGCCGCCGAGCAGGGAGACCGATGCCGCGATGGGCCGCCGGCCGATCAGGAGCGCGCAGCCGAGGATCATGAGGGCATCCGAGAAAAGATTCGCGAGGTTTCCGACGAACAGGAGGGTGACGCCTTCGGGAGCAATGGCGAGGAGCGCGAAGGTCAGGGCGCCCACTGCCTCCGTGGATAGGGCGGCGACGGCCCGGGCAAACGCGAAGGTCGCCAGGATTTCGGCGATCACCACCACGACCCGGAGCAGGCTCACCCAGGTGTCCCGGGGCAGGCCGGAAAGAGGCAGGGCCGCGACGGAGAGTCCGGGCGGGTAGGGGAAGGAGATGGCGGGCGGCGGGGTGGCCGAGGTGAAGAACCAGTCTCCGGCGAGAACCCGGCCGAGATTGCCCGCGTGAAACGCGGCATCCGCGTCGACCACCTGCGGATGACTCAGGAGGGCGAGCTTCAACCCCGCCGTCCACAGCACCGCGATCCACGCGCGCCTCCAGCGCAAGTCGCGGATGACCAGGGTCGCGGCGCTGAGCGCGAGGAATTCCCCCGAGATCCAGAGCAGCCGCCCGCTGTAGGAGCCGAGGAAGGCCCCGCCCGTGATCGAGACCCGCGAAACCAGCGAGGCCTGCGCCAGAGAGAGGGCGAGGGCAGCCAAAGGCGGCGCGCCCGCGATTCCCGCCGCCACGTACGCGGCGAGGGCCGCGAAGGCGAGGGCGCCCAGGGCCTCGATGGGAATAGGCAAAGTTGAGCCATCCGGAGGAAGCAGGCGCACGTTCTCCACCATCACGCCCACCCCGCCCTCGACCTTGATGGAGACGAGGGCCCCGCGTCCCCCCCGGGGAGGGAGGTCCACCGACACGCGCTTCGGGACCGTGGGGTTGGGAAGCCGTAGCCCCTCCACGCCATCGACCGAGAGGATCACTTCGGAGAGTCTGTCCGGAGAGGAATTCGCCCCCTGGATGCGGAGCGTGACGGAGGCGGGTCGCGATCGCTCCAGGCGAGGGAAGCGGAGGGTCGCTTCTTTCTCGGTCCAGTTGAAGACCGTGCCCACAGGCGAGAGCTCCGGATCCTTGAATCCCCGGGCCTGGAAGAAGCCGGGCCGGGTGGCGAACCATTTTTCTCCGCCCACCGGAGTGGAGAATCCGTTCTTCCCCAGTCCGTGGTTCCAGGCGAGGAGCGCCAGGGGTCCGAAAGCGATCGCGACCGCTCCCAGAGCCAGTCTCAGCCGGATTCCCTTCAACAAAACGTCCGCACGGTAACACGAGCGACGATCCGGCCTTCTCCGGATTTCGTTTGACAGGGATCGCCTCGTGAGTACACAATCCCGCCCCTCGTGAGTCAACACTCCTCGGTTCTCCTCGTTTCGCGCTGGTGGTGGCGGAGCTATGTGTGCGCCGAGGGAGGAGCTTTCGACTAGTCACTAACTGATCCCGAACCGAGGATCCCTGAAGAGCCCCCGAAGCGCCATGCGCCGGGGGCTTTTTGTTTTTGTCCTTCCCTCTCTTTCGAGTCATTCACCATGAACCAGAACCTGACCCCGCTTCTGAACAAGGCCGTCCACCGGTCGCTTTCCGAGGGCGACGCCCGCGAAGCAGCACTTGCCCTGATGACCGGCGACGTTCCGCCCGCCCAGGCCGGGGGCCTCCTCTCCGCCCTGCGCGTGCGTGGTGAGAACGGCTTCGAGATTCTCGGCTTCGCCCGCGCTCTTCGCGAGCACGCAGCTCCGTTCCCCCTCTCCGCCGGTGGCCTCATCGACACCTGCGGCACGGGCGGGGACGGCCTCGGCACCTTCAACGTCTCGACCCTTGCCGCGATCGTGGCCGCCTCCTGCGGCGCGAGGGTCGCGAAACACGGGAATCGCGCGGTCAGCAGCCGCTGCGGCAGCGCGGATCTCCTCGAGGCGCTGAGGGTGAAGATCGACCTCTCGCCGCGCGTGGTCGCTCGATGCGTCGATGAAACCGGGTTCGGCTTCCTGTTCGCGCCAAACTATCACCCCACCCTGCGTCAGCTCGCTCCCCTCCGGCGCGAACTGGGCTTTCGCTCGATCTTCAACCTGGTGGGGCCGCTCGCGAATCCCGCGCGGGTGGCGCGACAGGTCGTGGGAGTTCCTTCCTTCGCCTATCTGCGGCCGGTGGCGGAGGCCCTCCAGGCCCTGGGACTCGACCTCGCCTTCGTCGTGCATGGGGCCGACGGCGCGGATGAGGTCTCGCTCACCGGTCCGACCACGGTCATCGAGGTGAGGCCGGATCGCCTCGACACCGTGCTGATTCACCCCGAAGATGCCGGGCTCGAGACGTGCCGGCCCGAGGATCTCGTCGGGGGCGACGCGGCGGAGAACGCGGCCATCGCGAACCGGATACTGGACGGCGCGCGCGGGCCCGCCCACGATTTCGTCGTCATCAATGCGGCGGCGGCGCTCCAGGTCTCCGGCCGCGTCCACTCGCTCCGCGAAGGCGCGGAACAGGCGCGCGAAGCGCTGCTGTCCCTTCGGGCCCGGGCGGTCCTCGATGCGGTGAGACGAATCTCTCAGGAGGCCGCGTGACCTTCCTCGACGACGTGCTCGAGACGAAGCGGGCGGAGATCGAGAGCCTGCGCCTTGATCCGCCCCGCGTCCGCGCCCTTCCGGCGGGGACCTTCGGCCGCGCCCTTCGTGGTTCGGGTCTCTCCGTGATCGCCGAGATCAAGCGGCGCTCGCCCTCAAAGGGGGAGCTTTCTCCCGGCCTCGATGCGGCGACGACCGCGCGGGCGTACGCCTCTGCGGGAGCGGCCGCCATCTCGTGTCTCACCGACCGGACCTTCTTCGGCGCGCACGTCGGTGATTTCAAGGCCGCGCGCTCCGCGGGTCTGCCCGTTCTTCGCAAGGACTTCCTGGTCGACGAGATCCAGCTCGACGAGAGCGTCCGCCTTGGAGCCGCGGCCGTGCTTCTCATCGTGCGGATTCTGCAGGCCGGTCGGCTCGAGGCCCTGTTGCGACACGCGACGTCCCTCGGCCTCGAGACGCTCGTCGAAGTTCACGATGAGGCCGAAGTCGACCGGGCGCTCGAGGCCGGGGCCTTGATCGTGGGCGTGAACAACCGCGACCTCCAGAACCTGCAGGTCGATCCCGGGCGCGCTCTTCGTCTGCGACCGCGGCTTCCCGCGGGAATCCTGAGCGTCGCGGAGAGCGGCGTGCGGACGCGCGACGAGGTCCGGCGCATCGAGGAGGCGGGCTTCGACTCGGTCCTGATCGGCGAAACCCTCGTGACCAGTTCGGATCCTTCGGCCACGCTGATGGATCTCCTCGGTCAGACCGTCGAGGTGTCGCGATGACCTGGATCAAGGTCTGCGGCATCACCAGCAAGCCCGACGCGGAGGCCGCGATCCGCGCGGGGGTTTCCGCGATCGGCCTGGTGCTGGCGCCGTCCGCGCGAAGAGTGACCCTCGAGAAGGCCATCGGCATCGCCGCGATCGCTCGAGGTCGCGTGGAGGTCGTGGGTGTCTTCAAGGACGCCGCGGCCATTCCGTCCGCGCACGCGATCGTTGGTTTCGACCGCGTCCAGTTCCATGGGGATGCGCCTCTCGATGTTCCGGTGTCGGTCTTGCGAGCGATCCGCCCGGAAGCGCTGGACCGGGCCGCGGCGCACGAAGGAGAGACGACATTGATCGATGGAAGCGAGGGCAAGGGTGTCGCGTTCGACTGGACGCGGCTTCGATCGAGGCCCGGCCGTTTCGTGATCGCGGGAGGTCTCACTCCCGACAACGTCGGCGAGGCGGTCACGGTGGCGCGACCCTTCGGGGTCGACGTCTCGTCCGGAGTGGAAAGCGCCCCCGGCCGGAAGGACCCGGAAAAGATGGCCCGCTTCGTCCTGGCCGTGAGGAGAGCCGATGGTCGCCGCTGACCGGCCCGGTTACTTCGGCGCCTACGGGGGGCGCTTCATCCCCGAGACGCTCTCCGCGGCGCTCGATGAACTCGCGATCGCCTACGATGCCGCTCGCGTGGATCCCGCGTTTCAGGCGCGGCTCGACGATCTCCTGAGGAACTACGTGGGCCGGGCCACGCCGCTGTATTTCGCGGAGCGGCTCACCCTGAATGCGGGCGGGGCCCGGATCTTCCTCAAGCGCGAGGACCTCAATCACACGGGCGCCCATAAGATCAACAACGCGATCGGTCAGGCGCTCCTCGCGAAACGTCTCGGCAAGGCGCGCATCATCGCGGAGACGGGGGCGGGTCAGCACGGCGTCGCCGCCGCCACCGCGTGCGCTCTTCTCGGCCTCCCCTGTCGGGTCTTCATGGGCGAAGTCGACGTGGCTCGCCAGCGGCCGAACGTCCAGCGCATGGAACTCCTCGGCGCGCAGGTGATCCCGGTCGACTCGGGCAGCCGCACCCTCAAGGACGCCATCAATGCGGCCATGAGGCAGTGGGTCGAAGACGTGCGCGACACCCATTACCTCGTGGGATCGGTGGTGGGTCCGGATCCCTTTCCCCGCATGGTGCGCGACTTCCAGTCGGTGATCGGCCGCGAAACCCGCGCCCAGTGCCTCGATGGTCTTGGCCGCCTTCCCGATCTGGTGGTCGCCTGCGTGGGCGGAGGCTCCAACGCCATCGGGATGTTCCATCCCCTGCTCGACGATCCCATCGCCCTCGCAGGCATCGAGGCGGCGGGCCACGGCATCGACACCGCGCGGCACGCCGCGACCCTCACCCTGGGGAGGCCCGGAGTCCTGCACGGCGCGCGCACCATGCTGCTCCAGGACGAGGACGGGCAGATTCAGGAAGCGCACAGCATCTCCGCGGGACTCGACTACCCGGGGGTGGGGCCCGAACACGCGCACCTGCGCGACACCGGCCGCGTTCGGTACGACAGCATCACGGACCACGAAGCCCTCGCCGCGTTTCGCCTCCTCGCCCGTCTTGAAGGCATCGTTCCCGCGCTCGAGTCCGCGCACGCGGTCGCCTTCGCAATGAAGGCGGCGGCGGAGTTGCCGCCGGATCGGGTCGTGGTGGTGAATCTTTCGGGGCGTGGCGACAAGGATCTCGACCACGTGATGGCCCGTGATCTGGAGGTCCGGTCATGACCCTGGCGACCATGTTCGCGGCGACGAAGGAGCGAGACGAGATGGCGCTCATTCCCTACGTCACCGCGGGCTATCCCACGATTTCCGCATCCCTCGACTTCATCGACCAGGCCTCAATGGCCGGGGCCGACGCGGTGGAAATCGGCCTGCCCTTCTCCGACCCCGTGGCCGACGGACCCACGATCCAGTTCGCGTCACACCAGGCGCTCGAGGCCGGCTTCAAGACCCGGGTGTTTCTTGAGGCCCTCTCCGCGCGCCCTCGTTCCCGGCCGCTCATCCTCATGACCTATCTCAATCCACTTCTCTCGCTCGGGCCGAACGCCTTCTCCACCCTGGCCGCGGCCGGCATCTGCGCCCTGGTGATTCCGGATCTACCCGAGGAGGAGGCCGGGTCGACATCCGACGAGGCGGCCCGTTCAAGGATCGATCTCGTCCTCCTCGCGGCGCCCACCAGCGCGGACGAGAGGCTCCGACGCATCGGCTCCACCTCGCGCGGTTTCGTCTATGTGGTGGGGGTCGTGGGCACCACCGGGGCGCGACGCGAGGCCGATCCGGCGCTTCCGCGGATCCTCGACCGCGTCCGCGGAACCACGTCCCTGCCGCTGGTGGCCGGCTTCGGCCTTTCCGATCCATCCCACCTCGAGGCCATCGGCGCGCACGCGGATGGCGCCATCGTGGGCAGCCGCCTGGTGGACGCCATCCGCCGGGGCGAAGACTTCGCCGCACTCATCCGTTCCTTCAAACAAGCCACCCGGAGACATTGATGCTCATCCTCATGAAATCTGCCACCAACCCCGACGCGGTCGATCTGGTCTGTCGCGCCGTCCGGGAACTCGGCCTCGTGCCTCATCCCATTCCGGGGGCCACCCGCGTCGCCATCGGCGTCACCGGCAACACCGGCCCGGTCGACGAAACCCCGATCCGCGGTCTGCCCGGGGTGGTCGACGTGATCCGCGTGACCAAGCCGTACAAGCTCACCAGTCGCGAGATGAAGCCCGACGACACCGTGGTCGTGGTGGGCGGTATCCGCATCGGCGAGCAGCGGCCGGTGGTGATCGCGGGTCCTTGTTCGGTGGAGACCCGCGAGCAGACCATCGAGACCGCGAAACGGGTGAAAGCGGGCGGCGCCCACCTGCTGCGCGGGGGTGCTTTCAAGCCGCGCACCTCGCCCTATGCCTTCCAGGGCCTGGGCGAGAAGGGCCTCGAGATCCTCGCGGAGGCGCGAGACCTCACCGGCCTGCCCCTCGTGACCGAGGTGATCGGGGTGGAGGTCTTCGAGGCGGTCGAGGCGGTGACCGACATCCTGCAGATCGGCGCGCGCAACATGCAGAACTACCCGCTGCTGCGCCGGGCGGGGAAGAGCGGCAAGCCGGTCCTGCTCAAGCGAGGTCAGTCCGCGACTCTCGAGGAATTCCTCCTCGCCGCCGAGTATCTGCTCGCGGAGGGGAACCGGAACGTCATCCTGTGCGAGCGGGGGATCCGCACTTTCTCCGATCACTCGCGCTACACCCTCGACATCAACATCGTGCCCGAGCTCAAGAGCCTCACCCATCTGCCCGTTCTCGTCGATCCGTCCCACGCCTCGGGAAAGCGCGAGATGGTGGTTCCCCTCGCCCGCGCCGCCTTCGCGGCGGGTGCCGACGGGGTGATCGTCGAGGTGCATCCCTCTCCCGACAAGGCGCTCTCGGATGGACGGCAGTCCCTGAACCTCCAGCTCTTCGCGGACATGATGCGCGGCCTCGAGCGCTACGTGCCGCAGGTCGAGCCCGAACCGGCGCTCGTCGCATGAGGGCGGCCCGCCTTCGTCTCGACGCCGCGGTGAACGCGCTCGACGCGTTCAGCCGCCTCTACGCGGGCGATCCCTACGCGTTCCTGTGCGAGTCGCTCGGAGAAGCGGGTCGCAACCGCTTCTCCTTCTTCGGCGGCCGTCCCTCGCGAATCCACCGGAGCCGGCCTTCGGCGATCACCGTCGAGAACGTCGAGACCGGCGAAACCGCATCCGATCCGCGCGACCTGCTCGACTCGATTCGCGCTCTGCTGTCCGCGACCGAGGCGGTGGGGGACCTTCCGCCCTTTTCCTCCGGCGTGGTCGGCTACCTCGGATACGACATCGTGAGACGGTTCGAGCGCCTGCCTTGCCCGCCTCCGGACCCGGAGGGTCTGCCGGACAGCGTCCTCCTGGTCCCGACCGAGATCGTCGTGGTCGATCATCAGGCCGGCGTCACCCACATCCTGGTTCATGGAACCGGGGGCGAAGCGCGGCTTGCTGTTCTTCGCGCGGTGCTCGAGAAGCCGCGGACGGAGCGGCCGGCCCGGCCCGAGTCGGGCGAAAGCGTGGTGCTTCACGCGCGGACGCCGCGGCCCCGATTCGAAGCGGGAGTCGAAACGATCCTCGAACACATCCGCGCGGGCGACATCTTCCAGGGAGTCTTGTCCCAGCGATTCGAAGCCCCTTTCGATTCCGATCCTCTCGATCTGTATCGGGTCCTGCGCGAGACCAATCCCTCGCCCTACATGTACTTTCTGAAGCTCGGTCCCGATCACGCGGTGCTCGGTTCCTCGCCCGAGGTCCTGGTGAGCCTCGAAGGGCGGAGAGCCATGACCCGGCCGCTCGCGGGCACGCGTCCCCGTGGCGATTCGCCGGCGCGGGACGAAGCTCACGCGAGCGAACTCCTCTCCGACCCCAAGGAGCGCGCGGAGCACGTGATGCTCGTCGACCTCGCGCGCAACGACCTCGGCCGGGTGTGCGAATACGGCTCGGTCCGGGTCACGCGGCAGTTCGAGATCGAGCGTCACGCGCGGGTCATGCACATCGTCTCGGAAGTCGAAGGCGCTCTGCGTCCCGAACACGATGCCCTCGATCTCCTCCGCGCGACCTTCCCTGCGGGCACGGTGACCGGCGCCCCGAAGATCCGCGCCATGCAGATCATCGACGCCCTCGAGCCGGTGCGCCGCGGACTCTACGGAGGAGCGATCGGCTACCTCGATCCGGCCGGACGCATGGACCTGTGCCTGGCCATTCGCACCCTGGTGATCCACCGGGGCCGCGTCCTTCTGCAGGCCGGCGCCGGGGTCGTCGCGGACTCCGATCCGGCGCGCGAGTACGAAGAGACCCAGGCCAAGGCCTCGGCCATGCTGCGCGCGCTCGAGCGTTGCCGGCCCGCGGTTTCGGAGGTGGCCTCGTGATTCTGGTGATCGACAATTACGATTCCTTCACGTTCAATCTGGTTCAGGCCCTCGGCTCCATGGGCGGGGAGATTCGGGTCTTTCGCAACGACGGCATCGATGTCGCGGGCCTGCGGGCGCTTCACCCCCACGCTCTCGTGCTCTCGCCCGGACCCGGGCGGCCGGAGGATGCGGGGATCACGGTGGCCGCGATCCGCGAGCTCTCATCCTCCATTCCGACCCTCGGCGTTTGTCTCGGGCATCAGGCGATCGCCTGCGCGTTCGGGGGACGGGTGGTGAGGGCCGATGAACCGCGTCACGGCAAGTCGTCGTCGGTGGAACACGATGGCGCGGATCTGTTCGAAGGACTCGGATCGCCCTTCCAGGCCGGCCGTTACCATTCTCTGGTCGCGGAGCGCTCCTCGCTTCCGCAAGCGCTGCGAGTGACCGCGTGGACGCGAGACGGCGCGGTGATGGGGCTCCGGCACGTCGAGCGTCCCTTGTTTGGCGTTCAGTTTCATCCCGAGTCGGTCCTCACGCCCGAAGGAAATCGGATTCTCGGGAACTTCATTCGCCTGGCGTTCAAAACCCTGAATATCAAAGCTTTGCCGGCGAGCGCGCTCCCGCAGGCCACTCCGAGGTAGCCTCACTCCCGGAGGCTTTTCCATGACTCGTCTTTCCCGCGCGCTGTCGTCGCTGCTGATCGTCGGTATCGCGGTGGTTCCGCGAGCCACCGCCCAGGATCAGAAGAAGCCGGCCCTCACCTTCGGAGCGGAAGTCGCCCTGGTCGCGATTCCGGTGTTCGTCACCGACAAGGATGGCAAGGCCGTTCCCGGCCTGACCGCCCAGGACTTCGAGGTGGAAGACGCCGGGAAGCCCGCGCCCATCGAAGGTTTCCTCGCCGTCTCGGGCGATGGCCCGGCCCAGCGCCCCCAGGGCGCGGCCGCCGGCGTCACCCTTCTCTCCTCACGCCGGCAGTTCGTCCTCCTCTTCGACCTGGCGCTCTCCCGGGGGACCGCCATCGAGCGTTCGCGAGAGGCCGCGCGGAAATTCATGGAAGAAAAGATCGGGCCCGGGGATCTGGTCGCGGTGGTCACCGCCACCCCTCAGGGGATGAAGACACTTCTGGGCCTGAGTCCGGATCGAACCCAGGTCCTGGCGGCGATCAACGCGATAGGCCGGGGAGACATGGCCCGCAACCGGGATCCGCTGGGGATCCTCTTCGACGCCAACCTGCAGTCCACTCTGGTGGTTTCTCCCGAAGCCCAGGGCCGCGAGGCGGCGGTGGCGGAGGCCTCACGCCAGCAGACCCTCCTCCTCATGCGCCAGCAGCGCCAGGCCTATGCCCAGCAGATCACCCAGTTCCTGGGAGGCCTTCAGGGCCTCACCCGGCAGCTCGACTCGATCCGCGGACGAAAGAACATCATCCTCTTCTCGGAGGGTTTCGACAGCACCATCATCACCGGCGCCCAGGGCAACGAGAAGAAGCAGGCTTCGGCCGCGGTCGCCGCCGGGGCCCTGTGGGAGGTGGACGGCGATGCCTACTTTGGATCCTCCAGCGGACAGGACGCCATGTCCGGGCTCTTCGCGGCCATGCGGGGATCCGACGTGGTCGTCCACTCGATCGATCTCGGGAGCGCGGGGACGGACACCATGGAGCTCTCGTCTCAGGAGGGCTCGGCCTTCAACGCCTTGAGCGGTCTCGATTCCCTCGCCTCCTTTGCCTCCAACACGGGGGGACGATTCATGAAGGGAGTGACCGATGTCGGAGCGGCTCTGAGCGACATCGCCGATGCGACCCGGGCCTACTACGTGATCGCGTTTGCCCCCGCGTCCACGACCGTGGGCAAGCCTCGGAGACTGAAGATCAAGGTGAAGCAGCCGGGGCTCCGGGTCAACCACCGGCCCGCCTATCTCATTCCCGATGCGAGCAAACCGGATCCCGCCCGCCAGGCCCTGCAGGCCGCCGAGATCATCGCCAAAGGAATCTCCGGAGGCCCGATCGTGCTCTCCGCCTACGCCTTGCCCTACCGTTCGCCCCAGAACGGGATCGGTGTGCCCATCGTGATCCAGATTCCCGCCGAGGCGTTCATCGAACCCTTGAAGCGCAAGCAGATCAACTTCGAGCTGTTCGGCTATCTGATCGACGAGAAGGGCACGGTGGTCGACTTCTTCAAGGCCACGCCGACCCTCGACCCGGCTCTCCTCGGACCCAGGCTCAAGGCCTCGGGCCTGCAGATCCTCACCACCTTCGGGGCTTCGGCCGGCAATTTCGAAGTTCGGCTCCTCCTGCGCGACCCGGAGTCGCAGAAGTTCGGCGCGCTTCGGCTCGCCGTGGCCGTCCCCGGTTTCCCGACCGCGACCTTCGTGTCCTCGCCCATGGTGACCGACGACCCGTTCGCCCGCGTGGCCCTTCCCACCGTCACCGAGCGTCGTCCGAACCGGGAGCTTCCCTTCCGCATCGACGAGCGGCCTTTCACCGTGGAGGCCAATCCCGTCCTGAAGCGCGGCGACGCGCGTGAGATCTGCGTCTTCAAGACGCCCTCGAACGGCCGGGCCGACGATCTGCGCGTGGTTCTCACCGGGGCCGACGGCTCGGAGAAGCCGCAGACCCCGGATTCGGTCAAGGTGTCTCGCGACGCTGACGGTTTCGATCGGGTGGTGTTCACCATCTCGGCCAAAGGCGTGGACGCCGGCGAATACGCGCTGAAGGTGAGTGTCGGGCCGACGGTCTCGCTGACCACCACCCTTCGCGTCCAGTAGCTCAACACCCGGCCGCGGCCGGGCGGGCGCTCACAGCCCGAGGGATTTCAGGTGCTCGCGGAGCGCGGGACCGAGATCGCTTCGCTTGAGGGCCAGATCCACGGTGGCCTTGAGGAACCCGAGCTTCTGTCCGGCGTCGTATCTCGTCCCCTCGAACTCGTAGCCGAGCAGCCGCCTCCTGGTGCTCAAGGCCCGCAGGCCGTTGGTGAGCTGGATCTCGCCGCTGTGATCGCGCGCGGTGGCGACGAGATCGTCGAAGATGTCGGGAGTCAGGATGTAGCGCCCGATGATCGCGAGGTCCGAGGGCGCATCCTCCCGCTTCGGCTTCTCCACGAGTTTCTTCAGGAGGTGGACGCGCGCGTTCTTCGCGTCCCGGTCGCCCAGGATGACGCCGTACGCCGAGATGTCCGCCATCGCCACCTTCAGGAGCGCGATCACCGGATCGCCGCCCTGTTCGAACACATCCATCATCTGGCGGAGGGCGGGGAGGCCCGGAGCATCGATCAGATCGTCCGGCAGCATGACCGCGAAGGGCTCGTTCCCCACGAGCTCACGCGCGGCGAGGACGGCGTGGCCGAGGCCCAGCGGTTCCTTCTGGCGGATGTAGGAGACCGAGGCGAGGTCCGAGACCTTCCGGGCCTCGCGGACGAGGTCGTGCTTGCCGCGTTCCCGAAGGGTGCTTTCCAGCTCGTAGGAGATGTCGAAATGGTCTTCCATCGAGGACTTCGAGCGGCCGGTGACGATGATGACGTGCTCGATGCCCGAAGCCACCGCCTCTTCCACCGCGTACTGGATGATGGGCTTGTCGACGACGCAGAGCATTTCCTTCGGCATCGACTTGGTGGCGGGAAGGAAACGCGTGCCCAGCCCGGCGGCGGGAATGACGACTTTTCGAACCTTGGGCCTCATCGGAGGAAAATAGCATCGCTTCTTCGCAAATGCGTCAGAGTGATGCATCCGCCGCGAAGCGGACCCTGGAAGGAACCACCGTGCTCGAACTTCGATACGTAGCCGACAACAAGGACTTGATCCTGGCCATGATCAGGGATCGCGGCGACGATCCGGCCCGGGTTTTCGCGGAGGCCGATCCGTGGGATCTCGACGCGCGTCGTCGCGAAATCATCCAGAAGGTGGAAGGCCTCCGGCACCGGCAACGGCTCGCCGGGGAGGAAATCGCCAGGCGGGGCAAGGCGAAAGAGGACGCCGCCGAGCTCAAGACCGAGATGAAGACGGTCTCGGACGACATCAAGGCGAAAGATGCCGAGCTCGGCGCCATCGAAGCGAAGCTCAACGACCTCATGCTGGTGCTCCCGAACATCCCCGACGCCGGCGTGCCGCGCGGCGACGCGTCGGCGAACATGGTGGTCCGGAAGGTGGGCGAGCCGCGCCGCTTCGATTTCGACCCGAAGGCCCACATGGAGATCGGGACCGCCCTCGGGATGGTCGACTCCGAGCGCGCGGCGAAGATCTCGGGCGCGCGTTTCACCAGCCTGTGGGGGGCGGGCGCCCGGCTCGAGCGGGCGCTGATCCAGTTCATGCTCGATCTTCATACGAAGGAGCGCGGCTACCTGGAGATCGTTCCACCCTATCTGGTCCTGCCCGAAACCCTCGTGGGCACCGGACAGCTTCCCAAGTTCGAGGGCGATCTCTTCAAGACCGGAACCGCGGACCGCGAGCTCTACCTGATTCCGACCGCGGAGGTGCCGCTCACCTGCCTGCATCGCGACGAAATCCTCGAGGCCGAGGACCTGCCGAAGAAGTTCGTGGCCTTCACTCCCTGCTTCCGGTCGGAAGCGGGCTCCTACGGGAAGGACGTGCGCGGGCTCATCCGCCAGCACCAGTTCCACAAGGTGGAGCTCGTGAAGCTCACCACCGAGGAGAGCTCGATGGACGAGCACGAGGGCATGGTCAGCGACGCGGAGGAGGTCCTCAAGCGGCTGGAACTGCCCTATCAGGTGGTGTTGCTCGCGAGCGGCGACATGGGGTTCGGCTCGGCTAAGACCTATGACATCGAGGTCTGGCTCCCCGGACAGAACGCCTATCGGGAGATTTCCTCCGTCTCGAACTGCATGGATTTTCAGGCCCGCCGCGCGCAGATCCGGTACCGCCGGGAGCGCGGCGCCAAGCCCCGTTTCGTCCATACCCTGAATGGAAGCGGCCTCGCCGTGGGCCGCACCATGGTGGCGATCATCGAGAATTACCAGCGGGAAGACGGAACGGTGGTGGTGCCCCGGGCGCTCCGGCCGTACATGGACGGGAATGAGCTAATTGAGCCACGCAAAAGGGCTTGAACCTGTTAATCTTGGTCCGATAAGAATCAACTGATGGCCAGCAGAAATCCTCGCGCAGGTCAGAGGGTGCCTTCTCCCTTCGACCGCCATCCCAATCGTGGAGAAACTTCAATGAAACAAAAAGCCTTGCGCTACCTGAGCGCCGCGACCCTCGTGATCGCCGCGACATCCGGCTTTGCCCAGACCGCGCCCGCGGGCACGGTCGAGGCCAAAGACGTGAAGACCTGGATCATCACCGTCGATGGCAAGGATTACGAGGCGCGTCCTGTGACCCCCACGTTCTCCGGGGACACCGGCCTGTTCCATCTTCCCTCCGCCTACACCGTGGCCAAGGGCAAGTCGGCGTTCAGCATCTATCGCATGAACCTCGACCGCAACCCCAAGGATCTCGATGCCACCACCCTCGGCGTGAGCTTCGCCTATGGAGTTTCGAGCAAGCTCGAGATCTTCGGCACGTTCGGCGCCCAGCGCAACGACGTGGACATCCTGACCCAGCCCGGGTACGTCAATGACTTTCCGCGCGCGGGTCGGCAGACCTCCTCGCCGGGCTGGCAGACCGGCGCCTCCGACGCCATCGTCGGGGTCAAGTTCAAGGTCCTCGACGACTACGGCAAGGACGGCGTGGGTCTCGCGATCCGCCCGACCATCAAGCTGCCCACCGCCTCGTTCGACAACGGCCTCGGCACCGGCAAGGCCTCGTTCGGAGCCGACCTGATTCTCTCCAAGAGCCTCAACAGCCAGGCCGAGATCCACGGCATGGTCGGGTACCAGGTCAACGGCGATCCGGAAGGCTTCGATCTCGGCAACGCGTTCCGCTGGGGCGCCGGGCTCACCGTGCCCGTCTACCGGAAGTTCCAGATGCAGGCTGAAGTGGTGGGCACGAACTACTCGAGCGCGGACTTCGAGCAGAAGAACCCCATCGATTTCGTGGTCGGCCCGGTCTTCTACTTCGCCAAGGGCATGTTCGTGCGGCCCGCCTACTCGAAGAACATGAAGTTCGACGGCATCGCCGGCTCGACCTACAAGAGCTCCTCCGGCATGAACATCTCCATCGGTTACTCCGGCGCGGCGGCCGGTCGCGAAATCTACGTGCCGCCTCCTCCGCCTCCTCCGGCGCCGCCCGCGCCGCCCAAGGTCGAGAATCGGCCGCCCACGGTTTCGCTCGACGCCGACAAGACCAACGCCATCACCTGCGACACCGTCCGCTTCCGCGCGAACGCGGCCGATCCCGACGGCGACACCCTGACCTATGCGTGGACCACGTCCGCGGGCCGCACCGTGGGCGAGGGCGCCAACGTCACCCTCGAACCGGGCTGCCTCCCGGCCGGCACCGACGTCACGGTCACGGTCACGGTCAACGACGGCCACGACCACTCCGCCTCCGCCTCCCGTCACGTCATGATCGAAGCCAAGCCGAAGCCGCAGACCGTCACCCGCTCCGTCGGCCCGTTCCCGTCGGTCAGGGTGGGCGGCGGCACGCGCCTCAACAACATGGACAAGTCGGTCCTCGACGACATGGCGACCCGCCTGCGCCAGGATCCGGCGAGCCGTCTCCTCATCGTCGGCCATGCCGAGAAGGGCGAACCGAATCCCGATGTCCTCTCCCGCAAGCGCGCGGAAGCGGTCAAGGCATACATGGTCAAGGAACGCGGCATCGACGCGTCCCGCATCATCACCCGCGGCGCCGGTGCGGGTGACGGTCGTCGCGCCGAGCTCACGTTCGTGCCCGACGGCGCCGACATGCCCATGTAGCTCCGGAGCCCGACCCTCGAAGGAGGGTCCCCGGTAGCCTCAGGGGCGCGGAAGTCGACTTCAAAGTCGATCTCCGCGCCTCTCGTTTTTCCACTCCATTCGAAAGTCAAAGCACCCTCCCGGGGAAGGTGCGTCAAGAGGTTCGTGCTAAAGATTCATTCGATGACGATCTCGAGAACGATCCGCGGGGCGCTCGTGGCCCTCGCCCTGTTCGCCCCCTGGGCGGGCGCAGAGCCCGCACGGCCGCCGCTGCGCTTCTCCCCCATCGGTCCCCAGGGCGGAGACGTGCGGTCCCTGGCCCGGGATCCAGGCGATCCACGCCGCGTTTACGCGGGCACGGTCGACGGCATCCTCTACGCTTCCTTGAACGCGGGCGCTTCGTGGTCCCGGCTCGAGCCCGGGTTCCCGCTTCGGGGCGCGAGCCTCGACGACATCCTGGTCACCGAGAAAGGCGATCTGTTCGTCTCTTTCTGGAAGATCGACGGCTCGGGCGGCGGTGTGGCCCGGAGCGTGAATCGCGGCGTCTCCTTCCGGATGATCGGCGCTTCGCTCGAGGGCGAGGCGGTCCGAGGACTCGCGCGTGCGCCGAGCAATCCCAAGGTCTTCGTGGCCGTCACCCGAAGCGGGGTCTTCCGTTCCACCGACGAAGGCGAGACCTTCTCGCGGATCTCGCCGAGGTCGCACAACGATCTCAAGATGGTGGGCTCGGTCGCGATCGACCCGCGCAACGAGGACAGCATCATGGTCGGCACCGCCCATCTCGCGTGGCGAACCGACAACGGCGGCGCCACCTGGCGGCCGATTCAGCAGGGGATGATCAACGATTCCGACGTGATGACCCTGACTCTCGACCGCCGCGAACCGAGAACCGTCTTCGCCACCGCCTGCACCGGGATCTGGAGGTCGAGGAACGCGGGCTCCTCGTGGACCAAAGTCCTCGGCATTCCCTCGGTCAGCCGGCGGACGCGCGCCTTCGCCCAGGACCACGACCGCCCCGACACCTTCTACGCGGGCACCACCGACGGCGTCTACGTGAGCGAGGACGATGCGAAAACCTTCAGCCGGACCACCATGTCCGGCCTGGTGGTGAACGCGCTCGTCTCGCTCGGGGGCGGCCGCGTCCTGGCCGGGGTCGAAGGCGAAGGGATGCTCGTTTCCACCGACTTCGGGCGTTCCTGGTTTCCGAGCAACGATGGTTTCCGCGAGCGCCTGGTCCGCCAGATCGTGCCCGACGAGGCCAGGAACCGCCTGCTCGCGCTGACCGGAGCCGACGGCCCGAAGAACTCCGCGCTCTTCGAACTCGATCGCGTCCAGGATCTGTGGCGCCGGGTCGAGCTGCCGGCGGGCCGGGAGATCCGTTCTCTCGGCGTCTACCCGAATGGCGAGATGATCGTGGGCACCGATGACGGCGTGTTTCAGGGAACCCGGGAGGGCCCGCCCTGGCAGCGCTTGTCCCTCCTGATCAGCGGCGTGGATCCGCATCCCCAGATCGACGACCTTCACATCCGGGGGTCGCAGGTGCTGGTGGCGACCGACCACGGCCTGTTCTCGAGCCAGAACCGCGGTTCGACCTGGACGCTTCTGCGTTTTGGCGCGAGCCGCTCCGTGGTGACCCTCGCCATCGCGGGCACGGGACGGGTGGTGGTGGCGACCGCGCTCGGCATCTACGCGGCCGACGACGGGATCGAGTTCCATCAAGTGGCCGCGGTCGGCCTGCGCGGCCTCAAGCGCCTCGCTTTCGCGCCGGGCAGCGACAGCAAGATCTTCGCGGCCACGTCCTACGGGCTCCTGGTAAGCCGCGACGCCGGGCGCTCGTGGTTCGACACGGATACGCCGCTCGGCCGCGTCACCGGATTGACCCAGGCCGAGAACGGAAAGACCGTCTTCGCGGCCGACGCGGACATCAAGACCGTCTTCGTCTCTCAGGATGGAGGCATCAACTTCTGGCCTATCGAGGCCACCGGACTTCCCTCGCAGCGGACCTTCGCGCTCGCCATCGAGTCCCCGAAGCGGCCGGGGGCGCCGCCGGTTCTCATCGTGGCCGCCTCGGGCGGCGGTCTGCTCGAAGCCCGGATGGATGAAGGGGCGACGGCGGCGGAGGCGAAAGGCGGTAGCCTCGACCGGCGCCCATGAAGCTCTCTCTTCTCGGCCTTCTCCTTCTCGCGGCCACGGTCTCGCGCACGGGACCCTCGAGTGGTCAGGACGCGAAGTCCCAGGCCACGCCGCAACCCGCGGCCTCGGCGGACCTCGCCGGCTACATCGCGAGCCTCGAGGAGCCGGGCCGCGCCGAATGGCAGAAACCCGATGAGGTGATCCGGGCGCTCCGGCTCGGCCCCGGGGAGACTCTGTGCGACGTGGGGTCGGGTCCGGGCTACTTCGCGCTCCGCGCGGCGCGCCTTCTCGAGGCCTCCGGCTGGGTCTATGCCGAGGACGTGGAGCCCTCGATGATCGACGCCCTGCGCGACCGGGTCAGCCAGGCGCGGCTCTCGAACGTGACCCCCATCCTCGGCCTGCCCGACGACCCGCTCATGCCCAAGGCGGCCTGCGACGTGATCCTGGTGGTGAACACGTACCACCTCTTTCCCAACGGGCCCGCCTTCCTCCGGCGGCTCGCGAAGTCGTTGAAGCCCGGCGGGCGCCTGGCGAACATCGACTTCCACAAGCGTGAAACCCCGCAAGGACCGGTGCTCGCGCGCCGCGTGGCCAGGGAGTCATTTCTCTCCGACGCGCAGCGAGCGTCTTTCAAGCTCGTGGGCGAAGAGAAGTTCCTCCCCTACCAGTACTTCCTGATCCTCAAACCCGCCCGCTGATAACAGACAGGTTCTCGCGCTACGGCAGAAACCGTGAGAGCCAGGGCAGCTTGGACAGATCCGAGTACAGGATGAAGACCATGAGCGCCATGATGAGGACGAAACCGGCGTTCAGGAAGACGAGCTTCACCTTCTCCGACAGGTCGCGGCGGATCACCATCTCCGCGAGCAGGACCGCGATGTGACCCCCGTCCAGGGGAGCCATGGGGAAGAGGTTCAAGACACCTACCGAAATCGACAGCAGCGCGATCAGGAACAGGATGGAGACGATGCCGGTGCGGGCGGCCTCTCCCGCGGCCTGGGCGATTCCGATGGGACCCGACAGCGCCGACTTCGCCGCCACCCGGAAGGTCAGGAGCTGTTTCAGCAGGCTCACCATCTGGACGGTGCGATCCCAGGTCTCGCGGAAGGCCTCCTTCGCGGCGCGGGCGAAACCGAACTTCTTGATCACGAACTTCTCCGAAATCCCCACCCGTCCTTCCTTGGGCGCGATGTCGATGGAGAGTCGTTCCTGGCCGCGGAGAATCTCGAAGGTGATGGGCTGATCGCCCGCGGCCCGCACCTTCGCGGGCACGTCGGCGAAGGACTGAAGCGGCGCTCCCGCGACCCGCAACAGGCCGTCGTCGACCTTGAGCCCGGCGGCTTCGGCGGGCGACCCCTTGCTGACCTGGCCGATGCGCACCAGCGGGAACACCCCGATGTCGCCCATCTTCCCGTCGATGACCCGGGCCCGCACCGTCTTCTCCAGGCGTTCCGCGCCCCGGGCGATCTCCATGGAGATGTCCAGGTTCGGGCGCATGAGAATGCCGATCTGGACCTGCTCCCAGTCTTCCGCGGGCTCCCCGTCGAACTTCGTGATGGTGTCGCCGGGCTGCAGGCCCGCGGAGGCGGCGGGCGACCCGGGATCGATCGCGCCGATGGTGGGCACGTCGTAGCGGACGCCGGGAACTCCCACCCCGAGCATGAAAATGATGGTGAAGGTGAGCACGGCGAGCACCGCGTTCATGGCCGGTCCCGCGACGTAGACGATCAGCCGCTGCCAGCGCGGCCTGGACAGAAAGTCATTCCCATCGCCCCGGGGTGCGGTGTCCTCGCTGACCACGTCGTCGGGTTCGCCTTCGAGCTTCACGTAGCCGCCGAGGGGGATCAGGGAGACGCGGTAGTCGGTGTCGCCGCGCTTGAAGCCGAAGAGCCGTTTCCCGAACCCGAACGAGAAGATGAAGACCCGCATCGAGAAGGCCTTGGCCAGGAGGAAATGGCCCGACTCGTGGAAGAAGATGATGATGCCGAGGACGACGATCAGGGAGACCGTCGAATTGGCAAAACTGCCGATTGCGTCCATCAAAGTCGTGGGGTTCCAATCATGCTGGGAAAGACCCCGGAGTCTAGTTGGCCCCCCCGCAAAATCCTCAGTCCATCCCCTTGTAGAGTGCGCGGGGCCGCCGTCCCGGCGGGGAAGGAGAGTGGACGTTGAGCGCAGTCGCCGATCTTCTCGTGGCCGTGGTCGCCCTGCTCCACGCGTGGTTCCTCGTTCTCGAGATGTTCCTCTGGACGAAGCCGCTCGGCCTGAAGACCTTCGGCAACTCCCTCGAGCATGCGAAGGCCTCGGCCACGCTTGCCGCCAATCAGGGCCTGTACAACGGTTTTCTGACCGCCGGCCTCGTCTGGGGCCTCCTCGCCTCGCCGCCCGAACAGGCGTTCGCGGTGAAGACCTTCTTCCTCGTCTGCGTGGTCACGGCCGGCCTCTTCGGAGCCGCCACGGTCTCGAAGCGGATCTTCTTCGTCCAGGCATTGCCGGCGATCCTGGCCCTCGGCCTCCTCTTCGGAGGACGCTCCTTCTAGGCCGGGTGCAGGGCGGAACAGGCGATTCGCGCCTGCGCCCGCGCGGCCCGGTCGGCGGTGAGGACGGCGTCGATGGTGGCGGCTTCGCTCGAAACGTGGCTCATCACCACGTCGCTCACGATCTCGGTGATGCCGGTGAAGGGGATCTCTCCATCCAGGAAGGCCTGGACCGCCACCTCGTTGGCCGCGTTCATCGCCGAAGGCGTGGTGCCGCCGCGCTCGAGCGCCAACTTGGCGAGACGCAGACTTTTGAAACGGGCGTGATCGGGAGGTTCGAAAGCCAGGGAAAACGCGGTCCCCAGGTCCATGGGCTGAAGCGGGGTCTCCCAGACCTCCGGATAGGTGAGCGCGTACTGGATGGGAATCCGCATATCGGTGCGGCCGAGCTGGGCGAGGACGGTGCCATCCTTGAACTCGACCATCGAATGAACGACGGACTGAGGATGGACCACCACGTCGATCCGGTCCCCGGATATCCCGAAGAGCCAGTGGGCCTCGATGATCTCGAGGGCCTTGTTCATCAGGGTCGCGGAATCGATGGTGATCTTCCTTCCCATGCGCCAGGTCGGGTGATTGAGCGCCTCCGCGACGGTGATATCCGCGAATGTGGAAGCTGGCCGCGTCCGGAACGGACCGCCCGAGGCGGTGAGCCAGAGCTTGGCGACCGCTCCCGGATCGCGCGAGACGAGACACTGGTGGAGCGCGCAGTGCTCGGAGTCGATGGGCAGGAGCCGCGTGCCGCGGGCCCGCTGCTCGCGGGTCATGACCTCGCCCGCCATCACCAGGGTCTCCTTGTTGGCGAGGGCCACGTCCTTGCCCGCCTGGATGGCCGCGAAGGTGGGGACGAGACCCACCGCCCCCACCGCCGCCGCCACCACGATCTCCGCCTCGCCGGCTGTCGCCACCGCGGTCATACCCGGCTCGCCGATCTCCACCTCGACACCGGAGAGGTCCACGAGCCCCCGAAGGACCGCAAGAGCCTGCTCGTTCGCCACCGAAACGACCTTTGGCCGGAAAGTCTCGATCTGCGCGGCTAGTCCTTTTGCATCATTTCCGGCGGCCAATCCGACCACGCGAAAGCGATCCGGAAAAGCGCGGATCACCGCGAGGGTGTTGGTTCCGATGGAACCCGTGCAGCCGAGAATGGAAATGGCTTTCATGAGCTAAGTGAGGCGAACGTAGCACAAGCGAGGTATCGAATAGGCGATACTGAAGCCACAGTATGTCCCTTTGCATTGGCGTTCTCAAGGAAACACCGGCCGGCGAACGACGTGTCTCGCTGGTGCCGGGCGATCTCAAGGCCATCAAGGCTCTCGGAGCCGAGGTATTGATCGAGGCGGGGGCGGGCGCTTCGTCCGCCTACCCGGACTCGGCCTACGAAGCGGCGGGGGCGAAGGTCGCGAAGTCCCGCGACGAGCTTCTCTCCTCCGCCCAGATCGTGCTCTTCGTCTCGCCGCAGACCGGCCTTGCCGGTCCGGGGCGGAGCGGTCAGCTCTTCATCGGCCTGGGTGACGCGCTTTCGAAGCCGGCCCCCCACGCGGCCATCGCGAAGAGCGGCGCTTCCACCCTGGCCCTCGAGCTCGTTCCGCGCATCACCCGCGCCCAGTCGATGGACGTGTTGTCCTCCATGGCCACCCTTCTGGGCTACCGCGGTGTCCTCCTCGGAGCCGACGCGCTGCCTCGCGTTTTCCCCCTCATGATGACCGCCGCGGGAACTCTGTCTCCCGCCAAGGTCCTGGTCATGGGCGCGGGCGTCGCCGGCCTCTCCGCCATCGCGACGGCCAAGCGCCTGGGCGCTTCCGTCATGGCCTACGACGTGCGCGCGGCCGCCAAGGAACAGGTGGCTTCCCTCGGCGCCAAGTTCCTCGAGATCGAAGTGGACTCGAAGGAAGCCGAGGGCACGGGCGGCTACGCCAAGGCGGTGAGCGAAGACTTTCTCGCCAGGCAGCGCGCGGCCATGCTGAAGGCGGTCTCGGACTCCGACGTGGTCATCACCACCGCGGGCGTTCCCGGAAAGAAGGCCCCCGTCCTCGTCACTCGCGCCATGGTTGAAGCCATGCACCCGGGTGCGGTGGTCGTCGACCTCATGGCCGAAAACGGCGGCAACTGCGAAGTCACGAAGCCCGGCGAGACCGTGACCGTGGGCAGCGCGGTCGTCCTCGGACCGACGAACGTGGTTTCCCACCTCGGCGGTCACGCGAGCCAGATGTTCTCCAGAAATCTCCTGAACCTCCTCAAGCTCATCGTCAAGAAGGGGGAGATGGTCCTCGACACCAAGGACGAAATCATCCGCGAGGCCCTGGTGGCCCAGGGCGGCGAGGTGGTTCAACCCCGCGTGAGAGAGGCCCTCGGGCTTCCCGCCCCCGTCGCCGCCTCCTGAGCCCTCCCTCAAAACAACCTCTTCCCCTCAGGATCAAACCGAAAGTGGAGCCTTCAAGCATGACCCACGCACCTGACCTTCTGTCCTCACTGTATGTCTTCCTGCTCGCGACCTTCGTGGGCCTGGAAGTCATCAAGCGGGTCTCCCCGCTGCTCCACACGCCGCTGATGTCGCTCACCAACGCGATCTCCGCGATCTCGATCGTGGGCGCCCTCATCATCACGGGCAAGGCCGAGACGCCGCTGTCCGCGATGCTGGGCATGGCCGCGGTCACCGCTTCCATGATCAACGTGACCGGCGGCTACCTCATCACCTTCCGCATGATCAAGATGTTCAAGAGAAAGGGAGCGCAGAAGTGAACGAGACGTTCATCCCGATAGCGTACCTCGCCGCCTCCGCGGCGTTCATCCTCGCGCTGAAGTGGCTGAGCAGCGTTCCCACCGCCATGCGCGGGGTCATCGTCGGCTGCGTCGGCATGACCCTCGCCATCGGCGGCACCCTGCTCTCGCCCGAGATCGTGACCTACCAGAACATCGCGATCGCGCTGGTCCTCGGCACCATCATCGGCGTGCCCATGGCCCTCATGCCCATGACCGCGGTGCCCCAGCGGACGGCGCTCTCCCACGCCTTCGGCGCCCTCGCCGCGGCCCTCGTGGGCGGCGCCGAGTACTCGCTGCGCTACAGCAACGTCGATCGCTTCACCATGTTCGCGCTGGTCATCGAGGTGCTTCTCGGGTCCCTCACCTTCAGCGCCAGCCTCATGGCCTTCGGCAAGCTCCAGGAGATCCTGCCCCAGCGGCCCATCACCTACAAGGGTCAGAACTTCGTGAACCTCGGCATTCTGGGCATCGCCATCCTGCTTGGCGTGGGCCTGGTTCTGAATCCGACCAACACCGTGCTGTTCCCCATCATGGTGGTCCTCGCCTTCACCTTCGGGATCATGTTGATCGTTCCCATCGGGGGCGCGGACATGCCCACGGTCATCGCTCTGTTGAACTCCTATGCCGGTCTCTCCGCCGCGGCCATGGGCTTCGCCCTCGACAACAAGCTGCTCATCATTGCGGGTTCCCTCGACGGCGCCTCGGGTCTGATCCTCTCCATCATCATGTGCAAGGCCATGAACCGCTCGTTCGCCAACGTGCTCTTCGGCGCGTTCGGCCAGGTGCAGACCGGGCCCGCGGGCAAGGTCGAGGCGAAGCCGGTCAAGAGCGCCACCAACGAGGAAGCGGCCTCCATTCTCGCGAACGCGAGCCTGGTGGTGATCATTCCCGGCTACGGCATGGCGGTGGCGCAGGCCCAGCACAAGGTCCGCGAACTGCACGACACCCTCACCAAGAAGGGGGTCAAGGTGGTCTTCGCCATCCACCCCGTGGCCGGTCGCATGCCCGGACACATGAACGTCCTGCTGGCCGAGGCCGACGTGCCGTACGACAAGCTCCTCGAGATGGAAGAGGCGAACGGCGAGCTCCCGGAGGCCGACGTGGCCCTGGTCATCGGGGCCAACGACGTCACCAACCCCGCGGCGCGGCACGACACGAACTCGCCCGTCTACGGCATGCCCATCATCGACGTGGACAAGGCCCACGTGGTCATGGTCATCAAGCGCTCGATGAACCCGGGCTTCGCCGGCATCGACAACGAGCTCTACACCATGGACAAGACGCTGATGCTCTTCGGCGACGCGAAGGCCGTGGTGACCGAACTCGTCAAGGAAGCCGCCGCCGCCGACTAGGGGCGACCCTGCCTGGTCGCCCGGGGCAGGCCGGCGGTCCAGCGTCCCCGTTTCGCCGCGAGAGTCGTTCCACGCTTACGAGCGCGCAGCCTGCCGCCATAGACTTGAGGGCTATGAGACTCTTTCCCGATCGCGGCCGTCTGTCCGCGACCCTCGCCCTCGTGGTCGCCTCCTTCCTCCTTCAGGCGTGCAGCCCGAAGACCACGAAGCCCACCCGCCGCAGCACCGAACGCGTGTTCGTGATGGGCTTCGACGGCCTGGATCCGACCCTGACCAGCAAGTTCATGGCCGAGGGAAAGCTGCCCAATCTGCAGAAGCTTGCCAATGCGGGCACCTACCGGACGCTCGGGACCACCCAGCCTTCCGAGTCGCCGGTGGCCTGGTCCTCGTTCGCCACCGGCGTCAATCCGGGAAAGCACAACATCTACGACTTCCTGGTCCGCGACTTCGACACCTACATGCCCGATCTCGCCATGGTGAAGAAGGAGCCGCCGCAATTCCTGTGGGGCACGATCCCCATCAAGAGGCCGAGAGCCATCTCCACACGCGGCGGAACCTCGTTCTGGGTCACCGCCGGCCTCGATGGCGTGCAGAGCCGGGTGCTCACCGTTCCCGTCACCTTCCCGCCTGAAGAGGTCGAGCACGGCGAACTGCTCGCCGGCCTCCCCCTGCCCGACCTGCGCGGCACGGTCGGGACCTTCTACTACTGGTCCACCGACCTGTCGTCCTTCGAGGAAGGAAGTCCGGAATTCGGCGGCTACCTCAAGCGGCTTCTCTTCGACGGCGGGGTTTCGAAAACCTACCTGCGCGGTCCCGAGAGCCCGATCCTCAAGCAGGAAGAGGCGGCCCTTCGCGCCAAGCAGAAGACGGGCGCCCTCTCCGAGAAGGAGCAGGCGCGCCTCACCGCCCTCAAGGACACCAAGGACGTGAACGTTCCCATCACGGTCCACTGGGTCGAGAACTCCGGCAAGGTCGACCTGGAGATCCAGGGCACCAAGCTCTCCCTCAAGCAGGGCGAGTGGAGCGGCTGGGTGCCTCTGACCTTCGACGTGAACTTCCTCATCAAGCTTCACGGGATGACCCAGT
The DNA here is from genome assembly GCA_044229175.1 of Vicinamibacteria bacterium. GTDB lineage: Bacteria > Acidobacteriota > Vicinamibacteria > Fen-336 > JAGNNV01 > JAGNNV01. The sequence goes on along the minus strand of JBGATM010000023.1, from coordinate 42,683 downwards.
TCTTCATCCAGCGCGCGGACAGCGAGCTCCAGATCTACGCGCACCCGGCCAACATGGACCCGCGCGATCCTCCCATCCCCATCAGCAAGCCCGACTCCTTCGCCTCCGACCTGGTGAAGAAGATCGGGGTCTACCGCACCATAGGCTGGGCCGAGTCCATGGACAAGTCGCTCCAGGAACTGCGCACCGACGAGGCCTCGTTCCTGTACGACGCGGACAAGGCCTTCGACGATCGCGAGAAGATCATCTTCGAGAACCTGAAGGACGACAATTGGGACCTGTTCGTGGCCGCGATCGAGACCACCGACCGGGTGTCCCACATGTTCTTCCGCCTGATCGATCCCAAGCACCCGATGTACGACAAGGACCTCGCCGCCAAGTACGGCGACGCCATCGAGAAGGTCTACCGGCGCGCCGACGCTCTGGTGGGAAAGATCCAGGAGAAGCTGCCGAAGAACACCACCTTCATGGTGATGTCCGACCATGGCTTCCATACCTTCCGCCGCGGCGTCAACCTGAACACCTGGCTGGTGCAGCACGGCTACATGGTCTTCGACGGTCAGCAGAGCCCGAAAAAGGGCCTCGACGATCTGTTCGGCCGCGGCCAGTTCTGGGAAGGCGTCGACTGGTCCCGCACCCGCGCCTACGCGGTGGGCCTCGGGCAGATCTACTTCAACCTCAAGGGCCGCGAGAGCCGGGGCATCGTCTCGCCGGGCGCCGAGTACGACGCGCTGCAGAAGGAGATCGGCGAGGCGCTCGCCAAAGAGGTGGATCCCGACGACAAGGCCCAGATCTTCCGGGCCGTCTACAAGCGTGACGACATCTACAAGGGCGAATACCTGCGCAACGCGCCCGATCTGCAGGTGGGGTTCAACGACGGCTATCGCGTGGGCTGGCAGGACACCATGGGCGGGGTTCAGCGCACTTTCGTCGAGAACAACAATCGAAAATGGAGCGGCGACCATTGCGCCACCGCCACCGAGATCAGCGGCGGGGTCTTCTTCTCCTCGCGCAAGGTCGCCAACGAGGCGCCCCACATCATGGACCTCGCTCCGACCATCCTGGAGCTCCTGGGCGTTCCGCTTCCGAAGGACTACGACGGGAAGCCTCTGCGCTGATGACGAGAGCGATCGCGACGCTTCTGCTCGTGGTCGCGATGGTCGGCTCGGACGTTCCTGAAGGGCTCGCCCGATCCTGGGAAGGCGCGTCGCCGACGCCGAAGCAGAAGGCGCGCGCGCCCAGGAAGGCCGCGGCCCGGCCGCCCCGGCCGCGGCCCGAAAAGGCCGCGCCGGCTTCGCCCGAGGCCTCGCCCTCGCCCGCGCCGGCCGAGGCCGCGAGCCGGCTGTCGGAGTCGAACGCCGCCAGGCTCGCCAGGATCCGCGCCCGGCGCGAGGCGGTGGAACGCGAGATTCTGAAGCTCCAGAGCCAGACCGAATCCACCCTGCGCGATCTCGACTCGATCGACCTCGACCTTCGCCTCGCCGCCCACCGATACGACGAGGCCGAACTCGAGTTCAAGGAGACCACCCGGCTCCTCGACGCGACGATCAGGGACGTCCAGGCCACCCGGGACAAGATCGATGTCACCAGGCCCCGCGTTCTCAAGAGTCTGGCCGCCTTGAGCAAGCTGGGCGAACTGAGCTACGCGCGTCTCTTGTTCTCGCTCGACGATCCCGCGGACATTCTGCGCGGCTACCGTTACGTGTCGCGAATCGCGAGCGCCGATGGCGATCAGATCCGGGCCTTCAAGGAGAGCCTCGTTCAACTGAGCGCTCTGGAGGAGCAGCTCAAGACGCGGACCGCGCAGAATCTCGAGACGAAGCGCCGCCTCAACGAGGCCCGGGGCGTCTTGTCGACCCGAAAGTCGAGCAAGGAGGCGCGAATCGAGGAGATCGCCCGGGAGCAGCAACTGCAGGAGGAGCTCGCGGATGAATACCGGCAGCGCGAAGCCGAACTGCTTCGGCTGCTGGGCGAGGCCGGCGAGGTGGCTCCCTCGGGCGAGTCCGTCCAGCCCGCGGTCCAGCCCATCGCGCCATTCCAGAGCGATGCCCCGCTTCGCCGCGTCAAGGGCGAGATTCCCTGGCCGGTCCGAGGGACGCTGGTCCGGAAATTCGGAGTGGAACGCGACCCCCGGTTCGGAACCCGGACCATTCAGCAGGGCATCGAGATCGACGCCTTCCCGGAGATCGAGGTGCACGCCGTTCACGCGGGCCGCGTGGTCTACGCCGACCAGTTCGTGGGCTACGGGATGCTGGTCATCGTCGACCACGGAAACCACGAGCACACCCTGTATGGGCGGCTGGGGGAGCTGAGGGTCGCGCCCGGCGATGACGTTCAGGAAGGGTCGCTCCTCGGCCTTTTGCCGAACACCCGCGTCACCGGCAGCGGTCTGCACTTCGAGGTCCGGGTTCAGGGGAAGCCCGAAGACCCCCTCGACTGGTTGAAGAAGCCCTGAAACGGCCCCCGTCCCTATAATCATCGGGTATGACTTCCAGAAGTCGTTTCGTGCTGTCGCTCCTTTCCACCGCCTTCGTTCTCTATCTGGCCTCCGGACCGCTCATGCGTCGAGCGCTCGGTGACACCGGCTACACGCAACTGTCGATCTTCCACGAAGTGGTGTCGATGATCCGCGACTCGTACGTCGATCCGGTGAACATGGATCGAACCCTCGATGCGGCGGAGAGCGGCCTGCTCGAAGCCCTCGACGGCGACAGCGGCTATCTCGATGTCGAGGAATTCAAGACCCTCCAGGCCGGCAAGCGCGCTCCCGCCGAAACCGGCATCGTCCTCGGACGGCGTTTCGGTTTCCTCACCGTGGTCGCGACCCGGCCCGACTCGCCCGCCCGCAAGGCCGGGATCAAGGCCGGCGACTACATCAAGTTCATCGATGGCAAGCACACGCACGGCCTCACCGTGGTGAAGGGCGAGCGCCTCCTCGACGGCGAGCCCGGGACCTCGGTCAAGGTGGCGATCTTCAAGTCCGGAACCGACGCGGTGGAAACCACCCTGGTTCGGGAGCGAAAGGCGATGAGTGCCCCCGTTTCCCGCTTTCTCGAGGGCGGCATCGGATACATCGCGGTGCCGGATGTGAGCGACGGTATCGCGGCCACCCTCAAGACCACCATCGCCGGCCTGCAGGCCCAGGGCGCCAGGTCTCTCGTCCTCGACCTTCGAAGCTCGGCCACCGGCCCGCTCAAGAACGCGGTGGCTCTCTCCGAGTTGTTCATCAAGGGCGGGGTGGTGGCGAAGCTCGCCACCCGGAACGCCCCGGAGCAGACCCTGGTCGCGAGCGACGACTCCCGGGCCTGGTCCGGGCCTCTCGCCATCCTGGTCGACCGGGGAACCGCGGGCGCGGCCGAGATCGCGGCCGCGTGTCTCAACGATTCGGAACGCGCGAGCCTGTTCGGCGAGAACACCTTCGGCCGCGCGGGCGTGCAGAAGCAGATACCGCTCGAGAGCGGCGGGGGCCTGCTCCTCACCGTGTCCCGATACCTGACCCCCAAGGGTCAGCCCATCAACGGCAAGGGCCTGACTCCCAAGACCCTGGTCCGCAATCCCGAGTCGCCGGAAGCGTTCGGAGCGCCGGGCAAGGATCCGGTGCTCGACAAGGCGGTCGAATCACTCAAGGCCACCGCCCTCAAGGCCGCGGCCTGAGCCGCGCGCGGCCACTTCGAAGCGTCCGGCTGGGAATAGACCTCAAGGCCCCATGACCCAACGAATTCCCGCCATCAAGGTGCTCCTTCTTCCCAAGGACACCAACGCCATGGGAACCATCTTCGGCGGGGTCATCCTTTCGAACATCGACCTTGCCTCCGCGGTGGAGGCGAGAAAATCGGGCGCGCATCGCTATGTGACCAAGGCCATGCACGCGGTCGAGTTCCACGCGCCGGTCTTTCTGGGCGACATCGTCAACTTCTTCACGGAAACGAAGCGGATCGGCCGCACCTCGATCACCGTCCAGGTGAGCGTCGAAGCGGAGCGATGGGGGGCCGGGGAAGGGGAGCGGGTGCAGGTCACCGAGGCCGAAGTGGTCCTGGTGGCGGTCGACAAGAACGGTCATCCGACCCCGATCCGCCGCGAGGGTACGTAGCCCTCCGTGGCCGGGAGGATCCGCGTCGGCATTCTCTTCGGAGGCGCTTCGGAAGAGCGAGAGATATCGCTCGCCTCGGGCCTGATGATCGCGGAGAACCTGCCCGCGGATCGCTACGAAGTCCGGCTCCTCGATACCCTGACCCTGATGGCCCGGCATCCAGGCCTCTCCCCCGAACTTCGCGAAAAGGCGATCGCCCTTCAGGAGTGCAAGCCCCTGCGAGCCCTTCCTTCGCACGAAGGCCTCTCCCCGGCCATGCGTGATCAGGTCACGCGGGCCGAGGCTCTCGCCCAATCCGCGACCCAGGCCCTCGCCGGCCGCGGGGAAGGCGGAATCGATGTCGCGTTCCTGGCGTTGCACGGGAAGTACGGCGAGGATGGGACGATCCAGGGTTTTCTCGAACTCACGGGCACGCCCTACACGGGCTCGGGGGTTCTGGCCTCCGCTCTGGCCATGGACAAGGTGATGGCGAAGCGCGTGCTCGCCGCCGAGGGGATTCCCGTGCCCCGGGGCATCCACATCACGAGCGCCGATCTGGCGATGGAGCGAGGAGCCGTGATCGCGAAGGCGAACGCGCTCCTTCCCGCGGTGGTGAAGCCGTCGAAGCAGGGGTCGAGCGTCGGCATGTCTCTCGTCGATTCGCCTTCCGCCATGGAGGCCGCGGTGCGGCTCGCTCTCCAGCACGATGACGAGGCCCTCGTGGAGGAACGGGTGTTCGGAACCGAGATCACGGTCGGCGTGCTGGGCAAGCTCGGCGCTCCCGGCCTCGAGGCGCTCCCCGTGGTCGAGATCGTCCCCCGGCGGGAGTTCTTCGACTACCAGGCGAAATACGACCCCGACCAGTGCGAGGAAATCTGCCCGGCCAGGATCCCCGGCGAGGCGACACGAGAGGCGCAATCACTCGCGATGCGGGCGCACCGCGCCCTTTCCTGCCGGGGCTATTCGCGCACGGACATGATCCTCGGCCCGAAGGGGCCGGTGGTTCTCGAGGTGAACACGCTCCCCGGGATGACCATGAACTCGCTTCTGCCCAAGGCCGCGGCCGCCGCGGGGATTCCCTTCGGCGAGCTTCTCGACCGGATCGTTCGCCTCGCTCTCGCGCCGAAGACTTAGCGGAACCTCACCGACTTGTCGAACTGGTTGTAGAAGCGGACGACTACGCTGAGGTTCGTTTCCTCGCCTTCGAGGGCCAGGCGCGTCGACCCTTCCATCCGCTCTTCGTTGAGGCCGGGGTCGGTGGCCACCGCGACCGTGATTTCACGGGCGGAGAGGGGGACGTTTTCGAGCACGATGTTCTCGACCTTCTTCCAGCGCGCGAACGAATTGCCGCCCGAGAAACGGATGACGAAGTCGCGGAATGGACGGTTGTCGATCATGACCTGCGCGTAGAGCGCGCTGATCTGCGCTCCCGTCGAGGGCTGGGAGGCTTCGACCTCGAGAATGATCTTCGTGCGCGCGGGGCGCGCCGTCGCCGAAGGCGGTGGTTCCGTGGTCGGAACCGCGCCGGGGTTCGGCGTTGCGGCTCCGGCCTCGAGACGCTTCCGGTACGCGGCGATCGCCGCCATCCGCTCGCGCCTCGGCATGTTCATCAGGGCCCGCTTCTGCGCGGGGGTCAGGGAATCCCGCAACTCCCGCAACTCTTCGGGGTCGGGGATCGGGGGAGCGGCGACGCCCGGCGTCGCGCTCGCGGGAGTCGGCTCGGGCGCAGGGGTCGTCGCCGGAGTCGATTCGGCGACGGGTGTCGCGGGGACCACGGGAAGCGGGCTCGGCGTTTCCGTGGAGGCAACCGTGGCCGGAGCCTGCGACCGCTGCCAGTAGCGAAAGCCGAGATAGGTCACGGTTGCTCCGGCGAGAGCCAGGCCCACGAGGACGAGAGCGGCCACGCCCATTCCCGCGCCCGCGTGGCGATTCGGCTGGACGGGCTTCGCTCCCGTGTCGGTTGCCGGGGTGAGAGCGGTCTTGTTGAGCGCGGTACGACCGGCGACGGTCTCCGCCCCTCCCGCGCTCATGACGGGCGCGGTCATGCCCGCGACCGTCTCCTGGCTGAGCGGGGCCATCATGCCGGTGGGCGCCACCGCGCCCACCATGGTGGTGGCGTTGGTGATGGCTCGCGCGAAAGCACTCGCGGTGGGCCAGCGGGCCGCGGGGTCCTTGGCGGTGGCGCGCAGGATGGCGCGGGTTACTTCCTCCTGGACCTCGGACACCGGGGGCAGGGGCATAGGCTCGCTCGCCTGCTTCATCAGGACGGCGACGGGCGTGTCGGCGGAGAAGGGAACCCGGCCGGTGAACAGTTCATACGCCACGATGCCGAGCGCGTAGATGTCGATCGACTTGTCGATCGATTTGCCGAGCGCCTGCTCGGGCGCCATGTACTGAGGCGTGCCCGTGATCATGCCGGTCTGGGTCATGTGCGCGCTCGCTTCGATCATCTTGGCGATGCCGAAGTCCGCGAGGTACACGCGCCCCGAGTCGTCGAGCAGGACGTTTTGGGGTTTCACGTCGCGATGGATGACGCCCGCGCCGTGGGCGTAATCGAGCGCGTCCGCGACATCCTTCAGGATTCGCGCGCACTCCGAAGGGGCCAGACGTCCGCGCTTGATCCGCTGCGACAGCGAGCCGCCCGAGATGAGACGCATGGCCATCCACGGCGTGCCCGTCTCCCCATCGATGTCGTAGGCGAAGATGGGAATGATCTGCGGGTGCTCGAGCTTGGCGATGGTCTGCGCCTCACGACGGAACCGCTCCGCGAACGTGGGATCGTGGAGGAACTCGGGAGGCAGGACCTTGAGGGCCACGTATCGGTCGAGCGAGGCCTCGTAGGCCTTGAACACGCTCGCCATCCCGCCTCTCCCGATGGGCTCGATGATTCGATACGGACCGATGTTGCTGCCAGCAGAAAGCGCCATCCGATAAGGCTACACCGCGACAAACCGGCAGGTCCAAGGCCCCTGTGGTGAGCCTCACCGCCGGCCGACCGCGGGGGAACAAAAGACCCCTCCCGGTCGTGCTTGAATATTCGCTTTTCTTTCGCCTATACTCGCGAATCGTGAACCCTACCCCGAGACAGAAACAGATCCTCGACTTCGTCACCCGCTCGATCGACCGTCGCGGTTTCGCTCCCTCGATCCAGGAGATCTGCGACCACTTCGATCTCGCTTCCACCGCGACCGTGCACAAGCACCTCAAGAATCTCGCGGCCCGCGGTCTCCTCACCCGCGAATCGCACCGCTCGCGCGCCCTCGAGATTCCAAGCGCGGGCACCGGCGATGCCGTGGAGATTCCGCTTCTCGGGCGCGTGGCCGCAGGCGTTCCCATCGAGGCCATCGCCAACCCCGACACCATCTCGATTCCCGCCGACTGGCTCGGCCGCGGCGAGCGGTTCGCCCTGAGGGTCCGCGGCGATTCCATGATCGACGCCCACATCGAGGACGGCGACGTGGTGGTGGTCGAGCGCAAGGAGGCCGCGCGCGACGGCGACACCGTCATCGCCCTCGTGGATGATGCGGAGGCGACGCTCAAGATCTTCCGGTCGCAGGCCGACGGACGCGTTCGCCTCGAGCCCCGCAACGAATCGTTGAAGCCGATGGTGTTCGATGCCCATCGGGTCAGGATTCAAGGCACGGTCGTAGGCGTCCTGCGTCGCTACGACCGTCGCGCCTGATCGCTCGACAACCCTAGGGGATGGTCACGATGGCCACACCGCCCTCGGTGACATCGAAAGTCTTCTCGATGCCCCCGTCGAGACTGAGGCGATAGCGGCCCGGGGTCAGGTTCTCCATCACCTGGGTGAGACGGGCGAGGCGGAACGAGTTCGGCCCGCCCAGGCCCAGTCCCAAAGGCGCTCCGCTCAGGGAAAGGAGCTGGCCCGATTTCGGCCCGTCCTTCAGGAACTCTTCGGTGGTCCTGAATTCGACAGCACCTCCCGGAGTGAAGGCGAGGCGCAGCAGCATCGACGGAGCCATGACGTTGGGCACGCGCACCGGCGCATATCCCGAGGCTTGCGCGGTGACGGTGTAGGTGCCGGGGGGAATTCCCGGGATCTCGCCCTTGCCTTCGCTGTCCAGGGTCACGCTGCCGGAAAACGCGTCCTGGGTTCCTTCCTGCACGCGCACGAACAGCCCGCGCAGGCCAAAGCCCATCTGCGCGTCCTTCGCCTCGACGGAAAGGCCGGAACCCCGCTTCAATTCGAGCCGAAGATCCTCACCCGATTCCGACGGTTTGACCGTCTGCGTAACCGACTCATAACCCGACCGTCGTGCGGTGATCCGATAGTCGACGGGTTCCAGATCGTCGAAGCCGAAACGGCCCGACGAGTCCGTGGACGCGCTCATGCGCATCTGGCCTCCGGGTCCGCCCGAGGTGGGGACGGTGCGTTGAAGCTCGACCGTGGACTCGAGAGGGAGGCCGCTCGCCGAGTCGAGCACGGTCCCTCCGAGCCTTGCCGTGGGAATCACGAGGTCGACCGACATGTCGGTCTTCAGTTCCACGACCTGACTGGCCTGCGAGGAGAAGGTCTCGGCAAAGGCGGTGACGTTCACGCGGCCCGGCTCGAGGCCGGTGATCCTGAACACCCCGTTGTCGTCCGTTCGTCCGCTGCCCTGCCGGCCCGTGCCGCTCATGTACGCGGACACGCGCGCGCCCGAAACCGGAGCGCCGCGGCGGGTCACCGTTCCCGAAATGGCGAGCCCGTCTTCGAACACGATCTCCGTCAGCACTTCGCTCTGACCCGCGGGAACCACCACCTCCTTGATGGCGGTGTGGCTCGACCCGAAAACCAGGTCTCCGGCGGTAGCCCGCAGGGTTAAAGATCCTTTGGGAACCCCGGTGAACTCGAAGGAACCGTCGGCGTTCGTGCGCGTGTTCGCGAAGTAGTCCTCCAGACCCTGGGCCCCGATCATCACGCCCGAGCGTTCGCCTTCACTCAGTCCCTTGACCACCCCGCGAACCGTGGCTCCGCCGTCGAGGGCGAGACGAATGTCCTCCCGCACATCGCCCGCGTTCAAAGGCACCTCGATGGTGGGGCTTGCCTCGGACCTCAAGGTGGCGCCCACCTTGTAGCGGCCGGCGGCCAGATGCTCGAACCGGAAGCGGCCGGCGCCGTCGCTGAGCGTGCCCTGACCGTCCATCCCCATGCGGAGACCTCCCGCATCGCCGCTGTTCTGGAGGGAGACTTCCGCGCCCGCAAGGGGCGTGCCCTGAGAAGACGCGACCATCCCCGCAATAACGCCCCCGGAGAGCATGGGAATGTCGACGACGGCGTCCTTGTCCTCGAGGGTGACCCGGGCGGTGGCTTCGGAAAAGAGGGAATGGCGCGCGGTCAACTGATAGGAGCCTGGGCCCTGATCGACGATCTCGAATCGCCCGTCCGCGTCGGTGATGACGCCGCCCCCGTTTTCGCTCAGATTGAACATGAAGGTTCCCGAGGATCCACCCGCGCGTGCGGTCACCGAAGCGTCCTGCACTCCTCGTCCACTCTTCGCATCGACCACGCGACCGCGAATCACGAGGCCGCGGGCCGCCTTCACTTCGATGTTCCTCGTCTCTCCTGCCGCAACCGCCACACCGCCCGTCCGAGCCTCCTGGTAGGTCTTCGCCCACACGGTGACGTCGAAGTTCCCGGGAGGGACATCTTCGAACGAAAAGGCGCCCTCGGGCGACGAGAAGGGAGTCCGTCGATCGTTCTCCCCGGCCGTGCCCATGCGGATGACAATCCCACCGCCGCCCCGCGCGGGCGTGTAGCTCGCCTCGAAATCGGTCACCGGAACGCCCGAGGCCGCGTCCAGCACCCGGCCCGCGATTCGCCCGCGACTCGCCACCTCGATCTCGACGTCCGCGGCAGGCGCCACCACCCCCTTCTTCTTCGGGTCACCGCGGGACTCTCCGTCGCCGAAGATCGAAAGGTCATAGGCGGCTCCCGGAGTCAGTCCCTCGAGCAGAAAGCCGCCATCGGGGTCGACCTGAGCGAAGTTGTTGGCTCGGGTCCCGAGGATCATGGCGCTGCTGGAGCCCCCGGAAGCGGCTCGCGCGGCGACGGAGTAGCCGGTGACCGGCTGACCGTTCGGCTGGATCAGACGACCCGCGATCGAAGCCCCCGGGCTGAGAACCACCTCCAGCGGGGCCGCGCCTTCCCCCGCCCTGACGCCGTTGCTGATGTTTCGGGTGTAGCCCGATTTCGAAACCATCACATTGTAGTCGCCCGCGGAGAGGCCCTTGAAGCCGAATCTTCCTTCGAAGTCCGTCTCTGCCCGCGGCCTCGTCGACTGAACGCTGCTGAACGAAACCATGTTGCCGCCGCGTCCGCCCGTCATCGTGACCGACTGACTCAGGGCGACCTCGGCCCCCTCCACGGGCTTTCCCTCTTTGTCCTTCACCACCCCGGCCAGAACGAAACCGGGTGAGAGGACGACATCGATGGAGAGGGGCTTCGGCGCGCCTTGGACGAGGTCCACGCCGGCCACCACCCGCATCTCGAAATCCGGATGCGTGACCGTGAGCTTCTGGTTTGTCCCGGGCGGGAGCCGCGGGGCCCGGAAAGTTCCGTCGAGCCCCGATACGAAAGCGCTTCCACCTTCACCATCGCGGCCCATGGCGCGGAAGACCATGCCCAAGCGCGTCTCCGAACCTGGCGCCAGGACGCCGCGGGCCCCCGCCACCGGCTGCCCTTTCTCGTCGCTGACCCGCCCCACCAGCGTCACCGCCTCGGTCAGCGCGATGTCGAGGGTCTTCGTCTCGCCCGCAGCCACTCCCACCTCGCGCCGATCGACGAGCACGTAGCGTTTCTCATCGAAAGTCAGCCGATACGACCCCTGCGGCAGGCCCGCGATCCGGTAGCGTCCGTCGATTCCGGTTCGCGCGAGGACGGTCGAGCCGTTCGCACGGGCGGTGACCTTCACCCCGGATACGACCTTCCCGTTGTCGATCCGGGTGATCCGGCCCTCGATGGCCGCGGCGCGCCCGAGCGTGAACGCGGAGACGGCGGTTCCCGCGGGCGCCGCGATCTCGAGCGAAGAGCCATCGCGTCCGAGGGCCTGAAGCCGTCCCTGCTTCGCCGGGATTCCCTGAATCTCGAAGCGCCCGTCCCCGCCGGTCACGACCCAGCGGGTCACCGCGTCCGCCACCACGCGGACCACCGCGTCCGCTGCGGGTTTGCCCGCCCCGTCTCTCAAGACCCCGGCAAGACGCGTGGTCGCGGGCTTGAGCCGCACGGTCAGGGGCGAACCGGAGAAGCGCGCGGCCGCGGCCACGGCCTCGAAACCAGCGGCATGCACGCTCAGGGTCAACCCGGTGACAAACGGCGCCGTGCCCCGGCCCGAGACGTCGTCGAAACGGAAGAGACCGTCCTTGCCGGTCGTGGCGGAAGCACCGTCCCGTCCGAGGCGAACGAGCGCGCCCGCCACGGGTCTGCCCTCGGGGCCGATCACGCGGCCGGTCACGGTCTCCCCGCGGCTGAGCGACACTTCGCCCAGGTCTTCCGTGTCGGTCTTCTCGAAGACACCGTCGAACGTTCGCGCCGCAAGGCCGCCGAAGGTCACGCGGACGACGAACGGGGACGCGGTCGGGGGAACGGTCAGCTTGAACCGGCCGTCGGCCGAGGTGGCCGAGGCGACGAGTGGGGCGGGGGCGTCGGTTCCCCGCGCTTCCCGAAGGGCAACGGCGTAGCGGGTTTCATAGGGAATCGCGGACACGGTGGCGCCCACGACGCCTTTCCCGTCGCTCAGAACCCGGCCGCTGATGTCCGCGCCTTCGGTCCCGGCGGCGAGCGCCCAGATCAACGCGGGGAGAAAGGATCGTGTGCGCATGGCGCCTCCCTTGATGACTGACGTCCTGACGACGCCATGGCTAAATGGTCGACCGCAACGCTGACCGGCATTGGTCCCGATGATGCATTTGTACTATTGCGATGATGCATTTGTACCATTGCGAGCCCCGCACCGGGACGAATAACAAACAGGCAATAGATGCTTGATGTCTCATCGATCACGATGAGACCAAAGAGAAGACACGGAGGATGCCATGGTAGAAACGCTGTTGGGGAGCATTCGTCTTTCGCGCACTGTCGCCATCGGCTGGATGCTCGCGGCTGCTGCATGCGCCCAACAGCCTTCCGGGCCGTCGCATCCCGGACAAGCCAAGTCCGGCGCGGGTCTCACGACCGCGGTGGCACGCCACATCGAGGCGGGCCCCGGGGGTGTGGTCCAAGGCTCCGCTGCGGGCGACGTCAAGTCCGGCCCGGGAGATCTCGAGATCTTCAACGTGCGCATGGATCGGCAGACGCCTTCGGGAAACTCGATTGTGCGACAGTACGCGAACCCCGGCGGCGAGTACGCGATCAAGGCGGGGGAGACCATCGAACTCTGGGCCGAGTACAAGGGCGCCAACAATCCCCGCTTCATAGCGAACTGGGGAGACGGCACCAGCGATTTCATCAACTGCGGCTCCTGCCTGATGAAGCACGCCTATCCGCAGGATGGTCGCTTCGCGGTGAAGGTGACCCTGGACGACCGTGTCGCCACGACGGTGACCCGCACCTTCGTCCTCTACACCGTGACGGATTCCAGCTTCCTTGGAATTCTGGCCGGTTCCTTCCGCGTTCAGGATGGCCCCAACTGGACCACGAATCCGGCGGTGATGAATTGCGTGGAGACCTGCGCCCAACTCTTCGGCGGAAGCGCGACGTCCTATCAATGTTCGACCAACTCCGGCAGCATCAACCGACAGGCCTTCGTTTCCGGCTGGGGCGACGGCCAGTACTGCACGAGCCCCGCTTCGGAGACATTCAAACTGGGAGGCCCCGGCTACAACTGCGGTTCCACGGGGTGCGCCTATTCGGCCTACGTAACCGACTGGTGCACCAGCGGCGAAACCAACTACTGCTTCCGCTGATCAACGTCCTTCGCGAGACGGGACGAATCCCGCCAACGGATTCCAGATCTCCGACGGCCTGAAGGCCGCCTTGTAGCTCATCTTCCTCGAGTCGCTGAGCCAGTAGCCGAGATAGACGTATTCGAGCTCCCGCCGCCTCGCCTCTTCCACCAGAGTGAGGATGTTGAAGGTGCCGAGCGATCTCCGGGCGGACTCTTCGGGGTCGTAGTAGCAGTAGACCGCGGACAGCGAGCGCGGTTCCCGGTCGACCACCGAGACCGCGACGAGCTTCCCAAAGGCGTCCCGGAAGACCAGGTCGTCGGTGTTCACGCAGGAGGTGTACAGGAAGCTCTCGAACTCCTCGCGCGATCCGTCCATGGCGTCGTCGTCGGGAGTCTTGGAGGAATGGCGCGCTGCGAGATACCGCTCGTACAGCCCGTGCTTCTCGTCCGTCGGCGTTGCGGCCTCGATGGTCACGGTCAGATCCCGGTTCCTCCTGACGCAGCGTTCCTGAGACCGGTTGGGGTGGAAGCCGTCGACCGGGATCCGGATCATGCGGCAGTCGGAACAGTCCCGGCAGTTGGGCCGGTAGACCACCGAACCGTTGCGGCGGAAGTTCACCTGCATGAGCGAGTCATAGAGCCCCTCGGGCAGAGGTCGATCGCAGTCGAACCCCGAGAATCGAGCGATCCGGCCGCGGACATACGGGCAGGGGAACTCCGCCCCGGTCTGACAAAGCGTCGACGCGATCATGCGGGCGATCAGCGAGTAATCCGGCCTCATTTCAACGTCAGATTCTCGCACCGGTTACCGCTTAAGATCCGACCAGCAAACCAGGAGGGAAACTCACATGCGCATCGGTGTTCTTCGCGGCCGTGAAAACTCGTTCCCCGAAGCCTTCATCGGCAAGGTCAACTCGATGGGCCGCGGTGTGTTCGCCGAACAGATCCAGCTCGGGGGCACCAAGCTGAACGAACCGGTGCCCTACCGCGTGGTTCTCGACCGCATGGGCCACGAAGTCCCCTATTACTCCGTCTATCTCAAGATGGCGGCGCTGCAGGGCACCTATGCCATCAACAACACGTTCTGGCGGAACGCCGACGACAAGTTCTTCGGTTACGCCATCGCGGAGAAGCTCGGGATCGCCGAGCCGAAGACCGTGGTCCTCCCGAACTTCCAGTACCTGGAAGACGTCAACGACCTGAGTCTCCGAAACCTCTGGCCGATCGACTTCGAGATGTACGCGGACTACGTGGGCTTCCCCTGCTTCATGAAGCCGGCCTTCGGCGGAGGGTGGAAGGACGTCAACAAGTGCGAGAGCATCGACGACATCATGCGCCACTATCAGGCGAGCGGCCAGAAGACCATGATGCTGCAGCAGGCGGTCACCTGGGACATCTACATCCGCATCCCCACCATCGGCCGCAAGCACGTGCGCGCCATCCGCTATGACCCCGCGCCCGGGGGCCTCGGCGGGTACAACCAGGACTACGACGCTATTCCCGCGAGGATCCGCGACGAGGCCGAGGAGCTCTCGCTGCGCTTCAACAAGGCGCTCGGCTACGACATGAACGCGATCGAGCTCGCCTACAAGGACGGGCGCTACTTCGGCATCGACCTCACCAACTACACGCCGGATCTCGACTACCGCTCCCTCAAGGACGCCCACTTCCCGTGGGCGGTCGAGAAAATGGCGGAGTTCGCGGTGGAGAAAGCACTCTCGGGCGAAGGAACGCCGGAACCGCCGACCGCGGCCGGTCTCATGGTCCGCTGACGCGGCCAAACCAGCGAGGATCCGCACCTGTCTAACGACGACGGCCCCGGACCCCGGGTTGCCGTCCTCTTTTTCTCCCTGCTGACCTTCGCGTGGTGCGGGCCGATTCTCACCGATCCCGCTCACACCGCCGCGGATGTCGGCGACCCGCTTCACATGGCCTGGGCCATGGCCTGGGTGGCGCATCAGGTCGTGCGCGACCCCCTGGCCCTCTTCCAGGCGAACGCCTTCTATCCCTACCGGAACAGCCTGGCCTTCGGCGACCACCTTCTGCCCGAGGGACTCCTCGGCCTGCCCGTGAACCTGCTCACCGGGAACGCCGTGCTCGCCCTCAATCTCGTAACCGCGTTCGGCCTGTTCTCTTCGGCCCTCGTGGCCTTCTTCGTGACTGCGAAGATCCTTGGCAGTCGCGCCGCGGGCCTTCTCGCGGGGACCTTCATCGGGTTCAACGGATTCATGCAGGGAGAGCTGCTGCGGGTGAACGTCCTTCAGTTGCAGGGATGGTCGCTCGCTCTGCTCTTTCTCTGGAGATTCTCGACCGATGCGTCATGGCGCAACGGGTGGGGGTTCGCCCTCTCTCTGGGGCTGCAGGGCCTTACCGGAACGTACTATGCGATCTATTCCGCGCTGGTGGCGCCCGGGCTCGTCCTTGCCGCGTGCCTCGCCCATCGGCGGCGCCCGAGGATGCAGGAGGCGTATCGGCTGATCGTTCCCGCTCTCATCGTGGGCGCGGCCGGTCTCCTCTTCCTCTCGCCTTATCGACGGGTGGCCGCGGAGTCGCTGTCGCAAAAGCCCATTGCCGATGGCGCGGACATCGCTTCCTTCTTCCTGCCGGGGGCGGATTTTCAGCTCTTCAGGGGGTGGTTCCCCGCCGCACCTCACGGCGAATCGAATCACTTCCTCGGGTACCTCCCCCTGGCTTTCGGGCTCATGGGTCTTTTGGCCCTGCGGGCGGACCGCGAGCGTGTTCCGGCCGAGCGATCCTTCTTTGCCATGGCCGGCCTGTGGTTCATGGGGCTCGGCGCTCTGATCTCGATTGGCGCCTATCCCCGTTTCATGGGCGTCTCCCTGGGCGCGAGTCCCTATCTCTTCGTCCTCAACGCGGTCCCCACCCTTCGTGGCATGGCCACGGCCGAGCGCGCGGGCGTCCTGGTCCACATCGGCCTCGCTCTTCTGGCCGCGGTTGGGGCAGAGAGAATCTTCCGTCACCGGCGCGGCCCCGCCCTCGCCCTGGTCCTCGCGAGCATCGGTGCGGCGGAGCAGTGGACGAAGCCGGGCCCCGGTTTTGCGATACCCGCGGGTTCGGAACTGCCCCCGGTGTATCGCTACCTGGCCGCGGGCCAGGGACCCGTGGTCGAGGTTCCGGTGTTTCCCGATCGACTCCTTCGTTTCCGTGCGCTCTATCCCTATTTCTCGACCTACCACTGGCGCCCCGTCCCCCTCGGCCGGGCCTCGTTCTACCCGCCCGCCCATGACTACCTCGCGACGCTCCTGCAGGGATTCCCCGACCCGGTCTCCCTGCAGGCCTTGCGCGCGCTCGACATCCGGGACATCGTGGTTCACCCGAAGATGTGGTCGAACCGGCGGGGGGCCAGGCTGCGCGTTCTCGAGGGAGGGGAGTTTCAATTGCTGCGGTCGTTTCCGGGGGCGGTGTCACCGGCCGCGGCCAATCTGGACCTGGGCGACGAGCGCGTCTATCGACTCCTGCCCGCGGCGCTGCCTGAACCCCTTTGCGTCCCCCAAGGCGATGTCGAGGTCGCGTCCGCCGCGGTTGCTTCAAGCGCGAGCGAGGGAGTGGATCGCCTGCGCGACCGCGATCTTGGGACCTCCTGGAGCACGGTGCGGCCCCAGAAGGAAGGCGACCGAATCGAGTTCACCTGGAAAGAACCGCGCACCATCGCGGCCATTCGCATGGCGCTCGGCCCGCGCTCGTCCGACTTTCCGATCGCCCTCCGCGTAGACGTGGAAAGCCCGTCCGGCGAATGGGAGACGCGGCCTGAAGCGAGTCCGGTCGCATCCGCAGTGGAGACTCTCGTGCAACTCACAGGACGTGATCCGCAGGCGAGCCTCACTCTTCGCATCGAGCCGGTCGAGACGCGCGCGATAAGGCTCGTGCTCGACCGCGATGCCGATCGTCCGCCCTGGAACCCCTGGTCGGTGGCGGAGATTCATCTCTTCTCCGGCTGCGTTGTGCCTCCAGGCGGCGGGGAAGCCGTCGGCCGCGCGAGCGGATTAAAGTAGCCCGAAAGGAAACCCATGAGCTTCGACATCGACCTACCAGATCTCCGCGTCCGGCCCGGCAGCAAGGTGCGCCTCAAGTCGATCGACACGGATTCCACCGGCTCCTACGAGTCGAAGGAGACCGCCAAGAAGCATCTGCAGAAGGGCGTCGAGGAACTCCGCCGCATGCAGGAGATGCTCTACGCCCAGGATCAGCAGGCGCTTCTGCTCGTCTTCCAGGCCATGGACGGCGCGGGGAAGGACTCGACCATCGAGCACGTGATGTCGGGCGTGAATCCCCAGGGCTGCCAGGTGTTCTCCTTCAAGTCGCCCTCGTCGGAGGAGCTCGACCACGACTTTCTCTGGCGCACCGCGAAGTGCCTGCCCGAGCGCGGCCGCATCGGAATCTTCAACCGCTCGTACTACGAGGAGACCCTGGTGGTGCGCGTCCATCCCGAGTATCTGGAGAAGCAGCGGCTGCCGCGGGAGCTCGCGACCGATCGAATCTGGGACCATCGGTTCGAGGACATCCGCAACTGGGAGAAATACCTCACCCGCAACGGCACGGTGATCCGCAAGTTCTATCTGCACGTCTCCAAGGACGAGCAGAAGAAGCGCTTCCTCGCCCGCCTCGAAGAGCCGGAGAAAAACTGGAAGTTCCAGGCCGGAGACGTCAAGGAACGCGCGTTGTGGGACGAGTACCAGCGGGCCTATGAAGACATGCTGGGCGCTACCTCCACCACCTACGCGCCCTGGCACATCATTCCCGCCGACCACAAGTGGTTCGCGAGACTGGCGGTGGCGGACATCATCATCGACACTCTTCGTTCGATGAAGCTGCACTACCCGAAACTCTCGAAGGAAACCCGCGCCGCGCTGGACGCGGCCAAGCAGACCCTGGAGACCGAATAGCTCCATGGACGCGAGGGTTTCCGGACCGCAGGACGAACGAATCATCCGCGCCGCGGAAGGCGTCATCGGCGAGGCCGTCGAGTTCACGCGCGAACTGATCCGGATTCCCACGGTCAACCCGCCCGGGGAGTTCTACGAGGACGGGGCGCGCTGCATCGGCAAGTGGCTCAAAGGAGCCGGCTTCACCTCGGAATACATCGCCGCGGAAGGCATGCCCGAGCACACCGCGAAATACCCTCGCGTCAACGTGATCGGTCGCAAGGAGGGCGTCCGCGCGGGCCAGACCCTGCACCTGAACGGCCACTTCGACGTCGTTCCCGCGGGCCGGGGATGGACGAAGGATCCCTTCGGCGCCGAGATCTCGGACGGGAAGATCTGGGGACGCGGCACCTGCGACATGAAGGCCGGCATCGCCGCGGCCCTGTTCGCGGTGGAGGCCCTTCGACGCGCGGGAGTCGAGACGAATGGCGCGATCGAGATCAGCGGCACCGTCGACGAGGAGAGCGGCGGTTACGCCGGAGTGGCGTACCTGTGCAAGACCGGTCGGGTGAACGCTCAAAACACCCACTTCGCCATCATTCCCGAGCCGCTCAACGTCGACCGGATCTGCGTGGGCCATCGCGGGGTGTACTGGTTCGACGTGGTCACGCACGGACGAATCGCCCACGGCTCCATGCCCTACCTCGGCCACAGCGCCATCGACGACATGGGCGCCATCCTCGAGGCCATCCGCACCGAGCTTCAACCCGAACTCGCGAAGCGCATGACCAGGGTGCCGGTGGTTCCCGAGCTGTCGCGGCGGGCCACTCTCAACGTGAACGCGGTGAGCGGGGGCCAGGTGGGGGAGGATGTGCAAAGCCCCTGCGTCGCCGATCGCGCCCACGCGATCTTCGACCGGCGCTTCCTGCTCGAGGAAGGCTTCGACGCCACCAAGGCCGAGATCCAGAAACTCCTCGAATCGGTCAAGGCCCGTGTCCCCGGCCTTCGCTACGACCTTTCCGATCGCATGGTCGTGCATCCGAGCGCCACCCCGGAGAACTCGCCGGTGACGCAATCGCTGCAGGCCGCCATCTCACGCGTCCTCGGCAAGGACGCCCAGATCATCGCGAGCCCGGGCACCTACGACCAGAAGCACTTCGACCGCATTGGCCACATCCCGCACACCGTGGCCTACGGCCCGGGGGTCCTCGACCTGGCCCATCAACCTGACGAGTGGGTGAGCATCGAGGATCTCAAGAACAGCATCGCGGTCATCGCCATCGCGACGACAAAGCTCCTGAACCCTTAGGGCGCGCGAGCAAGTAGAGGACTAAGCCTCCAGGCTAAACGGAGTGAAGTTCGTGTCGCGGTCGTAGTAGTCCTCGTGCTCGACGCGCTTCAGGAAATTCACCACGCGATAGGTGAACGGCGTATTCACCACCTCCCAGCCCACCTTGAGCGCGTAGTTGCTCATCATCACCGCGATGACCTGCTGCTTCGGCCACACTCCCGCGAAGGCGAGAGGGTAGAAGATCAGCGAATCCACCGCCTCGCCCACGATGGTCGATCCGATGGTTCGCATCCACAGGAATCTGCCCGCAGTCCAGATCTTCATCTTCGCGAGCACGAACGAGTTGCAGAACTCGCCGCACAGGTAGGCGATCATCGAAGAGAGGGAGATCCGCCAGGTGTTTCCGAACACCGTCTCGAACGCGGCCTGGTGCGGCCAGGTGGACGCGGGCGGAAACGCGAGGATCACGAGGCTCATCACCGAAGCAAAGAGCAGAGCGCCGAAACCCGCCCACACCACGCGGCGCGAGCGAGCGTAGCCATAGACCTCGGTCAGGACGTCGCCGAATATGTAGCTGATCGGGAAGAACAACACCCCCGCCCCGAAAGTGAAGCCGAACAGCGTCGCCACCTTGGACGCCCCGATGAGATTGGCGCAGAGCAGGACGGTGACGAAGGCGGCCATCACCAGGTCGTAGTACTTGTAGGTGCGATGGCTCTCCGGGGTCATTGGCCGCGCAGTCTACGTAACCGGCCGGTTTCCGAAGAAACCCCGCACTTCTTGTAGACTCCCGGCTGCCGTTTCGGATGCGACCTGCGGTCGCCCCAAGGGCGCTTAACTCAGCGGTAGAGTGCCACCTTCACACGGTGGAAGTCGCAGGTTCGAATCCTGCAGCGCCCACCAGTATCGACGCGGGTCGCGTCGAGCCTCCCAAACATGGCGAGAGCCTCTTTGTACTGCCCGGGGAAGAGGGTGTACGCTGGTTTCGTCAGGAGGCACCTATGTTCACTGTGCTCGGCGTCTTGGGTCTGGCTCTTCTCCAGGAACCCGTTCAACCCGTTCGCATCCTGGAGGACGCGCAGGCGAAGCAGCGACTCCAGGAGGCGGATCAGCACTACCGCCTGGGAATGGCGGCGTTGCAAACCGGCCGATTCGAGGAGTCGGAGAAGGAACTCCGCGAGACCACGAGGCTCGATCCCAACTCGTTCCTCGCCTATTTCGGTCTGGGCAGAACCTACATCGCGCTCAAACGCTACGACGATTCGGTCCGCGCGTACCTCTCCTGCAGACCGGCCTGGGACCGATCGGTAGCCGACAACACGGAGAAGGCCTTCGAGCGAAATTCGCGGCTTGAGGATCGGATTCGCGAGCTCCAGGACCGCATTCGTTTCTACGAAAACGAGCAACAGGCGGCCGAGCCACTCGCCTCCGTTTCCGGCCCCGCCCGGCCCCGGTTCCAGACGGAGATCGAGAACGTCCAGGCGGAAATCAGTTTGCTGGAACAGCTCCGCGGCCGCAATCACGGCGCTTCAGATCCGCCCGCCGAGTTCTCGCTCGCCCTCGGCTCCGCCTATCTGCGCGCCGGTTCGATCGACGACGCCGAGCGGGCGTACCGCGAAGCTCTCCAACTGCGTCCGAAATACGGAGAGGCGCACAACAACCTGGCCGTGATCTGCATCAAGAGGGGCGACTACGACGAGGCGTACGCGCACGTGCAGGCCGCGCAGAAGGCCGGCTTCCGGGTGCACCCGCAGCTGGTGAGCGACATCGAAACCGGACGCCGCGCCGCGCACAAGTAGGCGCGGCCGGCCTTCCGCCTCAGGACATCCGGGGCGGAGGCGCCTCCACTGTCAGCTCCCCGGGGGGCAGACCGCCTCGTCCATGGGTTCGGTGCCCACGAGGAAGCTCTCGTTGAAGACCTTGCCGCAGTTGGGATTGGCGCGTTTGCCCGTGGCCTTGTC
This sequence comes from Vicinamibacteria bacterium, assembly GCA_044229175.1. Lineage (GTDB taxonomy): Bacteria > Acidobacteriota > Vicinamibacteria > Fen-336 > JAGNNV01 > JAGNNV01. Next base: position 21,594 of record JBGATM010000023.1, on the reverse strand, counting down.
GATGTTCACGAAGACCACGCCCTCTTCGGGGGGCAGGAAGCCGCGATTGCCGAGGCCGGCGACCGCCGACTTCATGAACTCCGTCCAGATGGGCAGGGCCGCGCGCGATCCCGGCAGATTGACCGGCGAGTTGTCGTCGTAGCCCACCCAGACGATGGTGACGATATCGGGCGTGAAGCCGGCGAACCAGGCGTCCCGGGTGTCGTTGGTGGTGCCGCTCTTTCCCGCGGCCTCGACGGTGAAACCCATGGATCGCGCGGCCGCGCCCGTGCCCTCGTTGAGGACGCTCTCCATCATCCGGGTGACGAGATACGTGGTCTCCTGTCGGACCACGCGAGTGGCGGACTGCGCGGCGGTGAGCTCGAAAACCGTCCCGTCCTCCGTGGACGCGCGATAGAGCGCGAACGGCTCGCGCTTGAAGCCGCCGGAGGCGAGGATCTCGTACGCGGTCGCCATCTCCAGAGGGCTCACCTCGAACGATCCGAGCGCCACCGAGGGCACCGCCTTCACCGACTTGCTGATCTTCATCCGCTCTTTCCACAGATCGGCGATCCGCGCGTAGCCGATCATCTCCGCCACCTTCAGGGTCGCGACGTTGAGGCTTTTCGACAAGGCCCGGCGCAGGGTTACCGGCCCCAGGTACTCGTTCTCGAAGTTCTGGGGGATGTACTCCTTGTCCTCGTAGAAGAACACGTAGGGCGAATCGTCGACCACGGTGGCGGGGGTGATCGGGGGCAGGGCGGGATCGTCGAGGGTGGCCTCGAAGGCCGCGAGATACACGAAGGGCTTGAAGGTCGATCCCGGCTGCCGCTGGGCCTGGACGGCCCGGTTGAACTGGCTCTGGGTGTACGAGCGGCCGCCCACCAGGGCCAGGATTCCGCCCGTCTTGACGTCGAGGGAAATGAGGGCGCCCTGCAGCTTCATGCCGTCCGGCCGCTTGAGCTTCGCATCGAGTTCGGTGAGGCCGGTTTCGAGAGTCTCCTGGGCGACCCGCTGGAGCCGGAGGTCGAGCGTGCTCTCGACCTTGAGATTGTGGAAGCCGTTCTCGCCGAACTTGGTCTTCAGATCCCGGCGGACCAGGTCGATGAAATAGGGAGCGTCGAGCCCCGGGCTCGACTTCGAGCGGACTTCGACGGGCTCAGCCGATAACCGGTTGAGATCCTCGGTGGAGAGGAAGCCCTCGTCGTTCATGGCCCGGAGCACGCTGTTGCGCCTGGCCTGGGCGCGGTCGGGGTGTCGCATCGGGTTGTAGGGATTGGGCGACTGGATCATTCCCGCGAGCAGCGCCGATTCCGAGACCGACAGGTTCGAGATGTCCTTCTGGAAGTAGACCCGCGCCGCCTCGCCCATGCCGTTGATGTTGAAGGAGCCCACCTGACCGAGATAGATCTCGTTCACGTACAGCTCGAAGATCTCCTTCTTGGAAGCGCGCCGCTCCAGGACGAAGGACAGAACCGCTTCCTGGATCTTCCGCTTGAGATTCTTGTCCGGAGTGAGGAAGAAGTTCTTGACGAACTGCTGGGTGAGCGTGCTCCCGCCCTGCAGGTTCCCGCCCGGCTTGAGATTCCGCAGGGCCGCCCCCACGATCCGGAACGGGTCGAAACCGGGATGCTGGAAGAAGCGCCGGTCCTCGATGGCGAGGACCGCCTCCACGAGGTGACGCGGCAGTTCGTCGTACTTCACGAAACGCCGCTTCTCTCTCTCCTCGCCCTCGAACAGATAGGAAATCAGGGCGGGTTCGAGGGTGAGGACCTTCTGATCCTTGCCGGTCTTGAGCGAGCGGATTGACTTGACGATCTCGCCGCCGGTCTTCGGCTTCTCGAAGGTCACCACCACCGCCTCGTCCGCGGGGGAGACCGGGGTGTCCGCCGCGGGCGTGGGCGGCGCCTCTCCGCGGGGCCTTATGGTGATGCTTCCTTGCGCCAATCGGAATTCCCCGGGCCCGGGCTCCGGCTTCTGGGTGTCCTGGTAGGAGAGAGCGTTCAGGATCGAAGCGAATCCTTCCGCGTCCATCCGGTCGCTCACGCGGACCGATACGGGACGCGAATAGACCCGCGTGGGCACCCGGTTCCGGGCCTCCTGGAGGCGGGCGTCGACCAGAGCGCTGCTCCGGACGAAGACCCACAAGGTGAAGCCGAAAAGAGCCACCAGGGGCAGGCTCAGCAGGGTGAGGAGCAGGACCGCAATCTTCAACCGGCGGTTCGAGTAGACTCTCCGCCTCGGATCCCCCTTGGATGTGCTCAAGGTCGCGAGTATAGCGACCCGGAGGGACGGGGCCTCTGGCAGGCTCCAGACTCTCTGCCTTCGGTCGCCCGTTCAGTCTGCCCTGGAGGATTCGTGGCGCCGTGCCTGAAACCCCATCTTCTGGAAAACCGCTTGTGAGGAAAACTCCTTTGCTCTCTCTTCGTCGATTCGCAACTCTTGCAGCCCTCGCCCTGATCGGCTCCACCGCCTCCGCGCAGACCGGTCCCATGCTGACCCCGAGCGCATTCATCGAAGCTCCCGGCCACATCGGCCTCGACCTGCTCGGAATGACCATCGGAAAGGAACCGAACTGGCTCACTTACGCCGAGAGCGGCGCGATCCAGGAGCGCACCCGCATCGACGGCCCGATGATGCGCCTCAACTATGTCCCTTCCGAACGAGCCGAGTTCGCGGTCGAGTTCAACGGTCAGACCTACGCGGTCAACGATCCGCGCTACAAGCAGACCATCTCCGACTGGGGTGACGTGACCCTTCGCGCCAAGCTCGGCCTCAAGAAGGGCGAGAACGGGGCCTCTCCGGCGGTGGCCACCCAGTTCGAGGTCACCCTGCCCAACACCAGCTTCGGCAACGGCCTCGGCCCCAACACCATCCGCCTGGGCGCGGTGCTCCTCGTGGGCTTCAAGACCGGAAAACTGACGCTCAACGGGAACGCGGGTCTGGCCCTCCAGGACGAGCCCCTGCGCGCGCACGAGCAGCGTGACTTCGCCTCCCTTTCCGGGTCCATCGCCTACCAGGTGGCCGAGCACTTCGAAGTCTTCGCCGACGCGGGCGGATTCTTCGGAGAGGGAACCCCCGGAGCGATCTCGAAGCGCGAGGCGCGAGCCGGGCTTCAGTATCAGCACAACATGTTCGGCAAGGAAAGCCGGTTCTACCTGGGCGCCCGCCGCGGTCTCGTGGATTTCACGGGCAACTGGGGTGTCGTGGCTGGCCTCACCACGCATCTGCGTTCCGGCGTCACGCCGTAGTTCTTCAAAAGCCGATGCCGTCAATGGCCGCTCTTCGGAGCGGCCATTTCGTTTCTAGCGGACGGTGTGCACCTTCAGCAGGTTGGTGGCGCCGGCGGTATGACTCTGACCGGCCAGGATCACGATGCGATCGCCGGACTTCAGAAGACCGGCCCGCCGCAGAGCCTCCTCGCCCGCCAGGAGCAGGCCGTCCGTATCGCTCACGGAGGGAAGAAGAATGGGGATTAAGCCCCACTGGAGGGCCAGTCTCCGGTGCACCTTCTCCGAAGGCGTTACCCCGGCGATCCGGGCGCGCGGCCGGAAGCCCGACACGTACCGCGCGGTCGAGCCGGTCTCGGTGAACACCATGATCCAGGGGGCCTGAAGCTCGAGAGCCACGGTGGACGCGACCCGGGCGAGGGCCCGGCCCACCGCCGACCCCGAGGACCCGGCGAGCCGCCCCGGACTACGGAACTCGTCGTTCTCCTCGGTGTAGTCGGCGATGCGCGCCATGGTTTCCACGGACTCCACGGGAAAATGGCCGGAGGCGGTCTCCGCGGAAAGCATCACCGCGTCCGTTCCATCGAGGATCGCATTCGCCACGTCGGAGGCTTCCGCGCGTGTCGGTCGAGCCCGATCGATCATGCTCTCGAGCATCTGGGTGGCGGTGATGACCGGCTTCCCCGCGGCGTTCGCCATGGCGATGATCCGCTTCTGAAGGGTCGGCACCTCTTCGGTGGAGAGCTCCACCCCGAGGTCGCCGCGCGCTACCATCACCCCGTCCGCCTCTTCGAGGAGGCTCGCCAGATTGTCGATGGCTTCGCGCTTCTCGATCTTGGCGATCAAGGGAGCGTCGCCGCCGAGGCTTCGGATCAATTCCTTGGCCTCGCGGACGTCCTCCGCGCGCCGGACGAAGGAAAGGGCCACGAAGTCGACGCCCAGGGAAATCCCGAAGGCCAGGTCGGCCCGGTCCTTCTCGGTGAGAGCGGGGATGGAGAGGGAGACCCCGGGCAGATTCATGCCTTTGTTCGACTTCAGGACGCCGCCGTGAATCACCTCGCAATGGACGCCGTGCGACTTGCACTCGAGGACCCGGAGTTCGAGGTTGCCATCGTCGAGGAGAATGGTGTCTCCCGGTTTTGCATCGCGGGGAAGGGGTTCGTAGGTCGTGCCGATCCGCTCGGGGGTTCCGATCACGTCTTCATCGTTCGTGATGACCAGGGTGCGGCCGGTCTCGAGAGTGATCCCTTCGCTCGAGGCCACCCTGGTGGTCCGGATCTTGGGGCCGGACAGGTCCTGGAGGATGGCCACCGCCTCGCCCCGGCGTTTCGCGATGGAGCGGACCGCCTTGAAGGTCCGCGCATGGTCCTCATGGGAACCGTGCGAGAAGTTGAGCCGGAAGACGGTGGCTCCGGCCGCGATCAGTTGCTCGAGAACGGCTTCGGTGGATGAGGCGGGGCCGAGGGTGGCCACGATCTTGGTTCGTCGCATGATTTCCCGGCAAGTATCCCATCACTGACTGACCATGAGCCGACTCCAGCCCATAGACTGACAGGCTCGATGTCTCCCACCGTTATCCTCCTGGGCCTCCTGGCCACGTTCCTGGGCCTTGGCGCGCTCAGGCGTTTCGGGGCGCCCAGGGCGCGTCCCATCTTCCGCCAGAACGACATCTTCGCCGGCCGTCTCACCGAGGGGCTGCTGCACGCCCTGATTTCCGACCGCGGGTACGTGCGCACGGACACCCGGATAGTCGGAGTCTTCGGCAGCGCGGTCGTCGTCGAGAGGGTGGGCGCGTGTGGACGCCTGGTCCTGTGTCCGGCCCTGGGCTTCGGGCGGGAGAACGATCTCCCGGTCCTGGCCGCAACCGCCGCCCGCCACCGCACCGATCGTGCGGCCACCATCGTGGTGATCGGAGGCGGAGAGGAGTTCGCCCGAAGCGCCTTTGCGGCCACCGCTCCGGTGCGAACCCTGCATATCGATGATTTCGGAACCGTGCGCGAAGCGCGGGGCCGTTTCCGTTCGTCCTCCCCGCGACTGGTCATCGAGAACGCCCTGGACCGGATGGCCGGGGACCTGAGCGAAGGCGCCTTTCCGACCGTGGATTTCGAGACCGTCCGGGGTCTGGTCTCGGACGCCCCGGAGCCCGAGTTCAGGCCGCCCCCACCGTTGCGCGGTGTCGTCACCACCGCCCTCACCGTGGCCATCATCCTGTGCTTCGCGGTGGAAGTGGCGATCAGTCCCGACTCGTTCAGCGGCGGGGGTGCGACCTTGACCGTGGCCTATCGCATGGGCGCCATCTACCAATCGGCGATCCTCGCCGGGGAGTGGCAGCGCCTCATCGGCGCGCCCTTCCTCCACTTCGGCCTTCTCCACCTCGCCATGAACGGCTGGGCCCAGTGGTCGCTGGGCGCGCCCATCGAGTTCCTGGTCGGCCCCTGGCGCTTCCTTGCCCTGTGGGTGGGAAGCGCCCTCGGCGCCTCGCTGACCTCGCTGATCTTCAATGAGTCGAGTGTGGCCGCGGGGGCTTCGGGCGCGATCTTCGGTCTGCTCGGTGCTTTCACCACCTTTGTCTTCTTTCGCAAGGACGTGCTCCCTCAACCGGTGCCACGCCCGCTTCGCAACGGCGTGCTCGCCACCCTGCTGCTGAATCTGATGATCTCGTTCATTCCGAGCATCGATATGGCGGCGCACGCGGGAGGTTTCCTCACCGGAGCCCTCATGGCCTTCGGCCTCGTGAAACGCGACCGGGCCGAGGCCATGGCCCCTTCGCGCCCCGGACCGCTGCGTCTCGCCGTGGCGGCTCTGGTTCTTCTGGGCGTCGGCCTCACCTCCATCCAGACGCGCGCCGATCTCTCCACGCGCGTCCCCGAGATCGCCACGGAGCACGCGGTCGAGGAGGTGCGCCTGCCCATTCCCAGGAACTTCGTGGTCACGGAAAGGCGCACGAAGGGGCTCACCACCGTCGAGGCGGACGGCGGGCCGGCCTCGCCCTTCTCCGTGACCTACAAGGTGAGCGAACCGCAGGCCGACGAAGAGGCGGCCCGGCGGGTCCTGAAGACCCTTCACCCGGAGCCGGTGTCGGTTAAGGACTCGGACTGGATCGCGGTTTCCCAGATGGGAATCCAGAACCTCCGAGCCATCGAGATCGTGGTTGCCGCCCCAGCGTCGTGCAGCGCCAAAGCCGAAAAGCTCGGAGCGGACCTGGCGAGTCGCGTTCGCTGAACGGGACCAGAAGCCCAACTTAGAATCCCCCGATGTCACCGAGCCTGCGGCGAGGTCTTTTGTCCGGCGCCCTGGCCGCGAGCGTTTCCGGGTTCAGCCTCGCCGCGTACTGGTTGACCCACGGGTCCGGTCCCTTCTGGCAGGACTCCGGCCTGTTTCTCGCCGCGCTCCGTGTGGGCGGCGGGCTCCTTCCGCCCGGCTACCCCGTCTATCTCCTGCTCGGGCGGCCCTTCGTGGCCTTGTTCGAGGTGCTGCTGCCCGGTCGCGCGTTCGCCGAAGCGGGGAACATGTTCTCGGCGATCTGGGCCTCCCTCGCCGCGGGTCTGGTCTGTCTGTCGATCCTCACGCTGCGGCAGCCGGGCTACCGGTTCTTCTCATCGGAGCCGTCCCGTGCCGAACCCGTTTCCAGATCGGGTTGGTTTGGAGCGTGGCTCGGCGGCCTGCTCACGGGTATTTCGTACTCCCTCTGGTTCCAGGCTCTGACCGCCGAGGCCTACGCGCTGAACGCCTTCTTCGCAGCCGCGGTCGTGTTCCTCGCGATCCGGCTGGGTGGGGAGGGCCCCCTCGGCCCGGCGCTCTCGTCCCTTCAGAAACGATGGGCGATTCTCCTGCTCATCGCGCACGGCCTCTCCTTCGGGAACCATCCGGTCACCGTGGTCTTCGTTCCCGCGATCCTCTGGCTCGGCTGGAAGGCGAGAGCCGCGTTTCGGGATCGGCGTTTCCTGGGACTCGCTCTGGCGGCCTACGCAGGAAGCGCGCTCCTGCCCTATCTGTATCTTCCGTACGCGGCGAAGGCCTTTCCGCAGACCCCCTACAGCGGTGTCATCAGTCTCTCGGGCCTCGCGGCCCAGGTCAGCGGCTCGCAGTGGAGCACCGATGCCCGGAACTATGGCTGGTCCTCCGTCCGGCTCGCCGACCTGTCGACTCAGGTCTGGCAGGAGATGTTCGGGATGGGTCTCATCGGCCTCCTGCTAGGAACCCGGTCGCTCCTCAAGGAACAGCCCGCGCTGCTTCGCTTTCTGGTCCTGCTTCTCGTCCCCGCTCTTCTCCTGCCCCTCGTGTACCTCCGAGGAGGGGAATACGACTTCTGGCTGCTCACTGCCTACATGGTCCTGTTCGTCGTATCGGGGGCGGGCCTGTGCGTGGCGACCGACTTCATCCTTCGCTCCGCGCGGCCCCGCGCGCTGGCGGTCGTCTGCCTTCTGGCTCTCGCCGCTCTCACCGTGGCGCCGCCGCTTCTGGTCAATCGAGCCCTGGTCGACCGAAGCGATTACTTCGTCCCCGAGGATTTCGGCCGCAATCTCTACCGGCATCTCGAACCCGGCGCCGTCTTCATCGCGGTCTCGGATCAGGAGAACGCCCTCACCTACTACCTCGATGCGGTGGCGCACGAACGCCCGGACGTGATCCGTATCGATGCCGGGGTGATGACCAGTCCGTGGTTCGCCGATCAGCTCAAGAGCCGCTATCCGGGATTCGAGTTCGAGGACATCTCAAACGGGCGCGCGAGTCCTCCGACCACCGAAGAGTGGGTGAGCGCCCTGATCCGATCGAGCCTCAAGAGCCACGCCGTGTACATGACCACGCGCTTCCCGGTGGAGGTTCCTGCAGGTGCTCAGTGGACTCCGGCCGGAGGGCTCTGGAAGCTGACCGCCGGGCCCGGCTCGGTGGACCTTCGAGACTGGGACTACGAGTACCGGAATCCCGACGCTTTCTCCCGGCCGGCCCGCGACCACGCGCCGCAGAAGCTGCCGGACGGGTCGACGCGCCGCGAGCCCTACATCGCCCAGATCCGCCGCTTTCATGCCCAGGCCTGGACGAACCTCGGCGACTGGAGTCTCGACCACGAGGACTTTGCCCGTGCTTCGACGGCCTATGCGAAGGCCCTGGCCACCGACCCGAGCCTCGACAACCCGGGAGTTTTCTTCGGGTTGGGCAAGGCTCTGTTCGTTCTGGACCGGCCGAAGGAGGCTCTGCCCTATCTGGAGCGCGTCGGAGAGCGGCTCGATCCGTTGCTCGTGGCCGAGACCGCCTTGTATCTGGGACAGATCTACGCCGGTCAGGGCGATATGAAGACCGCGAACCGGTACTTCGACACCGTCCGCCGTCTGGCTCCAGAGGTAGGGGCCCGCCTCCCTCCACCAGGGCAAGAGAACCGATAGGGAAAAAGAAAGGGGAGCCCGTTGGGGCTCCCCGGAACAGCTCAGGAGCGCGGCTAGGACCGCGCCCCCGCTTTAAGACTTAGAACGAGAACTTCGCGCCGAGGCGGATGGCGCGCGCGTTCTGGAAACCGCAGCCCGTGGCGGTGGCGGAGGTGCAACCGTCCTTGAGGAAGCGCGGGTCGTTCGGGATGGTGGCGGCCAGAGCCCCAATGTTGACCTTGCCCTGGTAGAAATCCTCCTCCGAGAACCGTACGCCCTGTCCGGACGCGCCCTGGGTGGGGAAGTAGTTCGTCGCCGTGTCCGAGTTGAGCAGGTTGATGACGTTGGCGCTCAGCACCAGCCGCTTGTTGCCGCCCATCTTCACCGTGTGCTGGACGAACAAATCACCCTGGTTGTAGAAGGGCAGACGGCCATCACTGGCCCGGCCCAGGTACTGAACCGGGAAGTTGTTCGGAGGAATGACCGCGATTTCGCGGGTCCGCGGGATGCCGGAGGCGGCGTACCAGTTGACCCCGAAGCTGGTTCCGAACTTCGCGTCGTAGACGAGCTGCAACTTCATCTGATGCGTGCGGTCGGTGGGCAGGAGGCCGTAGGCGGCCTGTCCCTTTCCGTCGAACATCATGATGGGATAGTCGTACGAACGGCCCACGTTGGGGCTCGATCGGCCGTTCTCATCGCCTTGTCCGAGGCCGGTATGGTTGCCGTACAGCCGGCTCCACATGTAGGAGGCGCGGCCCGACCAGCGGTTCGCCATGCGCTTGTTGAGGCTCACCTCAACCGCGTCGTAGTCGCGCTTCGGCTTGGGCAGGGGAATCTTGGTTCCGTTGGCCAGGGTGTAGGCGTACAGAAGGGGCCCTTCGCTCGGGTTTCCGATCACGTAGATCTCGTTCTGCTGAGCGTCCAGAGCACCCGTGTCCTCGACCACGCGGTCGAGCTGCTTGTGGACGTAACGGACGCCGACGGAGAGCACCTGCGTGAGTTCCCGCTCGCCGCCAAACACCAGTTCCTGCGACTTGTACGGCTTCAGGTTCGGATCCAGCGTGTCCTCGCCGAGAGACGGATGACGGAAGTCGATCGGTCCGCGCAGCAGCCTGCCCGGGCAAGCGGGCGGGCAGCTCGCGGTGTCGAGGTTCGACCAATCGGGGGTGTCGAGCGCGTAGTAGTACTCGAGCCACTTGTCGCCGCCGAAGCTGCCGCGGGGCAGTTCCAGCTTGGTGATGTCGTAGAAGATGCCCCAGCTGCCGTAGATCTTCGTCCTGCCGTCGCCCTTGATGTCCCAGGCGAATCCGGCGCGCGGCGCGAGCTTGTCCTTGAAGCTGAACTTGATAGCGGTATCCGGGAGGCCATAAGAGGCGTCGGCGAAGTTCGGGACGTTCTCGTTCTCCGTGCGGAGGCCGAGGTTGACGGTCAGCTTGTTGTTGATCGTCCACGCATCCTGCAGGAACAGGCCGATGTTGTTCGAATGGATGTTCCCCACCGTGATGAAGCCCTTCTGGGGCTCGACCCCGTTGCTGCGCACCTGGTAGTAGCCGTAGGTGCCGCGCTCCCCGGACAACGTGCGATCCCAGAAGATGCGAACCAGATTTCCGGTTTCGCCGGTCAGCACGTCGTTCCCGATGCGATCGAACTGCACGCCGGCCTTGAACTGGTGCTGGCCGGCACCGGTCGCGAAGTAGGAAACGTCGAACTGGCCGCCGATCCGGCTCTGGATGTCCCGTGCGGTGGAGCTGTTGGTAGGCACGTTCGTGGTGCCAACCGCGCCCTGCAGGTTCGAGGGAACCCCGGCGAGGCCGACGTTCGAGGTGCAGAAGAGATAGCGGGTGCCGTTATAGACCCCTTCGTTGTAGAGGTTGCTCCGGTAGTAGGTGCCGCGCGCGTGCAGGAAGAGCTTGTTCGAGGCGGTGTAATCCAGTTCGAGGGCGCCGCTCACGTTCGGGCGGACGTCGTTGATGGCGTAGTTCGCGCTGGGGCTGGACGTGCCGTCGAGCACAGGAAGACGGCCCTCCTGCTTGGATCCACTGGAGGTGAAGGCCAGGCGCGCCCGGGTCTTGTCGTTGAACTGCGACGTCAGGTTCGCGGTGAGATTCTGGCGGCTGAAGTCCTGCTTGTAGGTGCTGGTCTGGCCGTTGGCTCTCGCCGTGACCGTTCGCTCGATCGGGTTGAACGAAGGGTTGTAGCCGATGAAGAACCAGGCCTTGTCCTTCTTGATGGGGCCGCCGAGGGTGAGACCGGGCTCGATGGTGTGCTCCGGGTCCTTGGTATAGGTGACGTACTCCGCCGCGTTGCTGTTCGACGGAACCAGGCGGAGGCTCGGGCGGGGATCTCCGGTGAGCGAGCTACCCGAGTAGTAGGTGAACACATCGCCGCGGAACTGGTTCGATCCGGAGCGGGTGACCGCGCTGATGACGCCGCCGGTGGCGCCGCCGAATTCGGCGGTGTAGCCGGAGGACTTGACCTGCACTTCATCGACGAAGTCCGTGATGACGGTCTTGCCGGAGAGGCCGCTCTGGAGGTTGGTGGTCTCGGCGCCGTCGACGATGTAGCGGTTCTCGCCGGCGGCCGCGCCGTCGATGGAGATGCCGCCCAGTTTGCCGGTCTCGCTGTTGACGCCGGGAGCCTGGGTGACGAGCGAGGTGTAGTCGCGTCCCTTCGGCATCTGGTTCAGAGCCTCGTCACGGATGCTGACCGCGCGCGAACTCTGCTTGACGTCGATGAGCGGAGCTTCGCCCGTGACTTCCACGGTTTCGGTCATGGCGCCGAGCTTGAGGCTCAGGTTGACGGTCATGAGCTTGCCCAGGGTGACGACCACGTTGTCGACCCGACCCGGGGAGAATCCCGCGAGTTTCGCGGTCACGGTGTAGGTGCCGCCCGGCAGCGCCGGGAAACGATACGTGCCGGTCGCGTCGGTGGTGGCGGTAAGGGTGCGGCCGCCGGTGCTGGTGGCCTCGACGGTGGCGCCGGGGACGGAGCCGCCCTGCGAGTCCTTGACCACGCCGGTGATGGAGCCGGTCTGCTCCTGGGCTGCCGCGGGCAGTGCCATGAGCACCGCAACGGCAAACGCCGCTAGATTTCTTAGTCGCATAAATATCCTCCTCCTGAGGGGACGGCCAGACTCTTGGTTAAAAGCACATTCACGATTTTGAATGGCACACGTACCGATCAATTCGTCCGGTAATGGGCGAGTTTAGCAAAATTTGCGCCGGATGAATTCAACATGTTGGATTCGTCTTGTGAGAGTTATGTCACCAAAGTCCTTAGAGGGTCAATGATTCAAATGACCCACCATGGCTCATAAGGGATTCCGTCTCGTTGAACGTCCTCCCCCGGCCACCGGCAACCGCCCAACCAGGAACAACCGGGCGGTTCGGACAGCCGATTGAATGCCGGAGGGGCGTTTTGGGAATATCGAATCCCTCCCCGGAGCAGCGGCTTGCGAACAGGTCGCCTTTTGCTACACTTCGTGCCGGACTCCCCGAAAGGAAAAATACTTACCATGAATATTGTTGAGCGCCTGGTAGGCGACGTGACCATCATCGACCTGCAGGGCAAGATCATGATCGGCGAAGGCGACGAGGCCTTGCGCGATGCCGTGAACAAGGCCATCGACTCCGGCAAAATGAAGCTCGTCCTCAATCTCGCCGAGGTTCCCTACGTGGACTCCGCAGGCCTGGGCGAACTGGTTCGCTGCTACTCGACGGTGAACAAGAAGGGCGGCAAGCTGAAGCTCCTCAATCTCACCAAGAAGATCCAGGACCTTCTCGCCATCACCAAGCTCCTCACCGTGTTCGAGACCTTCGACTCGGAAGACGAGGCGGTCAAGAGCTTCGCTTGAGAAGCGACGGCCCTTGGCGGCCGGAGTCTTAGAACCTTTTGGAGAACCCGCGGGACGGCCGCGGGTTTTTCTGTTTTCTGGGCTAGTGTGATCGCTCCTTCATGACTGCATTCCTCCGCGCCCTCCGGCCGCACCAGTGGACGAAGAACCTTCTCGTCTTCGCGGCGCTGCTCTTTTCCAAGCACCTGTTCGAGCCGGAGCCCTTCCTGCGGACGCTCCTGGCCTTTCTGGCCTTCTGCGGCCTGGCCGGAGCCGTCTACCTGTGGAACGATGTCGCCGACATCGAGCAGGACCGGCTTCATCCGAAGAAGAGGAAGCGCCCTCTGGCCGCGGGCGAGCTATCGGTCCGCACCGCCACCCTGGGAGCGATCGCCCTGGTGGTGAGCGCCCTCTCGCTCTCGTTCTGGCTGGACGGCCGGCTGGGCCTTTGCGCCTCGGCCTACCTGGGGTTGAACCTGGGCTACTCCTTCGGCCTCAAGCACGTGGTCATCCTGGACGTCATCTCCTTGTCCCTGGGCTTCGTGCTCCGCGCCCTCGCCGGGGGTTTCGCCATCAACGTCCCCGTCACCGAGTGGCTCCTCGTCCTCACCCTGCTCCTGGCCCTGTTCCTGGCCCTGGCCAAGCGGCGGCACGAGATCACCTCGCTGGGCGAGAATGCGACCAGCCACCGGGCGATCCTGGCCGAGTACTCGCCGTATCTCATCGACCAGATGACGTCGGTGGTGACCGCCTCCGTGGTCACGGCCTACGCCTTCTACACCCTGTCTCCGGAAACGGTTTCCAAGTTCGGCACGGCGAAGCTCTCCTGGACCCTGCCCCTCGTCCTGTATGGGATCTTTCGCTATCTTTACCTGGTCCACCAGAAGGACCGGGGGGATTCGCCGACCGACATGCTCCTCACCGATCGGCCGCTTCTGGTCACCGTGGCGTTGTGGGTGGCCCTGGTGATCGCGATCGTCTACACCGCCCAAGGCGCCGCCACCCCGCTCGGAGTTCCAAGATGAGTATCGAGATCGAATCCAAGGACGTCGACGTGCGCAAGATCATGTCCGAGATCCGCGAACGGATCGCCGAGAAGAAGCGGGGGCTCTACACCGACGAGGAGATCCGCGAGATCGCGGAGCGCAAGCTCGAGGCCGTCCTGGAGACCCGGCAGTTCAACCCGGACTTCCTCAAGGACTTCAAGACCAAGTCCGAGATCTGGAACTACACCTTCAACCCCGAGACCATCTACAAGACGAGCCGCGGCGGCGTGGGCGGCCTTCTGGGCACCATCCGGAACATCCTGAAGCCCATCCAGAAACTCTTCTGGAACCCGACGCCGATGATCGCCGCGCTCTCCCGTCAGTCCGACCTGAACCTCTACTCGGTCCAGATGCTGCACAACCTCACCCTCGAGCTCACCCGGTTGAACCTCGAGGTCCAGGAACTGCGGGCGCGTCTTCAGCAGACCGAAGCGAACCTCGAGGAGCTGAAGAAGCGGGAGCGGGCGCTCGAGTCCCTGGCGGTGTTGAAGGATCAGCCGAAGTCCACGTCCTGAGGCGGCCGAGGAACCGCCCGAGGCCGCATCGACCATGACCGGAAGACCGAAGCTCGGTTTCGTGGTCCAGCGCTATGGCGTGGAGATCGCGGGAGGCGCTGAATACCACTGCCGTCTGATCGCCGAGCTCCTCAAGGACCACGCCGAGGTGGATGTCTTCACCACCTGCGCGCTCGACTATGTCGAGTGGAAGAACCACTACCCGGAGGGCGAGGCGATCCTGAACGGGGTGCGGGTGGTCCGCTTCCCGGTGGCCCGGGAGCGCGACATCCTGCGCTTCGCCGCCATCTCCGAAGCGATCCAGTCTCCCCGCCACACCGCGGCCGATGAAGAGGGGTGGATGGACGAGCAGGGTCCTTTTTCCCCGGCCCTTCGGGATCACGTTCGCCAGGCCGCCGACGCGGGGCGCTACGACGCCCTGATCTTCTTCTCCTACCGGTACTGGACCACCTTCAGGACCCTCGTGGCCTCGCGCACCCCCGCGCTTCTCGCCCCCACCGCCGAGGACGATGGCCTGTATCGCCTGCCCCTGTTCCGCCCGATGTTCGAAGCCACGACGCAGTTCGTCTTCAACAGCGTGGAGGAGCGGCTCATGCTGGAGAAAGCCCTCGGCCGCCCGCTTCCGGGCGAGATCGTGGGCGTTGGCTCCGCGCTGCCCGAGTCGATGGACGAATCCGCTTTCCGGAAGCGCTACGGGATCGAGGGTCCCTTCCTTCTTTACGTGGGGCGCATCGACCTGAACAAGGGCTGCCCGGAGCTTTTCGACCACTTCCTGCGCTACCGGAAGGAGACGGATTCGAATCTCAGCCTCGTGCTCATCGGCCGCGCCGTCCTGCCGGTGCCGCAGGATCCATCGGTGAAGGCGATCGGGTTCGTGGACGATGCCTGCAAATGGGACGCGCTCGCCGCCTGCATGGCCCTCGCCATTCCCTCGCGGCTCGAGAGCCTGTCCATGGTGACCCTCGAGGCCTTCTGGGCCGAGCGGCCGGTGGTGGCGAACGCGAACTGCGCCGTCCTTCGCGGCCAGTGCCGGCGCTCAGGCGGCGGGCTCTACTACACGAACTACGACGAGTTCTCGGGCATCCTCCAAATCCTCGAGCGCGACGCCGCGCTTCGCGCGCGCATGGGCCGCGCGGGCCACGCCTACTTCGAGAAGAACTACGCCTGGCCGGTGATCCTGGAGAAGTACCTGCGGCTCATCGCCGCGGCGCAGAAGGCGAAGGCCGCATGAAGCCGCGAGCCATTCATCAGGTGCTCGCGGCCCTGGCTTACGGCGACGCCATCGGGAACGAGGCGCTCGCCATACGCGAGGAGCTTCGCAAGCGGGCCTACGAGTCGGACATCTTCGCGGAGAAGGTTCACCCCCAGATGGCCGGTCTCGCCCGTCCGCTTTCCGAGTACGAAGGTGCGGCCGGGGCCGATACCCTCTGCGTGTTCCATTTCTCCATCGGCAGCGCTGCCTCGTCGCTCGTCTATCACCGCACCGATCCGCTCATCTGCGTGTACCACAACATCACGCCGCCGGAGTTCTTCTTCCCCTTCCACCCGCACCTGGCCAGGCTCTGCTATCACGGCCGGCGGGAGTTGAAAGCGTTTGCGAACAGGTCCGTGCTCGGTCTCGGCGTGAGTGAATTCAACCGGAAGGAACTCGAAGCCGCCGGATTCAAGCCCACGGGTGTTCTCCCCATCGTGGTGGACTGGAGCCGGTACGACGAGGCTCCGAGCCCGGTCATGCTCGAAAGGCTCGCCGGGTTCGACGGCCCCACCCTCCTCTTCGTCGGCCGGATCGTGCCGAACAAGAAGATCGAGGATCTGATCACGACCTTCGCGGCCTTTCAGCGCCATCACCGACCGAAGAGCCGGCTTCTGCTGGTCGGCGACTCGGTCGGCCACGAGCGCTATCTCCGCCGCCTCCTCGAAACCGTCCACGACCTTCGTGTCCAGAATGTCGTCTTCACCGGGCAGGTCACCCAGGGCGATCTCATCGCCGCCTATCGCAGTTCGCAGGCCTTCCTCTGCCTCTCCGAGCACGAGGGCTTCTGCGTGCCGCTTCTGGAAGCCATGCACTTCGGCCTCCCCGTGCTGGCCTATGACGCGGCGGCGGTGAGCGAAACCATGAACGGCGGCGGCATACTCCTCGCCGAGAAGGACCCGGCGGTGGTGGCGGCCGTCCTCGACCGCGTGCTGGCCGACGAAGCTTTTCGCGGGGCGGTTCTCGCGACCCAGGCCCGGACGCTTTCGGCCGCGAAGGCCGTCGACTTCGGGGCGCTGCTGGAGCGGCACATCGAAACCGCCCTCGAATCCGCGGGGGCGCGCGCGTGACCTTCAAGGAGGTGCACCAGGTCGTGGCCGCCCTCTCGCCGGGCGACGCGGTCTGCAACGAGGCCTTCGTCTTCCAGCGTCTCCTGCGCGAGCGGGGCTACGCGAGCGAGATCTACGCGGGCGCCATCGCTCCCGAGATGACCGGCCTCGGGCTTCCCGCCTCGGACTATTCGAAGCGGAGTCCCTCCTTCGAGGCGGCCTCCATCTTCCACTTCGCCATCGGCAGCCCTGTGGCCGAGAGGGTCCTTCTCCGGAACGAGCCCCTCATCCTCCGCTATCACAACGTGACGCCCTGGGAGTTCTTCATGGGATTCAGCGGCCATCTGGTGGGCCTCACCTATCACGGGGCCCGGGATCTCGCGCGGTTCGCGCCCCGGACCTCGCTCGGCCTCGCGGTGAGCGAGTTCAACCGCCGCGACCTCGAGGCGGCTTCGTTCGCTCCTACCGAAGTTCTCCCCCTCGCCATGAACATGGAGGCGCTCGACGAACCGCCCGATCCGGTGGTGATGTCCCGCTTCCAGGACGGCCGGAAGAACCTGATCTTCGTGGGCCGCGTGGCCCCCAACAAAAAGATCGAGGATCTGATCCGCGTCTTCTGCGCCTGGCAGCGCTACGTGGAACCCGAGAGCCGCCTCTTCATCGTGGGCGACAATCGCGGCTTCGAGCACTACTCGCGTCGGCTCGCGGAGATGGTGAGCCATCTGAGGATCGACGAGGTCGTGTTCGCGGGTGCGGTCACCCAGAGCGAACTCAACGCCTACTACCGCCTGGCCGACGTCTTCCTCGGCCTGTCGGAGCACGAAGGGTACGGCGCTCCTTTGATCGAAGCCATGCGCTTCGGCCTGCCCGTGATCGCCTTCGACGCGGGCGCAGTGAGGGAGACGCTTCGAGGCGGCGGAATCCTGCTCACGGAGAAGAAGCCCGAGGTCGTGGCCGAGCTTCTGGGCATGGTGATGGGGGATACCGCGCTTCGACGCGCGGTGCTCGAGACCCAGGCCGCCGCTCTTGCGAGAATCCGTTCCGTGGATATCGGCGAGCGGCTCGATCACGTGCTTCGGATCGTGGAGCAATCCCGGTGACCGAGCGTCCTCCCCTCGACGTCGGAAAGATCGTGGATGAAATCCGCGAGGAGATCCGTAGCCGTCGCGCCGCCGGGGACCTCACCGCCGAGGACATCGAGTGGCTTCTGGAGCGCCGGCTCAAGGCGAGCATCGCCAAGGCGCGGATCGATGAAAGCCTCGCCGCCCGGCTCCTGCACGAGAGCCACGACTGGAACACCGACACCGGGTACGAGATCCGCACCACCCGTCAGGGCTTTGCCGGCGCCCTCATTCGTGCCGCCAAGATGATGGTCCGGCCCTTCGTCCGGCTCTACACGGACCACATCCTGAATCGCCAGAGCCAGATCAATCTCGCGATGTGGCATGTCCTTCTCGACTCCGTCGAGCACAGCACCGCTCTCGAGATGGAGATCCTGAAGCTCCAGAAGGAAGTCCGGGATCTGAAGGACCGCGCGTGAAGCTCGCGATCGTCATCCACCGCTACGGTGACGGCGTCGCGGGGGGCTCGGAAGCCCACGCCCGCGGGCTGGCGCTCGAACTCCGCAAGACCCACGAGGTGGAGGTCCTCACCACCTGCGCCCGGGACTACCTCTCCTGGCGGAACGAATTCGAACCGGGGGAGACCACGGTGGACGGCATCCGCGTCACCCGCTTTCCGGTTCGGAAGACGCGCGACCTGGGCCGGTTCGCCGCCGTGTCGGACCATGTCTTCAACGAGCCGCACGGACGCGACGACGAAGAGCGGTGGATCGCCGAGAACGGGCCGTTATGCCCGGATCTCGTTGCCGCGGTCAGCGCCCGCTCCGACGTGGACTTCTTCCTCTGCTACTCCTACCGGTACTTCACCGGCATCAAGGGGGCCCTGGCCGCGGGCCGGCGCGCGATCCTGGTGCCCACCGCGGAGGAGGACGACGCCATCCGGCTTTCCGTCTTCGCCGATCTCTTCCGCTCCGTCCGCGGGTTTCTCTATCTCACCCCCGAGGAGAAGGAGCTGATCGAGAAGGCGGCGGGCTCTCCGACCGCCCCCTCGCGCGTGATCGGGAGCGGTCTCAATGTGCGCCGCGCGGGTCCCGAGCCGCGAAAGCGCCTCGGCGCACCCGATTCCTACACTCTCTACGTGGGCAGAATCGACCGGAACAAGGGCGTCGATACGTTGTTCCGATACTTCCTCTGGCTTGTCGAGGAGTGGCCCGAATGTCCGCCGCTGCTGCTCGTGGGCCACCCGGTGCTCGACATCCCGGCTCACCCGAAGATCCGTCATCTGGGCTATGTCGGCGAGGACGAGAAGTCGTCGCTGATCGAGGGCGCGGACGTCGTCCTCATGCCCTCCCGCTACGAGAGTCTGTCCATGATCGTCCTCGAGGCCTGGGCGCTCGGTCGGCCCGTGCTCGCGAACGCGGCCTGCGCGGTTCTCTTGGGCCAGTGCCGGCGCAGCAACGGCGGCCTCTATTACCGGGATTACGCGGAGTTCCGTCTCATGCTCCGAAAGCTCATGGGAAACCGAGGCCTTCGCGCCGATCTGGGCGTCCATGGCGCGGCGTACGTCACCGCGAACTACTCCTGGGAGATCTCCGCGACGCAGACGAACGATCTCTTTCGCGAACTCTCGGCCGGGGGCGCCTCATGAGCCGCCGGGTGGATCAGTGGGTGCCTGCGCTCCACCGCGGCGACGCCATCGGCGACTCGACCCTGCTCATGCGCGAGGCGCTCCGGTCTTTCGGCTACGTTTCCGACATCTACACCTACAACCAGGATCCGGGAGTCTCCGCCGTTCCTTTCGACCAGTGGCGCGAAGGGAGTCCTTCCGACGTCGTGATCTTCCATTACGCCCTCATCTCTCCGATGAACGAAGCGTTCGCGAAGCTCAGCGGCAGGCGGGTGCTCCAGTACCACAACATCACCCCGCCCGAGTTCTTCCTGCCCTGGGACCGCGAGATCCACAAGATCCTGAACCAGGGCCTTCAGGGTCTTGGCCCCCTCGTCCCCGCGACCACCCTGGCCCTTGGCGACAGCGAGTTCAACCGCGCGGAACTGGCGCGCCTGGGATTCACCCGCACCGGCGTCCTTCCCATCGCCATCGACTTCGACCGGTACTTCGAGCCCGCGAACCCCGTGCTCAGGAAGCGTCTTTCCGACTCGCGCACCAATCTCCTGTTCGTCGGCCGCATCGCTCCCAACAAGAGGCACGACAACCTGCTGCGCGTCCTCGCCTACTACAAGAAGAACGTCTCCACCGGCGTCCGGCTGCTGGCGGTGGGAAAGCACCCGCGCCGCGAGACCGGCGTCGGTGTTCCCATCGAGGCTCACTACCTCGACGCCCTCATCCGTCTCTATTCCGAGCTCGGGCTCGAGCCCGCCGATGTCCTCTTCACCGACGGGGTGTCGCACGACGAACTGCTCGCTTACTACGAGAGCGCCCATGTCTTCATCTCCATGTCGGAGCACGAGGGCTTTGGCGTTCCCCTCGTCGAGGCCATGCTGAAGCGCGTGCCCGTCGTAGCCCTTGCCGGAACCGCGGTCACCGAGACCCTCGGCGGCGCGGGAGTCCTGTTCGACCACCCCGACATCGCCGAGTTCGCCGAAACGGCGGCGCTGCTCGCGAAGCCCGGCCCCGCCCGGGACGCCGTCCTGCGCGGTCAGGACCGGCGCGTCCAGGACTTCGCCACGAAGACGACGCTCCAGAAGCTCCGCGACATCGTGGAGGGTCTGTAGATGGGCCGGAAGATCGCCATCGTCGTCCAGCGCTACGGCGTCGATCTCGTGGGCGGATCGGAGACCCTCGCGCGCGAGTACGCGGAACGCCTCACCCTGCGCGGCTTCGACGTCACGGTGTACACGAGCACGGCGCGCGACTATGTGACCTGGCGTTCGGAGTACGCGCCCGGCGAGTCGAAGGAGCGCGGCGTGCGGGTCCTTCGCTTTGTCCCCGAGCGCGAGCGGGACCTCGTCGCCTTCAATGCCCTCGCCGAGCCGATGTATGTCCGACCCACCACCGCCGAGGACGAAAGGGCCTTCCTCGAAGCCCAGGGTCCTTTCGTTCCGGGCCTCATCGACGCGCTTCGCGCGGATGCGAAGGAATACGAAGCCGTTCTCTTCTTCACCTACCTCTATTACCCGTCAGTCGAGGGCATCAAGGTCGCAGGCGATCGCGCCGTCTTCATCCCCACCGCCCACGACGAACCCCCCCTGCGCTTCGCCATGTTCAAGGCGGCGTTCCAGGGTGTCCGCAGCTACGCGTTCTGCTCGGCGCCGGAAGCGCGTCTGGTGGCGTCGCGATTCGACATCTCGAAGTGCTCGCAGGACGTCGTCGGCATCGGAGTCGACCCGCCCGAGGATCCAGACGTCGAGGAGTTCAAGATCCTGCGCGGGATCGAGCGTCCGTACCTCCTCTACGCGGGCCGGATCGACGCGGGCAAGGGCTGCGACGAGATGCTCCGATTCTACGAGCACGCGCAGGCGGAGATCATGGGCTGTCCCGATCTCTTCCTCATCGGCAAGCTCGCCATGGAGCTTCCGCGCATTCCCCGGCTGAGACATCTCGGCTTTGTTTCCGAGGAAGACAAGCGCGCGGCCATGGCCGGCGCGGAGGCGCTCATCTGTCCGAGCCCCTACGAGAGTCTTTCCATCACCCTTCTCGAGGCGATGTCCTTCGGCACGCCGGTGCTTGCCTCATCGAGGTCGGACGTTCTCGTCGACCATTGCCACAAGAGCGAGGCCGGCCTCGCCTACGGAAACCCCGAGGAGTTCACCGAGTCGGTCCGGCTGATGGTGCTGAACGAGGGCCTGCGGCGCGCGCTCGGCCGTAACGGAAAACGCTACGCGCTCACGGAGTTCTCGTGGGAGAGCGTGCTCGACCGCCTGGTCCGGCAGATCGACGCCGCGGCGGGGAAACGGACCTAGCGCGCGGCGCGCAGCCGTTCGAGGACGATGTCGGTGGCCTGCGGCCCCTTGAGGATGGCCGCGGCCGCGGCGATCTGCTGAATCGCCTGCTCGAGGACCTCGACCCCGGCGCCGCGTTCGAGAGCGAGACGGGCGGCCACCACGTGCTTCTGGACCACCGCTTCGCCGCCCGCTCCGAGCAGGGCGTTGGCGGTGTCGCGAATCTTGACCAGGCGCTGTCCCTGTTCGGGGCGGTGGTACGCGCCGGGAAACAGATACGTCGGGTGCTCGGAAAAGTCGTCGGCATGCTGGTGTGCATCCATGTCGACGCCGGGCTGCTTGAAGCGGTAATCACGCAGAATGGTCG
>JBGATM010000022.1:0-81062 GCA_044229175.1 Vicinamibacteria bacterium | reverse complement strand
CTGGCAGTTCCAGCCGCCGTCCTCGAGCTGCTCACTCAGAAGCAATTCGAGCAGCCGCCCGCTCGCCGCGCCGAAATAGGCGCCCGTGCTCAGAATCGCCCCGTTGATGCAGGGCTCGGTCTCCCCCTCGAAGAACGGCTTGCCCCCAAGCGACTCGTGCCAGCGAAAGCCCGCGGCCAGGCGCGCCACTGCCTCTTCCACTTCAGGCTCGGCGGGGCTGACTCCGGTCGCGCGCAGGAGCTGCATGGTGAAGAGTGTGGGCAGCCAGTGAGAGGCGCCATCCCGGGGCCAGCCGCCGTCCGGCCGCTGGGACGCGAGGATCGAGGCGCCGATCCCTTCGCGCGGGATGCGGGCGCGCTCCGCGGCGAGCGTCGCCGCGGAGGCGTCGGTGAGATCGCGCATCGCCTGGTAGCGGACGGCCGGGTCCGAATCGAGCAGCCAGTCGATGGGATCCACGCCGCGATGCTACCGAAGCCGGCGCTCGCCCCCTTCGGTGACTCGCGCTACGCGAGGTCGAAGCGGTCGAGGTTCATCACCTTGTTCCAGGCCGCCACGAAGTCGCGCACGAACGTCTTCTTCGCATCGTTCGACGCGTAGACCTCCGCGAGGGCGCGAAGCTGGGCATTCGAGCCGAAGATCAGGTCGACCGCGGTGCCCGTCCACTTGACCGCGCCCGTCTTCCGGTCGCGTCCCTCGTAAACGCCTTCCGCAGCCGCGGACTTCTCCCACTTCGTGCTCATGTCGAGGAGATTGACGAAGAAATCATTCGTCAACGCCTCCGGCCGCGCGGTGAAGACACCATGCCTGGAGCGCCCGGCGTTCGCATTCAGGGCGCGCATGCCCCCGACCAGGACCGTCATCTCGGGAGCGGTCAAGGTCAGCAGGTTCGCGCGATCCACCAGCATCTCGGGCGACGTCTTCTCCTGGCCCTTCCTGACGTAATTGCGGAACCCGTCCGCGGTGGGCTCCAGCACGGCGAACGAATGCGCATCGGTCTGGGCCTGCGACGCGTCCGTGCGCCCCGGCGCGAAGGGAACCTTCACGGCGTGACCGGCCTTCGCCGCCGCAGCCTCCACCGCAGCGCAGCCGCCGAGGACGATCAGGTCGGCGAGCGAGACCTTCTTTCCACCGGACTTCTTCGAGTTGAAGTCCTTCTGGATCGCGGTCAGGGTCTTGAGGACCTTCGCGAGCTCCGCCGGGTTGTTGACTTCCCAGTCCTTCTGCGGAGCCAGGCGGATGCGCGCCCCGTTGGCTCCGCCGCGCTTGTCGCTGCCGCGGAAGGTCGAGGCCGAGGCCCACGCGGTGTTCACCAGCTGGGCGATGGAAAGGCCGGAGGCGAGCACCTTCTCCTTGAGGGCCGCGATGTTCTTGTCCGAAACCAGCTTGTGATCGACGGCGGGGACGGGGTCCTGCCAGATGAGCACTTCCTGGGGCACGAGCTTGCCGAGGTAGCGGGCGCGCGGGCCCATGTCGCGATGGGTCAGCTTGAACCACGCCCGGGCGAACGCCTTCGCGAACTCCTTCGGGTTCGCCATGAACCGGCGCGAGATCTTCTCGTAGACCGGGTCCATGCGCATGGCCATGTCGGCCGTGGTCATCATCGGAGCCTGGCGCGCCTTCGGATCATGGGCGTCGGGCACCGCGGTCGCGGCCTTCGGGTCCTTCGGCTTCCACTGGTTGGCCCCGCCGGGCCCCTTGGTCAGCTCCCACTCGTAACCGAACAGGGTCTCGAAGTAGCCGTTGTCCCACTTGATGGGATTGGGAGTCCAGGCGCCCTCGATCCCGCTGCTGATCGTGTGCACGCCCTTGCCCGTGCCGAAGCTGTTCTTCCAGCCGAAGCCTTGCTCCTCGATCGGGGCGCCCTCGGGCTCGGGACCGACGTACTTGCCCGGGTCGGCCGCTCCATGAGCCTTGCCGAAGGTGTGTCCGCCGGCTGTGAGGGCCACGGTCTCTTCGTCGTTCATGGCCATGCGGGCGAAGGTCTCGCGAATGTCCCGCGCCGAACCGAGCGGATCCGGCTTCCCGTTGGGCCCTTCCGGATTCACATAGATCAGGCCCATCTGAACGGCGGCGAGAGGATTGTCGAGCTCACGATCGCCGCGGTAGCGCTCGTCTCCAAGCCACTTGCCCTCGGGGCCCCAGTAGATGTCCTCTTCCGGTTCCCACACGTCCTCACGCCCGCCCGCGAAGCCAAAGGTCTTGAAGCCCATCGACTCCAGCGCGACGTTGCCGGCGAGGATCATCAGGTCGGCCCAGGAGATCTTCCGCCCGTACTTCTGCTTGATCGGCCAGATCAGGCGGCGCGCCTTGTCGAGGCTCACGTTGTCCGGCCAGCTGTTCAAAGGCGCGAATCGCTGGGTTCCGGAGCCGGCGCCCCCGCGGCCGTCGGCGATCCGGTACGTGCCCGCGCTGTGCCAGGCCATGCGGATGAAGAACGGCCCGTAGTGGCCCCAGTCCGCGGGCCACCAGTCCTGAGAATCCGTCATCAGGGCATGAAGGTCCTTGACCACCGCGTCCAGGTCGAGGCTCTTGAACTCCTCGGCGTAGTCGAAGCCCTTGCCCATGGGGTTGGACAGCGGAGAGTGCTGGTTCAGAATCTTCAGGTTCAGCTGGTCGGGCCACCAGTCGGCATTCGTCCTGGCCCCGGCCACCGCCGGTTTGCGCGCTCCGCCCGTGAACGGACACTTGGCTTCGGTTGACATGGTCTTCTCCCTGGGTTGTTCGGCTGATTCCGGCGGCAGTGTAGGGTCTCAGAGCCGATCCACGAAATGGGTCCGGCCAAGGGCTGAGAGGGTGCATGGGTTTCGAACTGACCGTCGTTCCGAAAAGCGTCCCCGCCGACCTCCGATCGCGGTGGCAGGAAGCGCTCGAGGAGGCAGGGATCACGTGCGAATTCCACCCGAGTTTTCAGGGTACGGACTGGCGCGGGGGCTATCTCGCCATCAAGGTCACGGGAGTGGATCACGACTCTTTCGCCGAGGTGTGGCGATACGAGGCGTCGGTCCCTTTCATCTGCGGTTTTGAACTGGACATCAGCGCAGGTGAGAGCGAAGAGGGCGGCCCGGAGTCACGACTCTTCGTTTTTCGCACGGGCACGGGGCGAAGCGTCGCCGATCTTCGGCTTCAGTGGTTCGGCGCGGCCACGCTCGCCATCCTGACCGGGGGCGAGGTCGAAGACCCGCAGCGAGGAGAGAACTTCGATCCCGACGCCGCTCTGGTCCAGGCCGCGCGCGAGGCGGACGAGTACGAGGAGAGATGGGCGAAGCCCGAGGACTGGGACTTCTTTCGCCTGGAAGCAGCGGGCGCGTGGCCCGCGTGAGCTAGAAGCACTTCACCAGGAACGCCTGGCCCACGCCCGACTTGTTGCTGGGCGCGCAGGTTTCACCGGACGGGGCGCAGCACCAGCAGGCGTCCATCACCTCGGCCCGACCTCCGACCTGCATGGTGAACTCCGTGGCCGGAACCGCGTCGGGGGCCTGGCTGCAAACCCCGCCGACCATGGGCGCGCTGCGCAGAGTCACCTTCCAGCCGGTCATGTTCACGTAGGTGGGTGCTTTGGCCGTGCCGGGGAAAGCCACCGCGGTCACCCTCTTCTCACTGGGCGACATCTGGCGGTAGATGACCACCATCGGGTCGCCCGGCTTGAACCTGGCCAGCTCGGCGATCACCGGCGCCTCGAATTTCCAGGCCAGCCGCTCACCCGCTTCTGTACGCATGATCACGCCGTTCCGGGTCGCGACAATGCTCTCGAGCTTTCCATAGGCGCTCTTGTGGGCGCCCGCGTCCGCGGCGGGGGCGGCCGGAGCCGGCGCCGGAGGCTGAGCGGATGTCCTGGAGGTGGACGAGGCCATGATCGCCAGGAGAAACGCCACGGAAACAGCGACGGACGGGCGAGAGTTCATTTTTCTCCTCCACCGCGAGGGTCGGACGCCTCGCGTGCGCGGAATCTAGCACGCAGCGAGACCCACGTCCGGGTCAAGTAGCATCCGACGGACCATGGCGAGCCCATTCCGCGCGACGCGTCCGTGGATCATCGGATTCCGGCTTGCCGGGTTTGCCATCGCCCTGACCGTCGTTCCCCCGGCGGCCTGGGCGCGCGCCACGAACCCGGAGTCCCTCCTGCCCATCACCTCGTTTTCCGTGGGCGAGGGAATGCCGAGCGCTCTCGTGTATCAGCTCGCCCAGGATGCGAGCGGTCGGATCTGGATCCTGAACCGCGCCGGGGTCGTCTCTTTCGACGGCGCCTCGTTCGAGTCTCAGGGCGTTCAGCACGGCATGGTGGCGACGCAGTGCGGCGGCCTGACCGTGGACGATCGGGGCCGGGCCCTGGCCGCGGCGTTCGACGGACGGATCTTCCGCAATGAAGCAGGGATCTGGAGCAGTCAGACCTCCGCGATCCAGGCTCCATTCTCGGGGCAGGTGCTGTCGCTGGCGCAGGGAGTCCAGGAGGGCCGCGAGAAGTTTCTCGTCGGCACGAGCGAGGGCCTGTGGCTCTGGGATGAGGGTTCCTGGCATGGTCTGGACCGGGAGGGGAATCGAGCGCCCGGAGACGTCGTCGCCCTCGGTCGCTTTGGCCAAGAACTCATGGTGGGCACCGACTCGGGCCTGTGCCGCCTCCGCGGCCGAGATCTCGACTGTGGATGGGCCAACGACCCAAGGCTGCGCGAGCCCATCATCGCTCTGCAATCGGCGCTCGTCGAAGGCCGCTCGAGTCTTCTCCTGCTCTCGCACCACTGGCTTGGCGCCCTGACCGACGGCCGGCTGCGGCTCCTGAGCCGGCTGCCCGGCATCGATCTCTCTCTCCGCAACGCCCCCCGCGATGCTCTACTCCACACCCCGGCCGCCATCAACATCGACTCCGCGGGATCGGTGTTCTTCGGCACGGCTTATCGCGCTTACGCGCTGGAGCCGGGAGATTCGGCGCCCCACGAATTGGGAACCGCCCAGGGGCTTCTGGGCGAGGGCGCCACTTCCATCCTGGCCGATCGGGAAGGAGCCATGTGGATCGGGAATCTTCGCGGCCTGAACCGGCTGGGCAGCCGTCGTTTCCAGTCCATGAACGCCCGCGCCGGCCTCCCCGAGAATGAGGTCACGGCGATCGCCGAGGTTGCCTCGGGGCAATTCCTGCTGGGCCATAACATGGCGTTGACGTTTCTCGATGGCGGCCTCGGTCGAGTGGAGGCCTTCGATCTCCTGAAGCCGGCCGTGAAGCTCCCCCCCGGGATCCCGCGGATCCTGGATCTCGCGGTCGATCCGTCCGGAACGGTCTGGGCGGCCGCGTCCGTCGCCCTTCTCGAAATCAGCAAGGATCGCCGGATCAGCGTCTATCCCTTGCCCGACCGGGCGGTGTCGGTGGAGATCGATCACCGGGGTCGTCTGTGGGTCCTCGGTTCCAGGGCTTTGTATGCAAGGCGAGCGGGGCGCCTCGAGAAGATCCCGCTGGGATTCCCGGTGGACGACCCCTCGATCGGGGCTCGGTGGCTGGCCACCGACGGCCGGGACCGGCTGTTCGTCACCACCAACGCGGGCCTGTTCTGGAGGGACGGGCTCGACGCGCCCGACCTCGATGGCAGGGCCCCCTGGCATCGAGCCCGCAGCCTGGATCGACGGGGCGACAATGTCTACACGGTGTCGGTCTCCGCTGACGGGAGCACTCTGGTGGGAACGGCGGGCGGGCTCTACCGGCTGGTGGGGACGGAACTCCAGGAGACCACCGGACCGCTGGCGTTGAAGCGGCCCGTCTACTTCCTGCTCCGTGACCGGTCCGGCAGACTCTGGGCGGGCACGGACGACGGGGTTTTCGCGGCCGAGCCCACGGGGTTCCGACAACTCACGGTCCGTCACGGTCTGGCCGGGCGCGAGACGAACCGCGGGGCCGGCCTGGTGGACTCCAGGGGACGGATCTGGATCGGGACCGATCAGGGGCTTTCGATCTACCGGCAGGCGCTGGACCTCCGGCCGACCCTGCCCCCCACGGTGGAGATCCAGGGCCTTGACCTCGACGGCGAGCCCCGCGGCGCTTTGAACACCCTCGAACTGCCGGGAAGCCCGCAATCGATCGTGTTCCATGCGCGCACCATCAGTTTCTCTCCGGAAGAGACGGCGATCTGCCGCTACCGCCTCGAAGGCTTGAACGAGGAATGGCAGGGACCCGAACCGTTGACCGCCGCCGGCGTTCGCTACACCCGCCTGCCGCCCGGTCGCTACCGGCTCAGGGTTGCGGCCGCCTGGGGCGCCAACGGGCCGTGGGGGCCCGAATCGATCTCCCCCGAGATCCGCATTCCTACCCCCTGGTGGCAACGCCCCCTGGTGTGGATCCTGACCGCTCTGGTGCTGGGCGCGGCCCTGTGGAGCGGGCACCGGCTGCGGCTGCGGCACCTGGGATTACGCAACGCAGAGTTGGAGTCCTTCAACGAGCAGCTCCGCGCGTCGGTCGCGGAGCGGCAGCGCTTGATCGCGGAACTCGAGACCAAGAACAGCGAACTGGAGCGCTTCACCTACACGGTGTCCCACGACCTGAAAGCGCCCCTCGTCACCATCCGCGGTTTCGCGTCCCTGGTGGAGCAGGACGCCGAAGCGGGCCGGATCGATCAGGTGCGCGGGGACATGCAGCGGATCCGGAAGGCCGCGGAGACCATGAATCTGCTGCTCGATCAGCTCCTCGAGCTCTCGCGGATCGGCCGGGTGATCGGTGCGCCCGAAAGCCTGCCCCTCGGCCCGTTGATCCTGGACGCGGCGCGACGCGTTCCCGACATCGAGTCGGTTCAGCTGGTGGTGGCCCCGGATCTGCCGGTCGTCTCCGGAGACCGGGTGCGACTGCTCGAAGTATTCGAGAACCTGCTCGGCAACGCGGTGAAGTTCATGGGCGCTCAAGCCGCACCGAGGATCGAGGTCAGTCTTCGGGAGGGGGCGGAGCCGGTCATCGTAGTGGCCGACAACGGGATCGGCATCGATCCCAGGTTCAAGGAAAAGGTCTTCGATCTGTTCGAACGGCTGGACAAGCGCGTCGAAGGCACGGGCATCGGCCTCGCCGTCGTGAAGCGCATCGTGGAATTCCACGGGGGCCGGATCTGGGTCGAATCGACCGGGGTTCCCGGAGAAGGCTCGCGCTTCTGCCTCACCCTGCGCCAGGCCGCGAAGGGTTGAAGCAGACGGGCGGCGAATGGAACGCGGGCAGGATCAGGGCTTCGGCATCGCGGCTCGAGCCTGGACGGCCTTCCACCGTCCCATCACGTCCTGCAGCTGAGCGCGAGCGGCGTCGCACGCCGCCACCTGACGCGCAGTGGGCGCGGCCTCGGCTTCCTGCATGGACATCGCGGCACTCATGAGGCTCTGGCTCACCCCGTTCAGGGTGGGCGGCCCGGCGGGTCCGCCTCCTCCGAAGAAGCGGCCGGGGCCCGCGGGGCGCGGCCTGGGCGCAAGCGCCTCGACTTCGGCCTTGAGCGGCGCTCCCTGCGTCCCTGCGGCTTCGAGTTTCGCCACCAGGGCGCGAGCCTCTTCGTAAGCGGCATTGGCGGCCAGCGCGGCGTCGTACATCTCGCGGGACAGCGTGGCCGCCCGTTCGAGATCCGCGGCGGGCGTCTTCACCCGCGGGTCGAGACGAAGGGAGAGAGGCTGCGTGTAGGGCTTGCCGCCCGCGGTAAGACGGACCGTGTACTCGCCGGGAGGCGCCCACGGCGATTCGACCGACGGATAGGTGCGACCCGGAACCGCGCCCCGCGCGCCGCCACCCGCTCGAGGCTCTTCGCCGATGGGCTCGAAGTGGAGATCCCAGGAGAAGCGATGCATTCCCTTCTTCGTGGAGAGAACCATCTGAGGCGCGGGCCAATACAGCGGGATCCGGCAGTTCGGAGCTCCGGGATCCTTCTGACAGATCTTGTCGTATCCCAAAGGATCGAGGGCCGGGTCGGGAGTCAGGACCGGATCGTTGCTGGAGAGCGAACGAACCACCGTGCCTCGCGCATCGAGAATGTCCAGGGTGACCGGTCCCGCGACATCGGCGGCCAGGTAGTAGTCGATGAGTCCGCCCGCGGGCGGGTTCTCTCCGTGAGGAACCTCCGGTGGCCACTCCGTGGCGTCGTTCATGCCCGGACGCACGCGCACCGCGGTCGCGGGCTTGAAGAGGAACGCTCCGCTTCCGGCCTGGGCATCGGCGAGCTGTCGAAGCGGGGTTACGTTGTCGAGGATCCAGAAGCCGCGGCCATGAGTTCCCGCGATCAGGTCGGAGCACAGACAGGAGGCGTCGTCCTTCACCTGGATATCGCGCACCGACACCGCCGGCATGTCCAGCCGCAGCGAGTTCCAGTGATCCCCGTCGTCGATGGAGAACCACACCTGGGTTTCCGTGGCCGCGTACAGCAGGCCGCGCTTTCGCGGATCCTCCCGGATGGAATTCGCCACCGCGCCGGGCGAAAGACCGGCGTTGATCTCCACCCACGTCTTGCCTCCGTCGCGAGTCCGCCAGAAGTGCGGGTTCATGTCGTCGATGCGCATGGTGTTCGCGGCCGCGTAGGCCGTGCCCTTGTCGAAATGACCCGCCTCGATATTGAAGATGCGGGTCCAGGGCTTGATCTGGGGCGGGGTGACGTTCGTCCAGCTGGCGCCGCCGTCCATGGTCACCTGGATGTTGCCGTCATCGGTCCCGGCCCAGATCACGTTCACGTCCATGGGTGAGGGCGAGAGCGCGGTGATGGCCCCCTGGGCGTCCACCGTCACCGAAGCCGCGTACTTCGCGGCCGACGCGGGAACCGCCCAGGTGGAGCGAGAGAGGTCGGGACTGATTCGTGACCAGCTGTGACCGCGGTCTCTCGTCTTCCACACCGCGTTCGAGGCATAGAAGAGGAGATCGGAATCGACCGGGGACCACTGAAGCGGCATGGTGCGAACGTTGCGATTGAAGGGGCCGCCCCTCGGACCCATGTCGGGACCCACGCTGGTGGTCTGGCCCGTGCGCCGGTCCCAGCGGGTGACGTCGCTCCGGCTGCTGCCGAAAACGATGTCGGGGTCCTTCGGATCCGGCGCGGCGATGCCGTACTCCTGGATGTTGGCCGGATGCCAGTCGCGGAAGGTGATCATGCCGTCGTCGGAACGGCTCAGGACGCAGGCCGAGCCCGAGTCCTGCTGGCCCCCGCACACCCGATAGGGGAAGGCGTTGTCCGCGGTCACGTGATACATGGCCGCGGTGGGCTGGGTGTACCAGTTGCTCCACGACTTGCCCCGGTTGGCCGAGATCACCGCACCCTGGTCGGACACCACGAGGAGGATGTCGGGGTTCGTCGGATTGATCCAGATCTTCTGGTAGTCGTCGCCTCCATACGCGCCCCGCACCGCGGACCAGTGCACGCCGGCGTCCTCGCTGCGCCACAAAACCACGGTAGCGCTGTAGAGGACGTTGTCATTCTTCGGGTCCACCGCGAGGGTGGGCAGGTCGCCGCCGCCGATGCGCGCGAGCGGCCGCGTGTCCACGTGAGGCGTCGGGGCACCCATGGCGCCTTCAGGAACGTTCACCGCGGTCCAGTGCTCCCCGGCGTCGGTGGACTTGTACAGGCCCACGACACCCGTGGTGCTCGCGGGTTCCTTCCCGAGCGGCGTTCCCGCCACCATCGCATAGAGGAGGCGCGGGTTGCCCGGCGCCACCGCGAGGTTCGCCTGGATGACGTTGGGCAGGCCCTCGGACAGGGGTTTCCACGTGGTACCGCCATCCGTCGACTTGAAGATGCCCGTGCCGGCGCCGCCGAAGGCGAGGCCCTCGCGGAAGCTCTGCTGCTGCGGCCAGAGCGTCGCATAGAGGATGTTCGGATCCTTGGGATCCATGAGGAGGTCGTTGGCGCTCGTGTACTCGTCGCGGTAGAGAACCTTCTCGAAGGACTTGCCGCCGTCCAGCGAACGGAAGACGCCGCGTTCCGCGTTGGGACCGTACGGATGTCCGAGCACCGCGACGAACAGCCGGTCGGGGTTGGTCGGGTCGACCACGACGTCCGCGATCATCTGGCTGTCGCGGAGTCCGAGGTGCGTCCAGGTCGCGCCGGCATCGGTGGACTTGTACATGCCGTCGCCGGTGGACAGGTCGGGACGGATGATCCCTCCCCCGCTCCCGACATAGATCACGTTCGGGTTAGACGGGGCCACCGCGATGGCGCCGATCGAACTCGTCGACTGGCGGTCGAACAGGGACTCCCAGTTGGAACCGTAGTCGGTGGAGCGCCACACGCCGCCGTTATCGAAACCGATATAGAAGACATTGGGCTGGCTGGCCACGCCATCGAGGGCGCGCGTGCGCCCCGCCCGGGTCGGTCCAATGCCCCGCCAGTGCATGCCGGAGTAGAGGTCCGGGGGCTGGGCCGCGGCCAGCGCCGCGGCGCCGATGAGAAGGCCGAGCGCCAGGGTGGTTCGTGGGGTCGTGGTGCGCATGGGAAGCGCCTCCTTGAAGAGCGTCCGGTCTTGGCCGGAAGGTTTTGCGAATCGGAGCCCGCCCGGACCCGTTGACTTTGGAAGACGAGACCAAGGTGCGCCGGAGGTCCCGCGCCCGATTGTATGGCAGAAGCAGCGCGAGATCGCCGTTCTACGGCATGCAGGAAGGCGTCGCCGGAACCGGAAGGGGCGCCAGACGCGCCTGCTTCGCGCCGGCCAGGGTCTTGTTCACCAACGGCAGGTCGGTCGCATTCAGGCCGCGCCACGATTCGAGGGCTGCGGTCAGTCCGCGACACGAGCCGGCGATCTCTTCGCGCACGCGCTCGGCCGGCCGCGAGTCGCCACTCAGAAGCATCTGGTAGTAGCGCGCGAGGTCCCGGTTCGACAGCCCCAGGCCCGGGGCCCGGGCCGTGCCGTTTTGCACCGCGTCGAGCTTCTTGTCGAAGGCCTGCACGGCATCGACCGCCGCTTTCGCGACCTTCGCGTCGGTCATCGTCTTGACCCGCGACGCCACGTCCGCGCGCAGTGTCTTCAATCCGGTGTAGCCGTCGTGGGTGACGGAGAGCGCCTCCACCACGCGACCGGCCACCTCGAACTGCGCCTTCAGATCCGCCTCTGACGCCCGCCCGCGCGGCTCGGGCTTGATCACGAGGGCCCGGCGTTCCACGGTTTCGCCCGCCCTGAGCTCCACCGTGTACTGCCCGGGAAGGGCCATGGCGCCTTCGGGCTGGTCGCGCGGGGTCCGCCCGGGAATAGCGTGGTCGGCGAGGGTGTACTCCACGAAACCGAGCAGACCGCCGAAGTAACCGAAGGGCAGAATCTTCGGGTTGGGATAGCGCAGGTTCCAGGCGAAGCGGTTCAGGCCCGCGTTCCGGGTCAGCACCGACGGAGGCGCGAACCAGTATTCAGGCACGTTCGGCAGGAGCGTCGGCTTCGGCGGCGCGGTCGAGGAGAAGGTGCGCACCACGTTCCCTCCCGCATCGCGAATGGTCAGGGTGATCTCGCCCTGGACACCTTGCGGCAGCAGGTAATCGATGATGGCGCCTTCGGGCGGGTTGGGCGCGGTCGGCACTTCTACGGGCAGCGGTGTGTCTCCATTCACGTCCCACCGCGCGCGTATCGCCGGCGCGGGGTCGAGGAGCTTGACCGCGGTCGCGGGCGCACCCGCTCTAATCTGACGCAAGGGCGTCACGTTGTCGAGGATCCACAGCGCCCGGCCATAGGTGCCGAGCACGAGGTCGTCGCCGTGCACCCACAGATCGCGCATCGACGAGGACGGCAGGTTCAGCTGCAGCGACTGCCAGTGTTCGCCCGCATCGAAGGACACGAACATCGCGCTCTCCGTTCCGCAGTAGAGCAGGCCCGCGCGCCCCGGGTCCTCCCGCACGACCCGCGCGAACGCGGTCTCGGGCAGACCCGATACGATCTTCCGCCAGGTCGCGCCGCCGTCCTGAGTGCGGTAGATGTACGGCCGGTCGTCTTGCGGAACGATGTAGGTGGCGTACGCGGTGCTCGCGTCGTGCCTACCCGCCTCGACGATCTCGAAAGCTCCCCTCGCCGGGAGGTCGGGCGGGGTCACGTTCTTCCAGGTGGCGCCTCCGTCCGGCGTCATCTGCACGACGCCGTTGTTCGTGCCGGCCCAGATGACTCCGGGCTTGGCCGTGGAGAGCGAAAATGTGGTGATGGAGGGGACCGACGGTGTGGGCGGGCGCGGCGGCGTCTGCTTCCGCTCGGGGACGTCGGTGAGATCGGGGCTCACCTCCTGCCAGGTCATGCCGGCGTCCACGGACTTCATGATGAACTGCGTGCCGTAGTAGAGCGTGCGCGGATCCTGGGGGGAGAAGAACATGGGCGCGTTGTTCACCGAGCGGTACTTCGTGCCCGGAGCGAACACGTGGGTCATGGTGCCGGTCCGTCGATCGAAACGGATCACCGTCCGATACCAGCCGCCCGCGAAGACGGTGTCCGGGTCCAGCGGATCGGGGGCGATGTAGCCGAACTCGAACCCGCCCGGCGAAAACCAGTCGCGATAGCTGATCTCTCCGAAATCGCTCCGGTGCGGCACCGCCACCGAGCCGCTGTCCTGCTGCGCCGCGTACACGAAGTAGGGAAAGCGGTCGTCGGTGACCACGTGGTAGAACTGCCCCGTCGGCTGGTTGTACCAGCTGCTCCACGACTCCCCGCCGTCGACCGAGACGATCGCCCCCTGGTCGACGCCCGCGAAGACGCGCTTCGAGTTGCGCGGATCGATCCACAGAAGCTGAAAGTCGTCGCCGCTCGGAGCGCCCGCGAACGCGTCGAAGGTGCGGCCGCCGTCGGTCGATCGATAGAGCGCGGTCTGGGTGACGTGCACGAGGTTGGGATCGCTCGGGTCGGTGATCACCCCGACCGGGGTGATCCGCGGGTCCTGATTCGCCCGCGTCCAGGATTCTCCGCCGTCCTCGGATCGATACAGGCCATCGCGCAACGCGGCCAGGACCACGCGGCCGCCGCTGTTCGCGACCACGCCGAAGGCCTGACGTCCCTTGGGCGGAGAGTCGAGTCCTTTGGCCGCGAGCTTCGTCCAGGTGGCGCCACCGTCGGTCGACTTGAAGACCGCGGGCTCGCGTTTGTAAGGCGGAGCATCGGGGGAAGGCGGCGCTTCGCCCGGCGTGATCGGCCGCGCGAGGCCGGCGCCCCGCTGACCGCTCGCCGGATAGAGAGTGGCGAACATCACGCGGGGCGCATCCGGCGCAGCCACCACCGAAGGACAGCCGGCCACCTCATCGACGTACAACACTTTCGTCCAGGTCTTCCCGCCGTCGGTGGTGCGGAAGACTCCCCGCTCCGGGCCCGGCGTGCGGTCGCCGATCGCGCCGACCACGACTTCGTCCGGGTTTGTCGGACTGACCACGATGGAGCCGATGTAGTGCGTTTCGCGCAGGCCCACGCTGACCCAGGTCTTGCCGCCGTCAGCGGACCGGTACACGCCGTCGCCGCGGGTTTCTTCGCCGGTGCCGGCGTAGACGATCTGCGGGTTCGATGGAGCCAGGGCGAGCGCGCCGATCGACGCCATGGGGACGCTGTCGAAGATGGGCGCCCAGGTCTGGCCCGCGTTGGTGGACTTCCAGATACCGCCGCCGGGAGTGCCGAAGTAGTAGGTGTTCGGGTCCTTCGGATCGACGGCGCCCGCGGAGACACGGCCGGCGCGAAATGGACCGATCGATCGCCAACGCAGGGCGGCGAAGCTGGACGGGTCGACCTGGGCGGCGACCGGAGCCACCACCGCCAGCGTGGCGACGAACAGGGCGAATGTCGACGCGCGAAGCGCGAGGTCTCGAGAGCGTTGAGTCATGCGGGAAGTCTATGCCGCTCGAGAGGAGCCGCCTTGGCGCCGGTCCCGGGGCGAAGGGGCCGGAGTAGGATCCCGCGATGGCCCACCCCCTTCGAGTACCGCTCACCCTCCTTTGCCTCGGCGCGCTCGCTCAGGCTTCGCCCACGGTCGGCGGGCAGGACAAGCCTCCGCTCGTGGACTGGGAAATGGTCGCGAAGATCCGCGAGGAGGGACTGCAGCGCTCCCAGGTCATGGACACCGCGGCCTACATCGCCGACGTCCTCGGCGCCCGGCTGACCCTCTCGAACGACATGTCGCGGGCCCAGGCGTGGGCCGAGTCCCACATGAAGAAGCTCGGACTCGTCAACGTGGTGATCGAGCCGTTCATGGACTACGGCATCCGCTGGGACAACGAATACGTCTCGCTCCACCTGCTCGAGCCGGATTACCAGCCCATGGTCGGGTATCCGCTGTCCCATACCCCGGGCACCGACGGGAAGCAGACGACTCGGGTCGTGATGGCGGAGATCCGCACCCGGGCCGACCTCGAGAAACACCGCGGCAAGCTCCGCGGCGTCTCTGTGCTGTCGACGCCGCCAGCCGTGGTAGATCGGGCCCGGATCGCCGCGGGAACGTCGCGTTACACCGACGCGGAGCTCAAGGACCTCGAACGGGCCATGCTGCCCGCGCCCACTCCATCCCCCTCGCCCACCCCAAAACCCAATCCCGATCTGGTGACGCCCGAAGAGAAGATGGCGTTCTACAAGGCGGAAGGCGTGGTCGCGGTGCTGCAGTCGGAGAGCGGATGGCCGGGTGCGGTGCGCGGCTTCGCGCGGCCGGGAACCAAGACCGACCACTGGGGCCTCGCCGAATCGCTGGCCTCGCCGCCCATCGTGGCCATCACCCCGGAGCA
Organism: Vicinamibacteria bacterium; assembly: GCA_044229175.1. Lineage (GTDB taxonomy): Bacteria > Acidobacteriota > Vicinamibacteria > Fen-336 > JAGNNV01 > JAGNNV01. The sequence goes on along the minus strand of JBGATM010000022.1, from coordinate 66,426 downwards.
CTACAACCGAATGGTTCGCCTCTGCGAGCGCGGCATCCCGGTCCGGATCGAGGTGGAGATTCGCAATCGCCTGGGGACCACGGTGGAGAAGGCGAGCAATGTTCTCGGCGAGATCGAGGGGACGGACTTGAAGGACGAGGTGGTGATGATCGGCGCTCACTTCGACACCTGGCATGCGAGTCCCAACGCCAGCGACAACACTTCCGGGGTCGCGGTGATGCTGGAGGCCATGCGCATCCTTAAGGCGGTGGGAGCCTCGCCCCGAAGGACCATCCGCGTGGCTCTCTGGGCGGGCGAGGAGCAGGGGATCTTCGGGTCGCGCGAGTACGTGCTCAAGCACTTCGGCGATCCCAAGAGCGCCCAGGGCGTCACCCCGGCCTACGACAAACTCTCCGCCTACTTCAACCAGGACTACGGGCCCGGGCAGTATCGGGGCCTCTACCTGCAGGGCAACGAGCGCGCGCGTCGAATGATGACGGCCTGGGCCGAGCCCTTTCACGATCTCGGGATGACCACGGTCTCCATCCTCGCCGTGGGCAGCACCGACCACGTCTCGTTCGACCGCGTGGGCCTTCCGGGGTTCCAGTTCCTGCAGGACCGCGTGGGCGGCACCGGGGGTCACACCAACCTGGACTTCATCGAGACCCTCCCGCCCGAAGACCTCATGAAGAACGCCACCATCGTGGCATCGTTCGCGTACCACGCGGCCATGAGCGATACCCGGGTGCCGCGCAAAGGCCCGTGAGCGGCGGGCGTTCTCCCTATCGTGTGATCGTGTAGGCGGACCGGACCATCCCTCTCACCTTCGCGGGCGGCGCCCGCGCGCACGTCGTGCATCTCGGGCATACTGGCTCCTCGCATGCCAAAAGACCTCGACAAACTCCAGGGTTGCTGGAACGTGACCGCGCTCCGGCTCGACGGCAAGACGATGCCGGCGGCGGGGTTCCAGGGCGCGAAGATAGTGATCGAAGGAAACCGGTTCACCTCCCTCGGCATGGGCGCCGCGTACGCGGGCACGGTGAAGGTGAATCCGACGAGGAAGCCGAAAACCCTCGATCTGGTCTTCACCGAGGGGCATGCCGCGGGCACGAAGCATCCGGGGATCTACCGGCTCGTCGGCGATCGATGGACTCTGTGTCTCGCCACCGCGGGCCCGAAGCGGCCCCCGACGTTCGCCTCCACCGCCGGCTCCGGCTTCGCCCTCGAGACGCTCGAGCGCGACGTGGCCACGCCGAAGGCGGTGGCACCCATCGCGGGCCTTGACCCCTTCGGGCTCGAGCCCCTGGGGCCGCCCACGGAATGGGAGGGCGAGTGGGCCATGGTGTCCGCGGTGTTCAACGGAGGCGCCATGAACGCGGACATGGTCCGGGGGGCGAAGAGGGTGACCCGCGGCGACGTCACCACCGTGACCGCCGGCGGCCAGGTGATGCTGAAGGCCCGGTTCAAGCTCGATGCCGCGGCGAATCCCGGCACGGTCGACTATGTGAACCTCGTGGGCGCCCACGCCCGCAAGCCCCAGGCCGGGATCTACGAGCGGCGCGGCGATGTGTTGACCGTGTGCATGTCTCCGCCGAGGAAGCCTCGTCCTTCCGATTTCTCTTCCACGTCGGGCGATGGTCGCTCGTTCACCACGTGGCGTCGGGAGAAACCTTAGGCCGCGCAGACCGCGCATCCGGCCTCGCAGGGTTCGCCGCCACGGCCGCGGCCCGCTTGCGATCGCCGCCCCCGGAGAGTTCGCGCCCGACGCGATTCCCCATGGCCTGGGCCGCGTCGGTCTCGAACCGGTCCGCCTTCCCCTCCCGCCCGATGCGGCGATACAGCCGCGCCAGTCCCCCGGCATCCCTGACTTCGGGGGCGGCCGCGACCTCGAGGGCATGCTGGAGTTCGTGGCCGAGCAGGATGATGCGCTCCCGGGACGACATCGCTCGCCAGTGGTCGATTCGAACCAGCACATAGCGAGCGGACGCATCGAACGAGAGGAACGCCAGATAGGAGGCGGGTCCGTCTGCCACCCGCGGCATGACATCCGTGACGTAGACCACGAGGTCGGTCTGCTCGAGTTCCTTGAGCAGGGTCTCGACGGTCGGGGATTGCTCGACCGCCTCCACAAGCAGCATGATGGCGCCCTGGCTGAGCGGAAGAGTGTGCGTCCAGTTCGGGAGCACCAGGGGTCTCTTTTCCGCGAACGCCGTGTTCGCGGCGAGAAGCCCGAGAAGAACCACGATCAGTACCTTCCGCATAGCCGCCCTCCCGTCAGGTCTGGTTGTTACAGCTCGTTGTCGGTCACCCATCGCGGTCCGCGAGGACGGCGTTGGTTACCCGACTAGACGACACCCGCAAGAGAAAGGTTTTTCGACCTGCGCCCCCGGAACGCTCGTTCGTTCAAGGCTTCGCGAATCGCGTTTCACGATCTTGAATGCCGAGGCGGGCGCGCGCGCCGCGCGCGTCGACGCCCCCCTGGCGAACGAGAGGGGGGACTTGAAAGGGCGCCGTTCAAACCGGTGTGTCGCGAACCGTGCTTCGGTGGACGAAGAAATATTTCGACCCGCGCCGCGCCTGCGTCCAACCCCGTGGACGCGTTCGTTCGAAGCGAACGTCGGGAGCGCCTGGGCGGCGGGCGCGCCCTTCGACTGCGGCGAGCCCAACTCGCGGCGGAAGGCGCGGAAGAAGGTGGATCGGTGTGTCCTACGGCTCGGCGCGCCAGGCCGAGGGGCACCAGTCGGAGCTGACGTGCCGCGACGATGAGAAGCCGCAGGAGGCCATCGCCCGGCTTCGTTCGGCGGAGGGCGCGGCGAGCGGCGGCACGCGGGATCCATTCCCGGGATGCGCGCGCGCGGCCGCGGCCGCGATCCAGGTCCCCAGATTCCGCTCGCCCGCGTCCGCGACCCAGTCGTAGGTGGGATACAGCGAGTTCAGGAACACCGGAGGGACGGAACCGGTGACGTAGTTGATCTCGAAGGGACTGAGGCCGCGGTAGTCGCACAGGCCGGTGCGCGGGTCGGCCAGCCGGTGGACGCGCACGCCGATCATCCCTTTGCCTTCGGCCCGGCTGCGCTGAATCGCGTAATGAACCCAGGCTGCGGCGCAGGTCTCTCCGCCGATGAGGACAACCGCGACCGAGGACGAGGAGATTTCGGCGTCGATCCAGGGCTGCACGGCCGCGCGACCTCGCCGTTCGAGAGTGGTCCACTCGGAGCGGCTCAAAACGCCCCGCCACTCGCAGGTCTCGAGTTGACCGCGGGATCCGGCGATGTGAAGCGCGCGACCGGCGTCCCGATCGCAGTTGAAGCTCAGAAACACGCGCAGCGGCATGTTGGCTCTGTCCTCTGTTTTGGGGTTGGGCGGAGTGTACGCAGATTGCACCCGCGGGGCAATCGGCGTTTCCCGCTTAGGCTCTGCTCGTCCCCATGGCCCACGACCACAAACACGGAGGCGACCACGCCCATTCGCACGGCCCCGGGCACGCGCATGCGCACGGAGCGGGGACCGCCCTCACCCGCGCCCTCGTGGTGACCCTCGGCTTCGCGTTCGTGGAGGCCGTGGTGGGCGTCCTCTCCGGCTCTCTCGCCCTCCTCTCCGATGCCGCCCACATGCTCGTGGATTCCGGGGCGCTCGGCCTCGCCGTCTTCGCCCAGCGACTGGCGGCGCGGCCCCGCACCGCGTCCCACACCTTCGGATACCGGCGCGCCGAGGTCCTGGCCGCGGCCATCAGCGGCGGCGCCCTCTTCACCGCGTCGATCGGCATCATCATCGAGGCGGTGAGCCGCCTGCGGGTCGTGCACGAGGTCCACGGCGACTGGATGCTCGCAACCGCGGTGACCGGGCTCATCGTCAACCTCGCCTCCGGCGCCGTCCTCATGCGCGAGGCGCATGCCTCCATCAACGTGCGCGCGGCCCTCGCCCACGTCACCGCGGATGCCGCGGGGTCGGTGGCCGCCATCGTGGCTTCCGTCGCGGTGCTCAAATTCGATCTCCCGCAGGCGGACGCGGTGGCCTCGATCCTGATCTCCGTCCTCATCCTGTGGGGCGCTTCGAAGCTGGTGCGCGAGTCCGCCGCCGTCCTCATGGAGCAAGCGCCCCAAGGGGTCTCCGCCGCGGACATCGAAGCCACCATCCGCGCCACCCCGGGGGTGCGCGACCTGCACGACCTTCATGTCTGGACGATCTCCGACGGTTTCCCGGTGGTCACCGTGCATGTCGTCCTCGACGGCCAGGCCCACGGAACCGGGGTCGCGCGCGCGGTGTCGGAGCGTGTGGCCGAGGCCCACGGCATCGAGCACGTCACGGTTCAGCCGGAAGCCGTGCTCGAGGCGGAAGCTCCCCTGCCCCTGCGGCCGCGGGCCTCCTCGTCCCGCCGCCCATGAGTCTCTCCAGGAGAGCCCTGGCTCGCATCGCCGTGACCGTCGCGGTGGCCGGCCTTCCGCGAGAGGCCTCGGCCCTCGACCCCGCCCGCTCCATCTCGCAGTACGTTCAGAACGTATGGCGCGTGGAAGAGGGCCTGCCCCACAACACCGTCCGCGCCCTGAAGCAGACGCGGGACGGGTACTTGTGGCTCGGGACGTTCGGCGGTCTCGCCCGATTCGACGGGGTGCGCTTCAAGGTGTTCGACAACCGCAACTCCGTGCTCGCCAACAACGAGATCCGCGCCCTTCACGAGGATTCGAAGGGAGTCCTGTGGGTCGGGACCACGGCGGGCGGCCTCTACCGGCTGGAGAACGGCGAGCTCTCCAGGGATGAGACGCCGATCGAGAGCCAGACCATCAACGCGATCCTGTCCACGCGCGACGGAGCGCTGCTGCTGGGCACGGGCGACGGCCTCTACCGTCTTCGCGGAAAGAGGGTCGAACGATTCACCACCGAAGAGGGACTGTGGGCCAACGGCGTGACCTCGCTGGTCGAGGGGCTCGACGGGCGCGTCTTCGTGGGAACGGAGAACGGGGTCAACGTCCTGATGAACGACGCCCTCACGAAGAGCCCGCAGCCCGATCACCCGCAGAAGGGAATCAACGGCCTCCTCATCGATCGCACGGGCAACCTCTATGTGGCGGGCCGAACCCTCGAACGATTCGCTCCGTCCGGCGAGCGGACGCTCTCCCTCCCCGTCCCCGCCCTCGGCGCGTTCGCCCTCTTCGAGGACACAGACGGCGTCATCTGGACCGGCACCTATGGCGCCGGGATCGCCCGACTGGAGAACGACGTGCTCCGGACCTACCGCCAGGAGGAAGGGTTCCTCGACCGCCGCGGCATGGCCATCGCCGAAGATCGCGAGGGCGGCCTGTGGATCGGCACGCGCGGCGGCCTCGCGCAACTCCGCGACGGCGCGGCGGTTTCCTACGCGACCGCCGAGGGATTCGCGGGGAATATCGCAAGGGCGGCCTTCGAGGACCAGGACGGCGCGCTCTACTTCGCCTTCGAGGGCGGCGTTTCCCGCTTCTCGAATGGCCGGGTCGTGAACATCACGACCCGGGACGGCCTGCCGAGCCCCGTGGTGAAGACGGTGATGCGCGACCACCGGGGCCGATTGTGGATGGGCACGGAGGGAGGCATCGTGGCCGAGATCGCGCCCCGCCGGTTCCGAACCTGGACCGAGAAGGAGGGCGCCCCCCGGCAGCCCAAGCTCGTCTATGAAGACCGCGAGGGCCGCATCTGGGCCGGGGGCGACGCGGGGTTCGCCATCTTCGAGAACGACGCGTTCAAGGCGCCCCGGGGGACGGAAGCGATTCAGAACTCGGGAATGGAAGCCTTCTACGAAGCCCGCGACGGCTGGCTGTGGGTGGGAACGCTCACCCACGGAGCCTGGCGATACAAGGACGGCGTTCTCGAGCGAGTGCCGCTGCTCGGTCTCTCCTCGATCGGCGTGCGCTCGTTCTACGAGAGTCCGGAAGGCGTGCTCTTCGTGGGAACCGTCGGATCGGGGCTGTTCATCAGGAGTCCGGGGAAGGAATTCCGGCAACTCACCACCCGGTCCGGCCTGGGCGACGATTCGATATGGAGCATCCTCGACGATGGCCAAGGGGAGATCTGGTTCACCTCGGATCGCGGCGTCTTTCGCGCCGCCACCGCGGACCTCGTCGCCTTCTCGGAATCGAGGGCGCCCGCCGTCGGCATGAACGCGTTCCTGGGACCCGGCAACGGGCTCAAGAGCCGCGAATGCAACGGCGGCGGGTACCCGGCCGGGCTCATCACGAAGGACGGTCGGGTGCTGGCTCCCACGGGAGCGGGGATCGCCATCATCGATCCGCGGCGACTGACTTCGAGCGCTCCTCCGCCACCGGTCGCGATCGAGGAGGTCGTGGTGGACCGGGAGGCCGTCCCCCACCGGGACATCGCGGCGATTCCGGCGGGGTCGCGGGATACCGAGGTCCACTTCACCGGGCTCAGTTTCCGGAACCCGTCGCAGACCACGTTCCGCTACCGTCTCTACGGCCACGACCCCGACTGGGTGGACGCGGGCACGAGACGGGTCGCGTATTACGGCAGCCTCCCTCCGGGCCGGTACGTATTCCGCGTCGCGGCCAGCAACGACGGCGCGCACTGGACCGAGAAGGAGGCCGCCCTCGAGGTCGTGGTGGCTCCGCTGTGGTACCAGACCTGGCTCTTCCGGTTGACCGCCTTCGCCGCCCTGGCCGGCCTGATCGCCGGCGCCTTCGCCTTCCGGGTGCGCCGACTGGAGGCCCGCGAACGTGAACTCGCGGCCCTGGTGAACTCGCGCACCGAAGAACTGGCTCTGCGCTCCCGCGAGCTGGAGGCCGCCAACATCGCCCTCGGCCAGCTCGCCATCACCGATGACCTCACCGGGATGGCGAACCACCGTCAGTTCCGGGAGTTCATCGGTCGCGAGTGGCTGCGCTGCGCGCGAGCCCGCGAGCCGATCTCCCTTCTCATGTGCGACATCGACGAGTTCAAGGCCTACAACGACGCGCTCGGGCACCAGAAGGGCGACGAGTGCCTGCGCGCGGTGGCGCGAACCCTGGTCGATACGGTCAAGCGGGCGCCGGACCTCGCCGCCCGCTACGGCGGCGAGGAGTTCGTGGTGGTGCTTCCGGCCACGACCAGCGAGGGCGCGCTCGCGGTGGCCGAGACGATACGGAAGGCCATGGCGGAACAGGCCACCCCCCATCCTCGTTCGGGTGTGGGGCCCGCGGTCACCATGTCCATCGGCATCTCGACCATGGTTCCCGACCCGGCCCGTTCCATCGAGGACCTGATCGCGGCGGCGGACCGCGCCCTGTATGCGGCCAAGAGCGCCGGCCGCGACCGGTGCATGGTCAGCTGAACTACTGGAGCTTCGCGGAGACCGTGACCTCGGGGATGCTCGCGAGGGCTTTCGAAACCGGGCAGTTCTTCTTCGAGAAGTCGACCTTCTCGTTGAAAAGTTCCGCGCTCACCCCGGGGACCACGGCCACGGTCTCGAGCTCGAGCTTCATGATCGTGGGGCCGGCCCCGAGGTGGACGGTCGCCGAGGTCTCGATGCTCGTGGGCGGATGACCCGCGGTGGTGAGCTGCGCGGCGAGGAACATCGAGAAGCAGCCCGCCTGGGCGGCGCCGATCAGTTCCTCCGGGTTGGTGCCGGTTGAAGCCCCCTCGAAGCGGGAGACGAACGTGAACGGCGCGTCGAAATGCCCCGACGCCCCCTTCATCGATCCCTTGCCTTCCTTGAGCGTGCCCGTCCACTTGGCCGAAGCCTTTGAAACCGCCATCGGTAATCTCCTTTGTTTCTCGTTGCAGGTTGGTAGAAAGTCCGGGTAACTGTACCCTCGGGACCCCACTCGGGCGGAGCGGGCCCCGTCGGCCCTCGCCTGTAACCTCGCGGCCCCGACCCTCATCCCAAGGCCACGAGGTCAAGACCCCCATGCTGCTCGCTTCCCTGCTGTTCGCGGCCGTCCAGGCCTCGCCACCCGCGCCCGCGCGGCCCGATCCCATGGAACTCGGACCGCAGGTCGGACAGGTCCTGCCCGCCTTCGAGGCCAGGGACCAGACCGGCCGAGTGCGGAATTTCGCGTCCCTGAAGGGCCCGAAAGGCCTCGTCCTCGTCCTCTTCCGTTCCGCCGACTGGTGACCGTACTGCAAGGTCCAGCTCGTGGAGCTGGAGAGCCAGGTTGAATCCTTCAAGAAGCGCGGCCTCGGGGTCGCCGCCCTCAGTTACGACTCGATCGAGGTCTTGAAGGACTTTTCCGCGCGCCGGAAGATCACCTATCCCCTTCTCTCCGATCCCGATTCGAAGATCATCACGGCCTTCGGTCTGCTGAACGAGATCGACTATCCGAAAGGCAACTTTGCGCACGGGGTCCCCTACCCGGGCACCTTCGTCACCGACGCCGAGGGACGGATCCGGACCAAGCAGTTCGAGAAGGAATACCAGGAGCGGCGCACCGCGGCCAGCCTCCTCGTCTCCATGGGCGAGGCGGGAGCGGGGTCGGCCAGGGAAATCGTGAAGGATCAGTTCGTCCTCAAGACCTCGGTGAGCAACGCCGAAGTGGCGCCGGGCCGACGGGTGACGCTGGTGCTCGACTTCGTCATGGCCCCGAGGATGCACGCCTACGCTCCGGGAGTGAAGGGGTACCGGGCCTTGAACTTCCGGCTCGCCGAGAATCCCTTCGTGACCGGCCATGAGGTGCGCTACCCGGAATCAAAGCCCTACACCTTCGCGCCGCTCAAGGAGACCGTGCCCGTGTTCGAGGGTCACTTCCGGATCGTTCAGGACGTGACCGCGGTCGGGCCCGCGAAGGGGGCGCCTCCAATCGAACAGATCGATCTCAACGGCACACTCGACTATCAGGTCTGCAGCGATACCGTCTGCTACGCCCCCGCGTCGATCCCCCTCCAGTGGACGCTCACCGTGGTTCCGCTCGACCGCGACCGGGCCCCGGAGGCGCTGAGGAGAAAGCCTCAACCCTGAAGGCCCGGGGGATGGTAAAAACCCCGCCCATGTTCATCGGACACTTCGCCATGGGGCTCGTCGCGAGCCGGGTCGAGAAGCGCCTCGCCCTCGGGACGGCACTCCTGGCCTCGCAACTTCCCGACGCCATCTGGCCGTACCTTCTGCTCACCGGGGCCGAGACCGTATCCATCGTGCCCGGAGACACCGCGATGACGCCGCTGCGGTTCGACTCGTACCCCTGGTCGCACAGCCTGCTGATGGTGACGGTCGCGGGCCTCGCGCTCGCGGGCCTGTATCGCGCCCTGGGCGGAGCCGCCCGCGCCGCGGCCTTCGTGGCCGCTCTCGCGGTCTCCCACTGGTTTCTCGACTTCATGACTCACCGGCCGGACATGCCGGTGTCGCCCTGGAGCGAACTCAAGCTCGGTCTTGGAATGTGGAACTCCGTGCCTCTCACCGTCGTGGTCGAGACCCTCATGTTTGCGGGAGCCGTGGCCTTCTACGCGAGGGGCCGCAGCATGGGCAAAGGCTTCTGGGTCCTGATCGCCACGCTTGGCGCCACCTACGTGGGCAATGTGGTCGGCCCGCCGCCGCCGGGAGTCACGCCGGTCGCGGTGTCGATGGTGCTTCTGGTCCCGCTGGTCTGGTGGTGGGGAAACAAGGTGGGCGCGAAACCGCAGATCGGGTAGCGCGCTCTCAGGGTTTCATCTCCACCAGATCCCAGAGATTGCCGTACAGATCCTGGAAGACCGCGACCGTTCCATAGACCTCCTCCTTCGGCTCCCGAACGAAGCGGACTCCGAGCGCCCCCATCCGGTTGTAGTCTCGCCAGAAGTCGTCGGTGCGCAGGAACAGGAACACGCGGCCGCCGGTTTGATTGCCCACCGCCGCGGTCTGCTCGGGCGTGGAGGCCCGCGCCAGCAACAGGCTGGCGCCGCCCTCCGATCCCGGCGGCGCCACGAGCACCCAGCGTTTGTCCTGCGCGGGCTGGTAGGTGTCCTCCACCAGGGAGAAGCGGAGTTTGCCCACGAAGAAGTCGATGGCCTCGTCGTAGTCCCGCACCACCAAAGCCACGTGGGCGATGGACTGCTTCATGCCCTGGCCGCCTTTGGCACTTCCCCGCTCGCGGCCGCCCGCTGCATGGCCATCCAGAGCTCATCGATGTGGCTCCGCTCGGTGAGGAGCGCGCCGATGCTGATCCGCACCATCCAGCGGCCGTCGAGGATCGCCGGCGTGACGTAGGCGACGCCCGAGCGATTGAGCGCATCCGCCCAGGCCTGGGTGTGGCGGTCGAGCGCTTCGCCTTGAAGGCCCGCGGGCTCGTGGCGCACGCACACGGTCTGAAGCGACACCGGCGCGAGCACGCGCCAGCCCGGGGCCGACTCCACCGAGCTCTTCAGCCACTGCGCGTTCGCGAGGTCGCGACGCAGGCGTGCCTGCAGGCCGGAGACTCCCTGTTCCCGAATCAGGAACCACAGCTTGAGCGCGCGGAACCTGCGGCCGAGGGGAATTCCCCAGTCGCGAAGATTCTTCACCTTCTCATCCACTCCACTGCGCAGGTAGCTCGGGTTCGTGCTCATCACCCGCACGAGATGTTCCGAGTCACGGACGTAATAGACGGAGCAGTCGAAAGCGACGCCCAGCCACTTGTGGGGATTGAGCACGATGGAATCCGCCCCTTCGATCCCCGCCCAGAGATGACGGCACTCGGGCAGGATCATGGCCGAGCCGGCCATCGCCGCGTCCACGTGCAGCCACAGGCCGTGCGCTCGCGCGATCTCGGCCAGAGCGCCGATGGGATCCATGGCGGTGGTCGTGGTGGTGCCGGTGGTCCCGACCACCGCGCACGGTGTTCGTCCCGCGGCGAGGTCGGCGCGGATCGCGTCTTCGAGCGCGTCGGGACGCATCGCGTAGGCCTCATCGGCGGGCACGAGACGAACGTGATCGCGCCCGAACCCGGCGAGGAGCGCAGCCTTGTCCACGGAAGAGTGCGAATACGCGGAGACGTAGACCACGAGCGGCGAGTCGACGGTCTGCAGTCCGCCCTTGACCAGGGAATAGCCGGATACGCGCTCGCGGGCGCAGATGAGCGCCACCAGCGTGCTCGTGGACGCGGTGTCCTGGATGACGCCGCTCCACTTGTCGGACAGGCCGACCATCTGACGAAGCCAGTCCGTCGTGACTTCCTCGACCTCGGTGAGCGCGGGGCTCGACTGCCATGACAGGCCGAGGACGCCCAGGCCCGTGCTCAGGTAGTCGCCGAGGACCGACGACAATTCGCCGTTCGACGGGAAGTATCCGAAGAAGCGCGGGTGCTGCCAGTGCGAGAGGCCGGGCACGATGATGTTCTCGACGTCGCGGAGGACAGCGTCCATCGACTCCGGCGCCTCGGGCGGCGCCTTGGGAAGCTGAGCCCGGATCGAGCCCGGTTGCACCGTGGACATCACGGAACGCGAGGCCGTGCTCCCGCGGTAGTCCGCGATCCAGTCGACGAGTCGATGACCGAAGGCCCTGAATTCTTCCGGGTTCATGGGCGGGACTCTAGCCGAGCACAAACCCCTTGACCGGCCCCCGGGCAGAGAGTACGTTCGCTGCAACAGACGCAGGGCGGCGCCGTCCACTACAACACTTTGGGGAGATCGATATGACTCGCTTGCTCAGGCTTGCCAACCTTGTCTTGCTGCTGGCTCTAGGGTCCAGCGCATTCGCCCAGAACGCCCAGATCACCGGCGCGGTGAAAGACGAAACCGGAGGCGCCCTGCCCGGGGCGATGGTGATCGCGAAGAACAAGGAGAGCGGCCTGGCCCGAACCGCCGTCACCGACGCGGCGGGGACCTACCGGCTGGGTGCGCTTCCCCCCGGTCTCTACGTGGTCTCCACCACCCTTGCCGGCTTCAGGGGCGAAGCCCGGGAGATCCTCCTGGTCATCGACCAGACCGCGGCGATCCCGTTCGTCATGCGCCCGGCTTCGATGACCGAGAACGTCGATGTCGTGGCCGAAGCACCCCTGGTCGACACCAGCGTGGCCACCGTGTCCACGAGCGTTTCAAACGCGCAGATCCAGAGCCTGCCCGTGGCCTCGCGGCGCTGGATCGACCTGGCCATGCTGACCCCGGGCACCAGTCAGGACAACATCCGCGGCTTCTTCTATCGCGGCAACGTCAACGTGGGCGGCGGCGCGCGGGAGTATTCGAACGCGTTCGTGGTGGACGGCGTCAACAACACCTGGGCCCAGATGGGCGAGCCGCGTCAGAACTTCGCCATGGAGGCGATCCGCGAATTCAAGGTGTCGACCTCGAACTACAAGGCCGAGTACGGCCTCGCCACCGGCGGCCTGGTCTCCGTCGTGTCCAAGACGGGCACCAACGAATTCCATGGCGGCGCCTTCACCTTCTTCCGCGACGACGCGCTGACCGAGAAGGCGACCTTCGAAGTCACCAAGCCCCCGTACCAGCGCTACCAGTACGGCGGGTCGATCGGCGGCCCGATCGTGAAGGACAAGACCCATTTCTTCTTCACCTACGAAGGCACCAAGGAAAGCCAGTTCCTCACCGTGAACACGCTGGGAGTGTGGCCCAAGTATGACGGGACCTACGAATCGAAGCAGAAGCGCTGGACCTACCTCGCACGCGTCGACCACAAGATCTCGGAAGGCCAGACCGCTTTCTTCCGCTGGGCCGCCGAGGACGAATATCGCCCCATCATCACCACCGGTGGCCGCACCCACCCGACCGCCAGCTTCGACTTCGCGGTGCCGCGCAGCTCGGCGGTGGCGGGCCACACCTGGGTCATCAGCCAGCAGTCCATCAACGACCTGCGCGTCCAGTACGCCTTCGCCAAGTACAAGGTGGCGCCCCCCTACTCCAACGGCGACTGGGAGCCGGGCGACTTCGGCCAGGACCGCCTCTCCCTCTGCACGCCGGTCTTCACCTACCCGTCGCTCACCCTCGGCGGCTGCGGCAACAGCCAGATGGGGCCGGAAAAGCGCTACCAGATCCGGGACGACTTCTCGCACATCCGCGGCCGGCATGCGTTCAAGGCGGGTTTCGACGGGTCGATCGTGAACTTCCAGTTCGACAACATGGGCTCGCCCCTGGGCTCGTGGACCTTCCCGCGGGACGTGCCCTACAACGCCGCCGACCCCACGACCTACCCCACCCAGTACACCAACACCCTCCCCACCTACGGCGACACCCCGATCAAGGTCCTCGGCCTCTACGTCCAGGACGACTGGACCGCGACGGAGGGACTCACCTTCAACCTCGGGCTCCGTTACGACCGCCAGTTCGGTTCGTACAACGAGGACATCGCCGATCTCCTCGCGCGGGTTCAGGCCAAGCTCGGGCGGGACGGGGCCTACCCCCTGCCCATCCCCTTCCACGAAGGATCCGACGCCCGTGGGGACAAGAACAACTGGGGTCCGCGCATCGGATTCGCATGGGATCCGGGCCGCAACGGTAAGACCAATATCCGCGGTGGGTATGGCCTCTTTTACGACAACGTCCGCACCCTGCTGAACGGCGCGGAGATCACCTGGCCCCAGGGCAAGACCATCGTCATCTCGCGTCCGACCTTCCCCGACCCCTTCGGGGGCAAGTCGCGCGACCAGTTCATCTCCAACGCTCCTCCGAACATCACGGTGAACGCCAACGATTTCCAGAGCCCCTACGCGCACCAGTTCAACCTGGGGGTGAGCCGCACCCTGACCACCGAAATCGCCCTGACTCTCGACGCGACCATGGCCATCCGCAAGGCCGACCGCGAGACCGTGGACTTGAACCTTCCGGCCCAGGTCTCGCGAGTCCGCCCCTATCCCCAATTCGCGCGAGTCACCTACGCGCAGTCCACTCTTGACAATACCTTCAAGGCGCTGCTGGTAAAGATCGAGAAGCGAATGAGCCACAACTATCAGGTGCTCGTTTCCTACACCTACTCCGAGGCCAAGGACGACGGCTTCACCAGCGCCGCCGCCGGCACGTACGGCTTCACCAAGGTCGAGCGCTACGGGACGGCCGACCGAAGGCACCGGCTGGTCTTCAGCGGGATCGTGAAGCTGCCCGCGGGATTCCAGATCTCCGCCATCGGCGATTTCCGCTCGAGCCTTCCCTTCTCGCCCACGACCTCCCTCGATCTCAACGCCGACGGCTACACCGGCGATCTGCCCGCAGGGGTCGCAGTGGGAAGCGGGTGTCGCGGACTCGACCTCGGGGCGGTGAACGCCTTCCGCGCCACGAGAAATCTCGCGGCGGTGAATTCCGTCGCGTGCCCGACCTACAAGAACATCGACGCGCGCCTGTCCAAGACCTTCACCCTGAATTCAGGCGCGCGGGCGCACAGATTCGAACTGGTGGCGCAGCTCTTCAACGTCTTGAACCAGACGAACTACAACATCCCGGTGAACAACCTCGGGTCGGCCCCCTTCGGCCAGGTGAACTCGCTGCTGCCCAACATCAACGCCCCGTCCCGTCAGATCGAGCTGGCCATCCGCTACAGTTTCTAGCCCGGGTGGCGGCCGCGATGGCCGTCGCACGCTTCGCGTCCTGAGAGGGAGCGCGCCTCGGCGGGGCGCGCTCCGCCTGCCCTTCCTTATCTACCGTGCCTTCCCCTCTGGAGGATGTCCCCATGACTCACCGCCTTTCCAAAGCGTGGCCCCTCGCTCTGGCCCTCGGGCTCGCCGGGTGGACCCGGCAGAGCCACAGCGCCGAGCCCGTCCCCGCTAAAGATCTCTCCACCTTCTTCAAGGTGGGTTCGGTGGTCGAGGACCGGAACGGCGACGGTTTCGCGGACTTCGCGAACGCGCGCTTCGTCCTGCCCGCATCGCCCACCGAGGGACAGATCGCGGCCGCGGCGAACATCGCCGCGCGGATCGGCCTCGAAACCACCGCGATGGACATTCCCGTGAAACGGGGAGCCGGTCCGGGCCTCGCCATCTCGGTCGCCCCCGCCAGCGGCCCCGATGCCCTGGCCCTGGGCGCCGATGAAGGCCTGGTGCGCTTCACCCCCGGGGAGCCCTCCTCCCTTCTGGTCAGCGGCAAGACCGACGCTTCCTTGATGGCGGCCGCGGAATACGTGGCCGCGCGGCTTCCTTACGCGTGGGACGTCAAGGGGGCCACCCTCGACAAGGTGGCGGCCGACCTTCGGGCCGCGCTCAAGCCCTCCGGCGTCTCCCCGATCGACGTGGCCATCAACGAAGCCATCGTGACGCGGCAGGCGGTCACCCGGATCGTGATCGCGGCGAAAGTGGCGAGCGCCGCCGATCTGGTGAAGGCGCGCGCGGCCCTGACCGCCGTGGCCACGCGGCTGCCGGCCTCGGCGACGCCGCCCCCTCTCAGCTATCGCGGCGTCACCGCTCTACGCGTCCTGCTCACCGCGGGCGCGGCCCGCGCCACCGTGGAGATCAAGGGGGTCGCGAAGCCGGAGAAGCCCCAGCCCATCGCGCGTCGCGCGAGCGGCGCCAAGGAGGGCCTCGACCTGTCGACCCTCTACTCGATCGACGGGGGCCTCGGCGACTCCGACAACAACCTCATCCCGGACCGCTCCGAGGTCATGATCAGCGGGTTCGGCGAAGGGACCGAAGGCATCATCGACCTGGCCGCCCGCATCGGGCTCGAGTCGACCGGCGTCTCCATCCCGCTGGTGGTGGCCGCGGATTCGATCGATGCGACCACGCCCCCGCGTGTGCCCGAGGGCGCACCCTCCCCCACCCCCGAGGCCGACAGCGACAAGGACCGACCGGAAGCGTTGCCCATGCTGATCCTCGTGGGTGCGAAGCATCCCGTGGTGGAGCGCCTGATTCGCGACAAGAAGTTCGAGCTTCCCGTCCTCGCCCCCGGCGAAGGCCTGGTCCAGGTGGTGAAGAATGCGTTCGGCGGCCAGCCCGGCCAGGGCAAGCCCGCCCTCGTGGTCGCGGGCGGCGACGCCGCCGGAGTGGCGCGCGCGGTAGCCCAGCTCGCGGAGACCTTCCCCCATATCGCGGCGCGTGGCAAGGACCGGACCACGGTGGACGACATCGAGGAGGACGTCCGCAAGTTCGTCCAGGCCCGCTCGCCCGAAGGCCAGGCCGCAACCGCGCTCTACAAGCTCGATCGTCTCGTGACCTCGCTTTCGGGCAAGGATCTCGCGAGCGCCCGGGTGAAGGTGTTCGTGGAAAAGGCGGAACCGGGCCTCGACGCGGTGGTGCGCTCTCGAGTGGGAACCAGACTCGGCGCGCTCGAGGTCGCGATCGAGGATCTCGACGTGCAGAAGGCCAAGCCGATCGTGGTCGCGGGCGCGCCGGTGACGGGCGAGATGGATATTCCGTCCGAGGTGGACGAGTTCTGGAAGACCTTCCGCGAGAAGGTCCTGCCCGCGATCAACCGGAAGTCGAAGAACCCGCCGCCGATCCGGATCGAGGCCCGGCTTTCCGAACCGCCCGCGGTTCGCGAGGCCATCGGAAAGCAGGTCCGCGCCGAACTCGTGGCCGCGGGCGCACCTGACTCCACCATCTCGGTGTCGGTGCTCTCCGCGTACAAGCAGGGCTACTCGTGGCTCATCGACTCGGTGATGCCGCGGCTCGCGGGCAAGGAGATCGACACCGTGACCCTGAAGTTCGCGGAGATCGGTCCGCCCGCCGAGTGGAAGACGCAAGCCGTCTTCGCCCCCACCCGCTGGCTGCTCGAGACCTATCCCTTCGCGGACGTGATGGCTCGCGATCTCAAGCTCGACCTCAAGCAGATCGTCATCGAGAAGATGCCCATCGGTTCGCCCGCGTATCAAGTCGTGGTGAAAGCGAAGGACGGCAGCTCGCTGCTCGACGAGACCTTCGAGCCGAGGTGGGTCCTGCGCTCGATGTTCGACCGGATGCCGGACTACGAGAAGACCCGCGTCACCACCGGCTGGATCGAGGCCACCATCGGCGGGGTCAAGGTCGCGGACGAGCGCGTGGTGACCGACTACGAGCGGTTCTGGGACATCTTCCAGTCCCAGATCCTCGGCCGTCTCTACGACCACGTGATGGCGGTTCACAAGGGCAAGCCGAAGCCGGAAGACGCGCCCTTCTTCGGGGAGATGCGCGTGGACCTCACTCTCTCCGAGCCCGACTACCGGATCGGGATCGATGAGGAGCAGATCTCCGCCACGGAGATGCTCCACGAGGAGATCTACTTCAACACCATCCACTTCTTCGATGTCCTCGGCCGCTACGCGCGGGGACCGTCGCTCAACTACATCGGCCGGATCATCCCCACCATCCGATCGAAGGCGGACGGCAAGCCCGGGCATCTCAAGTACAGCGTGACCGGGTTCACCGAACCCCGGCCCACGGTGTCGGTGGAGTACAAGGAGAAGAACGGACGGACGGGCTCCGCTCACCTCGACGTCACCGAAGTGGCGACCGAGAGACCGACCGCCTATGCCGCCCGCGTAATGGCCGGGAAGCCCGGCCTCACGAATCTCGACCTCCGGGTGAAGGTCGATTCCGAGAAGAACGAACGCGACGACCTCGTGAAACGAACCGCGGAGGAGCGCGTGGATCGCACCATGCTCTCCGCCGAGCAGGTCACGGCGTCGCTCGCCAATCTCGCGGCCCTGCGCGCGGCCGGTCTCTACAAGGGCGCCCTTGCGTACCACGATGTGGGAACCCTCCGCCTCGGCGCGCACTGGGAGCACGCGGCGACCGCAGCGACCGAGCGTGTGGCCACGCTCGAGCCCAACGGGTCTCCCGCAGCCTGGCCGGACATTCGAAAGTTCCTCCCGAGCGACTACAAGTACGCGGGCGGGACGCTGGTCCAGTGGGATGAACCGATCTCCCCCGGGGAAGGCGCGGAGCTGCTCGCGAAGATGTCGACGTTCCCCGAGGTCACGGTCTACAAGGCGGGCGAGAGCTACCTCGGCAAGGACGTCTGGGCCATGGACATCCTGCCGAAGGTCGAATCGAGCCACCTCTCGGCGGCCAAGCAGACCACGATCAAGCCGACCGTCATCTACTCCGCGCGACAGCACGCGAACGAAGTGTCATCGACGAGCCACGTGCTGAGAATGGCGGAGTTGCTGCTGACCGACCCGGCCTACAAGGAGAAGCTCAAGAAGGTCAACGTGGTCGTGCATCCCTTCACCAATCCCGACGGCGCGCAGCTCGCTTACGATCTCCAGAAGGTCACGCCTTACCAGATGCTGCACGCGGGCTACCTCGGCTCCCTCGGCGTCGACGTCACCTCCGCGCAAAACGACGCGGATCCCATGTATCCCGAGACCCGCGTCCGCCCGAGGCTCTGGCGCGAGTGGCTGCCCGACATCTTCCTGAATCCGCACGGCTACCCCACCCACGAATGGGTGCAGATGTTCTCCGAGTACGCGGCCTGGGTGCGCACACGCGCCGTGGAAACGCGCGATTACTGGACGATGCGCGGGTGGTGGATGCCCGGATTCTCCTGGCTCGACGATCCCCGCTACCCCCGTCACAAGACCGAGCAGATGAAGCTGCTGTCGATGATCACCGCCAACGTGAAGGCCGCGCCGGAGGTGTGGGCAATGAACCAGCGCGCCTACGATCGCTACACCCGTTACTCGTTTGCCTTCGACGAGAAGAACTTCAAGCTCGACTTCACCGACGGCGTCCTCACCTACAAGGCCATCAAGGGCTCCCGCGCCGCCGCGGGCGCGGGCGGAGGAGGCGGAGGTATCGCCCAGGGCAGCGGCGGCCAGCCCGGCGGCTGGATGCAGCGATACCCGAACGTCACGTTGTTCGAGGGCTCCACGGAGGCGCCCGACGAGACCGCGCACGGCGACTGGCTGAAGCTCGTCGCCACCGCCGGCCTGCAGTGGGACAAGGCGAACTTCGAGTACCTCGCCCAGGGCAATCACAAGGTCGACCGCAAGGCCGACACGTTCTTCGGCGGCGGCGTCTCGCTCTCGATGAACCGGACAAGGCCCGCGAGACCCGCCGAAACCCCAAAGCCCTGACCAGACTCAACTACGGCAGCCAGGCGTAGCCGAGCTTGATGAAGAAGGTTCGGTCGGTCCGGGTGACGTCGATCGTCTGGTCGCCGCGCGCGTTGTCCGAATAGCCCACGAGGGCGACGGTCTGCGCGTTGAGCTTGTAGCTGAAGAGGAACTGCGAGAACAGGCGCCGGGTGTTCCTGGGCACGGGGAACGTGTAGAGGTCGGGATCCCGGTCGATATCGGTGTACTGGGCGATTCCACGCACGAACATCCGGGACGAGAAGTAGTACACCGCGCGGAATTCGGTCAGATTGGCCGTGAACAGCCGGCCGACCTCGACGTTCAGCTTCTGATAACTGTGGGAGATGGCCGCCGACAGGGAGCGGCCGAGCTTCAATTCCAGAGAGGGGCCCAGCCTGACCTGGGTCGCCTGCCGCGCGTTGGCGTAGTCGACCGTGCCGCCCAGGCTTCCATCCATGGTGAAGGTCACGGTGCCCGAGGGACGAAGGCCCATGCCGAAGTTGTGCCTCAGGTTCTTGTAGGTGGTTCCGGCGTAATAGTCCCAGTTCGGCGAGAGGTTGTATCCGAAGGTCGTCTGTCTCGGCCCTTCGTAGTCGAAAAGAAGGTCGAGCCCTCCTGCGGGCTTCCCTCCCTCCGTCGACTCGGTGTGATCGCCGAAGGCTCCGAAGCCGAGGGTGGTGAACCACTTCTTCCGGCCATTGCTGTGTAGCGTGCGATAGCCCCCGCCTCTTACGTACTTCGTGCCCACCTGGGTCATGAAACCGCTGTCGGCGCGGAAGTCCGGGGAGATCCGCTCGGCGCGGGCCTCCCAGAACCAGTCGCGGGTCTCCCGGAAATAGCGAAGGCGGAAGGCGGACCCGCCGAAGGAGCCGAGCTTCTGGTCGTGGAGCCGCGCGAAGGCGTCGGGATAGCGGGTATCGGACGCCACCGCGTGGAAGCGCAGGCGATCCGACTTTCCCAGCCGGATGTCGCCGTCGATCCCGGCGACACCATTGCGGTAGTCGCCGCCGTCGCGCAGGGTCGCGACCGCGCCCAGCGACGACCCGGCGCCCACGTCCGCGCGGTACCGTGCCACCGCCTCGGTGGAAGGGCCGGCCAGGGTGTCCTCCTCGGAGCCGTCGTAGCCCGGGATCAGGATGTTCGTCCGGTGATCCCGCGCGGCGAACGCGCCGAAAGCGCTCCGACCCTCCTTGCCCGAGACCTTGGCGCCCCAGTCCGGGTCGGCCACGGTGCGGGTGAAGACGAGGGAGAAAGGCGTCGAGAAGATATCGGCGCCTTCGAGAAAGAACGGGCGCTTCTCGGGGTAGTAGAGCGCGAAGGCGTTGTTGACGTCGAGCTGGGCCACGTCGGCCTCGACCTGTGAGAAATCGGGGTTGACCGCGGCGTTCAGGGCCACGTTGGGAGTGACACTCCAGCGCACGGACACGCCCACCTCGGGATCGGCGTGGCCCTTCTCCCAGGGCCCGCCGGGAAAGTCGGGCCGGAGGTCGGTGCGCAGGCCGGTGAGAGTGGGCGTGATCTCGAGGTTGCGCCCCGGCTCCATCCCTTCAAGTCCGGAGAGCTTGTCGAGCTGGCAGACCAGGCATCCGCGCTTGTTGTCGAAATACTGGGAGCGCATCCGGTGGCGGACGGAGCGCGGCCAGTCGCGCATGGTCATGAAGCCCCAGGTCTGCGGCTGGGAGCTGCGCGGGAAGCGCAGTGAGGAGAACGGAATCGCGACCTCCACCACGTACCCTTTGGAGTTGATCTCCCCGCGCGATTCCCAGATCGCGTCCCAGCTCCAGTCCTCTTTGCCGGTGACGTCGGAGTTGGAGGCATCCATCTGCACGCCGAGGGCGTTGATCCGGAACTGGAATCCGCGTCGACCGTCGTTGAAGGGATCCAGGAAGAAGCCCACGGTGTCGTCCGCGAAAGGCTGGTCACGATCGTCGAGATGCGCACGGATCTTCGCGGGCTCGGGATCCCTGGCGTCGAAGGCGATGTAGATATGACGGTCGTCGAACGCGACCCAGGACATCGTCTCCACCGGAGGCCTGACGTTGTCGCCGGGCTGCCATTCGTACTCGATGGGGATGGCGAGGGCGGTCTTCCAGATCTCGTCGTCGAGGACGCCGTCGATCTTCACCGGCGCGGTGGAGCGCGTGATGGACCGGGTCTGGGGCGCCCTCGCCTTGACCGCCTCGGCCGGCGCTGGTTCAGTCTGTTGAACACTCAGCAGGGCAAGCGGCAACAGAAGCGCAGGATTCAAGCGAGCCTCGGGAGGTCGGAGCCCGGGCGTTCGTGCCCGGGGCCGCTACTCTACGAGACGCGCCTGCTCCGCGTTTGGTTCCCGCGAATGGGGCGGGGCTAGTTCTCCCAGAAGAACTTTCCGCGCTTCACTGCGGCCGGGAGGATCTGATCGCCGTTGGCAGCGTCGTAGAGCCGGCCGTTGATCATGGTGTGCGTCACCTTTTCGGTCACCCGGATGTCGGCGAGCGGGTTGCCGTCGATCACGATGATGTCCGCGAGCTTGCCGGCCTCGAGCGAGCCGATGTCCTTGTCGAGGCCGAGGTAGCGGGCGCCGTTGATGGTGCCCGCCTTCAGGACGTTCAGATTGGTCATGCCGCCCTGGGCCAGCATCCACATCTCCCAGTGGGCTCCGAGGCCCTCGCGCTGGCCGTGCGCGCCCATGTTCACCAGGACCCCGCGCTTGTTGAGCTCGTTGGCGCTCTTCGCGATGCTGACGTGGTTGAAGTCCCAGTCGCCGGCGGACATGGTGGGCCGCATGGCGCGCGAGTCGACGTTCTCCCGCGGCACGAAGGTGAGGAGTCGCTTGTTCTGCCAGACCCGCGTCCGCTCGTACCAGTAGTTCTCGCCGGAGAGGCCGCCGTAGCCCGCGATGAGGGTGGGGGTGTAGCCGGTCTTGCTCTGGCTCCAGAACTGGAGCGCGTCCTCATAGAGCTTCGCCACGGGGACGGAGTGCTCGATCCCGGTATGCCCGTCCGCCACCATGGTCATGTTGTGCATGAAGAGCGACCCGCCTTCCGGCACCACCATCATGCCGAGCTCGCGGGCCGCCGCGATGATCTGCTGGCGCTGCTCGCGGCGCGGCTGGTTGTAGCTCTTGACACTGAAGGCCCCCACTGCCTTGAGCTTCTTCAAATGGAAGCGCGCGTCGTCGAGCGAATTGATCTCCGCGCGGAAGTCGCCGGAAGCGCCGTAGAGGATCGTCCCGGTCGAGAAGATCCGGGGCGCGGTGATGAGCCCGGCCCGCGCCATCTCCGCGGCCGCGAACACGGTGGAGGTGTCGTTCGACGGATCGTGAACGGTGGTGACCCCGAACCCGAGGCTCGCGTACATGACCCAGTTGCGCTGGGGCACGATGTCGTCCGTCCCGAAACCGCCGTGCCAGTGCACGTCGACGAGGCCGGGCATCACCGTCTTGCCGGCCACGTTCACGACCTTCGCGTCGGCGGGGACCGTGGTCGACCCGCGCGGGCCCACGGCCACGATCCGGTTGTTCTCGACCACGACCACGCCGTCAGGAATTACGGTGTCGCCCTTCATGGTGACGACGCGGCCGCCTACGAGCGCGATCTTCGACTTCGGAGCGTCGGCGTCGGCGGTGAAGCCGATGTTCCGTCCGGTCGCGGGCGGTTCGGGGAGGGTCTCCGCGCTCGCGACGAAGGCGAAGCTGTCCATCACCTTTCGCTCGAAGAGTTCAGGTCCCAAAGACCAATAGAGCTTCGACGAGTCGCCGGACCAGTGCAGGTACTCCCCCGCTTCCTTGCTGACCTGAGCCACCGGGAAGGCGGACGTCTTCGGACCGAGGTCGATCTTCTGGCCCGACACCGCGAACGCGCCGATGAATGCCTTGAACCCTTCGCGGAAGGCCACCCACCTGCCGTCGGGCGAAACCTTGAATTCGGTCGCCTCTTTCGACACGAAGTGGGCGCGCTCGTCCCGGCCGTCCAGGCCGATGCTGGAGAGACTGCGCGACTCGCCCTCGGACTTCTGGAAGAACACGCGGTCGCTCGTCTTGCCGAAATGCGGGCGGGCGCCGCCCTTCACCACGAGCGACGATGGCCCGCCGGCCGCGGCCACCTTGTAGAGCCCCGGGTTCGACGAGTACAACTCGGAGCGAAGGTAACCGCCGCCGCCCTTTCGGTAGACCACGGTCGCGCCGTCGGGCGAAAAGGCGGGCTCGAAGTAGTGGCCGGGCTCGGTGGTGAGCGCGCGGCCTTCGCCGCCCGCGGCGGACACCACTCTCACCGACGAGAGCTTGTCGTCGTCCCAGGTCGTGTAGACGACACTCTTCCCGTCCCGCGAGAAGGACGGGAACAGTTCCCAGTGATCGGTCTGGGCGGTGAGGCGATGGGGCTTGCCTTCGGGAAGATCGCGAATCCACAGACGACCCAGCGCCTGGAAGACGACCTTGTCGCCCCCGGGCGACACTTCGACAAACCGGAGTTCCTTCACCGCGATCTTGTCGGGCGCGACCTCGACGGGAAAACGCACGGCCTCGGCGACCGCGCGGGTGTCCTTCACATGAAAGGGGATGTCCATGACCGCCTTCGACGTCACGTCGATCTTCTTCAGCTTGCCGCCGGCCCAGATCACGATCGCGGTGTCGTCGGGAGTCCACGCGAACGCGGGATACAGGCCATGGATCGCCCAGGCCTCCTGCAGGTCGCGCTCGAGGCCGTCGCTGATCTGCCGCTCGCGGCCCGAGGCCAGATCGCGCAGCATGAGCACCTCCTTGTCGCGGATCCGGCGCGCGAACGCGAGTTGTTTCCCGTCGCGCGAGATCACCGGCCGTACCGCTCCGCCGGAGCCGCCGGTCACGGTCTCGCTCTCGCCCGTCTCGAGGTTCACCGCGCGGATCGCATAGATCCCCGCGTAGGGATCCTTGTTGTATTCGAAGAACGCGCCGGGGGTCGCGTCCATCGAGTAGTAGAGGGTTTTCCCGTCCTTCGAGAACACCGGCTCGCCCACGTCCTTCTGGTCGTTCGCCTTCTTCGTGACCTGCAGGCCGTCGCCGCCGGAGACGTGGTACAGCCAGATCTCGCCCGCCCCGAGGGAGCGCGACGCGGTGAAGTGTTTGCGGGCCGCGATGTACTGGCCATCCGGCGACCATGCGGGTGAATTGAGGAGGCGGAACGTCTCCTTCGTCACCTGTCTCGGATTCGAGCCGTCGCGGTTCATGATCCAGATGTTGTCGCCGCCCGCGCGGTCGGAGGTGAAGGCGATGAGCTTGCCGTCCGGCGAGAAGCGCGGCTGCATGTCCCACATCGGCCCGCTGGTGAGGCTCTTCGCCTCACCGCCCGCGACGGGCAGCGAGTAGATGTCGCCGAGCAGGTCGAAGACGAGTTCCTTTCCGTCCGGGCTCAGGTCGACGGTCATCCATGTGCCTTCGCTGACATCGAGGGTCGCCGTGGTTTTCGGGCCGGGGGCGTTGTTGACGTCCCATTTGGCGTCCTTGGCGGCCGCGGCGGGCGACGGCGACGGGCTCTGGGCGATGACCGTTCCGGCGGCGAAGACCAGGGCGAGCGGCAGAAGGGATGGTTTCATGGGCGGGGATTACTCCTCAGAGAAGCGCTGCAGTTCGTCGAGAAAGCCGAGGGTCTTCATGTCCAGCATCCGGTCCAGGTACACGTTCCCGTCGAGGTGGTCGCATTCGTGCTGGATGACGCGCGCGTGGAAGCCGGTGGCGACGATCGAGTACGGTTTGCCGTCTCGGCCGAGGGCCTCGAGCTTCACCTTTTCGAATCGCGGCACCACGCCGCGCAGGTCCGGCACGGAGAGGCAGCCTTCGATGTCGAGCGCGGCCTTCGGCGAGAGGGGCGTGACCTTCGGGTTGATGAGAAAAGTGAGAGGCACGCCCTTGCGTCCGCCGCGGCCGTCGCCCCCGGGAACCTCGAGAACCGCGACGCGCAGGCTCACGTGGACCTGGGGCGCCGCGACCCCCACGCCGTCGTATTCGTGCATGGTCTCGACCATGTCGTCGAGGAAGCGTTGGAAGTCGCGGGTCTTGATCACCGCGGGATCGACGTTCTTCGCCCGCGCGCGCACCACGGGATTTCCTATCCGCGCGATTTTGAGGATGGCCATTGGCCGGCCATTATAGGGACGCGCTAAATTCGCGCCGACCCGAGATGAAGAAAGACGACCTCAGCCCGGAAGCGCGCGCAGCCTGGATCAACCTCCCCCACGCCCGCACCATCGCCGAGCGCATCGAGCGCCAGCTCGAGATCCTTCGCGTGCTCGATGGCGAGGGCTCGAAGCGGCTCAACGGCCTTGTCCTCGCCATGCGAAACAAGCTCGAGCCCTGGGATGAAGACGCGGACCCGGAGAAGGCCGCCGAGGCCGCCGACCCCATCGTCGACCTGGCCCGCGAACTCGTCCAGGCCATCGTGGACGACGAGCGCGCGCGCAGCGACCGGCTGGGTCAGTGCGTGAGGAACCTGTTCGAATGCCTCGGCCTTCCCAACGAAGGCCGGCGTGTCTCCCTCGTGTGCGGAGAGAGCCCGGATTCCCTGATGCGATAGGTGGCCGCGCTCATGGGAGCGGAAGACCACGACTGGCGTAGTACCGCTTCAGGCGAGGGTTCTCGCGGAACTGGCCTCGAATCCGCTCGTCCGCGCCCGGCGGGAGAATTCGCACCTCATACCCTTCGCAGGTCTCCACTGCCCAGGGCGCCCCGAGCTTGGCCAGGGCGATAGGCGACACTCCCGGGTCCCCGGGACGCCCGGAGCCGAGAATAGCGAACGTGTACACCGGCCGGTCGTGGCGGCGAGCACCAACCCCGCCGAGGAACCACTCGATGTTGGTGAAGTCCGCGAACGGGTCGAGCCTCGGCGTCACGGACACCACTCGCAGGCCGGACTGTGAGAGCGCAGTGACATATTTGGCAAGCCAGTAGTCCGCGATCCCGTACTTGATGCCGTGTTTCCTCGCCACGCGGTCGAGGCATTCAACGAGAGGGGGATAGAACGAGTTCGCCCCTGGAATCGTGGGCGGAAGGGTGTGAAGGCCATTCACGATCGCGCCGGACAACGCCAGGCTGAGGATCACCCCTCCCCTTTGACCGAAAGCCTTGCGAACCACCAGGAGCGTGACCGTGAGCGCGAGAAGCTCCGGGGCCAGAAGGTAGCGGGTGTAGCCCGTCTCGCGAAACGGCGCTGCAGTAGCGGCTATCGCCAGGGGGGTAACGACGAGCACGGCCGCCCCATAAACACCGGCCGCGCGAGCGCCCACCTCCGTTTCACGAATCGCCACCACCACCGACGCCACGAAACCGGCGAGCATCAGCAGGCTCATGAGCGTGCGCTCGGGAGAGGACTTGAACGCCATGTCCGCGAGACGGTGAAGCGCCGCCCAAAGCCCGTCGAATTCGATCCCAAGTTTCGAGGCCACGGTGGCCGTGGGTGTCATCGCCCAGAAGGTCAGAAGGCCCAGACCGGCGCCCGCCGCGATGACCAGGACGATGGTCCGCGTGGGCCGCCCCCCGGCCAATCGGGCGGCCACGAGGGCGGCGATGATGGCGGGACCGACGAACCAGACCAGGAACAGCATGTCCGAGGCCGTGCCCGCGACGACCACCAGGGTCAGCAGGGCAAGGCGCGGCCGGCCGCGCAGCGCTTCGCACAGGAGTCCAAGACCCAGGACGCTGACGATCGCGGTGTAGCCGTGCCGATTGCTCCAGACGAAGGCGATGAAGTCCAGACCGCGGTTGGTGGCCACGAGGTACAAGACGAGGGCCGAGAGGAGGGGCGCCACAGGGGACAGCGATGGCCCGAATCGGGAGAGCGTCCACCTCAAAGCGAGGGCGAGCAAAACGGGCTGGACCATGGCCTCGAGCACGTGGCCTTCAGTCAGGCTCCCCGCGACGCCTCGAAGGAGGATGGCGATGACCATCTGCAAGTACTCGGGCGCGTGGGAGATGTTCCAGCCCGCGAAGTGAAAACCGTCCTCGAACAGGTCCCGGTAGATCAGGCCATACTGGACCGTGTCCGACGAAAAGAAGAACCAGAGGCCGGGAAGGTGAAGGGCGAGGGTCTCGGAGATGGAGACGTAGGAACGGTAGAGTGCCGCGGCGAAGAGGAGCCAGGCCCACGACTCCATCCCCAAGGCCTGCGGCAGTCGCGAGCGCCCTTCGAGCTTCCCCTGCATCAGGACAAGGCCCGGACCGCAGGGATCTTCTTCATGAGCGCCATGGCCACGGTCGAGCCCACGACCAGCATGGCCAGCGCGACCAGGGGCTGAGGGTCGGGCAGGGTCCCCTTCGGCTCCTCCACGAAGATCACGACCAGAAAGGTGGTGGCGTTCAGGGTCGCGTGGGCGATCATCGCGGGCCACAGAGATCCGCTGTCGATCCGGAGTTTCGCCAGCAGCATCCCGAGGACGAAGGCGAAGGGCACGCGGTAGTACACGCTCGTCCCGTCGCGCAGGCCGTCGACGTGGATGACGCCGAACAGCGCGGCCGAAAGCACGATCGCGAGGGTCGAGCCCATGGCTCTTTGAAAGACCGGGGTCAGCAGGCCGCGAAAGAGCATCTCCTCGCAAACCGCCGGCGCCACCGCGATGGCGGCGATCGAGAAGATCCAGCCGGGAAGGCCATGCGGCCGGAGAGTCTCATGCAGGCCCTGGAACTGCTGCAGGTATTCGAGGGGCGGCTTCACGAAGACGTACTGAGCCTCGAAGACACCCAGGCTCAGGCCCCAGAAGGCGAGGCCGAGGGCCACGGTCTTGAGGGCCGCTCCGGAAGACAGGGGTGAGAACCGGTGCAACTCGGGAATCTGCTTTGCCAGCAGCAAGGCCACGAGCAGGGCGGGGAGGGCCAGGGCCATCTCCGAAAGGATCAGGACCAGGCGCAGCGGGAACGTCCGGATCAGGGCGCCCTGCATGTAGCCCATGGCCAGGAGGCCGATTCCATAGGCGAGAAGGGCCAGGAACAAACTCGCGGCGATAACGGACCGTGGGGACCTCTCCTGACTCATAAGCGAGCGATTATCGCCCACGATCACGTCTCCTCTCCCGGACGATGACCCCCATCTCGAGAGGAGCCCCCTTGTTCCAGTCCACCGACGTCGCTACCCCTGGCCCGGAAATCCCGCCGCTTCCGTCGGCTGAACCACCCTTGCCGCCTTCAGTCGACGGGCCGCGTGAGCGCCTCGCCTCGCTCGGAGCCGGCGCCCTCGCGAGCGCAGAGCTTCTCGCCGTTTTGCTGGGCTCGGGCTCGACCGGAAGGAACGTCTTCGACCTCGCCCGCGAACTGAGCGAGCGCGGCCTCGTCTCCCTCGCGCAGACCCCGGCCATGACCCTGGCGCGCCACCAGGGGCTGGGCCTCGCGAAGGCCCTGCGCATCCTCGCCGCATTCGAACTTGGGCGCCGCCTCCATTGCGAAGAAGGCCCGCCGAAGCCCCGACTCGACTCCCCCGAACTCGTGGCCGCGTACCTGACGCCCCGACATGCCGCTCACGCGGGCGAGGTCTTCGGGATCCTGGCTCTCGACTCCAAGCACAAGCTCCTCGGCGAAAAGATCGTGGCCACCGGAGGGCGGCACAGCGTCGCGGTCACCCCTGCCGATGTCTTCCAGGCCGCCCTTCCGTATCGTCCCCGGTCGGTGGTCGCGTTCCACAATCACCCGAGCGGCGACCCCCATCCTTCGGAAGAAGACAAGGCCTTGACGTATCGTCTCGCCCGGTCGGGCGAGGTGCTGGGGATCGCTTTGGTGGATCACATCGTCATCGGCGGCCGGAGTTTCGCGAGCTTCAAGCAGTTGGGCCTTCTCTAAGTCACTCATAAGAAATAAGATCGCAGATCAGTTGACCAAACGAACTCTCTTCCACACCACACCCATCTACTACGTGAACGACGTGCCTCACGCCGGACACGCGTATTGCACGATCGCGTCCGACGCCCTTGCCCGGGCCCGCCGCCTGCATGGTGACGAGGTCTTCTTCCTCACCGGCACCGACGAGCACGGGCAGAACATCGAGCAGATCGCGCGCGAAAAGGGCGTCCGCGAGCAGGACTACTGCGATCAGATCTCCGGCGTCTTCAAAGCGCTGTGGAAAACCCTCGACATTCAGTACGACGGGTACATCCGCACCACCGACGAGATCCACCGGCGCGGCGTCCTGAAACTGTGGGAGAAGCTGCGGGTCGCGAAGACGCCCGACGGCCGGGATGCGGTGTATCGCGGCACGTACGCGGGCTGGTACTGCCCGCGCTGCGAGGCGTTCAAGACGGACGACGAAATGAAGCAGCCGGGGAACCTCTGCCTCGACCACGAGCGTCCGTGCGAGTGGACCGAGGAGGAGAATTTCTTCTTCCGCCTCTCCGCCTATCAGGCCATCCTCGAAGATCTCATCCGCTCCGAAAAGATGAAGATCGCGCCCGAGTCGCGCAAGAACGAAGTGCTCGCGGTGGTGAAGCAGGGCCTGCAGGACTTCTCCATCTCGCGAGCCCGCGTGAAGTGGGGCATCCCCATTCCCGACGATCCGTCGCACGTGTTCTATGTCTGGGTCGATGCGCTCTCGAACTACATCACGGCGCTTGGTTACGCGGACGACTCCCCGGAGTACCGGAAGTTCTGGAACAAGGACGCCGAGCGGATGCACATCATCGGCAAGGAGATCATCCGGTTCCACTGCCTGTACTGGCCGGGTCTTCTCATCGCCGCCGGACTCAATCCTCCGTCGCGAATATTCGCCCACGGCTGGATGACCAAGGACGGCAAGAAGCTCTCGAAGAGCACCGGCAACATCATCGACACCAAAGTGCTCGCCGACCAGTATGGCGTCGACGCGGTGCGCTACTACTTCCTGCGCGAAACCTCGTTCGGGCAGGACTGGGATTTCTCGGAATCGGGTCTCGCCCAGCGCTACAACTCCGACCTCGCGAACGATTTCGGCAACCTCGTCTCCCGTTCGCTCACCATGATCTCGAAGTACTGCGACGGGAAGATCCCGGCGAAGGTCGAGGAAGGGGCGGAGCTGCGGGTGAACACCGAGAGCGTGTTCGCGGCCTACGAGGCGCTGAACGTCTCGGGCGCTCTCAACGAGATCTGGGGTTACATCAGCGACGCCAACCAGCGGATCGTGCAGACCGCTCCCTGGAACGTGGCGAAGGACCCCGCTCGCGCCGCCGAACTGAACGCGTTTCTCTATCGCCTGGCCGAACGCGTCCGCGTTCTCGCCCTGCTGGCCTCTCCCGTCATCCCGTCGTCGGCCGCCAAAGTCCTCGACATGCTGGGAATTCCCAAGGACTCGGCCGCGCGCACCTCGCCGGCCTGGGGCCTTCTCGCCCCCGGCCAATCCCTCGGTCCCATCACCCCCCTCTTCCCCCGCATCGAACTCAAGAAGGCGGCTCCCGTGAACGACGAGACCTCAGCCCCCGCCCCAGCACCTGACGCTGCCGCACTCGTCGACGAAGGCAGCGTCATTGCGAGGAGCCATTCCGTCGGTAACGCGACGAAGCAACCCCCTCCCCCTACTACGACCCCTGCCGCCGCGGCTGCGGCTGCGCCCCCTCCCCCCACTACCAACGCCACTGCCCAGGCCGCGCCCACCACCCCCACGGAACCCGAGCTTGTCGGCATCGAGGCCTTCGGCGCCCTCGACCTCCGCGTCGCCAAGGTCACCGCGGCCGAGAAGATCAAGGGCAGCAAGAAGCTCCTCAAGCTCCAGCTCGACGTGGGCGGCGTGCCGCGTCAGATCGTCTCAGGCATCGCCGAGGCGTATGAGCCCGAGCAGCTCGTGGGCCGCACCATCATCGTCATCGCCAACCTCAAGCCCGCCAAGCTCATGGGCGTCGAGTCGCACGGCATGCTCCTCGCGGCAACCGTGGACGGCAAGGCGGTGCTCGCCGGGTTCGACAAGGACGTGCCGAGCGGAACGCGGGTGAAGTAGGACCCGTCAGTTGCGCGCTGGTGGGGTCCGGTGTTCGCCGAAGTACTTCTCGCTTCGGTAGCGGAGCCAGACCCTCAACTCCTGCGGTACCTTCTCGCGTTCCTCGGCGCTGAGGCTTTCGTAGAGCGCCATCGCCTTCTCGCGCTCGCCGCGGCACGCGCGGTTGTTGTGCGCGTCCCAGTAGCTGCGGGCCACCCGGATCCGGCGGCAGGTCTCCTTGATGAGAAGCGCGCCCGTGAGCGGTTTTTCGGTTTGTTTCTTCTTCGCGGGCACGCCTCGATGACCTCGTTTACGTAGACTAAATCACCTCCAAGGAGATCTCTTGAACATCCAGGACCTGCGCACTCTTCTCGACTACCACTACTGGGCCCGCGACCGGATGCTGAAAGCCCTCGAACCGCTCACCCCCGAGCAGTTCACAAAGGAGATGGGCTCGAGCTTCACCTCCATCCAGGACACTCTCGGCCACGTCTACTCGGCGGAGTGGGCGTGGCACCAGCGCTGGACCGGCATCTCTCCGACCTCGCAACTCCCCCGCGAAACCTTTCCCGATGTGGCCACGGTGCGACGGCTGTGGCAGAAGACCGAAGCGGATGTGCGCGGTTTCCTCGAATCCCTCGGCGAGGCCGGAATCGAGCGCTCTTTCGAGTACAAGACCCTCGCCGGCGACCCGGGTTCCTCCGTGTTCTGGCACATGCTCCAGCACGTGGTGAATCACGGCAGCTACCATCGCGGCCAGATCACCACCATGATCCGCCAGCTCGGCCTCCCCGCGCCCGAGAGCACCGACCTGATCCGCTACTATCGAACGCGGAAGTAGCGGCCCGGCTCCGGTCGGCGCGCCCGAAGAGCGTTGATTCGGCTCCTCAACTCCCCCACGCGCCCGGACAAGTCGGGATCGGCCGCGGCGTCAGCCAGGTGAGCAAGCGCCAGGTCGTATGCCCCTCGCTGCGTCTCGCCCTCCGCGGCGCCCAGCGATGCGCCGGCCTGCGCGCGCCGATAACCCTGGATGCGTTGGGCGAGCCGGGCCCGGGCGATTTCTTTCCTGGCCTCGGGCAGCGAGGATGAGGTGATCTCGTCTCCCCGGGAGGCCGCCGACACCGCCGCGGTCGCATAGCAATCGCGGGCGCGCACGAACGATTCGACGGAAGGACCGAAGCGTTCTCTCTGTCCGTGGAGTATCCCGAGATGAAGATGCGACTCGCAATCCGACTGGTCTTTCGAGACCGCGAGTTCGAACTCCGCCTGCGCGCGATCAAACTCCCCCAGGCGATGAGCCACGAGACCGGTCAGGCGGGCGGTGTCGCCGTTCATGGGGTTGGTGCGCTTGGCTTCCCGAACGTGGCCGTCCGCGTCCTGCAACCGTCCAAGCTGTAGCTCGGAGAACGCGAGCCAGTAGTTGGCATCGCTCACATACCACGCCCCAAGCTCCAGCAGGCGGCGCGAGGGCGCGAGGGCCGCCTCGAACCGGCCCGCGTAGTTGAGGGCGCGGGCGTAGGCCAGGAGCGCCTCACGCTGGTCGGGCTCGAGGTCGAGGGCCCGGGCCAGGTCCGCCGCGGCCCAGTCGTACTCCTCCATGAGCAGTCGCGTGGCCCCGAGCATGGCCCAGGCCGCGGTCATGGTGGGAATCCCGTCGGCCGCCGCGAGGAATTCCCGTTCCGCGGTGACCAGCTTCCGGTCGACGAGGGCGAGGCGGCCGAGGAAGAAATGAGCCTCGTGAAAACGAGGCTCACTCTGCAGGAGGCGGGCGAGGGCCGCCGCGCTGCTTGCGGAGTCGATCTGGTTGGGGCAGGTCGCGAGCAGGAAGGTCATGAGGCTCGACCCCGGTTCGGCGGGGCTCGATGCGTCCGGGCCGCGACGGGAAGTCGAGGAACAGGCAAGGGACCGGATCAGATAGGACGCGGTTCGATCGTTGACTTCGGCGGCCCTCCGTCGGATCAGCGCTACGGGGGGCGGATCCGGGCGGTCGGCGGGCCTCACCATCGCCTCGCGCAGGGCACGGGAGCTCGCCGGGTCTCGGCCTGGGCCCTCCATCAGTTCGCGCGCCGCGCCCGCCGCGGCCATCGTGGCTTCCGTGCTCGCGCCCTCTCGCAGGGGAAAGAAGGCCGAGGCGATCCTGACGTAGGCCACGATCACCTCGCCCGCGTTCGGGGCCTCCGACGCAGCCGGGGCGAGGGCATGGGTCCTCGCTCGCTCGAGAGCATCGGAGGGCCGCAGTCCGAGTTCGCGCTCGCGCACGGCCAGAAGCGTCCAGGCCCCCGCGGCCGCGACATCGAGCGACCCGGCGCCGGCCGCGATCGCCGCTTCGTACTTTTCCGCGGCGGCGCGAAGGCACAAGTAGCAGCCTGTATCAAGTTCGGCGTCGGCCTCGCGAGCGAGCGCGGCCGCGTCGATCCGAGCCGTCCGGCGCGGCGGAGCGGACGCGCAACCGACGGCGGTCCCCGAAAGGATCCCGGCAACCAGCGTCGAGGCCAGAAACCCCAGCCCGGGGCGGCTTCGTGGCGCAGCGTCGCGGAAAGATCGCGCGGCCATGCGGAAAGGCTCCTCAGACCTTCTTGAGCTCGGTCTCCAGGCGCTCGAGGAAGTAGCCCACGTCGGTGACCAGGCCGATGGCCTGCATGGTTCCGCGATTGGAAAGCTTCACCGGCACGGACTCCGTCATGTCGACGCACACCGTGCGCACCGCCACCGGGAGCAGATTCCCCACCGCGATGGCGTGGAGGGCGGACGCGAGCATGAGGCACACGCCCGCGCCCTCGAGGGCCTTCGCGTAGGCCATCTGGGCGTCCCGGATATCGGTGATCACGTCCTTGAGGGGGCCGTCGTCGCGGATCGAGCCCGCGAGCACGAACGGTATGCCGCGCTTCACGGTTTCGAACATGACTCCGGACTTCACCACACCCTTTTCGACGGCGGGCCGGATGCCGCCCGCGCGGTTCACCGCGTTGATGGCGAAGAGGTGATTGCGGCTGCCCCCTTCCACCGCGCGGCCGCTCATCTGGCACACCCCGAGGCTCGTGCCCACGATCGCCTTTTCGAGGTCGTGGGTCGCGAAGGCGTTGCCGGAGAGAAGCACGTCCACCCATCCGCCCTTCACCAGGCGGGCGAGCGCGCTGTCCCCGCCGGAGTGGACCACCGCGGGCCCAGGCACCACCACGATCTTCTCTCCGAGGGCGCGCGTGCGCTTCATCTCGCGCGCCGCGCTCGAGATGGCGATGCCCTTGTTGATCTCCGCGGAGATGTCGTTGGACATGAAGCCGAACATCGAATAGTCGCGGCTGCGCTCGGGCGGCTTGACCCTGATCCCGAGGCCGCGCAGGGCCACGAGTTCTCCCTTCAGGACGAGACGCTGCTTCACGCAGGTGGGATGCCCGTCGCGCCGCACGAGAGCGCAGTCCATCTTCTGACCCTTCACCTCCACCCACCGCCCTTCGATGCGGACCAGGGTGTCGAAATTCGTGGTGGCGTAGAAGTCGTCGGGCAGGATGCCGTCCGCTTCGGCGGGCCCCCACTGAGCATCGCCGCTCTGGGTGGCCGCCCCGAAGTAGGCGAGGTGCTGGAGCACGCGGTCGAGTCCGGCCGCGTCCTTCGCCTTCACATCGAGCACCGCCCGGGTGGGATCGTCGTTGGTGCGGCCGACCTTGAACTCGAGGATCTCGAACGCTCCACCCTCCTCCACGATGGCGTTGAAGGCGCGGCGCAGGACATCCGAGTCGATCAGATGCCCTTCCATGACGACGGTTTCGTGGAACATGCCCCCATCATCCCAGAGGGCGCGGAAAGCCGCTACATCTTCGGAAGGGTGAGCCCCTGCTGCGACTGGTACTTGCCCTTGCGGTCGGCGTAGCTCGTCTCACACATCTCGTCGCCCTCGAAGAAGAGCACCTGGGCGATGCCTTCGCCCGCGTAGATCTTCGCGGGAAGCGGGGTGGTGTTCGAGACCTCGAGGGTGACGATGCCCTCCCACTCCGGTTCGAAGGGAGTCACGTTCACGATGATCCCGCAACGCGCGTAGGTCGACTTTCCCACGCACACCGTGATGACGTCGCGGGGAATCCGGAAGTACTCGACCGTGCGGGCAAGCGCGAACGAGTTCGGGGGAATGATGCACACGTCCGCCTTCACGTCCATGAAGGACCTCGGGTCGAAGTTCTTCGGATCCACGATGGCCGAGTGGATGTTGGTGAAGATCTTGAACTCGTCGGCGATCCTGATGTCATAGCCGTACGAGGAAAGCCCGTAGGAGATGAGACCCTCCGCCACCTGCTTCTCGGAGAAGGGCTCGATCATCCTGTGCTCTTTGGCCATGCGGCGGATCCACTTGTCGGATTTGACGGACATGCATTTCTCCTGATCGGCTGCTTAACGGCCAAAGATTCGTTTGAGCACGGACTCGTCGGCCGCCTTGTCGGCAGGCGGGGCGGCCCGGAGTTCCGCGAGGGCCTCCCGCGCCGCCGCGTGCTTCGGCTGGAGCTCGAGCGCCTTGCGGTATTCCATCATGGCCAGGGCCAATGATCCTCTTTCGCGATAGATGCCCCCGAGGGCCGCGTGAGCGTCCGCGTTCGCGGCATCCTCGGCGATGGCCGCCTTGAGCTCCTCCTCGGCCAGTTTCGCGCCGTTGTCCACCGCGAGAAGGACCCGCGCTTTCCGCACCCGCGCGACGCGGCGGGCCTGGCCGGTGAGTTGAGGGATGGCTTCGTGGAGAATCGCGAGGGCCTCGAGAAAACGCCCCTCCTCGTGGGCCCGGGCCGCGGCCTCGGTCGCCTGCGAGGGGTCCACTTGAGTCTTCGGAGCGGGCCTGGCCTCGGGGGGCTTGACCGCGGGAGCCGGCTGCGGCGTCTTCCGGGAGAGCGAAGGGAGCGCGGCGGGAGCCGGCGGCTCGGTCTTCTGGGGCGCCTTGGGGGCCATCGGAGGCGCGGTCGCGCGGGCCTGCCGGTCGGCGCCTCGTCTCAGGGCCGCGGGCCGGGCGACACCCCGGCGTTTCTCGATCTCCTTGAAAGCCTCGGTGAGCTGCTTCGACATCTGACCAAGGATCGACCGGAACTCGGGATCGGTGCTGGAGGCGGGATCGCAGGACTTCAGCAGCTTCAGGTAGGCCGCGCGCAGGTCCTCGGTCGAGGCCTCGGTCTTGACCCCCAGGATCTCGTAGGGGTCGGATGAGTTGATGCGCGAGGCGAGGCGCGTCACCGCGAGCCGGCTCACCTGGGTGGTCACCGAGGTGGCCGGCGGAGCGTCCACGTATTCGATGGCGCCCACCGCGAGGAGTCCGGCGAGGCTCGCGCGGGCCTCGTCGACGTTCGCGGGCGACAACTCGAGAAGCTGGTCGGCGGTGAGTTTCCCGTCCACCCGGCTCAGGAGAAACGCGTCCTCGGGGGTCAGCCGGAAATCGAGATAGAGGAGCCTCTCGTCGCTCGCCTTGCGGAGCCGCTGACCGGTGTCGCCGAGAAGCCCGGTGAGCGCCGGGTCCCCCACCAGGGTCCAGGTCGCGTCGAGCAGGATCTCCCGGGGGTCGAGGCGGGGCTCCTCGAATCCGGAGGCGGGCGGTTTTCGCGGCGGAGCGTCGGCGAACGTATACACGCCGCCGGTCCACACCAGGCTCCGGGCCAGGACCTCGCGAAGCTGGAGGGCGAGCCCCTGCGCGAGCTGGTCGTGGTCCAGCAGGGCGTGGCGGAGCAGGGTCTCGCCGAGCCGCTCCCCGGAAAGAGCGGCGATCTCGAGGCTGGCGTCGCGATCGCGGGAGGAGAGCAGGCCGCTCTGCACGAGCAGGTCGCCGAGGTTGGTTCCCGGCAGCGAGGTCCCCGCGTTCACGAGGTAGCCGTCCGAGAACTCAATGTCCGAGCGGTCGACCCCCGAGGCGAGGTGCAGGCTTCCGGTCCGGCGCGAGAGAAAGATCCGACGGAGAATCTCCGGCAGCACGCCGACCGCGAGCAGTCCTCGGAGTTCCTCCACTCTGGGTGACCTCTCTCTCTAGCGCACCGAGCCCGTTTGTTCCGTCGAGCGCCTCGAGGTCGCCTAGAGCTCGATGCCCGGGAAGAAGTAGGAGATCTCGAAGGCCGCGGTCTCCGGAGCGTCGGAGCCGTGGATGGCGTTCGCTTCGATCGAGGCCGCGAAGTCCTTGCGGATGGTGCCGGGGGCGGCGTTTGCGGGATTGGTGGCGCCCATCAGGTCGCGCAGGCCGAGGATCGCGTTGTCGCGCTCGAGGACCATGGTGATGCAGGGACCGGAAGACATGAAGGCCACGAGCTCGCCGAAGAAGCCGCGCGACTTGTGGACATGGTAGAAGCCCTCGGCCTCCTTCGCGGTGAGGTGGCGCATGCGCAACCCCACGATGCGGAAGCCCGCCTTCTCAATGCGCGAGAGGATCGCGCCCGCGTTTCCGGCTTTCACCGCGTCCGGCTTGATGATCGAAAACGTCTTCTCCATGTCCTGCCTTTCAGAATTCACTCGTTGATGCGCGGCCCGTCCCGGGCCGCCGCTGCTACTTCTTCTTTCCCAGAATCTTCGCGACCATGGCGCCCATGTCCGCGGGCGACTTGACCACGTGGATGCCGGCCGCGCGCATGGCCTTCATCTTCTCCTCGGCGGTGCCCTTGCCCCCGGAGATGATCGCGCCCGCGTGGCCCATGCGACGGCCTTCGGGAGCGGTCTGCCCGGCGATGAAGCCGATGACCGGCTTCTTGACATGAGCCTTGATGTACGCCGAGGCGTCTTCTTCCGCGGACCCGCCGATCTCGCCGATCATGACGATCGCCTTGGTGGCCTTGTCCTTGTTGAAGAGTTCGAGGGCCATGCGATGGGTGGTGCCGATGATGGGATCCCCGCCGATGCCGATGCAGGTGGACTGGCCGATGCCGAGCGCGGTGAGCTGCCCGACCGCTTCGTAGGTCAGGGTTCCGCTGCGGCTGACCACGCCCACCGAACCGCCCATGTGGATGTGGCCGGGCATGATCCCGATCTTGCACTTCTCCCCCGGCGAGATGATGCCGGGGCAGTTCGGCCCGATGAGCCGGGTCTTCCGGCCCTTGAGGAAGGTGGACGCGCGCATCATGTCGAGGACGGGAACGCCCTCGGTGATGCAGACCGCGAGGTCGAGGTCGGCGTCCGCCGCCTCCATGATCGCGTCGGCCGCGAAGGGGGGCGGCACGAAGATCACCGAGGCGTTCGCGCCCGTCTCTCGGACGGCGTCCGCCACGGTGTCGAACACGGGAAGCCCTCGATGGTGGTGCCTCCCTTGCCGGGAGTGATGCCGCCCACGATGTTGGTGCCGTAGTCGCGGCAGGCCATGGCGTGGAACGTCCCATGCTTGCCCATGCCCTGGACGATGACGCGGGTGTTGCGGTCAACGAGAACGCTCACTTGCGGCCTCCTTTCGCCGGCGCCTTGGCTTTCGAGGCGGGTTTCGCCTTCACCGGAACGGGAGCGCCGGAGACGCTCGCCACCACCTTCTTGGCCGCCACCATCATGTTGTCGGCGGTCTGGAAGGCGAGGCCGGAGTTCAAGAGCATCTGCTTGCCGAGCTCTTCCTTGTTGCCCTTCATGCGCACCACGATCGGAACCTTCACCCCGAGGTCCTTGACCGCGGCGATGACGCCCTCGGCGAGCACGTCGCAGCGGAGGATGCCCCCGAAGATGTTGATGAAGACCGCCTTCACGTCCTTGTCGGCCATGAGGATGCGGAAGGCGTTCTTGATCTGGTCGGCGTTGGCGCCGCCGCCTACGTCGAGGAAGTTCGCGGGCGACCCGCCCGCGAGCTTGATGATGTCCATGGTGGCCATGGCGAGACCGGCCCCGTTCACCATGCAGCCGACGTTGCCGCCCGGCAGCTTGATGTAGTTGAGCGAGTGCTTGCTGGCTTCGACCTCGAGGGGTTCTTCCTCATCGAGGTCGCGGAAGGCGCGCAGGTCGGGATGACGGTCGAGAGCGTTGTCATCGAAGTTGATCTTCGCGTCGAGGGCGTACAGCACGCCGTCGGCGGTGAGCATCCAGGGGTTGATCTCGAGGAGGGACGAGTCCGTCTTCTCGAAAGCATCGTAGAGCGCGCGGATGAACTGCACCGCCTGCCCCACCACCGCGTTCGGCAGGCCGAGCCCGAAGGCGATCTGCCGGGCCTGGAAGGCCTGGAAGCCGACGGAAGGATCCACGTACTGCTTGAGGATGGCCTTCGGATACTTGGCCGCGGTCTCCTCGATGTCGACCCCGCCCGCCGACGAGGCCATGACCACGGGCCGCTGCGACTCGCGATCCATGACCACCGCGAGGTACATCTCGCGAGCCCCCTCGAGGTTCATCCCCTGCTCGATCAGGACCCGCTTGACCACCCGGCCTTCGGGGCCGGTCTGGTGGGTGACGAGAGTCATCCCGAGCATCTTCTCGGCGATGTCCTTGCACTCGTCGCGATTCTTCGCGAGCTTGACCCCGCCGCCCTTGCCACGGCCGCCGGCGTGGATCTGCGCCTTGACCACGCACGGATAGCCGAGGCGGTTGCCGATGGACACTGCTTCTTCGGGGGTGAACGCCGGCTCGCCGTCCGGCACCTTGACGCCGAACTTCCGGAGGACGGCCTTGCCCTGATATTCGTGGATCTTCACGGGGTCTCCTTTGGGGCTACTTGCTGATGGCGAGGAGTTCCACTTCGAAAATGAGAGTGGCGCCGGGCGGAATCGGACCCTGCCCCTGATCGCCGTACGCGCTGTCGGACGGACAGGTGAGGCGGGCCTTCTCGCCCACCTTCATCTTCGCCACGCCCTGGGTCCAGCAGGGGATCACGCCGTTCAGGGGGAACTCGACGGGCTGGCCGCGCTGGATCGAACTGTCGAACACGGAGCCGTCGGTGAGCTTGCCTTCGTAGTGGACCTTCACCGTGCTGGTGGCCTTGGGCGAATCGCCTTTGCCCGGGGTCAGGGTCTGGATGACCGCGCCGGACTCGAGCTTCACCGCTCCGGGCTCCGCCGCCGCCTTGGTGACGAAGACGCCGTCCGCGGTCTTGCGGGCCTGGGCGACGCCCACGTTCGCGACCCGGGCCTGGGCCACCTTGGCCTGGAGGAAGGGCTCGATGCGCGGCTGGTAGGCGGCGAGGTCGAGCTCGGCCTTCTTGCCGAGGCTCGCGGCCTCGAGGCCCTTCTGGAACACCGCGAACTCCTCGGGGGAGAGCTTGAACTGGGCGAAGTTGCCGCCCGCGATGAAGCCCATGGTGTAGAGGGTCTTCTGATCGTCGGTCATCGCGGCGACCCCGGTGGGCGCGGGCGAGGCGGAAGCGGCGGGGGCGGTGGCCGGCTTGTTGCAGGCGACGACGGAAAGGGCGCAGGCGGCAAGGGCCAACCCGCGAAGGAGTGATGAGTTCAAGAGGGGATCCTCAAATTCTGGGAGAAGGAAAGCGCTGCGGCTGTCGAGCGCGAAGCCTGGCCTCGGGCCACGAACGCGACCGGGGCGGTCAACCGGCGAAGCATACCGCGTCCTCAGGCTTTTTCGATCTTCACCTTCGACACGCGGTTGCGCTCCACGTCGACCACGGTGAGCCGGTAGCCCTCGAGGTCGATCGACTCGCCCCCCTTGGGGACGGAACCGAGCTTTTCGAGGATGAGCCCGCCCACGG
Organism: Vicinamibacteria bacterium; assembly: GCA_044229175.1. GTDB lineage: Bacteria > Acidobacteriota > Vicinamibacteria > Fen-336 > JAGNNV01 > JAGNNV01. Next base: position 26,123 of record JBGATM010000022.1, on the reverse strand, counting down.
TCTCCGCGTCGACTCCGAGGGGAATGGGAATCTGGTAAGACTCGCGGAGGAGGCTGTTCGAAACCGTCCCCTCGACCACCAGTCCCCCGCTCTTGAGCCGCTCGATCGCCTTCTCCTCGCCCTCGTCGTATTCGTCGCGTATCTCACCGACGATCTCCTCGACCAGGTCCTCCAGGGTGGCGAGGCCCACCACACTCCCGTGCTCGTTGATGACGAGGGCCATGTGGGTGTGCAGGCGCTGCACCTCGCGCAGGAGGTCGCCCACGTTCTTGCTGTCCGGCACCACGTGCACCGGATGGAGGCGGGCGCGGATGTCCACGGCCTCGCCCCGTGCGAGCGAGGCCATGATGTCCTTCACGTAGAGGACGCCGAGCGGATTGTCGAATGTGCCCTCGTAGATCGGGACCCGGGAGAAGCCGGCCTCGATGATCCTCTTCACCGCCACCTTGGGATCGGTCGAGACCTCGAGGGCGAACGCCTTGGTCCGCGGGATCATGACGCTTCGCACCGGCATGTCGCGGAACTTGAAGACGCCTTCGAGAAGGCTCGCGTCGCTCTGGGAGAGGACGCCCTGGATGCGGCCCTCAGCGACCAGATGCTCGATCTCCTCGGCGGAAACCAGCCCTTCACGCATGGGGCCCTTGAGCCCGAAGAGGCGCAACACGAGACGCGTCGACACCGTGATCACCTTCAGGGGCGCCCGGCTCAGTTGCGCGATGTAGGACACGGGAATGGCCACCGCCGAGGCGATGGGGACCGAGAACCTGATGGCCAGGGCCTTGGGCACGAGTTCCCCGATGACCATCTCCACGTAAACGATGACGCCCGAGACGACGATGCTCGCGGTGATGGCGGCGGGAGCCCAGTAGGGCATGCCGAAGGCATCGAGCGCCGGCTCGATGTACCGGCTCGCAAGCCACCCGCCGCACACGCCGGCGAGGGTGCCGCACACGGTCACCCCGATCTGCACCGCGGCCATGAACCGCTCCGGCTCGTCGCGCAGATGCTCCGCCATCTGGGCACCCCGGCTCCCCTCCTCGGCCTTCTTCCGGAGCGCGGCCTTGCGGGCGGAGATCAGCGCGATCTCGCTGCCCGAGAAGAAACCGTTGCCGAGCAGCAGGAGGAAAATCGCCCCGAGAATCAGGGCTATGTCTGACATTGGACTGCGGAGTTTAGCGGTTTATGGCCGGGAGGGCCGTTTTTGGGGGGGCTGGAGCGGACTTCGAGCCCCCCCGCCGTCATTGCGAAGGCCCCGTCCGTTTGCGACGGCCTGAAGCAATCCCGCGGCGAAGGTCAACCTTCGCTCGCGCGCCACCCCCCGCGAGGCTCACGAACCCCCGACGGCCTTTCGGAGCGCTTCGGTCCAGTTCAAGACGACTTGCAGGGACGGTGTCTCTCGTTCCGGCGCCTTCATCATCAGGAACCGACCATCGCTCGCCACGTCATACTGGGTGTTACCCGGGCCCCCTCCCTGGAAGTAAGGCACATCGAAAAGCAGCCTGGGAGGATCGAGGGTCAGTTCGGCGCCGGCCCGGACCGCGACCGAGAACATCCGGTTTCCCTGTCGGTAGAAGAGTTCGCGACCGTCGATCGACCACACCGGCTCACGACCCCCGTCGATGGTGACCGGGATCCGCGTGCCGCCCGCTGGGAAGGGCGTGACGAACACGTCGTCGCGCCCGGTGACGGTGCTCGCGTAGGCCACCCACCGGCCGGAGGGGTGCAGCTTGCCGCCCGCATCCAGTTTGGGAGTGCGCACCAGGACACTTGGCGGCCCCGGAGTCTTGAGATCGAAGAGCATGAGATCGTAGCCGGTTACGGGATCAATTTCGCTGGTAACGAGGAAGTGCTCGTCCCTCGTCATGAAGGCGGCGCCTCCCGACTGGCCGGTGTGCGTGAGGTCTTCGGGAGCCCCCCTCCCGTCGAGGCGGACGGCCACGACGTTTGCGATCGCTGCCCTCTGGTTGACCAGGAGACGCGAGCCATCCGGGCTCCATGCGGGAACGCGGCTGATGCCGTCCGTGGTGACCTGCTGCAGGCGTCGCGGCCCCAGGTCGTAGGTCCAGACATCGGTCAACCACCCGTCAAACATGTGAGCCGCGATGCGATCCCCCCGGGGCGACAGCCTGATGTTCCAATACGCCTTTCGCGGAGCACCCACGGGCGCGGCACTTCCGTCGCGGTTCACCCACAGCAGGGTACGGCCATCGTCCTCCCTCGCCCGGTAGACCAGGGTGCCGCCGGCGATGTCCCACGCGGGGGCGTTTGGGAAGAACAAGACACCGTCCAGAACGGGCCTCTCCCCGGAAACCCGGAACTCGGTCGGGTCGAGTCTTGAGGCAAAGAGGGAGTCACCCTTCTGGTAGACAAGGAGCCCGTCGCCCAGATACCGGCCGTAGGCCACGTCCCGAGCGATCACGCGCGACGATCCGCCCTCGATGGGGACCACGGCCAGCTCATAGCGCGGACCGTCGGACCGGATGGTGTAGAGCACGTGCTTCCCGCCGGGGAGAAGCTGTGGAGCCAGATGGTGTGTATGGCCCGCGGTGCGGTCGAGGGTCGTGATGACAGCCGGGTCGCCTCCGGACGCCTGGACCCGCCGGATTCCATGGCTGGGGCGGTCTCCCGCCTGAGAGAACACGATCACGTCGCCCTGCGCCCAATGGCCCTGACCCTCACCGACGGAGGCGATGGGCACCGCCGCCCCGCCGGAGACGGGAATCTTCATCAGCTTTCCGTCGTCAAAGAACCCAAGCCATTCACCGTCGGGCGAAAAGAACTGCGCCGCGCCCTTGTGCTCCAGGGAGACCGGGGTAGCCCGATCCAGTCGCCGCACGTAGAGGTCGCCGCCGCCACTCGACTGCTGCTCCACGCCCACTCCCTTGCGCGCGCTGAACGTGACCACCCTTTCATCGGGTGAGACGGCGATGTATGCGGTGACCCCGCTGAACTGGAGGCCCGGCCCGAGAGGCATGGTCAGGCGGACTTCCGGGCTTGCCCCGGGCGCGGAGGGCCGCGGCCGGAGGATCAAAGCGGCCGCCAGGACGGCGCCGACTCCCGCCACCAGCGCCCACCAGGCGATGCGACTTCCGAGTCCGCCGGACTCCGCGGAACGGCGCCGCCCCGCCGGCGCCTCGTCGGGCGCCTCGGATTCAGTCCTTGAGATCTCGATCCGCGCCTCGCCGATATCGCGCAGGCGTGTCTTCGGATCCCGTTCGAGGCAACGCTCGAGCAGGCGCGTGATTCGGGGCGGCACCGGTGCGGGCAGGCGGTCGAGCGTCGGCGTGTCTTTCAGCACGGACGCGAGCGTCGATGCGATGTCGTCGCCCTTGAAGGCGCGTTCGCCCGTGAGCATCTCGTACAGCACAACCCCGAACGACCAGATGTCCGCGCGCCGATCGACGGGCTTGCCCAGAGCCTGCTCGGGCGCCATGTAAGCCGCGGTGCCGAGGATCATGCCGATCTTCGTCGCACGCGCGGTCATAGTTGGAGACTCGGTGGGATCCGCCGCCGGCGCGCCGGACGCCGGTTCCAAGGCTTTGGCGAGACCAAAGTCGAGCACTTTCACCGTGCCATCCGGCCGCACCTTGATATTCGCGGGCTTGAGGTCGCGATGGATGACCCCGCGTTCATGCGCCGCCTCGACGGCTTCCGCGATCTGCCTCGCGATCGGAAGCGCCTCCTCCACCGCAATCGCGCCTCGCGCCAGACGCTCCGACAGGTCTTCTCCCTCAACCAGCTCCATGACCAGGGCCTTGACGCCCTCGGCATCCTCCAGCCCATAGACCGCGCCGATGTTTGGATGATTGAGAGAAGCCAGAACGCGTGCCTCGCGCTCGAATCGAGCCACGCGATCGGGGTCATCCTTGAACGCCCGCGGCAGGAGCTTGATCGCCACCGCGCGGCCGAGCCGGGTATCCCAGCCTCGATACACCTCGCCCATGCCGCCGCTGCCCAGCAGTCCTTGCACCTCGAAGACGCCCATGCGCCGGCCGACGAGAGAGGCACCTCCTCCTGAGACCGCACGCGCGGCAAGGTCCATGGCCGGTGCCGCGAACAACCCCGCGGCGGACTCCGGCTGATCGAGCAGTGCCTGCACCTCGGCGGCGAGCGCGGGGTCGTCGGGACATGCTGCAGCGAGCGCGGCCGCGCGCTCGTGCGCCGGACGCGCGAGCATCTGGTGATACAGCGTCTCCACTCGACGAAAATGGTCGATCACGACTTCCCCACTGCCTTCCTGAGCGTCTCAGCCCAGTTGAGGATGACCCCGAAATAGGGCGCCTCCTTCTCCCGCACCTTCATCATCAGGAAGCGCCCGTCCGGCGACACGTCGTAGTGGGTCATGCCGGCGCCCCCTGCCTGATAGTAGGCGACATCGAACAGGAGCTTCGGCGGATCGAACGAAATCGTCGGCCCGGGGCGGACTCTCGCCGAGAACATCTGGGTTCCCTTGCGATAGAAGAGTTCGCGACCATCGCGGGACCAGACGGGTTCGCGCCCTCCATCGATGGTGACGGGGATCCTCGCGCCAACTGCCGGGAAGGACGTGACAAACACGTCCTCGCGCCCGTTCAGGTCGGTGGCGTAGGCCATCCACCGCTCGCCCGGATGGAGCCTTCCGCCTGCCCCGGGTACCACCAGTCGCGACGCCTTCGTCGTCAGGTCTATCGCCATGATCTGGTAGGGCGAGGCCTCGTGGTACACAAGGGTCCGGCCATCCCTGGTCATGAAAGCCGGCCACGCAACCTGTTTCCCGCGCACCAACGTTTCGGTGACGCCGCTCCCATCCAGTTTCAGAGACAGGATCTCGGAAGACGCCGTCCGGCGATGCGTCAGGAGATGGGCTCCATCCGGCGCCCAGGCCGGCAGTCGGACGTCGACAATCTCCCGCTGAAGCCTTCGGTATCTCAGGTCGTACGTCCAGACATCCGAGGTCCCCCGTGCACCGCCAATCGCCACGGCGATCCGATCGCCACCGGGCGAGAGGCGAGGATTGGAATAGGGCTGCACCGGGGCGCCAACCTCGACCGCATGACCCTCGCGGTCAACCCACAAGAGCGTGCGGCCGAAGTCTTCCTCGGGCCGATAGATCAAGGTGCCGCCCTCCGAGGCCCAGGCCCGACCTGGCCAGTAGAGGCTGACACCGGTGAGCACGGGCGCGCTGTCGCCGAGAGTGGACTGCGTCTCATCGAAGCGGGCGGCGTGCAGGGATCCGCCTCTCTGGAAGACCAGCACGCCATCTCCCAGATAGCGGCCGAAGAGCGCATCTTCCGCGATAACACGGGGCGACCCTCCGGAGATCGGCGCCACCGCAAGCTGGAATCTCGGACCGTCCGATCGAATGGTGAAGAGAACCAACTTCCCGCCCGGCAACACCTGCGGCGCCACATGGTGAGTCTGTCCCGCCGCACGATCGAGCAACGTCACCACCGACACCGGGCCCCCAGCCGCGACGACTCGCCGTATCCCATAGGTCGGTTGATCGGACGCGTCGCCGAACACGATCGTCCCGTCCTCCCCCCAATCGCCATCGCAGCTTAAGCAGGCCACGATATCGGTGGCAGCGGCGCCCCCTAACGGGATCTTTCTCAGCTTGCCGTCGCCAAAGAACGCCAGCCATCGACCGTCCGGCGAAAACGTCGGCGATCGGCCGGCCACGCCCAGCGGCGTGGCCGTCATCTCATCGAGCTTTCGGAGATGGATCTCTGCCGCCCCGATCGACTGTTGCGCGACCCCTGATCCCTTCGTCGCGCTGAACGCCACGGTCCTTCCGTCGCGCGCCAGGGCGACGTGCGTCAGGGGGCCAGGGAACTGGAGACTCTGCCCCAGGGGCATGGCCAGGCGCGATTCCAGGGGCGTGGAGCGAAGGCGATCACTCCAGAGGCCACGGGTTATCACCACGGCGACGACGCCAGCCGCGACAACCAACGCCGCGGGCAGCGCGATGGCCGGTAACAGGCGCCAGCCACGCACCGCCTTTGGCTCCATGCCATCCGGCGACCCCGCCTCGGCCCTCGCTATCTCGATCCGCGCTTCGCCGATGTCCCGCAATCGCGTCTTCGGCTCGCGGTCGAGACATCGCTCGATCAGCCGCCGGATCCGGGGCGGGACCGAACCGGGCAGCGCTGCGAGCGACGGCGTCTCGCTCAGGACCGCCGCGAGTGTCGAGGGAACATCGTCGCCCTTGAACGCTCGCCGGCCCGTCAGCATCTCGTACAGCACCACCCCGAACGACCAGATGTCCGCGCGTCGATCGACGGGCTTCCCCAGAGCCTGCTCGGGCGCCATGTAGGCCGCGGTGCCGAGGATCATGCCGATTCGGGTCGCCCGTGCGGTCATGGTTGGCGACTCCGTCGGATCCCCGGCTGACGCGTCTGATGGCTCCAACGCCTTTGCGAGACCGAAGTCCAGAACCTTCACCGTGCCGTCCGGCCGCACCTTGATATTCGCCGGCTTGAGGTCGCGATGGATGACCCCGCGTTCATGCGCCGCCTCGACGGCTTCCGCGATCTGCCTCGCAATCGGAAGCGCCTCCGCCACCGGAATCGAGCCGCGCGCGAGACGCTCCGACAGGTCTTCCCCCTCAACCAGCTCCATGACGAGGGCCTTGACGCTCTCGGCATCCTCCAGCCCATAGACCGCGCCGATGTTTGGATGATTGAGAGAAGCCAGAACGCGGGCCTCGCGCTCGAATCGAGCCACGCGATCGGGATCATCCTTGAACGCCCGGGGCAGGAGCTTGATCGCCACCGAGCGACCAAGCCGCGCATCGAGCGCTCGATAGACCTCGCCCATCCCACCCACGCCGAGCAGGGCCTGTATCTCGAAAGCCCCGATGCGCCGTCCAATGAGCGATTGCCCCGCAGGCGACACGAACCGTGCCGCCGCATCCACCGCGGGCACGGCGAGCGGGCCCGCGCTCGACTCCGGCTGATCCAGGAGCGCCTGGACCTCCGCGACAAGCGCCGGATCATCCCGGCAGGCCGCTGCGAGCGCTGCCGAGCGCTCCTTCGAAGGAAGCGCAAGCATCTCGTGATACAGCGCCTGAAGGCGACGCCAGCGGTCAGCCGTAACTTCGCGATCGCCTGAAGGCTTCATGGCCGTTTGAGTCCCGCTACCCAGTTCATCACGACGTGGAGCGGGCGCACGATCAGCCCGCCCGAAATCACGAACTTCTCGCCGCCGGGAGCGACATCATAGGGATAGGAGGATCCCCAGGGAGTCTCGGTATCGGTCGCGGCCGAGAAACGGAAGGACGTTCGGAAAAGGGGCCGGGGCGCGCCTATTCTCAGACCCCGGTCAGTCGAAATCTCCACTGCCATCACAGCGCCATCGGGGTCGAGATAAAAGAGTTCCCGTCCGTCCGCGCGCCACCTTGGGCTCGCTCCTCCTCCCACGGAAATCTGCCGCTTCTCTTGGGAAGGGTCGGGAAACGATCGCACCACGACCTGAAAGGAACCCGACTCATTCGTGACATACGCGAGCCAGCGACCGTTGGGAGAGAGCACCGCATTCTCTTCGTCGAATGGAGTCGTGAGATATGGAACCGGCTTGCGGTCGCCTTCCAATGGCAGGTAGCCGATGTCATAAGTGCGATCTTTCGGCCTCCCCCGAAGGAACACTATCAGCGTTCCGTCCCGCGACCAGTCCTGAGCCGAGTAGCTGAGGCCTGGCGGCGGTTCGAGAAGCAGGCGCGCAGGCGTCGCTCCGTTTGCGGACGTCTCGTAAAGGGCGTGGAACTGGGCGTCGCGCCCCCGGTTGGAATCGAAGACCACCCGACTGCCGTCCGGCGACCAGACAGGAAAATGATTCGTTGACGGGTCGTTGGTAAGCCGCATTCGCTTGCCGTCCTCTAGGTCAAGGACGCCGATGTCTGCCCCAATAGTGCCCAGAGTGAGCTGGTCCGGGAAGGCCAGCCGATGCCCATCGGGCGACAGTCTCAACTGAGCGGACGGGATTGCGGCAAGCGGTTCGCTCGTCTTCCCGTTGCGATCCGCCCACATCAACGGGAAGTCGATTGTTGCGCCTCCCTCCTTGTACACCAGCGTCCCATCATCGGACGCGCTGAACGGAGCGTATCCGAGGCCGGCGAGGGCAAAGCCCTCGGCCACGCTCATTTCATCTCCGGTGAATCTCAGCTGACGCGCATCGAAAGGCCGCGCGACCAGGCTTCCGGCCCGCCCGAAAAGAACAAAACCCGGCGGGGCGTAGATCGCCTTGGATGCGACGTCCATGAGAGGTGTCCTGGCCTTCGAATCAAGGGACCCGATGTAGACCCGTCCACTCGCCGCGTTGGCGCTCCACGCCAGGAACAGGAACCGGCGCCCGTCGGGGAGAAATGACGGATGCAGGTGGTGGGTCTCGCCGCGCGACGCATCGAGTTCGGTGGCCGGTGTCGCCTCGCCCCCGGCCTCGGAGATCCTCTGGAGCGGACCCTCCTCACTGAACAGGATCGTGCCCTCGCGATTCCATGCGCCCGACCCTCTGGTATTCGTTCCTCGAGAGAGTCGCACTGGCGGCCCACCTGCCGCCCGGATCTTTGTGAGCTTCCCGTCTGAGAAGAAGCCGACCCATCGACCGTCAGCGGACCAGAACGGGTGACTCGCCCGCTCCGTTCCCGGCAACTTGACGGCGTTCAGCTCAGTGAGCTGCCGCACCCACAGCTCCCCCCTGATCTGGTACGCAACCTGACTGCCATCCGGACTTATCGCCGCCTGAGTACCTCCGGAGGGCAACGGAATCTCAAGCTTGGCCACACGCACCGGAGGCGGCGACGACCTCAGGGAGGCCAGAAGCGCAATGAGGGCAAGAGCGGCAACGCCCAAGGCCACCCACCCTCGCGCCTCCCTCGATGCCGGCCGTAGGAGTCTCTCCGCTGGCGGGGGATCTCTGAGCTCCAACGCTGCGTCGCCGATGTCCCGGAGGCGCGCACCCGGGTCCTTCACCAGGCAGCGCTGGAGAAGCATCGCGATGCGCGGCGGCACCGATTTCGGCAGCGCCCCGAGGGGCGGCGTATCTCTCAATACCGCGGCGAGGGTGGACGCGACGTCATCGCCCTTGAACGCTCTTTCTCCCGTGAGCATTTCGAAGAGCACCGCACCAAACGACCAGATGTCCGCGCGGCGATCCACTTCCTTGCCCAGCGCCTGCTCCGGTGCCATGTACGCGGCCGTGCCCAGGATCATCCCCGCCCGCGTCGCGCGTGCGGTCATCGTTGGCGACTCTGTGGGGTCTTGTCCGGGCGCGCCCCACGACGCGCTCACCGCCTTCGCCAGGCCGAAATCGAGCAACTTCACCGTTCCGTCCGGTCTCACCTTGATGTTCGCGGGCTTGAGATCGCGATGGATGATCCCCCGCTCGTGCGCAGATTCGATGGCCTCGGCGATCTGCTTCGCGATCGGCAGCGCTACCGTCACCGGTATCGCGCCGCGTGAGAGACAAACCGACAGGTCCTCGCCGTCCACGAGCTCCATCACCAGCGCCTTTTGATCTCCCGCGTCCTCGAGGCCGTAGACCGCAGCGATGTTGGGATGATTCAGGGACGCGAGCACCCGCGCCTCACGTTCGAAACGGGCCACGCGATCCGCGTCGTCCCTGAACGCGCGAGGCAGGATCTTGATCGCGACGTCGCGACCGAGTTTCGTGTCGCGCGCGCGGTAAACCTCGCCCATTCCGCCTTGGCTCAGGAGTCCTTGCACTTCAAAGACCCCGATGCGACGGCCCAGAAACGAATGGCCGCGGTCTGAAAGGTCGCGGACGGCCGCTTCGACCGCGGGAGTCCCGAAGAGTCCCGCGCCCGAGGACGGTTCTTTGAGAAGCGACAACACCTCGGCCACAAGCGCGGGATCATTCGGACACGCGGCGGCAAGCGCGGCATCACGCTCCGCGGCAGGACGCGCGAGCATGTGGTGGTACAGCTCCTCGACCCGATGTAATCGGTCGGCCGCTGCCTGACGGTCCCCTTCGGCGCTCATGGGGCCGCGGCCTTCCCGTTGCCCACTCCCTTCGAGGCGCCCCGGTCCCGCAGTTCCTTCGACAGCCAGGCCTTCGCGAACTTCCAGTCGCGGTTCACGGTCTGCACCGACATTTCGAGCGCGGACGCGGTCTCCTCGACGCTGAGGCCGCCGAAATATCGAAGCTCAACCACCCGGGCCTTGCGCTCGTCCAGCTTGGCCAAAGTGTGCAGGGCGTCGTCGATGGCGGCGAGATCCGGGCCGGGCTCGTCGGCCACCGCCAGCGCATCCCCAAGCGTCACCCGGATCGCCCCACCGCCGCGCTTCTGAAAGCGCTTCTTCCGGGCCACATCCACCAGGATCCGGCGCATCAGGCGCGCGGACATCGCGAGGAAGTGCGTGCGGTTCTTCCAGTTGACGTGCTGGACATCGACAAGGCGGAGGTAGGCCTCGTTCACGAGCGCGGTGGCCTGGAGACTGTGACCGCGACGTTCTCCGGCCATGCAGCGTCTGGCGATGCGCCGCAATTCGTCATGCACCAGGGGAACCAGTTCGCTCAAAGCCGCCTCGTCGCCGTCACCCCATTTGACGAGGAGGCGGGTCACCCGGTGCGAGTCCGCGGATGTCCGGGCGAGCCTCTCACCCGATTGCGCCTCCAGATGGCGCCCACGGCCAGTCGTCAGGTCGCGATCTCCTGCAGTGCCCAAGGGCGTCATCCCCCTTTCCTCGGGCCGCCCCCACCCCCAAAGGGGAATCGGATGACCCGCTGCGTGTCGCTGCGATTGCCGAAATCCTACCGCCTTTCCGCCCACGCGTGGCGGCTCCCGGGCCGGTTTCGCGCCTCTCCCTGCAGGCAAGGGAGGCGGTCCATGAACAAGCGACACCTCGGATTTGCGGTGACAACAGCGTGCTTGGCCTTGATCGGCGGATCCTCCGAAGCGGCCGATCCGTCGAAACCGACCGTGGTCCTTCAGCTGATTGACAACGCGCGCGTGCCCAACACGGTCATGGCCGAGGCGTTGACCCACGTGGAGCGGGTCTTCGCCGCGATCGGGGTCCATGTCGCATGGTTGGACGGTACAACCAAGCCCTGTGGCCAGGTGGACTTCGTCGTCACCCTGCTGCCATCAACTGTCACCGACCACGAGAAGAGCAGCGGTGAAATAGCCGAGAACATCGCAGGGTGGGCATCCAGGGCCGACGCCCGGGCGTTCGTCTATCCCGACCGCCTTCGTGTCCTGGCCGAACGGACGCGCCGTAGCGCTGGCGTCCTGCTGGGCCGCGCCATCGCGCACGAGGTAGGCCATCTGACCCTGCCTCCCGGCCATTCACGGACCGGCATCATGGCGAACGGCCTCGACGCTCGGCCGACGACCGCGTGGGCGCAGTTCACACCGAAGCAGGGCCGGGCGATTCGAGACCTGCTCGACTCCCTGACCGGCCCCGCCACGGGCCGAGGGGCCTGTGGGACTTGAGGGTTCCAGCGACCGAAGGATGTCCCTTCTGACGTTTTCTTCTTCCCGAATGGCACTCGCCGGACCGGTTTCGCGCCTCTCCCTTCAAGCAAGGGGGACGGCCCATGAAAAACCGGAACGTCAAGTTGGCAGCAGCTATGGCGGTGGCCCTGATCGGCGGCCTTTCAACCGCCGCCGATCGCCCGACCCTGACCGTGGTGCTCCACGTTACCGACTTCGCCGGCACGGACAATGGAGACTACGCGCGGGCCCGGGCGGAGGCCCAGCGAATCTTCGATGACACCGCGGTACGCCTGGTCTGGGTGGATATCGCGAACGGGCCCAGGGCCCGCGCCTGCGAGGGTCTGAACCTTTTCGTCTCGTTTTTGTCGCCGTACCTGATCCAGCAACGAAGACGCCAAGGCATGGGCGAGAACGTCCTCGGGTCAGCCTCCCCCTCGACCGGGCACGCCTTCATCTACTCCGAGCGCGTCAAGGATCTGGCGCCCCGTCGCCGCATCGACGAAGGCGTCCTCCTCGGCCGCGTGATCGCCCACGAGGTCGGGCACCTGCTTCTGGGCGGGCACGACCACTCCCGTACAGGCCTGATGACGGTCGGCATGGAGACGGATCCGACCGGGCTTCAGGCTTTGTTCACGTCGAAGGAAACCCACGCCATCCGGGCGCGCCTGGAGTCGAAGGCGATCACCCCGCAAGAGCGGGCGGAGTGCGGAACCGAATCCGTCGCCCGCGACCGCTAGGCGTCGATCGCCATCCCGTAGACCGACTCCGCCGCCTGCATCATCGCCTCGCCGAGGGTCGGGTGCGGATGGATGGTCTTCGCGATCTCCTCGGTGGTGGTCTCGAGCTGCAAGGCGACACACGCCTCGGAGATGAGGTCGGTGGCGTGCGGTCCCACCATGTGAACCCCGAGCACCTGGTCGTACTTCTTCTCCGACACCACCTTGATGAAGCCGTGGTCGTGACCGAGGATCCGGGGCTTGGCGAGGTTGCCGAAGTTGAACTTCCCCACCACCACGTCATACCCACGCTTCCTCGCTTCGGCCTCGGTGAGGCCGACGCTCGCGACTTCCGGCTGGCAGTAGGTCGCACCGGGGACCCGGTCGTAGTCGATGGGGTCGAAGTGCTTCCCCGCGATGATCTCCGCCACCCGGATGCCCTCGGCCGAGGCCACGTGCGCGAGTTGCGGATGCGGCTTGCCGTCGACGGTGATGAGATCGCCGATCGCGTAGATCCCGGGCTCGTCGGTCTGGTAGCGGTTGTTGACGCGCACGAAACCGCGCTCCATGCGAACCCGCGTGGCTTCGAGGCCGAGGCCGTCGGAGACCGGGCCGCGGCCGATGGCCACGAGCAGCAGTTCGGCGACGAGGGTCTTCCTCTCGCCGGAGGCCTGCGTCACCTCCACCTGGACGCCGCCCTCGATCACCTTCGCCGACTCCGTGCGGGCGCCGGTCAGGATGGTCATGTGCTTCGCGAGGTGCTTCTCCGCTTCCTTCGAGATCTCCTCGTCTTCGATGGGCAGAACCCTCGGGAGCATTTCGATGACGGTGACCGCGGTCCCGAAGCGTCCGAAAATGGACGCGAACTCGATGCCCACGGCGCCCGCGCCGATGACGATGAGGCTCTTCGGCATCTCCTTGAGTTCGAGGATCTCGTCGGAAGTGATGATCCGCTTCCCGTCGATCGGGAGGTTGGGGAGACTCCTCGGCTTGCTGCCGGTGGCGAGCATGATGTTCTTCGTGGGTATCCGGGAGGCGCCGGCTTCACCGGCCACGAGGACGGACTGCGGGTTCTCGATGCGGCCCTGGCCCTTCACGAACGTGATCTTGTTCTTCTTGAACAGGTACCCCTCGATGCCCTTGGACAGCCGGTTCACGATCCGGTTCTTGCGGGACATGAGGGCGGTGAAGTCGATCCCCACGTTCTCCGCGAGGATGCCGAAATCCTTGCCGTTCTTCAGATCTTCATAGAGGTCGGCGGTGTGGAGCAGGGCCTTGGTGGGGATGCAGCCCCGCTGCAGGCAGGTGCCGCCCGCTCCCTTCGGGTCGCGTTCCACCACGGCCACCTTGAGGCCCAGCTGGGCCGCGCGAATGGCGCCCACGTACCCTCCCGGGCCGCTTCCGATAACGGTGAGATCGAACTCGTTCGACAAAGATGTCCTCGCTTTCCTTGGCGCACGGACACTATCACGAGGCCTCGACTGATAAATTACCCGACCCCATGACGACTTCCCTCGACCGCATCCTCGCCACCCTCAATTCGACCGAGGTCGGCTCGATCGACCGGATCGCCGAGAGGATGCGGGTCGCCGCCACCGATCTTCGAGCGATCGAACAGCCGGAACTCGCGGCCAAGGCCGACGAGTCGGTCGCCGCCCTGGGGAGGGCCGACGTGGCGGAGTTCAAGAGATTGCGGGCCTTCATCCAGTCGAAGGTGGGGCATCTGCGCTAGGGCCGGGACCGCCCCCTGGGCCGCTTCCCCTTCCGGGCCGGTTTCCGGTATCATCCATGGCTTCGAGCGGGCCGAGGTTTGCCTCGTCGCCCACATTCCCTAGTACACGACTCATAGAAGAGGCATACCAATAGTGACCAAGACAGCTTTTGGGGCCGTGTTGGCCCTCACCGTGATGACGATGGCCGCCTGCGGAGACGGCATCGGCGATGTGACCACCTCGAACCCGTCCGGAACTCCGACCCCGGCGCCCACCGCCACCCCGCGGCCGGGCACCAGCCCCACCCCTACCCCGACTCCCACGCCCACCACGGGCTTCCTGACCTGCAACCTGCCCGCGCTGCCTCATTGCGACGACCAGTGCTGCACGGCCGGAGGCTCGGTCATCTTCCGGGCCCAGATCGAAGCCGCCGAGGACGACCTCACCAAGACGCAGCCCGGGCTCTTCAAGTCCAACGGCGATGTGAAGGACAAGCTCGAGTACATCGCCGCTCTCGCCAAGCGCCTGACCCAGATGACGGGTATCTGTTCGGAGCCAAACGGGCACGACGAGATCCGCACGAAGGACAACCAGAGCGTCTCCCAGCACGTCGATGTGCTGATCGCCGACCAGACCCCCTGGGTGGGCGGCGCTTACACTTGCCGGCCGGCGAGCTTCTAGACCTCCCGCCGCGTCGTTTCGTTCAAGGGCGACCCGAAGGGGTCGCCCTTCGTATTTCCGGGCGGGTTAACGGGCGGGCAGCGGGCAGGAGACGCCCGTGCCGCCGAGACCGCAATAGCCGTTCGGGTTCTTCGCCAGGTACTGCTGGTGATAGTCCTCGGCGTAATAGAAGGGCGGGGCGTCGAGGATCTCCGTGGTTACATCGCCCCGGCCCGCGCCCTTGAGCGCCTCGGCATAGGCGGCCTTCCCCATCTCCGCGGTGCGCTTCTGCGCCTCGGAGAAGACGTAGATCCCCGAGCGGTACTGCGTCCCCACGTCGTTCCCCTGCTTCATGCCCTGGGTGGGGTCGTGGGCCTCGAAGAAGACCTTGACCAGGGTGGCATAGCTCACCACCTTCGGGTCGAACACCACGAGGACGACCTCGTTGTGGCCGGTGCGGCCGGAGCACACTTCACGGTACGTCGGGTTCTTCGTGAATCCCGCCGCGTATCCGACCGCGGTGGTGAAAACGCCCTTGATCTTCCAGAACTGCTTTTCCGCGCCCCAGAAGCAACCGAGCCCGAAGATCGCCTGCTCCAGGCCGGCCGGGAACGGTCCGACGAGGGGCGTCCCGAGGACGAAGTGGGAGGGAGGGACGGGCATCGGCTCGTCGCGCCCGGGAAGGGCTTCGTCGCGGGCCGGCATTCTCGTCTTCGAAGAGGAAAAGAGCATGGTGATTGGATGGCGGCGCGCGGCCGCCGGTTACTGAAGCGTCCCGTTGAAGGACTGCGTGACTTCGACCGGCGCGGGCGAGGCGTGGTGGAGGATCATGCGCCAGCCCTGCTCGGTCTGACGGAAGACGTTCGTGGCCATGGTCACCGCGACGCCCACCTCGTCCTCGTGCTTCGCGGTGATGTTCTCGGCGCAATAGACCAGGCCCAGTTCGCCCAGCCTCCAGGTGGAGATGTCGGTCGGGGTCACTCTCATCCAGCCGGTGTTCCTGAAAACCTGGTCCCAGGATTCGATGACCGCCTCGTACCCGTTGATCGCCTCCCAGCCGGGATGGATGCAGCGGACGCCCTCGCCCTGGTACCAGAGAGCCTTCATGGCCGCGATGTCGAACTTTTCCAGGGAGTCGTAGAACGAACGATTGGCCCCCAGGAGCTCCGCTCGTCCGCCTTCGCCCTCGGGCGCCGCCTCGCTCTTGATCACGATCCTGATTGTAGTCCCGGGGTGGTTTGGACCTGAAGGCAGGTTAGGGGCGAAAATGGGACCCATGGAAGCCAGTTCAACCCTGCAGGGCGAAAACGCGGCGGCCCCCGACACCGTTCATTCCATCGTTTCGGGATCGCGCCTCGCTGGAAACGACGGCCTCTACAAGGCGGTCTCACCCTCGACCGGCGCCCAAATCGGGTCCTACTCCCTTCTGGACGCCGCTCAGGCCAGCGCGGCGGTCGAGGCGGCCTCCGGCGCGTTCCCGGCCTGGACCGCCACCTCCTTCGCCGAACGGCGGGCCGTCCTCGATCGCGCGCGCGCCCTCATCGTGGAAGAGGGCGAGAGGCTCGCCCTTCTGATCGCGAGCGAACAGGGGAAGCCCTTGGCGGAGGCGCATCTCGCCGAGATCCTCCCCGCCCTCGACCATCTGAAGCACGTGTCCCGGACCGCCGAAGAGACGCTCGCGCCCCGGGAGACCGAGACCTCGGTGTTCCTGGTCGGGCACAAGCAGGCGCGCATCGAGTTCGTATCGATCGGTCCGGTCCTGATCGTGACGCCCTGGAACTACCCCTTCTCGATCCCCATCACGGGAATCGCGGCCGCGCTCATGGCCGGGAATACCATCGTCCTCAAGCCCGCGCCCGCCACCACCCTCATCGGCCTGGCCATCGGCGACCTGTTCACCCGCGCGGGGCTGCCGCCCGGGGTCCTGAACGTCACCGCCTGTTCCGACGCGGTGGCGGCTTCGCTGGTGAGCGACCCCCGCTTCCGCAAGGTGCTGTTCACGGGCAGCGTGCCCACGGGACGTCGGGTCATGGCGAGTGCTTCCGCCCAGGGGACGCCGGTGACCCTCGAACTCGGGGGCAAGGATCCGGCCGTGGTCTGCGCGGACGCCGACCTCGAGCGCGCGGCCTCGGGAATCGTGTGGGCCGCGTTCCTCAACGCCGGCCAGACCTGCGCCTCGGTCGAGCGGGTGTACGTCGAGGAATCCATCGCCGATGCCTTCATCGCCAAGGTGATCGAGAAGACGAAGGCGATCAAGGTGGGCGATCCCCTCGATGCGAACCACGACATGGGGCCGCTGACCATGGAGCGGCAGCGCGCGATCGTCGAAGCCCACGTCGAAGACGCGCGAGCGAAGGGCGCGCGGATCGAGACCGGAGGAGTGAGGCCCGACGGCCCGGGGAACTTCTACCCCCCCACCGTCCTCACGAGCGTCGATCACAGCATGGCGATCATGCGCGACGA
Organism: Vicinamibacteria bacterium; assembly: GCA_044229175.1. GTDB lineage: Bacteria > Acidobacteriota > Vicinamibacteria > Fen-336 > JAGNNV01 > JAGNNV01. Next base: position 9,141 of record JBGATM010000022.1, on the reverse strand, counting down.
GACCTTCGGGCCGGTCCTGCCCATCATGCGCGTGAAGTCGATCGACGAGGCTATCCGCCTCGCCAACGACTCGCCGTACGGACTCACCGCGAGCGGGTGGACCACGAGCGAAACCACGGCGGCCCGGCTCGAACGCGAACTCCAGGCCGGGGTGGTCACCATCAACGACCACGTTTACACCTTCAGCGAACCCACGTCGCCGTGGGGCGGCATCAAGGCCTCGGGCATCGGACGGACCCACGGGGCGCTCGGGCTGCTCGAGATGACCCAGCCGAAGTACGTGGCCCGCGACATGTCCCGCGGGGGCGAAGTGTGGTGGTATCCCTACGGCCCCGAGTTCAAGGCCATGATGGCGGGCGCGCTCGAGACCTTTCATGGCTCCTTCTTCGTGACCCGGCTCTTCGCCCTGACCCGGCTGTCCCTCTCGAAACGCTATCTGAAGCGAGGCCGCTTCCTGCGGGTGATCCCGGATTTCCTCAGACTCTTCTAGACGGCCGCCCATGGCTGAAGCCCAGCTCTCTCCGCCGAAACGCCGCACCTGGTTCCATATCGTCATCGGCGTTTCCCTCCTGCTGGTGGCGGTCGCCCTGACCGTGGGGTGGCAGATCATCGGCAGCGAGGAAGCCGCCCTTCGGCAATCTCCAAGCGCCCGGTACCTCGTCTATTTCTTCGGGCTCCTCCTCTTCCTGCTCCTGATCTCGGGACTCGGCCTGATGTTCACCCTGCTGCTCCGGGAGGTGCGGCTCAATGAGCGCCAGTCGAACTTCGTGAGCGCGGTGACCCACGAACTCAAGACCCCGGTGGCCTCGCTCCGCCTCTATCTCGACACCCTCATGCTGCGCTCCGACACCCTCTCGATCGATCAGCGCGACGACTTCTACAAGACCATGCGCGCCGATCTCGATCGCCTGAACGGGACCATCAACAGCGTCCTCAACGCGGGGCTGTACGCGGACCGGGCGGTGATCAACCCGCCGGTCATCGACCTGGCGAAGCTGGTGCAGCATGCCTGCGCCCTCACCCGCACCCGCAACCAGCTGGCGGAACCGGCGCTCTCGTATTCCGGCCCGGCGAACCTGCTTCTCAAGGGAGACTCGACCGCGCTCGAAACCGCCGTGCTCAATCTGCTCGACAATGCGGTCAAGTACTCGACCGACCAGGTGCTGGTGAAGGTCAAGCTCGCGGAGGAGGCGAACGGTTTCGCCCGGCTCTCCGTGGAGGACCGCGGGGTGGGCATGAATCGGGCCCACCTGCGTTTCATCTTCAATCGCTTCTACCGGATCGGATCCGAGGTTCGACGGTCGCGGACGGGCACCGGTCTCGGGCTCTTCATCGTCAAGTCCGTGGTGAAGGCCCACGGCGGCACGGTGCGGGCGGAGAGCGACGGCGAAGGCCGGGGGACCCGGTTCATCCTCCACCTCCCGCGCGTGGTGAAGACGGAGACGGTCGAGGCGCAGGACGAGGTTGTCCATGCCTGACCCCGGCGCGGCCCCGCGGATCCTCGTGGTCGAGGACGAGGCAAGCCTCGCCCGCGGCATCGCCTTCAACCTGAAACTCGAGGGCTATGAAGTCGACTGCATCGCCGACGGCCAGGAAGCGAGCGACCTCCTCGCCCTCCCCGGGGCGCGGTCGCGCAAAGGGCACGACCTGGTTCTTCTCGACGTCATGCTCCCCAACATGGACGGCTTCTCGGTGGCCCGGTCGGCCCGGGAGTCGGGAAACCTGACCCCCATCCTGATGCTGACCGCCAAGGGCCTCCCCGAGGACGTGGTCGAGGGACTGGAGTCGGGCGCCGACGACTACCTGCCCAAGCCCTTCGACCTGACCGTGCTGCTCGCGCGGGTCAAGAGCCTGCTCCGGCGGCGGGACTGGACGAAGGGCGCTTCGCCGGGAAGCGAGACCGTGGTATCGATCGGCCCCAATCGCGTCGACTTCGCCAACTTCGAGATCCGCCGGGGAGAGACGCTGACCCGCCTGACCCTGCTGGAGGCCGGGCTCCTTCGGCTGCTCCACGAGAAGCGCGGCACCGTGGTCACCAAGGCCGAGATTCTCGAAAAGGTCTGGAATCTGCATCCCGACACCGAGACCCGTGCGGTCGACAACTTCGTGGTGCGACTGCGCAAGTACCTCGAAGCCGACCCGTCGAATCCGAAACTGCTGCTGACGGTTCGGGGCGCGGGCTACCGGCTGGAGACGTCTCTCGACTGAGGCGGTTCGACCGGTTCAGCGGCTTTCGCCCGCGGCACGCGCGGGTGAGGAACCGCTCAGGTGGCCACCCCCAGGCGAGGAAGGAGCCACACCTGAGCGGCGATCCAGAGGACGGCGAAGCCCAGGCCGAAGAGAAGGTCCTGCATCGCCCTACCTCGCCGCGCCCGCGAGCGCGGGGGCCGCGACCAGCACTTCGGGAGCGAGCGTCACCTCGGTGCGGATGGAATTGCGGATCAGGCAGGCCGCCTCCGCCTTCTCGATGAGCCGCCCCGCCCGCTCGCGGTCCTCCTCGCGGGTGATGCTCACACGCGGCTTGAGGTCGATGCGAGAGATGCGGAAACGTCGATCCTCTCCCTTGTCCAGGATTCCTTCGCCGGCGCAATCGACGGTGACGACCTCGAGGCCGGACGCCTGCGCCACGGCAAGGAAGGTGGACATCCAGCAGGTGGCGGCGGACAGGACGAAGAGGTGTTCGGGCGACCAGAAACCGCCGGGGCCCCCGAAGGCGGGCGGCGAGGCGACCTTGAGGTCGGGCAGGCCGTCGGGGCTCGACCCGAGACCGCGCTTCTCTCCCTCCCAGTGGACGGCGACGGGATAGGTGCTGTGGACTTCGAGCATGGGCAAATTCCTCCAAAGGCGTTCGGATCCGCCCGCCTTATTCTCCGCCCGCAACACGGGTTATCCCAAGAAGCGGGCGGTACGCCGGGGCCGGAGGCTCAGCGGGAGGCGAGTTGAACCGCGAGGCGCATGGCGGCTAGAAGGCTGCCCTCGTCGGCCTTGCCCTGCCCCGCAATGTCGAAACCCGTCCCGTGATCGACGGAGGTCCGGATGAAAGGCAGGCCGATGGTCACGTTCACCGCTTCGCCGAAGGCCAGGAGCTTCACCGGGATGAGTCCCTGATCGTGATAGCAGGCGATGACGCCGTCGAAGTCGCCGCGGGCGGCCCGGACGAAGAGGGTATCCCCGGGGTAAGGACCCTCGATGTCGACACCCGCGGCCCGCAGCGCGGCCAGAGCCGCCGGAAACACGTCCTGCTCTTCCCGGCCGATATGGCCGTGCTCGCCCGCGTGGGGATTGAGGCCGGCGATCGCGATCTTCCGGCGCCCGGAGGCGCCGAACCTCGGCAGCGCGTTGTGCACGAGGGTCGCGACGCGGATGATCTCCGGCCCGGTGACGAGCGCCGGCACATCCTTGAGCGCCTCGTGGATGGTGAGCAGCGCCACCCGGATCTTCCCGCCCACGAACATCATGGCCACGTTGCGGGTGTGGGCGATATGGGCCAGCAGTTCCGTGTGACCGGGATAGTTGTAGCCGGCGATGTGCATCGCCTCCTTGTTGAGGGGCGCGGTGACCAGGCCGGCGAGCTCCCCGCGCATGGCGTCCTCGGCCGCGCGTATCACCGCGACCGCCGCCTGCCGACCGGCCTCCGCGTCCACCACGCCGAGCTCCACCTCCAGACCGCCGACGTCCTCGATCGATGCGCCCGACGCCTCCGCGGGGGCAAGGCCCATCCGCGCCGCCGTGACTTTCAAGACCTCCTTCGAGCCGTAGACCACCCAGTCGCCGGCGGGGACGTCCGCGTGGGCCAGGGCCTTGAGCACGATCTCGGGGCCGATGCCCGCGGGATCGCCGACGGTGAGAGCGAGGCGGGGGCGGTTTCCGGACATCAGCGCCTTCCTTTCGGGACCGGGAGGGCCGACGCGGCCTCGAGAGCGGGAGCCACGTTCGCGACAAAGAACTCGCGGATCTCGGCATCGAGCTTGCGGGTGTTCGGAACCGGCACCTCGTCGGTGGCGTCGGTGTTGAAGGAGACCAGGTAACCCGCGCGCGCGTCCGCGTCGAGATAGAGGTGGGAGATGAAGCCGTTCTGACCGCCGCTATGGCCGACGAGGTGGCGCTTCCCCCGCGTCTCGATGAAGAAGCACAGACCCATGTCCACGCGGTCCTCCCCCACGGTTTCGACCAGGGCCACCGGCTTCCACATTTCCTCCAGCGAAGCCCGCGAGAGAACGCGGGCCCCGACCTCGGTCTCGGCGTGGCCGAGAAGGAAGCGGACGTACTTCTCCATGTCGGCAAGCGGCGCGTTGAGACCGCCGTTCGATACCGTGATCCCGGTGTCGAAGTCGAACCGGCCCTCTTCCATCTTCCCTTTCGACACCGTGTAGCTGTGCGAGCGATCGGCCAGGAGGTGATACGGCGCATGGTCGAAGAACGCCCGGCTCATGCCGAGAGGACGCAGGATGTTCTTGTCGATGTAGGTCTCCCAGGGCTCGCCGGAGATCTTCTCGATAACGCGACCGAGGTAGATGAGGCCGGGGTTCGAGTAGCCGTACTTCGAGCCCGGGGCGAACTCGACCTCCGTATACGGCATCATGGCCACGAGCTGCGACCACTCGGTGGGCTCGAAAGGGTGCCAGTCCTTGTCGCCGCCGAAGGGCCAGGTGGCCGCGCGGAAACCCGCGGTGTGGGAGAGAACCTGGCGAATGGTGATCGCGCTCATGGGGCCGAACGGGTTGTGGATCGCCTCCAGTTCGGGCACGTACTTGAGGACGGAGTCGTCGAGAGTGAGTCGGCCGCGGTCGCGCAGCTGCATGATCGCGATACCGGTGAGGGTCTTGGTGATCGAGGCCCAGTGGTAGATCGTCGCCTCATCCGTGACCGCCCCGGTGGCGCGGTCCTTGAGTCCGAAGGACACGTGCCGCAAGGGCCCGTCGAAGCCCACCACCCGCAGGCTTGCGCCCACGATGCCGTGCGCCGACGAGCGCTCCTTGAAGAAGGCGGCGAGGCGATCGAGCGCCTCCGCCGCGGGCGGGGCCGCGATCGCGTCCGTCTTCGCCTTCATGGCCGACTCCTTCGATTGAGCGCGCGCGGACCCGGTGAAGACGAGGGAGGCCGCGAGGGCAACGCAAAGAAAAGGCCCGCCGAAGCGGGCCTTGAATGGACGGGTCAACGGCCCTTACTTCTCGTAGAGGGCGGCGATCAGGGCGCCCCGCGCGGTGGCGGTGACGGGATCGGCGGCGACCCGGATGTCCGAGATGTCGATCGGGAACGGCTTCGACTTCATGGCGCGCTCGAAGAGCTCCTTGAAACCCTTCGGCTTCGCGGTGCCGCCGGCGATGACGATGGGCAGGGGGCGATGGGCGCGCGGCAGCTTGTCGGCCTTGGCCACCGCCTTGCGGATGGAGTCGACCAGCGATTCCACGAGATCTTCGTAGTAGATGTGGAGAGCCTTTTCGAGCTTGTCCGCCGGAGGCTTGGTGAGATCGAGCTTCTCTTCCTTGATCATCTTGATCCGGGTCGCCGGCTCGTCGACCACCGAACCCACCGAGTTGTCGATGTAATCGCCGCCCTTGGAGATTCCGAAGAGGAGCGAGGGAATCGACAGGTAGGCGAGCGCCACGTTGCACATGCCGCCGCCGCAGGAGATCCCGATGCCGGTGAAGTTCTGGTCCTCGAGCTCGGAGAAGATGACGGCGAGGCCCTCGTTGATGGCCACCGCGCGGTAGCCGAGGGTCTCGAAGAAGCGGCGCAGGCTGGCCTCGTGGTACACGAGCTCGGCCTCGCGGCCCTCGGAGGCGGCGGGGACGGAGAACGACAAAACCTCGCCCTGCACCTTGGCCTTCGGGATCAGGCCGCGCATGATGGACTCGAGGACGACCGTGCCCATGCGCTCCTTCGGGTTGAGCAGACCATCGGCCATGGGCCGGCGGGTCTCCACGTTGAACATGTTGGCGAAGCGTTCGGTGGCGCCGCCGAAGATGATCAGCTCGTCCCCGTCGCGGAAGTAGGGAATCTCGTTCTGCCCGAGGATGGTCTCGGTGAAACGGGAAAAGGGAACGGGAATGAAGGCATTCAACTGCATCGAGGTCTCGGTGCCCTTGGTGCGCCTCCGGGCCGCGACTATCTTGCTGGTGCCCACATCGACGCCCAGAGGCGTGCCGCGCGAGGGATCCTCAGCGGCGGCGTGCTCCGAGCCTTCCTGCACCTTCCACAAGTGATCTTTTCGGTCGTCCATGGGTTTCAATTGACTCCAGGTCCTGCTGGCGCAGGTGCTGTGATTAGAGAGCTCGTAGTGCTCTTGGCGGCTTGGCTTTGTTCTTCGTACCAGAGATCGAAACGTCGCGTCAGGGCCTGCTTCAGCTCATCGGTCGACTGCCCCGACTTCAAGGCGTCCTTCTCAAGCCCCGCTTCGGCTTTCAAGACGCCCGGCCACGGCTCGCCGATCGCCTTCTCGAGGTCGCCATCATAGCCGAAGCCAAACAGCCTCACACTCGCGGGTTCGACTTGGTAGGGATCGGGCAGGCCGAAGGTCTTGAACGGGAAATTCTTCGCCCAGTCGACATGGTGGCCGATCTTCCGGGTCTTGGGGTTGACGCTGACGATGCCGTGGCCGACACAGAGTCTGGGATCGATGTCGTACCGCGTCACGAGGTGCTCGGTGAGCAGACGCCCGGCCTGGAGCTGGGCCTCGGTGAGAGGCAGGGGCCCCTCGGGCGCGAAGCGGGATTCGAAGGAGACCCCGAAGAACGCGTGGTTGAGGTTCATGTAGACCTTGCCCGCGTTCGCCCACACCGCGAAGCCCGCGTGGTTCGCGCGCGAGTCGTCGTTGAGGATCTGGTAGACCCGGCCAAAGCGGTCGATGAGGTAGTGATAGAACTCGTGCCGCTTGATGTAGGCCACCAGGTTCTTCGAGTTGCGGAGCAGGGACGCGTTGTTCTCGGGCTCGAGGGAGAGGATGTCGCTCTCCGTGGTGTGGAAGACGATGCCCACGGGCTCGCTCGAAAGGGGAAGGACGTGCCCCGAAGCCTCGTCGATCAGGGCGTAGCTGCGCCGCGTGCCCTTCACCCTCTGGCTGGTGTCGACGCGCAGACCGTTGCTGTAAAGCTCATAGTCCTTCCCCTGCTCGACCAGCCAGATGGAATTGGGGTGCTGGGTCAAGACCTCGGGTTCGGGCGCGGGCGTGGCTCTCGCGGGTGCGACCACCGGGATTTCAACGGGCATGCGAGCCTCGACCGTGGGGGTCTTCCGGCTCAGGCTGGCGGCGAGGCGGATGGTTCCGTAGGAGGCGCCCAGGAGCAGACCGGCGCCGGCCAGCACGATTCCGATCTGGAGGACCGCGATCTTCCCCCGGGCGCTGCGGCGGATGCCCGCGGCCTTGTCGCCCTTGAGCATGGTGAGCCCGCGCCATCCCAGGTACTTGTACACGAGCGGCCGGGCCAGCGGAGGCACCTTGGGAATCTGGTCTTCCAGTTGCCGGATCGTCTTCGTGGAATTCCTCAGGAAGCGCAGGCGCTCGACGGGGTCCTGGATGTCCCGGGTCAGACCCTCCACCGAGCGCGCGAATTCCGGGGAGAGCTCACGCGGATCCTCGCACACCAGTCCCTTCTCCAGGGCACGTCTTCGCGACTCGACGCTTGGGTCCACGGGACTTGGAAGTATAGGCCCGGGGCGCTTCAGGGCGGAGGCCTGGCCCCGCCTTTGCCCATAAGATCCGCGACGATGACGACGAGCGCGCTCCACCCCATCGGATCCGTTCCGAGGGCGGATCTCGCGCGCCTCTTCGACGAGGAGGGCGCGATGTGGGCCCGGGAGCTTCTGTGGAGTTTCGCTCCCACCCGGGGCCGGCTCGAGGCCGCGCTCGATGACGGGACGCTCAACGGCCTGGTTGCGAACGACCCCCTCGGCGCGTGCGCGTACGCGACCTACGCCGTCGACTCCGGCCACGGAATCGTGGGCTCGGTGTTCGCGGCCTCGCGGGCGAGGGGCCTTGGCCTCGAGGAACTCCTGGTCCAGCGCATCCTGAACCGGCTCAAGGCCCTGCGACCGAAGGTCATCGACTGTCAGACCCTGTTCTCCTCCGACCCCGGGTTGAAAGCGCCCTTCGTGGCTCACGGCTTCCGGTCCGCCGGCCGCCTCTACATGACCATCGATCGGCCCACCTGGCTCGCGGGGAAACGGGCCCTCTCCCCACACCTGCGCTCGAAACCGACGCATCGCACCGACCTGCGCGCGGTGGCTCGGCTGGTGTACTACGCCCACCTCGAGACCCAGGGGCTCGATGCCTCGTCGAGCTTCGACACCCTGGAATCCTGCGAAAGGATCCTGCGGCAGATCATGCTCGACGAAGTCTGCGGCCCGTTCGACTCCATGGGTTCTCGAAGGATCGAAGTCGAGGGGCGGCTCGTGGCCGCGTGCCTCCTCACCTGGCCGCTTGGGCGCGTGGCGCACATCAGCGAGGTCGCGACCGCCCCGGACCACCGCCTCCAGGGACTCGCCCGGCACTGCCTCTCCGAGTCGCTCCAGGACGCCTTCGAGCGAGGGAATGCCACCGCCGCCACCCTCTCCGTGACCGCCTCCAACCGCGCCGCGCTCGCCCTGTACGAATCCATGGGCTTCGTGCCCCGGATCCGATACGAGTCCCACGTCCTGAGGGAAGGGTGATGATGTTCCTCGCGCTGGGAGCGGGCCTGACCGTGATCTCCGCATCGAGCGCCGCCACCTCACCCCCATCGTGGGCCTGCGCCTATGTCGCCGAACGCCTGCCCCGAACCCTGGCCCTGTACGGCGACGCTGCAGTCTCGGCGGGGGAAACCCGGGCCGCCCGGAAGCGCCTGTCCCTGCCCGACACCGTCCTCACCAGGGCCTCCGCCCTGGTCCTCGCGAGGGCGCTCGGCGGGTCGAGGCTGGTCATGGTGCGCTGCGAGGAGGATCGCGACCAGACCGTGATCGAGGCCCGGCCCTTCGACGTCGACCGTCCGGCCGCAGGCGAGATCGCCCGGGTCGCCCGCCCTCGAGCGGAGATCGCGGCGGCGATCGACGAAATCGCGAGCCGCCTCGCTTCCCCGGGCGCCCACGCCCCGGTCCCCGCCTTCCGGGCTCCCTCCCCGCCGGCCCTGGCCCGGGGCGGCCCGGCCCACACCGCCGGCAGCGCCG
>JBGATM010000021.1:0-81177 GCA_044229175.1 Vicinamibacteria bacterium | reverse complement strand
GGGGGGGGGGGGGGGGGGGGCCGCACACCGCCTTTCTTCTCTCCGCCGTCTTCTTCGTCCGCTGGACGATCGACCAGGGTCTGATCGGGGCCGGCGCCGGATTCTCCTTGATGCTGGCCGCCGGAATCGCGGCGCTCGCGGTCGCCGAACTCGCCATGCGCAAGGGGATCGAGAAGGCCATGAACCCGGTTTCGGCCGCGGGCCTCGCCCTCCTCTACATGGCGTTTTTCGCCGCGCAGTCTCGTTACGCCCTCATCCCCGTGGCGGCGGCCTTCGCTGGTCTGGTGGCGGTGACGGTCGTGGGCGGTCTGCTTTCGGTTCGTTACCGCGCCTCCGCCCCCGCCGTCCTGAGCCTGGCGGGCGGATTCGGCGCCGCCTTCGCCCTCCTCACCGGCGAAGAGCGGCCGGCCATGGTCTTCGCCTACACCCTGCTGCTCAATGCCGGGGTTCTCGCGGTGGTCATGAAGGGCCGCTGGTTCGCTCTGCTTTGGCCGAGCCTGACTCTGACCCTGCTGCTCCAGATCCGCTGGTTCTGGAGCTTCCTCTCACCCGAGAACATGCCCACGGGAGTCGGGGTGGCCCTCGTGCTGGGGCTGTTCCACCTCGTCCTGCCCATGGCCGCCGGGGACACGGAGAACCGCAAGATCCTTCGCATCAGCGGCATCGGGGGCCTGGCGCCTTTCCTGTTCGCCTTCTTCCTCGCCACTTCGGCGAAGTACGTGGATCAGTGGCCGCTGCTCTTCGGGATGATCGCGGCCCTCGACGTGGCCATCCTGCTCGTCGCCGTTCTTTTCGGGCGCGGCCGGCTCCTGCGAGGCGCTTCGGTGGCCACGTCGTTGACCCTGGCCTGGTGGGCGCTCCAGGGCCTGAAGGCCGACCGGGGCGCATCGCTTCTCGGCTCGACTCTGTTCGCGATCGCCATCGTCGCGATCTTTGGCCTGGCCCGCCGCGTGGCCACCCGCCTCGGCCGGGTGGAGGAGATGGGACTCCGTGTGTTCGAAGGCGCGGCTCTCGTCGCCGGAGGCGGTCTCTTCCTGTTCGGTCTCGTGATGGTCGGCTACGAGCGAGGCGCGCCCGTGGGTCCCTTCCTCGCTCTGGCCACCGCTCTCGGGGTTCTCTTGATCGAGATCTCGAGTCGCCCCGGCCGGCTGGTAGGAGCGGTGGCGCTTTGTTCGGCCGGCCTCGTCGTCCTGACCCAGGTCTGGTTCTTCAGCGCGGTCAACGCGAACACCCTCATCTACTATCTCGCCGGACCCATCGTGGTGTCGCTGCTCCTCGTCCTGCTGGCCCGGAGAAAGGCGAGGACGGCCATCGACATCGAGGCTGAGATCGCCGTCCAGGTCTCCGGATGGGTCAGCATTCTCGGCCTGTTCCTCGCCCTCGTGGAATCGGATCGCACCTCGTCGGGCTGGCCTCTCTTCGTGGCGCTGGCCTCCACCGGGTGGCCCCTCCTGCTCGCCCTCGTGGTCCAGGTGTACGTGGTCATCGGGTCGGTGCTGAGGTCGGACTGGACGATCGAACTCCCCGTGCTGCTCGCTGCGAGCGCCATGCATATCCATCTCTGGCAGCGCGCCTACCTGACCGCCGATCAGCGCGGCATGGCCTTGGCCTTCACCGCCTTGCTCTACCTGACCTTCGTCCTGCTTCCGCTGCGCGTCCCCTTCGAGCGCTGGAAGGACGCGCTGCCGCCATGGCTTGCTTCCGCGATGGCGGGTCCGTTCTTCTTCTTCCCGCTCGAGACCTTGTTCAAGGCGGCTTTCGGGTCATCTCTGGTCGGCCTGCTCCCGTTGATGCTGGCCGGCGTCGCCGCCCTGACCCTTCGCGAGGTCTCAGCGCGGTTCGTCACGGGCGAGGACGGTGACGACGGCGCGCTTCGTCGCGTTCGCTATCTCACCCTCTTCTCCCTGGTCGCTTTCTTCCTGCTGGGCACGGCCATCCGCATCCAGTTCGACCGACAATGGGTGACGGTTGGATGGGCGCTCGAAGGGCTGGCGCTGATCTGGCTCTTCGGCCGACTGGCCCATCCCTCGCTTGCCGTCTTCGCGGGGATTCTCTACGCGCTCGTGGCCGCGCGCCTGCTCTTCAATCCGGCGGTGCTCGGATACGCGGAACCCGGACTGCCGATCCTCAACTGGATCCTTTACACGTACGGGATCGCCATCGTCTGCTGCTGGTTCGGCCAGTCCCTGCTCCGGCGAACCCCCTCCAACCGCTGGATCTCGTACCTCGCGGGAGCCATCTCCCTGATCGGCCTTCTGCTCGGGTTCTGGTTCGTCAATCTGGAGATCCTCGACTTCTTCTCCAAGGGCTCCCGCATCGCCCTCGACGAAGAGTCCGGCTACGCGGTGAAACTCGCCTTCTCCGTGGGCTGGGGGGTTTACGCGGTGGGCCTGCTCATGGCGGGAGTGATCTCGAAACTGAGACCGCTGCGTTATCTCTCGCTCGCCTTCCTGATCCTCACCGTCGGCAAGGTCTTCCTCTACGACCTCGCGGCGCTTGGCGGCATCTTCAAGGCTCTTTCATTCCTCGGGCTCGCGGCCGGTCTGATCCTTGTCTCCTTCTTCTACCAGCGGTTCGTGTTCAAGAAGAGTTCGTAACCCTCTCTGCGGTCAACCGAACCGGGGAACGTGTAGGCTCCCAAGCTCATATGTTCCTCGCGTTCATCGCGTTCGTCGTCGCCTTCTTCGCGCTGCTTCGGAGCCGCGATCTTTCGGACCGCGTCAAGCGTCTGGAAAGCGACCGCGACGACGCGATGACGAGGCTCGCCACCCTGCAGAAGCTGGTGGAACGACTGCGAACCCAGCCCGTCGCGGTCACGAAGGAATCGGAAAAAGCCGCCGAACCCTCCGCCCCGGCGATCACGGCGAGCGCGGCACCGGCAGCGGCCGCGGCAGCCCCGACCACCCCGCCGGAAGTCACGCCCTCGCCCGTGGCGCCGACGCCGACGCCTCCGGCCGCGAAGGCTCCCGCACCGCCACCGCCGCCGCCGGCCCGCCCATCCACCCCGCCGACGCCCATCGCGGTCGAGCCTCCTCCCCCGCCCATCGACTGGGAGAGCCTTCTCGGGGTCAAGGGTGCCGCCTGGGTCGGCGGCATCGCTCTCATCGCTTCCGCGATCTTCTTCGCGCGCTGGACCATCGAGCAGGGCCTGGTGACGCCGGAGCTGCGCTTCATCTTCATGCTCATGGGCGGCATCGGCGCCCTGGTCGCGGCCGAGCTCGGCCTGCGCAAGGGCTACGAGCGCACCGCGAACCCGCTCTCCGGCGCGGGCATCGCCATCCTCTACATCGCGTTTTTCGCCGGCCACTCGCGTTACGACCTCATCTCCATGCCCACGGCGTTTGCGGGCATGGTCTTCGTCACCATCACCGCCTGCGTGCTCGCGGTCCGTTACGACGCCTTCCCCACCGCGGTGCTCGGACTGCTCGGCGGCTTCGCGACCCCCGTCGCCCTGTCCACCGGCGAGGATCATCCGGTCGGGCTCTTCACCTACATCCTTCTGCTGAACATCGGCCTCTTCGCGGTCGGGGTGAAGCGCCGGTGGCACGCGCTCTTCGAACTCGGTCTCGTCGGCACGCTCCTGATCCAGATCGGCTGGTTCTCGAAGTTCATGTCGCCGTCGAACATGCTGATCGGCGTGGTGGTCTTCGCGGTGTTCGGGGTCTTGTACCTGCTGCTTCCGGTGGTCTCGAAGGAGGAGGACACCGATCGGGTCCTGCTCACCGGCGCGGTCGGCGGGATCGCACCCTTCCTCTTCGGCATCTACCTCGCGAGTTCTCCGGAGTACGTCGAACAGTGGCCGCTGCTCTTCGGGATGGTGGCCCTCATCGACCTCGCCATCCTGGCCATGGCGGTGCTGCGGGGCCGCGTGGGCCTCCTGATCAGCGCGTCGGTCGCGACCTCGCTGACCCTCGCTTTGTGGGCGGGGCAGGGACTGAAGCCGTCGAGCGGCGCTTCCTTGTGGGGTTCGACCCTGTTCGCGATCTTCATAGTCGCGATCTTCGGCGTGTCCCGACGGGCGGCGGATCGGTTCGGAAACCTGGAGACGAATCTGTACCGCGCCCTCGAAGTGGCGGCACACACCGCCTGGGCGGGCCTTGGAGTCTTCGCCCTGATCATGATCGGCCACGACCGCGGCACTCCCGCCGGTCCCTTCCTCGCGGTGGCCGCGGCCATGGCCCTGCTCCTCATCGAACGCGCCGGCCATGACGGAAGGCTGAAGGGCGCGCTCTCGCTCGGCGCCGCCGGTCTCGCCATGCTCATCCAGATCTGGTTCCTGAGCTCGGCGAATGCCTCGACCGTCTTCGGGTACCTCGCCGTCCCGGTGCTGCTGTCGCTCCTCCTGTCCTTCTTCGCGGGCCGGACGATGAGCGCGGACAAGGATGTCGAAGGAGAGATCGCGGTGCGGGTCTCCTGCTGGATCGCGATCTTCGGCCTCTTTCTCTCCCTCGCGGAATCCCGCCTGGCCACGGACGGCTGGCCGCTGTTCATCGCCATGGCCGCCCAGATCATCGTGATCACGGGCTCGGTCCTGCGGTCCGACTGGACCATCGGTCTGCCCGCGCTGCTCGGAGCCTCCGCGCTGCACATGATGATCTGGCAGCTCGCCTACCTGAAGCCGGAGAAGTACACCACGGCGTTCGGCTTCACCACCCTCTTCTACTTCTTCTTCCTGCTGCTGCCGATGGTCGTGCCTTTCGCGCGATGGCGGGAGGCGCTGCTCCCGTGGGCGACCTCCGCCCTGGCCGGACCGGCCTTCTTCCTGCCCTTCTATAACGTCTACAAGGAGGCGTTCGGCGAGTCCGCCATCGGCCTGCTCCCCGTGGCCATGGCCGGGGTGTCCGTGTTCGCTCTGCGCATGGTTTCCAGCCGCTTCGTGGCGAGCCCGGGCGACACCCTCGGCGCGCGACTGAGGCTGCGCTACCTGGCTCTCTTCACCGCGGTCGCATTGTGGTTCATCGCCGTCGCCATTCCCCTGCAGCTCGACAAGCAGTGGATCACCCTGGGCTGGGCGCTCGAGGCCATGGCGCTGTGCTGGCTGTTCGGCCGGCTGCCCCACCGCGGCCTGCCCATGTTCGCGGGGATCCTCTACGCCCTCGTGGGCGCGCGGCTGCTGTTCAACCCGGAGATCCTCGAGTACCAGGAGCGGGGGATGCCGTTCTTCAACTGGATCCTCTACACGTACGGCATCGCCACCCTGTGCTGCCTGGTCGGGCAATCACGACTCCGGCGCGCCTCGGACAATAGTTTCATCCGGCAACTGGCGAACGCCATCGCCCTCAACGGACTGCTTCTCGGCTTCTGGCTGGTCAACCTCGAGATTCTGGATTACTACTCCACCGGCCCCTTCATCGCAATCTCCCACGGCACCGGCTACTCGGTGAAGCTCGCGCTCTCCGCGGGCTGGGGCCTGTACGCGATCGTCCTCCTGGTCACCGGCGTTGCCCGGGACCTGAAGCCCCTGCGATACCTGTCGCTCGGCTTCCTGCTCCTGACCGTGGCCAAGGTGTTCCTCTACGACCTGTCGGAGCTGGGCGGCATCTTCCGCGTCTTCTCGTTCCTCGGTCTCGCGGTAGGCCTGATCCTCGTCTCCCTCTTCTATCAGCGGTTCGTCTTCCAGAAGAACCAGTGACCGGAGCGCGCCCTTGATCCTCGTTCTCGCCGCGCTCCTCCTCACCGCCTTCAACCCGTCGGATGCCGAGCGCGCGGCCTGGCAATATCGACGCGCGGTGACGATCGCGGGCGGCGAGTCGCTCGCCTCCGTGGTCCTGCCGCCGGAGTTGTCCGCGAAAGCGGCGCCTTTGAGCCGCGACCTGCGGCTGGTGGACGAGGCCGGCCGCGAGGTCCCGTATCTCCTCGACTGGACGAGCGAGCGCGAAGGCCTCGCCACCTGGCGCGTGGACGTGAAGGACGTGCGGAGAGAGAAGGAAGAGGCCCGTGAAGCCTCGGCCATCCGCAGTCAGTGGACCCTGGACCTGGGTGAGCCGCGCACCTTCACCGACCTCGCGCTCCGGGTACCCGACGTCGCCTTCGCCTGGCATGTGCGGGTGGAGGCGTCCGCGGATGGGAAGGAGTTCGAGGTCATCCAGCCGGACGCGGCCCTGTTCGATCAGACCTGGAACAACGAGCGCGTCCGCAGAACGGAGATCCGGTTCGAAGCGCCCGTGACCGCGCGGTATCTGCGGATCACCGCGCGCAGCGCTTCGGACTCTCGCGCGCTGGAGATCGAGGGCGCCTCGGTCACGCTGCGACGCCGGCTCAAGGGCGACGCGTGGTCGATGAATGTCGCGGCGGACAAGGTCGACGCTCCACCAGGATCGGCTGCGCAGACCACCCGATACCGCCTGGACGCCTCGTCTCTCCTGCCCTTCGACGAAGTGGAGGTCGTCTGCGACGACAACGCCTTCTCCCGGCGCGCCCGACTTGTCGAAGAGTCGGGCGCCGATGGGAAGAAGACCAGGACCCGGCTCGGCGAAGGTTCGATCTTCCGCCTGCGGGCGAGCGACGCCATCATCGCCGGTGAGTCGGTTCGGATTCCCGCCCGCAGCGGCAGTGGCGGCGACCTCTATCTCGAGATCGACGATGCGGGCAGTCCGCCCTTGCGCGGCCTGAAGCTGCGTCTGCACGGCTCGCGGGTTCGCCTGGTCTTCCCTGCTTCGAGCCGGTCGCTCACCTTGTACTACGGCAACGGGGCCACGCGCGCGCCCTCGTATGACATCGAGGGCCTGCGGCCCCGGCTGGCCCAGGCCATGGGAGTTGCGGCGGCCGAGATCGGACCGGAAGAGGCGAACCCGCTCTTCAAACGCGATCCCCCGCTCCGTTTCGCGGCCACGCTGGGGGCGTCGCTCGATCCGTCGAAGTGGCGGCGTGAGCGAGCCATCAACCGCATCACCGAGGAAGACGTCTACGCCCTCACGCTGCGCGCCGTCGACCTCGCGACCCTCCGGCCCGATCTCGCGGACCTGCGCGTGGTCAACGACGAGAACAAGCAGGTTCCGTTCCTGATCGACCCCGATTTCGCCGACGAGCGCCTTCCCCTCAGGGTGCAGAGACAGGCGACGGCCCCGCCCCATCGCAGTCTGTACAACCTCGGCCCCACGGAAGCCCTGTCCGGAGATCCCCCGCGCGTTTCGCGGCTCGAGATCGAGGTCTCGGACGCCTTCTTCGAGCGCCCCGCCCGGATCCTGCTCCCCACGAATCAGACCCAGCGCGAGGCGCCGTTCTCCTTCACCCTGTCTCGGAAGCCGCCTTCTTCCGCCCCGCTGGTGCTGGGCACGACCGCGCCCCTCGACGTCATGACCCTCGAGGTCGACGATGGCGACAACGCCCCGCTCGACCTTCGCTCCGCGGTGGCGATCGTGCGCGTGCCCCGGATCGTTTTCAAAGCGGCTCCCGGCAATCTGCGGCTGCTGCTCGGGAACCGGGGCGCAGAGGCCCCCCGATATGACATCGCGGGTTTGCGCAGCGAGCTTCTGTCCTACTCGGCCATCGCCGCCCATGCGGGGGCCCTGGCCGCGAATCAGGGTTCGAGGCCCGGTCTGCTCTCGGGTTTCGAGACGACGCCCAAGGGCGC
Source organism: Vicinamibacteria bacterium (assembly GCA_044229175.1). Taxonomy (GTDB): domain Bacteria; phylum Acidobacteriota; class Vicinamibacteria; order Fen-336; family JAGNNV01; genus JAGNNV01. The sequence goes on along the minus strand of JBGATM010000021.1, from coordinate 73,604 downwards.
CGTCGTCTGGGCGGCGATCATCCTCGCCATCGTCGCGCTCGTCGCGCTGACCCTGAAGACGCTCAAGAGCGCATGAACCGGGCCGCGATCGCGCTGATCGTGGCGGCCTTCGCCAGCTCCGGGCGGCCCGCGCGCGCGACCGGCGCTCACGCGCAGGCCGCGGAGACGGGTGGAAGCACGGCGCGGAGCGCCAGCCGGCTGAAGGAGGACGAGCGCATCCGGCGGGACGAACTTGCCCGCATTCGCAGAGTCCGGGGAGAGGGCGACCCCGGGGTGGCGGAAGCGGTGATTGGGCTGGCTTCGAACCTCGAGGCGCAGGGCCGGACCCGGGCCGTCGAGGATCTTTACCGGCTCGAGATCGACGTCTCGAGGAAGAGCGCGGACAAGGGCAACACTCGCGTTCTCTCCGTCGCTTTCGCCGAATGGTTGCTTCGGGTGCGCCGGCCCGCGGATGCCGAGCTGATCGCGCGGGGAGCGCTCGATCTGGGACGTCAGAGCCTCGGGGCGGGAGACTGGCGGCTCAGCGACAACCGGTCTCTGATCGGCGAGGCCCTCGTGGCTCAGAAGAAGTTCGCGCCCGCGGAATCACTTCTGCTCGAGGCGCAGAAGGAGCTCGCGGCGGCCGTAGAAGCGCCCGCGGACGCTCGTAAGAAGACGATCCAAAGGCTCGTCGATCTGTATGAGACATGGGAGCGCACCTCGCCCGGACAAGGCAAAATGGCCGAGGCCGCGCGGTGGAAGGCGCGCCTTTAATCCAGGCACGTCGCAGAAAGAAGGAAACAAGATGTCCCGACGCATCCACAGACTCCTGGCCCTGGCCCTCGTGATCGGTCTGGCCGTCCCGCCCCGGGCCTCGGCCTGGGGCGAGCGCGGGCACGACATCGTCACGCGGGTCGCCGTCCGACTCCTGGCCGCGAAGATCGCCAAGGGAACCCCGCTCGCCACCCAGTTCGGTCGCAAGGAGTTCATGCTGGGCCACCTGTCGAACGTGCCCGACATCGTCTGGCGCAACCAGGGCGAGGCCATCGAGAAGGTCAACGCGCCCACCCACTTCCTCGACCTGGAGTACGTGTCCCCCGAGCTGACCTTCGCCACGATCCCGCGAACACCCGCCGAGGCGCTCGGTCGCATGAAGGAGTTGTGCGCCACTCCGCCGAAGGGCTATGTCTGCGCGGCCAGGGAGGGAGCGAGCCCGGACGAGAGCAGCGCCGGCACCGCCCCCTGGCGCGCCGGCCAGCTCTATCGGATGACCGTCGAGAACCTCAAGGCTTTAAGCGCGGACGGCAAATCGAACGACGCGGCCATCGACCGCGCCTTCATGACCGCGGGGATCATGAGCCACTTCATCGGCGACCTCGGGAACCCCTATCACGCGACCGTCGCGTATGACGGCTGGGAGTCTGGGCAGGGCGGCATTCACAGCTATTTCGAGAGCGCGGTGGTGTCGAGCTACCGGCTCGCCCTCGATCAGGAGGTGTTCGACGCCGCCCTGACCGGCCGTGGGCTCGAGCGGACTCTGAAACAGCTTCCCGCCGCCGACCGGGGCGCCCTTTCCCGCGATCCGGTGGCTCTCGCCATGGCGCTCGCCCTCGACTCCCGCTCGAGGCTCGACGCGGCGAACGCGATCGACCTCAGGTTCGCGATACTCAAGAAGAGCGGCACCGGGCCCGACGGAAAGCGCGTGAGCGCCGAACGTCGCGACGCTTCCGAGCTGCGCTTCAAATACCACGATCTCACGGTCGAACGTCTCGCCACCGCGGCCGAGGTCCTGGCCAGCCTGTGGCTGTTCGCGTGGGAAGACGCGGGCCGGCCGGACTTCAAGGGCTACCGGAGCTTTGCGTACCCCGTCGCCCCGGAATTCATTCAGCCCGACTACCTCTCCGCGGCGAAATAGCGGGGGTCAGCTGGCGGTCGACGCCGCCAGCCAGTCGAGATAGGGCGCGTGGCCGGCGGAGACGTCGAGGGCGACGATCTCCGGCACCTCATAGGGATGCCGGGCCTTGATCGCGGCCTCGAGCGCGGCGAAGAGTCCGCGGCGGGACTTGATGAGGAGAAGCCTCTCCGCGCTCCTCTCGATAGCACCCTGCCACCGGTAGACCGAGTTCAAACCCGGCCCGATCTGCACGCAGGCCGCGAGAGAGCGTTCGACCAGTTCACTCGCCAGACCTTCGGCATCGAAGTCCGCGGGCACCGTGCACAGGACGACGATGGCCCCGGTCATCACTTCCCTCTGCCGAGTTTCTCGATTCCGGCCGCCTGTTTCTCGGTAAGAGGCACCACCGACAGCCGCCCCTGACGCACCAGGGGCGATTCGGCGAACTCCGGGTCCGCTTTCAAGGTGGCGAGCGTGACCGGGTGCTCGAGGAGCGCGACCGGCGTCAGATCGATCACCGAGAGCGACGACCCCGCGGGCGCCTTGGGATCGGGATACGCGGCGGAGGCGGCCCGCGCGATCCCCACCACCGCCTTCTCGGATCCGGTGTGGTACACGAACACCCGATCGCCCCTGCTCATCGCGCGCAGGTTCTTGAGCGCCACCGGATTGCGAACGCCGTCCCAGACTCCGCCCCCCTTCGCCTGCAGATCGGCGAACGAGTACTCGGACGGCTCGGTCTTGAAAACGAAATCGGCCATGTCTCCTCCTTCGATCGAGGAAGTGTAGCCAAAATCGCGGCTTGACTTTCTTACAGTGCTTATTCCATAGTTTGCTGTAAGACATGGCCGACTTGGTTCGACTGGAGCAGGGAATTCGCGTTTCTCTCGACGAACATGAATCGCTCGTCGATGCCCTCCTGCAGGAACGGGAGCAGATCCGCGGCTCGTTGTTCTCCCGCTTCGCGGTGTGCGGCAAGGCGACCTGCGCCTGCGCCCAGGGCGAGAAGCACGGTCCGTACTACGTGCTGTCCAACCGCAGCGGTGGTGAAGGGACCTTCATCTACCTCAAGGAGGATCAGGTCAGCCGGGTGAGGGAACTGGTGAACCGCCATCGACGGTTCAAGAAGGGACTGAAGCGCCTCAAGGGCCTCTCCTCCAGGCTCCATGCGCTGTTCGAGCAGTACGAAACCACGGCCGCGCGGGCCGGTACTAAGCAGGCGGATTTGTGACGGATCGAATATCCATGTCTAATGGTGTTTTAGACGACGATAAAGAGAAGTTACTTGAGATTCCTCCGCCCGTGAATTCCCCCTCCCATACCCCCAGACTCAAGGCCATGGCCGTGGCCGCGTTCGTGGTCTGCTGCATCGTCTACGGGGCGCTGCGCGATGAGGAGGGGGTCATGCACGTCTTCCGCGAGAGATCCCGCCTCCAGGAGCTCTCTCATTCCGTGAACTCGCTGCGCGAAGAGAACAATCAGCTCCGCGCGGAGATCAAGGCGCTTCGCGAGAACCCTCGCGCCATCGAAAAACTCGCGCGGGAGGACCTCGGCCTGTCGCGGGAAGGGGAAATCGTCTTCATCCTCGAGAGCGAGCCGGCTGAACCCGGCCGTTGAAGCCCCGCCGGGCATTTCCGCGCTCGGCGCGGCCAATTTGACAGAAACCCCGCCAAAACACGTACAATCGGCGCGTCGGGCGGATTTCGCGTCACTTAAGCGTCACGCGATTCAGCGATTTCAATACGAAGATGTGGCCGTTCTCAAACCAATCAACCCTTTCTAGGAGGAAAGAAAACAAATGGCAAAGCCGATGACTAAGGCAAAGCTCGTGACCGCACTCGCAGAAGCGACGTCGATCCCCAAGAAGACCTCGGCGGCGTACCTCGAGGAGCTCGCTCGTCTGGCCCACAAGGAAGCGAAGAACGGCTTCGTGATCCCCGGCATTGGCAAGCTGGTGGTGCGCGCTTACAAGGCTCGCAAGGGTCGCAATCCCCAGACCGGCGCGGAAATCCGCATCCCGGCCCGGAAGCGCCTGAAGTTCGTGATTGCGAAGGCGGCCAAGGACGCGGTGTTCGGCGCGTAGTTTGCCCTTTTGAGGGTGTCCGCCTTCCCAAAAGCCGCACACGTCGCGAGCTCATGGGAAAGACGGACCGCCTCGAACGCAACCGTTTGAGAAGCGGCGCTCATGGCGCCGCTTTTCTTTTTCCCTCGGAAAACGCGCACGCGGCCAGGGGGCCGCACCGCGCCGCGGGACTCAGGCGCCGGCCGCTCGGAGCGCTTCGGCGAGACCTCCGAGCCAGGTATCGAAGTCCATGGAGGCATCCACCACGATCTCGAACTTCCCGTTGGGCTTTCTCTTCACCGATCCGGGATTCTTCGGGCCGAGCGGAATCATGAGACTTTCCCGATGAATGCCCATGGGGTCGGTGATTTCGAAGATCTTCTGGATTTCGGCCATTCCCACTTGCTGCATGTCTTCTCCATGATCGCGCGCTTCCGGTCCGAAGCGGGACTTCGACATTGTAGCGATGCCGTCCGTTCGGAGGGGTCTTCGGCGGCCCTCGGTTCCCGGCATGAGTGAAGCCCCTTCCCGCTCGCCCATCGAACTGGTGCTCGACGAGGCGCGCGCCCTCGCTCTCGAGACCGGAGGCGAACGGGCGGGCCGCTCGGTCACCGAAACCGCCTCGCTCGAACGAGATGTCGGCCTCGGCAGCCTGGAGAAGGTGGAGCTCATCACGCGAATCGAACGTCGGGCGCGTCGTGTTCTGCCCGACGGGGTGCTGCAGGCCGAGACCTGCGCGGAAATCGCGGCCGCCCTCGAAGGCGCTTCCCCCGCGGCCTCGTCGCAGGCCAGGCTGGAGCGCTCCGAAGCGGTCCAGCCCTTGATCTCGACCGGCCCTCGAGCACTCGCCCCGACCGTGGACCGCGCTCTCGCCTCGCGGGCCGAAGAGGCGCCGGATCGCGTCACCGTCTTCCTGACCGAAGACGACGGGTCGGAGCGGGAGATCACCTACGCCGATCTCTTCCGCGGCGCCTCGCAGATCGCGGCCGGGCTCGCCCGGCGGGGCATTTCGCGCGGGGATACCGTGGCCCTGATGCTGCCCACCGGCTTCGACTTTCTTCGAGGGTTCCAGGGGACCCTGCTGCTCGGCGCGATCGCGGTGCCCATCTATCCGCCGGTGCGGCTCGACCGGCTGGCCGAGTACGCGGAGCGACAGGGCGCCATCCTCCGCTCGGCCGGGGTCAGGATCATGATCACGATCTCCCGCGCGAAGGTCGTGGCCGAGGTCCTGAAGTCGATCGTGCCCACGCTCGGCGAGGTCGTCACCGCGGACGACCTCGCCGACGATCCGCGCGCGAGCATTCGCATGTCGCCGCAGTCCCGCCCCGAGGATCCCGCCCTCATCCAGTACACCTCGGGCAGCACCGGCTCGCCGAAAGGCGTGCTGCTCACTCACGGCAACCTGATGGCGAACATCCGGGCCATCGGGCTCGGTCTCGACGGGCGCCCGGCGGAGATGGGCGTGAGCTGGCTGCCCCTGTATCACGACATGGGTCTCATCGGCAGCTGGCTCTTCACCATGGCCTCGGCCTATCCGCTGGCTCTGCGCTCCCCTCTGTCGTTCCTCTCCCGGCCCGAGCGCTGGCTGCAGGACATCCATCGGCGGCGCGGCACGATGTCGGGGGCGCCAAACTTCGCCTACGAACTCTGCGTGCGACGCATCCGCGACGAGGACATCGAGGGGCTCGATCTCTCCTCCTGGCGATGCGCCTTGAACGGCGCGGAGCCGGTGCGTCCCGAAACCATCGAGCGATTCGTCCAGCGGTTCTCGAAATACGGCTTCCGCCGGGAGGCCATGATGCCGGTCTTCGGACTGGCCGAGTGCTCGGTGGGTCTTTGCATGCCCAAGGTGCAGCGAGGGCCGAGGTTCGACCGCGTGGATCGGGCCGCGTTCGAGAAGGGCCATGCGACGCGGGCGGCCGAAGGAGACGAGCACGCGAACGTCTTCGTCTGCGTGGGTCCCCCACTTCCCGAGCACGAGATCAGGATCGTCGATGAGGCGGGCCGCACTCTTCCCGAGCGCGAGGTGGGTCGGCTGCTGTTCCGCGGTCCTTCCATGACCTCCGGCTACTACCGGAACGAAGAGGCGACCGCGGCCATGAGGCGGCCGGACGGATTCCTCGACACCGCCGACCTCGCCTACCTGGCCGACGGGGAGCTCTACATCGCGGGGCGGATCAAGGACCTCATCATCCGCGGAGGCCGCAACCTCGTGGCCGCGGAGATCGAGGAGGCGGCCTCGGAGGCGCCCGGCGTTCGCAAGGGATGCGTCGCCGCCTTCGGCATCGCCGACCCGCGCGGCGGGACCGAGCAGGTGGTGATCGTCGCGGAGACGAAAGCACGGTCCCTCGCCGAACGCGACGAAATCGAGCGCCAGGTCATCGACCGGGTCACCACCGCCATCGGAGCGCCTCCCGATGTGGTCCGGCTGGTGAAGCCCGGATCGGTGCCCAAGACTTCGTCGGGGAAGATCCGGCGCAACGACACGAAGACGATGTTCCTATCCGGCGCGCTCGGCCGGGACCGGAAAGACTCGCTCGCCGCGCGGATGAGGCTCACCGCGCTCCTCATCAGGAGCGCGTCCGCCACCACGCTGAGGCGGATCGCCCTGGGCGCGCGGGGCGTGTGGCTCTACTCGATACTGGCCCTCTACGCGCCCGTCTCCTGGATAGCACTGCTCTTCCTCCGCCAGCGGGCGGCCCGAAGGTTCGAGCATCTCTCCGCGCGGGTGGCCCTCCGCCTTCTCACGCCGCGGGCGACGGTGACGCCTTCGCGTCCCCGGTTCGAACCGGGAAAGGCGGCGCTTCTGGTGTGCAACCACGCGTCGTACCTGGACGTGATCGCCTTACGCGCTCTCCTGAACGAAGACTTCATCTTCGTGGCGAAGCGCGAGGTCCGGCACTATCCCTTCGTCGGGCGCTTCGTAGATCGGTGCGGCCACATCAGCGTCGAGCGGCGGGACTCGCAGCGGAGCGCCATCGACGCCTCCCAGGTCACGGAAGCCCTCAATCGAGGCGAACGCGTCCTCGTGTTTCCGGAGGGCACGTTCACCCACGCGGACGGGGTTCGGCCCTTCCGGCTCGGGGCTTTCCGCGCGGCGGCCGACGCGGGATGCCCGGTGATTCCCCTCGCCCTGAAAGGCACGCGGAGGATGCTGCGCGACGGCCAGATCATTCCCCGGCGGGGCAGCGTGTCGCTGTGGGTCGGGGAGCCTCTGATCCCCTCGGGCGACTCGTTCCGCGACCTCGTGGCCCTTCGCGACCGGGCGCGGGACATCATTGGCGCCGAATCCGGCGAGGTCATTCTTGAACTCGTATCCGCGGGGGTGGATCAGCCATGGTAGACAACGCGCTCAGACTGACCGCGAGCCTCGTGGAGCAGGCCCTCGACCTCATTCGCCCCTCCCTCCCGCCCACCCGGCTCGTACCGATGAGAAGCGCGGCCGGCCGTCGCGTCTTCCTGAAGCTGGAGACCGATCAGCCCACCGGCTCGTTCAAGGTGCGGGGCGCGCTCTCGAATTTCCTTTGGCAGCCCGAAAACCTGGCGGGCTTCGTAGCCGCCTCGGCGGGCAATCATGGTCTGGGGGTGGCCTGGGCCGCGAAGCAGAGCGGGAGGCGCGAGCCCGTGACCATCTTCATTCCGGGCAGCGCTCCCCAGGCGAAGGTCCGCAAGTTCGGCCCCTACTCGGTCGATCTTCGGATCGTGGGAGAGACCTTCGACGACGCCGAGCGCATGGCCCACGAGTTCGAACGGGAGACCGGCGCGCGCTTCATCCACGCCTACGACGATCCGCTCACCGCGGCGGGGCAGGGCACGATGGCCGTCGAGGCCCATGAGGCGCTCCGCGACCTGGGCTCGATCGGGACGCTGGTGGTCCCGGTGGGCGGTGGAGGCCTGATCAGCGGCAGCGCGGCGTGGCTCAAGGAGAGGCACCCTTCCACCCGGATCGTGGCCGTGCAGCCGGACGCCTCGCCGGCGTTTTCGGAATCGATCCGTCTGGACCGCGCGCTCCTCGAATATCCGGCGGGCCCCACCCTCGCCGACGGGCTCTCGGGTGGCATCGGTCGCATCGTGTTCGAACATCGCGATCTGATCGACGAGGTCGTGAACGTTCCGGAGGCACGGATCCGCGCAGCCATCCGCAGCCTCCATCTCGAGGAACAGGTGCGGGCCGAAGCCTCGGGGGCGATCACCACCGCCGCCCTCGACCTCGAGCCGAGCCGCTCCTGGCCGGAGCCCATCGTCTGCGTGATCACCGGCGGCAACATCGACGACGCGGTCTTCGGGCCGATCGTCGCGTGAGTGATTCCTATAATCGGACAGCCCGAGCGCGCCCTTGAATCTGAACCCGACCCCCGTTCGTGCCACGCTCTGGCCGCGAGTCGCCATCGCCGCCCTGAGCGGAGCTTTCCTGCTTCTGGGCATCCGGGCCATCGGGAGCGCGTCACCAACCACGGACGAACCCGGCCACTATCGCTACGGCCACCGCATCCTCCGCGGGGTGGCCGCACGCTGGGACGACAGCAAGATGCCGGTGTCCGCGCTCAACGCCCTGCCCTGCTTCCTCTCCGAGAAGGCCGGTTCCCCGCTCCGTGACACCGACGAATTCTCCGGGCCTTGCGACTGGACGCTCGCGCGGATGCCGACGCTGCTGGGCGGGCTCGCCCTGGGCCTCGCCATCGCCGCCTGGTCGCGGGCCCGGTTCGGGTGGCCGGGAGCGGTCGTGTCGTTCGGACTGTTCGCCTTCGATCCGAATCTGCTCGCCCACTCGGGTCTCGTCACCACCGACGTGTTCGGCGCTCTCTTCCTGCTTCTCGCCCTTCGCGCCTTTGCGGGCTGGATCGAAAGGCCGAGCCCGCGAGCCAGCGTGATCCTCGGCCTGGCCGTGGGCGCCGCCTCCGTCGCGAAGTACACCGCGGCGTACCTGCCCATCATCTTCGCGGTGGCGGCCCTGGTCCGGCTTCGGACCGGAAGCCGCGAGCCTTCCGGAGGAGTCTCCTGGCTGCCCCGAATCGCGCTGGCGCTGATCGTCGCCCTGATCGTGATCAACCTCGGATTTCTCGGCGACGGTACGGGCACGCCGCTCCGCGAGCAGGCCTTCGAAAGCCCCCAGTTCCGCGAGCTACAGAAGCTGCCCGTGCTCGCGCGCGTCCCGCTTCCCGTGCCGAGACCCTTCGTGGAAGGCCTGGACCGGGTATTCCACCGGGAGCGCAACGGAGGGGGATCGGGCAACATCTATTTCCTGGGCGAACTCCGCAGCCCGGGGAGCGAAGGCTTTCCGACCTATTTCCTCGTGGTCGGCGCCCTGAAGACTCCCATACCGACGCTCCTGGCCCTGTTAGTGGCCGCCGCCCTGCTCCTGAGGAGCGGAGGGGCCAGATGGAGCGCGGACGAAATCACCCTGGCGTCCGCGGTGGTCGTCTTCTCGCTGTACTTCAGCCTCTTCTTCCGGGCCCAGATCGGCTTCCGCCATTTCCTGGTGGTCGTGCCTCCGCTGCTGGTGCTCGCGGGACGGCTCGGGCCCTTCCTCGCCCGATCGAAGGGGCGCGCGGCCATGGGAATTGTCGCCCTCGCTCTCACCGCCGCCTCGGTGATCCGCCATGGCGACGACCCGCTCTCGTATTTCAACGAACTCGTGGACCCGACCCTGACCTACCGCGTGGCCGCCGATTCGAATCTCGACTGGGGGCAGTCGCGGGCGCGGGTGGAGACGTATCTCGCCGGCCATCCCGACGTCCTCCAGGCCCCGGGCAAGCCCTTCCCCGGCCGGATCATCGTGGGAGCCAATCAGCTCACCGGCGTGGTCACCCGGAAGCGTATGGAGTGGCTCCGCGAATCGGGGCTCCTTCCCATGGGCCACGTGGCTTTCACCCATTTTCTCTTCGACGTCACCGAGGCCGACGCCAGGCGGCTGCGCCAGGAACGCGGCGAACCCCCTTTGCCTCCGCGATGAAACCGGAGGCCCTTCCCCTCCTATACTCCCCCATCCCCGAGAGCCGTACCAAAGTCAGAGAGTGGAGAGCCTGAGAGCGGCATGAGAACTGTCTTCATCACCGGCGCGAATCGCGGCCTTGGCCTGGAATTCGTCCGGCAATACGTCGCACAAGGGGATGTCGTCCATGCCTGCTGCCGAAGGCCGGGGGGAGCAGCCGAGCTCAAGGCTCTCGAGAAGGCGAACCGCGCGACTCTCCACGTGCACGCCCTGGACGTCACCCGCACCGAGGCCGTGCAGCGGCTCGCCGGCGCTCTCGCCGAGACCGCGATCGACATCCTCATCAACAATGCCGGGGTCTTCGGGCCCAAGGCGGAGAGCGAGAAGGACCTGCGCCAGTCACTCGGGCACATCGACGAGGAGATCATCGCCAAGGTCCTGAGGGTCAACGCGGTGGCGCCGCTGGTGGTGGCCCAGGCCTTCACCGACCACGTGGCGCGGAGCGCGGAAAAGAAGATGGTCGCGATCTCCTCTTCCTTCGGATCCATCGCCGAGACTTCGGGCGGTTACTACGCCTACCGCATGAGCAAGGCCGCGCTCAACATGGCCATGGCCACGGTGGCGAAGGACTTAGCACCCCGCGGCGTCACCGTCTCGGTCTTCTGCCCCGGCTGGGTGCAGACCGAGATGGGCGGGAAGAACGCCCCCCAGACCGTCGAATCGAGCGTCGGCGGCCTGAGGCGGCTGATCCAGGCGGTCTCGACCCCGGGGGTCGCGAAGTTCCAGCTCTTCGACGGAACTCCGGTGCCCTGGTAGGACTCCTCCGGCGGGCCTACCTCGAGGCCCGGCGCTGCCGTGCAAGGGCCTTGGTCAGTTCGCGGGTGAACGCCACCTCCGCGATCCCCGCCTCGCCCAGCACGCCCGCGACCTCGCGCGCGTAGTCGGTGAGAAACGCCGCGGTCGCCTTGGGGACCTGGTGCATGATCGTGCGCTTGTGCACCCGGCCGTCCTGCATCATGGTGCGCACCAGATCCACGCGGCTCGGGCTCCAGAGGCGGTAACCCTGGGCGTTCCGCGGCGGCTCCTGAATGCGACCGGCGTAGAGCCAGTTCAGAACCGTCTGTTTGCTGACGCCCAGTTCGTGGGCGACCTCGAGAGTCGTCAAGTACTTCATTCAGTTCTTAGCGGGAAGGTTGATCGCGATTCTGACGAGGTTCAGTACACCCGTCAACCACCCACCGCTCACTCCCAGGGAGCGTCGTCGGGCAGGAGCAGGCGGCGAACCGGCTCTCCCCCCTTCAGATGGCTTTCGCAGATCTCCGGGAGGTCGGCCTCCACGACCCCCTGGTACCAGATATTGTCGGGATAGACCGCGGCGGTGATCCCGAGACTGCAGTGCTTGAGACACCCGGTCCGGCTCACCAGCACGCGGTCCTTGAGCCCGCTCTCCCGGATGAGGTCCTTCATGAGTCCGGCGAGCTTCTCGCCGCCCTTCTCACCGCAGGACCCGCGAGGGTGAGAGGGCCCGCGGTTGTTGGAGCAGATCAAGAGATGGCGGATGGGACGGGGCATTCGGTCTTCCTCAATGAAGAGTGCGCGGGTTGAGCCCGCGACGATGTCACCCTTTATGCTAGCGGGGTTCGCGCGCGCGCCCGGGGGCGGTCTTCAGGAAGAAACGAGAACTCATTGGCACTCATCTCAACCTCCCAACTCGCGAGCCGGCTCGGAGATCCGAAGCTCCGGATTCTCGACGCCCGCTGGTACCTCGATCCGGCAAAGAAGGGGATCGAGGCCTACGGCGCGGGGCACATCCGCGGCGCTTTCTTCGCGGACATCGAGAACGATTTCGCCGGTCCGGGCGGAAGACGCGGCGGACCCCTCGGACGTCACCCCTTCCCGTCCCCGGCCCAGGTTCAAAACGTCATGCGGCTTTATGGAATCACGCCGGGCGTCAAGGTGGTGGCCTACGACGATGCGGCGGGCGCGATCGCGTCTCGCGTCTGGTTCGTCCTCAAGGCGAACGGCTTCGATGACTGCGACGTGCTCGATGGCGGCATCACAAAATGGGTGGCCGAGGGCCGGGAGATCACCAATCTCCCCCCTTCGATCTCCACCATGACCGACTTCGTGGTGGCCCCTCGTCCCGAACTCGTTCTCTCGAAGGAGCGCCTGATCGCGGAGAAGGACCGGGCCCTCGTTCTGGACGCGCGTGTTCCCGAGCGATACCGCGGCGACACCGAGCCCATCGACCCGCGCGCCGGCCACGTCCCGGGCGCCCGAAACTCTCCGTACAGCTTGAACCTCACCGCGGGGCCGAACCCCGTGTTCAAGCCGGCGGCCGAGCTGCGCGCGCACTTCGAATCCCTGGGCGTAAGCGGGGAAGAATCGCCCATCGTCTACTGCGGGTCGGGAATCAACGCCACCCACAACCTCCTCGCCCTGGAAATCGCCGGCTTCAAGGGACGCCTCTATGCCGGCTCTTGGAGCGAGTGGAGCTCCGATCCGGAGCTGCCGGTCGCGACCGGAGAATAGCCCTAGGAGTCCGTGCCCTCTTCACAAGGAGAGTCGTCATGAACAGACTGCTCGTTTCCGTCCTCCTCGCGGCGACCGCGGCCACGGCGTCGGCGGCCGACATGCTCGCGTCGCCCGCCTGGCTCAAGGAGAACCTGGCCGATCCAAAGCTGGTTCTGTTCCATGTCGGATCGAAGGCGGACTTCGACAAGGAGCACATCCCGGGCGCCCGGCTCGTGACCGCGCAGGATCTGTCGATCCCGCGCGCGGAGAGCGCGCTGATGATGCAACTCCTTCCCCCCGAACCGCTGCGGGAGAAGCTGCAGAGCCTCGGGGTGAGCGACGACTCGCGCATCGTGGTGTATTTCGGAACCGACCAGCTCTACCCCGCCACCCGCGTGTACCTGAGCCTCGACGCCGCGGGATTCTCCGACCGGACTTCCCTTCTCGATGGCGGCCTGCCCGCCTGGAAGGCCGCGGGCGGAGCGGTCACGGACGCGGTGAAGCCACTGCCCCCGGGCCGAATCACCTTGCCCCCGCGCCCCGACGCCGTGATCGAACTGGGTGAGTTGCGCGAGGGGATGGCCAAGGCGAATCTCACGATCATCGACGCGCGCCTCCCTGAGTTCTTCGACGGCACGAGCGCCGGCTCCATGCCTCGCGCGGGGCACATTCCAGGCGCCCGCAACATTCCGTTCTCCAGCCTCGCCACTCCGGATCTGAAGATGAAGAGCGAGGCCGAGCTCGGCGACATCTTCAAGGCCGCGGGAGTCAAGGCCGGCGATACGGTGGCGAGCTACTGCCACAGCGGTCAGCAGGCGACCCTGGTCTATTTCGCGGCGAAGCGCCTCGGCCTGAAGGCCCGGGTCTACGACGGCTCGTGGGACGAGTGGAGCCGCAGGGACGACCTGCCGGTCGAGACCGGGCCGGTCAAGTGAAGGAGAATCAGCCGACCACCTCGCCGAAACTCGAAGCCAAGCATCTCTACCGCCGGCTGGACGCGCTCTTCCGCTCGATAGAAAAGGCGCGCACCGCGCGCCGCCTGGTCGAGGCCTTTCTCGACGGAGTCTTTCGCGAACTGGCCGAGCCTTTGAAATTCCGGTCGGCCTCGCTGTACATGGAGCGGCCGTCGGGATTCCGGCTGTCGAAGCAACTGGGCGAACCGAACAAGGAGGCCTTCGACACCCTCTCCCCCGACGCCCTTCCCCTCTCCCTGGTCCTCCAGCATCGGGTCTACCTGCACACCGACGCGGCCGGTATGGCCGCGGCGAAGCCCTACGGCACGGCCCGCGCCTTCGCCGCCTGCGTGGTCGGGCGGCGGCCGAGACGCTACGTTTACGTGTTCGCGCTGGGCGAAGGCTTCCAGGCCGAGGAGATCGACTTCACCCTCAATACCCTTCGCGCCTCTCTCTCGTCGCGCCTGATGGAGGAGCGGCTTCAAGGAGGCCTGCGCGAGGCCGCGGAAATCCAGGCGAGCCTTCTGCCGGACACCGCGCCCTCCTTCCCGCCCTTCGAGATGGCGCAGAGGTCCCACCCGGCGGAGGAGGTGGGTGGAGACTTCTTCGACTACCGCCGCGTGGTCACCGAGGACGTGCTCGGCATCGCCATCGGCGACGCCTCGGGACACGGCCTTCCCGCGGCGCTTCTCGTCCGCGACGTGGTGATCGGACTGCGCATGGGCCTCGAGAAGGACCTCCGCATCGCCTCGGTGTTCCAGCGCCTCAATCGCGTGATCCACGAAAGCACGCTGTCCAGCAAGTTCATCTCCGTCTTCTACGCCGAGCTCGAGAAGGATGGGACCATCACCTATGTGAACGCCGGGCACCCCGCCCCGCTCCTGGTGTCCCGCGACTCGGTCGAGCGGCTCACCATCGGCGGCACGGTCATCGGCCCCCTGCCCGAGGTGCGCTTCAAGCGCGGCCTCGCCATCGTGCCCCCCGAGGGCTGCCTCGTGATGTGCACCGACGGCATCCTGGAAAGGCGCAACGCCGCCGATGAGTTCTTCGGCGAGAACCGGCTCATCGACACGGTGCGGCGGCATCTCGGGAAGCCCGCCACGGACATCCTCACCGCGGTGTTCAAGGAGTGCGAGACCTTCGGAGGAACGCGCCCCTTCGACGATGACGCCACCCTGGTCATCATCAAGCACGCGAAGCCCGCCATCTGACATATTCTCGGCGGCTTGAAGCTTCCCCTCTCGGCTGTCTTCGTCCTCCTCGCCTACATCGTCGCGATCACGGCCTTCGGCACGTGGCTGGGGCGGCGTCACAGCGGGGGCGTGCGCGGCTACTTCCTGGGCGGAAAGAGCGTGCCCTGGTGGGCCATCGCCTCCTGCATCGTGGCCACCGAGACCAGCACCCTCACCTTCATCGGCGCGCCAGGCACGTCCTACACCGGCAACTTCACTTTTCTGCAGCTCGTGCTCGGCTACGTGATCGGCCGCCTGATCGTCTCCTTCTTCTTCCTCCCCGCCTACTTCCGCGGCGAGATCTTCACTTCCTACGAGATCCTGCAGAAGCGCTTCGGAGGCGCGGTGCGCGCGACTTCGTCCGGGATCTTCCTGCTTTCGAGGACCCTCGGCGACGGCATCAGGCTCCACGCCGCCGCCCTCGTCCTCTCCGTGGCCGCGGGCATCAACGAGTGGTGGTGCATCCTCGCCCTCGGGCTCGCCATGATCCTCTACACCGAGGAGGGCGGCGTGATCGCCACCATCTGGACGGACGCCATCCAGATGCTGGTGTACCTGTTCGGCGCGCTCATCTGTTTCGTGGCGGTGGCGAACGCTCTGCCCGGCGGCGTCATGGGCGCCTTGGAAAAGGCGGCGACCGCGGGGAAGCTCACCTTCCTGAACACGGCGTTCGACATCCACGAGCCCTACACCCTGTGGGCCGGAGTGATCGGAGGCATGTTCCTCACCATCGCGACGCATGGGACCGATCACTACCTCGTGCAGCGCTTCCTCGTGGCCAAATCGCAGAAGGACGCCCAGATCGGCCTGATCCTCTCGGGGTTTCTGGTCTTCGCCCAGTTCATCCTGTTCCTGACTCTCGGAATTCTCCTCTGGGCTTTCTACGACGGCCGGAAGTTCGCCCGGGCCGACGAGATCCTCCCCACCTTCGTCTCCGACCAGCTGCCCGGGGTCTTCACCGGCCTCATCCTGGCCGCCATCGTGGCCGCGGCCCTGTCGCCCTCCCTCAACTCGATGGCCTCGGCCACCCTGCGCGACTTCTACGTTCCCTACATCAACCCTCTGGTCAGCGAGGAGAAGCAGCTCCGGCTGGCCAAGCGCTTCACCGTGTTCTGGGGCATCCTGCAGATCGGTGTCGCCGGTCTCGCGCGCAACGTCGAGTCCGCACTGCAGGCGGGACTCGCGGCCCTCGGCTACGCTTCCGGGCCCACGGTCGGCGCCTTCGCCCTCGGTCTGTTCACGAAGGGCGCCAATACGACCGGCACCATGGTCGGCATGCTGTCCGGCCTGCTCGTGAGCCTGTCCGTGGGTCTTCTTTCGCCGCAGATCTTCGGCGCCCCCGGGGTAGCCTGGACCTGGAACGTCTTCGTGGGCGCCATCGTCACCTTCGTGGTCGGGGTCGCGGTCAGCGCGGTGACGCGCGAGCCCGCCGCCGCAACCTCGGCCGAGGCCGTTCAGTAGAGGAGTGAAGGCGCGCGCGACTTGAGGAATCCGTCGATAGCCTGAGCATCGGCGGCCACGATCGTGTCGGCCGAATCCCCCCGATCGATGCCGAGCCGGAGGGAACGCGTGCCCACGAGGCGATCGAATCCGCTCCCGTCGCGCAACCACGCGAACTCGGGGTGCCGCTTCTTCATCTCGATCAGGAGAGTGACGCCAAGGCGATAGGGCTGGGCCCGGTGGGCATCGGTCACGCGAACCTGCAGGCCCTGGCAGACAACGTCGAGGTGCTTCGGGGCCGGAGTCGCCGCCGACGAACGCGGGGTGAAGGTGGTGGGCTCGCACTGGAAGCCGGGAACGCGCACCGCTCTCGCGAGTTCCGCGGACTTGAGCCAGGGCGCCCCGATCTTGAGAAAGGGCGCATCGGTGCCTCGCCCCTCCGTCGCGGTGGTGCCCTCGAGCAGACAGGTCCCCGGGTAGGCCAGGCAGGCTTCCGGCGAGCGCAGGTTCGGCGAGGGATTCACCCACGTGAGACCGGTGTCGGCCCACGTCATGTCCCGCGACCAGCCCTGAAGCTTCATCTCGCCGAGGTTCGCCTTCTTCTCCCGGGAAGCGTTCACCACCCGCGCGATCTCCGCCATGGTCAGGCCGTGCACCAGGGGGCCGGGCGTCATGTTCACGAGCGAGCGCGGCACTTCGGACTCAGGCGCGGACAACGGACCCTCGACTCGGAGGCCTCCCATGGGATTGGGACGATCGAGAACGAACATGGGCACTCCCGACGCGGCGCAGGCGTCGAGGCAGTGCATCATGGTCGCGGCGAAGGTGTAGAAGCGGACGCCCGCGTCCTGCATGTCGACTACAAAGACGTCGAGTCCTTCGAGGTCTTCCGGCAGGGGCTTCGCCTTCCGGCCGTACAGGCTGATGACGGGCAGTCCGGACCGGGCATCGATCGCGTCGTCGACCTTCTCTCCGGCGGCGGCGAGGCCGCGAAAACCGTGTTCGGCGCCGAACAGCCTGACCAGCTTCACCCCTCTCGCGCTCAGCGCGTCGATGGCGTGCGTCCCGCTCGCGGTGAGGGAGGCGGCGTGGACCAGGAGGCCCACGCGCTTACCCATGAGCGGTTCGCCCCTCAGGTCGATCACGCGGTCGAGACCGGTGCGGACCCGCGGCTTCGCGGCGGCGCGGGCCAGGGGAGGGAGCAGGGCGGACCTGGCCAGGAAGTCGCGTCGGTTCAACCCGCGATCCTGGTTCATGACGGCAAGCCTAACCGACAGGTAACCTCGCGCTACCTTGATCTCGCCCGATGTCGCCGCCGCGGTGACGCGCCTCGCGCGCGAAGGCGCGCTCGCGCCCGAGCAGGCCCGACTCTTCGGCCGGGTCGCTCGTGGCGAACTGGTGAGCCTGTCGGCCGCGATCCACGCACTGCTCTACCTCGGGGTGGTGGCCATCACCACCGGCGTCGGCCTCCTCTTCCGGAATGAGATCGCGAACCTCGGGCCGTTCACCATCGCGCTCGCGGTTGGAATGGCCGCGGCACTCTGCCTGGCCTGGGTCGCGCGGCGCTCACCAGCGTTCTCCCGGGGCGCGGTCGCATCTCCGCATTTCGCCTTCGATTACGCGCTCGTCCTCGGCGCGCTTCTCGCCGCGGGCGATCTCGCGTTCGTCGAGTCGCAGTTCTCGCCGCTCGGCGCACAATGGCCGCTCCATCTGCTCTTCGTCAGTCTTTTCTATGCCGCCCTCGCGTTCCGGTTCGACTCGCGCGCGATGTTCGCCCTTTCCCTCACCACCTTCGCGGCGTGGCGCGGGGTCGCTTCGACGAGCGTCGAACGCGCGGTCTTCGGGTTCTTCAACGACACCGACGCGGTGCGGCTGAACGCCCTGGCCTGCGGCCTCGCCTTCGTGGTGCTGGGCCGGGAACTCGCAAGGCGGCGGTTCAAGCCGCACTTCGAGCCCGCGGCCGCGCATCTGGGGTGGCTTCTCATCCTCCAGGCCGTCGCCTGGGGCATCGACAATGGTCCCACCGCGGGGCTTCATCGGATCGCTCTCATGGCCGTGGGGACAGGCCTCGCCTGGTTCTCGTGGCGAGGGGGGCGCTTCGCGCTCTTCGTCTTCGGTGTTCTGGCCGCCTACCTCGGCTTCATGGTCGGTCTCGCGGATCTCCTCGACGACACAACCGCGATCCTGTTCCTCGCCGGCACGTCCTCGGTCGCGCTGGTCCTGGGCCTGGCTGCTATCCATCGACGCTTCCCGAAGGAGGCGGAGGAATGAACCGGGTCATCGTCGCGGCCGAACGCGCCCGGGAAGTGCGCGAGGCGGCGCGAGCCTGGCGCCGGGCCGGGTTCATGGGGGAGGACGCCCTTGCCCGCGTGGGCGCCATGTACCCGGATGACCGTCACCGCTTCGGCCCGGGATTTCGCGTCCTCGCGTTCGTCTTCACCGCGGTCGCCTCGTTCGCCATGATCGGTCTGTGGTTCGACTTCTTCGATCGCAACCCGAGAAGCGGCGGCTCCTTCCTGGCCTGGGCGCTCATCCTCGCCGCGGTCACGGAGCTTCAGCGCGGCCCGCTGAAGAGGGCGGATGCGGGCGCGGAGACGGCCACGGCGCTGGGTGCGGCCATCCTCGCCACCATCGCGGGCACCATCGGTTTCGGCGGAACGCGGTTGGACGACGTCGCCCTGCGCTTTCTTGCCTCGGGGTTCCTCGCCGGTTCGATCGCGGCGTGGCGATGGGGCGATGCGCTCTTCTTTCTGGGCGCGGGACTGTCGGGCTTCGGCCTGTTGGCCCAGGCCGGGCACGGGCGGCTGCTCTGGATCGCGGCTGCGCTGTTGCTCATTCCCACGTGTCTCGCGGGCGCGAGACTCGAACGCTTCGCACCCTCGCGTCGAAAGGGCTTCGTGATCCTCGGGGCCATCTCCGTCCTCGCCCTGTATGCCGCGGTGCATGTCTGGTCCTTCGACCAGCACCTGATCGAGTCCATGAGGACCATCGTGCACGGGGGCACGATCGGGGCAGAGTCTCCGGTGGCCCGGTCGCTTTCCATCCTCGCCACCGCTTTCCTCCCTCCGGCTCTGCTCCTCATCGGCTGGCGGAGGCGCGAGCCCCTGCTCCTTTACGCCGGGCTCCTGCTCATCGGCGCCTCCATCGCCACCATCCGCCTGTACCACCGGGTCATGCCCCTCTCCTTCGCTCTCATCCTGATCGGAGCCGCCTGCCTCGCCCTCGCTTTCGGGATCCGCCGGTGGCTGCGCTCGGGCGACCAGGGCGAGCGAGACGGCTTCACCGCGGATCCGCTCTTCGACAACACCAATCGCACCGAGGCCATTCGATCCGTCGTGGCCATGGCCTCCTTCACGCCCAGCGCACAAGCACCGGCCTCCCGCCCGGCGTTCGAGGGCGGCGGCGGCCGATTTGGCGGCGGTGGCGCCACCGGGAGTTACCAATGAAACGCCTCTTTGGCATCCTTCTTCGCGGCGCGATGGCCCTCATCGTCCTCCTCGTGATCGCGGTGGCGACCCGGCAATACTGGGTGCCGGAGCGATTCGCGGTGAACGTCCCGCTGCGTTCCCTCACCGGGTCCGAGCCCGTGGCCACGGCGGACGCCTCGGGCGCCGGCCTTCGACTGCCCCAAGGCTTTGTGCTCACGCGGTTCGCCACCGGCCTCAACAACGCGCGGTTCCTCCGCGTTACCGAGCGGGGCGACGTGTTGGTGAGCCAGCCGCGAGAAGGACGAGTGACTCTCCTGCTCGCCGACACCACGGGCGATGGCGTATCGGAGGGCTCGATCCCCCTGGTGAGCGGACTCGATCGCCCCCATGGGCTCGCGCTGCGGGAGGGGTATCTCTACGTCGCGGAAATGACCGCGGTGGGCCGGATCGGATTCGACGCCGCCACCGGGAAGACCACGGGGGCGTTCGAACGCGTGATCACCGGACTGCCCGGCGGAGGCAATCACTGGACCCGCACCATCGGCTTCGGCCCGGATGGTTTCCTCTACGTCTCGGTCGGCTCGAGCTGCAACGTCTGCATCGAGGCGGACCCGCGACGCGCCGCCATTTCGAGGTATGACCCCGCGACCTGGCAGGGGAAGATCTTCGCGACCGGCCTCCGGAATTCCGTGGGCTTCGCCTGGAGAACGGTCAGCGATGGAACCGCGTCGGAGACGGAGCTGATCGCGACGGATAACGGGCGTGACCTCCTCGGCAACGACTTCCCTCCCTGCGAATTGAACCTCATCGTCGAGGGCGGCTTCTACGGCTGGCCGTTCGCGAACGGGGATCGGGTCAAGGACCCTGACTTCGGAACCGGACACGAGAGGGAGATCGCGTCGAGCCTGCCCCCCATCCACAGCTTCGCCGCGCACAACGCACCCCTCGGGATCGCGTTTCTCGATTCGCCCGCGACGCCCGCCGCGTATCGCGGGGCCGCGCTGGTCGCTCTGCACGGCTCGTGGAACCGAACCAGCAAGGACGGCTACAAGGTCGTGTCCCTGCACTGGGACGCGGCGGGGAACATCACGCAGCGCGATTTCATGACCGGCTTCCTCAAGGACGAGAACGTGAGCGGTCGGCCCGTGGACATCGCCCAGGGCGCGGACGGAGCGATCTACGTCTCGGACGACTACGCCGGATCGGTGTTTCGCGTGACCACCGGCGATCGCCCGCCGGTGAACCCGAACCCCGGCGCCGCTCCCGCGTCCTTCGTGGAGCCCGCGCCCCGCACGACAACCGCGGGCCGGGATGAGGCGGCGATCGAGCGGGGCGCCGAGCTGTGGAAGACCAACCGCTGCGAGGCGTGCCACGATCCCGCCATCATCGGAAAGAGCCCGAAGAAGACCGCGAAGGTTCTGCAGAAGCTCGAGACCCGATACGACGTCGACCGGATGGTCGTCTATCTCCGCGCGCCTCAACCACCGATGCCGGTCTTCGAGCTGAGCGATCAGGAGCGCCGCGATCTCGCCGCCTACGTGCTGGATCGCTTCCGCTGATCTAGTCTTCGCGGGTGACTTCCGTTCCAGGCTCCGGGCTGACCGTCGATCGACTGGTCGGAAGCACCATCGACGGAAAGTATCGAATCGAGAGCCTGCTCGGCCGGGGCGGCATGGGCGCGGTGTTCCGGGCGGTTCATCTTGGGACCGATCGCACCGTCGCCTTGAAGGTGATCGTGCCCGCCTATGCGGGGCGCGCCGATTTCCTTGCGCGGTTCGAACGCGAGGCGCGCGCCTGCGGACGGTTGCGTCACCCGAACATCGTCGATGTCACGGACTTCGGCTACCACGAGTCGAACGGCGGGAGAATCGCCTACCTCGTGATGGAGTACCTCGACGGGTGCTCCCTCGCGGACGTCCTTCGGGACGAAGGAGCTCTGCCCATCGCCTGGGTCGTGGACGTCCTCCAGCAGACGGGGTCAGCGGTCGAAGAGGCGCATCGCGCGGGCATCCTGCATCGCGACCTCAAGCCCGACAACATCTGGCTGGAGCCGAACCGGCGCGGGGGCTACACGGTCAAGGTCCTCGACTTCGGCCTCGCCAAGCTGGGGATGAGCGACACGGATCACGCGGGTCCGCCCGCCCCGCATCGCGATGCCGGAACAAGCGATCTGACCGGAGAGTCGACTCGTGAATTTGGCGAGGCGCCGGCCTCGGCGCCCGCGGGCGATGTGGAGGAGCCCACTCGCCTGCGCCCGAGCGTCGCGCCTACCCGCGCGGTCGTCGATGACAGCGCCACCGCGCTCGGTTCGATCATGGGCACTCCCGCGTACATGTCCCCCGAGCAGTGCCAGGGCCTGCCCCTGACCTCGCGCACCGACGTCTACAGCCTCGCCGTCATCGCCTATCGACTGCTTGGCGGAGTCCTTCCCTTCGCGGGCCGGCCCGACGCCCTGCTCGCCGCCCACATCTCGGAAACGCCTCGTCCGCTGGGCGAACTCCGACCCGACCTGCCCGGGCAAGCCGCCGCGCTCGTCATGCGCGCGCTCGCGAAGTCGCCGGACGAGCGGCCGAAAAGCGCGGGCGCGTTCACGGAAATGCTTGCCGCCCATGCCCAGACCGTCGGATCGTTTCTGGAGGACGCCTTGCTGATGTTCCTCCAGCATGCCCGGGCGTTCGTGTCCGCTTCCGTGATCGGCCTCGCGCCCGTATTGTTGCTGGGCGTCTTCGCTGCCCTGAATGCGCTGGCCTTCGTGTACGGTGTGATTCTCGTGCCCCGCGCCTACGGCGGCGCCTTCATACTCGCGGCGATTCTCATGACCGTGGCGCCCGGGATTCTCCTGGTTCAGGGCGCGGTGGTGCCGGCGGTGATGCAGGCCGTGGTCGCCCCCCTTCAACCCATCGAAGTGAAGACGCTGCAGTTGCGATTCCGGCCCCGCATGCGGGCCTATCTTCGCGCGGTGTCTCCGGTGATCGGGTTCTTCGTGTTCGCCGGAATGTGGCAGTTCGCCGTCCGCCCTCTGATGCTTCCGCTGATGCGCGACCCCGAAATCGGGGTCGGAGAGGCCCTGATCGTCGCGCTGCTGCCGAGTGTCCCGACCCTCGGACTCATCTTCCTCATGGTGCGCGGCGGCTCGGCGCAGGCCTACCAATTCCTCGGCGCAGTGGCCGTGGTGGAAGGGCTCTCCGGACGACAAGCGACGCAACGATGCGCCAGCCTGGCGGGAAGCGGCGTCGATTCCCGCCCGATGCGGGCGATTCTCGTCGGTCTGGGCGCATCCCTTGGCATCCTCGGGAGTGTCTCCGTCCTGACCCTCTCCAGGCGGCTCCCCACCGAGGTGGCGATCGGCGTCCTCGGAATATTCTTCGCCCTGGCTTTCGTTGGGTTCGGACCGTTCGTCGCGGTGATCAGCTCACTCAACTATCTGCGCGCACGGCGCGCCATGGGCGAACCGCTCGACCGGGCCCTGGCCGATTTCGAAAGGGCGGTGTTGCCCGAGAGCCACTGGAAACTCGGCGAACGCGAGCGGGTGGCGACTTTGATCGCCTCGAGGCGCTGAAGGTGCGCAAAGATCGGGGAGAATAGGACGCAAATGAAGCCCCTGACTTCGTCGGTCGCCGTCGTCGCCGGAGCCACACGCGGAGCGGGTCGCGGCATTGCGCAAATGCTCGGGGAGGCGGGAGCCACGGTCTACTGCACGGGACGAAGCACGCGCGAGAGCGGGGCGACCCCGGGCCGGCCGGAGACCATCGAGGACACCGCGGAACTGGTGACCCGGGCCGGCGGGAAAGGAATCGCGGTTCGGGTCGATCACACCGCCGAGGCCGAGGTCATCCGGCTGTTCGACATGATCCGCGCCGAATCGGGGCGCCTCGACATCCTGGTCAACGATGTCTGGGGCGGCGACGATCTGACCGAGTGGGGCACCCCCTTCTGGGAGACCGACCTCGGCAAGGGCCGGCGCATCATCGAGGCCGCGGTCTGGGGGCATATCCTCACCGCGCGGCACGCCCTGCCTCTGATGGTCGAGCGGAACTCCGGCCTGGTGGTGGAAATCACGGACGGCGACTTTCTCGGCTACCGGGGCTCCTTCTTCTACGACTTCGCCAAGGCCGGCGCCATCCGTCTGGCCTACGCGCTCGCCGCGGAATTGGGGGATACCAACATCACCGCTCTCGCTCTCACCCCGGGCTTTCTGCGCTCCGAGGCAATGCTCGCCCGTTTCGGAGTCACCGAGGAGAACTGGCGCGAGGGGGCCAAGGTCGATCCGCACTTCATCGAATCGGAGACTCCCTTCTTCGTGGGGCGAGCGGTGGTGGCCCTGGCCAAAGACCCCAACGTGCGCGCCAAGCAGGGTCAGGTATTCGCGAGCTGGACCCTGGCCCGCGAATACGGCTTCACCGACATCGACGGTCGGTCGCCGGACTGGGGTCGGTACTTCGAAGCCCTCACCGCCGAGATCGCCGCGCGCGGGCCCCGGAACGAAGATGAGCGCTTCCTCCTGCGAATGCGCGCCTTCCAGCTCGACTTCGACGCCTCCATCACCCCCGAGGCGCACCGGTTGCGCGAGCTCCTGAGAGCCAAATAGCTCATATCGCCTGACGGCCGGAGGCCTAAAATGCCGGCATGCGCATCCGTTTGCGGGCGCTGGTCCTTCTGGCCACGGCCACGGTCGGCTGCGACGTTCCCCGCGAGACGGAGAAGCCGGAAGCCAGGGCCGGCGTTGTGGATCTGTCCCGCTGGGACTTCGACGCGCAAGGAGCGGTAGCCCTTCGAGGCGAGTGGATGTTCCGGCATGGCGAGCTGCTCGGGCCGTCCGTTCTCCGGGCCGGCGACGACCCGACGCCGCCCTGGATCGTGGTGCCGAGAGCCTGGAACGGCATGGTGGTGGACGGCCCGCCTCTCCGGGGGGAGGGCTTCGCCACCCTGGCGCTGCGACTGATCCTGCCGCCCGGCAATCACGACCTCGGCATCGCCTTCGGTGAGGCTTACGCGGCGGAGCGCCTGTGGATGAACGGCCGCATCGTCGTCGAACGGGGTCGCGTGGGCAAGACCCGGGAGACCGAAGTGGCGGACGTGCCGGGGCGGATCGTGACGATCGGAGACGCGGGAGGCGTCGTCGACCTGGTCCTCGAGACCTCGAATCACTTCCACCACCTGGGAGGACCGGTGCACGCCCTGAGGATCGGAAGCCGGACGGGGTTGGAGGGTCAGGCCGGCATGGAGGCGCGCATCGATTTCTTCCTCATCGGATGCCTGACCGTGATCGGCCTCTTCTACGCTGCGCTGAGTCTCAGCCGGCCCGACCGCGACATCATCCTCTTCGCCCTGCTGACCCTCCTCCTGGCGCTTCGCACCGCGATCACGAAATGGCATATCCCGGCTCTGATCCCCATCGGCTCGGAAGGGCAACTTCGTCTCGACTACGTCACCCTCGTGATCCTGCCCCTGATCTTCTGCGCGCTGATCGGAGCGTTGTTCCCGGCGGACGTCCCCAGGGCGCTTCTGCGCGCGGCCCTCTGGTTCGGAAGCTTCGCCCTGATCGGCCCGCTCGCCCTCGACACCCTGACCTTTACGTCCCTCCGCAACGCGAACATCGCGATGGGAGCCCTGTTCGCGAGCGGGGCCGTGGTATTCGTGGCTCGCGCGGCCTGGCTGGGCCGTCGCGGAGCCAGTCCGCTGTTCCTGTGCAGCGTGTTCGTGCTTGGCGTCGGGTTTCACGACGCGGCCATCGCCCTCCGCCTGATCCCGGAATCCCGTGATCTTCTTCCCGCCGCCAACACCCTGCTGGTGTTCTGCCACGCCGTGGTTCTGGGCCGGCGCATGAGCGAAGCGCTGAGCGCGAGCGAGGGGCTCACCGCATCCTTGAAGGAAGCGAACGCGGGGCTGGAGGAGCGCATCGCCGAACGCACCCAGGAGCTGGAGAAGATGGCCATGACCGATCCCCTCACCGGTCTCCTCAACCGCCGTCCTCTCCTGAAGCTCGCGGAGGCCGAAAGGGCCCGGGCCGCGAGGTCGAAGGAGAAGATCGGCGTGATGATGATCGATTGCGACCACTTCAAGCTGATCAACGACGCCCATGGGCACGAGGCGGGCGACCGGGTGCTGCGCACCCTGGGCCAGCGATTCTCGGCCTTCGTGCGAAGCCACGACCTCCTCGGCCGCTGGGGAGGCGAGGAGTTCGTGATGATCTTCTCCACCGCGGACGCCGCCGGAGCGAGCGCGGCCGCCGAGCGCCTGCGGCAGCACATCGCCGGCGGACCCTTCGAGGTGGTCCCGGGAGTCTGGCTCCGTCTGACCGTGACCGTGGGCGTCGCGGTCCTCGAGGACGGGCTCGAATCCTTCGAAGACCTGCTGCGCCGCGCCGATCGGGCCCTCTACCTGGGGAAAGCCGGGGGAAGGAACCAGGTGAAGGTGGCGCCCAGAGACGACTTGGAAACCAACGGAGTACAGACGAGAGGCTAGAAGACCATGACCATGAAGCACTATCGAATCGTTGACGGGCCGAAGGGCCGCCGCATCGAGGTTCCCTATCGCGGAGCGCGCCTGCTCCAGGAGCCGATGTTCAACAAGGGTACGGCGTTCAGCGCGGAAGAGCGCCGGGCCTTCCTCCTCGAAGGATTGCTGCCCGACGGCGTCAGCACCATGGAGCAGCAGGAGCAGCGGGCCTACGAGAACATCACCAGGAAGGAAGATCCGCTGGAGAAGTACATCGGCGTCATGGCCCTCCAGGACCGCAACGAGCAGCTCTTCTATCGCTTGCTCCTCAACCATCTCGAGGAAATGCTCCCCATCGTCTACACGCCCACGGTCGGGCTCGCCTGCCAGGAGTACAGCCACATCTTCCGGCGCGCCCGGGGCCTGTGGATCACCCCCGCGCATCGCGGATCGATCCACGAAGTGCTGGGCCACGCGCCTTTCGATGACGTGCGTCTGATCGTGGTGACCGACAACGAGCGCATCCTCGGCCTGGGCGACCAGGGAGCCGGAGGCATGGGCATCCCCGTCGGCAAGCTGGCGCTCTACACCGCGGCCGCGGGCATTCATCCCTCGCGAACCCTTCCCATCAGCCTCGACGTGGGCACGGACAACCAGGCGCTCCTGGACGATCCGATGTACATCGGGTACCGGCAGAAGCGGCTGCGGGGGCCGGAATACGACTCGCTGGTGGAGGAGTTCGTGCAGGCGGTCAAGAGCCGTTTCCCCCGCGCGCTTCTCCAGTGGGAGGACTTCAAGAAGGTCACCGCCTTCAAACTTCTCGAGCGGTACCAGAAGGTGCTTCCGTCGTTCAACGACGATATCCAGGGAACCGCCGCGGTGGCGGTCGCGGGAATGATGGCGGGAGTGCGGGTTTCGGGAATCCCGCTCCAGGACCAGCGAGCGGTCATCCTGGGCGCGGGTGCGGCGGGCGTCGGCATCGCGCGCCTGATCCGGACCGCGCTGATCACCGCGGGCATGCCCAAGGACCTGGCCCGCGAGCGAATCGCGGTGCTGGACAGCCATGGCCTCGTGGTCGATGACGCGCCCCTCGATCAGCACAAGCAGGAATTCGCGTGGACCGCGGCCATGGCGGCGGCGCATGGCATGGCCAAGGGCTCGAAGCGCGACCTCGAGACCGTGGTGCGGGTCATGAAGCCGACCGTGCTCATCGGCACCTCGGGCGAACCGGGCACGTTCACCGAGGGGGTCATCCGCGCCATGGGGGCCGCAGTGGAACGGCCGGTGGTCTTCCCCATGTCCAATCCCACGAGCAAGACCGAAGCGCACCCGAAGGACATCCTGGAGTGGACGCAGGGCCGCGCGCTCGTCGCCACCGGGAGTCCGTTCGCTCCGGTGGTCCACGGCGGCCGCACCCACGTGATCGGCCAGGGCAACAACGCCTACGTCTTCCCGGGCGTCGGCCTCGGCGCCCTGATCGCGCAGGCGCGCGAGGTGACCGACGAGATGTTCGCGGCCGCGGCCCTCGCCCTCGCGCACTCCGTCACCGATGAGGACATCGCCTCCGGGAGCCTCTTCCCCCGGGTGCGGGAACTGCGGCACGTCGCGGCCCGGGTGGCGGCGGCGGTGATCAGGACCGCGCGCGACCAGGGCCTCGGCCGCGCCATCAAGGATGAGGAGATCGAGGCGGTGGTAAGGAACGCGATGTGGGAACCCCAGTACGTTCCCTACGACCTCGCGCCTTTCGCCTAGGTCTTCGACACCCGGCTATTGCAGGCCGCGCATGACCGCGTCCGCGATCTGAGGGCGGGCCTCGCGAATCTGGTTGTTGTCGCGGGTCGGGTGGACCCGGTTGGTCAGAATGATCACGAACACCCCGGTTTGAGGATCCATCCACATCGACGTCCCCGTGAAACCGGTGTGACCGAAGGCCCGCTTGGACATCAGCGTGCCCGCGGAGGAGTTCTCGCTCGGGGTGTCCCACCCGAGAGCGCGGGAGGAGTCGGGCACCGTCCCGCGCGCGGTGAACTGGGCGAGGGTCGCGGGGGCGATGTAGCGGCGATTCTCGAAGACACCGCCGTTTAAGAGCATGGCGGCGAAACGCGCCAGATCGGGAGCAGTGCCGAAGAGGCCGGCATGAGGGGCGATCCCGCCCAGGCCCGCGGCGTTCTCGTCGTGCACCTCGCCCCACACCAGGCG
The DNA here is from genome assembly GCA_044229175.1 of Vicinamibacteria bacterium. Classification (GTDB taxonomy): domain Bacteria; phylum Acidobacteriota; class Vicinamibacteria; order Fen-336; family JAGNNV01; genus JAGNNV01. Next base: position 45,533 of record JBGATM010000021.1, on the reverse strand, counting down.
CTTCCGCCAGTCCTTGTCGAACTCGGTGGGCGCGATGCGCGCCTTCATGGACTCGGTCGGCTTATAGCCGGTGTCGCGCATCTTCATGGGTTCGAACAGCCGGCTCTTGGCGAAGGTGTTGAGGTCGGTTCCGGAGACACGCTCGAGAATGTCGCCCAGCATCATCACCCCGAGGTCCGTGTACACCGACTTCGTGCCCGGCTCGTACTTGAGGTCCATGGGAATGATCCGGTTCAGGTATTCGGGCATGGTGTGCGCCTCCTTGTAGAGAGGCGCCCACCAGTCGATGCCCGAGGAGTGGGTGAGGAGATGCCTGATGGTGATCTTGTCCTTGGCCCCCCCCGTGAACTTCGGGAAGAAGTCGTGAACCGGACGATCGAGGGTGAGCCTTCCCTCGTCCACCATGATCATGGCCATGGTGGTGGTGACGATGACCTTGGTGAGGCTCGCGAGGTCGAACATCGTATCCACGGTCATGGGAGAGGCGTCGGCGTCGTAGGTCTTCCTGCCGTAGGCCTTGAGGTGGACGAGCCCTCCGTCGCGCCCCACCGCGACCACCGCGCCGGGGAAGGCCTTGCGCTCGATGAATCGCTCCACCGTCGCATCGACATCGGCGAAGGTTCCGGGCTTGAAGCCCCGGGTCTCGGGAGCGGCGTTTTCGAGTGTCATGGCGCGATGCGGGATCTTAAGACCGTGGCCGAAGGGATAGAGGCCCGGGAGTGTGACAGGAAGGACGCCTCCGATGTCGAACTCGCCGAAGATCGCGCCGATGGCCGCGCGCTGGGCCGAGTCCACCCCGCCGTAGGCGGCCAGGTACACGGGGATTTCGGGAGCCTGCCTGAGCAGGTAGGGTGATCCGAAGGCGAGGACGATCAGGGGTGGCCCCGCGGTGGACAGCCGGCTCAGGAGTTTCGCGTGCGAGCCCTCCATGTTCGCGGTGCCCTTGGCCGAGGTGACGCGGACGAACGCGGAAACCAGGACATGGGAGAAAGCGCCGCTTCCGGCCTGGGCCACGATCTCGTTCGCGAGTTCCGGGGTGAGATCGGGGCCGACATAGCGGTTCGTGGTCTTCACGTACCGTCGGGAAAGCTCGGCCTCCGGAATGCCGGAGATGTTGTCGTTCCTCGCGTCCGACGACATGACGAGATGAAGGATCCGCAGGGGCTTTTCCACGGCGAGGGGAACGACGTTCCCTTCGTTCTTCACCAGGGTGATCGAGGCCTGGGTGATCCGGTTCGCCTCCTCGATGTCCTCGGGACGGCCCACGTTCTTCACGATCTGGGACTCGTCGACGAAGCGATTACGATCGAGGCCGAGGGATTCCTTGGTCTTGAGGAGACGCAGAACCGAGGCATCGATCTGCGCCTCGGGGATCCGTCCCTCTCGAACCGCTCGGGCGATCTCGCGAATGGCGATCTTCGGATCCTTGGGAAGGAGCACCAGGTCGCAGCCCGCCATCACCGCGCGGACCGCGGCTTCGCCCGACCAGGCTACGTCGAGGCCGCTCATCTCCATGGCGTCGGTGACGATCAGCCCCTCGTACTTCATCTGATCGCGAATGAGGCCGGTGGTGAGCGCATGGGAAAGGCTCGCGGGATCGCCGCTCGCGTCCACGGAGGGCACGGCGATGTGGGCGACCATGACCGCGTCGACCCCGGCCTTGAACATGGTCTGGAAGGGCGCCAGTTCCACCCGGTTGAGTCGCTCGCGATCCGCGGAGATCACGGGCAGGGTCAGGTGGGAGTCCGACGCGGTGTCGCCGTGGCCCGGGAAGTGCTTGGCGGTGGACAGGATCGCTCCCTCGCGGGCCCCGCGGACGTAGGCCGACGACAGGCGCCCGACCAGGTCCGGATCTTCGCCGTAGGAACGGATGTTGATCACCGGGTTGTCGGGGTTGTTGTTGACATCGGCCACGGGCGCGAAGGCCCAGTGGATGCCGATGGCGCGCGCCTCCCGGCCGGTGACGAGACCGGTGAAGTACGCGGCTTCCTCCGACCGGGTGGCGCCAATGGCCATGGCGTAGGGGATGGGCACCACACCCCGGCGCACCCGGAAGGCGAGGCCGCGCTCGAGATCCGCGGCCACCAGCAGGGGAATCTTCGATCGGCGCTGGAGGTCGTTCAGGATCTTCGGGGCGGCATAGACCTCCGACTCGAAGATGGTGATGTGACCGACCTTGAGGGTCTCCACGTCCTCGATGAGCGTCTTGTACTCGGAGGAACGCGGATTGGTGTAGATCCCGAAGGCGCGGACCCCGATCATCTGCGCGACCTTCTCTTCGAGGGTCAGGGTCTTGAGGGTCTTCTCGGCCCATCCCGAGAGCGCGGGCGAGGCCGCGCGCGGCTTGGCCGGCGCCTGCGGAGGAGGAGAGATCGAGCGGAAGCAGGAACTGGTGGCGAGGGCCAGGGCGAGGAGAAACGTGGAGCCGGTCCACGGGCCGAAGTGCCTTGAGGCCATTCCTCCCGATGCTAGCAGTTGGGGCTTGCCCCGGGGCCAGCGCGATCGGTTGAAGTCGAGAGCCGCCGGCGAGGCTCAGCCGAGGATTCTGCGGGCCACCGCCGACACCAGGGGCGGCACGTCGTCGGAGCGCGCGAGGTCCCTCAGGTCGCCCGGATTCATTTCCGCGATCAGAGCCAGCGAGACGGGATGAGGCGTGGTCGAACTGCGAACGATGGCCCGGCGAACCTGGTAGCTCAAGGCCCATCGATGCACGCGAAGGATCTCCGAGGCCAGCTCGCGGGGAGCGTCATCGGATTCGAGGATCCCGCAAAGGTCCCCGTCCCTCAGGCGCGGATTGTGGAGTCCGGCTTCCCGCACACGCGAGTCCCGGAAGAAGAGCAGCCGGCTCGTCACTCTCCGCGGGCCGATGCGGGACAGGGTGATCAGGTCGCCCAGGCGCATGGCATTGATACCGTCGAGCAGCAGAGCTTCGGCCTTCTGTCGCACCGCGGGAGCGAGCTCCGCCGCGACCGCCACGTCGGCGAGATCGCGCCAGGTGAGGCCGGGCAGCGCTTGAAGGGCCAGGCGGGGAGTCGTGGATGGCGACCTCGCCACCGCGCCGAGCACGGTCTGGCGGGTTCCAAACCGCGAACGCTCCATGACGAAGACTGCGACCTGCGAAGGAAGACGGCTGCGCAGCGCGTGCCGGAGGTCCAGATCGGTGATGGAATCATCCGAGAGCAGTTGAGCCAGCCGGTCCGGATCGTCGGCGCTCTCCGAGAGCGCACGGCGCAGGTCCGCCTTGGAATAGCCGGACCCGGTCACGGAATCCCACCCCCTCGAAGGCCCCCGCGGCCGTCGAGTTCTACCCGGAACGAGGCCGCCGCTTTCGAGGCATCTTCCGGGTGCTCGAACGGACGAATGGCCGCGAGGCCGGCGGCCCCGCAGGCGAGCAGGGCGGCCGCGTTGTCCGGGGCGACGCCGCCGACCACCAGCACCGGCATCTTCAGCCCGGACAGGAGTTCGCTCAGGCGGGCGAGGCCGAGAGCGCGCGCCTCTTTCCCCGGCGTCTCGAAAGCCGGCCCGACCATCGCGAAATCGACGCCCTGGGAAGCCGCCCGGTCCAGGCCGGCCCGATCGTGGCGAGAGACACCGATGAGAAGACCGGGGAAGGCCTGCCGAACGCCTTGCGGATCGAGACCCGATTCCGGGAGGTGAACGCCGAGAGCGCCGGTGAGCGAGGCGATGTCCGGCCTCGAATTCACCAGGACCAGATCCGCCCGCCCCACGGCGGCGATCACTTCAAGGACCAGCGCGGTGAGCCGGCGCGAACTCAGCTCCTTCGCCCTCACCTGCACGAGGTCGGCGCCTCCGCGGATGGCCTCGGCCGCGGAGCGCGCGCCGGAAGGCCCCACGATGGCCATCAGAACCGGGCGAGGGCCGCCGAACACCTGCGTTTGAGACCGTCCGCTCACCCCGGGAGGGCCTCAGTCCCGTGGGCGTTTGAAGAACAGGTGAGTGAGGTCCAACGCGGCCGCCACGAGGTTCACGAATCCGAGACCGCTGACCGCGCCCCGAAACCACGGGGCCAGCAGGATCTCCCGCAAGCGCAGCGAGGTCGCGAGGGCGGGGTGGTTCTCCCAAAGGGGCGTCCAGGGAGCCAGGACCAGGGTCGCGCCCACCATCAACGAGCTGACGAACTGAATCAGCCGCACCAACACGTCGCTTCGCCTGTCGCTGGCCACGGCGGTCGGGAATCCGGACTCTGACCTTGCGGGGATCGAGGAGAGGCCGGTCACGCCCGCGCCTGGAGATCCCTCAGCTTGTCGGACACGTCACGGAACGACGGGTCCTCCCGCACGAGGTCGGCGAAGGTCGCCCTGGCCTTGGCCAGATCACCCGTCGCCTCCCAGGCGATCCCGAGGTCGTAGCGCAGACCCCGGTACTCTTCGGGAGCGCGGCCGGGAACCTGGAGCCCGCGTTCGTACCACTGGACGGCCACGTCGGCCATTCCCTTCTCCATGAAGCAGATCCCGATCATGCTCGAGCATTCGAGCGACCGTTTGGGGTCCTTCGCGGCCAGCTGGAACTCGGCGATGGCCTCGTCGACCAGGCCCATCTCCTTGTAAGCGATGCCCAGGTTGTATCGGGTGTCGTAGTCGCCTTCGCCCAGTTGAGAGTCGACACCCTTCTTGAATTCGTTGAAGACATCCTGAAGGCCCTGGTCCTCGAAACTCGAGGATCGCGAAGTGTCGACCGGAGCTTCCTCGAGCGCCGGTTGAGCATCGAAGAGGGCGGAGAGTTCGGCGCCGAGGTCGATGCCCCCCGCGTCCCCGAGGGGCGCGGCCTCGGCCACCCGCATGTTGACCGCGGCCGGCGTCTCGGCGGGCTCCGCGGGCCCGGCGGGAAGATCGTCGAAGGACAATCCACTCAGGAGATCGCCCTCGGCGGGGGGCGCTTCCAGAGCGGGGGGGGGGGGGCGGAGGCATGACCTCGGCCTTCGGCGCCGGGGGCGGGGCGGGTGCTTGTTCCGGCTTCGCCGAAAGGTCGAGCCCGAGGCTCGAGGCTCGCTCCAGGATCGACGCATTGCCCGGGAAGCGAGTGAGGGCGTCGCGAAGCGCGTCCTTGGCGTCGTCGACGAATCCGAGGGCGATATACGAATCGACTTCCTCGACCGCCTTCGCGATCTCGGGATCGACCGCCGGAGCGGCGCCGAGGCCGATGGGCCGGGCGATCGAACCCGACGCGAAGTCCAGATCGGGCCCGGTCTCCTCGGCCTGCGGCATGGAGAGGGGAGGAAGGGGCTCGAGTTCGTCCGGTTCCTCGCCGAAGCCCGCGGCGAGGGCATCGGCTTCCGCGTTCTGCGAGGGCGACATCGCGGCCGGGGCCTCGAGGGAGAGTCCGGTCTCTTCGGCCACGGGCTCGGAGGGGGCTTCGTCCTCAATGCCCATTTCGAGATTGAGGTCTTCTTCCTCTTCGGCCACGGGCGCCTGGGGCGGCGCTTCCGGCGCAAGTTCCATGGGCGCCGGCTCCACCGCGGCTTCGATGCCCACCTCGGGCATGGCCTCGAAGGCGGAAGGCTTGGCCTCCTCCAGCGCGTCCAGCGAGAGTTCGGCGGCAGGTTCCGCCGCTTGCGCCTCAAGCTCCGGAGCCTCCACGTCGGAGATGCCCGGCCACAGGGCGTGGGCCTCGTCGCTGAGCATCTTGCCCAGGCTTTCGTTCCCATCCTTGCGCGCCACCGAGGCGAGCCACATACACTCGCGCGCCGCCTCTTCGATCCTCTCCGTCTCCTTGAAGATCTCCTTCTTCTCGAAGCGGCCGTCGAAGATGTTCGGGTAGCGATTGAGAACGAGATCGACCTGCTCTTCGGCCTTGTCGAGCAGGCCGTACTTGCGGAACACCCGCGATTCGGCCAGATGCTCCTCGATGAACTCGCGATCGGTGTTGGAATCGGCCGACTTGCCCTGCGGCCGCACGATGGCGCCGGTGTCGAATTCGAGGCCGTCGAGATCGGACGCGCCCACGGTGGCGACGGGCGGCGGAAGGGTCACGTCGGCGGCGGCCTTCTTCTCCACCGCGACCCTGGCCGGTCCGGAAAGCACCGGGGCGGCCTTCTTCTTGCGAAGGGACTCGAGGCGGGCCTTGAACTGCTCGTTGTCCGGCTCGACTTCCACGAGTTGCGCCGCGGTATCCTCGGCCGCGCGGTCGCTCCCCGCGGCGAGGTGGGCCTCGAGCAGGTTGCTCAGGGCCTGCACGATGGCGCGATCGTTCTGACGGATCCGCGCCACCTCGACGAGCTTCTGCAGGGTGCGCACATGGTGGGGCGAGCGGTTGGTGATCTGCAGGAGGAGATTGTTGGCGCGGTCGGCGTCGCGCTTGAGAAGAAGCTGCTCGACCAGCGGGATGACCGTGTCGTAGGCCTCGTCGGCGCGGGCCTGGACCGAGTAGATCTGGACCAGGATGATCCGGGCTTCCTGGCTCTGGGGCGCCTTCTCGAGAACGCTTTCGAGCGTCGACTGGGCGTCGGTCACCCGCTTCGCGCCGAGGTAGGCCTGGCCGAGCTGCATCATGCTCTCGGGCGAGGAGTCCTGGGCCGAGACTTCCTCGAGGTAGGCGATGGCCTTCTCGTAGCTGCGCTGGGCCAGATGGACCCGTCCGAGTTGCGCCTTGACCTTGATCCCGTGGTCGATCTTGAGGCCCTTCTCGAGGACCTGAATGGCCTCGGCGGGATGGCCCTTGAGATTCAACTCGTCGGAGATGGCGATGTACTCGTCCACCGCCTTCGCGGTGGAGCCCTCCTTGGTATAGATATCGGCGAGGCGCGACCGCGTCTTCAGGTCGGAGGAGTCGATCTCGACCATCTTGCGCAGGGTCTCGGCCGCTTCCTTGAGCCGGTTCCGCTTGAGCTGATCCTCGGCGACGATCTGATACTGGCCCTTCGCCTCCATCACCAGGCCCTGCTTGGCGTAGAGATCGGCCAGTTTGGCGTACGGCTCGACCTGGGCGGGATCGAGCTTGTTGATCTTCTTCCAGATCGCGATGGCCTTCAGGTGGAAGCCGTCCCGCGCGTAGAACTCGGCGACCTTGGCGTACTCGTCGCCCGCCTCGCGCATCTTTCCGATCTTGGCGAAGAGGTCCCCGATCTTGTTGATCGTGTTCCAGTCACGCGGATTGTCCTCGAGCAACTGGCGATAGAGCGGGATCGCCTGATCGAGTTTCCCCGCCTTCTCAGCCTTCTCGGCCTCCTGACGAGTCTTAATCGGATTGATCTTGGCCAATGGTTTATTGCCTGACGGGGTGAGGTTTTATCCGCGCGATGTTCGATTATCTCTTGAAGATTGTCAAAACAGCCAGCCGGTACGTTCGATAAATGACTTCCGGTGAAACGGCGACGGGCCGAAGGTTCTCAAGGCGTCGAGATGTGCGGCGCTCCCATAGCCTTTGTTCTCCCTGAGGCCGAAGCCAGGGCATGTGGCATCCCACTCTTCGATCATACTGTCTCGAAGAACTTTGGCAATGATGGAAGCGGCCGCGATCGACACCGAGAGCGCGTCTCCCTTCACGATCGCCTTCTGGGCCACGCCCACGAGCGGCTCGTCGATGCCGTCGATCAGGACCAGCTTCGGGATGATCTTCAGGCCGGACACCGCCCGGCGGATGGCGAGATGGGTGGCCATGCGAATGTTGAGCCGGTCGATCTCCTCGGCACTCGCCATTCCGATCGACCAGGCCAGGGCCCCTTCGCGGATGCGGGCGGCCAGCTCTTCGCGCCTCGGGGCCGTGAGCTTCTTGGAGTCGTTGAGACCGGTCCAGTCGAACCCCGATCCCAGGATGACCGCACCCGCGACCACGGGGCCGAAGAGGGCACCGCGCCCCACTTCGTCGGCTCCCGCTACCGGCACATCCCCACGGGACGCCGCCTCCTTCTCGAAGCGGTCGTCGCAGAGGTTCGGCGAACTCGAGGGGCGGAAGCCCTCCTCGTCGGGGTCGTGACCCCTGGCCGGGCCCGGGGCGTTCTTCTTTCGGCTCAAGCGGAAACGCCTGGAGCCTTGAACCTGAACTCTTAGGAAGCGGTCTCGGCGGCGGTCTTGCCCTTGGCCTTCGCCGGCTTGTCGCGAAGCTCCTTGAGACGGAGCGCCTTGCCCTTGAGGTCGCGCACGAAGTAGAGCTTCGCGCGACGCACGTGGTGGCGCTTCAAGACCTCGATCTTGTCCACCGACGGAGTGGAGAGCGGGAAGATGCGCTCGACGCCTTCGCCGAAAGAGACCTTGCGGACGGTGATGGAGCGCTTCACCCCCGTGCCGCTGATCCCGATGACCAGGCCTTCGAAAATCTGGATGCGTTCCCGCTCCTGATCCTTGTCCTTCTTGGCCTTGGCCGTCTTCGCCTTCTGCTCCTCTTTGAGGACAGACTCGCGGACCTTGACGTGGACGCGGACGGTGCTGCCGGTGCGAAGATCGGGATGGACCTTCGGGTTGATGTTCTTTTCGATGGTTTCGATGGCGTTCATGGGGATTCCTGTGGGCTCCGAGAGCCGGTGAGTTTAGCCTAGTCGCGAGGGTTTTGCCGATTGCCCGGCGCGGCCGAATCGTCCTGGGGCGCGCGGAGATCCGGGCGCCTCGTTCTCGTAGCCTGGGCGGCCTCGCGAGCCCGCCACTTCGCGATGGCGGCATGGTCGCCCGAAAGCAGCACGTCGGGAACCTTGAGCCCGCGGAAGTCCGCGGGCCGGGTGTAGTGGGGATGATCGAGGAGGCCGTTCTCGAAGCTGTCCTGCTCGCTCGATTCCGCGTCGCCGAGCGCTCCCGGAATCAGGCGCACGCTCGCCTCGATCACCGCGAGGGCCGGCACTTCCCCACCCATCAGCACGAAGTCTCCGAGACTCAGTTCCTCGGTGGCGAGGTGGGTCCGGACCCGCTCGTCGATTCCCTCGTAGCGCCCGCACAGGAGAACGAGGCGTTCGAGTTTCGAGTAGTCCCGGGCCTTCAGGTGGGTGAATTTCTCTCCCCGCGGCGAGAGGAGAACGATTCTCCGCTCGGGCGACGGGCCTTCGGGCAGAACCTTTTCCACCGCGCGGAAAAATGGTTCGGCCCGCATCACCATCCCCGGACCGCCCCCGAAGGGGGCGTCGTCCACGCGCCGGTGGCGATCTTCGGTGAAGTTTCGCAGGTCGTGCGTCTCCACCCGGGCGAGGCCCGTCTCGATGGCGCGGGCCACGATGCCGTGGGCCAGCGCCTCGCGAACGAGGTCGGGAAAGATGGTGATGACGTCGATGCGAAGGGTCACGCCGACACCGTGCCCGACGCCTTGACCTTCATGAATCCGCCCTTGACGTTCACTTCGAGGATGAAGGCGTCGACCAGCGGGAGCAGGGTCTCGCGCGCCTTGTCGTCGTGGATCACGAGCACGGGCGTGGCCCCGGTCTCCCAGAGGTCGGTCACCGTGCCGATGGAAGCGCCCGACTCGACCCGGACGTCGAGACCTCGAAGTTCGTGGTGGTAGTAAGAACCCTCGGGCAGCGAAGGCAGCGAGCCGATGGGGATCCGCAGCTCGGCCGCGCGCAGGGTCTCCGCCTCCTCGATGCTCCCGATCCCCTCGAACTGGATGACCAGGCGACCCTTGTGGGGAAACATGGAGGCGACCTTGAGCCGCATCGAAGCTCCCGAAGGGCGGACCACTCGGACGTCCTCGAGAGTCGCGAAACGAGTCTCGTTGTCGGTCAGGGGCTCGACCACCACTTCCCCCCGGATCCCGTGGGGTCGCAGGACGATGCCGATGGTGACGCTGTCCGCGTCTTCCTTCGGAGAACGCGGAGGTGAAGAGTTCAAGTCCTGAACACCCTCGAAGAAGAGGGCGAGGGAGAGCCCCGGGCTAGGCCGCGAGCTTCTCGGCCTTCTTGTGGCCCTTGATCAGGCTCCTCACCGTATCCGACGGCTGAGCGCCCTTCGAAATCCAGTAATCGACCCGGTCGGACTTCAGAACGACCTTGCCGGGATTCGCCCGGGGGTCGTAGTGGCCGACGATCTCAACGAACTTTCCGTCTCTCCACGCGCGCGAATCAGCGACGACGACGCGGTAATACGGCTTCTTGGTGGTTCCGGTACGGCGCAAACGAATAGCGAGCATCCCCTAGTTTCTCCTGAAACGGCCTTCTATGACAACCCGGGCATGCCAAAACGGGAGGCGAGCTTCCGGAGCTTCGATCCCTTGGCGCTCTGCGCGGACATCAGTTTCATCATCTTTCGTGTCTGTTCGTACTGTTTGAGCAGACGGTTCACATCTTCGACCTTGGTCCCGCTTCCCAGGGCCATGCGCTTCCGGCGCGACCCCGAAATGATCTCGGGACGCTCCCGCTCCTGCTTGGTCATGGAGTCGAGGATGGCCACGAACTTCTTCATTTCGCCTTCGCCCTGAGCCATCTGGTCGTCGTTGACCTTGGGCACACCCGGGATCATGCGAACGAGGTCGCCGATCTTCCCCATCTTGCGGACCTGCTTGAGCTGATCGCGGTAGTCTTCGAGCGAGAACTCGTTCTTCGCCATCTTGCCCGCGAGTTCCGCGGCCTTTTTCGGATCGATCGACTCCTCGACCTTTTCGATGAGGCCCATGACGTCGCCCATGCCGAGGATCCGGCCGGCCATGCGGGAGGCGTCGAACGCTTCGAAATCTTCGGCCTTCTCACCCGTGCCCGCGAAGCGGATGGGGCAGCCGGTCACCGAAGCGGCGGACAGCGCGGAACCGCCGCGGGCGTCGCCGTCGAGCTTGGTGAGCACGATGCCGGTGATGCCGATCTGCTCCTGGAACGCGGACGCGCTCACGAGCGCATCCTGGCCGGTCATGGCATCGGCCACGAAGAAGATCTCGGACGGCTCGGCCAGCGCCTTCTGCGCCTTGAGTTCGGCCATCAGGTCTTCATCGATGTGCAGTCGGCCGGCGGTGTCGATGAGGAGGATGTCGTAGCCCATGGACCGGCATTCCGCGATCGCCTTCTTCACGATCTCGAGCGGGGCGTCGGTCGGCGGCTGCATGAACTTCACGCCGATCTTCCCGGCGAGGATGCCGAGCTGTTCGCGCGCGGCGGGCCGGGCCACGTCGGTGGAGACCACCAGCGGATAGCGGCCGTTCTTGGAGAGGTACTTGGCAAGCTTGGACGTGGTCGTGGTCTTGCCCGAACCCTGGAGGCCGACCATCATGATGACCGTGGGCGTGCGCTTCGATTCCTTGAGGCGCGGCGACGAAGCTCCGAGGAGCGCAATCATCTCGTCGCGGACGATGCGAACCACGGCCTGGCCGGGCGACAGGCTCTTGAGGACCTCCTGCCCCACCGCCTTGGCGCGCACCTTGTCGAGGAAGTCCTTCGCCACCTTGAGGTTCACGTCGGCCTCGAGCAGGGCGGTGCGGATGTCCTTCATGGCCGCATCGATGTCGGCCTCGGTGAGCGAGCCCCGGCCGCGTAGCGACCGGAAGACGCCTTGGAGCTTGTCGGAGAGTGAATCGAACATCGGAGCGAGCCTGCAAGTTTAGCGCACCGGCCCGCATCCCGAAGGCGGGCCGACGGTCAGGCGCGTATCAGGCCCGCGACCTCCTTCAGGAGCTTCGAGGCCGCCACCGCGGTGACGCCATCGACGTCGGAAGCCGGCCTCAGTTCGACGATGTCCGCGCCCACCACCGGACCCTTGACCCGATGCAGCACGCGAATCAAGTCGCGGACCGAAAGTCCGCCCGGCTCGCGATGCGCGACCCCGGGCGCGAACGCGGGATCGAGCGCGTCCAGGTCGATGGTGATGTAGAGCGGCCCCCGGGGGATGCGCACGGCATCCGCATCGAAGGCGGACATGGCGACCGTCTCCACTCCGAACCGCTTCGCCTGCGCCACCTGGTGCGCATTGGCGGTGCGGATGCCCACCTGGACGAGGCGCTCCGCCAGGCCCTCCTCCATGATCCGCGCGAAAGGACAGGCGTGCGAGAAGCGGTTTCCCTCGTACTCGTCGTATAGATCCGGATGGGCATCGAAGTGCAGGATGCGGAGGTTGGGGTGACGGGCCGCGACCACCCGGACCGCCGGATAGGTAACCGAGTGATCACCGCCGAGGAGCAGGGGCTTCAACCCCCGATCCAGCAGGCCGGCCACCGCCCTCTCGATCCGCCCACGATCGGCCGCGTCCTCACGGAGGGAGAGATCTCCTTCGTCGCGCAGCACGCCTGGAACTCCGAGGTCCACGCCCTTCTCGGTGGTCAGGTTGCTGGCGCCGCTCCCCAACGCGGCGCGAATCGCACCCGGCCCGAGCGCCGCCCCGCGAAGGTGCGAGGAATTCACGTCGGTGGGAAGGCCGAGGAGAGCCACGGGAAGGCCCGCCGCGTGTTTCACCTCCCGAGGTCCGGAGGGACCCTGAGCGGCGCGCCTCGCGCGGTTCTTCGGCGCGCGAGGCGGCAAGAGGACGGTCCTACCGGCGCCGGGTGGTCGAGAAGCGAACGAGGACGCCTTCGACGAAGGTGGCTTCGATTTCGTCGCCCCCGTCGTCGAAAGTGGCGATCTTGCAGTCGAGGGCGCTGTCGCCCGGGCAGCTTCGCTCGCGGTGCGGCCTTCCGAGGGCATCTTCCATTTCGCGCCTTGGGGTTCCCTTCTTCCAGTCGCGGTTCTGGGGCGCCCGGCTGATGGAACTCGACGAGGAGGAGCGGGACGAGGACGACGCCGAGGACCCCGAAGATGGAGAGGCGGCGCGACGGGTGCTGCGGCCGGAGAAGTCCACCCAGGGATCCATGTAGCGCTCGAAGCCTTCGGGGGTGAGCGCATCCGCGGGAACGTTCTTCTTGAAGCGGAGGTTGAACCGCGAACCGCTCTTGAGCGCCCGGTCCAGGTCGCGCTCCCGCGCCTTCGCGTTGTACTCCTCGATATCGCGGTTGTTTCGCTCGTCCCGGGCTTCGCGGTCGCGGCGCTCGTAGTCGAGGTCGCGTTCAAGCGCCCGCTTGCGATTGCGATCGGTTTCGTACTTGATCTGCTTCTCCAGGTCGGTCTCCCGCACCGACTTCGGGGAGTACGTCTTGCTCTTGGTGGTGGTGTCCGAGAACCAGTTGAAGCCGCCGCCGCCAAGGTGGAACTCGATCATGTCGCCCTTGACCTTGATGTAGGTCACCTGGATGACGTCGCCGGCCTTCAGCGCCGCGTCGTGCTCGCGGATGCGATCGCTGTTCTCCTTGAGGTCGAAGGGAACATCGCGTTCGAAGCGAAGATCGACCCCCTTGTGGCTCGCGGGCATGTCGACCCGGATCGCGACCTGGCGACCCATGAAGGCGTTCTTGAGCGCGGCCTCGCCCTGGGCAAGCGCGGGGCTCGCGAGAAAGCCGAGCAGGGCCAGAGAAATGGGAAGGCGGGACATCGTCATCTTCATCCTTTCGTTCTTCAGATCAATCGCCGATGGTGGCGCCGAGGTTGAGACCCGAGGCAGGATTATCGGCGGAAACGATCTTGGCCTGCCCGTCCTGGGCGGTGACGTTCTCATAAACGCCGGTCTCGCGGCGAACCAGCTTGGAAAAGCCCATGTTCTTGAGGGCGACATCGCCCTTGGGAAACGAGAGTGCGGGGGGGTGGACGACCAGTTCGACGGGGGCGTCGGGGGGCGTGCCCCGGGGGCCGATCATGGCTCGCTCGCAGAGCTCTCCCCAGGTCTTGATGCGCTCGTTGACGCCGTGCCGCACCTCGACAATGTAATCGTTATCGGGACAGTGATAGTCGTACCTTGGCATGATGGGACCTTCTTGACTTCTGAAATTATCACCCAAGCGCCTCTCGACGCTCCAGTCGGCCCGGTCGACCTCGTCGTCATCGGCGGCGGCGCGGCCGGCCTCGCCGCCGCGATCTTCGCGGCGCGCGCCCTGCGCGAGCACCCTTCGAGCGGCGTGGGGCCGCCCCGCCTCGTCGTCCTCGACGGGGCTCGGAGCCTGGGCGCAAAAATCCTCGTCTCCGGGGGCTCGCGCTGCAACGTGACCAATGTCCATGTGGACGCCGCGGATTTCTGGCGAGCCGGGTCCTCGTTCGTCAAGCAGGTCCTGCGCGCGTTCCCCGTGCCCGAGACCATCGCCTTCTTCGAAGAGATCGGGGTGGCCCTGAAGGAAGAGCCCCTGGGGAAGCTCTTCCCGGTCAGCAACAAGTCGCGTACCGTCCTCGACGCCCTCCTCGGCGAGGCGCGGCGCTTGCACGTCGAGATCAGGACCTCGTGCCGGGTCGAGGGCCTCGATCGCGACCGCGACGGCTGGAGAATCCAGACCTCCACCGGTCCGATTCGCGCGAGGCGGGTCGTGCTCGCAACCGGCGGCCTGTCGCTGCCGAAAACCGGGAGCGATGGCTTCGGTTACGAACTCGCGCGAAGACAGGGACATACCCTGGTTCCCCCCGTGCCCGCCCTCGAGCCGTTGATCCTGGGCGGCGAGTTTCACCTCCCCCTCTCGGGCATCGCGCACGAGGCCGCGATTCGAATCACGCGACCCGGCGAGAAGACGGTGGACCTTCGAGGTTCCCTGCTCTGGACGCACTTCGGCATCAGCGGTCCCCTGGCTCTGAACGCCTCGAGGTTCATGCGACGCGCGAAGGCGGAGGGAGCGGCCGCGGTCATGACCTTGTCTTTCGTTCCCGACCTCTCCGCGGAGGCGGTGGACCATCAGCTCCTCGGCGCGGCCAGAGACCGGCCCCGGCATCACGTCGCGACGGAGGTCGCGCGGGCCTTCGGTCTCGTCCAGGCCGTGGCCGCGCGCCTCGTGGCGGACACGCTCGGCCAGGACGAGCCGCTGTCGCGGCTCACGAAGGAGAAGCGACGCGCCCTCGTGCAGGCCCTCACCGCGCTTCCCCTGAATGTCGTGGACGGTCGCGGCTACAACTTCGCCGAAGTCACCTCGGGCGGAGTGTCGCTCGACGAGGTCAATGCCAAGACCATGGAATCACGGATCTCGCCCGGCCTTCACTTCGTGGGCGAAATACTCGACGTCGACGGCCGGATCGGCGGCTTCAATTTCCAGTGGGCCTGGGCCACGGGCCACGTGGCTGGGCGGGCGATCGCGAGAGGTTGGTAGTGGGGTGAAAGAATCTATGCGATCGTGTTTGCTGGGAATCATGCTCGTCTGCTCGGCGCTGGTCGCCACAGACGCTCCCGCGCAACCTCCAGCGCTTCCCGACGGTGCTCAGTCACACTGGGCCGTAGGGCAACCGCATGAAATTGTGGCTTACCTCGTTTTCGATCCAGCTACCGTACGGGACCGGCTCCCGGAAACCCTGCGGTTCATTACCGTGAAAGAACTTGCCACGGGCGGTGTCCGTTGGGCGACGGACCATCTCGCAGAACACCCCGCGCACGCTGACTGGGGTATTTCGTTTCTCGAAATCGTTCGAACCGGCACTTTCACGATAGATGGGCGCGCGCCGAACTGGCCGGAAGGTGGAGCCGCCGCCTTGTGGTGCGCCAGGGTCGCGCCGTCGCTTCCGACCGCGGACCTCGGACCGGGGCAGCCTTTTCTAACCCTGGAGTTCTGGATGCCCGACCGCAGCTACGTCACGTACATGCGGGGAAAGGGCTACCCCGCGAGTTACGGCCAGGTGAAGCTTCTTCAGCCTGCTGAGGGGATGTGGCGGGGCTCGGTTGACATCCCAGGGCTGAGCCTCGCCGCCGAGTGCAGGCCAATGGGACCTGTCACGGGGGGAGGGCAGGCAGCCGGGATGCAGGCCTTCTTTCCACCGCGGTCGTCCACGGTGAAGGGCGCCGTCCGTGTGGCCTTCGCCGGACACCGTGAGCAGGAGTGTGGGGATGATTCGTCTTGGACCCTCCGCGGCGCTCATCCGCTGGCGCGCGGCGTCTTGCTGCGGCCATCGACCTATCAGTTCGGGTACATCCTGAAAGGGGGCGCATACCCGTAAGGGCCCGGCAAAGTGGCGGGGCAGGCGATCGCGAGGGGTTGGTAGCGGGGGGCCTTAGTGCCTTCGCGGCGGGCCGCTTCGGCCCCGACCGCCGCTGCCACCGCCGGGCCGCCGACCGTGACCGCCGGAGTACGACCTTCCAGGACGCGCTTTTTCGGCCGCTTCCGCGGCGGCCTCGGCGGCCATGGCCGCCGCCTCCTCCGGATCGACTTCCACGGGAATCACGACCTTCCGCTTCTCGTCGCGCCAGACTTCGAGGAGCGAGGCCACGAGATGCCGCCGGTCGTCGCGCGAGAGGAGAACGTCGGCGAGGGCGATCGCGTCCGGCGAACCCTCGCGCTCCTTGAGGATCAGGTCCAGAACCCGCTCGGCCGTCCGCCGGGTCACATCGTCGGACGAAGGCGGACGGAGCTCCTTCACCTCGATGTGGTACCGCTTCACGAGCCGGTTGTAGTTCATGATGTCGTGCGCGGAGAGCAGGCTGATGGCGCGCCCCGATTTGCCGATACGGCCGGTGCGGCCGGCCCGGTGGATGTACTGCTCGGGCGAATCGGGAGTGGAGAAGATGAAGACGTGGGACACGTCCTCCACGTCGATGCCGCGCGAGGCCACGTCGGTGGTGGCGAGGACCTTGATCTTGCCGTCGCGGTAGGCCTTGAGCACGCGCTCGCGCTTGCTCTGAGAGAGATCCGACGACAGCATCTCCGAAGGCAGGCCGCGGTTCTGGAGGAACTCGTGAACCTGGCGCGTCTCTTCACGCGTGTTGCAGAAGACCATGGCGGAGGTCGGCTCCTCCCAGAGAAGGAGGTCGTAGAGCGTCTGCTCTTTCCGCATGCGGGGCACGATGCAGTACACGTGCTCGACGTCGGTGACGTAGACCTTGTCTTCCGAGAGCAGGAGCCACTGCGGTTCCTTGAGGAAGTTGTAGATCAGGTGCTTGATCGAGGCGGGGATGGTGGCGGAGAAGAGGAGGGTCTGCCGCTCTTCGGGAACGAAGGCCACGATCTTCTGCATCTCCTCGGCGAAGCCCATGTCCAGCATGCGGTCGGCTTCGTCGAGGATGAACATCTTGAGGTTTTTGAGGTCGAGGGTGCCCCGCCGCAGGTGATCGAGCACCCGGCCGGGCGTTCCCGCGATGAGCTGAACCCCCGATTCGAGAAGGTCGTTCTGGCGCTCCATCGAGTCGCCGCCGTAGATGGCCGCGACCCTTACCCCGCGGCCTTTGCCGATGGCGCCCAGTTCCTCCGCCACCTGAACCGCCAGCTCGCGCGTGGGAGCGAGGACGACGCCTTGAACTCCCTTCACGCTCAGATCCACCTTTTCGACGAGGGGGATGCCGAAGGCGGCGGTCTTTCCGGTGCCGGTGCGCGACTGGACGACCAGGTCCTGGCCCTTCATGGCCGGCGGGATGGTCTCGGTCTGGCAGGGCGTCGGGTGATCGTAGCCCTTCTGAATGAGGGCTTCTAGGGTGGGCTGGGAGATCCCAAGGCTGCGGAAATTGGCGGGGGCAAGCGTCATGTAGCCCCGATTATCCCCCGCTTCAACGATTCGTGCCCCGGGGGACCGGTCGGGCGGAAGAAGCCGGGAGTCTCAACCGCTTCGCGGGACGAAGGAATCACATGAGCGGACCGGCTGCGGCGGGTAGCGATTCAGCACCGGACAGTGGATGAACACCGCGCCTTTGTCGGTTCGAACGTACCGGGGCGGCGACGCGCACCGGTGACAGAGACTGGACGGGAAAGGCAACCGAGGATGCGCGGATGGTTCCTCCGAATCGTTGCGGCGGCTCACTCCGAAAGCCTATGACATCGCGGCAAACCGCGCCGGATGGAGCAAAGATCACACCGTCCGGCCCCCGGCCAGGCGTAGCATTTCGGCGTGCCGAGTTCGCCCGCGCGCGCACGCACGATTCAGGACGAGATCGGGGACGCTCATGTCTGTCTCCGGAGGCTGTTCCCGGAGGTCGAGCGCGTGGCCGCGGCGGTCTACGACCCCGCTACCGACCTGCTCAAGACCTTCGCGCACAGCACGGATGGCAGCAACCCGCTCGAGCTCTACGAGGCCTCGCTCACCGACACGCCCTCGCTGTGGCGACTCGCCCACTCCGGCGACAATCGGGTGGTCGACGACCTGACGGTGATGGCGGACTCCCCTCACGAGCACACCCGCCGCCTGATCGAGAGAGGGTATCGGTCGAGCTACACCATCCCGCTCTTCGAGGCCGGCCGGCTCTTCGGCTTCCTGTTCTTCGACTCTCGCCAGCCCGGCTATTTCCGCCCCCTGCTCGTGGAGCACCTCGCCATCTTCGCCCGTTTCCTGACCCTGGCCCTGGCCCAGGGCTTCGCCCAGGCGCGCCTCCTCGCGTCGGCGCTCCGGGTGGCCACGCGGCTCACCCACTATCGCGATCCCGAGACCCGGGGGCATCTCGATCGCATGGCCAGGTGCAGCCGCCTGATCGCCCGGGTGCTGGCGCCGAGCCACGGCCTGTCCGATGAGTTCGTGGAGTCGACCCTGCGATTCGCGCCGCTGCACGACGTCGGCAAGATCGCGGTGCCCGACCACATCCTGCTCAAGCAGGGCCCGCTCACCCCCGCCGAGTTCGAGGTGATGCAGTCGCATGTGCTCAAGGGAGTCGAGATCGTGGAGGGCATCCTGTCCGAACTGGATCTGGGGGCGATCGGGAACCTCGACATGCTGCGCAACGTGGTGAACTTTCACCACGAGGCCGTGGATGGAAGCGGGTATCCGGAGGGACGCCGCGGCTCGGAGATTCCCATCGAGGCGCGCATCGTGAAGGTGGCGGACGTCTTCGACGCCCTGACCAGCCGACGGCCCTACAAGAAGGCCTGGGCGGTCGAGGACGCCCTGGGCTACCTGACCGATGGCGCGGGCAGCCAGTTCGACGCCGACTGCGTCTCCGCCCTGGTGGCCCACGCCGACGAAGCCACCTCCCTACTCCTCCGTTTCACCGATCCGGGCGATGCCGAACAATCCCGCGAGGGCTACTCGCTGGACCTCTAGGCGAAGGTCGAGGCCCTCCGGTTTGAACAAACGGATGCGGTTATCGTTTCTTTCCTGAAGCAGGGTGAGAGTGTCGCCCGCGAACCCGGATCACAACCAAACACACCAGGAGCACGCCAAAAATGACCGCGATGCACGTCATCGACTACAAGATCTACGGTGGGGACATGCAGTTCGTCGAAATCGAACTCGATCCCGGCGAGGCCACGGTCGCGGAAGCCGGCGGCATGATGTACATGGAGGACGGCATCGAGATGGAGACCATCTTCGGCGACGGCTCCAACCAGGGCGGCGGTTTCCTCGGCGCGCTCATGGGCGCGGGCAAGCGCCTCCTCACCGGCGAGTCGCTCTTCATGACCGTATTCGTGAACAAGGGCCAGGGCAAGAAGAAAGTGGCGTTCGGCGCGCCCTATCCCGGCACCATCGTGCCCGTCAACCTGTCGCAGGTGGGCGGCGAGCTGATTGCCCAGAAGGATTCGTTCCTGTGCGCGGCCAAGGGCGTCTCCGTGGGCATCGCCTTCCAGAAGCGGCTCGGCGCGGGATTCTTCGGGGGCGAGGGCTTCATCATGGAGCGCCTCCAGGGCGATGGCCTGTGCTTCGTGCACGCCGGCGGCACCCTCCACGAGCGCACGCTCGCGCCTGGAGAGGGCCTGCGCGTCGACACCGGCTGCATCGTCGCCTTCCAGTCGAGCATCGACTACGACATCCAGTTCGTGGGCAAGATCAAGTCCGCGCTCTTCGGCGGCGAAGGGCTGTTCTTCGCCACGCTGAAGGGACCGGGCAAGGTGTGGCTGCAGTCGCTGCCGCTTTCCCGCATGGCGAACCGGATCGTGGGCGCCTCGAAGATCGCCGGCCGCGGCGGCCGGGAAGAGGGCTCCATCCTCGGCGCGGTCGGCGGCCTGCTGGACGGGGACAACGACTGAGCTTGCTTCGGGCTACGCGCCGTTGATGGTGATCTTCACCATCTGAATCGGGGTCGACGGCCGGTCGCCGGCGTCCGTCTTCGTCGAGCCGATCTTGTTCACCACGTCCATGCCCTGGGTGACCTTGCCGAAGACCGGGTGCTTCGAGGGGCCCGGAGTGAAGAAGTCGAGGTAGCTGTTGTGGACGGTGTTGATGAAGAACTGGCAGGAGCCGCTGTTGGGCTGGCCGGTGTTCGCCATCGACAGCGTCCCGGGCTCGTTGGAGATCTTCGCGTTGCTCGGATGCTCGTCCTGGATGCGGCCGTAGGGCGAATCGCCCGTGCCCGCCCGGCGGCTTTGCGGATCCTTGCTGTGCGGGCAGCCGAACTGGATCATGAAGTTCGGGATCACGCGGTGGAAGTGCAGGCCGTTGTAGAAGCCCTCCTTCGCCAGCCTGATGAAGTTGCCCGCGGTGATGGGCATGACGTCGGAGAACAGTTCCGCGGTGAACGTACCGAGGGAGGTTTCGAAAGTCGCGGTGGGATTGGCCATGGTGGGAGTCCTTTCAGGCGGCCGGCGCAACACGCGCTGAGGCCTGGGTTTTTGGTTTTTCGGGTTGGGTGAGGCCGAACGAGATCAGCCACATGATGAAGAGGATGGTCATCGAGACCAGGGGCGGCCAGGCCGGATTGAGGTCGTAGACGAAACCACCCACCAGGGGGCCGATGATATTTCCGAGCGACATCGCGCTCTGGTTGATGCCGATGATCCGGCCGCGGGCCACGTCGGGAGCGTGGAAGGTCAGAAGCGCGGTGGCACAGGGCTGGGCGATGCCTCCTCCCATGCCCGCGACGGCCGCGCCCGCGGCCGCCGGATACAGTCGCGGGAAGAATCCCATGATGGCGTTGCCGGCCACGCGGAAGAATCCCCCCACGAGCAGGGCCTTCGCCTCCCCCAGCTTTCGGACCACGGGGCCGATGATCCCGCCCTGGGTCACCACCGTGACCACGCCCACGAACATGAAGACGACGCCGGTGGCGCGCTGGACCCGATCGATCGACCATCCGGCCAGGACCACCTTGTCGACCCAGAGGATGAACACCGAGTTCATGGCGAAGACCGCGATCTGGCCGAGGACGCCGATGAGGAGAAGGCGCGCGATCTGGGGATGCGAAACGATGTCGCGGGTCGACCGCTCGGGGGCGGCGATCGCCTTCGTCCGCTTCTCGGGCGGCAGGGATTCCTTCAGCAGGAAGACCGAGAGGACGATGGTGCACGAGGAGGCAAGAGCCGCGCAGGCGAAGGTCAGGCGCGGGCCAAACGAAGCCGACATGAACGCGCCAAAGGCGGGCCCGATGATGAAGCCCAGGCCGAAGGCGGCGATGACAAGTCCCACGCTCTTGGCCCGGTCCTCCGGCGGCGTGATGTCGGTGAGATAGGCCTGGGCCACCGAGATGTTGCCGCCGGTGAGGCCGTCGATGATGCGGGCCGCCACCAGGTAGATGGGAGAGAGCGCCACCGCGGTGAGAATCGCCCCGGTGAGGGTGCCGAGCTGGGAAGCGATCAGAACCGGGCGCCGACCGATGCGGTCCGACAGCCGGCCCAGGATCGGCGCGCCGATGAACTGGGCGGCGAAGAACATGCTGGTGAGGCCGGCGATCTGGAGGCCGGAGAGCTTGAAGTAGCCCTCCGCGTAGACGGGCAGGACCGGGATGGTGATGCCGAGGCCGATGACATCGACGAAGACGATCAGGAAGATCGGAAATTTCGCGGAACGAAAAAAGCTGGTCATCGACGGGAGGCGGAGGTTACTGCGTCTCCCGTGGTTTCTGGAGGTTGAGCGCCCAGTCGAAGTCCGTGAACTCTATGGTCAGGCGGGAAGCCGCGAAGGCCGCCTTCTCGCCTCTCCCGTCGAAATAGGGGGCGACGAACCTCAGGATGGCCTCGTCGGTCTTGCCGAAATCCACGCGATTCCAGTCGAAGATGGGAGAAAGATGGATGATGGAGTTCCCGAGATCCAGGCGGTTCGCGGTCTGCCGCTCCCGCAGGAAGGTACGGGTCTGGTCGTCGAGTTGCGCTTCGAGCTTCGAACCCTCGTAGGCCTCGGTGCGAAGCGGAGGCGAGGAGATCGCGGCGCCCACCAGGGCCATGTGGACCCTCGGTTCCTTGAACTCGACGCGGATCACCTTGTTCAGGACATCGTCGAGAGTGAGGAGGCGGCCGGCCGCGCGCACGATCTCGACCTTCCAGGGTCTCTTGCCCCTCAGCACGCCCATGAACATGTTGATGTTGCGGATCGACTCGCGTTCCTTGTACTGGTTGATGAGCTGGATGGTGTAGGCGTTGTAGGCGTTGATCCAGAAGGCCAGCCGCTCCTCCTTCGACAGGGGTTCCAGGCGGGCGGCGTAGAGGGCGTTCAGGTACTGCTGGAATTCCTGGGCCTTCGCGAACGCGTCGTAGTCGACCAGATCGTTCCGCACGTGCTCCCGGAGAAGCGCGGTAAAGGGCGCATGGATGGAGGTCCTGGTCTCGGGGGTCGGGGCCTGCGCCGGTGCGGGACCGGCCGAGACCCGGGCGGCCAGGACAAGGGATAGGAGCAGCATCGGGGTATCCTACGTTTCCCCGCGCCCACACGGTTATCGATGAGCACGCAACCCCCTTCCCAGATCGGTCGATACCGAATTGAGCGCGAACTCGGGCGCGGAACCATGGGCGTCGTGTATCAGGCCCAGGACACCACGCTCGGGCGCACGGTGGCGCTCAAGACCTTCGGCACCATGGCCGCGATCGCTCCCCACGAGCGCGAGGCCTTCGAGCAGCGCTTCCTCTCCGAGGCCCGGATCTCGGCAACCCTGGACGACCAGCACGTGGTCGCGGTCTACGACGTGGGGCGCGATTTCCAGACCGGCCTCCTCTTCATGGCCCTCGAGTACGTGCGCGGCGAGACCCTGGCCTCCGCCCTCGCCCGGGGCCCCATGCCCTGGGAAGAGGCGGCGGTGATCATCGTGAAAGTGGCGCGCGCGCTGCAGGCCGCCCACTCCCACCACATCGTCCATCGCGACATCAAGCCCGCGAACATCATGATCAGCGCCTCCGGCGAGCCCAAGATCATGGACTTCGGCATCGCCAAGGCGAGCGCCGCGCAGCTCACGGTGGCGGGCCAGGTGTTCGGCACCCCCGCGTACATGTCCCCGGAGCAGGCCTCGGGCGAGGAGGTGGACGGACGCTCCGATATCTTCTCGCTGGGCGCCGTGCTCTACGAGCTCGTCACCAACATCCGGCCTTTCGAGGGCCCGACCATGGCGGCCACCCTGACCCGGATCCTGCGCGACGAGCCAAAGCCCGCCTCCAGCCTGGTCAAGGTGCCGCGGACCCTCGACGCGGTGATCGCCCGCGCGCTGCGCAAGTCGCGGGACGCAAGGTACGACTCCGCCGCGCATCTGGCCGCCGATCTCGAATGCGTCCTCGAAGGCAAGCCGCCGGTGTACGCGACTCAGCTCGGCCCGCTCGAGACCGTGGCCCTGAACGGGAGCCAAGTGCCGAGGCGTCCAACCACCATGCCGAAGATCGTTCACTCGACGCCGCGGAGTGACGAGATCCCCGGGGGGGCCGAGGCTTCGAAGCACGGCCCGGTCCGGCTTGCCGTCGCCGTGGTCCTGGGCATCGCCCTCGGCGTGGGCGTGGCGCTCTCGATCCAGCAGCGAACCAGCGGCACGGACGCGCCGGCCCCGACCGACCAGCCGGGGGCGGCGATCACTCCCGCGCCCTCGGTGAAGCCTCCGGGCCCAACCCCCATTCCGACCCAGACGCCGACCCCCGAACCCACGGCCGAACCGCTTTCCGTCGAAAGCTCCGGCCGAGCGGCCCGGGTGAATCTCGACCTCCGACACTCCTTCGCGAGCGGGACCCTTCGCATCAAGGTCGACGACCGCGTGGTCTTCGCGAACAACATCAGCGGCATGCCGAAGAAGGTCCTCGGCGTGCTCTCGGGCTACGACGGTCGCTTCGGAACCGACCTCGTGATCCCCCCCGGCGAGCACGTCATCCGGGTCGAGGTCCGTTCCGGCCCCAGCGAGTTCATGGATTCGCTGAAGGTTCGGCTCCGCGCGGGCGAGAGCCGGCGCCTCAGCGCTTTCGTGGGCAAGACCCTGATCCTGACCCTCGAGTAGCAGGGGAGCCGGGGGTCCGCGTCATCCGCGGGGCGTCGCCCCGGGCCCTCCCGCCGCCGCGTATCTCAGGACGCGGACCTTCTCCATGGTCACGAGCGCGCCACCCGCGATCATTTCGTCCAGGATGGCCAACAGCCGGGAGACGTGCTCCGCGTCCTCCACCACCTCGATGAGCACGGGCAGATCCGCGGAAAGGTCGACCAGGTTCGCGGTGTGGATGACGCTGTTGGCCCCAAACCCAGCGATGCCGCGCATCACGGTGACGCCCGCGAAGCCTTCGGCCCGCAGCCGCTCGAGGAGGGCGCTCGCGAGCGGCCGGTGATGCCATTGATCGCCTTCGCCCACGAAGATCCGGACCAGGGTCTGTTCGCCGTCCAGGACTCTCATGACGTCTCCTCTCAGGCGCCGGTCAGGCGCTGGGCCACCGCGAGCCCAAGAAGCACCGCGCCGAAGCAGGCCACGGTGGTGAGACCGAAATTCACGAACGCCGCCCCGATGGCGCCGTCCTGCGCGAGCCTCGTGGTCTCGTAGGCGAAGCTCGAGTAGGTGGTGAGCCCGCCCAGGAAACCGGTGGTGAGGGCCAGGCGAAGAGTGGGCGGGAACGCGGCCATGTTGAGGGCGGCCTGGATTACCGCGGCGATGAGGAAGCACCCGGTCAGATTGACGATGAACGTTCCGTAGGGGAACGCGGTTCCAAGCTTCTGGCCGGCCCAGATGCCGATCAGGTAACGCGCGCCGGTGCCGAGCGCTCCCGCGAGACAGATCCAGAGAAATCGTTCCATGGGGTCACGATACCAAGGCGCCTGACCCGGGATATCCCCCAAGAGGAAGTCCTCCCGGCACGTCTTGGGATCAACAGGTCCGCAATCCGCGAGCCTGAAAACGGCGAGGAGGTCTGGCATGAGCACACTCTCACTCGATCTGCGCGGCGTGGAAGCCACCCACGCTCTCCCCCGGGAGGCCAGAGCGAAGGGCGCGAGCCTTTCCCTCATGCTCCACACCGCCCTCATCTCGACCCTGGTGCTGATCCCGGTGCTGCAGTCGACCCACCCGCCGGAAGTGGCTCACGCGATCTCGGCGCCGGTGTTCCGGCCGATCGCGGTGATTCTGCCTCCCGCTCCCCCGCGCGTCGCCCTGCAGCCTTCGGGACCGAGCCGGGCCCGGTCGGCGGCCGCGGTCGCGCCGGCGCTGTCCACCCCGAGAGACCTTCCGACCTCGCTGCCCGCGGATGCCGGCATCCACCTCGAAGCGGTTCCGAACTTCGACCAGCGGCCGAGCGGGGACCCCGATCCGGAAGATCGCATCGGGACCTGTCCTCCCGGCGCGCTCTGCGGCACGGGAGCGGTTCCGATTCGAGACCCCGCCCCGACCGCGGTTCGAATCGGCGGCGCCATCAAGGAGCCCCGGCTGATCGAGAGCCGCGCCCCCGTCTATCCGCCCCTCGCCCAGGCCGCGGGCGTCGAGGGCAAGGTCATCCTCGAAGCGCGCGTCGGACCGGACGGCCGGGTCCGGGACGTGAGGATCGTGGAAGGCCACACTCTCTTCGACGAAGCGGCCCTCACCTCGGTGCGCAGCCGGCGCTATGAACCGCTTCGCTTGAACGGCGTGCCCACCGATTTCTTCATCACCATCACGATGGCGTTCCACGCCCGGCGATAGAAGTCCTCGAGGCCGCGCTCATCTCCTCGGCGGCGATGATGGCCGCGGTCTCCTCGTCGGACGGAGTGTCCCGCACCGCTTCGAGATCGTTGACCAGGCGGGTCGCGGCCACCACGAACACGGGGACCGCGAGCACGGTCATGATCGGGAAGAGAAGGACCGAGGCCACGCCGAAGCCGAGCGTCTCCGGCCGGAAACGGTGGTGGAACGCCTGTCGCTGCCGGAAATCCATTCCGCGGCGGAGCAGAACCGAGTCGGTGCTCTGGAAGGCCACCCGGTGTCCGGTGAAGGCCAGGGAGAGGATCGGCCCCAGAAACGGAATGAGTCCGAGGAGAATGGCGACGGGAGCGCTCAGGGCGAAGTAGGCGGCGGTTTTCACCGACTGCACCAGTTCCCAGTGAAGGCCCTTGGATCCGCGCACGGTCAGGCCGGACAACTCCTCGACCTTCTGAGAGAGCTTCTCGAACAGCGGTCCGAGCAGGGCGAAGGCTACGGCCAGCGCGACGATGCCGCCGGCGGCAAGGCTCCCCGCCCACAGGCCGGTGACGACCACGAAGGAGAACCAGGGCGGGCTCGTGCGAAGACTGCCGCCGAAGAGCGACTGCTCGACCCGCCCGGCCCAGAAGGCGCCCGAGAACAGGCCGATCATGAGCAGGATGGCGGCCACGATCAGGGGAGAGATCGCCACAGGCCACAGCCGGGGATTGCGAAGGAGGAACCAGGCGCCGCCCGGGATGTACGAGACGCCCGCCAGGAAACGGACCAGCGGGGTCAGGGGTCGGGGCAGGGGCATGGAGGGCGCGAGGCTATCCGAAGTTCCTGAACACCCTGGAGTCTGCGCCCTGACCACAAGACGGCGGGGCTCCGAAAGGATGCATTTCCGCCGTGGATAGCGGGCGGCTTGAGGGAAGACCCGCGTCTATACTCCCGCCAGGAGCCACCATGACCCTCACCAGGCGAACCGTTCTCCAGGTTTCCACGGCGGCCCTGATTGGATTGGGAGCGGCCGGGGCGTGGGCCCAAACGGCCACGGAGGCGGCGGCGCCGCGTCAGACCCAGTCGGACGACTACACCCGCTACGAACTGCTGGATCCTTCCTCGGCCAGCTTCCGCATCGTCTACGAAGTCACGGCCACCACTCCCGGCGCGCGCTTCTTCTGGAACCCGATTCGGAAAGGAAGCGTCGCAAGCAACGAGAGCGTCTCCGATCCGACGAACGGCAAGCCCCTCAAGTTCATCGAGGTCTCGGGCACGGAGGCGAGAGCGAACGGCTTCGGGAACGCCGAGCTCGACACCCGCTACATCCAGATCGAGCTGCCCCGCCCGGTGCCGAAGGAAGGCGAGATCCGCCTGCTCATCGACAAGACCTACAAGGATGAAAAGAGCTACTTCACCGAGGAAAAGACCGGCTTCATCGTGTTCTCGCGCTCGCTCGGGATCAAGCGCAACTCGGTGGTGCTGCCCGCAGGCTACGAGGTGGTCTCCTGCAACTTCCCCTCCCAGGTGTTTCCCGAATCCGGTCCCGCGGGCACGCGGCTTCGGATGAGCTTCATGAACATCGGCCCCGACGCGGTGTCATACGTGGTCAAGGCGCGGAGGACCAAGTGATCTCGATTTCCCTCACCGCATTCGTGCTCGCCCAGGCGGCCGCGCCTTCCCGGACCGGCACCCTCCAGGATCCCGCGTATTCCGAGCGTGCTCGCCAGGATCGCGAGATCGTCTACTTCCTCAAAGCCCCCGAGACCCACTCCTTCGAGCTGTACCACGACGTGACCATCACCAAAGTCGGACAGTCGACCTACATCAACGTGGTCCGCGCGGGAAGCAAGGTCAGCAATCCGAGCGCCACCTGCCTCGACACCGGCGAGGCGCTGAAGGTCGAAACCCTCAAGGGCGACGAGATCACGAAGGCGAAGGTCGACATCGGCGAACCGGTGAAACCCGACAGCGAGGCCGCGGTGGTCCGCTTCCCGGAGGTGACCGCGGGCACGACCACCCGCATCCGCATCCGCGAGACCTACACCGATCCCGCGCGCTATCGAATGGAGGGCGATCTGCTGGTCTGGGACCGCTCGTTCGGCCGCCCCCGCAACGCCGTGATCCTGCCCGAGGGTTACGCGCTCGTGGGCTCGGCCTTCCCCGCGAAGATCTCCCTCACCGAGGACAATCGAATCCGGCTGGACTTCGACAACCCCAGAAACGACGAAGTCCGCGCGCTCATTCACGCAAGGAAGCGTCCATGAAGGAAGTCCTGGCCGTCATCCTGGGCGGCGGGCGCGGCACGCGGCTGTTCCCCTTGACCGCCCACCGGTCGAAGCCGGCGGTCCCCATCGGGGGCAAGTACCGGTTGATCGACATCCCCATCTCCAACTGTCTCAATTCCCACCTCCGGCGGATCATCGTCCTCACCCAGTACCTTTCGGAGAGCCTCAACAAGCACCTCGCCCAGACCTACCGGTTCGACCCGTTCACCGAAGCGTTCGTTTCGGTGATCGCGGCCGAGCAGACCGAGAGTGAACAGGAATGGTTCCTCGGTACCGCCGACGCGGTCCGCAGGGCCAATCGGCACATCCGTCACCACGACTTCGACGATGTCCTCATCCTCTCGGGCGACCAGCTCTACCAGATGGACTACCGCAAGATGCGCGACACCCATCTGGCCGCGGAAGCCGACATCACCGTGGGAGTCACGCCCGTGGACGCCGCCGCCGCACCGGGCTTCGGCATCCTGAAGATCGACGCCAGCGGCCGGATCGTCCACTTCCACGAGAAGCCCAGCCCCGATGAGCTCGAAGGCCTGAAGTCCGAACTCCCGGGCGGCGGCGAGGGGTACCTCGCCTCCATGGGCATCTACATCTTCAAACGGGCCGCCCTGGAAACCACCCTCGCCTACGACGCTTCCCTCGACTTCGGCAAGCACATCATCCCGGGATCCATAGCGGAGCTCAAGGTGCAGGCGCACGTCTTCCACGGCTACTGGGAGGATGTCGGGACCATCCGCTCCTACTACGAGGCCAATCTGGGCCTGTGTCAGCCGGTCCCCCACTTCGACTTCTACGATGTCAAGACCCCGGTCCACACCCGCGCGCGCGCGCTGGCCGCCACCAAGGTCGAAGGGGCCCGGATGACCAACGTTCTCGTTTCCGAGGGATCGATCATCGTCGACTCGGAGATCGAGCGGGCTCTCATCGGGATCCGGAGCCGGGTCGGGCGGGGCTGCGTGATCAGGAACAGCCTCATCCTGGGCGCCGACTACTACGAGAAGACCACGCCGGATCCGGCGAGCGGCATCCCCGCCATCGGCATCGGAGACAACTCCGTGATCGAGACCGCGATCATCGACAAGAACGCCCGGATCGGCGCGAACGTGCGCCTGGTCAACGAATCGAAGGTCGAGCACGCGGACGGCCCTTGCTGGCACATTCGCGACGGCATCATCATCGTTCCCAAGGACACCATCGTCCCCGCGGGGACGGTGGTCTGAGGATCGTTTAGAATCACGTTCGTCAGCGTCCTCCTCCCATTGTTCGTTCCACGTTCGACCTAGGGACCTCTCAAAACCGATGACCGCCATTGCACCGCCTCTGAGCTCCCCCGGCCTTCTGGCTACAACCATCGCCAGGAAGGTGGTCATGGCGCTCACCGGCGTCATCCTCACCGGGTTCGTCCTTATCCACATGATGGGGAACCTGCTCCTCTACCAGGGCCCCGAAGCGTTGAACCACTACGGGGAGCTGCTCCAGTCGAAACCCCCGCTGGTCTGGACCGCGCGCCTGGTTCTCCTCGCCTGCGTGGCGCTCCACATCTGGGCGGCCACCACCCTCACCCTCGCGAATTGGGCCGCCCGACCCGTGGGGTACCGCAAGACCGCCTACGAGACCTCCACTTACGCCTCGCGCACCATGCGCTGGGGCGGCCCCCTGCTCCTCCTCTTCATCGTCTATCACCTGCTGCACTTCACCGTGGGCTCGATGCATCCCGACTTCGTCCGCGGCGACGTGTACCACAACGTGGTGGTCGGATTCCAGAATCCGCTGGTGACCTTCTTCTACGTGCTCTCGATGGTGGCGCTTTCCCTCCACCTCTTTCACGGGGTCGAGAGCATGCTCCAGACCATGGGCCTGTCGCACCCGAAGTACAACGGCCTGCGCTCGGTGATCGGGGCCGCCTACGCCGCGGTGGTCACGGTCGGCAACCTCTCCTTCCCCCTCTCCGTCTTCTTCGGTCTGGTCCGCTAGTCATGAATCTCGATTCGAAATCTCCAGCCGGACCAATCGATAAGAAGTGGGAATCGCACCAGTTCGAAATGAAGCTGGTGAATCCCGCCAACAAGCGGAAGCACACCATCATCGTGGTCGGCACCGGCCTCGCCGGCGCGTCGGCCGCGGCGGCCATGGGCGAGCTCGGTTACAACGTCCTCTCCTTCTGCTACCAGGACTCGCCGCGGCGCGCCCACTCCATCGCGGCCCAGGGCGGCATCAACGCGGCGAAGAACTATCAGAACGACGGCGACAGCGTCTTCCGCCTCTTCTACGACACGGTCAAGGGCGGCGACTTCCGCGCCAGAGAGTCGAACGTCCATCGCCTCGCCGAGATCTCGGTCAAGATCATCGACCAGTGCGTGGCCCAGGGCGTCCCCTTTGCGCGTGAGTATGGCGGTCTCCTCTCCAACCGCTCGTTCGGCGGCGCCCAGGTGTCCCGCACCTTCTATGCCCGCGGCCAGACCGGACAGCAGCTCCTGATCGGCGCCTATCAGGCCATGGAGCGGCAGGTCGCGGCGGGCACGGTGAAGGCCTACTCGCGCCACGAAATGCTGGAACTCGTGGTGATCGACGGGATCGCGCGCGGCATCGTCACCCGGGACATGGTGACGGGCAAGATCGAGTCGTGGTCGGCAGACGCAGTGGTGCTCGCCACCGGCGGCTACGGCAACGTCTTCTATCTCTCCACCAACGCCAAGGGCTGCAACACCACCGCGATCTGGCGCGCGTACAAGAAGGGCGCCGCCTTCGCGAACCCCTGCTACACCCAGATCCACCCCACCTGCATCCCGGTGAGCGGCGATCACCAGAGCAAGCTCACTTTGATGTCCGAGTCCCTCCGTAACGACGGCCGGGTCTGGGTTCCCCTCAAGAAGGGTGACAAGCGCGCGCCCGATCAGATCCCGGAGGCCGAGCGCGACTACTACCTCGAGCGGAAGTACCCGAGCTACGGCAACCTCGCTCCCCGCGACATCTCCTCCCGCGCCGCCAAGCAGGTCTGCGACGAGGGGCGCGGGGTCGGCGAAACCGGATTCGGCGTCTACCTCGACTTCTCCGACGCGATCAAGCGCCTCTCCGAAGCGAAGGTGGCGGAGAAGTACGGCAACCTGTTCGAAATGTACGAGCGGATCACCGGAGAAAACCCCTACAAGGTGCCGATGCGCATCTATCCGGCCATTCACTACACCATGGGCGGCCTGTGGGTCGACTACAACCTCCAGAGCACCATTCCCGGCCTTCATGTGATCGGCGAAGCGAACTTCTCCGATCACGGGGCCAACCGCCTGGGCGCGTCCGCGCTGATGCAGGGTCTCGCCGACGGCTACTTCATCCTCCCCTACACCATCGGCCATTACCTCGTCACCGCGAAGCCGGGGAAGGTCTCGACCGATCATCCCGAGTTCAAGAAGGCGGAAGCCGAGGTGGCCGCGCGCAGCAGCCATTTCCTGGGCATGAAGGGCAAGCGAACCGTCGACTCCTTCCACAAGGAACTCGGGAAGATCATGTGGGAGTACTGCGGCATGGCCCGCACCGAAGCCGGGCTCAAGAAAGCGCTGGAGCTGATCCCGAAGCTTCGTGAGGAGTTCCACAAGAACCTCAACGTCCTCGGAACCGCCGACGAGATGAACCAGTCGCTCGAGAAGGCGGGACGCGTCTCCGACTTCTTCGAGCTGGCCGAGCTGATGTGCCGCGACGCCCTGGAGCGTCGCGAGTCCTGCGGCGGCCATTTCCGCGAGGAGTTCCAGGACGAGGGCGAGGCCAAGCGCGACGACGCCAACTTCTCCCACGTCGCGGCCTGGGAATACACGGGCGACGACAAGGCCCCCAAGAGGAATATCGAGCCCTTGAACTTCGAATACGTCCACCTTCAAACCCGGAGCTACAAGTGAAGCTCAAGCTCAACGTCTGGCGCCAGAAGAACGGAGCGTCCCAGGGCCAGTTCGTGTCCTACGACGCGAACGACGTGTCGAAGGACATGTCGTTCCTCGAGATGCTCGACGTCCTCAACGAGGAACTCATGGGCAAGGGGCAGGACCCCATCGCCTTCGATCACGACTGCCGCGAGGGTATCTGCGGCATGTGCAGCATGGTGATCAACGGCCGCCCGCACGGGCCGCAGAAGAACACCACGGCCTGCCAGCTCCACATGCGCCAGTTCAACGATGGCGACGAGATCACCATCGAGCCCTGGCGCGCCAAGGCCTTCCCGGTGGTCAAGGATCTCGCGGTGGATCGTTCCGCTCTCGATCGCATCATCCAGGCCGGCGGCTACGTTTCCGTCTCCACCGGCAACGCGCCTGACGGCAACGCCATTCCCATTCCCAAGCAGAACGCCGACCGCGCTTTCGACGCGGCCGCCTGCATCGGCTGCGGCGCCTGCGTGGCCGCCTGCCCGAACGCCTCGGCGATGCTCTTCACCTCGGCCAAGATCGCGCATCTGGCGCTTCTCCCCCAGGGCCAGCCCGAGCGGATGGACCGCGTGCTCAAGATGGTAGCGGCCATGGACGCCCTTGACTTCGGCGGCTGCACCAACCACGGCGAGTGCGAGGCCGCGTGTCCGAAGGGCATCTCGCTCGAGAACATCGCGCTCATGAACCGCGACTTCTTGAAAGCGAGCCTTGGAAAGCGACCGGAGCGAGCGGCCTCCGGCGACTAGTCTTCGCGGGGTGAGCCGGGCCGCGGTCTACGCGCTGCTGCTCCTCGCCTTCACCGCGCCGGTCAGTCTCGATCCGGGAGCGCGCACCTTCGCGCCCGGGCCCGATACGCGCCTCTATCTGTGGACGCTCGGCTGGGATCTGCATGCCCTGAAGACCGACCCCCTTCACATCTTCGACGCGAACATCTTCTTCCCCGAGAGACAGACCCTCGCCTACTCGGAACACCTGATCGGCGCGGCGCTGCTCGCCTTGCCCCTCTCGCTGGTCACCGAGAATCTCGATCTCATCCTGAACTTCGTCCTGCTCCTCGCGACCTTCCTCGGAGCCCTGGGGTGTGACCGGCTGGCGCGGGAATGCGGCGCGTCCCCGCGCGGCGCCCTGCTCGCGGGCATCGTCGGCGGCTTCTCCGGCCCGCGACTCGCCCGACTCACCCAGGCGCACCTCGCAACCCTTCACCTGGTGCCGTGGTCCCTCGCCTTCGCCCTCCGCTATCTGCGCGAGGGGAAGCGTCGCGATCTCCTCATCACCCTCGCCCTCTTCACCCTGCAGGCGCTGACCAGCGGCCACGGGGGCCTGTTCCTCGCTCTCGCCCTGGCGCTCCTCTTCGGCGGCGCGGTGGTGTCCCGGACGCTGCGACCGGCGCAGGCGATCCGCGATTGCGGTTTCGCAGGTCTCCTGCTCCTGCTCGTGAACGTCCCGTTCGTCATTCCCTTCTATCAGGTGCGAGGACGGGTCGGCCTCACCCGAGTCATCGAGGACGCGGAGGGCTACGCTCCGTCCCTCGGCTCTTGGCTGCAAGCACCCACGCGCACTCAGACCGCCCTTACCTCGAGCCTCGACTCACTCCGGCCAAGCATCGATTCGGCGAACGCCGCGCTCTTCCCGGGTTTCGTCTTCCTCGGCCTCGCGGCCTTCGGTGGCCTGGGTCTGATTCGGGAGCGCGAAGCCCGCACTCTGGCCGCTACCTCCATGGCGGCGCTCTTCGGAATCACGCTCTGGCTTTCTCTCGGGCCGTCTTTCGGGCTCTACCGGCTCGCCTACGCGCTGATCCCGGGCTTCGACCTGATCCGCGTTCCCTCCCGCATCTTCCTGCTGTCGCTGACCGCGCTCTCCGCCCTGGCCGCCCTCGGTCTCGATCGCGTTCGGCGGCCGGCGGTCGCATGGACTCTCGTCGCGGTCGCCGCCTTCGAATGCATGCCGGTCGCCTGGGACTCGCCTCATGATCCCATCGTGGCGCCTTCCGTTGACGCCTGGCTCGCCACCCAGGCGAAGCCATTCCGGGTCGTCGAACTCCCGATTCCACTTCCTGATAATTCCGTGCGCCAGGCCCGCTTCCACTCCGAATACATGATCCATGGCGCCGCCCACTGGCAGCCGATGGTGAACGGATATTCGAGCCTCGTGCCGCCGCTTCACCTGAAGCTCTACGCCGAACTCCACGAGTTCCCAACCGAGTCGGGGCTCGCGGAGCTGGAGCGCATGGGCGTGAACTACATCGTCGTCCATACCGACATGTATCAGCCCGACCGTTGGGCGGAGAAGGAGCGGGACATCACGGCCTTCGGCCAACGCATCCGACTGCTCCGCGTGGAGGGCGAGGGCCGCGTCTACGCGGTCGGCCCTCCGGTCCCCGCTCGAGGCTCAAGGCCCTTCTAGCCGTTCACGAGGGTCTTTGAGACCCTCCGGCCTGCCATTTCCTGTGCCCGAACCGCGGGCCGACAGATTGTCGAGGGCCGGAATCCGGTTCCGCTCAACTCGTCTGGAGATTCGCGTCGCGCGCCCGCTCTCCGCTGACGATGTTCGCGTATCGATCCTTCCGCCGCAGAAAAGGCGATTCGAGAAAGCGGTAGGACGCGGCGGCCAGGCCGATGGCGATCGCGAGGCACAGCGGATAGAAGGCGAGGTTCGAGCCGGCGCCCATCCACGTGAGCATGCGAATCGCGATCACGATGGCCAGGGGATGGAGCATGTAGAGGCCGTACGAGATCTTGCCGAGGTAGTGGATCGGGGCGAACTCCAGCGACCAGCCGATGCGGGGATTCGCCGCGAGATTCACCACCAGCACCGCGAACAGGACGGAATAGGCCTCGAAGCTCAGTTGCGGGATGGACCAGCCGGTGGCCACCAGGGTCACGGTCAGAGCGAGCGTCGCGTAGAAGGTTTTCGGATCGAAGAGGAAGGCCAGGGGCCGGAGGTTTCGATGCAGGATCACCGCGGCCAGGCCCCCGATCGCCATGCAATCGATGTTGAAGGTGTCATAGAAGGCGCCCACCCAGGATTGCCACGGCCCGACGCCGATCGACGCGGGCGACAGCAGAAGCGAGCCGAGGAGATACACCACGATGACCCCCAGCATCAGGCCCAGCTTGTTGCGAACGTGCTTCATCAGCAGGGGCCAGATCAGATAGAACTGTTCTTCCGTCCCGATCGACCAGGTCTGGGAGGCGTAAGGCACGACGCCGAGATTCGCCAGGACGACGTTCGCGAAGAGAGTGGCGTACAGGGCGGTCTTGATCGCCAGATCGGACTGCACGACCTCGATGCCGTAGCCCGGCCAGGTAAAGAAGGGAACCCGGGGCAGAACGAACAGGCTGAGCCCGACGATCAGGTAATAGAGCGGCCAGATGCGCAGGGCGCGCCGCAGGTAGAACCGACCGACCTGGATCACTCCGCGCCGCTCCTCCTCGAGCAGCAGATAGGTAATGAGAAATCCGCTGAGCACGAAGAACAAGATGACACCGAGCTGCCCCAACATGAACACCACGGGCGAACGGCCCCAGACGCTGGGCAGGCCGAACATGGCCTTCAGTTGCTCGGAGTGATGCACGATGACCGCGAGCGCGGCCACGAAACGCAGTCCGTTGAGATTAGGAAAATAGACGCCGCGTGCCGCCCCCACGCTCTTCCTAACCCAGCAGGTGCTTGACGCCCTCGGCCTCTTCGTTGAGTTCCTTGAGCGTCACCGTCATCCGCTCGCGTGAGAACGCGTCGATGTCGAGGCCGGTGACGATGGTGATCTTCCCGTCCTTCGTGGTGCAGGGGAAGCCGTAGACCGTGCCGGGCGGGATCTCGTAGCTGCCGTCCGAGGGGACGCCCATGGTCACCCACTCGCCGTTGCTGCCAAGGACCCAGTCGTGCACGTGGGCGATGGCCGCGTTTGCGGCCGAGGCCGCCGACGACAGGCCGCGGGCCTCGATGATCGCCGCGCCCCGCTTGGCCACGGTGGGGATGAAGGTGTCCTTGTTCCATCCCTCGTCCCCGATCATGTCCTTCACCGACGAACCGTCGATGGTGGCGAAGCGATAGTCGGGATACTGGGTGGCCGAGTGGTTGCCCCACACCACCATCCGCTTGATGGAGGCCACGGGTTTCCCGGTCTTGGCCGCGATCTGCGAGAGCGCGCGGTTGTGATCCAGTCGAAGCATGGCGGTGAAGCAGGAAGGCGAAAGCCCCGGCGCCGACTTCATGGCAATGTAGGCGTTGGTGTTCGCGGGATTGCCGACCACCAGCACCTTCACCGACCGCTTAGCCACCGCGTCGAGGGCCTTGCCCTGAACCGTGAAGATCGCGGCGTTGGCGGAGAGAAGCTCGCCCCGTTCCATGCCCTTGCTCCGCGGGCGCGCGCCCACGAGCATGGCGATGTCCGCGTCCTTGAAAGCGACGTTCGGATCGTCGGTCTGCACGATGCCCGCGAGAAGCGGATACGCGCAGTCGTCGAGCTCCATCGCGACTCCTTTGAGCGCATTCAGGGCGGGCGTGACTTCGAGGAGTTGCAGGATCACCGGCTGATCCTTGCCCAGCATCTCGCCGGCGGCGATACGGAAGAGGATGCTGTAGCCGATCTGGCCGGCAGCCCCGGTAACGGCGACGCGAACGGGATTCTTCATGGTCGTGACCTTTGGAGTAGATGAAACGACGTTAGAGGTTGCTTATGATCGCGTCGGCGAAGCCGGAGCACTTCACCTCGGTCGGGTTCTCCATCATGCGCGCGAAGTCGTAGGTGACCCGCTTCTGCTCGATGGACTTCTCGATGCCGGCTTCGATGGCGTCCGCCGCTTCCACCCATCCCAGGTAGCGAAGCATCATGCAGCCCGAGAGGATGACCGAGCCCGGGTTCACCTTGTCGAGATCGGCATACTTCGGGGCGGTGCCATGCGTGGCCTCGAAGATGGCATGACCGGTCTCGTAGTTGATGTTCCCGCCCGGCGCGATGCCGATGCCGCCCACCTGCGCCGCGAGGGCGTCGGAGAGATAGTCGCCGTTCAGGTTCGGGGTGGCGATGACGTCGAACTCCTTCGGGCGGGTGAGAACCTGCTGCAGGGTGATGTCGGCGATCGAGTCCTTGATGAGGATCTTCGACTTCCACTGGCCGTTGCCGTGGGTGGGAACGAGGGCGAGGGCGGTATTGACCTCGGCCACGAGTTCGCCCTGCTGGGCCGGGGTCATCATGTCGTAGCCGGGGTCGATCATCTTCGCGTTCTCGGCCGGGGTGAGCTTCGGGTTCTTCTCGACGTTGCCCAGAACCCAGCTTTCGCGCTCGGTCACGACCTGGGAACGGAATTCCTTGGTCGCGAGGCCATAGGCCCAGTCACGGAAGGCGCCTTCCGTGAACTTCATGATGTTGCCCTTGTGGACGATGTTGACGCTCTTCCGCTTGAACTGGATCGCGTACTTGATGGCGGCGCGCATGAGGCGCTCGGTGCCCTCGCGGGAGATGACCTTGATGCCGACGCCGGAGGTTTCGGGGAAGCGGATCTTCTTGACCTTCATCTCGGTCTGGAGCCAGGCGATGACCTTCTTGCCTTCGGGCGTCCCCTCGGCCCACTCGATGCCCGCGTAGATGTCCTCGGTGTTCTCGCGGAAGATCACCATGTCGACATCCTGGGGCTTCTTCACCGGGGTGGGAACGCCCTTGAAGTAGCGCACCGGGCGCAGGCAGGTGTAGAGGTCGAGTTCCTGACGAAGGGCCACGTTGAGGGACCGGATGCCCCCGCCGATGGGGGTGGTGAGCGGTCCCTTGATGCCGACGAGGTACTGACGGAAGTCGGTCAGGGTCTGGGCGGGCATCCACTCCTTGGTGGCGTTGAAGGCCTTCTCGCCGGCCAGGACCTCGTGCCAGTGGATCTTCCGCTTCCCGCCGTAGCACTTCGCCACCGCGGCGTCGAACACGCGTACCGAGGCGCGCCAGATGTCGCGGCCCGTGCCATCGCCTTCGACGAAGGGAATGATGGGATCGTCGGGAACCTTCAGGACGCCGTTTGCGATGGTGATCTTGGAGCCGGTCGACATGGGTGCTTTTCTTCCTTGGATGTGGGCGGCCGCGAGAATGGGGCCGGAGCCTCGTGTGGGCGATTCGTGCAGGAAGACAATTTTAGCCGAGCGAAGGGAGCGAAGGGCGCTAGTGCAAATGAGCTATTGGGGAAGGTTCATTTCGATGGCGTCTCTCCGATCAGGCCCCAGCGAGCGATGTAGAAGTGGGTCACTTCGGCGGCCAGGCGGTTGGCGGCGACGTTCCAGTGGAAGTCCGAACCGAAGTCCCAGTAGCGCGCCGGTTGCTCGGTTCGAGCCTGTTGCAGCGCACCCTCGAACGAGAAGTGGAGGAATCCCCCGGCATCGAGGCGGGGGCGGAGCGCCTGGTAGAAACGAACGCGCTCGCCGCGATGGCCGGTATTGAAGATCACGAGCTCGGCCTTCTCGTCGTACGCGCGCGCGCGCAACCGCTCGAGCAGCCGGAACGTCAGGTCGACGGGCTCCTCGGTCGTCGTCCGTGGAACCGCGACCTGGAAGGAGTCAAGGAGGGACGCGAGGCGAGGGTCGGAGGCCTGACCGGTCCGAAACGCGTTCCAGAGGTTCGAGTGCCGCCCGAGCCACAGGCGGGCGGCCTGGGCGCGGTTGAGGCGGGGCACGGGCGTACCCTCGAGGGTCAGGGGCGATCCCTCGAAGAAGGGTTTGTAGTAGGCGTCATAGACAAAATCCTGCGTGTTATGTTGGAAATCGTTGTCGCACATCACGAGAACCACGAGGTCGGGTCTCAGGCGCGGACCAAGCTCCTCGAAAAGCAACAGCTCCTGGTCGGTCGCATAGCCGATCACACCCAGGTTCAGCACCTCGGTGGGCGCGGTTCGTGACAGGAGGTTGGCCAGCTGCGCGCCGAACGTGTGCGGCTCGTCAACGCCGAGTCCGAACGCGAAAGAATCGCCGAGCACGACCACTCGCCGCACCCCCGGGGGACGCCCGAGGCCCGGTTCAGGTCCGCGCAATCCAAGACGGTTGATGCGCACCTCGCCGCGGTCGGGCCCACCGTGATTCATCGAGCCGGCGCTTCCCGGTCGCAAGCGCCATCCCAGAATGCTGTCGTACATCAGCATCGCGGAGTCGGTTCGGGGGAGCGGGAGAGCGCGGAAGCGAGGGCCGATCACCCGGGTAAGGCCCTCGGCTGTGATGAGCAACACCAGGAGCAGGACCGCGTTGACGGCAAGCACGCGGCACCAGCGCCCAGGGAGGGTCGTTTTCAACCCCCGGGATGTTAGCGGATGTATCCCGTGCGCGCGCCTCGCGTCTTCTCGAGCGGAGGTTAAAGGCGCAGCAGGCGACATACAAGAAACTGAACAAGGACACGAGCCTTCCCAGGAAATGATTGCCGCGGCCCTGAACCCTGGCGTAGATTGCCCGGACTGGCGCACGCCCCGCGATTCGCGGCGATCCAACGATTCGTTCGAACCTTCTGAGCGCCTGACGCGTCCAAACCTGGAAGGTCGAGGGAGACAACATGGACAAGTGGATTCAGGATTTCAAGTACGGCCTGCGACGCCTCACCAAGGCGCCGGGTTTCACCACCGTGGCTGTCCTCTCGCTGGCTCTCGGGATCGGCGCCAACACCGCGATCTTCACGGTGATCAACGCGGTGTTTCTGCACCCGCTCGCCATCGAGGAGCCCTCGCGCGTGGTCGAACTGTTCACGAAGGACACGCGCACGGTCCAGACCGGCAACTTCACGCTCACCCCCAGCTCGATCCAGAACTTCGAGGACTACCGGGACCAGAGCACGGTGTTCTCGGGCCTCGCCGCCTACTTCGGCACCGGGCTCCAATGGACTCACGACGGCGAAACCGTGGGCGTCCCGGGGATGATGACCACGGCCAACTACTTCGACGTGCTGGGCGTGAAGCCCGTCCTGGGCCGAACGTTCACGCCCGATGAGGACCTCAAGAGCGCGTCCACCGTGGCGGTGGTTAGCCACAGCCTGTGGAAGACGCGCTTCAATTCCGATCCCGCCCTGGTGGGCCGCACCCTCACCCTCAACGGCCTGCCCTTCACGGTCATCGGTATCGCGCCGGAGGGGTTCAAGGGCACGTTCTCGCTGGCCGGACCGGACCGGATCTGGATCCCGCTGGGCATGAGGGATCAGATCCTCAACGGCCAGATCAAGGAACTCATGACGAGCCGCCGATTCCGCTGGCTGAACATCGTGGGACGGCTGAAGCCGGGAGTCGACATCGCCCAGGCGCAGGCCGCCGCCACGACCATCGCCATGGCGCTCGAGAAGACCTACCCGGATGCGAACCGCGGCCGGACCATGGTGCTGGCGAAGGAAACCGACGCCGCGCTCGGGATCAACCAGCGCGCGCAGTTCGTCATGGCCGGCGGCCTGCTGATGGTGGTGGTCGGTTTCGTGCTGCTCATCGCCTGCGTGAACCTCGCGAACCTGCTCCTCGCGCAGGCCGCGCGCCGGGAGCGGGAGATCAGCATTCGCGCCACCATGGGCGCAAGCCGCGGGCGGCTGATCCGCCAGCTCCTGATCGAGAGCGTGACCCTGTCGATGATCGGAGGTGCTATGGGCCTCGTGGTGGCCTTCTGGTCCCGTAACGCCTTGTGGTCGTTCCGGCCACCCTTCCTGGGCAACGCGTCGATCGACCTGAGCTTCGACCCCCGGGTCCTCGCCTTCACTCTGGTGATCTCGCTCCTGACCGGACTCGCCTTCGGCGCGGTGCCCGCCATCAGGGTTTCGCAGGCGCAACTCGCCGAGGTGCTGAAGGCCGCGGGACGGTCGGGCGCCTCCGGGGTCGGCCAGAACCGCGTGCGCTCGCTGCTCGTGGCCGCCGAGGTGGCGCTCGCCACCATCGCGCTCATTGGGTCGGGGCTGTTCCTGCGAAGCATGCAGGCGGCGCAGGAGATGGAACTCGGGTTCGATTCGAAGCATGTCGGCTTCATCGGACTGAACCCCGGGGGCCAGAAATACGAGAAGGCGCAGGGCCGGCAGTTCTATCAGGACGCGATCGCAAAGGCGCGCGCTCTCGCAGACGTGGAGGGCGCTTCGGTAGCCTCCGTCGTGCCCGTGGCGGGCGGCAACGGCGTGGGTCTCACCACCTTCCCGGAAGGCCAGGGTGAGGGGTCATCGTTCAAGGGAGCGCTGATCGCCTACAACGACATCAACCCGGGGTACTTCGACACCCTGCGCATTCCCCTGGTGAAGGGAAGGGACTTCAACGACTTCGACAA
Source organism: Vicinamibacteria bacterium (assembly GCA_044229175.1). GTDB lineage: Bacteria > Acidobacteriota > Vicinamibacteria > Fen-336 > JAGNNV01 > JAGNNV01. The sequence continues at coordinate 4,526 of JBGATM010000021.1, read as the reverse complement.
CGAGCAGGGAGCTCTCGTCGCCATCATCAACCAGACCGCGGCCCGGCAGCTTTTCTCGACCGACGACGCGGTCGCGAAGCGTTTCACGGTGGTGGGCCATCCGGAGACCCTGTACGAGGTAGTGGGAATCGCGAAGGATTCGGTCATCAACAACGTCGGTGAGGATCCGACACCGATGATCTATCGTCCCCTGCAGCAGGAGTACGCACCGGCGGCGGCGCTGGTGGTGCGCACCAAGGGCGACCCGGCCGCTCGCCTCGCCGCGGTGCGGGACCAGGTGCAGACCCTCGACAAGAACATGCCGATAAGGAACACCGGGACCATCCAGGAACAGATCGTTCAAGGGCTCTGGGCCTCCCGTATGGGCGCCGCGCTCCTCAGCATCTTTGGCGCGCTCGCCCTGGTGCTGGCTGTGATCGGCATCTACGGAGTGATGTCGTACTCGGTCGCGCAGCGCACCCAGGAGATCGGCATCCGGATGGCGCTGGGCGCGCAGGCCGGAGACGTGAGGCGCTTCGTCCTGTGGCAGGGGATGGTGCCGGCTCTGCTCGGAGCCGGAGCAGGCGTCCTGGCCGCGGTGGCCCTGGCGCAATCGATCGCGAACCTGCTCTACGGGATCCGCCCCCACGATCCCCTGACCGTGGGGGTCGTCTCCGGGCTCCTGATCGCGGTCGCGCTCGTTGCCTGCTACGTGCCCGCGCGCAGCGCCACCCGGGTGGATCCCCTGGTCGCCCTGCGCTACGAGTGAGCGGCCTTCAGCTCAGCCTGATCGCTCTCGCCTTGCGCACGCCCGCGATCCGACGCACGGCGTCGAGGACTCCTTGCGGCACGTCGGCGTCGACTTCGATGAGCATGACCGCGCGCCCGCCCGCCGACTTGCGGCCCAGGTTCATCTGCGCGATGTTGACGCCGTTTTCCCCGAGCTTGGTGCCGATCCGTCCGACCACTCCCGGTGCGTCGTCGTTCTCGATGGCGAGCATGTGCCCGTGGAGCACGGCGTCCACGGGGATGCCGTCGATCTCGACGAGCCTCAGCTGGCCTTCACCGAACAGCGTTCCCGCCGCCCCGAGCTCGGTTTCCGAGGTGGTGATCCGGACCCCCATCAGGTTCGAGTGGCGCATGGTCGCCGAGGACGCGGCCTGAGACGCCTCCACGCCGCGCGACTCGGCGCGTGACATCGCGTTCACAAAGGTGATCTCCGGGTCGGCGACCCTCAAGGCCCCCGCGACCGTGGCCTGAAGGATCGGCTGGGCCTGGAGGTCCTTGAACGTGCCGTACAGGGTGACCTCCACCTTGCGGACGTCGCCCGGCGCCACCTGGGCGAGGAACGAGCCGAGCCGTTCGCCGAGGTCGATCGCGGGCTTGATCTGGTCGTAGGCTTCGCCGGAGAGTTGGAAGAAGTTCACCGCCTGCTGGATGACCCCGTCCTTCAGGAAGTCGCGGACCTGGTACGCGATGTCCGTGCCCACGCGATCCTGGGCCTCGACGGTCTGCGCGCCGATGTGCGGGGTCGCCACCACTTTGGGGTGCTTGGCGATCTTCCAGTCGACCGGCGGCTCCTTGGCGTGGACATCGAGGCCGCAACCCGCGACCCGGCCGCTCTCGAGAGCCGCGAAGAGAGCGTCCTCGTCGATCAGTTCGCCGCGGGCCGCGTTGATGATGCGGACGCCGGGCTTGATCTTCGCGAAGGCTTCCTTGCCCAGCATGTGCCGGGTATCGGGGGTCATCACCGTGTGAAGAGTGATGTAGTCGCAACCGGTGAGGATCTCGTCGAAGGTCACGGCCTTCACCCCCACCCGCTCGGCTACCTGCCCGGAAACGAAGGGATCGAACGCCCAGACCTCCATCCCGAACGCCTTGCAGCGCGCGGCCACCTCGCGGCCGATGCGGCCGAACCCCACGATGCCGATGCGCTTGCCCGAGATCTCGGCGCCTCCCGCGAAAGCCTTGCGGTCCCAGGTGCCGGCCTTGAGCGACGCGTCGGCCGCGGCGAGGTTGCGTGAGGTGGCGAGGATGAGCGCCATGGTCAGCTCGCAGGTGGACACCAGGTTCCCGCCCGGCGAGTTCATCACGAAGATGCCCGCTTTGGTCGCCGCCTCCACGTCCACGTTGTCGACGCCCACGCCGGGCCGTCCGATCACGCGAAGCTTCTTCGCCGCGGCCACGACTTCCGCGGTGAACTTGGTGCCGCTGCGGATGGTGACCGCGTCGTACTCGCCGATGATCTTCGCGAGCTCGGCGGGCGGCATGGCCTTCTTCGAATCGAGGATCCAGCCCTCGGCGTCGAGGACGGCCTGGCCCCGCTCGGTCATGCCTTCGAGGATGAGGAGTTTGTAGGTCATCTTGCGCCTCGGGCTCAGGCTCGCTTGAGGTACTCGGCGTTCGCGGCGGCGGCGCCGGCGCCCGGGGTGAACTTGTGGCCGACCTTGTGGAGCGCGATCTCGAGCGTTCCGATGAGGCCGAGAATGTCGGTCACGTCGTAGTAGCCAAGGTGGGCCACCCGCATGATCTGCCCCTTGAGCTTGCCCTGACCGCCCGCCACCTCACTCTTGAACTCGCCCTTGAGGATCTTGGTGATCTTGCCGATCTCGATCCCGGCCGGAGCCTTGAGCGCGGTGAGGGCATCGCCGTAGTCGTCCGGAGCGAGAAGCGGAAGGCCGAGCGCGAGCGCGGCGCCGCGGGTCATGGCCGCGAGCGTGCCCGCGTTCTTCACCAGGGCATCGACGCCGCCCGCGGCTTCGAGGTCCTTGAGCACGGCATCGAGCGCCACCACCAGGGAGATGGGCGGCGTCCAGGCGGATTCGAAGTTGACCTGATTCTTCCGCTCGCGCTGGAGGTCGAAGTAGAACTTCGGCGATTTCGTGGTCTGGATCCGCTGCCAGGCCTTTTCGTTGACGCTGACGAACGCCATGCCCGGGGGCAGGGCGAGGGCCTTCTGCGAGCCCACCACCACGACGTCGACACCCCATTCCTCGGTGTGGAGCGGCATCGCGCCCATGCCCGAGATGGCATCGACCACGAGGATGACGTCCGCGCGGTCCTTCACCACCGAGGCCATGGCCTGGATGTCGTGCTTCACGCCGGTGGACGACTCGTTGTGCTGCACGAACACGCCGCGGATCTTCGGATTGGCGTCGAGGGCTTTCTTCACGGCCTCGGGCTTCACCGCGGTGCCCCACTCGGCCTCGAGGATCTGGACGTCCATGCCGTGCGCCTTGCCGATGTTCGCCCAGCGCTCCCCGAAGTTGCCGGCCACGAGGGCCAGCATGGTGTCGCCGGTGGACAGGGTGTTCACGAGCGCCGCTTCCATGCCGCCGCTGCCCGAGCAGGAGAGAATGAGCACGTCCTGCGAGGTCTTGAAGAAGCGCTGGAGTCCTTCGCGCGCGCCCTTGAAGATGGCGCGGAACTCGTCGGTGCGGTGATGAGGAATGTTCTTCCCCATCGCCTGAAGGACGACCGGGGACAAAGGAGTGGGGCCGGGGGTGAAGAGGCGGGTCTTGGCAATCATGGAGCCCGCATTCTCTCGCACTCGGACCCCTGGCCTTTAGTTCATTTGATTCACGATGGTGAGGCTGGCATCAAGCCCCATTTCCTCGCCCACATAAGATCGTGAAGTTGAAGTCCGCTTCTGATCGATCCGCTGAAACCCCCGATGCCCTCGACCAAACCGGGCGGCGGGCGCTGGTGATTCGAATCGGGGCTTTGGGCGACGTGCTCCTCACCCGGCGGCTCTCCTATTCGCTCTCGCTCGCGGGGTACCGCTCGACGCTCCTGGCCCCGGGGCGGCACGCGTCGCTCCTGCTCGCCGATCCCTGGGTCGATGCGATCCTGGACTCCGAAAGCCCGCGCTTCGCCGGTGCGTTCGCCGGGTCGTGGCCGGCCGAGACGGTGTTCGATCTCGCCGTTCTCATCTCGAAATCCCACGACCTCGACAAGTCGGCGCGCCTGGCCGCGGCGAAGGTGATCCGGTTGTCGCCGGACCCGGAGCGCGACGACGAGTCCATCGCCCAGCAATGGGCGGACGCGGCGCGCGCGGTCTGCCTCCCCTTCACGGGCGCACTCCCCTTGCTCGAGACCACCGTCGGGGACGCGATGACGTCGGGCGCCACCCTCATTCACCCGGGCAGCGGTTCGCGAAGCAAGAACTGGCCGATGGAGCGCTTCGCCGAACTCGGCCGACGGCTCGAAGCGCTCGGTCATCGCGTGGCCTGGGTCCGCGGCCCCGCCGAGCCCGACCTTCCCCCGGAGATCCCGCCCGATCGCGTGATCGATCAGCCGTCGCTTCGGGCCCTGGCCGCCACCCTGGCCCAGTCGAGAGTGTTCATCGGCAACGACTCCGGCGTCTCCCATCTCGCGGGAGCCACGGGCGCGCCCACCCTCGTTCTCTTCGGCCCGACCCGCGCTCCGGTGTGGCGCCCGGACGGGCCTCGCGTTCACGTCGTGCCCGCCCATCGGGGGAAACTCTCTTCCATCCAGGTGGAGGATGTGGTGGCCGCCGCGGACCATCTGGCCCAAGTGAGTTGAAC
>JBGATM010000020.1:0-86108 GCA_044229175.1 Vicinamibacteria bacterium | reverse complement strand
GCACGACGAGCAGCGTCAGGTCGTGGAGCGCCACGACGTTCAGCTCGATCATGTCGCGGCTCTGCGCGAGGTCACGCTCCCAGGCGAGCCCGGCGATGCCGTAGCCCGCGTTGTTGCACAGGCCGGAGATGGTGCGGCCCGCGCCGGCGACGAACCCGAGCAGGCCCTCGCGTGCCGCCTCGTCGGTCAGGTCGGCGGCGTGCACGAGCACGTCGCGGCCGGTGTCGCCGCGAAGCTCCTCGGCGAGCTCCTCGAGGCGATCGGCCCGCCGGGCGACGAGCACGAGGTCGTGCCCGAGCCGCGCGAGCGAGCGGGCGAGCTCGGTCTTGCCGACACCGGTCGGACCCATGAAGAGGAAGGAACCGATCGGACGCTTGGGATCGGACAGACCGGCGCGGGAACGACGGACCGCGTTCGACACGAGGAGCAGCGCCTCCTCCTGGCCGACCACGCGCTCGCGCAGACGCTCTTCCATCCTCACGAGGCGATCGACATCGCCCTCGAGCATGCGGGTGACGGGAATGCCCGTCCACTTCGCGACCACCTCGGCCACGTCCTCCGCTTCCACTTCCTCCTTCAGCATGCGCTGCTTGGACTGGAGACGGGACAGAACCGCGCGGGCGTCCTTGATTTCCTTCTCGAGCGCGGGGATGGTGCCGTACTGGAGCTCGGCGGCCTTCGCGAGGTTCCCCTCCTTGGTGGCGCGCTCCGCCTCGAAGCGGGTCCGCTCCATGCGCTCCTTCATCTCGCGGATCTTCGAAATGTTCTCCTTCTCCTGCTGCCAGTGAACCTTCATGCCCGCGGTCTTCTCGCGAAGATCGGCGATCTCGCGCTCGACCTTCTGCAGCCGCTCCTTCGAAGCCTTGTCGTGCTCCTTGGTGAGGGCCTGGCGCTCGATCTCGAGCTGGACGATGGCCCGCTCGATTTCGTCGATCTCCGTGGGCATCGAGTCGATCTCGATGCGCAGCCGGGACGCCGCCTCGTCCATGAGGTCGATGGCCTTGTCGGGCAGGAATCGATCGGAGATGTAGCGGTTGGACAGGGTCGCCGCGGCCACGATCGCGCCGTCCTGGATGCGCACGCCGTGGTGGACCTCGTAGCGTTCCTTGAGGCCGCGGAGGATGCCGATGGTCTCCTCGACCGAGGGCTCGCCCGCGTACACCGGCTGGAAACGACGGGCCAGGGCCGCGTCCTTCTCGATGTGCTTCTGGTACTCGTTGAGCGTGGTGGCGCCGATGCAGCGGAGCTCCCCGCGAGCCAGCGCCGGCTTCAGCATGTTGGAGGCGTCCATCGATCCCTCGGCCGCGCCGGCTCCGACCACGGTGTGCAACTCGTCGATGAAGAGGATGACCTGACCCTCGGATTCGGTGACCGCCTTGAGAACGGCCTTGAGGCGGTCTTCGAACTCGCCGCGATATTTCGCGCCGGCCACCAGCGCTCCCATGTCGAGCGCCACGACCTTGCGGCCGCGCAGAGACTCGGGCACATCGCCCGCGATGATGCGCTGAGCGAGACCCTCGACGATGGCGGTCTTGCCGACGCCGGGCTCGCCGATGAGGACGGGATTGTTCTTGGTCCGGCGGGAGAGGACCTGCACCACGCGGCGGACTTCATCGGAACGGCCGATGACGGGGTCGAGCTTTCCCTTGAGCGCGGCGTCGGTGAGATCGCGCGAGTACTTCGCGAGCGCCTCGTAGCGGTCCTCGGCGTGCGGGTCGTTCGCCTTCTCGTTGCCGCGGATCTGCTGGAGCACGGCCGCGAGCTTTTCGCGGGTGACTCCGCGGCGCTTGAGGAGTTCGGAGCCACGGGTGTCGAGGGCGCTGAGCGCGAGGATGAGGTGCTCGGTGGAGACGTACTGGTCCTTGAGCTTTCCCGCTTCCTTGACCGCGGCCTTGAGCAGCGCGTCGACGCGCGACGACATCACCGTCTTGCCTCCGGTCTGGCGGGGGAGGCCTTCGAGGAGTCGATCCACGTCGGTGGAGAGTTGCTGAGTGTCGACGCCGAGACGCTCGAGAGCCGACGAGACGACACCGCCCTGCTGATCGAGGGCCGCTTTCAGGAAGTGCTCGGGCGTGACTTCGGCATGGTCGGCGCCCTCGGCCAGCGACTGCGCAGCGGCAATCACTTCCTGGGCGCGCACGGTGAACTGATCCTGTCTCATGGCAAATCCTCCTCGACGATTTTCGACCGCATGATTGTATAGATATTTATTCTATCTTGTCAAGAAATCTTACTGTATAAGAAGCAGATTATAGATAAAGACAACCTTATCAACACTTAAATGACTCTTTGTGCGAACCGCCTCCAGTCACCCAAACCGCCGGAGCGGGTCGGATTCAGCGCTTGCGGGCGCGACCGGGCGTGGAACCGAAGAAGGCCTTGTAGGCTACGACGAAGCTGGCCGCGTTTGCGTAGCCGACCTCGTGGGCGACCGACTCGAGCGAAAGGTCGGTGCTGCAGAGCCGCCTCTCGGCCAGGCGCATCCGCGACGCCGTCTGGTAATCGGAGAGAGTCATGCCGTAAACGAGCTTGAACGCGGCCCTCAGCTTGGTGCGATTCATGGCCGCCATCCGACCGAGTTCCTCGACGTCATAGTGGCGAGCCGGGTTCTCCTCGATCAGGCTGCGCACGTTCTCGAGCCTCGCGGCCTCCGCCGGGGTGGGCCCGGCCACGCGAGGGGCGGACGCGGCGAGGGTATCGAGCGCCGCCGCGAGAAACGCGACGGAGGTGGCCTCGGCGTGGATGTCGAGAAAGGTGGGCGAGAGCCTCAGGAGATCGTCGAGGCTCGACATGACCGACATCAAGCGCCCGGACACGCGGCTTTCCCGATGGAAGGGCCGCTTCCCCATGATGACGTCGCGCACCGGCTGCGGGAACTGAGCGATCCGGTCGCCGAGCCTCGCGCGAAGGACGGACGGCTTGATCATGAGCGAGATGGACCTCTCCGGGGCGGTGCCGCTGCCGCGCATGATCTTCCCCTTCTCCTGATAGACGAGGGTCACGTCCATTCCCTTGAGCTCGACTCGCTCGCGCCCGACCTGCCAGGTCCGGTCCCCGCGGGTGATGAGGCCGGACCGGATGACGATGCGGTCCTCCCGGACGCGACTGTCGATGGCCGCGGCCTCGGTCTGGGGAGTGGAGCACATCGCGAACATGATCTGGTCGTGCGCGGTGTAGACGAGGAAGTCGGGCAGGATCTTCCCCCCCACCGGTTCGCCCGAGATCGGCGCCTCCCAGCGCACGATTTCCATCCCGAATTCCCGGAGTTGAGCCCGGAAGGACTCGTGCTTGGGCGCGTCGCGTATCGAGTAGAGGTGGCAGGGCATGGTTTCAGGACGAAGGACGGGCCGCGGAATCGAGTTTACGGGAGCGATGGATCATCGCGGCGGCGCTCGCCGGGCAGGCGCCGCGGAACTCCGCCGAAGCCTTGAGGGATTCGGGCAGGGCGTCGCGGGAAACCGTCTCGAATCCCCGCCGGGCGAAGAAGGTCTCGGCGGTGGTGGTGAGAAGCGCCACGGCCTCCACCCCCCGATCCTGAGCGCGAGCCATGGCGAACTCGAAGAGCGCCTGGCCCAGTCCTCTGGAGCGCTGATCCTCCCGGGTGGCGAGCGAGCGCAGCAACGCCGCGCGGCCGTAGAACTCGAGAGCGACGGAGCCGAGGATTCCGCCGGGGCCGGAAGGATCCACCGCCACCCAGGTGGCGCCCCAGTGATCGGCGAGGCCTTCGGTGGGCAGTCCGCACGCGGCCAGAAGGGCCAGCACATCGCTACGCTCGCCGGCTTCGCACAACCGGATCGGTTCAGAAGGTCTCATCGCCCATGCCTCACTGCATCGTGAATTCTATGCAGTTGGACACGAAACGGCGAGGCGAGGCGATGAGCCGAATGGCTCAGATGGCGATGAAGCGCACGGTATGGCCCACGTGCTCGAGAAATCGCCGGAAGCCCTCGCCGGAGAGAGCCAGGGTGGCGGTGTTGTCGTTCGGATGGAAGGTGAGGCGCTCCGCTGTCTCGAGGTCGCGGTCCAGAAACACCCTCACCTGCCGGTCGGGGTCGTTGAGCAGTCCGAAGGGCGACACCGAGCCGGGGGTGAGGCCGAGATACTTCATCAGGCGCTCGGGCGAGCCGAAGCTCAGCTTGCCGTCTCCGATCTGATCGGCGACCTGGCGCAGGTCCGCGCGCTTGCCGTGCGGGAGAACCACCAGGTAGTGGCGATCCCCCTTCTGGTTGCGGAGAAACAGGTTCTTGCAGTGGGTGGCATCGATGCCGACCCAGTGAACCTCGGCCTCGGCCACGGTGGCCACCGGCGGGTGTTCATGTCGTTCGAAGGCGATGCCCAGGGCCTGCAGGCAATCGAGCACGGCCTTCTGCTGCTCGTTCATGGGCGCATTCTCGCTCCGATCCCGGCCGAGGGCGAGCCCCCCGTAGACTTGTGAAATGAACGGCGTTACCTGGACGGTGCTGGGCCTGTCGTTGCTGGGCGCGGGCATGGCCAGGGCGGAAGAGCGAGCGATCCTGGTGGGGAACGTGACCAGGGCGGACCTCAAGACGGGTCCCTACGCGGAGTGGTTCGAGGGGGCGTACGCGCGCTACCAGCCCGACACCGCCACCGTCGACAAGCTGCGCCCGGTCCTTGCCGGAGTCTCGATCGAGGCCTACTTTGGAACCTGGTGCGGCGATTCGCGGCGTCAGATTCCCAGACTCGCGCGCCTGCTCGACCTCGCCGGCTTCGACGACCCCCGCCTGCGCCTCATCGCACTCTCCGACCGGGCGATGGAATTCAAACAGTCTCCGGGCCATCCCGAGGCCAGGCGATACGTCCACCGAACGCCGACCCTCGTGGTCGTTCGCGACGGACAGGAGATCGGACGCATCGTGGAAACGCCCGCCCTGTCACTCGAGGCGGACCTCCTGGCCATTCTCGAGGGCCACGGGCCCGGGCCAAAGTACGGGGCCGAGGCCTGGGTGCACCATCTTTTCACCGACCTCTCACCCGAGGACGCGATGAAGGCGCTTCGCTCCGGCGGGCCCGAGGTGATGAAGCGAAGCGACCCGGACTCCCTGTGGCACTACGCGGAGTTCGACCTTTTGAAGAACGGTCGCGCGCGCGAAGCGAAGGCGGTCCTCGACCTTCACCTCGAGCTCAACCCTCGATCGGTCACGGGCCACGTCCTGATGTCGGAAGCGCTGCTTGCGCTTGGACGGAAGACCGAAGCCCTGGCGGCGGTCGAGCGAGCTCTCGCTATCGAGCCCGGGAACGATCGCGCCCAGCGCGCGGCCGCGAAACTGCGCGAGCCCTAGTTCGCGGGCCGCAGCGCGGCTATCTCGGGAAGATCAGGGGCAGCGCGGCCTCCGAGGTGAACATGCAGCGCGGGTTGTGCCCGCAGAGCGGGACGATGACCACCGTGTGTTTCGCGGCGAAGGCCTCGTTCACATGTTTCGCGAAGGCCTGACCGCGGGCGAGTCGCGTGGGCCCCTGGGCCATGGCCGGGCAGGAACCATCGAATCCCGCGAGGGGAAGGATGTCGAGTTCGCCGAGCAGATACGTGGTCGGACGCGACGACAGCTGTTTCCTGATCTGAACGTCGGTCTGCTTCGCCGAATAGCCGCTTCGATCGTTGAGGCCGAAGGGCCACTGGTCCCAGGTCGTGCAGCTGCGGGCGTCGCCGAACGGGCGGAAGGCGGTGGCGTCCGCGGAGATCTGGGGAATGTAGCCGGGAGCGTTCGCGGTCAGGCTCCAGGCCGCGGCGGAAGGCCGGGCGTCATCGGGATAGGCGTAGCTCGAAGGATTCGAGACCACGTAGGTCACGGGCACGCCGAGGCGGTCATGGACCTGGTTCGTCATCTCGTAACGATTCACCACCTGCCCGCCCGCGGAATGTCCGGCCACCACGATCGCCTTGAGGTTCGGAAACACCGTCTTCCGGGCGACCTTGCGCAGGATCTCGTCGATGAAGTCGAACGACGTCACCGCGGGGTTCGTGAGCGACGGTCCGCCCGAGCGCCAGGTATTGCAGTGCCAGCTGATCTCGTTCTCCCCGAGCACGTCCTTGCAGCCCGAACCGTCGTTGCTGGCCATGCGCGGCGATATGACGAGCGTGTTCTCGAGGGCGCCTCCGAGGAAGGTGGCGGCGGTGGCGGAGCGGAAGTAGTTGTCGGCGTCGCGCCCGGCCCCGTGGATCAGGATGAAGACGCGCGTGATCGCTTCGTTCCTCGCGTCGAGCGGATAAGTGCGATAGACGAGAGAACGCTGCGGTCCCCCGCCCAGAGTCACCCACTCGGCGCACTCGGGAGCGGCGGTGGTGCACGGGCCGGCGGCTTGCGCCGGAGCGGCGAGGGCGGTGAAGGCGAGCAGGGCCAGGCTCAATCGGGTCATGGGGGTTCCTTCCGGGAATGGAAGGGAAGCTTAGCGGTGCTTTGGACCGCTCGGCGTGCGAGCTCCGGTCAGCGCGGCGGCGGCGGCGTGATCGCGTCGGAGAGCGGACCCGCGAGTTCGTCGTACACGCGATGCAGGTACCAGTCGACGAGGTACACCGCGAAGAGCTCGTTCTGACGAGGGTCGTCCTTCGTGATGCGGGTCCGCAATTCCTTCAGCGAAGGCAGGATGATCTCCTTCGCCTGGTCCGGATCGAGCCCCTTCGCCTTCGCTTCCTTTCCCTGGCGCAGCAACTCCCGGAACACGTCCATGGTGGCGCGCAGGAGCGTCTTGTCCCGAAGCGGTTCGCCATGGCCGGCCACCCAGACCGTCGCGTCCAGCGGGTCGATCTTCTCGAGGGTTTGAAGCCAGCCGGTCGGATACACGCCGAGCGCGAAGGACACGGGGTTCACGAGGAGATCGCCCGTGACCACGATCTTTTCCTTCGGCAGATAGAGGAATGCGTCCCCGGGGGTCACCGCGCGGCCGTAGTTCAGGACCTGGATCTCACGTTCACCCAGGTGGAGAGTGAGCCGGTCGGAGAACGTCAGGTCCGCGAAGGTGTGATGGACGCCGCGCTTCTGATCGAGGAAGAAGCGGCCCATGGCGAGGGCGGCCTTCATTCGCGCCAGGTTCGCGGGCGGAGGCGTCGCCGCCTCCGCGGCGGCCACGCGCTTCCCCAGGTCATCGAGATAGCCGGGAAGCTGCTGGTCGAGCCCGGGCTGGTTGAACGCGAGCGCCGGACCCATCATGAGTTCGCGCGTCTTCTCGTGAGTGATCACCCGGACCTCTGGAAAGGCTCTTCGATAGACCTCGGAGCCGTACCAGTGGTCCCAGTGCCAGTGCGAGTTCACCACGTACTTCACCGGCTTGTCGGTGAGCTTCCTGATCTCGGCGAGCACCGCTTCGGCCGCGGCTGGCGTCCCGTTGGTGTCGAACACCAGCACGCCGTCGGTCGAGAGGATGACCACGGAGTTGCCGTCGAGACCGACGTCGCCATAGGGCGGAGTCATGAACACGTAGACGCCCTCCGCGACCTGGACGCGCTTGGGCGGTTCGAGGATCTGGGCGGTCGCCAGGGCCGGCGATACGATCATCGCCAACGCCGCAAGCCGTCCCGCCATGTTCAGTCGCCAACCGTTCAATGTCTGTCCCACGCTCACTCCTGTCTTTCGCCGCGGCTTCCCGGCGTTCAATTCATCCGAACGACTCGAGGGAGGAGCAAGTCACATGCCTGGCGAATTTCGAGGACGGACGACATCGTCCGTCGAAGCACGTACCGCGAGCGGACAATGGGCGTCCCAGAATCGGTCGGATCGCAACCGGCCAGGAGGGTGCTGAAAGTGACCCCAAGGGCCGTCATCCCGGCGAAAGCCGGGATCCACCAACCGCTATTTGTTGGTGTGTCCGTGGATTCCGGCTTTCGCCGGAATGACGTATCGAGTTTCTCAGCCGCCGGCTAGAGGCCCGGCCAGAGGGATGGCAGCTCGCCGACATCCGACAGAAGGTGGGTGTGCGGCGCCTTCTCCAGCCTCCCGCGATCATGGGCGCCCGAAAGCACCCCCACATTGAAGCGCACGCCCGCCTGAAATCCCGCCTCGAGATCGAGGGTCGTGTCGCCGACATTCGCCACCCGCGCCGGGTCTCTCACCCCGGTCAGTTCCATGGCGCGGAGGATCAGATCCGGGGCGGGCCGGCCCCTCGGGACGTCGTCGCCGCAGACCACCGCGTCCGCCACCTTCCACCATCGCAGCGAGGTGAGAAGGAGGCCGGTGATCGCCGAATCGAAGCCGGTGTTGAGCGCGATGCGGATTCCCCGGGCTCGAAGCCAGGCAAAGGTCGCCTCGGCGCCGCTCACCGGCGAGGCTCCCCCTCCGTCATACGAGCGGCGGAGGCAGGTCTGGAACGAGAGATAGGCCTCTTCGGCGCGGCGCTCCTGCCCGGGGCCGGGCGGAATGAAATGGCGGATCGCCTCGCGCTTCGACGAACCTCGCACCCCCGCGATCTGGTCGTGCGTGACCTCGATCCCCTGATCGAGGAGCGCCGCCGCGAACGCGGCGGGAACCTGACCCTCGTCGCGGACCGTGGTTCCCGCGAGATCGAAAACCACGAGGGAGGGAAGGTTCGCCTCGCTCATCCGCGGGGCCGGACGCCGTAGGCCGATCGCAGAATCGCCTCCGTCCGCCCGACAATGGCGCGGCACTCCTCCGGTTCCAGCGGCTTGAACGTCGCCGCCCACGCGAATCGTTCGGCAAAATCGGGGAAACGCGGGGCCTCTCCCCATTTCCAGTCGGGACTTCGGGCGGATCGGCTTCTTCCGAGCAGGTGCAGGTGCACGCGCCGGTGTCTCCGGGGGATCTTGAGACCGGCGGGCTCGGCCTGATCGTTGAGACTCCAGTTGCCGGCCTCCCAGTAGTTGACGCACCCCTCGTGCAGTTGGGGCAGGGTCTCGAGCATGGCCCGGCCGGTGGCGGCCACAAGGAACGACCATTGCGTCAGTTCCTCGGGAGTGAGCTCGCTCCTCTCCCAGACCTCTCGCGGGGGGTTGACGCACAGGTGCCCGCCATCGAGGCGGTCGACCAGCACGAGACTCCTTGGCAACACGATCTCCCCGCCCGCTCCGCGAAACAGCGGAAGCGTCACAAGAACCACCCGGAGCTGGGCATGGCTCGAGAGACTACACGCACGACGCCGACCCACCACACTAGACTTCGCCGCAGAGTGGCCGAATCACGACGCGTTCGCCTGTGGGTCCTGGCCGGTCTCATCCTGGTCCTGGGCGTCGCCTCCTTCCAACTGGGCGCGCGCTATGCGGAGGCGAGGATCGCGGCACGCATTCAGCGAGCGGCCACCGCGGCGGGCGTACGGATCGAATACCAGAGCCTCCACGTGGGGCTCCTGCCTTCCCTCGTCCTGACCGGCATCACCATCGAGAAGCCGGGAAAGCTGACCGCTCGCATCGAGGCGGTGTCCGCGAGCCCGCAGTTCCGCGGACCGCGCGGCTTCAGCCTGCTCGGCCGGGTCACGGTCGGGAACCTGCGCGTCTCCCTCCCCGCGGATATCGAAGCCAGCCTCCGTCCCACCACCTGGGAGGTCGATCCCGAACGGTCGGTCACTCTCAAGGCCCCGGTCGAAGGCCTTTCCTTCACCACGATGACCGGAGCGCGCGGGCGGGTCTTCGACCTGACCGCGACGCAGCTCAATCTGGACGCCCTGGTCGCCTTCGCGGTGGAGGGCGACGCATCGAAGGGACTGGGCCTGCTGGACGGCGGCGCGCGCATGGAAGGCGACCCCCGCCGCGACTTCCAGGGCACCTGGCGCTTTTCCGCGTTCGGCGGACAAAGCGGGGGCAGCCTCCTCGTCCTTCCCGGCGAGCCGGACGCGAAGGTCCAGTTCCAATCCTCCATGAAGGGCCTCGACTTCGCGCGCGTGCTCCGTTCCCTCGGGGTCGACGCCGCGGGCGGCGAGAACGCGCTCGGCTCTCTCTCGGGCACCATCAGCGTGGGCGGCCTGCTCCACGATCCGGCGAGCCTCGAGGTCATCCAGCGCATCGACTTCAAGCGCCCGGAGAAGACCCCTCCGGAGGTGCTGCGCATGCGCGGCGATTTCGAACACGAGGTCGTAACCAGCGAGGGCGCGCGCAAGGTCATCGCGGTGACCCCCGGGTCCGCCGACTTCATCGCGATCGCGGACGTACCTCCGCTCTTCCTGAAAGCCCTCCTCATCGCCGAGGATGCGGGGTTCTACGGGCACCCGGGCATCGACCTCACCGAGCTGCCGAAGGCCATCGCCGCGAACATCGCGAGGGGCGGCGCCGTCCGCGGCGCCTCGACCATCACCCAGCAGCTCGCGAAGAATCTCTTCCTGAGCCGCGAGAAGAGCCTCCAGCGCAAGCTGCGGGAACTTTCCTACGCGTTCCTCCTCGAATCGACCCTCGGGAAGCAGCGCATCCTCGAGATCTACCTCAATGTCATCGAGTGGGGGCCCGGCCTTTACGGCCTGCGCCCGGCGGCGCGCCACTACTTCGACAAGGAGCCGCCGTCCCTCTCGCCGCGGGAGATCGCGTTCCTGGTTTCGATGATTCCCGGGCCGCTCAAGTACCAGGCATCGATCCAGGGCGGCGAAGTGCGACGCGGCTTCGACACCCTGGTGAACAATCTCCTGGTGAAACTGCGCTCGGTCGATGCGATCTCCGAGGAGGAGTATCAGGCGGCGCTGTCGGAGACCCTCACCTTCCGGGGCCAGCCTCCAAAGGTCGACGGCTCCTTCGAGGAACCGATCGGTCAGTGACCGCCGTGCATCACCCGGACCTTGTGGGCGAGCCATTTCCCGCCGCCGCTCGCGGCCGCGCCGAGGACCAGCACGCCAATGACGATCAGCACGAGGGTTGCTTTTCGGGACATCGAGAAATCTCCTGAGAGTTGAGAGTGGGGTGGCATCATTCGAAGCCCAGGGCTTCGCGGACGGAGGATCGTGAGGCATGCCACGCGGGCAGGAAGCTCGCGAGCGCGCTGAGCACGAGCGAGGCCGCGAAGCAGATCAAGAGGCCGTTCGGGTCGAAGACGAAGCTCAGGTCCGTCTGGAACAGGGCGCTCCCGAGGAAATCCCCGAGGCCCCGGCTCAGCGGTCCGGCGAGGATCGAGGCCGCGACGAAGCTCATGAGGCCGATGGCCAGGGCCTCGGCCACCACGATGAGCCAGATGGCCCGGGTCGAGGCTCCAATCGCTCGGAGCACGCCCATCTCCCGACGGCGCTCCAGGACGTTGAGGCTCATCGTGGTCATGAGCCCGAGCCCGCCGACGCCTCCGATGATCGCGGACATGACGACGAGGAAGAGGTAGATCATCAGCATGTGCTGATCGAAGCCGTAGCGACTATCGGCCTTGCTGGCGGTCGAAAGGGCCCGGATGCCTTCGGCCTCGAGGTTGCGGTCGAGGGCGTCACGGAAGCGGTCGATGGAAGCTGGATCGCTTCGGTCGAGGGCGACGCGAACCGTGTTGGCCATACCGGCGTGTCCGCCCGCGCGTTCGAAGTAGGTCCGCCAGACGTAACCCGTGGGCGCCGCGAATGCCTCGTGCGAAACACCGACGACCCGCCAGGTTGATTCCGCGGGACCCATGCGCAGGCCGATCGTCTGTCCCACCTTCACCTCCGGGTGCCTTAGGAGGAACGCGCTGTTGACCACGATGGTGTCGTCTTCCCCGGCTCGGAGGTCGCGGCCCTGATCGATCTCGACCTGAAGGAGCCCGGCGCCGGGCGAAAGCCCGAGAACCGCGAACCGCGCTCCCGCCGGCGCGGCCTGGCCTTCGTGCCCTCCGGCCCCTCCACTCTCGTGGAGGCCCGCGGGCGCGGCCGAGGACAACGCCTGGGGCGAGGTGACGTAAGTCGCCTCGGTTGCGATCCAGCCTTCGGATTTCACCGCGCCGGGCGTCCGTGCGATCGCGCGCTCGATCTGCTCCACCGGATACATGGTCGCGAGATTGATGGAGAGATCGAATTTCCTCGCCCCGAAGAGATGATCGATGGTGCTCATCATCGAGGCCCGCACGTTCAAGGCGGACATGAAGAAGAGCCCGCTGACGGTCAGAGTGAACAGAGTGAGGGCGAGGCGGGTGCGGTGCCGGAAACTGTTGCGGACCGCGAGCAGCAGCGGACGCGTGAGGCCGGAAACCCCGGCGAGGGCCCGGTCGAGCCCATCCGCTCCGAAGTCGCGGTCCGCGACGCCGAAGTCCGCGAGCGCCGCCGAAACCGTGATAGCGCTTCCCTTCGCGACCGGATACGCCGCGGCGAGCAGCGGCGCCGCGAGGCCGACCAGGGCCACGAGCGCGTAGACCCAGAGGGGAACCGCGAAGCTCGTCATGTCGAAGTTCAGGAAGACGGCCAGGTAGCGGCAGAGGGCTCGCGACCCGAGCATCCCGAGAGGAAGCGCGATCACCACCGCCGACGCGCCCAGGAGGAGCGCCTGGCCGAGGTAGATGGCGGCGATCCGCCCGCGCGTGCCTCCTATGGCCTTCATCATCCCGATCTGCCGGACCTGGGAGGCCATGAGCGCGGTGAGGAGGTTCACGACGAGAACGCCGCTGAGGGCCAGGACCAGAAGACCGAAGCTCGATATGGCGAGAAGCAGCATTCCCATGAGATCGGCATGGGGGTGCTTGCCCGGGTCGGGGATGGTGACACCGCGGACCGCGTGACCCCTCCCGGCGAGGAGCGCCTTCACCTCTTCGGCGATCGCGCTGATGTGGGCGCGGTCGAAACGGTCTCCCGAGACGAGGATCTTCAACTGATCGAGGTACGGCTCTTCGCCCAACCGGGCCAGGGTCTCCAGGGTGACATACCCGTAGACGATGTTCTCCATGCGCGCCTGGGCCTGACCCACGTCGTGGACGCCGCCCACCACGCGCAGAGTCTGAAACTCGCCCCGCGGCATCTTCACCGTGACGGTGTCGCCGATACGCGCCTTCGCGACTTGAAAGGCATCGCGTTCGATCAGGATCTCCCCGCGGCCCGGGGGCCAGGCGCCCGTCTCGTGGCTGATCGTGCTGACCCGGATGTCCGCGTAGTCCTTGACCACGAAGAGCATCAGGGTTCGCCACTGCGCGGGCCCCGCCTTGATCCGGCCGGAGATCACGCGGCGCGCCTCCGCGGCGGCGACCCCGGGGTTTTCAGTCACGGCCTTCAGGAGGTCGTCGTCGATCGCGTCCGTGCGCAGGGTGGCCGAGGCGGGATTGGTGGCGAGGTACCCCTGATTCAGTTCGCGATTGAGGATCGCGTAGCTCGACAGAACCGCCTGGAAGGCCGCGATGCCCACGGCGATCGCGGCGACCACGAGGATCGACCGCGTTCTCTCCTGCCAGAAGTCGCGAAAGACCTTGCGCCAGGGCGTGCTCATCGAATCACCACGCCGTCCGCGATCTGAACGGTCCGGTCGACCACGCTCGCGATGTCGCGTTCGTGGGTGGCGATGAGCACGGTGGTCCCGGCCTCGGCGAGGCCGCGGAAGAGAGTCAGCACTTCGCGCGCGGTCGACGAGTCGAGGTTGCCGGTCGGCTCGTCGGCCAGGACAACCCTCGGCCCGTTCGCGAGCGCCCGCGCGATCGCGACGCGCTGTTGCTGACCGCCGGACAACGCGGAGGGTAGTTTGTTCGCCTGGTCGGCGACGCCCACTCTCTCGAGCAGGCCAAGCGCGCGCTTCCGCCTCTCCGAGGGCGGGAAGGCGCCGGAAAAGTCCATGGGAAGCATCACGTTCTCGGCCACGGTGAGAGTGGGCAGCAATTGAAAGAACTGGAAGACGAGGCCCACATGACGGCCGCGCCAGAGCGAGAGGTCGTTTTCGCTCAGGCCCTCTATGGAGGTCCCGCCCACGCTGACCGAGCCCGCGCTTGGTCGATCGATGCCGCCGACCAGGTTCAGCAGGGTGGACTTGCCGCTGCCCGACTTCCCCACCACGGCCACGAATTCACCGGCCTCGATGGTCAGGTCGACGCCGCGAAGGGCTTGGAACGCTCCCGCGGGAGTCTCATAGGTCTTGTTCAGGCCCTGCAGTTCAATCAGCATGCCGCCAAGGTAGCGAAGGCGCTCTGAACCGCGGGTGAATGGGGCGTTCAGCGGGGGTTCAGGTCCGGGTGGGCTATAACCCTTGCTGGAAAAGCCCACCCAATGCGAGTCCTGGTTGTCGAAGACGAAGCGTTGCTGTCGCGGCAACTGGCGGCGGCCCTCGAGGACGCAGGCTACGCGGTCGACTGCGCGGAGGATGGCGAGAAGGCCGACTTCATGGGCCAGACCGAGGGTTACGACGCGGTGGTCCTCGACCTCGGCCTGCCCAAGGTCGACGGCCTCACCCTGCTCAAGCGCTGGCGCGAACAGGGCCTTTCGGTGCCCGTGGTCGTGCTTACGGCGCGAGGCGCGTGGCACGAGAAGGTGCAGGGCATCGACGGCGGGGCCGACGACTATGTGTCGAAGCCGTTCCGGATGGAGGAACTGCTCGCGCGCCTGCGCGCCCTGATCCGCCGTTCCGGCGGTCTCGCCGCGCCGCAGTTGCGCTGCGGCGCCATCACCCTCGATCCCAGGAGCGCGCGCGTGACCAGAGACGGCGCCCCCGTGAAACTCACCGGCCACGAGTTCCGGGTTCTTTCCTACCTCATGCACCAGCAGGGACGCGTCGTCTCGCAAAGCGAACTGACCGAGCACATCTACGCGCAGGACTTCGATCGCGACTCCAACACCGTCGAGGTCTTCGTGGCGCGCCTTCGGCGAAAGCTCGGGGCCTCCTGCATCGAGACGGTGCGCGGCCTCGGCTATCGGATGGAGAGCGGATCGTGAAGCCCGCGAGCGCCCTTCGCTCCCGCCTGGTGGTCGGATCGCTCTTGTGGGCCATCGGACTGATCGCGGTCACGAACGTGGTGATTCTCGGCCTGGTCCTGCATCGGTACCCCGGCTGGACCGTCCACTTCGGCGCCATGAGCATCGCGGGCATCGGCCTCCTCGTGGCCGGGCTCGTGCAGTTGCGGAGCATCCTCGCCCCCTTCCGGCAACTGCAGTCCCGGTTGACCGCGGTGCGCGACGGCCGGGAACAGAGGCTCGAAGGCGCCTATCCGTCGGAAGTGACGCCCCTGGTGAACGATCTCAACGCGCTTCTCGATCATCGGGCGCAACTCGTGGAGCGCGCGATCTCCAAGGCGGGCGACCTCGCTCACGGCCTCAAGACGCCTCTCGCGGTGCTCGGGCAGGAAGCCGAGCGGCTCACCGCGGCCGGCCAATATGAACACGCGGCGATCATCGGCGCGCAGGTGGAGCGCATGCGCCGACAGATCGACTATCACCTCGCCCACGCGCGAGCCGCGGGTTCGGGGTCGACGCTCGGCGCGAGCTGCGCGGTGCTGCCTTCGGCGGAAGGTCTCGTGCGCACGCTCTCCCGCCTCCATGTCGAGAAGGGGATCTCGATTCAGACGGCGATCGCTCCGACGCACTGCGTGAGGGTCCGGAAGGAGGATCTCGAGGAGATGGTCGGAAACCTTCTCGACAACGCGTGCAAGTGGGCGAAGTCGAGGGTCTCGCTGGAGTCTTCTGACCGGGAGGGGACGGTCGTGATCCTCGTCGACGATGACGGACCAGGGTTGGCCCCGGAGTTGCGCGAGAAGGTTCTCCAGCGAGGGGTGCGCGCCGACGAAGCCGCGCCCGGCTCCGGATTCGGCCTCGCCATCGTGAGAGACCTCGCGGAACTGCACGCGGGATCCATCGTGCTCGAAGCCTCTCCCTTGGGCGGAGTCAGGGCGCGACTCACCCTGCCCTCGTGTGCGACGTCGATCCGCGGCTGAGGGCCATTGATCCCGAGGTCGGTCAAGGCCGAACATCCGCGTTCCGGAATCGGACGACTTCAGCGGCCTTCGGACCCACCAGATCGCCCCCACGGGGGCACGATCTTTGCTGCGGATCACACGAATGCCCGTTCACCCAGATGAACACAGGAAGCGTGGGTTCCGGATCGCACTCGTCGCGGTGATCCTGGCCCTGTCCCGCTCGAGCGCGGCGCAAACGCCAACGGAGACGCTCAGCATCGAAGCGCGCCGGAGTCGGGCCGCGCTCGAGGCGATCCCGTCCTCGCCGTTGGTCGATGGGGAACGTCCGCGGCTCAGGCAACTCCTTGATGACGTCGAGTCGATGCTCGCGGCGCGCCGCATCCAGCCGGCCATCGAAACCTGGTCATCGGTGGGGCCCGGCGTCACCGCCCTCGCCCGCGCGGGGGCCGGGTGGGACGACACCGGCAAGTCGTCGGGCAAGCACATCGACGACCTCGTGAAGGCATGGGAGGAGGTCGGTCGCGCGATCAAGGCGGGCCGTGGCCGATTCCCCGCGGTCAGGCCGGAGGGTCAGGCTGCTTTCGTTCGCGCCATGGCCGAGCAGTCACTCGGGCAGGTGGATGAGCACTACGCGGTGGCGGTGGACTACGGCCGGTTCAGCGGCGTTTCCGCGGGGGCCTACTACCTCGGACGCGCGGAGGGCCAGCTGGAGACCGCCCTCTTCCTCTCACGGCTCGAGTCGCCGCCCACGAAGCCCCTCGCCGCCTTGTCCAGCCTGGCGGGCCCGATCGCAACGGTCGAGAACGAGATCGTCACCGCCTATGCGAAGCCCGGATCCACCGCGCAGCACTCCAACTTCATACTCGCCAATTCCTCGCTGAAGCTCGCCCGCGAGCTGGACGCCCATGGGTGGCGTCTGGGTTCCCTGGTCACCCTGCTCCGGAGCCTCTTCGCCCTCACTCTCGCCACCCTGCCCGCTCCTGCGGCCTCCCAGGGTGGGGAGCTTGCCGCTCGAGCGGACGAGTTCGAGAAGGGGTTCGCGACCTCGAAGCGTGACGACAGTATCGGCGCGGCCTTCGTGGAGAAGGCGCGCATGGCCCTGGAGAAGAGCCAGAGCGGAGGAGAGGCGGCCGAGCCGGAGCGCCTTCGCGCCGCCGCTCTTCTCGACGTCGTCATCCCCCGGTACATGCAGATCATGGAAGGACTCGACAAATGATGCAGCGCCGTGACGTTCTCAAGGGCATCGCCTCGGTCGCCCTCGTGCCCCGGGTCACCCTGGCGGCGCCGGCGAAGGTCCGAGTGACCCTCGTTCGCTGGCCTTACACCTGAAATCTTTCCGACCCGGCAAGTTTGCTGGCCAAGGCGGTGGTTCACGGATACGGCGAGAGGGCCGAATTCGTCGAGGAGAACTTTTCCGAGTCCGCGCTCGCGAGGAAGTTCGGCATCAAGTTCTATCCGGCGGTGTTCGTGAACGAAGTCCTCATCGCGAAGCCCTCGGACTTCTTCGGCAACCAGACCGGCCGTTACATCCCGTGGCGGGAGCCGAAGAACCAGGAGAAGTTCCGCGCGGACCTCACGCGCATGATCGAGATCGCGTTCAAGGACGATCGTGACCTCGCAGGCCAGGGCGTCGCGCCGGATGAGTCGGCGCCGTCGTCGATCGCGGAGATGCCGGCCTTCTCCCTGACCGACCTCGCGGGCAAGAAGATCGCGGGGGCATCGCTCCGGGGCAAGGTCACCATCGTGGAGTTCTGGGCCGAGTGGTGCCCGCCCTGTCGGAGCACGCTCGCCTGGCTCGCGGAGACGCACCACAAGCTCGGCGATTCCGTCAATCTCCTCGGAATCGCGGTCGAATCGGAGGAAGCGAACATCCGCTCCATCGTTCAGACCATGAAACTGCCCTACCCGATCGCCCTGGGCTCGCCCCAGGTGGCCCTGCTGTTCGGCGACATCGTGAGCGTGCCGACGTTGTTCGTGTTCGACCCCTCGGGCGCGACGGCGAAGGTCTTCTACGGCGCTCCGCCCGACCTGCACGAGCAGGTGGCGAGCGCCATCGCGAAGGCGTCGAAGCGAGGCCAGGGCGACGTACATTGACGGAGGCCCGGCGGGCCCTCCGTGAGAACATCCCCGCCGATGATTTCGGTCTTTCTCGCCCTTCTGCTCTCGGGCCCCGCCCTGCCGCCGCGGACCGTCGGCCAGGAGGAAGTCCTGGCCGCGATGAACGCCTGCCAAGGCTACAACCTGACCGCCACCACCAATGGACCGCGCTTCCAGGCCGAGGTTCTCCTGCGCCTGGCCCGGCAGGCGCGCGCCGAACACCCCGACGGCCCCGAACTTCTCATCGGCCACGCCGAGTGGTTCTTCGCCTTCCTCGCCCGGACCGGCCTCACCAGGGAAACCGCCCCGACCTTCGTCCGCCTCGCCTACGAGCACGCCCAGGATCTGCAGATCGACTACCGGACCGACCGCGTCATCGAGGATTCGGGTCCCGACCGCCCCGACCTGGCCGCCCTGGTGAAGATGTGGTGGCCCGAGCGGCCGGGCGGGCCGCTCTCGTACTCATACGTGGATCCCAATTCGACGCCACAACTGAAGGTGACCAACCAGCGGGTCATCGTCTACCGACTCCTGGACGTCAATGGGATGGTGGTCTACGGGCAGATCGAAGGACTCCGCGGCCGGCCGACCTCGGGTCTGCTCGGCGCCCTCTTCCAGCTCATCGGCGAGGGCGAGGTGAAGGAGAGCCGGATGATGCTCTCGCACGACGGCCTGCAGATCTCGAGGACGCGCGCCGAGAAATGGGCGATGGGAGTGACCCAGACCATCACCGTCTATCCGGACGGCCGCGCCGAGAAGGACATTCCCGCGAACCGCTCCGATCTGGCAGGTATCGCGGCCCGACTCGAAGCCCCGCTGAAGATCCGCTACCGCCCCTGAGGCCGTCCCGGTTTCTGGACGGCTATCTCGCGGCTTGCCCGAGGTGGTGATCGAAGAACCGTTCGACCCGGCTCCACGCGTCTTTGAGCACGTGTTCGCGCGTGAAGTAGTGGAACTCCCCCGGGTAGGTCATGAAGGAGACGAGATCGCCTTTGCCCTTCTTCATGAGTTCGTCGATGAGGCGCACCGAATGGAGGTAGGGCACGTTCACGTCCGCGGTTCCGTGCAGGATGAGCAGTGGGCGTTCCAGCCGGTCCACGTGGGACAGGGGTGAGGCCTGCGCGTACACCGCGGGGTTCTGCTCCGGCGTGCCGATCCGGCTGGCCGTCCAAGCGCCGCGATACGGGTCGTTGTAGTACATGACGTAGTCCGCGACGCCGGCCACATCGACCCCGCAGCGGAAGAGTTTCGGCTGATCGGTGAGGGCGATGAGGGTGAAGAAGCCTCCGTAACTCAGGCCCCACACGCCGATGCGCTCGGCATCGATATAGGGCAGGGTCTTCAGGTAGTTCCCGGCGAGGGCTGCGTCCTTGTAGTCGTTGCCGCCGACATCCATGTGCACGCCCTGGCGCCAGGCGCGTCCATAGCCGATGCTTCCGCGGTAGTCCGGGGCGATGACCACGTAGCCCTTCTGCAGCAGGTACTGGTGATAGCTGTAGTACACCGCATAGTTCCGCTGCACATGCCAGCCGTCGTAGTTCTGATTCACGCCGTCGCCGTGGATCCAGACGATCGCCGGGTGCTTCTTCTTTCGATCGAGGCCCTTCGGCACGAAGAGGTAGGCCGGAACGATCTGGCCGTCCGGGCCCTTGTAGCTCACGAGTTCGGGCGCCACCAGCGAGGCGCGATCGAATCCGTCCGGGAAAGAATCCGAGAGCCGGATCGGGGTGGCTCCGGAAGCGGCATCGATCACGAACAGGTCGGCGGAGTTCTGGGGATCGGTGTGCTGGTAGACGAGGCGCTTTCCATCCGGAGACCAGTTGGGCGCGATGTTGGTGCCGCGCCCTGACGTGATCATGGCCACGGTGGCCCGGCTCGGGTCACCATTCAGAGTGATGATGCCGAGATGACGGACGCCCGGCCGCGTCGGCTCGTTCGCATCGAAGGCGAGCCGCGTGCTGTCCTTCGACCACTGAGGCCGCCAGGCTTCGAAGGCCCCCTTCGTGATCTGCACGGCCGGACCGCCGCTCATGGGCTTCACGTAAATGTGGTCCCATCCATCGCGATCGCTCACGAAGGCGAGGAACTTCCCGTCGGGTGAGACCTGGCCCGACGCACCCGCGTCGCCGGTGGGGCTCCAGAACTTCTCGTCGACGTCCTCGTGCAGGACCTTGAGTTCACCGGTCCGGGTGTCGGCCTGGTAGATGGTCCGGCGCTTGAAGTCGACGGACGTGCGGTCGAAGACGAGGTGCGTGGGATCGCTCCAACGCATACCCCCGAAACCGCCAGGGGGGCCGATGGCGACCGCCGCACCTCCGGTCGCCTTGACCACGTAAGCCTGGGCGGGCGTGCGCTCCGTGATGGTGTAGATGATCTTGGCCCCCGAGTAGGACGGCGTCTCGTCGTGACGAATCGATCGTGCCACCGAGAAGGCGATCTGCGCGCCGTCCGGAGACCAGCTGAGCCCGCCCGCGCCGGCAAGCTCGCCGACCACTTTCGTCTCACCGCCTCCGCTCAGCGACCGGACGAAGATCTCCGTTCCGCCCTCCGCGGAGCGCATGTAGGCCACACGGCTGAGATCGGGAGAGGGCGTGATGCCGGTCTCGCTCGCCGGGGTGCGCCACACCGGATGGCTTTCGCCGCCGGATGCGATGGGCGCCTGCCAGAGGTCGCCGCCGAACGAGTAGTACAACGACGCGCCGTCCGCGCTCCAGAACACGCCGCCGGGCTGGCCCTCCTTCAGGCTCGTGACCGCCCGCGGCTTCTCACCCCCGCTGGCGCCGGCGACATAGAGGTTGGTGACGCCGGCCCGATCCCAGAGGAAGGCCACGTTCGCGCCGTCGGGCGAGAAGATCGGATTGCTCGGATGCTTTATCTCGATCAGCTGCTCGATGGTGAGCGCCGCGCCGGCGTTGGCCGCGAAGGATAGGAGGAGGGTGAGCGGTGCGGCCCACCGGCGTCGGTTCTTCAGCATCGGGTTCTCCGGAAGCAGGAGGCGCAGGTCCTGCGCACATTCGAAAAGGGCCAGGAGAGCGGTCGCCCGCGCGCCTGGTGCGATCGCAATCCACCGGGAACCAAAACGTCCCCGGAGGCTTGGGCCAACTCTAGAACCGGAACGCGGCCCCGATCCGGAAGATTCGCGGACCGAGAATCGAAAGGGGCGAAAGATAAGTCGGCTTGGGCACGGGCGTGGCGGTCGGGTCGCCGGCCGGCCGGAAGTTCGTGACCGTCGACAGGGTTCGCGCGTCCCAGACCGTATTCGCGTTCAGCAGGTTGTAGCCGTCCACCACCACCTCGACTTCCTTGGAGCCGCTCATCTTGAAGGTATGAGCGAGACGGGCGTCGAGGGTGGTCAGCATGTCCAGCTTGGTGGAGCCGCGCGGCTCCACGTTGACCGTGACGTTGCCCTGGTTCAGGGCAAAGGTCGCGGTCCTCGTGAGCTGAACCCCGCTCTGCGTGCGGAAATTGACGCTCAGTTCGACGTCTTTCGGCAGCAGGTATGTGCCCGAGACCTTGACCGTGTGAGGCCGATTGAAGAAGACCGGACCTTCGCTGTTGATCAGCTGGTTCGGGTTCGCGAACGCGTCGGCCTTGACCGTGGTCTTCCCGTAGGCATAGCTCGCGAGCATCTGCCAGTTGTCCGACATCCTCTTGGTGATGCTGAGCTGGAACCCTCGGTAGTCCTGGTTCAGCTTCGGACTGTTGGTGACGAGGAAGCGGTTGGTGCCGATGGTCGAAGCGCTCTGGTTGTAGACGGTGATGGGGCGATCGTCGGCGGTTCCGGCTACGCCGTCGGGGCCGTTCTCGGTCCTTACGACCGGCTGGAAGGCGTCGAGCGGGACCGCGATCTCCTTGTTGCCGAACACGTCGCGCTCTCGCCGCCACGATACGTCTCCCGAGATCTTGAGATTGTGGCCGAGTTCCTGGTCCACGCTGAAGATTAGTTCGTCGGTGTAGGGCCGCTTGAGGTTTGGATCCATCGAGGTCACCAGCGCCCCCGCGCGGGACTGCAGGGCGCCCCGCTCCCCATCCTGATACTTGAAGTCGCCGTTGAGGTCGTTCCAGACATAGGTCTCGGAGACGTTGAAGTTCGGATTGATGCTGTTCGCGGTGCCCGTGGCCAGGGTGTAGTGGTAGCGGCCGGCGGCGACCTTCAGGGCCGTGCGGCCGTTGCCGCCCAGGTCGTAGGCAAAACTCAACCTCGGCGAAATGGTCTTCCACTTCGGGGAGTCGCTGATCTTGGAGAACGTCCGGGTCGCGGTCGGGAACCAGCGGGAGGGGGGACTCGACTGCTCGGGCAGATATCCCTCCACGCTCTCGAGCCTCACCCCGCCGGTGATGGTCAGCGAGTCCCGCTGGTAGCTGTCCTGGGCGAAGGCGGTCATCACCCGGACGTTGGAGGCGGAGTTGACCGGCGAGTTGAAGAACTGGACCTGCGAACCACGAGCGCATGGCTGGGTCGCGGTGGCGGCGCCGGTGCAGAACAGATTCAGGTCGTCGATACGATGAACGGCGGTGGTGGTGGGCATGTGGGAGAAGTCCAGGCCGAACCGCATCTCGTGACGACCACCCAGCGCTTCGGGCACGGCATACTGGAGATTCAGGCTCGCCTGCAGCCGTTCGCGAATGAAGATCTGCTCGTTCTGGGCAGCCCGCGACAGGAAGCCGGTGGTGGTGTTGAGGAGAGACTGATCGGTGCCCTTCTGGAACAGGGGGAAGTAGATGTTGAGGTAGCTGATCCGGGCGTCCAGGAAGGCCCGCTGGGAAAGCACCGAGTTCCAGAGGCCCTGGGCCAGGGTGAAGTGGTCATCCTCGTGGAAGACGGATAGGGGCTCGTTGGTGGCCGCGGCCGCCCGATTCGGCTTGTTGTAGTACTGCCGGCTCCCGTAGAGGGTCACCCGGTTCTTGGAATCGAGCTGCCAGGTGAGGTTCACGAGGCCGGAGGTCATGTCGGTGTTCTCGATCTCCGGGAAGCCGGGGACGTTCACATGGACGCGCCAGTCGCGGACCGAGGTGTAGAGGCGAAGCTTGTCCTTGACCAGCGGTCCGCCGATGGCCACGGCAAAGTCGGAGACCTTCTTGACCGCTCCGGCATCCGGGCGGAAACCGTAGCTTTGGAGATTGGCGTCCACGTTCTGGCCCTGAGTCGGTTCGCCCTCCCAGAAAGCCGACGCCTTGCCGTTCCACTTGTCGCCTCCCGTCTTCGTCACCATGTTCAGGAAGACGCCGGAGGAGGGGACGGAGATGTCGTTGGCGCCGGTGGAGACCTGGATCTGATCGAACGCGTCGTAGTCGTAATAGAAGCCGGTGAAGCCGATGGCCGAGGGGTCGCCGACGTTGATGCCGTTCAGGAACTGGACGTTCTGGCTGTTGGGTGTGCCGCGCGCGCTGAACGAGGCCTGGAGGCCGCCAGAGCTACCGCCCACGTCGGGCCGGTTCGTGATGAGGCCGGGAACCTTGTACTCGACGAGCGACCAGATGTCTCGTCCGCCCGGGGTCTTCTGCAGCAGTTCCTGGGAAAGGACCGTGCTCACGTTCGCGGTGGTGGTGTCGACCACGGGCGCCTCCGCGCTGACCGTGATTTCGTCCGACATCGTCTTGACCGAGAGAGAGAAGTCGAGAGAGGTGGTGCCGCCGACGTTCACCGGCACATTCTCCCGGGCCGTGGTTTGAAAGCCCGCCATCGCGGTCTTCACCGTGTAGTTGCCCGGCTGGAGGGAGAGGAAACGATGCGCGCCCGCCCCGTCGGTGACCGCGATCATGGGCCCGATCAGGACCGGGCTGGTCAGAGTGACGGTGGCTCCCGGCAATGCCGCCCCGCTGCTGTCCTGGACCTTGACCAGGATGCTGCCGGTCTGGACCTGGGCCCGGGCCGGGGGACCGAGCATCACGAGATAGACGGCCGCGAGCAGGACGGCGAATCGATTGAGGAGCTTCATGGTTCGAACCTCGTTCACGGATTGGGGTGATGAGTGGACCCGGGCAGCCGGGCTCGCGGAGAGCCGACGCAGGGTTGCGGGCCTTCGCTGTCGATCAGTGGGACCATCCGACTTTGTTGGTGAAGGTCTTACGCCGTCCCCACCGCACACGCAATCGTCTTTCGCGCAATTGCCGGATTCGGGGCAAACGGAGACGGCAGGGGATCGCCGCGGAGCGGGTCTTCGTTCAGCGCGGGTAGCGGATGGTCCCGACCAGGTCGCGGATGCTTCCCATCCCGTGGCGGGTCAGGTAATCGACGAGGCCCGCCTCGATCTCGCCGTAGACGGTCGGACGCGAAAAGTTGAGCGTCCCCACCTGCACCGCGGACGCCCCGGCGATGAAGAACTCGAGCGCATCGCTCGCGGAGGCGATGCCGCCGATTCCGATGATGGGGATCTTCACCGCGCGCGCCGCCTGCCAGGTCATGCGCACCGCGAGAGGCCGGATCGCCGGACCGGACAGCCCTCCGGTGCCGAAGGCCAGCTTCGGCTTGCGCGTCTCCACGTCGATGGCGAGGCCGAGGAAGGTGTTGACGCAGGAGATCGCGTCGGCCCCCGCTTCTTCGCAGGCGCGGGCGAGGACGGTGATGTCGGTGACGTTCGGCGACAGCTTCGGGATGACGGGGAGGCGGCTCGACTTGCGCACCGCCGCGACCACTTCGTGGGTCATCAGCGGGTCGGTCCCGAAGGCGATACCGCCGGTCTTGACGTTGGGGCAGGAGATGTTGATCTCGAGCGCGTGCACGCCCTCGGCCTCGCTCGCGATCCGCGAGACCTCCGCGTATTCCTCCACCGTCTCTCCGCAGACGTTGACGATCACCGCGGTGTCGAAGGCGCGCAGTTGGGGCAGCACCCTCTCCACGAAGGCGCGGATCCCGACGCCCTGGAGGCCGATGGCATTCAGCAGTCCGGCGGGCGTTTCCGCGATCCGGGGCACCTCGCAGCCATCGCGCGCGGCCATGTAGAGGCCCTTGGTCACGATGCCGCCGAGGGTGTTCAGATCGACCACCCCCGCGATCTCGACCCCGTAGCCGCAGGTGCCCGACGCGGCGAGGAGCGGGTTCTTGAGCTTGAGGGAACCGATCTGGACGCCGAGCGCGGGAGCGGTCATGACCGGTCCTCCGCTGGCCAGACCACCCGTTTCGAGTCGAACACCGGACCTTCGGTACACGCGGGACGGTTCTTCGGCCGGAGTTCGCCCGGATCCTGGATCTTCACCACGCAGCCGAGACAGGTGCCGAGGCCACACCCCATCCAGGGATCGAGACTCACCTCGCAGGGAAGATCCTTCTCGGCCGCGATCTTCGCCACCGCGTGCATCATGGCCTCGGGCCCGCAGGCGTAGAGGCGCGTCCCGTTCTCCTCCGCGGAGAGAGCCGCGATCAATGGAGCGGTGACCCTTCCCCGCTCGCCGCGGGTTCCGTCGTCGGTGGACAGGGTCAGGGGGATGCCCCGGCGCTCCAATTCCTCGACCAGGGGAAGCTCAGTAGCGCTGCGGCCTCCATAGAAGAGCTGAAAGGCCACCCCGGTCTCGTGGAGGGTCCGGGAGAACAGGGCGAAGGGCGCCACGCCATATCCCCCTCCGACCAGGAGCACGCGTTCGCCGGACGAGGGTCGGGTGAAACCGTGACCGAGAGGACCGAGCACGCGCGCGTTCTCGCCCTCGCGGAGATCGAAGACGGCTTTCGAGCCCGGCCCTACGGCCTTGAGGAAGATCGTGAACCGGGAAGCCTCCGGATCGGTATCCATGATCGAGAATGGGCGCCGGAGAATGAGGTCGCGCGTTTCGTCGGGTTGGATCATCGCGAACTGGCCGGCATTCGCGCGCGAGATCTCCGCGTGTTCGAAGGTCAGGAGCGCATAGGCCCCGCCCAGCGCCTCGCGTTTCACCAGCCGAGAGAGCCGATCGGCCGGAGAGGGAGGAGGCGCTGCGGTCACTTCTTCGAAGCGGCCGTCGATTCCGCGGCGAGAAGCCGCTCTTCGAGGTCGCGCACTCGCTTGATGAGGTCGGGAAGCTGCTTCAGTCCGCCACTGACCTTCAGCCAGGTTCGCGCGTCGTAGGCGGGACTCCCCGCCACCCGGGATCCATCGGGAACCTCTCCATGCAGTCCCGACTGGGCGCTCACGATCACGTCGTTGCCGATGGAGGCGTGGTCGGCCACCCCGACCTGGCCGGCCAGGATGACGCGGTCGCCGACCTTGGTGCTTCCCGCGATGCCCACGTGCGCGCAGATCACGCCGTCTTCACCGATCGAGACGCTGTGGCCGACCTGCACGAAGTTGTCGAGCTTCGTGCCTCGCCGGATCCGCGTGACCCCCATGGACGCCCGATCGACCGCGGACACAGCCCCGATCTCCACGTCGTCCTCGATCTCAACGATGCCCACCTGAGGAATCTTCACGTACTTCCCCGCCGCGTCCTTGGCGAACCCGAAGCCGTCGGCCCCGATGACCGCGTTGTTGTGAACGATCACCCTGCGGCCGATCCGGCAACCCTCCCGAACCGAGACTCCGGCATGCAGGACGGTGTCGTCGCCCACCGAGACGTCGCGGTAGATGGCAACGTGAGGGTGCAGGGTCACCCGAGCCCCGATCGTCGCCCCTTCACCCACGGTGACCAGGGGGCCCACGTGCGCGGATGGATCCACGCGCGCCCCCGGATGCACCACCGCGGTGGGATGGATCCCTGGAGCTTCGACGACGTTCGGATGGAGTATGGCCGCGGCCTGGGCATAGGCCACATAGGCATCCTTCACCACCACGAGGGCGGAGAAGGCCGGGAGCCCGGTCTGGGGGGCGACGAGCGCCGGATCGCTCACGATCAGGGCCGAGGCCCGGCAGGAGAGAAGCTGGGAGCGATACTTGGCGCTGGAGAGGAACGAGATCGAGCCCGGCGCGGCCGATTCGAGGGGCGAGACGCGGGTGACTTCGACCTGCGCGTCGCCTCTAACCTCCCCTCCAAGGCGGAGGGCGAGATCCGCGACCTTCAAGACTTGGCGGCCGGCGCGGCCGGTGCGATGGCTCCCCCCGAGACCGCCTTCCCCGCGGCCACCGGCCCGTTCAGGACGGCGCCCTCGCGGACCACCAGCTGACCGGCATCGAGAGTGCCCGTGACCCTGCCGGTCTCCAGAACCACGACCTTCCGCGCCGTGAGTTTGCCGGAGAAGGCCCCCCCGACCTCGACCAGTTCGGCCTGGACCGTCGCGTCCACGTTCGCGGTGGGATTCAGCACCAGCGTGCCGGTGAGATTGACTTCCCCCTTGAACTTCCCGGCAATCGTCGCGTCCTTGCCGTGGATCTTTCCGTCGATTGAGGTCTCCGCGTCGATGAACGTTCGACCAGGTTCTTGAGCCATGAACTCATCTTAGCGCTGTTGCCTCCCGCCGAGGGGCCTGAATCCGCCGCTTCAACGGGTTGAATGAGGACTTCGGTTAACTGAATCGACCAAGCGACTTAGATCACATCGCGGTCAGAATGGCGCCGTCGTGGCGGCTTCGCCACAACACAACATCGAAGGGCCACAAAGAGTGTGGGAGGCACGAAACATGACGGCCATCACAAAGACAGGAAACCTGGCACGTTCCATGCTCGTTAATCCGCTTGAAGAAACCAATCAGGCCGGATGAAAGGGGCAGAGGAGACACATGACACTCGACAAGACACTGAAGTACGCCGGGCTCGCGATCGCGGGAGGTGCGGTGGGAGCGGCCATCGGCATTCTGATCGCGCCGGCCTCCGGGGCGGAAACCAGGAAGCTGATCTCGGACCGGATCCAGTCCGAACGGGATGAATTCCTGAAGCGCCTGCGGCGGGATCCGCGACGCGAAGAGGGCTATCCGTATTCCGTGATCTCCGCCTAGGCCAAAGGGGCGGCCGCGAAGGCGCACGGGAGGGGATTCCGCTCCAGGGGGACGGCTTCCCCTCCCGTGCTACACTCCGCCCCGAAGCCCCGTTCCGCGACCTTTAGTCTCATCGCAGACGAATCCCCGCGTAACGCGGGGATTTTACTTTTTTGACATGTAGTTACGCTCCAGTCCTGAGGCCCATGAAGAATGGCTAAGTCCGGCGAGGCTGTCTCGCCCGTCATCTCCCAGATCGTCGATACCGCTCGGGCCGTCGAGACCAAGATCAACGGTCTCAAGAAGCCCGAGATGAAGTTTCCGTTGCGCAACCTCTCGAACGTGCGCTATTCGGCCAAGAAGGGCCACTTCGAGATGCTCGGGAAGAAGAAGGAGAGGACGCTCGCGGTCTCCACGGTCAAGAGCTTCGCCCAGACCATGCGGATGATCTCGCTCTCGAAGCAGATGATCGAGACCGACGAGCGCGCGACCAAACGAGACGCCTACTACCAGACCAAGAACTGGGGCGACGCCCGCTGCGACGAGCAGACGGAGTCGGACACCATCCTCGACGACGTCGAGGCTCTCTTCGGCGTCAACAAGGAGCAGCTCTGCTTCACCCCCGACGAGCACGGGGGGCTGGTGGCCGGCGAGCTGACCGTGGTCGACCGCGAAGAGCCGGGCTCCACGAAGACCATCGAGATCGACTGCACCAAGTTCGGCTCGGGGTCCTACGGCATCCCGCCGGAAGTCGAGCACCTCCAGTTCAAGACCAAGGCGAAGTTCATCCTGGCCATCGAGACCGGCGGTATCTTCGACCGGCTCAACCGGCACCAGTACTGGGCCAAGGCCGATTGCATCCTGGTGTCGATGGCCGGCGTTCCCACCCGCGCGGTCCGTCGCTTCGTGCGAAGGCTGGCGGACGAGAAGAAGATCCCGGTCTACGTCTTCGTCGACTGCGACCCGTACGGAATCGCCAACATCTACCGGACGCTGAAGGTCGGGTCGGGGAACAACGCCCATTTGAACGAGTACTTCTGCGTGCCCCAGGCGCGGTTCCTCGGGGTGACCCCGCAGGACATCATCGACTACGACCTGCCGACCCATCCCCTCAAAGAAGTGGACATCAAGCGGGCGAAGGACGCCCTCAAGAACGACCCCTTCTTCCAGCATTATCCGGAGTGGGCCAAGGCGTTCGAGCTGCTGCTCAAGATGGGCAAGCGCGCCGAGCAACAGGCCTTCGCCAAGCATGCCTTGAACTTCGTCATGGACGACTACCTGCCCGCGAAGCTCAAGAACCCGAAGTCGTTCCTTCCCTAGAGAAAAGCCATCAAAGCGATGCCCAACAAGACAAAATCCAAAGCTGCTCAAAAGCCTGCCGCCAAAGCCGCGGTCAAGAAGGCCGCCGCCAAGTCGATGAAGGCCAAGGCCAAGGCGGGCAAGCCTAAAGCCGCCAAGGCGAAGGCGGTGAAAGCGGTCGAGAAGAAGGCGCCCAGGCCCACGCCCGCCGAGCGGGCCGCAGCCAAGGCCGCCCTCAAGGCTCAGAAGAAACTCCTGAAGATCGAGAAGGCCAAGGCCAAGCTCGAGGCCAAGATCGCGGCCAAAGCACTCGCCAAGGAAGCGAAGCTGGCCCTCAAGCGCAAGATGCGGGAAGCGGCGGGAGGCGCCCTCCCCGAAGGGAACGGCGGCAAGGGCAAGGGCCTCAATCTCCTCGTGGCGCCCAAGGGCAAGCTGAAGGCGGAAAAGCCCGGCCGCAAGGCGAAGACGCCCAAGCCCACCAAGGGCCCCCAGTTCCCTCCCGGCACCGTGTTCCTGCCCGACGGGTTCAAGTCCCGCGAAGAGATCCAGTACCTCTTCCGCGGCGCGGTGGCCTGCGTCCGGGAGTCGCTCGACGTCGCCGCGGCGGAGATCCGGGCCAAGTCAGAGAAACTCCAGCCCGCGCCCTCCGAACGGGAGCTCCTCGAGCTTGCGCGTACCGCCGAGGAGCGCTTCCGGGGCGCCATCGAAGCCGCGCCGCCCAACCGGGTGATCCCCACCAAGCGGACCTTCGCGAGCCTGGTCGAGCGGGCCCGGGCGCGCCGACGCGAGATCGGGGCCTTCATGCGCGGCCTCGACCTCGGCAAGACCGAACCGTCGCACCTCGACACCCACTCCGAAGCGAGCCTTCAGGGTCTCATGGAGTGGGGGGCGCGCCTCGAAATGCTCGCCGATTCCCGCGAGGTCGACAAGCCCGATTTCACCCAGCAGCATCGCGTTCTCGATCAGCTGGAAAGCACCACGGAAATGCTCGTCGTGGACGTCGAACTGACGCTGCGCCGATACAAGGACCGGATGAGCGCCCGAGGCCTCGAGCTTTCGACCCTCCCGGTTTGACAAGCCCAAGACCGCTCACCTAAAGTCGCAAGTTCCCGCGAGATCCAGCCTGTCGCTCGAGGCTACTGGGTCCTCCGCTCACTTCGCACCTACCCTCTCGAACCTTCAAAGACCCCAAGAATCACTGAAATGGCGACCTTCGTCCCTTCCGCAAAAGACATCAAGCGCGACTGGTTCCTCCTGGACGGCGAGAACGTCGTCATCGGCCGCCTCGCGACCACGGCGGCGCGCCTCCTCGCGGGCAAGCACAAGCCCACCTACACCACCTTCCTGGACACCGGCGATCACGTGATCATCGTGAACGCGGCCAAGGTGGCGTTCACCGGCCGGAAGCTCGAAGGCAAGCTCTACCGGCGCCACTCCGGCTACATGGGCGGCCTGACCGAGACCCCCGCCAAGGACCTGCTGGCCAAGCGGCCGATCAAGGCGGTGGAAGAAGCGATCAAGGGCATGCTTCCGAAGACCAAACTCGGGAACCAGATGTACACCAAGCTCAAGGTCTACGCGGGCAGCGCGCATCGTCATGCCGCGCAGCGTCCGCAGACCATCACCCTCAAGTCGAAGTAACGCCGCCCCCGTAATAAGCGAACAAAAGAGAATCATCTTGGCTACAGCAATCACTGAAAATCTCGGCACCGGCAAACGCAAGACCGCCGTCGCCCGCGTGCACCTCCGCCCCGGCAAGGGTGCGTTCTCCCTCAACGACCAGAGCCTCGACGAGTTCTTCGGCGGCCACGAGACCCTCAAGATGATCGTGCGCCAGCCCTTCGTGGCCACCGAGACCATCGAAAAGTTCGACGTCATCGCCACGGTCGACGGCGGCGGCGTCGCCGCCCGCGCGGGCGCCATCCGTCATGGCATCGCCCGCGCCCTCCTCGATCTGAACGAGGAATTCCGAGCCCGCCTCCGCAAGGAAGGCCTCCTGACGCGCGATTCGCGCATCAAGGAACGCAAGAAGTACGGCCAGAAGGGCGCCCGCGCCCGATTCCAGTTCTCGAAGCGTTAGAAAGAAGTTTATGGAAACCACTCCGTCCGTTCCCCAGATTCCCGTGCCGGCGATCTCCGTGCCCTCCATCTCAATGGTGGACATCAAAGACCTCCTCGAAGCCGGCGTCCATTTCGGACACCAGACCCGTCGCTGGGATCCCAAGATGCGCGAATACATCTTCGGCGAGCGCAACGGCATCTATATCGTCGACCTGCAGAAGACCCAGGCGATGTTCGGGGAAGCTCTCCGCTACGTCCACGACGTGGCGGCTTCCGGCGGCGTGGTCCTGTTCGTGGGCACCAAGCGCCAGGCCCAGGACGTGGTGGCCGAGGAAGCGGTTCGCTCCGGTTCGCCCTTCGTCAACGAGCGCTGGCTCGGCGGCCTCCTCACCAACTTCACCACGGTGAAGAAGAGCATCGACCGTCTCAAGCAGATCGAGATGATGCTCGCCGAGGGCCGTCAGGACCGCCTCACCAAGAAGGAGTTCGCCGGCCTCGCCAAGGAGCAGGTAAAACTCGACAAGAACCTCAAGGGCATCCGCAACATGAAGAACCTGCCCGACGTCATCTTCGTGGTCGACACGAAGAACGAAGCGATCGCGGTGGCCGAGGCCCGCAAGCTCCGCATCCCCGTGGTGGGCATCGTCGACACCAACTGCAACCCCGACTTCGTGGATTACGTGATCCCCGGAAACGACGACGCGCTGCGCTCCATCCGGCTCTTCGCCAGCAAGATGGCCGACGCGGTCATCGCGGGACGCAGCCTTCGTGAGGCCAAGTCGGCCGAGATGACCGCGACCGCGCGGGCCCGCAACGCCGCGGCGGCCGAGGCCAAGGCCGCAGCCGCAGCGGCCCCCGCGATCGAAGCCACCGTTTAGCCCTCAAAGCGAAAAGGGGCAGGCGCTTCAACGCCCCCCATCGATGTCGGGAAAACGCCCCCTTTGAGTTTCGGAGAGACACCGTCTCCGGAATCCAACAGGGGGCATCGATTTCCAACTTTCAAAAACCACTCGTCCGAGGATCCTCCAGGGGTCTTTGAAGGCGAGGCCAAGGCAGGAGACCCATGAACATCACCGCTGAATCCGTCCGAGTCCTCCGCGAACAGACCGGAGCCGGAATGATGGACTGCAAGAGCGCCCTCGTCGAAGCCCAGGGCGACATGAACAAGGCGCAGGAAGTCCTTCGCAAGAAGGGCCTCGCCGCCGCGGCCAAGCGCGCGGGCCGCACCGCCAGCGAAGGCATGATCGGCCACTACATCCACCCCGGAGCCAAGGTGGGCGTTCTGGTCGAGGTCAACTGCGAGACCGACTTCGTCGCGAAGAACGAGGACTTCCAGGCCATGGTCCGCGACATCGCCATGCACATCGCGGCCGCCTCTCCGAACTACGTGACCAAGGAAGAAGTCCCCCAGGCGATCGTGGACAAGGAAAAGGAAATCTACCGGGCCCAGGCCATGGGCGCGGGCAAGCCGGAGGCGGTGGCGGACAAGATCGCCGAAGGCAAGTTGAAGGATTTCTACGCCACCCAGGTCCTCCTCGAGCAGGCCTTCGTCAAGGATCCGAAGATCACCATCGGCCAGCTCATCCAGGAGAAGGTGGCGGTGATCAAGGAGAACATCCTGGTCCGCCGCTTCGCGCGTTTCCGCGTGGGCGACGCGACACCGAGCAGTCCAACCGAGTAGCCTTAGGGGCATGGCGAAGAAAAGTCCTGCCCGATCATCCAAGTCGGAGGGCGGGCCGGCCTCCGCGGAATCGAGAACCGGCGAATCGGAACGAAACGCCCCAAGGAAGCCGGCCTTTCGGCGGGTTCTGCTGAAACTCTCGGGAGAAGCCCTCCTCGGGGCCAAGACTTTCGGAATCGACCGCGCCTTCGCCGACTATCTCGCGGAGGAAATCCGTGAGGCCCACGCCCTCGGCGTCGAAATGGGGATCGTGGTCGGGGGAGGCAACATCTTCCGCGGCGTGTCCGACGCGGCCTATGGAATGGACCGGGTGTCCGCCGACCACATGGGCATGCTCGCCACCGTGATCAACGGCCTCGCTCTCCAGGACGCCATGGAGCGGGCCGGCCTCGCCACCCGCGTGCTCTCCGCCATCGAGATGCGGCAGGTCGCCGAGCCCTTCATAAGGCGCCGGGCCATCCGGCACATCGAGAAGGGTCGCATCGCGATCTTCGCGGCCGGCACCGGAAACCCCTATTTCTCCACGGATACCGCCGCCGCCCTGCGCGCCACCGAGATCAAGGCCGAGGTCATCCTCAAGGGCACGCGGGTCGACGGGGTCTACGACATGGACCCCCTCAAGTTCCCGCAGGCGAAGAAGTTCGCGGAGATCAAGTACATCGACGTGATCCAGCGCGGCCTCAAGGTCATGGACAAGACCGCGATCTCGCTGGCCATGGAGAACAAGCTCCCCATCATCGTCTACAACATCAAGAAGAAGGGCTTCTTGAAACGCGTCCTCATGGGCGAGAAGATGGGAACCCTCGTCTGCGACTAGCCGCGACCGTTTCATAAGACCGAAGGAGAGGCTTTCGAACATGCCGACAGTGAAAGAGACGATCGAAAACGCCAGGCACCGCATGGACAGCGCGATCGAGACCGTCCGGAAAGAGCTCGCATCCCTGCGCGCGGGCCGGGCCAACGCCTCGATGCTCGACTCGGTGAAGGTCGACTATTACGGCACCATGACCCCCTTGAACCAGGTGGGCAACATCGCGGTCCCCGACCCCGCGCTCATCACCATCCAGCCCTGGGATGCCGCCATGGTCGCGGTGATCGAGAAGGCCATCCGCACCTCCGGCCTCGACCTCAATCCCGCCACCGACGGGAAGCTCATCCGCATCCCCATCCCCTCCCCCACCGAGGAGCGGCGCAAGGCCCTGGTGAAGATCGCGCACAAGGCCGCGGAAGAAGGCAAGGTCGCCATCCGCAATGTCCGCCGCGACGCCAACGACCACATCAAGAAGATGAAGAAGGCCTCGGAGATCTCCGAGGACGACGAGAAGCACGCGGAGGCGGAGACCCAGAAGCTGACCGACGCGGCCATCGCGCGGGTGGACGACATGCTCAAGAAGAAGGAAGCCGAAGTCCTCCACGTATGAGTTTCACTCACCTCGCCTGCACGAAGTGCGACGCCACCTACGAGAAGGGCAAGGTCTGGAACCTCTGCGTGTGCGGCGCGCCTCTGTTCGCCCGCTACGACCTCAAGGCCGCGGCCATCAACATGCGGCCGGGGCACCTCGAGCTGCGAGAGAAGACGCTGTGGCGCTACAAGGAGGTTCTGCCCGTGGAGAACCCCGACCACAAGCTCTGCCTGGGCGAGGGCATGACTCCGCTTCTCGAGACTCCCGCTCTGGGAAAGGCCATCGGCCTGCCCAAGGCCCTGGTCAAGGAAGAGGGCGGGAATCCCACCGGTTCCTTCAAGGCGCGGGGTCTGGCCCTTGCCGTCTCCATGGCCAAGGCACTCGGGGCCACCGATGTGTGCCTGCCTTCCGCGGGCAACGCGGGCAGCGCGCTCGCCGCCTACGCGGCGCGCGGCGGCATGAAGGCCCATGTCTTCGTGCCGAAGGACATCGCCGAGGTCTTCCTCATGGAAACCCTGTCGTACGGCGCGCATGTCGAGACCGTCGACGGCCTCATCACCGACGCCGGGAAGATCTGCGCGGGCCTCGCCAAGGAGCACGGCTGGTACGAGTGCGCCACCCTGAAGGAGCCCTTCCGGGTCGAAGGCAAGAAGACCATGGGCTATGAGATCGCGGAACAGCTCGACTGGACCCTGCCCGACGCGATCCTCTACCCGACGGGCGGCGGCACCGGCATCATCGGCATGTGGAAGGCCTTCGAGGAGATGGAGGCCATGGGCTTCATCGGCAGCAAGCGACCGCGCATGTACACGGTGCAGGCGGACGGCTGCGCGCCCATCGTCAAGGCCTTCCAGGAGGGCAAGGACTCCGCCCCCATGTGGGAAGGCGCCACTACTCTGGCCCACGGCCTGCGGGTTCCCAAGGCCATCGGCGATTTCCTGATCCTGCGCGCGCTGCGGGAGAGCCACGGCGCCGCGATCGCGGTGAGCGAGGAAGAGATCATCCAGGGGGTCAAGCTCATCGCGCGGACCGAGGGCCTGTTCGTTTCCCCCGAGGGCGGGGCCTGCGTGACCGCGGCCATGAAGCTCAAGTCCTCCGGTCATCTCTCCCCCGACGACTCCGTGGTCATCTTCAACACCGGCACCGGGTTCAAGTACGTGGAGAACATGAAGCCGCTCTGGAACGGTTAGCAGGATGTTGAAAGACATCCTGCGTATCCCGACGGAAGCCAGGATCCATTCCTGATGGCCCCAAAGGCCGTGAAGCGAAACGCGAAGCGGACCTCCAAGCCGCACGTCCTCGTGATGTTCACGGGCGGGACGATCTCCATGAAGATCGATCCCCTGACCGCGGCCGCGATCCCCGCCCTTTCCGGCCGGGACATCGTCTCCCAGGTTCCGGGGCTGAGGCGGGCGGCCCGGCTGACTCTCGAGGACTACGCGCAGCTGCCCGGCCCCCACGTGACTCCACGATGGATGTGGGGGCTCAAACAGCGGATCGAGACCCACCTCGCCGATCCGCGGATCGACGGAGTGGTGGTGACGCACGGGACCGACACCATCGAGGAAACCGCGTTCCTGGTCGACCTGACCACGGAGACGAGCAAGCCGGTGGTCTTCTGCGGGGCCATGCGAACCCTGGGCGAACCCGGGTCCGACGGTCCCAGCAACCTGCTGATCGCGGTGCAGACCGCGGCCAATCGCGACGCCCGCGGCCACGGCGTTCTCATCGCGGTCGGGGAGGAGATCCTCGCCGCGGGCGAGGCGGTGAAGACGCACACGCAGAGCCTCGGCGCCTTCAAGAGCGGGATCGGCCCCCTCGCCATCCTGGACCGGAACGGGGTTCGCTTCGTTCGCGGCGCGGTCCGACGCCGATTCGTGAAGACCGGCTCCATCGATCCGCGGGTCGACCTGCACGTCATGGCCACCGGTTCGGATGACGGGCTCCTTCGCGCCTCCCTGGCCCGGGGAGCTCGGGGCCTGGTGATCGAGGGGACGGGGGCTGGAAACGTCCCTCCGCTCGCGGTGCCCGCGATCCAGGATGCGATCAAGGCCGGCGTTCCCGTGGTCATCACCTCACGGTGCGGTGCCGGATCCGTGGCCCCGCTCTACGGGTACGACGGCGGCGGCGCGCAGCTCCAGAAGATGGGCTGCATCCTCGGCGGCGACCTGGTGGGCCAGAAGGCGCGGATCCTCCTGATGGTGGCGCTCGCGGCGGGGGTGAGCGACCTCGCTTTGAAGGCGTTGTTCGAGGCCTCCTGAACGATCATCCCCGGACTGTTCACCTGGTAGTCAGCTAGACATCACGTCAAGAAGGCGAGAAATTCGCCTGTGCTACGATCTTTTTTCCCGAGGCCACGTTGACTGCACCCCTACCCGACCCCATCGAGGTCCTGCTCGTCGAGGACGACGAGGATCACGCGGAGCTCGTCCGCCGTAACCTGACGGGCCAGTCGGTCCGCTGCCGGATCAACCACGTGAACAACGGCGAGGCCGCCCTCGACTACCTCCACCGCCGGGGCGCGTACGCGAGCCCGGAGTCCTCGCCCCGGCCCGATCTCGTCCTGCTCGATCTGCGCCTGCCCAGGATCGACGGCATCACCGTGCTCTCCGACATCAAGTCGGCCCCCTTGCTGCAGACCATCCCCGTGGTGGTGCTCACCAGCTCCGACGCCGATCCCGACGTCAACCAGGCCTACCTTCGCCACGCCAACAGTTACCTCGTCAAGCCCCTCGACCTCGTGAGTTTCGAGGGGTTGATGAAGGAACTCGGGCTCTACTGGTTTACTTGGAACCAATCACCTCGGGCCTAGTCCCCCGCTTCGGCCAGGACACCGCGTCCATTCCCAGGCCGCGGGTTCCCCTCATCCTGCTGGTCGAGGATGACGAACCGCATTCGGAGCTGATCCGGCGCGCCTTCGAGCGAAGCTCGATCGCGGTGCGGCTCAAGGGAGTCGGCACGATCGCGGAGGCCCAGGCCGCCCTCGGGGACCCGGACACTCCCGACCTCGTGCTCACCGACCTGAGGCTCCCCGACGGGGACGGCCTGGCCCTGCTTCCAGAGAATCGGGAGCGCGCCTCGTACGGAGTGGTGGTCATGACCTCTCACGGCGACGAGAAGATCGCGGTCGATGCCATGAAGACGGGCGCGCTCGACTACGTGGTGAAATCCGAGGAGAGTTTCGCGCGCATCCCCGACATCGCCGACCGGGCCCTGCGCACCTGGACCTACATCGTCGAGCGGCGGCGAGCCGAAGAGGCCCTGCGCGCGCGCGAAGAGCACTTCCGGTCTCTGATCGAGAACGCCCACGACCTCATCTGGATCCTCACTCCGCAAGGCGGCATCCGGTACGCGAGCCCGGCCTGCGCGCGCGTCCTCGGTTACTCCGCCGAAGACCTCACCGGCCGCAACGTGCTCGACTTGAGCGACCCCGCGAGGCGCCGCGAGCTGGAAGCGTCCATCGACGAGGTCTTCGCGCATCCGGATACACCCGTGGCCTCGGTCATGGTGCTGCGGGCGAAGGACGGCACGGAACGGATCCTCGAGTCCATTGGAAGCGCCCGCGGCCATGAGAGGAAGCCCACCGCCATCATCAACTCCCGCGACATCACCGAGCGGACCCGGGCCGAGGAAGCGGCGGCGCGTCTGCAGAGCCAGCTTCAGCAGTCGAGACGCCTCGAGACCCTGGGCACCCTCGCCGGCGGCATCGCCCACGACTTCAACAACATCGTCCAGGCGATCATGGGGTGCGCCGAACTGGCGCAGCTCTCGCTCCCCCCCGAAAGCGAGGCGGGTCCCTACATCAAGCGCGTGGGCGAGGCCGCCAATCGCGCGCGCGAACTGGTTCAGCAGATTCTCTC
Source organism: Vicinamibacteria bacterium (assembly GCA_044229175.1). GTDB lineage: Bacteria > Acidobacteriota > Vicinamibacteria > Fen-336 > JAGNNV01 > JAGNNV01. The sequence continues at coordinate 48,177 of JBGATM010000020.1, read as the reverse complement.
CTTCAGCCGGCAGGACGACTCGCGCCGCGCCGAGGTCGAACCCATTCAGCTGGTCGAAGAGACTCTGGCTCTCTTCCGCTCCACCCTGCCTCCCCAGATCCAGATCCGGCAGAGCAAGAAGCCGACCGGTACCGTGCTCGCGGACGCCACCCAGCTCCATCAGGTGCTCCTGAACCTGCTGACCAACGCGCGGCACGCCCTCGAAAAGGAGGGCGGCACCATCGAGATCGGCATCGAGTCGCTCGAGGTCACCCAGAGCGAAGTGATTCATCCGGGTCTTCGCACCGGTCCCCACGTCCGGCTCTGGGTCTCGGACAATGGCGAAGGCATGTCCCAGAGCGTGGCCGACCGTGTCTTCGAACCTTTCTTCACCACCAAGCCGGTCGGTCAGGGAACCGGGCTCGGCCTCTCCGTGGTCCACGGCATCGTGACCCGGATGGGCGGAGCGATCCTGGTCGAAACCGAGGCCGGCACGGGGACGAGGTTCGAGGTCTACCTCCCGGAAAGCCCGCCGAAGCAGGAGCGCTAGCCCCCGTAAGTCCGCGGGTCGAGCGCATATACTGGTTTTATGTCCGAACAGGGTGCCACCCGGGACCGCGGAACGGTTCTAGTCGTCGACGATGACAACGATGTCCGGTTCGTGGTCGCGGACACCCTCCGGAAGGCTGGCTTCAAGGTCGAAGAGGCGGAGACCGGCGAGATAGCGCTCGAGAAACTGGTCCCGGGCGGAGCCGAGGCGGTGATCAGCGACATCTCCATGCCGGGACTGTCCGGAGTGGAGATGCTGCGCATGATCCGGGCCCGCGACCTCGATGTCCCCGTGGTCCTCCTGACCGGGCGCCCGAGCCTGGAGACCGCGATCGAGGCGGTGGAGGGCGGCGCTCTCCGGTATCTGCGCAAGCCCGCGGCCACCGCGGAGATCATCGAGACCATGGACCAGGCGGTCCGGCTCGGGCGGCTCGCGCGCTGGCGGCGCGACGCCCTGGCCATCACCCGGCCGACTTCCCAGTTCGTGGGCGATCGCGCGAGCATGGAGATTGCGTTTGAAGAGGCCCTCGGCGGCTTGTGGCTCGCCGCCCAGCCCATCGTGGGCGCCCGGGATGGGGTGATCTTCGGAGTGGAGCTTCTGGCCCGGTCCATTTCCACCCGCTTCACCAGCGTCACCATGCTGGTCGAGGCCGCGGAGAAGCTGGGGAAGGTCATCGGTTTCGGTCGCCGGGTCCGCCAGGTCGCCTCCACCGCCGATATCTCCAAGGATCACGCGCTCTTCATCAATCTTCACAGCCTCGAACTCGATGATGAGGATCTGTATTCCGAGAAGAACCCGCTGCGCGGCATCGGCTCCAAGGTGATCTTCGAGATCACGGAGCGGCACTCCATCGATCAGGTGAAGAATCTCAAGGAGAAGATCGCTCTGCTCCGTGAACTCGGTTTCTGGATCGCGGTAGACGACATGGGCGCGGGCTACGCCGGGCTCAACAGCTTCGCCGCGCTGCGTCCGGACATCGTCAAGCTGGACATGGCCATCGTCCGGGGAATCGATTCCGATCCCTATCGGCGCACCCTCGTCCGTTCGATGACCGCGATGTGCCGGGACTTCGGCATTCCCCTCGTGGCCGAGGGCGTCGAGACCGAAGCCGAGAAGGCGGTCCTCGTCGAGCTCGGCTGCGATTTCCTCCAGGGCTTCCTCTGCGGAAAGCCGAAGGCGCCGGGCAGCGTCCGCGGGGCTCACTCGGAAGAGGGGACGGGGAAGACGGCAAACCCCGCCGACACCCGGTCATGAGTCGAGAACCCGTGCTGGTGCTGCTGGTCGAAGACAATGAAGACCACGCGGAGCTGCTCAAGCGGACTCTTCGCGAGGCCTCCGACCAGGTCAGGGTCGTGCACGCCCGCGACGGAGAGGCCGCCCTCGACTATCTCGGGCTGTCGAGCGCTTCGGCCGGCCGGGAGAGAAACGAAACCCCCGGCCTCGTGCTCCTCGACCTCCGCCTGCCCAGGATCGACGGCCTCGACGTGCTCCGGAGAATCAAGGAAGTCCAAAGCCTGCGGCCGGTTCCGGTCGTAGTCCTCACCACCTCGAGCGCGCCCTCGGACATCGCCCGCGCCTATCATCTCCACGCCAACAGCTATCTGGCCAAGCCCGTTTCCTTCGATCACTTCAGCCGGCTGATGCGGGCCCTGAGTCAGTACTGGACGGTATGGAACGCACGGCCCCGAGTGCGCCCGGCCGCGCCGGTCCTTCCCGCATGAGTGCGTCCCGGCCCTGGCGCGAGCGGTTCGCGAAGGCCTGTCTCCTGCTCTTCATCCTGAGCGCGAACGCGCTCCCGCTGCGCGCCGCCCCCTCGATCACGAGGGAACTGCGGTTCGGAGTCATCGCGGAAGAGGCGAACGAGCCCGATCACATGCTGCGGGTCTTCGCCGATCTGCTGGCCGAGATGCGGAAGCGCCTGGCCCCCAGGGGAATAAACGTGGCGCCTCTCGTGATCACCAGGGATCTCACCGAACTGACGCAGCGCCTGAGACAGGGCGAGGTGGACATGGTGATCGAAAGCGTGTTTCCCACCCTCGAACTGCAGGAGCGGAGCGGTCAGAAGCTGATGCCTCATCTGGCGATCGTGAGGCGCGATCAGCGCGAGTACCACAGCGTCTTCTTCGCCCGCCGGAACGGCGCCATCAAGACCCTGGAGGATCTCCGGGGACGAACCCTGGTTCTCCAGGCCGAACGCTCCACCTCGGCCTTCGCCGTGCCGCGGGCCGAGCTGGCCCGCCGCGGGATCGGGCTCGTGCCTTCGGGCCAGGCCGCGGGCCGCAAGGGCGAGGCGTTCTACCTTCTGGCCGGCGCCGAGTTGAACCAGGCCATCTGGGTCCTCAACGGGAAGGGCGACGCCGGGGCTTTCAACGACAGCGACTGGGCGCGCCTGCCGGAGAAGGTCCGGAACGAGCTGGTGATCTTCCACGAAACCCGCCCGCTCCTGCGAGGCGCTCTGTCTCTCCGCGTCGGCCTCGACCCCGAAGTGGAGCACGCGTGCGAGGATGTTCTGCTGGCCATGCACAAGGACGCCGCCGGCCAGAGCGCTCTGGCCAGCGCCGCGGGGATCACGCGGTTCGAGCGGCTCACCGCCAAGGATCTCGCCGACATCGGGGAGTGGCGGCTCGCCCTCAAGGGCGCTTCCCCCCCCAGGTGACCACACCCTAACGCCATGCAGATCGGCCTGGGCCGGCGCTACGCGGTCTATCTGTCCGCGTTCACCCTGGTGAGCATCACTCTCGCTCTGGCCGCCGCGGGTCTCATCGCGTTCCGTCAGGCCAACACCCTGCAGCGGCAGATCCGCGACGCCATCACCACGGTGCAAAGCGCCAACGAAGACGAGCGGCTGCGGGGGACCGCGCAATACCTCGCCGGCCGGATGTTCAACCCGGTCTTTCGCTTCGACGTCGAGCGCATCGATGAAGAGATAGAGCGGGTTCGGCGCTGGCTGCCGGTGCGGGACTTCGTGGTGGTGGATACGTCCCACCGGGTCATGACCGACGGGACGGACGCCAAGTTGAATTTCGGAAACGTCATCGAGGGGGTGTGGCCGTCCATCGACTCGGGCGCGGTGCTGATGACCGACGAGAACGGCAAGCGCCAGGTCCGCTTCGCCATTCAGTCCGGAGGCACTCTCGCCGGCTTCGCGGCGGTTACCTTCGCGGAGGATCCGTCGCAGGCCGGATTGCGCCGGATCGACGAACAGACCTCCAACCTCTGGGCCTCTCATCGGACCTCCCTGCTGGCCCTGTTCATCATCGCCTTCGCTTTCTCCCTGGCCCTCGGAGTCATCACGAGCGTCCGGCTCTCCCGCTCCCTCGGTCAGCCCCTCGCCGAGATGAGCCGCGCGGCCCGGGCCTTCGCCGAGGGCAATCTCGAATACCCGCTCCCCACCGAGTCGACCGACGAACTCGGGGAGCTCGCCCGGGCCCTTCGGACCATGTCCCTGAACGTGCGCAACCACCAGGCCGCCCTGCAGGAGGAAACCGCGCGCCTGCGGCGAGCGGAGGCGGAACGCAGCGAGCTCCTCGCCGACCTCGGCCGCAAGAACGCCGAACTGGAGCGATTCACCTACACGGTGTCGCACGATCTCAAGAGCCCGCTCGTCACCATTCGGGGCTTCACCGGGATGATCGCCACCGACCTCGGCCCGAACGCGCCCGAGCAGGTCCGGCGCGATCTCGCGCGCATCTCCGGGGCCACCGAGAAGATGCAGAGCCTCCTCACCGACCTGCTCCAGCTCTCGCGAGTGGGACGCATCGTGAACCCGGCCGAGACCGTGGCCTTGGGAGACCTGGCCCGGGAGGCGGTCGAACTTCTCCAGGGCCAGTTGACGGAGAAGGGCGTGGTGGTGCGGATCGAAGAGGGCCTGCCCACGGTGAAGGTGGACCGCCGGCGTCTTCTGGAGGTGGTCCAGAACCTCCTGGAGAACGCGTGCAAGTTCGTGGTCCCCGGCCGGCCGCCGCTCGTCGAGATCGGCCTCCGTCCGGGCGCGGATCCGGCGTTCTTCGTTCGCGACAACGGCCTGGGCATCGACCCGGCCTACGCCGAGCGCATCTTCAATATCTTCGAGAAGCTCGACCCCAAGGCCGAGGGCACGGGGGTGGGACTCTCCCTGGCCAAGCGCATCGTGGAGGCCCACGGCGGACGAATCTGGACCGAGTCTTCCGGTCTTCGGTCCGGCGCCACGTTCCTCTTCACTCTCGGTCCGGCGTGCTGGGGCGAAGAGTCTTCCTCGCCTTCTGTTTCCTGATGGTCACGTTCGCCCCGTACCAGATTCGCGTCTTCGTAATGGAAACCCCGCTCGGAGTGATGGCGAGGCCCGCGCTCGCACCCTCAACCTCGAGGGTGTCGCGGAAGGACGCGGGCAGGGCGGTTTCGTGGAGCCAGTGCATGGGCACGGCAATCCTGAAGCCGTGGGAGATCAGATCCTTCACCTTCCGGGAGACCTCGGCCTTGCGCAGCGCGGCCTCGCAGACCGCGTTCTTGCTCGCGATCAGCTTGTCGATGAAGTCCCAGGTTCGCTGCGGCGGCTCGACCTTGAAAGCGATGTCGATGGGCGCGATGCGCGGCTTGACGATGAGCTGTTCCTCCCGCGCCTGCACGTCGAACCGGCCGCGGAGGTGCACGAGGACGGGAGGGATCGTCGCCTGCATCTCGTGCTCGGCGCTCAGGTCGCCGCAAACCACTCCCGCGAGATTCCGGCCATCCCACTTGAAGGTGAGCTTCGCCTTGACCTGGCCCGCCTCGACGCTCACCGGCAGATCGACGGCGATGCGGTTCGAGCCGAAGCTGAGCTTCGGCGTCTTCGGCTTCATGACCGCGTTCGCCTCGAGGACGTTGACGGTCAGGGCGTAGGTTCCGAGCGTGATCACGCCCACAAAGGTCTTCGTCCGGACCTCGTCCGCGAGTTCGACCTTCGCCACGTTCCTGAGAGTGAGGCGCACGTTCCGAAGCGGACCGAGAAGCGCTTCCGATACAATGGACTCGACGAGAATCGAAGGCGCGCCGATGAGGACATCTCCTTGCGGGGCATCGTTGAGCCTCGCCTCGGCGGGGAGCAGGGAGCGCAGGTCGTCCTGGAGCTTCAGTCGCTCGGCCTTGAGCGCCTCGATCCGCTGCCGCGTGGCCTCCTCGGTCATGGGCGCGGCGGGGCGCGGACCTGTCCCCGAGGCCATGGCCGCGAAGGCGGCGCTCAAGAGAAGACGGGGGCCCCTCACCTTTTTAGCCTCTCCGGCGCCCCACTCCCGCGGCCCGCTCCTGCGCGCCCCGAACCGGCGGACGCCGCCGCGGCCGCGGGGGCAGGCTCCCATCCCGTGGTCGTGAGGTGGATCATCGCCCACAGGCGCTCGGACAGCGGAAGGACGCGCGAGACTCTGGCGTCGAGGGGCAGCCGCCCCGCCGGGATGGTCACGACACCGCCGGAAACTCCGGGAAGATCGATCTCTCTCTCGATTCGCACGGGAATGTGAACGGCGGGCACGAGATCGCGAAGAGCGGCGATTCCCCGCTGGCCCAGAAGCCGGACCAGGGGCTTGATCCAATCCATCTCCGCGCCGGCCGCGGACGCGCGCTGGACATCCCAGCCATCGAGGACGATCTCCGCGGTGAGGCTGCCGCTCGCCCGGTCCACCTCGACCTCGTGAATGCCGCCCAGGAGGACGAGATCGGCCGAGGTCCCGGGGTCCTTGACCGCCCACACGCGGCCCTCGAGCCGCACCGAGCCCTGCATGGAACGGAAGGACATGAGGGCGCGGTCGATGCGCGCCCGGAATTCGGCGTTCAACGGGCGCTCGATGGGAAGGGCCTGGGACAACGCTTTCTGCACCACCTCGTCGGACACGCTCACGGCCAGGTCGCCGGGCGCGAACAGTTGGCCCTTCTTCGCGTCCGAGACGGCGGCGCGCAGAGACGACACCTGCCGCTCCAGCAGCTTCAGTTCCGAGGCCAGCGGCGAGTCCGTTTCGACCACATCCGCCTTCCCGCCGCAACCGGCGATTGCGAGAGGGACGAGGAATAAGGGGAGAATTGACCAACGCATGAAGGCTCCCTGGATCATCGCATCGAGTCACCCGCGCCGCGCATGAAGAGCCACTATTCCCGGTTCTTTCAGGCCGCGCCCGGACGGCTGCACTTCGCCGCGCACTCGCATCACCCCTGGCCGGACGTGACGCGCGATGCCCAGATCGAGGCCTGGGAGGACGCGGCGCGGCTCGCCGATCTGAAGTGGGACCGGGTGTTCGGCTCCGTGGCGACCGAGGCCCAAAGCCATATCGCGCGGGTCCTCGACCTGCCCGAGGCGGGGCAGATCGCATTCGCGCCCAACACCCACGAGTTCGTGATACGCCTCCTTTCCTGCTTCCCGCCCGGGCGGAAGCTCAAGGTGGTGACCACCGATTCCGAGTTCCTGAGCTTCTCGAGACAGATCGCCCGCCTGGAGGAGGAGCAGCTGGTGAAAGTCGTCCGCGTGCCCGCCGAGCCTTTCTCCTCCTTCACCGCGCGCTTCATCGAGGCCGCGGGCGAACCCGACAACGACCTCGTCTTCTTCAGCCAGGTGTTCTTCAATTCCGGTTTCGTGGTCAAGGAGATCGAGGCCATCGTGAGCGCTCCGGCGCCCGGGTCGATGGTCGTGATCGACGGCTACCACGCCTTCTTCGCGCTCCCTGTGAGCCTCCGCAAGATCGCGGACCGCGCCTTCTTCCTCGCCGGCGGCTACAAGTACGCGCAGAGCGGCGAGGGCGTCTGCTTCCTGAGCGTGCCCCGCGGCTTCGAGGACCGGCCGCTCAACACCGGGTGGTTCGCCGGGTTCGGAGCGCTCGAGGGCGGTGACTTCAATCGGGTTCCCTTCTCGAACGACGGCTTCCGTTTCATGGGCGCCACCTTCGACCCCGTGGGCCTCTACCGCTTCAACGCGGTGGCTCGCCTGTTCGAGTCCCGTGGCATCACCATCGCGGCGGTCGACGACCACGTCAAGGCGCTGCAAAGGCTCTTCCTCGATCTCCTGCGCGAGAAGAAGGGCGCCGTCCTCGCAGCGGAGGATCTGATCGCGCCCCATGACGGCGTTTCCGGCCTCGGCCATTTCCTGACCTTCCGCCGGTCCGACGCGGCCACGATCGCGGAGCGACTCGCGGCCAGGAACGTCATCGTGGATCACCGGGGGGATCGCCTTCGCTTCGGATTCGGCATGTACCACGACTCGGCCGATGTCGAGACCCTTATCACCCACCTCTGACGGAGATTCGCCATGACCCCAAAGCCGAAGATCCTCGTGTTCGCGGGCAGCGCCCGGGAAGCCTCCCTCAACAAGAAGCTCGCGCGGGCGGCCGCGAAGGCCATCGATGACAACGGGGGCGAGGCCACCTTCATCGACCTGCGCGACTACCCCATGCCGATCTACGAGGGCGATCTCGAGGCCCGCGAGGGCATGCCGCCCTTCGCCCGCAAACTCCGCGAACTGTTCGTATCGCACCCGGCCTTCCTCATCGTCTCGCCGGAGAACAACGGCACCATCCCCTCGCTGCTCAAGAACGCGATCGACTGGCTGAGCCGCGATGTCGACGGACGCAGCGGCCTCGAACCCTACCGGGGCAAGGTCATCGCCCTGATGTCCGCCTCACCGGGCGCCTTCGGCGGCGTGGTCTGCCTGACCCACCTGCGCCATTCGCTCAGCAAGCTCCTGGCCCACGTAATCGCGGATCAGTTCCCGCTTCCCAAGGCCGACCAGGCCTTCGCCGATGACGGCTCGCTCGTCCAGGCCTGGCAGCAGAAGTCGGTCCTCACCGTGGTCCGTCAGTTGATCGAGACCACGAGCCGACTCAATTCCTAGGTGTCAGATAGTCGACGGCCATGTTCGACATGGCCCGCACGCCGGTGATGAGCGCCGCTTCATCCGCGAAGAAGCGCGGGGAGTGGTTCGCGTAGATGTCGGCGGGCGGCGTGCCCTTCGGGGTGACGCCGAGGAAGAAGAAGACGCCGGGCACTTTCTCCTGGAAGAACGAGAAGTCTTCGGAGGGCGTCACCGGGTTCATGTCGGGGACGGCCTTCGCCCCGCCCACCCGCCGCAGCGTCGCGTCCATTCTCGCGGTGAGGGCGGGATCGTTGTAGGTGACGGGGAGGCCCTGACCGAACGAGACCTCGGCCGACGCCCCCGCGCTCTGCGCGATCATGGTCGCGGTCCTTTGGATCCGCTCCATCAGCAGCTCTCGCATCGGCTTGTCGTAGGTGCGAAGGGTCCCGATCATCTTCACTTCGTTGGGAATGATGTTGTGGCGGTTGCCCCCGTTGAAGGCGCCGATGGTCACGATGGCCGGGGCAACGGTCTGGTCGATCTGTCGCGACACCAGGGTCTGGAGACCGAGCACGATCTGCGACCCCACCACGATGGGGTCGACACCCGCCCAGGGCTGAGCGCCGTGGGTCTGCCGTCCCTTCACCACGATCTCGATCGTGTCGCCGGCGGCCATGATGCCGCGCGCGCGCCAGGCCAGGGTACCGGTCTCGTAGGGGAAAACATGGAGCCCGAAGATCGCATCGACCTTGGGGTTTTCCAGCACGCCCTCTTTCACCATCAAGGCCGCGCCACCCTCTTCGCCAGGCGGAGGTCCTTCCTCGGCGGGCTGGAAGATGAACTTCACGCTCCCCGCGAGTTGCGGCTTGAGATCGGCCAGGACGTGCGCGGTTCCGAGCAGGATGGCGAGGTGATTGTCGTGACCGCAGGCGTGCATGACCCCGGTCTTCTGCCCCGCCCACTCTGTGGTCTCCTTCGACTTGAAGGGCAGATCGACCTCCTCGGCGACGGGAAGGCCATCCATGTCCGAGCGCAGCGCCACCACGGGACCGGGCTTCGCTCCGCGCAGAAGTCCGACCACGCCGGTCTTCGCGACTCCGGTCTTTACCTCGAAGCCGAGAGACCGCAGCTCGTCGGCCACGATCTTCGCGGTGCGGACCTCGCGGTTGCCAAGTTCGGGATGCTCATGAAAGTCGCGACGCCACGCCACCACCTTCGGGAGGATGGCGTCGGCCGCCTTGTCGATGGCGGCCTGAAGGGACGCGGGGTTGGAGACGGCGGCGACCGCCCGCTTCTGCGCGAGGGCGTCGCCCGACGCGAAGAGCGCCACCAGAGTTGGGAGCCAGATGAGTCGAGTCGGTTGCCGCATGAGATCCTCCAAAGAAGGAACTCTAATCGCGGCGGGAGGCGCCGCGCGCGGCGGCTACTCTTTCAGCACCACGCCCGGGTTCAGCCGGCTCGCTCGATAGGCGGGGATGAGACACGCGACGGAGGCCACGAGGAGCAGGATCAGAGACACCCCGGCGAGGGTCAGCGGATCGCCGGGAGAAACGCCGTACAAGAACCCCTTGAGGCCGCGAGTGACGAGGAGAGAGGCGACGAGACCGCCAAGGACACCCTGCGCGGTGAGGCCGAGGCCCCCGCGCAACACCATGGCCAGCACCCCGGAGGCCCGCGCGCCGAGCGCCATGCGCAGGCCGATCTCGGTCTGTCGTTGCAGCACGGTGTACGAGATCACCGCGTAGATGCCCACCGCGCCCAGGATCAGGGCAAGGACGGCGAAAGCGCCGAGGAGCGAGGCGCCGAGCCGGGGACGCCAGTTGAGGTCTTCGATTTTCCGGGCGAGGGTCTGGACGAAGTACACGTTCGTGGAACGCGACAGGGACCACGCAGCGACCTCGGCCTCGCGCGCCACCGCCATGGGGTTCCCCTGGGGCACCCGCATCAGCACGGTCATCACCGGAAGGGGATTCTGCGCGTACGGGGTGTAGAAGACCGGCCGGGGCGTGGGGTCGGTCCCTGCGCTCATCACGTCGCCCACCACCCCCACGATCTGCATCTGCGGAGCGTTTGGGCCGTAGAGGGCAAACGTGCGTCCGAGCGGATCGACGCCGGGGAAGTACTTGTCGGCCATCGCGCGATTGATGACCACCACCCGTCGCGCGTCCGACCGGTCGTCGGCGGTGATGCCCCGTCCCTTGATGACGGGCACGCCCAGAGTTTCGAAGAAGTCGGGCATGACGATGCTCGCGACCGCGGAAGGGGCCGAGGCCGCATCATCCGGCGCCCCGGGAAGCGACAACCTCGCACCCCCGAACACGCCGGCGGCGGGCATGGGCGGCTCGAAGCTCGTGGCCGTGACCCGGGCAATCCCGGGGATCGCTTCGAGACGACGCTTCAGTTCCTCGAAGTGCGCCACCCGGGATGCGGGTGTCGCGAACTCCTCGCCGCGAAGCGAAGTGCGCAGGGTGAGGACGCGCTCGGCATCGAAGCCGGGCGAAACTCCCTGAAGACCGTCGAAGCTGCGGACCATCAGGCCGGCCGCGGCCGCCACCACCACGGCGAGACCGACCTCGGCCACTACGAGGCCGTTGCGGAACCGCCGGCCCCTCGAGGAGACCTGACTGCGGCCGCCCTCGCGCAGGACATCGACGAGATCCACGCGAGTGGCCTCGCGCGCGGGGAAGAGGCCGAAGAGCAGACCCGAGGCCACGGAGATGAGAAGAGTGAAGGCGAGCACCGGCCCGTCGACGCCCACGCGGTCGAGGAAAGGCACGCCCGCCTGGGCCGGGATCATTCGGGCCAGCGGATCGGCAGCCAGGAACGCGATCAATGCGCCGAGCGCGCCGCCGGTGAGGGAGAGCAGCAGGCTCTCCGTGAGCAACTGGGAGACGATCCGGCCGCGGCTGCCCCCGAGCGCCACGCGAAGCGCCACCTCGCGCGAGCGCTCGCTCGCGCGGCTGAGGGTGAGGTTCGCGACGTTGGCGCACGCGATCAGGAGCACGAGCGAGACCGCGGCGAGCAGGATGACGCCGGTGGGCCCGAACTGCCCCACCGCGAGCTCCCGGATGGGCACGACCGAAGCACCCCAGCGATCGTTGGTGTCCGGATGCTGCCGCGCGAGATCCGCGGTGATCGCGGTCATCTCGGCCTGGGCCGCGGCCAGGGTCTGGCCCGGGGCCACGCGGCCATAGACCAGGATGTCGCGCGTCGCGTGCTCGTCGCGCAGCAGCGAGAACGCCTTGGGAAGGAAGAGCCCCGGCTGCACGTTCGAGAACTGGTGCGCGGAGAAGAAGTCGCGGCCCATCACGCCCACCACCGTGTGCGGCTGGCCGTCCAGGTCGATGCTTCGCCCGATCACCGAGGGATCGCCGCCGTAGACGGTCTGCCAGATTCCATAGCCGAGGACCACGACGTTGGTGTGCCCCGGTTCGTCCTCCCCGGGGCGGAAACCGCGGCCGAGGGCGGGGGGGGCGCCGAGGACATCGAAATAGTTCGCGCTCACCGCGTGAACCAGGGGAACCACCGGGGTCTCCACGCTGGTGATGCGCCGGCTCTCGTTGCGAAGCGCCGCGAGGCCGCTGAACGCCCGGGCCCGTTCTCGCCACCAGGCGAAGTCGCCCGCGGTCACCGGCAGGCGGCCCCCCTGGCCGCGCGCCACCCCATCCCCGAACACGGTCACCAGGGAGGCCGGGTCTCCGTAGGGCAGCGAACGGATCAGCACCGCGCTCACCACGCTGAAGATCGCGGTGTTGGCCCCGATGCCGAGGGCCAGGATGAGCACGGCCATGCCGCTGAAAGCCCGATGCTTCAGCAGGGACCGCAGGGCCAGGCGAAGGTTCGAGATGAGCGACATGAGGGCTGCTGGTTTGCAATGGCCGTGCCACTCCTGCACGGGAGGAAATGGACCTGCGCACCTCCGGAGAACGCAGGCGGGCGGGGAAAATGAAGGCCGCGGATGTTCGTTTCCGAACGCGGCCTTTGCGGATATGGGAACACGCGCCACCGCAGGCCTTTTTGATGGGATCTAGAATCCAGTCAGTGACGAACACCGTCTCGGCTTCCGACTCCACACACCGGCGAACCACGGCGCCGTGACCCCGGGCAGCTACGCGCATACCGCGCCGGACCCGGAAACCCGGCGCCGTACCAGGCTGCTGTCGACCTTTCTGCTGCTGATGACCGGGGTGTTCGGCAGCACCGACCTCGTCTCGGTGCTCACCCAGCCCGGCTACAAGCTGCCCTGGTATGGATACGCCTTCCTGTTCTCGGCCGCCGCCCTGAACCGCATGGGGCACTATTCGGTGGCGGCGACCATGACCCTGCTGATGTTCCCCATGGTCACGCTGGTCACCGTGCTCTCGGGCGCCGGCCCCGCCGTTACCTTCTCGTACCTGATCATCGGAGTCCTGGCCTCGACCCTCCTGCTCAGCCGCCGGGGCGCCATCCTCTTCGACGCGGGCTGTTTCGCCTTCCTTCTCCTGACTCCCTGGCTCATCCCCACGCGAGTTCCCGACCTGACCGCGATCACCCTCCCCCTCACGCTCGTGGCCATCGGCAGCGGTCTCGCGATCATGCTCATGATCCACCGCGACGAACTGGAGCGGGACCGGCAGGAGGCCCTGCGGACCAGCGAGGAGCGTCTGCTCCTGGCCCTCGACGCTTCACACATGGGCATCTGGGAGTGGGACACCGCCTCGCGCGTGGTGCACTCGTCCGAACGCGCGCAGGCGATCTTCGGACTGCCGGAAAGGACCTCCGACGGCTCCCAGGCCGAATACCTTCGCAGGGTCCACCCCGAGGACCTCGCCGCGGTCGGGAAGGCGCTGGGCGAGGTCCTCTCGGGCGTCCGGGACGACTTCGAGATTCTCCACCGCGTGGTCTGGGCCGACGGGTCGATCCACTGGGTCCAGGTTCAGGGGCGCTCCACCAGACGCCACGGCCCCGGTCGACGCGTCAACGGCACGGTGGTGGACGTCACCGACCGAAGGCTCGCGGAAGCCGAGCGGGACCGGCTCATCCAGGAGCTCGAGCAGAAGAACGCGGAACTCGAGCGCTTCACCTACACGGTGTCCCATGACCTGAAGAGCCCCCTCATCACCGTCCGCGGCTTCCTCGGCTCCATCGAGAGGGACGTCAAGGACGGCCGCTACGATCGCCTCGGCGTGGATGTGCAGCGGATCCTGACCGCGACCGCGAGAATGCAGACCCTCCTCGAGGAGCTCCTGAAACTGTCCCTGATCGGGCGGACCGTCCACCGTCCGGAACGCCTGGCCTTCGCGGACCTCGTCCAGGAGGCGATGGACCTGGTTCGCGGACGGCTGGACGAAGCCCACGCCCGGGTGCAGATCCAGGACGACCTCCCCGATGTGTACGGAGATCGATCGCGCCTCGTTCAGGTCCTGCTGAACCTCCTCGACAACTCGGCCAAGTTTTTCGGCAGCCAGAAGAATCCCCGGATCGTCGTGGGGTGGCGACCCGGAGCCTCGGATGGCCGTCCCGTGTTCTTCGTCCAGGACAACGGCGAGGGGGTCGCTCCCGAGAATCTCGGCCGGATGGTCGGGCTCTTCGAGAAGCTCGACGATCGAAGCCGGGGGACGGGAGTGGGGCTCGCCATCGTGAAGCGGGTCGTGGAGGTTCATGGCGGAAAGCTCTGGGTGGAATCGCCCGGGCGCGGCCTGGGGACCACGGTGTGCTTCACCCTGTCCACCCGCGCCGCCGTCTGATTTTCAGTCCCGAGCGACCTTTGCTAGCCTCGCGTGTGGACAAGGCGGTCAAGGGAGCCGCGAGACAAAGACATGACCAAAGACACACTGTCGATCACCGATAACCGCACGGGCAAGGTCTACGAGGTTCCGATCAAGAACGGGACGATCAACGCCATCGACATAAGACAAATCAAGACCGCGGCGGACGATTTCGGGCTCATGTCCTACGATCCGGCGTACACGAACACCGCTTCGTGCACCTCCAGGATCACCTTCATCGACGGCGACCTTGGCATCCTCAACTACCGCGGCTATCCCATCGAGCAGCTGGCCGAACAGTCGAATCACCTCGAGACCGCGTATCTGCTCCTGAACGGCGATCTCCCCACCCGGCCGCAGTACGAGGCGTTCACCGACGACATCACCCATCACACGATGGTGCACGAGAACATCAAGGAGCTCATCGACGCGTTCCGCTACGACGCGCATCCGATGGGCATGGTCATGTCGGTGGTGGCGGCGCTTTCCACCTTCTACCCCGAGTCGAAGAAGGTGCGCGACAAGGACGTCCGCCGGAAGCAGATTCACCGGCTCATCGCCAAGATTCCGACCATCGCGGCCTACGCCTTCCGCCACCGCACCGGCCTCCACTACGTGCTTCCCGACAACGACTTGAGCTACTGCGGCAACTTCCTGAACATGATGTTCAAGCGCACCGAGGGGTCGTTCAAGGTGAACCCGGTGCTGGAGAAGGCGCTCGAAGTCCTCTTCATCCTCCACGCGGATCACGAACAGAACTGTTCCTCCACGGCCATGCGCACGGTGGGCTCGGCGGAGAGCGACCCCTACTCCTCCATGGCCGCGGCCATCGGAGCGCTCTACGGTCCGCTCCACGGCGGCGCCAACGAGGCGGTGCTGCGCATGCTCAACGAGATCGGGCACAAGAACAACGTGGCCAAGTTCGTCAACGACGTCAAGGTCTCGGGCGGCGACGTGCGGCTCATGGGCTTCGGCCACCGCGTGTACAAGAACTTCGACCCGAGGGCCAAGATCATCAAGAAGATGGCCGACCAGGTCTTCGAGGTCACCGGCCACAATCCCTTGCTGGAGATCGCGGTCGAGCTGGAGCGCATCGCCCTCGAAGACGAGTACTTCATCAAGCGGAAGCTGTATCCCAACGTCGACTTCTACTCCGGGATCATCTACCAGGCCATGGGCTTCCCCGTGGACATGTTCCCCGTGCTCTTCGCCATTCCCCGCACCGCGGGCTGGCTCGCGCAGTGGGAGGAGATGATCGAGGATCACAAGGAGCAGAAGATCGCCCGTCCCCGCCAGGTGTACCTGGGCTCGCCCAAGCGTGACTACACGGTGATGTCGAAGCGCGGCTGATGCCGGCGGGTCTTCAGACCTCGAAGGCCCAGCGCGTCCTGCAGAGTTGCCTGTGGGCCGCCTTGTTCGCGGCGGTGGCGTTCCGCGTCTCCATCGGGGGACGGGGCCTCGACTTCACCGACGAAGGCTTTTCCCTCCTGGCCTCCGCCAATCCCGCGGAGATGCGGGTGTTTCCGTCGCTCTTCTTCGACTTCACCGCCCCTCTCTTCGCCCTGGCCGGAGGCGATATCGCCAACATGCGGCACCTGGGCCTCGCTCTGCTCATGGCCGCCGCCTGGGCCCTGGCCACGGGGGTCGCGCGATGGCTTCGGGAAGAGGATGGACCGGGGGCGGCGAGTCTGTTCCCGGTCATGGCCATGGGCGCGCTGATCAATTACACGTACGGTATGTCGGTCCCCACCTACGACCACCTGACCCCATGGGGCCTCGCCATGGGTTTCGGCCTCCTGCTCGTGGCCCTTTCGCCCGGGGGCGGGCCCGGCCGGCTGGCCCTGCTGGGAGCCGGCTTTTCGCTGGCGGTCGCGGCGGCCTCGAAGCCGCCCGCGATTCTGGCCCTGGGCGCGGCCGTGATCTGGGTCGGAACGGCTCGCCGGTCGGCTCGAAGCGTCTTCTGGCTTCTGTCGGGCGCGGCAATTGCCGGCCTGGTGCCGCTCACGGTCCATTCGCCACGCGAGATCTACGAAGTGCTGACCAGCGGCCTGGAGGAAGTGAAACTGAGGGGGTCCGGCTACGCTCCTGCAGCGGCGCTCGGGCGCTACGCGGTCCAGAGCGCTCGGGCGGCCGGCCAGACTGCCGCCTACGCAGCTCTGCCGCTTCTCACGGCTCTCCTGTGTCGAAGGTTCCGACCGCGCGCGATCGCCTCGCTTCTTCCCCTCCTCGTGCTTCTCCTGGTGCTGCAATTCGAAAACGCCCTGCTGGGCGGGAGGTCCGCAGCGCGAGGAGGGCAAACCACGGCGGCCATCCTTTCGGCGATCATCGTGGCCGCGGGTCCGAGCCGCGACCTCGTTGCCCGGATGTTCCGGCGCGACCGCTGGCCGATCCTTCTCGCCGGGCTGGCCCTGCCCTTCGTGGGCGCCCTGGGAACCAACAAGAATCTCTCAGCGGCGCTCGCCTTCTACATGATGCCCTGGTTCGTGCTCGTCCCCGTCTGCATGTCCAATTCCCGGTTCGGGGGCGCGGAGCGCCTGCTCCGCTGCGCCGTCCCGGCACTGCTCGCGGCCTTCGCATCGACCACCGCTCCCTTCACCAGTCCCTACGGGCTCACCGCGCCCTTCTCGGAACAGACCGTGAAGATCACCATGGGACAGACCCCGACGTCGATCCTCACCGATCGGCAAACCGCGCGTTTCCTAGGACGGCTGGGGACCGCGGCCCGGGAATGCGGGTTCTCGCCGGGACAGGACATCATCGGCCTGCTGGAGATGCCCGGCTTCGTCTTCGCCCTGGGAGGAGTTTCGCCCGCGACGTCGTTCTTTCCGCGCGACGGCAACCGGGTCAGGGAGGCGATCACGTTCGCGCTGTCGCACGTGCCCGAGTCGCGCCTTCGCAGAAGTTTCGTGCTCCTGAACGACCACGCGCTCCGGCTCGGCGATTTGGCGATCGCCGGGTATCGCGTGCCCGAAGACTACGATGTGTGCTTCGACCGGGACGGGCCGAGCAAGTACGGGGACATGCGGGTGAGATTGCTGCGACCGCGGATCGTCACCCCCGACCGCTGACCGCGGCCGCGCGGCGTCAATGCGTGGTGGGGGCCTCGACCATCTCCCCGCGGCAGGCGGCGAGGTAGCGACGGATCGTTTCGGCGAGGCCGAGGTACAGCGCATCGGCGATGATGGCGTGGCCGATCGAGGTCTCGTCGATCTCCGGCACCTCGCGCGCGAGGCGCGGGAGGTTGCGCAGATCGAGATCGTGCCCGGCGTTGACTCCCAGGCCGCACGCCACCGCGGCGCGGGCGGTGTCGCGCACGCGGATGAACTCGGCCTCGGCGGTCGCGGTCCCCTGGGCCTCGGCGTACGGACCGGTGTAGATCTCGATCCTCCGGGCCCCCGTCTTCGCGGCTTCCTCCATCATGCTCGCGTTCGCATCCACGAAGATCGAGGTGCGGATCCCCCGGTCGTTCAACCGCGCGATGGCGGGCATGATCGCGGGCGCCTCCCCGGGCAGCGAGAAGCCGTGATCGCTCGTGATCTCGCCCGGCGTCACCGGCACCAGGGTGCACTGGTCCACCCGGATCTCGCAGGCCAGGTCGATCAACTCCTTCCGCAGATCGCCTTCGAGGTTGAACTCCGCGCGACGTTCCCCGCACAAGGCGCGAAGGTCGCGCACGTCCGACTCGCGAGTGTGCCGGCTGTCCCGGCGCCAGTGCAGGGTGATCCCGGAAGCGCCGGCCTCGAGGCAGGTCTCGGCCGCGATCCGGGGCGCGGGGTTGGAGCCGCCCCGGGAATTGCGGAGGAGCGCCACTTTGTTGAGATTCACGGAAAGTGCGATGGCCATCGGTGGCTCATTATCCGATGAGCGGGCGGGCCAGCGGAGGGCCGCCGACTCGGGGAACGCCGCCTATACTCTGAAAATTGTTCGAGGCATGCCCATGACGGAGATCGAAGCTCTCAAAGCCGAACTCGCCGCCCTGCGGCAGGATCTCGAGAATCTCCGCCTCGAGTTTCCGGACGCCCTCCTCGAAGGAGACATCGCGACCGAGCGCGTGCTCTTCATGAATCGCCTGGCCTGTCAGATCTTCCGCTGTTCGCCCGAGGAAGCCCTGGCCATGACCGCGAGGGACATCTTCGCCGAGGGCGAGTACCAGCGGGCCCAGGCCGAGACCCGTGAGCGCATCGAGCAGGGCTTCCGGGAGGGCGGGGGCAAGGTCTACGTGCGCACAAAGTCCCAGGATCTCCGTGAGTTCACCATGCGGCGGAAGGATGGCTCGCACTTCCCCGCCGAGACCCACTCGACCTTCGTTCTAGACACGACCGGCCGCCCCTATCGCATGCGGACGATCGTGCGCGACATCACCGCCCGCCGGGAGATGGAGGCGAAACTCGAGGAGCTGAGCCTCCGCGACCCCCTCACCGGCTGCTTCAATCGCCGCTTTCTGGAAAGACGGCGCGCGGAACTCGAGCAGGAGGGGGCCCACTGGGCGTGCCTGGTGTTCGATCTCACCGGTTTCAAGGTCATCAACGACACCTATGGTCATGAAGAGGGAGATCGGGTGCTTCAGGCCTTCGCTCATTTCCTGCTTCGCCTCCACCGCAGCGGAGACATCCTGGTCCGCCTGGGAGGCGACGAGTTCGCCCTCTTCATCAGGACCGCCTCGCACAACGATGGGCATCCCATCGTGGATCGCATCATCGAGGCGGCGAAGCGCGACAGCCCGGCCGCGTTCAACTTCGGCGTAGCCCTGCGCCTGCCCGGCGAGGACATCGCCACCGCCTTGTCCCGCGCCGACCAGGTGATGTACGCCGCGAAGGGCCGCAGCCTGCGCTCCACGAGGCGCTGAGCCCTTTCTCGTTCCCGGCGTGTAGCCTCCCTTCCCATGAGCCGACGCATCTTCATCGGTGACATTCAGGGATGCCGCGACGAACTCGAGCGCCTGCTCGCGGTTCTGCGGTTCGACCCCGCGAAGGACCGGCTCGAGCCCGTGGGCGACTTCGTCAATCGAGGCCCCGATTCGCTCGGCACCCTGCGCCTCCTGAAGTCGCTCGGCGCCGGCGGCGTCCTCGGCAACCACGACCTCCACCTCCTGGCCGCGCGCCGGGGCGAGAGACGGCAGAAGCCGGGAGACACCCTCGATCCCCTGCTCGCCGCGCCCGACTGCGACGAGCTTCTGGCCTGGCTGCGAGCGAAGCCTTTCATCAGGACCTGGCCCGGAGTCATCCTCGTGCACGCCGGACTGAGCCCGGCCTGGACGGATCCGGTGAAGGAGCTTTCGGGGCTGAACCCGGAGGTGCGGCATCCCAATATCGACATAGCCACCCGGCTCCGGTGGTGCGACGAGAAGGGCAACATGCCCCGGCCCGAGACCGATCCGCCTCGCGGCCCCGGCTACCGGCCCTGGCATGAGCATGTCGAGGGCCGGTTCAAGGAGACCATCGTTTTCGGGCACTGGGCGCGGCCCGGCCTGGTCAAGCGCCCGGGCCTTCGCGGTCTCGACACCGGATGCGTCTGGGGCGGACGCCTCACCGCGTGGATCGCGGAGGACGACGCGTTCGCGAGCGTCCCCGCGGCCCGCCAGTACTCGCCGTTCTAGACTCGGGCGGAGGAACCTCTGACACCCATGACCGACCACAGCATCACCCGCCGGAAGTTCATCGAAGCAAGCGCCGCCGCCTCGGCGGTGACGACCCTGGGCGCTGCCGCCGCGAACGCCGCCCAGGCTTCGCCAGCGGAGCACGCGACGGACTTCTTCAAGGTCGCCCCTCTACCCCTGGTGCGGGTGGGGTTCGTGGGCTGCGGCCTGCAGGGCACGGAGCACATCAAGAATCTGCTCGACATCGAAGGCGTCGAGTTGAGGGCGGTGTGCGACATCGTTCCCGAGAAGACCGAGCGGGCGCAGAAGCTCGCGAAGGACGCGGGGAAGCGCGAGCCCAGGGCCTACACCCGGGGACCGCGTGACTTCGAGCGCCTGTGCGCCGAGGAGGATCTCGACCTCGTCTACACCGCGACCCCATGGGAGTGGCACGTGCCGGTCATGCTCGCGGCCATGAACCACGGGAAGCACGCGGCCACCGAAGTCCCCGCGGCCCAGACCGTCGAGGATTGCTGGAAGCTCGTCGAAACCTCCGAGAAGCTGCAGAAGCACTGCGTCCTCATGGAGAACTGCTGCTACGACCGGCCCGAGATGATGGTCCTTCACATGCTGCGCAAGGGACTCTTCGGCGAGGCCATGCACGCCGAGGTCGGCTATCAGCACGATCTGCGCGAGATCAAGTTCGAGAATCGCGACGAAGGGCTGTGGCGGCGCGCTCACGCCACGCGACTCAACGCGAACCTGTATCCCACCCACGGCCTCGGCCCCGCGGCCCAGGCCATGGGGGTGAATCGCGGCGATCAATTCGACTATCTCGTGGCCATGGCCGGCAATTCGCGCGGGCTCCAGGACTTTCAGCGCGAGCATCTGCCCGAAGACGATCCGCGACGGAAGGAACGCTACGTTCTTGGCGATGTCCATACCGCGATGATCAGGACGAAGCTCGGCAAGACCATCTACCTCGTCCACGATACGAACCTGCCCCGGCCCTACGCTCGCTACAACGTCTTCCAGGGCAGCAAGGGCATCTACTCCGGTTTTCCGCCGCGGTTCTACTTCGACGGGCAGAAGCCGGCCCACCGGTACGCGCCCCTGGAGGACTTCGCGGCGCAGTGGGACCATCCGTTGTGGAAGGCCGACCGCGTGATCAACGCGAAGAACGGACACGGCGGCATGGACTTCCTCGAAGACCTGCGCCTCATGGAATGCCTCCAGCAGGGCCTGCCCACCGACTACGACGTCTACGACGCGGCGGCGTGGAGTTGCATGGTCGAGCTGACCGCCACCTCCACCGCGTCGCGATCGAAGGCGGTCGAC
Source organism: Vicinamibacteria bacterium (assembly GCA_044229175.1). Classification (GTDB taxonomy): domain Bacteria; phylum Acidobacteriota; class Vicinamibacteria; order Fen-336; family JAGNNV01; genus JAGNNV01. Next base: position 27,202 of record JBGATM010000020.1, on the reverse strand, counting down.
GTCCCCGACTTCACCCGCGGCCGGTGGAAGAGCCGCCCGCCCCTCGGCATCATCGGCGGCTGAGCGGACTCCTGGCGCCCGGAGATGCGAGCGCGGGAACAACTGATCGGAGCCGCGGTCCTCGCGATCGCCACGTACTACGGGGTGCTGCGCATAGCCGAGGCCAAGTGCGATGCCGCGGTGGGCTCGCTCGGAACGCCCCTCGACCAAAGCCGGCCCGAGGATCTCGCCGCCTTCCAGAGATTGCGCGGGCAGCTCGTGACTTTCGGGCAGACCGCGTTCGCCGACCGGCTCGAGGAGCTTCGAGAGAAGAAGGAGCTGTGGGTCGCGCCCGGCCTCGGACCCGACCGCTGGGCCGCTTACGTGGAGTCGCTCGGCCTGGTGCGGCGCATCTACATCCGGCGGGTGGCCCTGATCAACCCGCGCCTTCACCTCTACCCGCAAGGCGCCATCGACCTGCCCGCCGGCCACCAGATCGCCTTCGCCTGGCTCAGTCTCGGCGGGGCCATGCGCCACGAACTCGCGCATCTCGATGGGGCCATCGAGGAGGCCGAGGCGTATCGGGTCGAACTCGAGTGGTACGAGGAGATCCGGCGGTCTCCCTTCCTGACCTCGCGTGAAGGCGAAGAACGGGCGATGTGGGAGTGGGCGCTCGAATCGGCGATGGCCAGCGCGAGGAAAGCGGCGGCGCGGGCCGGGGTCGTCGCCGGCTGAGTCGGACCGGTCACTTGCCCTCGCCTCACCAACGGGACTAGCTTTCGGTCATGGCCCAGACCGATCACGACCGGCGTATCGACTACATCGAACTCCCCGTCGACGACGTGGGTGTGGCGAAGACCTTCTACGGCTCGGTGTTCGGCTGGAAGTTCACCGACTACGGAGAGGACTACGCGAGCTTCGAGGATGGCCGCCTCACCGGCGGGTTTCACGGCGGCAAGACGGGCGCGCGGGGCGGGGCCCTGGTGGTGATCTACGCGAAAGCACTCGAAGAGATCCGGGACGCCGTGGTCTTCTCCGGCGGAAAGATCGTGGCGGAGATCTTCGACTTTCCCGGCGGCCGGCGGTTCCACTTCACCGACCCCGCGGGCAACGAACTCGCGGTGTGGAGCGACGTCTAGCGGAACCGGGGCGTGTAGCGGTTGATCGACGAATACGGATCCGGCCAGGGCAGGCGGACACCGAATTCCTGAGCGGCATGCCGGGTCCAATAGGGGTCGTACAGGTGCGCGCGCGCAAGGGCCACGAGGTCGGCGCGGCCCGCGGCGAGAATGGTGTTCGCGTCGGCGTACGATGAGATCGCGCCCACCGCCATGGTCGCGATCCCCGCTTCGTGCCGGATACGGTCCGCGAAGGGAGTCTGGAACAGGCGTCCGTAGCGAGGCCGCTGTTCGGGCACGGTCTGACCCGCGGACGCGTCGATGAGATCGCAACCGTGCTCCTTGAAAGCCTTCGCGATGGCCACCGCCTCCTCGGCCACGATGCCGCCGTCCACCCAGTCGGTGGCGGAGATACGCACGGTGAGCGGCTTCTCCGCGGGCCACGCCCCGCGGACCGCGTCGAACACTTCGAGCGGATAGCGGAGGCGGTTCGCCAGAGATCCGCCGTAGTCGTCGGAGCGATGGTTGGTGAGGGGCGAAAGGAAGCTCGCGAGCAGGTAACCGTGGGCGCAGTGGAGTTCGAGCAGATCGAAGCCCGCCTTGCGCGCCCGCCTCGCGGCCTGGGCGAAGTGACCCTTCACCTCCGCCATGTCCTCGGCGGTCATCTCCCGGGGAACGCGCTTGGCTTTCGACCACGGAATCGCCGAGGGGGCCAGAAGATCCCAGGACTGCTCGGGCGGAAGGGCAAGGTCGCCCTCCCACTCCGGCGTGGAAGCGCCTTTGCGGCCGGCGTGGCCCAGCTGGATCCCGATCTTCGCCGCGCTGTGCTTGTGAACGAACTCGACGATCTGCTTCCAGGGCTTGACCTGCTTGTCGTCGTAGAGCCCGGTGCAGCCCAGGGTGATCCGCCCGCCCGGGGTGACATCGGTCATCTCCGCCATCACCAGGCCCGCGCCGCCGATGGCCCGGCTGCCGAGGTGGACGAGGTGCCAGTCGTCGGGCATCCCGTCCGCCGCCGAGTACTGGCACATCGAGGAGACCACGATACGGTTTTCGAGCACGAGATCGCGCATCTTGAACGGGGTGAGGAAGGGAGGCGCGATGCGACGCGTGCCGCCCCGGGAGTCGCGCTCGACGAGGTCCAGCAGGGGCGCGATGACCCCGGCCTGCGCTTCCGACTCGACCGCGAACCAGGCGTCGATCTTGGCGATGTATCCGGGATCGCGCTTGCGCAGGTCCTCGTGAGTGATGCGCAGGCTCCGGGTCACGAGGTTGAAGCCGAACTGGATCGGCGGCGTCCCCATGTAGCGCTCGGTGTCCTCGAACCACTCGAGGCTCGCCTGGGCGGCGCGCTGCAGGCTCTCCACCGGCGCCCGGCGCTCGCTCTCATACCGGGCCAGGGCCTCGGGGATCTCGCTCCCCTCCGAAAGAGCCGCGGCGAGAGCGATCGAATCCTCCATGGCGAGCTTGGTGCCGGAGCCGACCGAGAAATGCGCGGTGTGCGCGGCGTCTCCGATCAGGACCATCGAGCCGTCGTGCCAGTGCTCGTTGACCACGGTGGGAAAGCGGCGCCAGATCGAACGGTTGGGAATGAGCTTCTCGCCCTGCAGTTGCTCGCGGAAGAGAGCCTCGCAGTAAGCGACGGTCTTCGCTTCGTCCGTCTCGGAGAGTCCGGCCCGGCGGAAGGTCTCGTCGGTGGCTTCCACGATGAAGGTCGAGCAGGGATTCTCGCCGCTTGGATGGGTCTCGTACTGGTAGGCGTGCACGCGGAACAGGCCGTGCTCGTTGTGCTTGAAGTAGAAGGTGAACGCGGGAAACCTCCGCGTGGTGCCGAGCCATACGAAGCGATTCTTCCGCTCGTCGATCCGCGTCCCGAACCGGGCCGCCGACTCCGTTCGCAGGAAGCTCGCTACCCCGTCCGCGGCGACGATGAGGTCCGCGGGAGGGAGGTCGGCGCGCGAGTGGATCTCGACCCCGTTCCGGATCTCGACCCCGAGGCGCAACGCCTCGTTGCGCAGAATTCTCAACAGGGTGGAGCGGGCCACCCCGCTGAAGCCGTGGCCGGTAGACCGCAGGAGCTCGCCGCGGTAATGGACCTCGATGTCGTCCCAGTGGTGGAAGCTCTCCTTCAGCCGGTCGATGGTGGAAGGATCGGCATGCGCCAGGTTGTCCATGGTCGCGTCGGAGAAGACGACCCCGAAGCCGAACGACTCGCCCGGATGGTGCCGCTCGAACAGGGTCACGGAGTGCGACGCATCCTTCTTCTTGAGAAGGATGGCGAGGTACAGGGCCGCGGGGCCGGCGCCGACGCCCACGACTCTCATGCCTTCACCGCTTTCAGAAGCTGAGCGGCCACGAGCAGATGCTGGATCTCCGTGGTGCCCTCGTAGATGCGCAGGGCGCGGACGGAGCGATAGAGCAGGTCCACCATCGACTCCTTGAGGACGCCGCGGCCCCCGAGGATCTGGACGGCGTCGTCGACGATGGACTGCGCGCTCTCCGTCGCGAAGGCCTTGGCCATGCCCGACTCCAGGGTCACCCGCTCGGCGCCCTTGTCCTTTTCCCAGGCCGCCTCGTAGACGAGCAGGCGGGAGGCCCGCAGGCGGATGGCCATGCGCGCGATCTTCTCCTGGATGAGTTGAAGATCGGCGAGCGGCTTGCCGAACTGGCGGCGGGCCTGCGCGTGCCCGATGGCCTCCGACAGGGCCCGCGCGGCCATGCCGCAGGCGGCTGCCCCTACGGTGGCGCGCAGTCGATCGAGGGTCGAAAGCGCGAGCTTGAGACCTTCGCCTTCCTTGCCGATCCGCGCCGACTCCGCGACCCGGCAATCTCGAAACGCGATCTCACCGAGAGGGTGCGGGGCCGACATGACCAGCGGCCGCACGAACTCGAGTCCCGCGGCGCGGGCCTCGACGAGGAAGGCGGTGATCGATTTCGGGTTCCCTCGCTCGATCGCGGCGAAGACCACGTAGAAATCCGCGAGGCCTCCGTTCGAGATCAGCGTCTTCACCCCGTTCAGGACGTAGGCGTCGCCATCGCGCCGGGCCAGGCAGGCGATGCCGTGCGCGTCGGAGCCCGCCTCGGGCTCGGTCATGGCGAACGCCCCCATCTTCCGCCCCGCGATGGCCTCGTGGGCCTGCGCCATGTGAAGGGGCGTGCCGGAGAGGAGGATCGGGGTGGCGCCGAGAGCCTGAAGGGCGAAGACGGCATCCGCGAGGGGCGAGTGGAATGCGAGTTCCTCGCGCAAGAGGCAGCAGCCGCGATAGTCGCGGGCCTGGATCGGCTCGAAGAGCCCGGCCTCACCCATGAGCCTCAGGAGAGCCCGGGCCTCGCTCCGGCCGTCGACATCGTTCTCGGGCGGCTTGCGCAAGGCGAGGACGTCGCGGCCGAAGGCCTTCGCCTTGTCGAGCAGGGCGGCGTGCGACGGATCGAGAAAAGCCCGGACCGGCTGAAGGTCGACGCTCATTCGAATTTCGGTTCGCGCTTCTCGAGGAAGGCGCGATGCGCCTCGGTGAAGTTGGGACTCTGCATGCAGATGGCCTGGAGTTCGGCTTCGTTGTCGAGGGCAGTGCGCAGGTCGAGGGCGGCCTCGCGGTTGAGCGCCTGCTTGGTGACGCCCAGCGCGAACGACGGCCCCTTCGCGAGGCGCGTGGCCAGGGCCTTCGCCTCGGCTGCAGCCTGTTCGGCTTCGAAGACGCTGGTGTAGAGGCCGATGGAGAGCGCCTCCGCGGCGCTGATGAAATCTCCGAGCAGGAGCAGCCTTCGCGCCTGCGCCTCACCCACAAGTCGCGGCAGCAGCCAGCCCGCCCCCATGTCGGCGCCGGTGAGTCCCACCTTCGTGAAGAGGAACGCGATCTTGGCGCTGGAGGAGGCCACGCGGAAGTCGGCGGCCGCGGCGATCACCGCGCCTGCTCCCGCGACCGTGCCGTTGAGGGCCGCCACCACGGGCCGGCGGCACTCGCGTATCGACAGGATGAGTTCGCAGGTGATCCTCGTGAAGGCAAGCAGATCCTCGATCGGCTTGCCGAGCAGCGCGCCGATGATGTCCTCCACGTCGCCGCCGGTGCAGAAGGCGCGGCCCTTCCCGGTGATGACGATCGCGCGCACCCCGGGCTCGGTGTCGAGGGCCCGGAAGGTCGCCGCCAGCTCCCGGTACACCTCGAAGGTCAGGGCATTGAGCCGTTCGGGTCGATTGAGGGTGAGGGTGGCGACTCCGGTCCCGGCATCGAGCTCGTACAGGAAAGACTTCGGTTCGAGGGCCACGCTACCTGCCTCCAATGACCGCGGTGGCTTCGATCTCGACGAGCGCCCCCTCGTCGAGCAACGCCTTGACCTCGACGAGCGCCATCGCGGGATAGTGAGTTCCAAAGTGGGCGCGCCAGACCGGGCCGATGGCTTTGCGACACCTCCGATACAGGGCGATGTCGGTCACGTAGGCGGTCATCCGACCCACGTCGGAGGGCTTCCCGCCCGCGGCCGCGATCACCACCGCGATCCGGCGCAGGGCCTCCCCGAACTGCGCGGGCAGGAGAACCTCGGGGGCCCCGGTTTCGCCCGGGACAAGCCCGATCTGTCCGGCGACGAAGAGAACCCGACCGCCTTCGCGGCCCAGCATGCCGTTCGCGTATCCCGGCGTGGGGCCGAGATCCGGCGGGTTGATGGGATCGACGCTCATGCGAGCAGACCGCCGCCATCGAGGACCAGGGCCTGGCCGTTGATGCCGCGGCCCTCCTCGGAACAGAGCAGGGAGACCATGGCTGCAACCTCGGGAGTGGTGAGGAGGCGCTTCTGCGGCGACTGGTTCTTGATGGTGTCGAGCGCCTGCTCGGAGGGCATGCCGGTCTTCGCGACGATGCGGGAGACGCTCTCCGAAACCATCTCGGTGTCCACGAAGCCGGGGCAGACCGCGTTCGCGGTGATGCCAAACGCCGCCACTTCGGCCGCGACACACCGCGTGAAGCCAAGCACCGCGTGCTTGGACGCCGCGTAGGCCGCGATGTAGCGGGCGCCGAAACGCGCGGCCACCGAGGCGATGTTCACGATGCGGCCGGAACCCCGCTCGATCATCTTCGGCAGCGCGGCCTGGGTGCACAGGAACGTGGCGGTGACGTTGATCGCGAAGATCCGATTCCACTCCTCGAGGGAGATCTTCGCCACCGGAGCGGACGAGGCGACGCCCGCGTTGTTGATGAGGAAGTCGATGGGGCCAAGCTCGGCCAGGACGCTCGACACCAGGGCAGGCGCCTGGTCGGCCAGGGAGAGATCGGCGATGAAGTACCGGGCGCGCCCGCCCGCCTTCACGATCTCGTCCGCCACTGCCTTGACCTCGGATTCCGTCCGCGCGCTGACCGCGATGCTGGCTCCGTCGCGGGCGAGGTTCCGGGCGATCTCGGCCCCGATGCCGCGGCCGCCGCCGGTGACGAGCGCCACCTTACCCGTGAATTTCATGCTTCATTCTCCTCTGCCCGGCGTTCGAGCGGCTACCAGGGCGTCCGCCAGAATCGCTCCCAGCGCGGCCACGCTCTCCCGGCCCTCGGCCTCGGACGCGTCCCGGGGGAACCCGAAGTAGGCGGACGGCCCTCCCGCCTCTTCGAAGGTCTTCTTCCCGTCCCGGATGGCCTGCGAGAGGGAAACCGGATTGGGCTCGAGGGTGACGCGGATGGATTCGCGCACCAGGTCGGGTCGCTCGGCCATCACGATCGAGGTCTCGAACTGGCCGGCGTGGCACGCCCCGCTCTTGAACTCGGGGGTGAGGCGAAGGGCCCACGGCTTCCGGGTGATGTCCGGGAAGGTGACGACTACACCGTGCCTCTCCTTCGCCAGCCGCACACCCTCGTGCAACGAGGCGGTGTGCGCGGGATCGAGGTGAGAATTGGCGAGGACGATGTGCGCGAAGCCCGCTCGATGCAGGCTGAGGGCCGCATCGGCCAGGATCGCGGTCACGGTGGCGGGCGAGAGCGACAGGGTCCCCGCGAATCCCGCGGCGAATCCCGCGGAAGTCCACTGGAGCAGAGGGGCGATCACCACGTCCTTGAAACCGCTCGCCTCCAGGGCCCGCGCCCCGGCCGCGGCCATGCCGCGCGCGATGATCACGTCGGTCTGCAGGGGCAGGTGCGGGCCGTGCGCCTCGATGGCTCCGACGGGCAGGATGACCACCGCGTCCTCGCCCATCTCCCTCACTTCCGCGAAAGTCATCTCGGCCAGATATTTCATTGACTGGAGGTTCCTCCCGTATTCTCGCAAGGACCAGGGGACAAAACGGAGAAGAACCGCCGGTGACACCGAATATTTCCATGTACGTGAACCTGGCGGACTACTGCCTCGACGCGCGGGTTCAGGAGGGCCGCGGCGAAAGACGCGCGCTGATCACGGATGACGGGGTCTACACCTATGCCGAGGTGCAACGGCGCGCGAACCGCTTCGCCCATGTCCTGCGCTCGTCCGGGGTGGAGCCGGAACAACGTGTCCTCCTCGCCCTCCACGACAGCCTCGACTGGGTGGCGGCATTCTTCGGGACCTTGAAACTCGGGGCGGCTGTGGTCATGGCGAACCCGGGCCTGAAGAAGGACGAGATCGAGTACTTCCTCGAATACACGCGGGCCAAGGTGGTGGTGACCGAAGGCGATTCCGCCGCGGTCTTTCGCGAAGCGGGCGCTTCCGTTTCCTCGCTTCGTGAGGTCCTGGTGCGCGGCGACGCCGGCCTCGAGAAGCGCCTCGCCTCCACCAGCGAGATCTTCGCGACCTTCCGAAGTCATCGGGACGACGCGGCGATCTGGCTCTTCTCCGGCGGGACCACCGGTCGGCCGAAGGGGGTCATCCAGACCCATGGCTCCTTCGTCAACACCACCGAGCTCTACGCCAAGGGGGCCATGGGCTACACGGAGAACGACATCACGCTGTCCGTGCCCAAGCTCTACTTCGGCTACGCCACCGGATCGAACCTGATCTTTCCCTTCTCGGTGGGCGCCACCTCGGTGCTCTTCGCGGCCAAGTGCACGCCGGACGCCCTCTTCGATCAGATCGCCAGGCACCGGCCGACCTTCCTGATCAACGTGCCCACCATGGTGCACCAGATGACGTCGCATCCCGACGCCGCCGCCCAGGACCTGACCTGCATCCGCGCGACCACCTCGGCGGGCGAGGCGTTGAGCGAGGAGCTCTATCGCCGGTGGCAGCATTTGTTCGGGGTTCCACTCCTCGACGGACTGGGGACGGCCGAGATGTGGCACATCTTCCTGACCAACACCTTCGCCCATACCCAGCCGGGCAGCCTCGGCCTCGCCGTACCCGGGTTCGATGTCAAGGTGTGCGACGAAGAGGGCCGGGAGCTTCCCCGCGGGGAGACCGGGTTCCTCTGGGTGAGAGGGGCGTCCCGCGCCATCGCCTACTGGCACGAGATGGACAAGACCCAGCAGGTCTTCCGCGGAGAGTGGTACGCCTCGCGGGACATGGTCCGCCAGGACGCGGAGGGCTACTTCTACTACTGCGGCCGCGACGACGACATGCTGAAGGTGGGCGGACGCTGGCTCACTCCCGCCGAGGTCGAGAACTGCCTGCAGGAGCACTCGAACGTGGCCGAGGTGGCGGTAGTGGGCGTCGCCGACGCGCAGGGCCTGGTCAAGCCGTGGGCCTACGTGGTGGCGCGGTCGTGCCCCCCCGAGGCCCGGGCCTCGTTCGCAGAGGACCTGCGCGCCTTCGCGCTCGAGCGGCTCGAGCCCTTCAAGGCGCCGCGCCAGGTCGTGGTCCTCGAGAGCATGCCGAGGACCCACCTCGGCAAGATCGACCGGGGCAAACTGCGCAAGATGTAGGCCGTCTCAGGCGGTCGGCGGCGTGCCCTGCAGGCCGATCTCTTCCGCCACCGGCTTGAGAGCTTCGATGATGAAGCCCACATGCTCCTCGAGCGGCCGTCCCAACGCCTCGGCGCCGCCGTAGATGTAGGAGCGATCCACCGAACGCGCGAAGGCCTTGTCTTTGAACTTCTTCACCACCGACTCCACGGGAAGGTCGTGAATGCTCTTCGACGGCCGGACCTTCACGCACGCGCCCACGAAGCCGACCAGTTCGTCGCACGCGTAGATCGCCTTCTTGAGCGGGGTGTCGCGCGGGATGTTCATGTAGTCGGCGTGCGAGGAGATGGCCTCGACGATCTCCTCGTCGTAGCCGCGCTCCCGGAGGATGTGCTGGCCCAGCACGAGATGGGTCTCCTCGTTGGGATGCTTCTCGTAGTCGAAGTCGTGGAGCAAGCCGACGATCCCCCACTTCTCGATCTCCGCCTCGTCGGTGACCCCGAAGTAGCGCGCGTAGGCCTTCATGGCCGTCTCCACCGCGACCCCGTGCTTGCGCAGGGCGTCGGTGAAGGTGAATTCGTGAAGCAGGGCGAGCGCTTCGGCGCGGGTCTTTTGGTCAGGCATTGGTCGTTAACGATAGTTGGTTTTGGGGGTTGCTTCGTCGCGACGCCACACGGACTGGCTCCTCGCAATGACGTGAGGGTGGTGCCGACAGACAGCACGGGATGGAACCCCACTACCCAGCTCGTGCCGTCCGTCCTGTATCCCCCTCACGTCATTGCGAGGAGCCAGTCCGTTGGTACCGCGACGAAGCAACCCCGTCGAGCCACGACCAGCCCCGTGCACTAGGCCGGCAGGCCCTTCGCCGCCACCTGCTCCATTTCGTCGGCGAAGGCGTCGATCTCCTCGAGCGTGGTGTAGACGTTCGGGGTGATGCGCAGGCCCTGGAACTCCGCGTGCACGATGGCCACGGTGAAGATCCGCCGCTTCGCCCACAGATGCGCCTGGAGCTTGCCGGTATCGATGTCGCGGATGCCCACGTTGCCTATGGCGCAGCTCTGCTGGGGATCGAAGCTCGTGTTGATGACGAACTTCGGATTCGCGGCGAGACGCTTCATCCAGCGGTCGCGCAGATAACGGAAGCGGGCCGCCTTCCTCTCCGCCCCGATGCCGCGGTGAAACACGATGGCCTCGGCAATGGCGTTGTGATTCGCGGCCGGATGGGTGCCGATCTCCTCGTACTTCCGGATGTCGTCGTCCTGCCTCGCCTCGGCGGCCATGAGCGGCCACAGCGACTTGATCCGGTTCTTGCGCACGTAGAGGAAGCCCGTGCCGATGGGCGCCAGCATCCACTTGTGCAGGCTCACCCCGTAGAAGTCGCAGTCCACGTCCTTGAGCTTGATCGGCCACTGGCCGAAGGCGTGGGCGCCGTCCACGATCACGTCGATGCCGCGCGACCGCGCGAACTCGCACACCCGCTTCACCGGGAAGATCTGCCCGGTGAGGTTCGTGATGTGGCAGATCAGGATCACCTTCGTCTTCGGGGTGACGCCCTTGACGAAGCGTTCGTACAGATCGTCCATCGAGGGGGCCGGGACCGGGAAGGAGAACTGCTTCAGCACCACGCCGTCACGCCGCTCGCGCTGCTTCCAGGCCGTGATCATCCGGGGATAGTCCTGGTTGGTGGTCAGGATCTCGTCGCCGGGCTTGAGGTCGAGGCCCATGATGCAGATCTCGAGGGACTCCGAGGCGTTGCGCGTAATCGCCATTTCCTCGGGATCGCAGCCGAACTCCGCGGCGAGTTCGCGGCGCACCCCCTCGATGCCCGGCTCCAGCTGCTGCCACATGTTCCAGACCGGGGCCTGGTTCGACTGGTCGAGGTAGCGCTTGAGCGCGTCCATGACCACCCGCGGCGAGGGACACACCCCTCCGTTGTTGAGGTTGATCATGGTGCGATCGAGGGTGAACGCCCCCTGGATCTCGCGCCAGTAGTCCTCGTTTCCGGCCATGTCGGCGGGGGCGGCGTTGCCCGCCGCGGAGCCCGCGGCTTCGACCACGTCGAGGGCGTGATCCCGAAACGCCACCGCGGCGGCCGAGGCCGCCCCCACGCGGGAGAGAAATACGCGACGTGTAGCCATGGAACCTCCCTGGTCAGCAAACCGAAAGTCCGCCCCGACGCTTGATGGAGTCTAAGTCCGCGGGATCCAGGCTTGCGGACGGAAGGTCGATTTCAAACAAAGCCGCGACGGTACTAGAGTTCGCACTCATGACCGCCTCCGCCTCGAACCGAAAGGCGCCGTCAGCGATCGACGCGCTCGGCGAAGCCATCTCGCACATGCGCGAGAAGCTGTTTCCCTTCAACTTCGCGGGATGGGTCACCCTGGGGTTCGTGAGCCTCCTCGAGAGCTGCGGCTCGGGAAGCGGAGGAGGGGGGCTTCAAAACCGCATGGGCCGCCCGGGATCGATCGAGGATCCCACCCGTCTCGCCGAATCGGCCTTCGCCTGGATCGCGGCCCACATGATCATCTTCGTGAGCGCGCTCATGGCCGTGATGGTCCTCTCCCTCCTCTTCATGTGGCTGCGATCGAGAACCATCTTCGTCTACATCGACGACGTGGCCTCCGGGCGGTTCGATCTGGTTCGGCCCTGGGGAGAGCACGGGGCGCATGCCGACTCGTTCTTCATCCTGAGCCTGATCGTGCAGGGCGCCTCCTTCATCCTGCTCGTGCTGATCATCGGCCTGGGAGGCTTCTTCGTCCTGTGGGCCCGGGCCAGCGAGTGGGGGGCGGGAGCCATGCTGATGGGAGCGCTCCCCATCGCCTTCATCTTCGGGCTCGCCGTCCTGGCCGCCGCCGTCCTCAACATGGTCCTCCGGGACTTCGTGGCCCCGCTGCAGATCGCGCGAAACGTGGGGGCGCGGGAGGCGGGAAGCGTCTTCCTCTCCATGTTCGCCCAGAGCCCGGGCCTCCTCATCGGTTACGCGCTCCTCAAGCTCGCGGTCAGCATCGCGGTGGGAATCATGGTGGCGATCGCCTGCGTCCTGACCTGCTGCATCGGGGTCCTTCCCCTGATCCACCAGACTCTCTTCCAGCCCATCTACTACGCGGAGCGCGCGTGGTCCTTGAAGCTGCTGGCGCAGATGGGCGAGGACGTGTTCAGGAAGGTGATGCCGCCGCCCCAGGCGCCGCCCTCCTACAACGACCCGGGCGACGCGCCCACCGGGCCGATCGACCTGTCCGCCATCGACTTCGAGACGCCGCCCCAGGGTTAGGGCGCTAAGGCCGCGCGCATCTCGGATGCGATGAGGGCCACCGGCATCATTCCGGCGGCGTGGAAGTCGTCGAAGAACCGCCGAAGGGAGAACCTCGAGCCCTGCTCGTGGGCCAGATCGCCCATGAGCTTCTCGATCTGCAGTTTCCCGGTGAGGTAGCTGGTGCCGTACCCCGGCTGCTGGAGATAGAGCTGCTGCTCCGACCAGTTCGTCCCGCCGTTTTCGAGCAGCCATCCCCGGGGGGTGTTGGCCGAAGCGAAATGCCGCGCCTGGTCGACCGTGAGTTCACCGCTGTGAACCTTGAGGCCGGCGAGGCCCCGGGCCGCGCGGTTCGCGACCAGGATGTAGACGAGTTCGCGAGATCGCGGCCGGTCATCGAACAGGCCCGCGCCCATGAGGATCTCCTCGGCCGCGGTGGCGAGGCCCTCGGCGCGTGAGTCCCAGAGGTTGTAGAGGGACGGCGTCTGGCGGATGAGGCTCGGGTGGGGCTCGTGCGCGGCCCGGGCGCGATCGAACCAGTGGGTACCGTGGCAGCGCATCACTCTCGGATCGTGGAACTCGATCTGCGCGAAGAAGTCCCGTTCGCTCGCGGGCTGGAAACCGCCTTCCCGCTCCCGGAGAGCCTGGTCCATCCAGGGCTTGATCGCCATCACGTCGTTCGACTCGAGGAACTTCATGAAGTCAGTGACGCCCTGGCCGAAGAGACGGTGGAAATCGTCCGCGCTGTCGATGGTCGAGGCCTTCGGCAGCCTCTGGTTGTCGTTCTCGGCGAGGGCCAGGTAGGCGCGGGCGCGGGAGAGCTCGCGCTCCATCAGAAGCACCTCATCCGCGAAGGTGTACGGGCTCAGGTGCACGTGCTTCATGTACCAGTCGTAGTTGGCGATACCCACGCCGGCCTTCCCTTTCTTCTGAGGCAGGCGCTCCTTCAGCCACGCCCCGAAACCGTCGAAGGCGGCGGCCGCGTTCACCGCTTCGTTCGCAAGATCGGGATGAGCGGGGCGCATGCTCTTCGCGAACGCCTCGAAGATCTCCTTCTGAGACGCGGCGTTGCGAACGCCGATCATCCACAGGTCGTGGCTGTCCCCCACCAGGTTCACGCGCGCCTGCTCGAGAACGCGGGGAATCACGGCCAGACGCGCCTGGACCATCGACGCATCCGCGGCGGACAGGGACGGCGTGTACTTCCACAGGTCCGTCGCGGCGAGGTGGACCGGGCCTTCTCGGGCGGGGACGTCGCTCTCCGAGTCGAAGCCCATCACGTAGAACGAGGGATCGTTGGCCCAGGGCCGCAGGACGCGATGATCGAAGTCGAGGCCGTTCAGTTCCGCTTCCACGATCCGGTAATCGCTGCGGTCGGCCAGCGTCCAGGCCGACGTGTTCATCGCGGCGAGCCGCGGCTTCCAGGTCTGCGCGAGCGCCGCCCGCTGCTTCGCCATGGCCGCGGCGGTGTAATCGGGCACACCCCCCGAAAGCGGCGGCTTCTGGAATTCGCGCCACTCCTTGAAGAATGCGACGAGATCCTGATGCGAGTTCATGGCTTTGCCTGGCTCCTGGGTTCCGGCCTTGCCCTGCGCGTGGGCCGGATGGGCAGCCACGGCAAACAGGAAAGCGGCGGCGAGATGGACATGCTTCGACATGGTTGAATCCTCGGGGTAGGCCAAACCCTATCCTGAAACCGGGCGGAGGGCGGCCCGATCCGATGGTCTACACTCGAACGCATGAGATTGAATATCTTGACCCTGGCGCTCATCGCGGGCTGCGCGGGAGTGTCCGAGGCGCAGAACGAGGCGAAAGGGCTCGAGAATTCCGTGGTCAAGGTCTTCTCCTCGATGCGCTACCCGGACCCCTACAAGCCGTGGACCAAGCAGGCGCCCTCCGAAGCCACGGGCAGCGGGGTCGTGATCTCGGGAAACCGGATTCTCACCAACGCCCACGTGGTGATGTTCGCGAGCGAGGTTCAGGTTCGCGCCAACCAGTCGGGCAACAAACTCACCGCGCGCGTGGAGACCCTGGCCCGCGACATGGATCTCGCCATCCTGAAGCTCGAGGACGGGGAGTTCTTCAAGGACCACCCGCCCCTTCCCTGCGCCAGCACCCTGCCGGAGATCAAGGACGCGGTCATGGCCTTCGGATACCCGGTGGGCGGCGACAGCCTGTCCGTGACCAAGGGCATCGTGTCGCGCATCGACTTCTCCTCCTACGGCTACGATCCGGCGGGAACGGGTCCGGCGGGACTGCGCATCCAGGTCGACGCCGCCATCAATCCCGGCAACAGCGGCGGTCCCGCGGTGGTGGGCGACAAGATGATCGGCCTCGCCTTCTCCTCGCTCGGCGGGGCGCAGAACATCAGCTACATCATCCCGTGCGCGGAGATCGAGCCCTTCCTCGCGGACATCGCCGACGGACGCTACGACGGGAAGCCGGTCATGGCCGATCGTCTGCAGACCCTCGAGAACGCGGCGCTGCGCACCTTTCTGAAACTGCCGAAGGACGCGCAGGGAATCGTGGTCGACGAGCCGGAAAACCGTGCCGACGGGGCCGGCCTCCGGAAGTGGGACGTCATCACGAAGATCGGCACGAGCGTGGTGGACGACCAGGGCATGGTCAAACTGGGCGCCAATTCCCGCGTGGGCTTTCAGTATCTCGTGCAGAGCGTCGCGAAGGGCGGCAAGGTTCCTCTCACCGTGATCCGGGACTCGAAGCCGCTGCAGATCGACTTGCCGGTGCGGGCCGCGCGCCCGGGCCTGATCCCGAGCCTGGACGGGAACTACCCCTCCTACTTCATCTACGGCCCCATCGCCTTCACCAGCGCGAGTTCGGAGTACGTGAGCGGCTTCATGCGCAACCAGGGGGGCAACATGCTGGGGCTCATGACCAGCTCGCTGGTCAAACGGATGCTGGACCCGCCGGCCTTCCCGGGGGAGAGCCTCGTGGTGGTGGCCGCCCCCTTCTTCCCTCATCGACTGGCCCAGGGCTACTCGAACCCCATGGGCCTCGTGCTCCAGAAAGTGAACGGCACGCCGGTCAAGAGCCTCTCCCACCTCGTCGAACTGCTGCGCGACCAGACCGCGGAATTCGTGACTTTCGAGTTCGAGGGCGTGTTCACCGAGACCCTGGTGTTCCCGCACAAGGAGGTGCTCGCCGCCACCGAAGCGATCCTCACCGACAACGGCGTGCGCAGCCAGGGCTCGCCGGACACGCTGGCCATCTGGAACCTGAAGTCGACCCGGTAGAGATGCGGAAGCGACTCCGGAAGAAACAGGGCGAAGGCGAGTTCGCAGGCAACGCGTTCGGCGTGTCCTATGTGCTCGACGACGTCTCGGGCCTCCGAGCCAACGAGTTCCTCGACCGGTTCGTGGAACAGGCGATCGAGCCCTTCGGCCTCCAATGCGACGAGGAGCGGCATGACCCCAGATGGGATTTTCGCGTGGCCTGCCTCAACGGGGCCAGGCCCACGGCCGCCCAGCGCGCGGCCGTCATCGCCTGGCTCGCGGGCCGGAAGGAAGTGGCCCGGTTCGAGGTGGAAGACCCCGAGTAGTGGAAGCCGGGCGTATATTCGCGCCCGAGGGTTCTATGAAGATCAGCGAGCGTGAGGCCGGCGACATCACGATCCTCGACGTCGACGGCCGGATCATGTTCGGAGACGGCGAGGAGAGCTTCCGGGATGCCGTGACCCGCCTGGTCGAAGCCGGACGCGTGAAGCTCGTCATCAACATGGCCGCGGTTCCCTACATAGACTCCGCAGGCATCAGCCAGCTGGTCCGGACCTACGTGACCGCCTCCAACCGAGGCGGGCGGATGAAGCTGCTCCGCCTCACGAAGCGGGTCCGCGAACTCCTGAGCATCACCCGGCTGCTGACGATCTGGGAGGCGTTCGAGTCCGAAGAGGAAGCGGTCCGGAGTTTCGGAGAATCGGCGAAGGCTTCCTGAGCCCGAACCGTCCGCGGTTCAGTTCGAGGCGGAAGCCGGCGGGAACGCAGCGGCTGCGCATCGCGGGCCGCGGACACGCAAGCCCTTCGCGGGAGGATCAGGGCGTCATCAGCCGGCGCATCCCGGATCTTCCTGAATGACGAGGGGATAGTTCCCGGGACGATTTTCGCGAGCTGACGTGGCACGCCTGATGCAGCGGCCGGCAGAGTCCAGCGGCTGAGAGATGGTCTCCCGAGCCGAGCAGCAAGAACCCTGGACGTGGCAGCCGGACGAGACAAGCCGGCGGAACCGAAAGCGGAGCAAGCCGTCGAGGGGTTTTGGAAAACCCGGGGACGGAACGAAAGCGGGGGTCGGACGCCCTCGCAAAAAGTGGACGCTCTCGGCGGTGCCGCGAAGAGGGCTGAAAACCCGTATCAGGCAGAGCCCCAGCCAAGAGGGGCGGGAGGATGAGCGAAGGAACTCCGAAGAGGAGGCGGGACGAGGAAGGATGAAACCGCGCGGAAGATGCGCGGCGGACGGCGCTGGAGAGCGATCGTAACCTGGCCTTGAATACGAGGAAGCCAGGCGGTCCACCCCGAGAAACCAATGAATCGGGCTCTCAGCGACCCAGAAGACTTCGAGATCCCGGCCAACCCCAAGAGAGGCGTGCAGCGGGATTCCCTTTCCCCGGGCCCCCTGCTCCGCTCGATCTCCTGAGTACTGAAAGCGGGAACCTGCTCCACTCGGGAACGGCGTCCTCGCCGCTGGACCCCATGCGAGACGTCGCCCGGGACTCCCCGGGCCATCCAAAGGAGATTGACAATGATGCCGCTCATTCGACGACAAGACACCTGGGACCCGTTTCGTGAGATGGAAGACCTCTCGACCCGCATGAATCGTCTCTTCGGCCTCACTCGCTTCGCGGGCAACGGCGAGCGGGAGTTGCTGGCCACGAGCGACTGGGCTCCCTCGTGCGACATCAGCGAGACAGACACCGAGTATCGGATCCACGCCGAACTTCCCAGTGTGAAGAAGGAAGACGTCAAGGTCACCCTCGACGACGGCGTCCTCACCATCCAGGGCGACCGGCGCGAGGAGAAGGAAGAGAAGGACGAGAAGTTCCATCGCCGCGAGCTCTCTTACGGCCACTTCCTGCGTCGCTTCACCATGCCGGACGATACGGACCCGGCCAAGGTCGACGCGACCTTCAAGGACGGCATGCTCAACGTCGTCATCGGGAAGACGAAAGCGAAGGCCCCGACCGCCAAGCAGATCGCCGTCCACTGATCCGACGCCCGAAGGCGCCGCCACGGCGTTCGTTCCCACGGAATCACGGTGAGGAGAAGACCATGAAGGTCAAGGACATCATGAGCAAGCCGGCGGCGGTCTGCCGGGCCGGCGACACTCTCAATACGGCTGCCCAACTGATGTGGCAGCA
Source organism: Vicinamibacteria bacterium (assembly GCA_044229175.1). Lineage (GTDB taxonomy): Bacteria > Acidobacteriota > Vicinamibacteria > Fen-336 > JAGNNV01 > JAGNNV01. The sequence continues at coordinate 9,700 of JBGATM010000020.1, read as the reverse complement.
CGATTGCGGGGCCCTGCCGGTCGTGAACGATGACGGCAGCGTGGTCGGCATGATCACCGATCGGGATATCTGCATGTCCGCCTACACGCAGGGAACCCCGTTGCCGGCGATCCAGGTGTCGAGCGCAATGGCCTGGGAGGTCGCGTCCTGTCGCGCGGACGCATCGCTGGACGCGGCCGAGCGCCTGATGCGCGAGCGGAAGGTCCGGCGCATTCCCGTGCTCGATGCCGCAGGCCGGCCGCTGGGCGTGCTTTCGCTCAACGACCTGGCCCGGCACGCAGCCTCGGTACGGGGAAACGGACTCGACAAGGAAGTCACCCGGACCCTGGCCGCGATCGGTCGGCCCTGGACCGCTCCGCCGCCCGCGCGGAAGCCGCGGCGGCGGGCCGAAGCCCAGGCGCAGGAGCCGCGAAACCTTCCGATGTGAGACAGGATTCCCGCCCGGGGGAATCCGGCGTTTAGACGAGTTCCCGGTACAACTCCGGTGACGGTCGTGGAATCACGACCGCGTTGACGAGCAGACCGCGCTTCGCGATCACCGCGCGTCCCGCCGCGACGGCGGCCTGCACCGCGGCCACGTCGCCGGTCATCGTGCAGAAGGCCTTGCCGCCCATGGCCATGGCGAGGCGCACCTCGAGGAGCCTTACCGCCGCGGCCTTCACCGCGACATCCGCGGCTTCGATAAGGGTGGCGACGTTGAACGACTCGAGGATGCCGAGAGCTCCTTCGAGCGGCGGGATCTCGGTGCGGCTGATGGCGCGGAACACGTCAGGGTGGATGTTGGGGATAACGAACCGGTCGATCAGGCAGCCCTGCGCGATGGCCGCCCCGGCTTCGATCGACGCCTCGACGTTCGCGACCTCCCCGCCGATCAGGACCATGTACTTCCCCGAGCAGATGCTGCGGGCAAGGAGAAGCTCGATGGAGGCCGCCTTGATCATGGCGTCTCCGGCTTCGAAACCGGAGGCGATGGAGGTGAGCTCGATCAGGCCGATGCAGTTGTTCATGCTTTCACCAGGACGATAGCGTCGCTCACCGATTCGACCCGGGCGTCGACCGGCGCATGAAGCCGCGCGCCCAGGGCGCCCTCGGGGGGTTCGCCGAGGACCTCGCCCGCCTTCACCTTCTGCCCCTCGCGCACCCCCGGAACCACGGCGACACCCGCCGACTGCTTGAGCGGCAGCACCAGACGCGTGAGCGCGTTGGGCAGCGGGCGCAGGGGCGCCGGCTTGTCCCAGGCCCCGATGCCGAGCTTGCTCACCAGCCGGTCGATAGGCACGCGGCGGCCGTCGTGAAACGGATGCGGTTTCGCAGGCGCCGGTCCCGTCCACTTGAAGCCGGCGGCGCGCAGTTCGATCTTCGCGTCGTCGCAGGCCTCCTTCGGATACAGGTCTTCGGGACACGCGTAGAGCGTGCACAGGCCGCACGAGCAGCAAAGCGACGCCCAGGGATTCCATTGGGCTGAACCGGCGGTGGAGAAGCCGAGGCCGCGCATGACCTGGTGCGGTTCGACCGCGTAACCGAGCAGAAACCGCGGACAGAACTCGGTGCAATAGCGGCACTGGTCGCAGGCCGAGCGCCCGATCCGCGCCTGCGCCGCCTTCGGTCGGAGCTTGCGCTCGACGCTCTTGTGCTCCCGGGGCAGCACGATGGCCCCCGCGTCGGTCTTGGTGATGGGAACATCGAGCGACTCACTGGTGCGGCCCATCATCATGCCGCCGATCTGCAGCACGGGGTCGGCGCAGATGGCACCCCCCGCCGCGGCGATGAGGTCGCGATAACTGGCGCCGAGCGGGACTTCGAAGGTCGAGGGATTCGCGACCGCGCCCGCGATGGTCACCATCTTGTGCGTGACCGGACGGCCCTCGAAAGCCGCCGCGACCTGGGCCAGGGTCTCCACGTTGCTCACCACCGCGCCCACGTGCAGGGGCAAGCCCTGCGGGGGAATCAGTTTCCCCGTTACCGCGAAGACGAGATCGTATTCGTCGCCGGCCGGGTAGTAGTCGCCGAGGAGATGGACGCGCACCCGGCTTCCCGCGCACGCGTCCTGCGCGGCCGCGACCACCGCCTTCTTCTTCTCCTTGATCCCGAGCACGCCCTCGCGCGCGCCCACCGCATCCATGACCCGTTCGATCCCGCGCACCACCTCGCGGGCGCGGTGCTCGATCACGGCCGCGTCCTTGTGGAGCAGCGGCTCGCACTCGGCTCCGTTCCCGATCACGATTTCCGCGGTGGTGGCGAACTTCACGTGGGCGGGGAAACCGCCGCCGCCCGCGCCCACCACTCCGGCCTTCCGCGTCTGCTCGATCAGGGACATGGAGGCCGTACTCTAAGCCCCAACCTCCGGGCTCGAGGGGGTTCTACTCGCCGCGGCGCGCCTCGACCTCGTTCAGGAACGCGGCGGCCACGCCGTTCTCCTCGAGCTTCGCGAGGTTGATCGCGGCCATTTCCTTCCACGGCATCGGCGAATCGTCCGGCTTGAAGGACGCGTCGATCGCGCGAACCGCGGCGAAGATGCCGTCGGCATTCAAGAGGGCCACGTAGGGGAATCCGACCTCGACGGTCAGGGTGGCCGGGCGCAAGGGCCGCCGCCAGCGCCTCGGCTTCAAGGCATTGGCCTTGAGCGTCCAAGCCGCGGTGCGCTGGGTCAGCCGTTCGCGAAGGAGCGCTCGAAGGACGTGCGAGGGTTGGGACCGCACGCGCCGATCACGCCGGTCGACCACCAGTCGATGGAAATCGATCAGGGCGCGGAACAGGCCTTCGGCGGCCACCGCGATTCGAAACGCCTGGGCCTCGTCATCCTTGGCGAGATCGTAGGAAATGCTTACGGTTGCCATGACGGCAGGATAGGGCCGACGCGGGACGGCACCGGTGAGGCAAGTCACTCACGGGCGGGAAACTCAGCCCAATCGAGCCGAACGCAGGAAGCTCGTCACCGCTTCCTCCCCGTCCGGGCCCAGGTCGAGAAACTCCACGCCGAAACCCGTGGGCAAAGCCTCCCTGGCCACACGCCCTCGACCCACGATCATGGTCTTGTCGGGCAGGCTGAAACGGAACATCAACTCGTCGCCCTTGTGGAGGACCCGGTGGGTGGCGAGGAGCATGCCCCCGGGGCTGAGGTTCAGGATCGCGGCGGGATACTCGGGCTCGGTGGACACATCGATGTGGATCAGCATCCGGGCCTGCTGTCGCACGGGCACAGTGAGGAGTTTCGAGAAGCGTTCGTCCCATCCCGCGTCCGGCGGAAGGCGAAGAACCGCGTTGGCGCCGGCGGCGATCATCTCCTGGTCGCCCTGCGCCGATCGGCGGGTGAGCACGGCGATGGAGCGATCGCGCGTGGCCGGCTCGTGTCGCAACTGGCGGATGAAGTCGGCGGCATTCGGGAAGTCCCGATCCACCAGCACCACCTGGACTCCGAGACTCGAGCCCACCAGCCGGGCGTCGGCGAGCTTCTCGACTCGGTAGACCTCGATGCCCTGACGCCCGATGAGCGTCTGCGCCAGTTCCGGGCGCAGGTCCCGCCGGGAGCAGATGAGAACCCGGAGCATCGCCTTGCCCGGATAGGAACTCTTCACCCCTCTAGGATAGGCCGCCCGACCCGGCTCCCCGGTGAGTTTCGTCACCCGAGAGGCGGCCGCCCTCAGTCCTGGAGCGGGAGTCCGCCCACGTCCGCAGCCGCGCTAGCGCTTCGTGCCGGCTTTGGCCACGTCGTCAGCGAGGAACTGGGCGTTCGCTTCGCCGAAGTGCTTGGCGAGCAGCTTGGTGAACGCGCCCGACTTCTGCAGGGAGTTCAGATGGTGGTTGAGCGGGCCCACGAGCTTCGAGCCCGGAGGAAGGGCGAAGGCGAAGAACGACCGCTCGCCCATGGGGAAGGCGATGGCCAGGTCGTCATGCTGCTTCAGATAGTGAAGCACCACCGCGGAGTCGCAGGCGAGCGCGTCGGCCGTGCCCTTCAACAGCGCCTGAAACGTGGAATCGTCGTCATCCACCAGGACCGCCTTGACTCCGGGAATATTGCTTACGAGGGTCTCGGAGACCGTCCCCTTCACCACGGCCACGCGCCGATCCTTGAGATCGGTCGGCTGGACGAAGGCGCTCGTGGTCTTCTGAACGACCACGATGCGGTTGGGGAAGTAGGGAGCGGAGAAGGAGAGCTTCGTCTTGCGCTCATCGGTGACGGTGATCGTGGCCGCGCCGATCTGGCACCGCCCCCCCGCGGTGTCGGCCAGGAGCTGGTCGAACTGGGCCATGTCGACGAAGGTGACCTTGAGCTTTTCCGCCGCGGCGAAGCTGGTCAGCAGATCGTATTCGAACCCCGACGCGACGCCTGCGGCGTCACGCGCGAAGAAACCAGCGCCGGCGAACGCGCAGACGCGCACGCTCTGGCCGCCTCCCTCCTGCGCGGTCGCGGCCGATGCGGAGAGTGCGGCGAGGCACACCGCCAGGATCGCCCTGAAACGGCTTGCGCCGCACCGTCGATGGGTGTTCATGGCTCCCGAGTCTACTCACGATCGATCCCCGGATGAACGATCGGGGCGATTAGCGGGGAGAGAACCGGGTGGCTCGTCGATGCGCGACGAAGAGCCTGCCGATGGACGGTCCAATCGGGCATGAAGCGGGTCATCAGGGCCTTGAAGCGGCGATCGTGACTGGGCTCGAGCAGATGCGTCATCTCGTGCACGATGACGTACTCGAGGCACGCCACGGGCTTCCTGACCAGCTCGGTATTGAGACGGATGCTGTGGGAACGGGTGTTGCAGCTTCCCCAGCGCGTCCGCATTCGCTGCGTGAACAGCTTTCCCACCTTTACCCCTATGACCGGCTGCCACTTCGCGATCAGGGGCGAGGCCACCTCCTTGAGCTTCTCGTGATACCAGGCCTCGATCACGGCTTCTCGTTTCCGCGCCGAGGCGCCGGGGCGAACGCGAAGAACCAGTTCGGCGAAGAAGAGCTCCACCGCGGGCGGAGCCGGCGTCTCCTGAACCCTCAAGAGATAGGGCTTCCCCCACACGAAGTGGCGCTCGCCGTCCAGGTAACGGTGCGCCGCCTCCCGCGGCTCCTGCCGCAGACGGGACTGGTGCTTGCGGATCCAGCCGAGCTTACCGAGCGCGAAGCGCCGCAGGGTTTCGAGTCCCGCGCGGAGCGGCGCCGACATCCGTACCCGGCCGTCGGGCGGACGGACGCTCAGACGAATGCTTCGGATCTTCTTCCGGATCAGTTCCACCGTGATGTCGCCCAGGAAGATCTCCCCGGGCGCTTCCGGTGCTCTCTGGGACAGGGGTGGGGGCATCTTCTTTGGCGGCTCTCGCAGAACGGGGGAACCTGGGCCCACTCGAGGCGCCGAGCCCGGGGGAGCTTAGCCAGACGCTACGGTAGAGTCACGCCCATGACCCCGGTCGAACAAAGAGGGTGAGCGCACCGCTTCGCGCCCGATGGCCTGAAATCGCGCTGTTCTCGCTGGTGTTCGGCGTCTTTGCGTATTTCTACCAGGCTGGCGGCTGGAACCAGAACACGCGCTTCGATCTGGTCCGGTCGATCGTCGAACAGAGCACGCTTCGGATCGACCGCTTCGAGAAGAACACGGGAGACAAGGCCAAACGCGGCGCCCACTACTACACGGACAAGGCGCCCGGCATTTCACTCCTCTCCGTTCCGGTCTATGCCGTCGCGCACGCCATCGATGGAGAGCAGCGGGAGACCGACCGGTTCCAGGGTATCGCGAGCTATCTGTGCACTCTCTGGGCGGTTTCGTTACCGTCGGCTCTGGCCGCGATCGTGCTGTATCAATCCGCAAAGATTTTCGGACTGGGTCCCGGCGCCAGCGCCTTGATGACCGTCGCCTACTCGTTCGGCACAATCGCACTTCCCTACTCCACCCTCTTCTACGGCCATCAGAGCGCCGCGGCCTTCGCCTTCATCGCCTTCGGCCTGCTGCTCTCCATTCGACATGGCGTCTCGGAACCAAGCCCTCGGCGTCTCTTCCTTGCCGGAACGTGTCTGGGCATGGCCGTGCTCATCGAGTACACCGCCGGGCTGTCCCTGGCCGTGATCGGCCTGTACGCCTGGATGAGCGTCCGACCGGCCCGGTGGCTGCTCTGGATGGTTCTTGGCGCGGCGGTGCCGGTCGCGATCCTCCTTGGGTATCACGCACTCGCCTTCGGAGGGCCGCTCACCCTGCCCTATGCCTTCTCGACACAGGAGCCTCGGCATCGTGGCTTCTTCATGGGCCTGGGCGTGCCTTCGCTGCGAGCCCTCTACTACCTCACCATCGATGAGTATCGAGGTCTCTTCTATGGTTCGCCCTGGCTGCTGCTGGGCGTGCCGGGGGCTGCCCTCCTGGTTCGCGGCCGCGCCTTTCGGGCGGAAGGCGCGGCGTGCGCCGCCATCGCGATCTCCTACCTCTGGGCGAACGCATCCTTGACCGACTGGCATGGCGGGGCGAGCCTCGGGCCGCGGCATCTGGTCGCGATCCTTCCTTTTCTCGTGCTCTGCGTCGGCGCGGTCTTCGCCGCGGACCTTCCCCGCGGGCTGCGCACCTTCGCCGCGGCGGCGGCCGGTCTGGGAGCATGCTTCTCCATGGCTCTCATGTTGGTCGGCACCGCGGTGAAGCCGGAAGTTCCGCGCGCGGTCGAGCAGCCGTTTCAGGCGTTCCTGTTCCCCGCCTTCCTGAACGACCAGGTGGCCATCAATACTCAATCCATCGACATGCCCACCGGTCGCGGGAAGAGTGTCCGCCAGGCCTGGAATCTGGGCGAAGTCGCCGGTCTCCGCGGCCGCGCGAGCCTCCTCCCTCTCGCCGCCTACGTCCTGGTCGTGGGGACGTGGCTCGCCCGCGCGGTGCGCTCGCGGGGCTCCCGCGATTCGGACACCTGATTGGCCAAGGCCGCCACTAGACTCCCCGCACCATGAGGCTCTATCCGTTCCTGGCGCTCGCCCTCGCCGGCGCGCAGGCGGTTCTTCTCCTGCGAACCGCCTGGGACAAGTCCGACACGATTGACGAGCCGACCTACATGGGCGCCGCGGTCCATCAATGGACCAAGACCCTGGGCGGCGGCGCGAACTTCGCCTTCGACCGCAACTGCGAAGCCCCGGCCCTGCCCAAGTGGGGCATCGCCCTCGGCCTCCGCCTTGCCGATCCGGAACTCTTCGAGATCTGGGTGAAGCGGGGCAAGGCCAAGGAACCGGACCCTCTGCGCCCGCCCCTCGAGCGCACTCACCTGAATCTCTTCGCCGCGCGCTGGGGGACGATTCTGATCACCGTGATCGGAGGCCTGGTCTTGTGGTCGGCCGCGCGCAGGTTCGGAGAGCCGGCGGCCCTCGTGACCCACTTCCTCTGGTGCTTCTCACCCACCATCCTCGCCCAGGGTTCCCTGGCCACCCTCGATGCCTGGCTTGCTTCTCTTTGTTGCTTCGTGATCTGGGTGACGTTCCGCCTCTGGAGCCGGCCGGGTCTGGCCTGGACCACCGCACTCGGTGCGACCCTCGGTCTGTCCGCCGCCTGCAAGGTCACGGCGCTTGGCATGCTGCCGGTGGCCGCGGTGGTCGCGGGAGCCGCCCTGGTCCGCGCCGCGAGGGAGCGCGGGAGGAACCCGATCGGCGCGCTGGCCCTGGGAGCGGTCGGCGGGACGGTTGGTTTCGTGATCGCGCTGTGGGCGGTCTACGGCTTCTCCTACGGGGAGGTCCGGACCAACGGCCTGTGCGGAGGCACCGGCCTCTTCCCGGCGCTTCCGCCCTTTGGCCCCGTGCCATTTTCCGCCTGGATCTCGGGCCTGCTTCTGCAGTGGATTCATGGCGAAGGCGGACACCTGACCTATCTGTTCGGGCACTCCGGCTCCAATGGCTGGTGGTGGTTCTATCTGGCCTGCCTGGCGCTGAAGACGACCATCGGCGCCCAGGCCGCGGGTCTCCTGTGCCTGGGGGCGTGGATCAAGCGGAGGCCCCGCGGACGAGAACTCCTTCTCGACGTGAGCATCCTCGCCTACCCCGCGATACTGCTGCTGGTGATGAGTCTGGGGCGGACCCAGAACGGGATCCGTTACATCGCTCCCCTGTTCCCATTCGCGATGCTCTGGCTCGGCCGCGCAGTGGGCCTGCTGGCCCCGGCCTTCGGCGCCTGGGGCCTGCGGGCCCTGGTTGCGTGTCTTGCGCTTGGCGCAGCCGAGTCTCTGGCCGTCCACCCCCATCATCTGATGTTCTTCAACGCGTGGGCGGGCGGGCCGGAAGGTGGACCGCGTTACCTGATCCACGGAGACGACTGGGGGCAGGACCAGCTGAATCTGGCGAAGTTCATGAAGACGCAACGGCCCTGGCGGCTCTATTACACTTTCTATAATGGCAATCCGGGCCGATGGGGACTGGCCTGGGAGCAGGCGCCCTGCCGGCCGATGCCCGGCTACTACGCGCTCCAGGCGGTCATGCTTCATCGACCCAAACGCATGCCGCCCGGGTGCCTCGACTGGCTCACTATCGAGCCCCCGGATGCCCGCATCGGCTACTCGATCTACTTCTACCAGGTCACCAAGGACAGGATCGAGCGTCTGGCCCGAGAGCAGGGGAAGTTGAAGCCCTTCTGGCACAGTGAGCCACCGGTCGACTCGGATGACGACGATCAGGACTAGGCGGCGGAACGCTCCCGAGTGTTAGATTCCTGTTGTCGACAGCTTGATGATGCGAGCCATCCGAACGACCGCATTTGCACTCCTGGGATGGCTCAGCGCCGCGTGTGGTGGCGCTCCGCTCTCGACCGCCACCGCCGTCCCAACCCCCACGGCGGCGCCCGTGCGGGTCGTGATCGTCTCCGTCGATGGCCTTCGCCCGGACGCCTTGCAGCAGTTGAATCCCCCGAATGTCCGCTCGCTGATCGCGAAGGGGGCCTACACCTGGCAGGCCCAGACCATCACGCCTTCGAACACGCTCCCCTCGCATGTCTCGGAACTGACCGGCTACCTGCCCTCACGGCACGGCATCACCTGGGACGACTACCTCCCCGCAAACGGCGCGATCAAGGTGCCCACGCTCTTCATCGCCGCGCGCAGGTTGGGCCGTCGGACCGCCTTGATTTCCGGCAAGGAGAAATTCAACACGCTGCGGGATACCGCGGAAATGGATGTGTTCGTGGGCGGAACGCGCTCGGACGCGGACGTGGCCGACCAGGCCGTGGCCCAGCTGTACGCCGGCATCGACCTGCTCTTCGTCCATCTGCCTGATGTGGATCTGTCCGGGCACGCCACATCGTGGATGTCCGCCGCGTACCTCGACAAGGTCACGAAAGCCGACGAGGCCCTCGGGCGCATCATGAACGCGCTGCCGGAAAACACCACGTTGATCGTCACCGCCGACCATGGAGGTCATGCCTCCGGCCACGGCAGCACCGACCGCCTCGACATGACCATCCCCTGGATCATCGCGGGACCCCGCATCCGCCCGGGCTACGCGATCACCTCTCCGGTTTCGACCCTCGATACCACGGCCACCGCCGCCTTCCTCCTAGGCCTGACTCTCCCTGCCGACATCACCGGCAAGCCGGTGATGGAGGCATTCGCCAGGTAGCGTCGTCCGCATCGCGAGGGATTAGAGCCGCGCGAAGCGCCGCGCCGGTCGCGAAACTCGCCGCCTCACTTCAGCCTTTCCATTTCAGCGCCTCATCCGCTCCAGCAGCCAGGTGTGCGAGAACCACCGAGACATCGCAGGATTCGACGCC
>JBGATM010000001.1:0-544849 GCA_044229175.1 Vicinamibacteria bacterium | reverse complement strand
TTCATCCAAACGCTACTCCGCGAATGGGCGTACGTCCGTGCCTACCGCTCATCCGCAGAGCGAGCCCGATCGCTCGTGCCGTTCCTCCGCTACTACAATCATCGGCGACGACACGCCGGAATCGCCGGTGCCACTCCCATCTCTCGACTGGCCTCTGGTGGGAACAACCTAGTGAGAAACCACATCTAGCGCGCCAACAGCATCCGCTCCCTCACCAGTCCGAGGAGGTCCTGAAAACCTCCGAGGAACTGGTTGAGGGTGTGGACGCTCGCGCCATACGAGGCGAAGGCCTCGGGGGCGAGAGCGCCTTCGTCGTAGGCGAGGTTGAAGTCCTTGAACTTCCGCTGCAGGGTGGACAGCACCTCGGGCCGCACCGGCCGGTCGAGGGTGTCCTCGACCTCGATGTCCGAGGCCTCGAACTGCTTCCACCACGGGTACGGCATGGTGAGAATCACGCCCGGCCCGATGAGCTGCGACCAGTGGAGGTGATGGCGATAGGCGGCGGCCAGCAGGGAGGACCGGAACCCTCGCTTCCTGAAGATCTCGTGCGCGCGCTTGAACACCGCGATCCCCGCCCAGGCGAGATATCCGGGATCGATCGCGACCTGCTCCCTGGTCATCACCCGCTGCAGCAGGTCGTCGAGCCGGCCCACCATCAGGGTCATGTAGGGATGAAGCCTCGTCAGGTCGGCGCCGCTCTTGCTCGCGCGATCGAGGCCGCGCTCGAAGGCCTCGGCGAGGCTCACCGCCTGCGACACCGTGAAGCTCACCGTGGCGTTCACGTTGATGCCCGAAGCCACCAGCTCCTCGGCCGCCTTCACTCCGGCCGCGGTGGAAGGAACCTTGATCGCGATGTTCGGGGCCAGGGACGCGAGCGCCCGTCCGTGCTCGATCATGCGCTCGGCGTTGGCGTGGAACTTGGGGCTCACCTGCACGGACAGGAAGCCCTGGCGGCCGTGGGTCTGCGCGTGCACCGGAGCAAGAATGCCGGCAGCCTGCCGGCCGATCTCCTCGATCAGAAGCCAGGCGATCTCGTCTTCGGTCGCGGTCTCATGAGCGCGGATGATCGCGTCGAGAACCGGGTTCCAGGTCTTCGGATCGGCCTTCACCACGGAGGCTACGATCACCGGGTTCGAGGTGGCGCCGGTGGCGCCGTGATCGACCGCGTCCTTCAGTTCGGAGAGCAAACAGGAGTCGTTCCAGAACTCCGCCCCGCGGAGGATGGTGAGACGCATCCGGCTTGGTTGTGTCATGGAATAAACCTCTCGGCGCGGCCTTGAAACCGCGCTTCAGTGCTGAATCATCTCGGTCAGAAGGCGGCGGGCATCCTGAAGCGGATAATCGAGGCCGAGAATCAGCCCGAGCGTGGGTGCGATGTCCTCCGGCCCGGTGTCTCCCTCGTAGGTTCCCGCCTTGATGCCCCGGCCCATGAACACGAGGGGAACGTGCCGGTCGTACTCATACGACGTGCCGTGGCCGGTGCCGCCCGGGTAGGAGGTGAGATACATGTACTCCTTGAGGCGCGCGATCACGTGGGGACTGCGGGGCGCGAAGTAGGAGCGCTGGACCGCGTCGAAATAGGGGTCTTCGGAGAGGGGCGGGATCTCGCCCGCGAACGAGGCCGCGGTGTACACCTTCGCCACAACCCCGGTGGCCATCAGCGCATCCCCTATGGTCTGCTCGACATCCTTGCGTCGGAGCCCCTGGCGAGCGATCGAATCGAGGTTCAGATAGAAGTCGGGAGCGAGGTAGGAGGCGACGAGGTCCTTCGCCCCGGGGAAGCGCTTTTCGAGGGCCGCCATCCCCGCGATCTGCAGCGACTGAGGCGCCACACGCCGGGCGGGCAAGCCCTGTTTCTGGAGGGTCTCCACGAGGGGCATGACCGAATGGTCCGCGGCGAGGACGACGAGGACGCGCCCCGCGCCGGCCTTCGCGTCAGCCGCGTCGAAGAGGCGCTTCAGGGTCTGGTCCAGATGCAGCATCTGATCCATCATCTCCTGCGAATCGGGACCGAAGGCATGGCCGATCACATCGGTTGCCGAAAAGCCGACCGCGAGCACGTCCGGAACCTCGTCTTCGCCGAGACCGTGGGCCTTCATGGCGTCGAGCGCCACCTCCAGGGTCAATTCGTCCATGAAGGGCGTGCGACGGAAGCTGTCGTACAGGGCCGGTGTGCCCGCGGCGGGAAGGGTGTGGGGAAACGTGGTGTCCTTCGTGTCCGCCTCGTTCGGCACGTTGTCCTCGCCCGCGTACTTGACGTAGAGACTCTGATCGTCGAACAGCCGTGTCCACGCCGTGCTCCCGTAGGAATCGGGCACGCGGCGGCGGTTCAGATCATCGAGCCAGGGAGGCGCCGTCTTCATGTAGTAGGTGCTGGTGATGAACCGGCCCGTCGCCATTTCGTACCAGTAGGCGGCGTCGCCGCGCGGTCCGGCCATGAGAATGGCCGCGCGGTCCTTCATGGAGACGCCCACCACCTTCGCCCCCGGGTTTTCCTTCTTCAACACGTCGCCCACGGTGAAGCCGATGAAGTTCGCGGGCGATGCGCCCCTTCCCTCCCCGCCCACCGGGCGAACCGTGAGGTCGTCCACCACGTTGACCGGCCGGCCGAGGGAGGCGTCGAACCACGTATTGGCGACGATCCCGGACTGCCACGCGTTGCGGCCCGACAGGATCACCGAGTGGCCGGGACCGGTCTCGCAGTTGGCGTGTCGGTATCGGGCGTTCGAAAAGATCGCGCCCCGGTCAATCAGGGTCTTGAGTCCGCCCGTGAACAACGGTTTGAAGCGGACGAGGTAGTCGTACCGCATCTGGTCGACCGAAACCACCACGACGAGCCGCGGACGGGAGGGGGGCGCCGCCGCCGATCCTTCGGTCTGTCCGCTCCCCGAGCCCGCCAGAGCCAGGAGCAGGACCGGAGCCAGGAGCGCGTTTCTCATGAGGCGAGGCTAATCCTTGCAAGTTGACGACGACGACCGCCCCTGAAACAAACGACGCGCCGCCCCACACCTGGAGACGGCGCGCCGTTCACGGCCCGGACGACTAGAACGTCAGGCGCAGCGAAACCTGCATGAGCCGCGGATCGCCGCCGAGGCTGCTGATCGTGCCCACGTTCGCGGTGTCGGTGAGGTTGCGATTGGGCAGACCGAAGTTCGTGGTGTTGAAGGCGTTGAAGACATCCCAGCGGAAGATGGCGCCGACGCGCTTGCCGACATTCAGCTTGCGCTGCAGGCTGAAGTCGAGGCTCCGGTAGTCCGGTCCGCGGAGCTGGTTGCGCCTTTCGTTGCCGAAGTTCCCCGACACCACCGCCTGGAACGCGGTGGGGTTGAACCACTTCACCACCGCCGCGCAGTCGGTCGTCGAGTTGCAGCTCCGGTCGACGCCGGTCTCGGGATCGCCGATCTGATTGGGCAGACCGGTCATGTTGGTGCCCACGTTGTTGCCGGACTGGTTGACGGTGAAGGGCCGGCCGCTGCGGTAGGTGTAGATGCCGGAAAGCGTCCAGTCGCCCAGGAGGGCGGCGCCGAACCCTTCCTTCGCCCACTTCTTGCCCTTGCCGAAGGGCAGTTCGGCCACGAAGTTGACGGCCAGGCGGTGGCGGACGTCATAGTCGCTCGGGCCGTACCAGTTTGAGAAGTCACGGGAGTTCTGCGGGAAGGCGTTCGAACCCTGGGTGGAGAGCTGCTCGGAGGCGTTGTCCTTCGATTCGCCGAGGGTGTAGGCGATGCCGAAGCTGTAGCCCCTGGAGAAGCGGCGCTCGATGCCGAAATCGACGCCCTTGTAGTCGGACTTCGCGTTCTGCGCGCGCCATTCGATGAACCCGAAGTTCGGATAGGGGAGGGGGCCCAGGGCATTGTTTCCGGCCGCGTTCGGCAAAGGCTGGTTCAGGTTGACCAGGGATGCGAGGTTCGTGCCCTTGGTCCAGATGAAGTCGGCCGTGACCACGACACCCTTCATGAGCTCGCGCTGGATGCCGAAGCTCGCCTGGTTGATCGTGGTCTTCGGCGCATCCTGCGACACCGCGCGGATGCGCTTGCTCTTGAGCTGGCCGGCCGCCGGATCGAGGTTGGGCTGGGCGAGGAACTGGGCGGTGGGAAGGCCGTTCTTCAAGAAGAACACGGGCGAACCCGAGGTCTGGGTGACCGTGCTGTTGTTGAGGCCCGGGAGGTTCAGGGCCAGCTGATCTTCGGACCCGACGCGATCGAAGAGGTTGTAGAAGATGCCCCAGCCGCCGCGGAGGACCGTCTTCTCGTCGAGGGAGTAGACGACACCGATGCGGGGCGCGAAGTTGTTCTTGTCCGGATTCACGAGGCCCCGCTCCTGAAGCGAGCCATCCTTGGCGAAGACCAGGCTGCCGCCGCCCTCGGGTTTGAAGTTGGTCTGCGCGTTGCTCGCCTCCAGGGCCGGGGTGATGAAGTCATAACGAAGGCCCAGGTTCAGGGTCAGCTTGGAGGTCGCCTTCCAGTCGTCTTGGACGTAGAACATGGACGCCCAATGCTCCTGGTTGACCACCCAGACGTTGCTCAGCTGGAAGTCCGCCACGTACCCGAGCAGGTAGTCGCCCATGGCGCTGCCGGTGAAGCTGTTGCGGAAGCGGAGCGCGCCGCGGCCGGCGGGAACATCGTAGTACTCGTTCTTCATGGGCGACATGATGTCCACGCCGAACTTCAGCGAGTGATTGCCCTTGAGCCAGGAGAGGCTCTCCACGAACTCCATCTGGTTGGTGTGCTGGAACTTCGGAAGGAAGTCCGGCGAGCCGAGGCGGCCGAGGCCGGAACCGCCGAAGAAGCCGTCGATGCTGATTCCGGGGTAACCGCCCGCCACCACCGGATTCGTGACCGTGTTCGGGATCTGTGCGCCCGCGGGTTGAGAGAGGCCGAAGGCCTGATGGACGGCATCCGCGTTGGACTTCGACCACGAGAAGCGGAACTCGTTCACCATGCTGGGCGAGAGGATGTGGGTCCAGCCGAGGACCGCGGCGTTGGTCTTGATCTTCTGGTTGCCGAAGCCGGAGGTGCCGGTGCCGTCGATGACCCCGCCGAAGGCGCCGGGAATCTGACGGTCGCGGTTGGAGTACATGTAGCGGGCGAAGAAGCTGTCGTTGGAGCCCATCTTGTAGTCGAGGCGACCGAGGATGCGATCGGAGTTATCGATGAGATCGGCCTGGCGGAAGAAGTTGTTGGCCCCGGGCTGGTTGGGAAGGGGCACCAGGCCCAGGATGCCGACGGCAACGGGATCCATGCGGTCCTTGGGAATGACTCCGCCCGGAAAGGGCTGGCCGGTGAGCGGGTCACGCACGCCGGGGAGGATGCCGTTTCTCTGATCGACGGTGGGCACGTTGGTGAGACGGGTGACGCCTCGGGTGATCCGCGTGCCCTCGTAGTCGACGAAGAAGAAGGCCTTGTCCTTGATCAGGGGACCACCGAGGTTGGCGCCGTACTGATTCTGGCTGTTCGCCGGCTTCACCGGCGTGGTCTTGGTGAGAGCGGCCGCTCGGTTCGAGAAGAAGTCGATGGTGTCCATCTTCTCGTTCCGGAAGAAGTCATACACGGTGCCGTGGAACTCGTTCGTGCCGGACTTGGTGGAGACGCTCACCGCGGCGCCCGGAGACCGGCCGTACTCGGCCGAGTAGGGGCTGGTGACGATCTTGAACTCCTGGATCGCGTCGACCGAGGGCCGCGAGACCTGCGAGGTCAGTTCCTGGACGTTCGACGAGATGGAGTTGTTGTCGACGCCGTCGAGGAGGAAGTTGTTCTGGAGGGAACGGGCGCCGTGGACGTTGACGCCGCCGGTGCGGCCGAACGAGGTGCCGCCGCCCTGCTCGGTATAGCGGTCGCCCTGCACGCCGGGAACGAGGGCGAGAAGGTCGTCCCAGTTCCGGATGGCGAGCGGGAGCTTGCCGATCGAGTCGTTCTCGACCACCGTGCCGAGGGTCGCCTCGCCCGTATCCAGGAGACGCTGGGCGCCTTCGACAGTGACCGACTCGGTGAGCGACCCGACGCCGAGGGTGATGTCGACGCGGCCGCGCTGGCCGAGCTGCAGAATGACGGTCTGAACCGATTTCTGGAGGCCCTTGGCCTCAGCCTCGATCAGATACTGGCCGGAGCGGAGGTTCACCACGAGATAGGTGCCGGTGCTCGAAGTGGTGGCCTTGTCCGAAACGTTGGTGGCGATGTTGGTGACCGTGACCGTGGCGCCGGGGAGGACGCCTCCGGCCGTGTCCCTCACCGTGCCGGAAAGTGTCGCTCGATCGATCTGGGCATGCACCGCGGGGACGATGCACAGCATCGTCAGCACCGCGCAAAGAAATCGCTTCATCGTGTCTCTCCTCAATAGTTGATCGGGGACGATCATGGCGAGGAACAAAGACATCCCCGCGACCGCCCGGTGACGAATGATCGGCAAGATACGCTCAGGTCCTTCACCTGTCAACCGGTTCGACCTGAAGCGACGCGCCTTGGAACGTTCCAGATGTTTGAACGCCTCAGGCGAGCCGCCGACCGCTCTCCCCGTCGAAGTACAGGGCCTTGGCCGGGGCGATGGCGAAGAAAACCGGGCTCTCCGGGCGGATTCCGAAATCCGCGGAGGCCCGCGCGACCACCCGGCTTCCCTCGCTCAAGAGGGTCACGATCGTCTCGTTCCCCATGGGCTCGCAGAGCAGCACTCTCCCCTCGACCCGTCCGGCTCCGGGCTCCGCGAAAACCTCCACGTCCTCCGGACGCACCCCGATGTCCACCTCGGCGGGCCGGCCGGGAGGACCCGGGCCGAAAACGACCCCCGCGGCCCGAAGGGCGCCGCCTTCACTCACGGTCGCCGGCCAGATGTTGATCGGCGGGCTCCCAAGGAAGGTGGCCACGAACCGGCTGGCCGGACGCCGATAGAGATCCAGCGGCGGGCCTACCTGCTCGATGGCGCCGTCGCGCAGGAGCGCGATCCGGTCGCCCAGGGTCATCGCCTCGCTCTGGTCATGAGTGACATAGACGGTGGTGGTGCGAAGTTCCTGTTGAAGACGCCGAAGCTCCGTGCGGGTCTGCAATCGGAGCTGGGCGTCCAGATTGGACAGGGGTTCGTCCATCAGATAGACCGCCGGATTCCGGACCAGCGCCCGGGCCAGCGCCACCCTCTGCTGCTGGCCTCCGGAGAGCTGGCTCGGCTTCCGGTCCACCAGGGGGGTGAGCTCCATGCGAGCGATGGCCGCGCGCACCCGCCGGTCGAGTTCCTCCGGAGCGGTTCGCCGGGCCCGCAGGGGAAACGCGACATTCTCGAAGACGGAGAGGTGCGGGTAGAGAGCGTAGTTCTGGAAGACCATGGCCACGTCGCGATCGGCGGGCCTCACCTCGGCCACGTCCCGCTCCCCGATGAGAATGCGGCCGGTGTCCGCATCCTCCAGGCCGGCGAGAAGCCTCAGGAGAGTCGTCTTCCCGCACCCCGAAGGACCGAGCAGTACCAGGCACTCGCCGGGCTCGATCTCCAGATCGATCTCGCGCAGCGCCCGATGGGCGCCGAAGCGCTTGCCGACTTTCTCGAAGCGGACTCTCATGATTCAGGTTGACTCGCCGGGCGCGACTCTATACTCCCCGCCATTCGAAAATGATGAAACTCTGGTTCCGCGCGGCGTTCCTCGGCCTGGCTTCTTCTCTCGCCGCCTGGGCGGACCCATCCGGACGCGCGCTGGTCCGGGACGAGTCCTTCGATCTGAAGGAGAGTGGCGAAGTCATCGCGACCGTCACCGCCTCGTGCGGCGGCTGCGATTGGGGCCGCCGGGGACGCGAGGCCGCGGTGCTTCGGCTCGAAGTGGACGGGAAGTACTCGCAGCACCTGTTCCTCACCCGCGGCATCTCGCCCGCCGAATATCGGATCCTGCTGGGGCCGCTGAGCGCAGGCAAGCATCGCCTGACCTTCGCGCACGACACCGGACCCTGGGCGGCGGCTCCGCGCACGGCCGACGTCTCACGCGTGGAGTTCGCTCCGGTCACCGCCTCGAGCCCCGAGCACGGCGCCATCGAACTCGCGCCGATTCTCTACATCCGCCCGAACACGGTGGGAAAGTACACCGACGTCCCCCTGGTCATGTGGTACGAGACCGAAAAGACCGAGCGCGGCCGGCGCATCCGCTACTCCGTGATCTTCACCAATGAAGATGGCGGCACTCCCGCCAGCCGGCTTCTCGCGACCTGGGGCCGGCTCACCGACATCGAGTACGTGTACGGCATCGAATTCGACGACGCCGGAAACGTGCTCGAGGAGACCCTGCAGGCCAAGGACCACCAGATCGTGCCCTTCAAGGGAAAGCGTGAGGGACGCCATCCTCTCCTGTATGTGGTGACCGACAACAACATGGTGAGCGACGAGGGAACCACGGCGCAACGCTTCGCTCCCGCGCCGCAGGCCTTCGATCTCACCGACGCGTCGCGCGAGAAGGTCATGGATGCGAATCCGTGGACCTACGCGGTGACCGCGCAGGAAGCGCGCCGCGAGGGGCGCGTGGTGAAGTCTCCTCCTCGCGGCTCCAAGCAGATCGTCGATCCGCGCCGTTACGCGGTGGTGGAGCTGTGCACGGCCTCCGACGACACCACCTTCGCCACTTTCACCTTCGCGGTCGGGGTGAGCCACGGGGGCGGAACCACCCGCTTCTACGACTCGACCGGCGGCGTTCCCGAGTTCCGGATCTCCCGCTCCCCCGACAATTTCCCGAACAGCTGTTTCCGGGGCGCGGTGGCTCTGCCCAAAGGCGTCAAAGGCGAGGACGTGAAAGCACTGCGGGTCATCGCCCATGCGCGCATCCCGAAAAAGGGCGAGGCTCCCCCTCCAAAGCCCAAAGGTCCCGCCCACCTGCGGCGGGTCAACGAATTATTCATGATGAGTGATGCCGACCTGCCCGAACCCAGTCTCTTCTCGTGGTCGGGCGAAGCGACACTGGCGCTCGATGGGCCCCCGGTGACTCTCGAAATCACCCCCCCGAAGAGCGCACGGAAATGAGGAAAGCATGCTGACAGGCACGGCGCGCGAAGCGCTCGCGGAATTTCTCGGGACCTTCGTCCTCATCGTGTTCGGCACGGCGGTGGTCGCCCAGGTGGTCCTCTCCGGCAACGCGAACGGCACCTATCTCTCGATCAACATCGCGTGGGGTCTCGCCGTGACCATGGCGATCTACGTCTCCGCCGGAGTCTCGGGCGCCCACCTCAACCCCGCCGTGACTCTGGCCCTCGCCGTCCATCGCGGCTTCGCCTGGTCGAAGGTCGTCCCCTACTGCCTCGCGCAGATCGCGGGGGCGTTCACCGGCGCCGCGGTCACGTTCATCACCTATCGCGACGCCTTCAACCACTTCGACGGCGGCACGCGTCTGGTGACCGGAGCGAAGGCCACCGCGGGAATCTTCTCCACCTACCCGCAGGACTTCCTGAGCAACGTCCCAGGCGGCCTCGTCGATCAGATCGTGGGAACCGCGCTCCTCCTGCTCCTCGTCCTCGCCCTGGGTGATCAGAAGAACTTCGCGGCGGAAGGACGTCTCCAGCCCATCCTCGTGGGCGCCGCGGTCGTCCTCATCGGCATGACCTTCGGCTTCAACGCCGGCTACGCCATCAACCCCGCGCGCGATTTCGGCCCGCGTCTGTTCACCTTCATCGCAGGCTGGGGCGGCGACGTCTTCACCGCGGGGAACTCATGGTGGTGGGTCCCCATCGTGGGCCCGCTGATCGGGGGCGTGCTCGGCGGCTACGTGTATGACCTCTGCATCACGAAGCATCAGCCGAAGTAGCGGGTAGTTGGGCGACGGGGGTTGCTTCGTCGCGCTCCGAAACGGACTGACTCCTCGCAATGACGTGAGTGGGGTACGAGACGGACAGCAGGAGCTTGGTAGTGGCTACTCGCGGCCTTCGAGTTCGATCGTTGCGATTTTGCGTGCGCCGAGGGTGAGACTCACCCGGCCATCCTTGAGCGTGACCGGCTGCTGACGCTGCTCGCGGAGGTTGGCTCGATGCGCGCCGGCGAGCGCGCGATCGGCGGTGATCCGGGTCTCGACCGCGGCTTCGCCCGGATTGAAGATGCGGAGGATCAAGCTGTCGCGTTCGTCGGCCTTCTTGAGAGCGCTCAGCGTCACCGCGCGCGGCGGCTCGCACTCCACGGACAGGAACGAGTGGCGGCGTCCCAGAGGCGCGCTGCCCTTGGGGCCGTTGGTGCCGACCACCACGCTCGGAAGGGCGAGGAACCTTCGGCCGAGATCGCACAGCGCGCTCTCGGTGGGCGGCTCGGCGCGCGGTACGAAGGCGAAACGGAATTCGTGGGCGCCCAGGCACTGTGCGCCGGGAGTTTCCAGACTGGGGCCGGCGTTGCCGCGCCTCGTGGCGAGGTCGTCTCGCGATAGCCAGCCCACGGACCGCAGCACCGTGAGTCCGATGGTCGCGGTGTCAGAGGCGGCGGGCAGCACCTCGTATTCCATGAGGCCTTCGGCCAGGACGGTCATGCCCCGGGTCGCATCTCCCGCATCGACGAAGGACTGAAGCGGCGCGGCGTTCACGGGAAGCTCGGGCATGGGAGCGGTGGGCACGAAGCGCTGGGCCGCGCGCCTCACCACGCCGAACGCGGTGTCGGCGCGCGACTCGGTGACGGAGCGGGCGCCGGTCGGGAAGAGGAGGCGAAGACGGTGGTCAGAAGCACGGTTGTCGACCTTGATGCGGCACTCGACCGCCGGCGAGCCCTGGTTGAGTTCGATCTCCATGGCCGTCTCGATGGTCGTGGTCTCCGCGGCGCGGCCCCGGCGGTCCGCGGTGGCCGAACGCGGCACCTCGAGAGACGAGGCGATGCGCAGCACGCTTCGACGGGGACCCGCGGCGAGGACGTGGATCGCGGCGCGCCTCGCTCCTCGCGTGGTCTGGCGCGAATCGTCCGCGGGAGGCGAGAAGTTGTACTCGTCACCCACGTCGCCCACGTCCTCGATCTCGAGCACGTTCACGTAGGACGCGCCGGACCTCTTGTCGAGCACGTGAAGCGTGCCGTCGTCGTTCGCTTCGATCTTGAGAAGGTCGTTCTCGATGGAACGCTTCGAAGCACCCGGTGACGGGGACGGCGCGGGGCGCACACCCACGAGCGCGTCGCAGGCCACGAAGCCGGCGGGCGGGAGCGAAACCGCGCAAGCCAGATGGATACGCTCGACCCGAACCGCGAGAGGCAGCTCGATGCGGCTCGTCCACTGCTCGATCCGCTCCTCTCGCCGCACCTCCTGGAACGGGATCTCGCGGCCTTCCGGATCGGTGATGGCGGCGATAGCGGACCCGCGCGGGAAGAAGGCGAGGGGCGCGTCGAAGAGACTCGAGTCGAGCATGCGTCCCGGCTCGGCGCTCTCGACGGGGAGATCGACGACGACGTCGACGGGCCCGTCGAAGGAATGGATGTCGGTATTGACCACCAGGAACCGGACCGAGCCCTCGGGGGCGGGCTCCACAAGACGGGCGAGGGCGCGGAGGGAGCGGGTCTTCTGCCCCTCCGCTGCTTGAAGCACGCGCGCGAAACGCGTGTCGTTCTCGTCGTGGACCTCGTCGATGCTGCAGCCGCAGATGCTGTCGTGCGGGTGGTTCTCGATCAGGGTCTTCCACGCGTAGGCCAGCACGCCGGTGGGATGCGGCTCCCCGGCGAGCCACGCGAACGCCGCGAGCGGTTCGACGACCTTCTCGAGCAGGGCCTGGGCCCGGACGTTGCTCTTCTTCAGATACGTGCGCGCGGAGAGGACTCCGGGCAGGAGATTCGAATAGTCCTCGCCGGCGCGCAGTTCGCCATGGACCACCTCGAGCGCGATCTCCCGGGCCGCCACCGCGGAACGAACGCCGTCGACGTAGGCGGGCAGAGTCGAGAGGGCCGCGGCCACGCCCTCCTGGGCGCCGATCTCACCAATCAGGGTCAAGAGTTCCGGATGCGGCTCGGTGTGATCGATACCGGCCATGAGGAGCACCGAGCCCACCGCGGAACGGGCGCGCTCGCGCTCCACCACTTCGGCCGCCTCCAGGGAGCGGACCGCGGGAGGCAGAAGGGGCAGCCGGAACGCGTTGCAGTAGCCCTCGCGCGGGAAGTGGAGGAGCAGGGTCCGGGTTCCGTCGTGGCCTTCCCAGATGTACTCGGAGCGCGGGCCGCCGAAGCCGCGCCACAGGATCGCGTTGTCGAGACCGAAGCCCGCGAGGATCTGCGGCATCTGCGCGACGTGGCCGAACGGATCGGGCGTGTAGCCCGCGCGCATCACCCCGCCGAACGACTCGGCGATGCGGTGCCCGAGGGCGAGATTGCGAACCAGCGCTTCCCCGCTCACCAGGAACATGTCGGGCATCACGTACCAGGGGCCGACGAGCAGACGGCCGCCGCCGATGCGACGCCGCAGGCGTTCCTTCTGGTCGGGCCGCACTTCGAGGTAGTCCTCGATCACGATGGTCTGGCCGTCGAGATGGAAGAACGTGAACTTGTCGTCCGTGTCCATGCGGTCGAGCACGCCGTCGACGAGGTCGATGAGACGCAGCCGGTAATCCTCGCGGGTCAGGTACCACTCGCGGTCCCAGTGGGTGTGGGAGATGACGTGGACCTGCGTTGTCTGCGGTTTGACCAAGAGACCCTCTACCCTTTCGTGGCGCCCGCGGTGAGGCCGGCGACAAAGAACCGCTGGAGCATAATGAACGCGAGCAGCACGGGCAGAAGACCGATGAAGCTCGCCGCCGCCACCAGGTGCCACTCCGTTTCGTAGCCGCTCTGGAAACTGAAGAGGCCGACCGGGATGGTGAAGCGAGCCTGCGAGTCGAGCAGCACGAGGGCGAGACAGAACTCCGACCAGTAGGCGGCGAGATTGAAGATCGCGACGGAAGCAAGACCGGGGCCGAGCAGAGGCAGGGCCACCAGGCGGAAGGTCGAGAAACGCGAACAGCCGTCCAGACGCGCGGCCTCGAACAGAGAGGCCGGCAGGCCGTCGAAGAAGCTCTTGAGCACCACCACCGTGAACGGGATCTGGATGGCGGCGTAGACGAGCACGAGACCCGCGTGGGTGTCGAGGAGATGGAGCTTCGCGACCAGACCGTAGATGGGCACGAGCAGGATCAGCGGAGACACCATCTGCGCGGCCAGGAAGAGGAACACGATGCCGTCGCGACGCTTGAAGCGCTCACGCGACAGCACGTACGCGGCCGGAATTCCCACGAGCAGGGTGAGCGCGGTCGCGAGGACGGCGACCCGCGCGCTGTTCCACAGGTAGAAGGGAATCTGGGTTTTCTGGAGAACCATCGCGTAGTTCGTGAGAGACGCGTTCTCGGAAATCAGTTTCGGCGGGTACTCGTAGACCTGGGCCTTGGTCTTGGTGGAGAGCGAAAAGAGCCAGAGCTGGGGCAGGAGGAACGCAGCCGCGACCAGGAGGAGGGCGAGCTGCATCGGACGATCGGTGCGCTTCTTCATGAGGCGGCCTGACGTCGCATGGCCCGCACCGCCACCAGGGCGAGGGCGAGGTTCACGAGGAGCATCACCGTGGCGATGGCCGCCGACCGGCCCGCCTCCAGCGAGAAGAAGGCCGAGCGGTACATGTACAGGGCGATCACTTCGGTCTGACGCGCGGGCCCGCCGCCGGTGAGGGGCAGGATCAGGTCGAACGTGTTCAACGTGGAGATGGTGATGAGGATGAGATTCAGGGCGAGGATGGGCTTGAGCTGAGGCAGGATCAGCCACCGCAGCCGCTGCGAGCGCGTGAGTCCCTCGAGGTCCGCGGCCTCGTGGAGTTCCCTGGGGATGCGCATGAGGCCCGCGAACTGGAGGATCATGCTGAAGGCGGACCCGCGCCAGACGTTCGCCACCACCACGGAGGCGAGGGCGAACGATCCCGAAGACAGGTACGGGAGCGCGGGCAGGCCGAACATCGAGCCGACGTAGTTCACGATGCCCGCGCGGTTCTCCATCAGCAGGATCCGCCACAAGACGCCGATGAGGACGCCGGGAATCACCCAGGCGCTCACCACGGACGCGCGCGCGAACATGGTGCCCGCGGTTCCTCGTCGCCGCGCCGCATCGATGAGAACGGCGAGGCCGAGACCGATGACGAGTTGCAGCACGACCGACGCAGTCACGAAGAGCAGGGTCACGAAGATCATGCCGGGCAGGGCCGGATCCGAAGCCACGGACTGCAGGCTCGCCAGGGTGTAGGAGTACCCAGCACCCTCGGTGGTGGCGTTCGTGGCCGAGAGCCGGATCAGCTCCAGCATCGGATAGAGGAGAAACGCGGTCGCAAGCGCCAGGGCGGGAGCGAGCCAGGCCACGAGCGCGCGGTTCTCGCGCCACACCGCGAGGAGGCCAAGCACCAGCAGCAACACGGTCAATCCCGCGGGCGCGAACATCAGGGGATCGAAGGCGGGCGGTGGCGCGGCTCCCGCTTTCTGCCGCTCCGCCACCTTCAAGACTTCTGCCCACGCCCCGTCGACCGCCTGCTCCGGGGTCTTGTCGCCGGACACCGCGTAGCCGATCGCGAGCTGGAGCTGCTCGGAGATGGTGGGATAGATCAGCACCGCCGGCCGGGCGCGCGCGCCTTCGAGCCACTCCCCGAACCTCTTGTGAAAGGGATCCTCGCGAAAGAACGGAAACTGCTGGTAGACGCTCTTCCTCGCCGGAAGCTGGTGCGCGAGCTGGCTGATCACACCCACGTTCTTCGACGACTCGATGAAGCGGATGAGCTCGGTGACCGCCTTCTGCTTCGCGGGGTCCTTGGCGAAGCTGACCCAGATCCAGCCGCCCGCTCCGGTGGAAACGACATTCGGCTCCCGCTGCGGAATGGGAGCCACGTCCCAGAGCGCGAACTGTTCTTTGCTGAGGCTCGGCTCCAGGTCGCGCAACTGCCAGCTTCCCCCGAGAAACATCGCGGTGTCCCCGGCGATCGCGGCCGAAGAGAGCTGCTGGTAGTCGTTGGTCGCGAGCACCGAGCTCGGCGAGGCCCCCTTCGTGATGGTGTCCCGCATGAACTGGAGGACGCGGATCATCTTTTCGCGGTTGGGGGGAAGGCCGAAGATGGGCGCGCCCTGGTCATCGACGAGCTCCCCGCCCTGGCCCCAGAACATGGGAAGGTGATCGAAAACCGCGCCCTCCCATCGCCCGGCGTTGAAGAGGTACCCCGAGATCTTCTTCTCGCGCGCGATCCGGCTCGCGACGGAAATGAGCTCATCCCAGGTCCGCGGCGGCGTGGGGACCAGGTCCTTGCGGTAGAAGAGCACGCGGCAGTCGGTGCCGTGCCACATGCCGTAGACGTGGCCGGCGGTGTCCTTCAGGGTGTCGATGGTGAAGGGGAGAAAGTCATCGCGGTCTTCCTTCGGCCAGTACGGATCGAGAGGCTGGATGTGGTTGCCGGCCATGAAGAGCGGGACCCAGAAGCTGTCGATCGAGGCGACATCCGGAAGTCGATGATTCGCCGCCGCCATCATGAGCTTGGCCTTGTGCAGCTCGAGCGCGGGCATGGTCGAGATGTCGATGCGGATGTCGGGATGCGCGAGGGCCCACTGCCGGAAGATCTCGTGGAAGGTCGAGGCCATGTCCTCGCGGGCGGCGAGGTGCGAGTACTCCTGCTGCGCCCACATCGAAAGGACCAGCGGCGCGTCGGCACGTCCGATGCGGACGGGAGTGACGAGGTCGTCGCCCTGGTCGGCCCGACACGGCAAGGCCGCGAAGAGAAGGAGACCCGAGATGAGGCCTGCCGCCCGCCGGGACGCTCTCAACATCAGCGGCCGCTGATCCGGATCCAGACCGGGTTGGTGACCGCAAGCGGCAGGCCGCTTGGGGCCAGGAAGTGCACGCGCAGGTAGCCGTCGGTCGAAGCGAAGCGCTCGAAACGCGCGTGACCTTCCGCCAGCGGCGCGGTCGCGATCTTCTCGCCGTTCCAGTAGGCCTCCACGTGGGCGCCCGCGAACAACGGGGCTTTCGCGTCGATGTCGAGGTCATAGGCATCGCCGCGCGCAAGAGTCAGGGTGTCACCTGCGCGTATCACGCTTGAACCCGAGATCACTCGGACATCGGGAGGAGCGGAGGCACCATCCGCCATCACGATCACCCGGCCGGCGCGGACCGAATCGAGAATGGCCCGGGTCGAGAGTTCGCCCGCCCACACCCGCACGCTGGCCGCGCCGATGGGCGCGTCGCCTCGATGCCAGTCGCTCACCCCGATCGCGGTGACGCGACGGCCGGCGACGAGCAGCATGTCCCACAAGGCGACCGCTCGTACGATCTCGGCGGGCTCACGGCCCGTGATCTCGATGGTGTTCACGGCCTCGGGTACGGGGTGCGTCCATGAGCACGCGACGCAGGCCGAGTACGGGTGGTTGATGCCGATGAGCGCGCCCCGGGCCGCGACCCCGCGAAACAGGGTGTGGATGGCGGCATCGCCCGGCGACACGCGGAAATCGACGAAGTCGCGAAATCCCCCGAGACCCCACACGTTCGCGTGACCGCCCGGCGTCGTGACCTCTTCGCCGAGGATGGTCAGCAGGCCGGGGACATCGATCGCCTCGCGCTGCGCCGCCGTGTTGTTGTGATCGGTGATGGCGAGGAAGTCCAGTCCCTCGGCGCGCGCCTTCTCGGCGAGCGCCTGCGCGGACAACGCGCCATCGCTGTTGTGGGTGTGCGCGTGCAGGGCGCCCGAGTACCAGGCGGGTCCGGTGCGGATCGGTTCCTTCGCGCGGGGCGGGAGCGGGGGCATGGTCCCGGTCACCGGATCGGATGAAGTCTTCACCGTGACTTCGACATCGACGCCTGCGGCTCCAACCTTGTAGAGGCCGAGGCCCACGTTCCACTGCCCCGCCTGAATCGGCCCGGGCCAATAGCCAGGCGTCGCGTCGGTGGCGCTCACGAAGATGGCGCTTCGCTCGCCGCCCGTCCAACCGCGGAAGGCTTTCGTGCCGAGGGCGAGCGAGCCGGGTTCGAGGAGGCCGAGGTCGACCACGTTCTCACCGTTCGCGCGGTCGTACTTCAGTTCGATGTCGACGCGGGTGGTGCCAGGGGAAACCTCGAAAGGGACCTGGACGTAGCGATCGACTTGCTGCTGCTTCGGGGTGAAGTGGGTTTTGATTATGCGAGGGGCCTCGGCCGCGGTGGCGAAGGCCGTCGAGGCAACGAGGAGCGCGGCCGCGAGAGCGTTCGTCGTCACACTACGCCTTCGTGGTCCGCCAGCATGTTGAGGACCAGCGCGGTCCAGGAGAAGGCGTGGGCGCCGAAGCCTTCACCGGTGTAGGGGTCGTAGTACTCCCGAAAGCCGCCCCTCTCGATGAGTTCAGCCGAGCGATCCTCGATCGTGCGGGCGAGGTCGACGAAGCCGTGGCGCCTCAGGCCGCGGGCGATGTACCAGTTGGTGTTGATCCACGACGGCCCGCGCCACAGCAGCTTGGAGTCGAGTTCGGGCCGGCCTTCCGAAGGCGCCATGTAGAGCGGTTCGTCGAGCGCGGTGGAGGGTACCGGGTACTTCGCGGCGTACTCCTTCGGATCCGCGAGGTGCTTCGCGAGCGCCTCGACCATCTCGCGCGGAAGGTCGGGGAGGAGGATGGGCATGAGCGAGGTCACGGTGCTGACCTTGAGAAGCTCCTCACGCTTCCCCGCGAGGTCGTAGAACAGACCCGTGGCCTTGTCCCAGCACTTGTTCACGAGCGACGCGGTGGTCTTGGCCGCGCGGTCGCGCATGACTTTGCCCGCCTCCCTCTCCCCCGCTTCCTCGTGAAGCTCGGCGAGCACGCGCTCGTTCTCCGCGTAGATCGTATTGACGAGGACGTCCTCCACCACGAAGCGATCGGCCGCGAACATCTTGTCGTGATCGCGCTGCATCTCCGCGTAGGGACCGACCGCGCGCTGCCAGGCCGCGGTGAACTCATCGCGGGTGGGATTGCTGACCCCGAGATATCGGTCGTACTTGGGGATGTGGTCGAGCCCGGACTCGTCGGGCTGGAGAATGGCGATGAGACCGTCGCGATCGGGGTCGCGCATGCGGTCGATCCAGTCGTAGTAGCGGCGCACCTTCGGCAGCAATTCGTCACGCACCGCGGCCCCGCCCTCGCCGCGCGAGATGGCGAAGAGCGCCTCCGCGAGCAGAGGCGGCTGGATGCAGTCGGACAGGTAGGGAGTGCGGTACGCGATCGAGTACTCCTTCAGCATTTCCTCGAAGGCCTCGCGCTGCCAGAAGGTCACGTGCCCGACGAAGCCGTCGTCGGGCTGGTTCTTGAGGAGGCTCCGGATCTCCGAGCGGGCCCGCGCCATGTCGTACCGCGCGAGGACGATCGCGTGGAAGCAGGAATCCCAGAACCACTGGAACGGATAGGTTCCGGTGGACGGGCAAACGAAATCGTATTCGTGGCCGCACCACGGGGCCTTCCCCTTCTGGCGGTTTCGGTCGTAGAGAGCCCTGACCCTCTCGGTCATGGCGTCGTAGCGGGCGGAGTGGCTCATGCGGGCGAGATCATGTCATGAGCGGCGCGCGCCTTCACCCCCCAGAAGCCCCACCCATCCCAGAACCCGGATCGAACGCGGATCGGCCTCAACCCATGGCCGAGACGCGCGGTCTAAGATGGCGGGCCGGCTTCCGCCTTGGTGCGAGCCTCTTGGAAACCGTCCTCGCTCGAGCCTCTGGTTTCTGGCGTACAAATTCCGCCTTAACCGTTACTTAAGGCGCTTGGTCTATCTCATGGAGTGTGCTCTTGAACAGGACAGTGACGCCGTGGATCGCCGGACTCGCCCTGGGCCTCGGCCTCACGGCTTCCACATTCGCCCAGACTCCCGCCCCGCCCCCCTCCAGCGTCCTCGGCCAGGTGGAATCGATTGACGCGGCCGCGCGAACCCTGAAGATGAAGGTTGAAGGCGGCGCGATGCTGACCGTCGCCCTCGCGGAAAAGGGCGCGGTGATGAAG
The DNA here is from genome assembly GCA_044229175.1 of Vicinamibacteria bacterium. Lineage (GTDB taxonomy): Bacteria > Acidobacteriota > Vicinamibacteria > Fen-336 > JAGNNV01 > JAGNNV01. Next base: position 525,968 of record JBGATM010000001.1, on the reverse strand, counting down.
GTGGCGCCGGGTGAGAAGTCGCTGGCAAACGCGGTGCCCATCGCCTTCGACGGGATCGCGGGCGGCGATCGCGTTCTCGTGCGCGGAGGCACCAGGAATGAAGGCCGGATCGAGGGAGCGCTTCGCATCGTGGTCATGGCCCAGACCGACCTCGCCGCCCGGAACGAGAGCGAGCAGCGAGCCTGGCGCGAGCGCGGGGTCGCGGGAACCCTGATCTCCGCGGATCCCGACCACGGCGAGTTCATCATCCAGACCGCCAACCGGGCGGCGCCCGCAGCCGGCGCGCCCGTGGCACCCATCACCGTAGTGGTCGACGCCAGTAAGGCGACGCTCCATCGTTACTCGGACACCTCGGTCAGGTTCGATGACGCCCGACCCTCGGGGATCGCGGACATGGTCGCGGCCGACCAGGTCCGCGTGCTGGGCACGAAGTCGGAGGACGGCAAGAAGATCACCGCCGAACGCGTGGTGTTCGGCTCGTTCAAGACCCTGGCCCTCGCCATCGAGAAGATCGACGCGGCCGCCGGCGTACTGAGCGTCAAGGACCTCCAGTCCAACCAGAAGTTCACGATCTCTCTCGTCCCCGGCGCCACCATTCGAAAGATTCCCGCGGAAATGGCGGCGATGTTCGGCGGGGGCCGGCCCGGCGGAGGGATGGGAGGCGGAATGGGCGGAGGCATGGGCGCCGCCGCCCCGGGCGGCGCGCGGCCCGAGGGAGCGCGAGGCCAGAATCCGGGCGCGCCTGCGGCCGCGGGCATGGGCGGTCGCGGCCCCGGTGGTCCGGGCGGCCGCGGCGGCCGCGGGATGGAGGACATCGTGGATCGGATGCCCGCGATCACTCTGGCCGACCTCAAGAAGGACGACTGGATCGGCGCGGTCGTCGGCAAGATCGACGCCTCCGGCAAGGCGGTCGCGTTCAACATGCTGGCGGGCATCGAAGCCTTCGCCTCCCGCGCGAACCGCAGCGGCGGCGTCGACGTCGGGATGCCGACCGGACTGCTCGATGGCGCCTTCGGCGTGCCCTGAGGCGGTCGCGCACTCCCTCCAGCTCATGACCCTCTTCCCCCAGCCTCGACAGATCGGTACTCCGCCCCAATGAACTCCTCCTCTTCGTTCTCCCGCATGAAGCCCGGCGCACTCGGCCGCATCGTGACCGCCCTCGTGATGGCCATCGTGCTGTTCGGCTCCCGCCCCGACGCCTACGCCTTCGCGGCGGACGCGGTGATGACCGGCCGCACCATGGACCAGACCGGCGCCAGCGTGTCGGGAGTGAAGGTGACTCTCACCGGACCGGCCACCCTCGAGGTCACGAGCGACAAGGATGGCCGGTTCAAGGTGGCGGTCCCGGAGGGCTTCTATGTGATCACCGCCGAGAAGCCGGGCTTCGTCGCCTACGTCGCGACCAACCTCGAACTCAAGCCCGGTCCCCCCTCCGTCCGCGAGATCCGACTCGAAGTGGCGCGCTCCGAAGTGGTGACGGTCGAGGAACAGGCGGTGGCGATCAGCCTCGGCGCATCGCAAAACGCCGGCGCCCTGACTCTGAAGGAGTCCGACATCGAGACCCTCCCCGATGACCCGGACGAACTCGCCTCGTACCTGCAGGCCCTGGCCGGAAACTCGGGCGGACCCAACGGCGGGCAGATCTTCATCGACGGGTTCACGGGAGGGCGCGTTCCCAGCAAGGCTTCCATCCGGGAGATCCGGATGAACTCCAATCCCTTCTCCTCGGAGTTCGACCGCATGGGTTTCGGCCGCATCGAGATCATCACCCGGCCGGGCACCGACCGCTATCGCGGCGGCGCGTCGTTCCGCTTCAACAACGACAACCTCAACACCCGGAATCCGTACGCGCTGAACGAGCCTCATTACTCGCGCGAGGACTACAGTCTCGAGTTCGCCGGACCGATCGCCAAAGGAAAGGCCTCCTTCTCGTTCGACTCCGACTATCGCAGCTCGGACGACAACCAGACCATCAACGCGGTGGTGCTCAACCCGAGCCTGGTGGCGACGCCCTTCGCGGTGACCCTCACCCGCCCGCAGAGCCGTTTGTCTTTCTCGCCGCGCATCGACTGGCAAATCAGCGACAAGCATTCGCTGACCGTTCGCTACTCCCACTCGAAGAACGAAACCATAGGCGGGATCGGCGACCGGAACCTGCCCTCGCGGGGATTCGATTCCAGCAACTTCGACGACAACGGAGATGTCACCCTCAACAGCATCCTGGGCAAGGCGGTCAACGAGGTGCGCGTGCGCTACGGTTCGAGCGGACGCGACCAGATCGCCCAGAATGCCGCGGCCGCGCTGATCGTTCAGGACGCCTTCTCGGGCGGCGGCGCCGCGGTCGGAGCGGTGACCGACGGTTCGCGCTTCGAGCTTTCGGACGTGGTCTCCTGGGCCACCCGAAAGCACGCCTTCCGCAGCGGCTTCAGGGTCCGGCGCAACACCACCGACGAAGCGAACAGCAACAACTTCGCCGGAGTGGTGACCTTCGCGGGCGGCGTCGGCCCCGAGCTCGACGCGAACTTCAACCCCATCCTCGGGGCCGACGGAAACCCGATCCTCGGTCCCATCGACAGCATCGAGAGGTACCGCCGCACCCTCGGGCTTCAGGCGAAAGGTCTCTCGCCCTCACAGATCCGGCTGCTCGGCGGCGGCCCGTCCCAATATGTGGTGGCCGGGGGAAATCCCAATGCGAACGTGGCTCAGACCGACGCCTCCATCTTCTTCAACGACGACTGGAAGAAGTCGGATCGCCTGGTGCTGGGCCTGGGGCTTCGGGCCGAGACTCAGACCAACCTGGCCTCAAGGGTCGACCTCGCACCCCGCGTCTCCTTCGCGTATTCGCTGAAGATGAACAAGGATGGGCGAACTCCGAGGACGGTCACCCGCGGCGGATTTGGCGTCTTCTACGACCGGGTCAGCGACAACCTGACCCTGGACGCGAACCGTTATCTCAACGGCGGGCGTCTGCAGTACGTGGTGACCGATCCCGCCATTCTCGACACCATCAAGGTCACGAACGGGTCGGTGACGAGCGCGCCGACCGCGGAGATACTGAACCGCTTCTCGCAGCCGCAGAACACGAGGGTGGTCGATGAGAATGCCCGGGCGCCCCGCCAGATGCAGGGCTCCCTCTCGCTCGAGCAGCAGATGGGTCCCTTCACCGGCTCGCTCGCGCTCATCGCTTCAAGAGGCGATCATCAACTGCGCTCCCGGAACATCAACGTCATCCGGCCCGACGGCACCCGCCCGCTCGATGTCCCGGGGGCGGTCTACGCGTACGAAACCACGGGGCGGAACCGGCAGTTCCAGATCGTGACCGGCCTCGGCAGCCGGCCGGGCCGGAAGAATTCGTTCTTCCTGCGCTACTTCCTCGGCTGGACCAGGGGCGACACCGATGGCGCGGGCACCTTCCCCGCGAACCCCAACGATCCTGAGGCCGACTACGGCCGCGCTTCGAGCGACGTCCGGCACCGGGTGATGGCCGGCGGCAACATCGAAGGGCCCTGGGGCATCAAGTTCGGCCCCATGCTGATCGTGTCCACCGGACGTCCCTTCAACATCACCACCGGCCGCGACACCAACCTCGACACCGTGTTCACGGACCGACCGAGTTTCGGAACGGCCGGCCAGATTGGCGTCGTCGATACCGAGTATGGGCTCCTCAACACCAGCGGCATCGGCGAGATCATCCCCCGAAACTACGGTCAGGGGCCGAGCTTCGCGAGCCTCTCGCTGCGCATCTCGAAGACCATTCCGTTCAAGAAGGCCAAGACCGCAGCGCCCACGGGCGGGGGGCCCGGCGGCGGACCGGGCGGCGGCGGGCCGCCCCGGCAAGGGCGGGGGCGGGGGCGGCCACGGCGGGGGCGGCGGCATGATGGGAGGCCGCGGCGTCGGGGGCGGCGGCCCCGGCATCACGTTCACCATCAACATCTCGAACCTGACCAACCGGATCAACGAGGGCACACCCGTCGGCAACCTCACCTCCACGGATTTCGGAAAGTCCAAGAACCTCGCGGGCTTCTTCATGGGCTTCGGGCCCGGTGGCGGCGGCGGAGGCGGGGACGCGGGTAACCGCCGCATCGAGCTTCAGGCGCGGATCAACTTCTAGGCCGCTATCCGTCCGTTGGCGACCACCCGGGCCACCGGGTTCTCACCCACGCGCACGAGGTCCAGGAGGCGGTCGCTGTCAAGGATCAGGAGGTCGGCGCGCTTGCCGACCTCGATGCTTCCGACCTCGTTCTCCAATCCGAGACTCGTGGCTCCGCCGATGGTCGCGGCGGAGAGGGCCTCTTCGACGGACAAGCCCATCCCGAAACACGCGAGGGTCATCGCGAACGGGATCGACGCGGAGAGCCCGCCGCCCGGGTTGGTGTCCGATCCGAGGGCGATGGCGACGCCCGCGTCGATCATCTTCCGCGCCGGCGCGAACCTCCCGAGCTTGAGGAAGAACGAGGCCGCGGGCATCAGGGTGGCGACGACACCCGCCCCGGCCAGGGCCGCGATTCCCGCGTCAGAGACCTCGATGAGGTGATCCGCGGAGCGCGCATGCAGCTCGGCGGCCAGCGCGGCGCCGCCCTGGTCGGAGAACTCATCCGCGTGAATCCTCAGGCCAAGACCGTTCGCGGAGGCCGCGCGAAGAATGCGACGGCTCTCGTCCGCGGTGAAGACGCCGCGCTCGCAGAACACATCGGCGAACTCCGCGAGCTTCAGGCGGGCGATCTCGGGAATTGCCGTCTCCACCATCTCGGAGATGTAGCCCTCGCGATCCGCTCTCCGATCGAGGGGGAGTTCATGGGCGCCGAGGTAGGTGCGGACGACCTTGACCGGGTGACCGTCCGCGGCCGCGGTGATCGCCTCGAGCGATGTCCTCTCCGCGAGGATGGACAGCCCATAGCCGCTCTTCACCTCCGCGGACGTGGTCCCGAGAGCCAGCGCCCGATCGAGCCGTGCGCGAACGAGGCGGGTGAGGTCCTTTAGCGACACCGCTCGGGTGGCCGTCACCGTCCTCACGATGCCTCCGCCCTGCGCGGCGATTTCCTCGTAGGTGGCGCCCGCGAGCCGGGCGCGGATCTCCTCGTCGCGATCGCCGGCATAGGCGAGGTGGGTGTGCGCATCGACGAAGCCCGGGATGACCGCGGCCCCGCCCGCATCGATCTCGATCACGTTGGCGGTGGTGCGAACGCTCGCGGCGAGATCGCGCTCCGGTCCCACGAAGACGATGCGCCCTCGATGAAAGGCCACGGCCGCCCCCTGAAGCGCGCCGATGTCCCTGAGATCGGCGCCGAGCCTTGGCCGAGGACCCCGGAGCGTGGCGAGAAGGCCCGCGCGGCGAACGACGGTGTCGGCTTCGGGAAGTTCGTGGCTCATGATTCCTGGAGTGCGATCTTCGCAGGATTCCGCGGGCGCGCGTCCCCCCGGGCACACGCCTCGCGATACCATCGAGGGCGATGAGACGCCCCTTCCTGGACCGACCCGTGGCCATCCTCGGCCAGTACCTGCCCCTGGCCTCGCTCGCCCTGATCGTCGTCGCGGTGGTCGGGAGCGCCCTCTTGTCCCTCACCACGAGGCTCGGCGTCCCCTCGATCAGCCTGACTCTGCTTTCGCCCGCGCTGGTGCTCGGCGGACAGGTCTGGCGGCTGATCCCCTGGGCCTTCTTCGAACTGGACGGCCAGAACCTGATCTTCGGGGCGTTGATGCTCGGTTTTTTCGGCAGGGATCTGGCCGCGGTGTGGGGCGGAGCCCGGTATCTGCTGGTGTGCGTGGGCGTGGCTTTCTTCGCGGGAGCACTGACCACGGTCGTGGGCCTCGCCTGGGGCGACGTTTCCCGAAGCCAGTACCTTTCGATCTGGCCGCTCGCCGACGCGCTGTCGGTGGCCTGGGCGCTCCTGTTTCCGAATCGGACGATCCTGTTCATGTTCGTGCTGCCCGCGGCGGGGCGGAACCTGCTCTACGCGACGGTGGGCATCACCGCGCTCTTCGCGGTGATGTACGGCCTGTCGAACTTCGTCCCGCACTTTCTCGCCATGGGCGTCATGTACGCGTATATCCGCGGAGGGACGATTCTCGCCGCGCAGCTGAAACTCAACCGCCTGCTCGCGCCGAAACGCGGCAACCCCGGCCTCAAGGTCGTCGATGGCGGGTGGAACAAGGGCTCCGGCAAGGGCCCGAACGACTCGCGCTGGGTCCACTGACCGCGGGGGCGGGACGCTCTAGGCGGTTTTCGCGGGTCGCTCTCCGAAGATCGCGGTGCCCACCCGGATGATGGTGGCTCCCTCTTCGATGGCCGCCTCGAAGTCGTGGCTCATCCCCATCGAGAGTTCGCCCCGAGCCAGGAGACCGCGCGCCCTGGCGTCATCCCTGAGCTGGCGAAGCCGCTTGAAATAGGGCCGCACGTCCTCCGGGTCGTCGAGCAGCGGCGGAATGGCCATGAGCCCGTCCACGCTGATCCCGGCGACACCGCGGAGCGACTCGAGCAGGGGAAGGAGCCCGGCTTCCGGCACGCCCGACTTGGTCGCCTCGCCCGCGAGGTCCACCTGAATGAGCACGGGCATCACCCGAGAAGCCTCGACCGCGACCCGGGCCACGCGCGCGCCCAGTTCGGCGGAGTCGACGGATTGAATCCGCGAGACCGCGGCCACCGCTTTCCTGACCTTGTTGGACTGGAGCGCGCCGATCAGCTCGAGGCGCAGCGGGTCCGCGGCCTCCAGCAGCGGGCCCAGCCGGCCCTTCTTCTCCTCCGCCTCCTGCACACGGTTCTCGCCGAAGTGGCGCTGCCCGCAGGCGTACGCTTCCTCGATGGCCGAGACCGGGTGAAACTTGCTGACCGCCACCAGGGTGACGGAGAGCGGATCGCGGCCCGATCGCTCGGCCGCCGCCGCGATGCGTCCGCGGATGGCGGTGAGGCGGGCCGCGATGGTCAAGGGAAGAAGCGGGTCGCTACTTCTTCTTGAGAGCGGCGAGCAGGCCCTCGGCGGTGGCCTTGTTCTGATCGTTCTTGGGGCCGAGAGCCAGGTACTTCTCGAGACGCGTCAGACACTCTTCGGTCCGGCCGGCGCTCAGCGCCCCGGTCGCGAGGTAGTACTGCGCCTCCGCGTTTCCTGGCTCGGCGGCCTCGACCTTCTGGAAGGCCGCGAAGGCCTCTTCGTTCTTGCCGCTGTTCAGGAGGGCAAGGCCGAGATTGAAGAGCTGCTTGGGGTCGTTGGTGGAGGCCCCGGTCGACATCACCTCGATGGCCTTGTCCTTCATCCCCTGGGCGGAGTAGATGTTGGAGAGGAGGACGCGAGCGTCGCTGTAGTCGGCCCGCACCTCGAGCGCCTGCTTGAGGCTCGCTTCCGCGGCCGCGTAGTCCTTCTTCTGATACTGCGCGAAACCCTTGTTGTAGTGGGCCTCGGCGAGAGAGGGATTCTTCAGGATCATCGCGTCGAAGGCGGCGATGGCGCCGTCGAAGTCCTGGGCCTGGAGCTTCGCCACCGCTTCAGCGAAGGTCTTCTGGATGTCCTCGGCCCCGGCCGCGGCCTTGCCGGGCATGAGCTTGGTGTCGGGCAGTACCGTCGCCTCGCCCAGGGAGATCTTCATGGGCGCCGCGAAGACCTGGAAGCCCTCCTTGGTGAAGGTGAATTTCCAGTTGCCCGGACGAAGGCCGATCTGCATGAACTCGCCCTTCTTGTTGGTCTTGGTGTCGAAGGACAGGTTCATTCCGCCCTGGAACTCCATCTTGACCGCGACGGCTTCGAGCGGCTTCCCCGTGTCGTCGAGGATCTTGCCCCGGACCCCGCCGGTCTGCGCAGAGGCCATCGAGGCGGAAATAAGCAGGGCCGCAAAGGCCATCAGAATGCGTTTCATGAGGTTCTCCTGTTCGATTGTCTGGGACGCCCGGGACATTCTAAACGCGGAGGCGGTATCTGATCGGGTCCGAGGCCCCGGCTTTCTCGAAAGCCGCGAGCCGGAGGCGGCAGCTTTCGCATTCGCCGCACGCCTCCTCGTTGGCCTCGTAGCAGGACCAGGTGAGCTCGAAAGGGACGGAAAGGGCGAGGCCGAGGCGGATGATCTCGGCCTTGCTCATGGCAATCACCGGGGTCTCGATGGCGATGCGGGTATCCTTTCGGGTGCCGAGCCGGATCGCTTCCGCGAAGGCGCGGAAGAAGGCGGGCCGGCAATCGGGATACCCCGAGGAGTCGGCCTCGACCGCGCCCACGAAGATGGCACTCGCCCCGATGACCTCGGCCCAGCTGGTGGACGCGGCGAGAAGGTGCGCGTTCCGGAAGGGCACGTACGAGCTCGGGACCACGCCCTCCTCGGGCTCGCCATGGCGGACCGCGATCGACCGGTCGGTGAGGCTGCTGCCTCCGATCTGTCGGAGCGAGGTGAAGTCCACCACCAGGCGTCGCTCCGGGGGGATGCCGAACCGGTCGGCCAGGGCCTCGAAGCTCGAAAGCTCCCGCGACTCCGTGCGCTGCCCATAGTTCGCGTGGAGCAGGGCGAGGTCGTGGGTCTTACTGGCCAGGGCGGCGGTAACCGCCGAGTCCATGCCGCCCGACAGGCACACCACGGCGAGCGGACGATGCGAGGTCGAGGGAGTCAAGGGGGAGATCAGAAGCCTTCCGACAGGGCGGCGACGGGAGCGCCGATGGGACGGGCCGAATTATCGCGCTCGAACCTGGGCCTCGCCCAGTTGAAGTACGGGACGGAGAGGGCGGAAAGCGCGGTGGCGGTTCCGAAGGCGACCCCGAACCCGAAGCGATGGACCAGCACGCCGGAAAGAATGGAGCCGGTGCCGATGCCCACGTCGAAGGCGGCGAGGATGCCTCCGAAAGCGCCTCCCCGACCCCGTTCGTCGACCCGTCCGGTGATGTAGGCGGTGAACGCGGGGTGGCAGTTCCCGTAAGCAAGGCCGAAGACCATGGCGGCGAGCACCATCATCCATTTCGTGTGGGCGAAGCTGAGGAGGGCGAGACCCACCGGGATCATCATCACGAACCAGCGAAACATGCGGACGTGGCCCAGCCGGTCGAGAAAGGGGGACAGCACGGGCCGGGAGAGGAAGGTGGTGAAGGCCATGGTGGTGAGAAAAATCTCGCGGGGGGCGATGCCGCGCGCGTCGGCGGCGAGCGCCGCGAACGAGGTGACCGAGCCGAAGGCGAAGGAATAGAGGAACAGGGCGAAGGAAATCCGCAGCACGCTGAAGTTGAGCGAAGCCTTCAGCTCGCCCGCGGTCGGCCAGCCCGGCGCCCCCTCGTGACTCTCGTGGATGGAGACCGCGATGAGACCCATCACCACGTTCATCGCGGCCACGGAGAGGCACAGGGCGAGCCACCCGAACCGGTAGATCGCGAAACCGATGGTGGGAGCCACGGTCACGGCCAGGAGGGAGGACATCCCCCAGTAACCAAGACCTTCCGCCCTGCGGGTCGCGGGAATGACGCTGGTGATGTGGGCGGAGGAGGCGAGCAGCAGCCCGGACCAGAAGATGCCGTGGAGGGTCACGAACACGAGGCGCGGCGTGCTGGGCAGGACGCCGTAGAGCAGGACGCAGGCCACGATGGCGGCGGCGCAGATGATCAGCTGCTTGCGGCGGCCGATGTGATCGGAGAGGGCTCCGGTAAAGAGGGCGGAGAGTCCCGACGAGTAGGTGAGCAGGCCCATGAAGAGCCCGGCCTCGGTTTCGGTTCCCCCCTCGGCCAGGACCTGGAAGGGGACCACGGGCAGCAGCATGAAGAGCGAGACGAACACGGTGAAGGAGAACGCCCACATCGTGATGAAGGGCCCGGTGAAGAGCGGTTCTTTGGGGGCAGGGGCGTTCATCGAAGGACCGCGGAGTCTATGACAGGCCCGGTCCGAGAGCTTGGATGCCTTCTCCGCCTCGGCGGTATCTAGTGTCCTGTAACAGAAGTACGTCACCTAATTCGACGCCGATGCATCCCGGATCGCTGCGTTGCTCGTCGTTGCATATGCTGGATATGCGGCCTCCTCGGCGCCTTGCGCTCCGGGCGCCTCGCCGCCGACTTAGGCAACGTACTTCTGTTACAGGACACTAGTCGAAGATGCTCTGCAAGGCTTCGTCGAGCGTGCGAACCGCGTGGACCTTGAGGGACGAGGGGAAATCCGCCGCGGGAATCGCCCCGCCCGCCGCGGGAATGACGCAGCGTTCGAAGCCCATCTGGGCCACTTCTCTCAGGCGCAAGGCCGCCTGACCCGCGGACCGCAGCTCGCCGCCCAGGCCGATCTCGCCGAAGACCGCGGTCTTTTCGGGCACCGGCTTGTTGGTGAAGGAGGAGATGACCGCGGCGGCAATGCCGAGGTCGACCGCCGGCTCCTCGACCTCGAGCCCGCCCACCACGCTCACGTGAACGTCCTGATCCGCGAGCGGATAGCCCGCGCGCTTTTCCAGGACCGCGAGCAGCAGCGAGGTTCGATCGCGATCGAGGCCGAGGGCCATGCGCCGCGGGCTGCCGAACGACGCGCTGGTGACGAGTGCCTGCACTTCCACGAGCATGGTGCGGGTCCCTTCGACCGTGGCCACCACCGCGGAGCCCGGAGACCCGGGAAGCCGTTCGGAGAGGAACAGGGCGGAGGGGTTCGAGACCGGGATCAGGCCCGCCCCCGTCATCTCGAACACGCCCAGCTCGCTGATCGACCCGAAGCGGTTCTTCACCGCGCGGACCACGCGGTGGTGGTGGTTCTTCTGGCCTTCGAAATACAGGACGGTATCGACGATGTGCTCGAGCGACTTGGGACCGGCGAGCGACCCGTCCTTGGTGACGTGGCCGATGATGAAGGTGGTGATGCCGCGCGCCTTGGCCAGGAACAGGAGCTGGGTCGCCACCTCGCGCACCTGCGAGATCGAACCGGGCGCGGACGCGAACTTCGAGGAGTAGATGGTCTGGACCGAGTCGATGACGAGCGACGATGGTTTCATCACGTCGACCTGCTCGAGGATGTTCTCGAGCGAGGTCTCGGACATGAGAAAGAGCGCGCCGCCTTCAAGCCCGAGCCGGTCGCCACGAAGCTTGATCTGTCGCTCCGACTCTTCGCCCGACACGTACAACACGGCGCCGCCGGTGCGGGCGAGGAGCTGCGCCACCTGCAGGAGCAGCGTGCTCTTGCCGATGCCCGGCTCGCCGCCGATGAGCACGAGCGACCCGGGAACCACGCCGCCGCCCAGGACGCGGTCGAACTCGCCGATGCCGGAGGGGAAGCGCGGCGCGTCTCCGGCGTCCACCATCTCGTAGGGCTTGGGCTTGGCCAGGGTTTCGGAAAGAGTGCGCTGCTGCTTGGCCGACTTGGCGCTCTGGATCTCCTCCCGCTCCTCCACGAACGTGTTCCAGTCGCCGCACTCGGGACAGCGCCCGAGCCACTTCGAGCTCTGGAAACCGCAGGCCTGGCACGCGAAGACGGACCGGAACTTGGTCATGGAGGTCACACCATACGGTCGATGAATTGCGTCGGGCTGAGGATCTCGATCCCGTGAGGGGCGACTTGCCGGAAGTGGGAAACGTTGCTCGTGACCAGGAGGACGCAGCCGGCACGGTGGGCGATGTGGGCCAGGTGCGCGTCGTAGACGAGTCCGCCGCGGACCTCGGACCCGCTCAGCCTCTTCAGCCAGGGGATGGCGTCCTCGACGGGGAGGCCTTCGACCTTAACGCGGTCGAAGACATGCTCGGTCAAGAGGCTGATGGCGTCCTCCGCGGAAAGGCGATACTCGGGAGGGAGGCGCGTGGTCACCGAGAAGAACTCGAGGCAACAGTGCCAGGCGGTCACGCACGAACGCAGCCGCCGCGACCCGAGCGCCTCGAGGATGGACCGGCACGCGGAATCGGGGGAAACGTCGAGGAGACCCGACACGAAGACGTTGGTGTCGAGAAAGACCTTCTTCACAGGGGCCAGCGGTCTCGCTCCTCGCGGATCAGCTTGTCGACGTCGATCCTCGGCGGGTTCTTCGTCTGGGCCCGCACGACGGTGACGCCCCCAAGCTTCACCAGCTTCGGAGGCGGAACCGGCCGGGAAATGGTTATATCGCCGCTCTCGCTCAACCGCACGTCGATCTCGACGCCCGGAGTCAGGCCGGCCCTCTCCCGGATCGTTGCGGGAATGACCACCCGGCCCGCCTTGTCGACGGTCGTCTTCATGGCATGACTCTACCATTTGAATGGCATGTTGATGGTTCATCGGAAACTCCGCACGGGAATTTCCGGCAACGCTTCTTCCGGCTCTTCGTTGATGAGGCTCACGTTCATGGCCCGCACGGTGATTCCCTCTTTCGACTGAAGGACGCCGTCGACCCGCAGAAGCGGGGCATCGGTGAGCAGCTGTCGGAAGCGATCGAACTGGTCGGGGCGGACGATGACGTTGACGAGGCCGGTTTCGTCTTCGAGGGTGAGGAAGAGGAAACCCTTGGCCGTGCCCGGACGCTGGCGGCAAATGACCGCACCCGCCACCCGGACGGAATCGCCATCGCGGCGATACGGGAGGTCGACCGCGCGGAGAACCGCTGCTTGCTTCAGCAGGTCGCGGAAACGGGCCACCGGGTGCGGGCCGATGGTGAGGTCGGTGCCCATGATGTCGGCGCGCAGGCGGTCGAGGGTGGACATCTCGGGTAACGGGGAGTGCGAGAGGGTGGCGTCCTGCGGGCGGGTGTGTTGGATTGGATTGGTGAGGTCCAAGGTAGGGGTTGCTTCGTCGGGCGCTTCTCGCTGACCTCCTCGCAATGACGACAGGTCCAATTGGCTTGGTGATGGGGCGAACGCCGCGATTTGTGAGTGCGCTTCGAACAGCGGGCCGGGGGACCTGGCGAGGGCGGCCACTTGCCACAGGGCGTCGCGGCGGGTGTGGTCGAAGGGGGCGAAGGCTCCGATCGAGGCGAGGCGCTCCAGTTCGTCGGCGTGGAGTTTCGCGCGGCGGGCGAAATCTTCGATCGAGGTGAAGGGTCGGCGATTGCGCTCTTCGATGATCAGCGCGGCGGCCGGCGCGCGGAGATTCGTGACGTAGTTCAAGCCCAGCCGAACCGGGCCGCCTTCCAGCGTGCAGACCACCTCGCTCTTCGTCACGTCCACGGGCAGGAACTTCACACCGTGCCGCTGCGCGTCTTTCACCAGGGTCATCGGGTGGTAGAAGCCCATGGGCTGATTGTTGAGCAGGGCGCAGACGAAGGCGGCGTGATGGTGGGCGCGCAGGTACGCGCTCGCGTAGGCGATGAGAGCGAAGCTCGCCGCGTGCGATTCGGGAAAACCGTAGAGCGCGAAGGACGCGATCGATTTCACGATCTGATCCTGCGTAGCTCCCTCGATGCCGTTCCTCCCCATCCCCGCGCGCAGCTTGGCCTCGATCTCGGCCATGCGCTTCTCGGATCGCTTGAAACCCATGGCGCGCCGCAACTCCTCGGCCTCGCCGCCGGTGAAACCCGCGACGGTCATGGCCATGCGCAGGAGCTGCTCCTGGAACAGGGGCACGCCGAGCGTCCGCTTCAGGATGGGCTCGAGTGAAGGATGCGGGTACTCGACCGGCTTCCTCCCCGCGCGCCGATCGAGATACGGGTGGACCATCTGCCCCACGATGGGCCCGGGACGGATGATCGCCACTTCCACCACGAGGTCGTAGAAATGATCGGGCTTCATCCGCGGCAGGGTCGCCATCTGGGCCCGGCTCTCCACCTGGAAAACCCCCACGGTGTCGGCCGCGCGCAGCATCGCGTAGGTTTTCGGATCGTCGGGCGGCAGATGGGCGATATCGACCTCCACCCCGGTGCTCGACAGAATGGAGATGGTGTCCTGCAGCGCCGCCATCATGCCGAGACCGAGCAGGTCGACCTTGATGATGCCGAGGTCGGCGCAGTCTTCCTTGTCCCACTGGACGATGGTTCGGCCCGGCATCGACGCGGGCTGGAGCGGGACCACTTCATCGAGCCGGCCCTGGGCCACGATCATCCCGCCCGAGTGCTGGCCGAGATGGCGAGGCAGGTCCTGGATGTCGTGGAACAGCCGGGCGAAGACCTTCAACCGAAGGTCGCTGCGATCGACGCCGGCGCGCTCGAGACGCGCGTCGAACGTGTCCTTCGTGTCGTGCCACTCGAACCGGCGCATCTGCTTCGAAACGCCATCGACCACGTCGTCGGGCAGTTCGAGCACCTTGCCGATCTCGCGCGAAGCGCTCTTCTCGCGGTAGGTGATGACGTTCGCGGTCATGGCCGCGCCGTGCGGGCCGTACTTCGTGTAGACGTGCTGGATGACCTTCTCGCGACGGTCCCCCGAAGGCAGGTCGATGTCGATGTCGGGCCACTCGCCGCGCTCCTCGGAGAGGAAGCGTTCGAAGAGCAGCTCCATGCCCACGGGGTCGACCGCGGTGATGCCGAGGCTGTAGCAGACCGCGCTGTTCGCGGCCGAACCGCGGCCCTGGGCGAGGATGCCATTGGCCTTGCAGAACTGCATGAGGTCCCACACGATGAGGAAGTAGCCGGCGAGGCCGAGCTTGGCGATGACGCCCAGTTCCTTCTCGATCTGCGCACGGGCCTTGTCGTGGTACGGGCGATAGCGGTTATGGGCTCCTGCTTCGGTGATGGCGCGCAGGAACGAGTCGTTGGTTTCCCCCGGAGGCAGCGGATAGTCGGGAAAGCGATAGCCGAGGTCGCTGAGGGTGAAGCGCAAGCGGTCGGACAAGGCCTCGGTGTTGCGAAGCACATCGGGACGATCGGCGAAGAGCGCGCGCAGGTCGGCTGGGCGCTTGAGATGACGCTCGGCGTTTTCGGAAAGCAGGCGCCCCGCGCGCGACAAGGTGGTGTGATTGCGCAGGCAGGTGAAGACATCGACGAGGCGCCGGCCCTGCGGCTTCGCGTGGAGAACGCCGTTCGTGGCGATGGCGCGCAGGCCGCGGGCCTCCGCCAGGTCGAGAAGGCCGAGGGCATGGCCGTGGCTCTCCCGGGTGAGATGCCGCTGCACTTCGACGAAGGTGCGGTACTTGCCGAAGAGCGGGATGAGCCAGTCGATGGCCGAAGCGTCCGTGGCCGTGGCCACCAGGCCCTTCAACAACTCCGGTTCCTCGAATCCGCGGGCGGACACCCGAGAGGGCCCGCTCCGCTCGGAAGCCGAATCCCTCGCCCGCGCGGTGAGGAGGCGGCTGAGATTGCGATACCCCTCCGGGCTTTCCACCAGCAGGGTCACGAACGAATCGTCGGCCAGGGAGACCTCGGCGCCGACGATGGGCCGGACCCCGGCCTTCTTCGCGGCCTGGAAGAAGCGAGGCGCGCCGGCAAGGCCGTCCCGATCGGCGAGGCCCACGGCTTCGTGCCCCATCCGGGCGGCCTGAGCCACCAGATCCTCGGGGCTCGAAGACCCCCGGAGGAAGGAGAAAGCGGATGACGCGTGAAGCTCGGAATACATTCGTCTTATTTTCGCCTTCCCAGAGTACAGCCGGGGTCCTTCTCTCGGGAATCGAACGACAAGAAATCCTGCGCGGCTTCGGTTGACAGATGCTTTGGCCGCCTTGCTACACTTCTTTCTCCTTCTCAACCGAGAGAGTCTCCCGACAGATAGCCAAAGTGATGAGTGTCTTCAAAAATGTCGTCACTCGCATTCGGGACTTCTTTCTCGAACCCGAAACGAAGGCGCCCGCGAGCCAGCCTGTCGCCGCGAGCCCTTCCTCCACCCCCAGATCGGGTCCGAAGTCGGTCGAGAAGGCCGACGCCTTCGAATGGGAACCGCCGGAGAAGTGGCGGACCGCCAGTGTGCCCGCTTCGGAGCCCTCATCCCCCCTTATTCCCTGGTCGGAAGAAACCGTCGCCGAAAATCCGCCCCAGGGACGCCCCCCCGCTTTCTCGGCACGTAACTTCTCTACCGAGGAGCTTCAAAGAAGCAGCGTCCTCGACATCGTGGAGGCGGCGGGCCGGGTCCCGACCCGGCCGACCCCTGCGCCTGAGCGCGCCGGCCTCCCGGACGAGTTTCTCGAAGAACTCCCGACGAACATCCCGGTTCGACCTTCCGCGCGGGTCATGCGGGCGGAGACCCTGGAGATAGCACCTCTTCTCGTGGAGGAGATCCCTCGCCCCGCCGCATCTTTCGCAACCGCCGAGAATCTCGGATTCGCATCGATGCTCAGGGATGCGGCTCTTCGTGTCGACGAGCGGGTGAGGCAGCCCGAACCGGAGAGGGCGCCCCCGTCCTCGGAGACCACCGCCATCGACTCTCCGGTGTGGACGCTGGCCTCGCGAAGCCTCGCCGGAATCGAGGCGGTGCCCCCGCCCTTTGCCCTCGACCGCAACGTCGCCACCGTCCTGCCCGAAGCGGGGCCCGGGCGCCCGGGGAGTGACGATCCGACGCGAACCGGCGAGATCGATCGGCCGATTTCCCTGATCAGGCCCGAGCCCGCAGCAGTCGAGCCCGAGCGGGACGTGGTGGGCGTCAATACCGGAGAGATCTCGCGGCGTCTCCTCGCGCCCGAGCCCCTGCAGATGCCGACGTCGGAAACTCCCCGACCCCTCCTGTCCGAGATGGCCGCTCGCAACGAATCCCGAGCCGTGGCTCCGGCCAGGCCTTCCCCGGACCCCGCTCATCCCACGGGTCCGTTCTCGGCGCTCCTCGCGCGCCTTCCGGGCCCCGACGAATTTCCCGAACTCCCTCCCACCACCGTTCAGAAAACCGCTACCACCGAGGCCCCTTTGACCGACCACCTCCCCACCGTCATGGAGGCGCCTCCGCTTCCGAGCGTCCCCCCCATCTCGCTGGATCCCACCGTGGTGCGCGAGATCTACCGGATCATGTACCTGTCGCGACGCATCGACGACAAGGAAATCGCCCTCAAACGCCAGAACAAGATCTACTTCCAGATCAGCGGCGCGGGCCACGAGGCGGTGCTCGTGGCCGCGGGCATGGCTCTTCGGCCCGGTTACGACTGGTTCTATCCCTACTACCGCGACCGCGCCCTCATGCTCACTCTGGGCATGACCCCCACGGAAATGCTGATGGGATCCGTCGGTGCGAAGGAGGACCCCAACTCGGGCGGACGGCAGATGCCTTCGCACTGGGGCCACAAGGGCTTGAACGTGGTCAGCCAGTCCTCGCCGGTCGGCACCCAGTTCCTCCAGGCCGTGGGGTGCGCGGAAGCCGGAATGTTCATGCAGAAGACCGGGGCTCTCCCCGCGTTCAAGCATGACGAGGTGGTCTTCGTCAGCACCGGCGACGGCACCACGTCCGAAGGCGAGTTCTGGGAAAGCCTCAACACCGCCTGCAACCTGAAGCTCCCCGTGGTCTACCTGGTGGAGGACAACGGCTACGCGATCTCCGTCCCGATCGAGGTGCAGACCGCGGGTGGCAGCATCAGCAAACTGGTGCGCTCGTTCCCCGATCTCCTCGTCCTCGAAGTCGATGGCTGCGATCCGATCGCGAGCCTCCAGACCATGGGCGAGGCCGTCCGCTATTGCCGGATGCGGAAAGGCCCGGCGCTCGTCCACGCCAAGGTGATCCGCCCCTACTCCCATTCGCTGTCCGATGACGAGACCCTGTACCGCCCGACCGCCGAGCGCGATGCCGAAGTCGAGCGCGATCCCCTGAACTCCTTCCGCAAGCGCGTGCTCGCCGCGGACCTGCTCACCGAAGCCGAGCTCGCCGCGGTCCGCGAGGAGGCCGATCGCGAGATCGAGGAGGCCGCCGATCGTGCGGTCGAAGCACCGACGCCGCCCGCGGAGAGCGCTTTGTGGTGGGTCTATTCTTCGATCGATCCCACCTCGCGCGAATTCGATTCGCCGCCCGAATACGGGGCTTCGCCGAATCCGAACAAGACCATGGTCGACCTCCTGAACTCGGCCTACGTGGACGAGATGGCCCGCGACCCCAGGATCGTGGTGTTCGGCGAGGACGTGGCCGACTGCTCGCGCGAGGACAACCTCGACAAGGTGAAGGGCAAGGGCGGGGTCTTCAAGGTCACCCACAACCTTCAGCGCAAGTACGGATCGGACCGCGTCTTCAATTCCCCTCTCGCGGAGGCCAACATCGTGGGCCGCGCCATCGGCATGGCCACCCGCGGGCTCAAGCCCGTGGTGGAGATCCAGTTCTTCGACTACATCTGGCCCGCCTACCACCAGATCCGCAACGAACTGGCGCTGATGCGCTGGCGCTCGTCGGGGCACTTCAAGTGTCCGGTGGTGATCCGCGTGACCTACGGCGGCTACCTGCAGGGCGGCGCGGTCTACCACTCGCAGTGCGGCGAGGTGCTCTTCACCCACATCCCCGGGCTCCGGGTGGTGATCCCGAGCAACGCCGAGGACGCCAACGGCCTTCTTCGCACCGCCATCCGCTGCGACGATCCCGTCATCTTCCTCGAGCACAAGCACCTGTACCGGCAGACCTACAACAAGGGTTCCTACCCGGGCCCGAACCACATGGTGCCTTTCGGCAAGGCCCGGGTGGTGCGCGAGGGGTCACATGCCACCATCGTCACCTTCGGCGCGCTCGTGCAGCGCTCGGTGGCGGCGGCGAGGGATCTCGAGGAAGAAGGGGTGTCGGTCGAGATCCTCGACCTGCGCACCCTCAACCCCTACGACATGGAGTCGATCCGGACGAGCGTCATGAAGACGGGGCGCGTGCTCGTGGCCCACGAGGACCAGATCTCGTTCGGCTACGGAGCGGAGATCGCCGCGAAGATCGCGGACGAGTTGTTCTCCTATCTCGACGCGCCGGTGAAGCGGCTCGGAGCGCTCGACTGCTTCGTGGGCTACCACCCGACCCTCGAGAACGCGACGCTGCCCCAGGTCGCGAACATCAAGGACGCGGTCCGGAAACTCGTCGAGTTCTGATGAGCGCGTCCGCGCGGAGGGGCTTCCTCGCCGCGAGCGCGATCCTGCTGGCCTGGGCGGCGGCGCGAAGCGCACCGGTCCGGGCCGAAGGACAGGGGCCGAGCCCCTTCGCGCTCGTCCTCGGCACCGCGCAGGACGGGGGTCTGCCCCAGTTGGGTGGGAACGCAGAGCCGGACCGCGCGGCCCGGCTGGATCCAAAGCAGCGACGCCTGGTCGCGTCCCTGCTCCTGGTCGATCCCGGATCGGAGGAGCGGTTCCTTATCGACGCCACCCCGGACGTCCGCGAACAGGTGGAGATCGCCGATCGCGTCGCTCCGCAGGCCGTCACCCCCGCCGGACGGCCGCCCCTTTTCGGCGCCATCGCGCTCACCCACGCCCACGTCGGGCACTACGCGGGGCTGATGCACCTCGGCCGCGAGTCCTACGGGGCTTCCGGCCAGCGTGTGCTCGCCTCGGACCGGATGGCCCGCTTCCTGGAAACGAACGGCCCCTGGGATCTGCTGGTGAAGCTCAAGCACGTTCAGATCGAAAGGTTCGCCGCAGACAAACCCGTGGCCCTGAACGCCCGCATTTCCATCACGCCGATCGCGGTCCCGCATCGGGATGAATACAGCGACACCTGCGGGTTCATCGTTCGCGGACCGACGCGCTCCCTTCTCTGGCTCCCCGACATCGACAAATGGGAGAAATGGGACCGCCGCATCGAGGACGTGATCGCGAGCGTCGATGTCGCCTATGTCGACGGCACATTCTTCGACGCGACCGAGCTGCCGGGGCGCGCCATGTCCGAGGTACCGCACCCCTTCATCGCCGAGTCGCTCGCCCGCTTCGCCGCCCTCCCCGAGAAGGAGCGGCGGAAGATCGTCTTCGTCCACTTGAACCACACCAATCCCGCCGCGACACCGGGTTCGAAGGCCCAGCGAACGGTCGAGAAGGCCGGCCTGCGGATTGCCCGGGAGGGCGAACGCCAGCCGCTCTGATCCGGCTCCGCATGAATATGCGATGAAAGTATCATTCTCACATGACCGAAACCATGGTTCAGATCCGAAGCGTCCCGCAAAGCCTCCACCGGCGCCTCAAAGCAAGGGCCGCCCTCGAGGGCGTCTCCATGTCGAGCTACGTGCTGCGGGAGATCCAGAAGTCCCTGGACCGGCCGACGCGGGAGGAGATCCTGGAGCGGCTGCGAGCGGCGCCGGTGCGTCGACTCAAGCGAAGCGCCGCGTCCCTGATCCACGCTGAACGCGAGGCGAGATGATCGTTCTGGATGCCTCGTGCCTGGTCGAGTTGCTCGTCGGCACCCGCCTGGGCCGGATCGTCGCCGCCCGCATCGCCGACCCGCGCGAGAGCCTCCATGTGCCCCACCTTGTGGATGTCGAGGTCGTGCAGACGATCCGTCGCCTGGTCCGGGACGGAGACCTCGACGGGGCGGCGGCGCGAACGGCCATAGAGCTTCTTCGCTCACTGGACCTGGAACGGCACGCGCACGAACCCCTTCTCGACAGGGTCTGGGCCCTTCGTCAGAACCTCTCCGCGTACGACGCCGTATACGTGGCCCTCGCCGAAGCACTCGACAGCAGGCTGCTGACCTGCGATGCCCGCCTGTCCCGCGCCCCGGGGCTGTCCCGCCGAGCCGAGCTGATCAAGTAACTGGCTCGACAGACGCTCAGTCTTGCGGCTTCTGAGCGTTCATCAAAGGCCTGCCGGTCATGCCCCGCCACCACGTGGGAGCAACGGGGCCCAGCCCGTGCAACGAGGGGCTGTCGGGTCGTCATTGCGAGGAGCCACTCGGAAGGTACCGCGACGAAGCAACCCCCTCCCACCACTACCCTGGCCGGGTTAGTCCGCCTTCTTCAATGAGAAGGTGAAGCGGGTGGGGCCTCCGGGGGGCGCGATCAGGGCGAAGGGGGCCTGGTGATGGACCAGGATCTCCCGCACCAGGGTGAGACCGAGGCCTCTCCCGTCCGCCTTGGTTGAGAAGAACGGCGTGAACAGGCGCGCCTGCACATCCTCGGCGATCCCTTCCGAGGTGTTCTCGACCACGACCTCGATGCGTTCCGCGGTCGACCTCGCGCTGACTCGGACCCGCCCTCCCGGACCTGCCGCTTCGATCGCGTTCTTGGCGATGTTCAGGAAAGCCTGCTCGATCTGGGCGCGGTCGGCGATCACGAGCGGTAGCGGCTCTTCGACGGTGAGCGCCCATTCGACGCCCGACTTCTCCGCGGAGGCGCGCAGCAGAAGCGAAGTGCCGCGCAGCAGCGACACGAGATCGCAGGGCTGGAGCCGCGGCTCGGGGAGGCGCACGACCTCGGCCAGATCCCGGACGAAGCCGTTCAGAGTCGCGAGGCGAGCGAGGCAGACACCCACCGCGTCCTCGAAATCGGGCCGGTCGCCATCCGGGAGGTGCCGGGAGTAGGCAAGGCTCGACTGAAGCAGGGAGCTCGAAGCCGCGACCGAATTCCCCACCTCGTGGGCCACCATGCGGATGAGCTTCTCGTAGGCCGCCTTCTCCGCGGCCCGGACCTCTTCGGTCATCTCCTCGAGAAGGAGGAAGCGGCGCTCGTGACCGCGATCGGTGAACCGGCTCGACACGATCCGGATCTTGCCGCCGGCGCCCGTGGTGTGGACCCGGGAGGAGCCCGTGATCGCCGCGGCGAGATCGGATCCGAGCGTCCCGTTCACCTCCGAAGGCCGAAGACCGCGCGCCGCATCCGCGGAGACGCCAAGCATTCGCGCGGCCGCGGGATTCACCAGGTCGATGCGGCCGTCGAAGTCGAGCACGACCACGCCCGAGGGCGACGCATCGAGAACCTCGCTCAGGAAGTGATGCTGTTCGCGGAGCTTCGTGCGTTCGTCGCGAAGATCGTCGGCAAGACGGTTGTAGAGGGACACCAGCCGATCGAGCTCCGGGCGGCCGGTTTCCTTGAAGCGCGTGGTGAACTCCTGCTCATCGAGGAAGCGCGCGCCCTCAGCGAGCAGTTCGAGGCTCTCGAACAGGCCGCGCACCAGGCGGAATCCCATGAGGATCGAACCAACGAAGAAGGCCTCGACGGCGACGAGCCAGAGCCGGTTCGTCACCAGAAGCGGCACGACCAGGACGGCGATGGCGAGGTGCAGAACCGCCACGTAGACGAGGAAGCGGTTCTTGAAGCTCAAGGTGACGCTCGCCCGGTCAGACCGTGATGCCGTGCTTCTCGATGCGTCGATAGAGGGCGGGCCGGCTCATGCCCAGGGACTCCGCTACCCTGGTGAGATTCCCCGCGTGATGTCTCAGCGATTTCACGATCATGGCGCGTTCGATCTGGTCGAGGGTCATGCTCCCCACGGGGGGCAGGGGGTCGCGCGCCGTACCGGGCGCTTCCATCGCGGCCACCTCGCGGAAATCGCCGGCGGTGAGGACCGGCCCCGGCGCCACCAGCACCGCGCGCTCGATAGCGTGCCGAAGCTCGCGGATGTTCCCCGGCCACGGCTGGGCCTTGAGATGGTCGAGGGCGCCCGCGCTCAGTTCCAGGCCTTCCCGACCGTGGGCCGCCATGACCGCGTGCAGGAATTGCCGGGCGAGAAGGGGTACGTCGCCGCGACGGTCGCGCAGCGGCGGCAGGTGAATGGCGATGAGGTTCAGGCGATAGAGCAGATCCTCGCGGAAGGCGCCGCTGTCCACCGCGTCGCGCAGGTTCCGGTTGGTGGCCGCGACCACGCGGACATCGACGCTGCGCGTCTGGCTGGACCCCAGAACTTCGAAGGTTCGATCCTGCAGGACGCGCAACATCTTCACCTGGGAGGCGGGATCGAGTTCGCCCACCTCATCGAGAAAGATGGTGCCGCCGTGAGCGAGGGTGAAGCGCCCCGTCCGATCGCTACGGGCGTCGGTGAAAGCACCCTTCACGTGGCCGAACATCTCGCTCTCGAAAAGCCCTGCGGGAATGCCGCCGAGATTCACCTTCACGAACGGACCGCCCCGGCGCTTCGAGTTGCGATGGATGGCCTCGGCCACCAGTTCCTTCCCCGTGCCGCTCTCCCCGGTGATGAGCACGGATGCGTCGGTGGAGGCGACCCGGCCGATGACCTGGAGCACGCGCAGGAGGCCGGGGTCTTCGCCCACGAGGCCGGCGAAGTCGAAGTCGTTGTCGAGCTGCTCGCGCGACGCCGCGGGCGCGTCGGCCCCGGACGCCCGCGCGAGACCGAGGGCGGTCTCCACCGACTGCACCACCTGGGTGTTGGTCCAGGGCTTGGTGATGAAGTCGCCTGCTCCAAGTCTCATGCCTTCCACCGCGAGCGGGATCGAGCCCCACGCGGTCATCAGGATGACCGGTATCGCGGGATGCGCGCTCCGGATCTCGCGCAGGAGGGCAAGTCCTTCCGCACCGCTCGTCTCGCGGCTGAAGTTCATGTCCTGCAGCACCAGGTCGCAAGCGTGGCCCTTCAGCCAGGCCACCGCTTCGGCCCGGTTCGAGACTGCCGCCCACGCGTGCCCCGCCTGCTTCAGGAGCAGGCCGAGGGAGGCGTGGACGGACGCGTCGTCATCGACGATCAGAATCATTCGTAGCGAAGTGCCTCAGCCGGGTGGACCGTGGTGGCCAGACGCGCCGGGTGCAGGCCGCACACCAGGGCGAGTCCGTACAGCGCCACAATGGTAAGGGAAAGTCCGGCGAAGAAGACACCCCGCGGCACCGGGCCCAGCAGATCGAGGAACGGGAACTGGAGCACCACGACGATGCCGCCGAGCATGGCGATGGTCGCCATCACCATCAGTTCGCCGATGACCTGCCTCTTCACATCGACCCCGGAAGCCCCCATGGCCCGCCGGACCCCGATCTCGCGAATCCTGGTGGTGACGCTCTGCCAGAGCACGCCGGACAGGCCCAGGGCCACCATGAGGATGAGGAAGAGCGCGACCATCGCGCCCACGCCGAGGGGTGCGAGGTAGAGCCGCCGGTTGAACTCCGCGCCCAGGACCATGGGCTCCACCTTGAACGACCAGTCGGGGGCCGCGGCCTGGAGGGCGCTCGCGAGCCGTGCTTCGACCGACGCGTCGGCGCCCGGCTTCATGCGAAGGGCCATGCTGCCGATCCGCCGCATCTGACGAGCGGAGAAGACCATGCGGGTCAGCACGTACGATTCCTCCGTCTCCATCTCCCCTTCCTGCTTGAACGCGCGCATCACCCCCACCACCCGCCGCTCGACGTCCGCGGGCCCGTTCGCGGCGCGATCCCCGGTGATGCTCTGACCGATCGGATCCTCGTCGCCGAAGGCGCGCCTCGCCAGCGCCTCCGTGATCACCACCGCTTCGTAGCCTCCCCCGTCATCCTCGGGTCCGAACCACCGGCCCCGCGTGATCTCGATTCCCATGACGTCCTTGTACTCGTCGGTGCAGCGCGCCATCGAGTAGCTCAAGTCGCGCTTGCGAAACGCGAAGCTGCGCTGTTCGTTCGAGTGAGAAAAAGGCAGCGGGCTCGCCCAGGCCGCGGCTTCCACCGCGGGGTCGGACTTGACCACGGCCAGGAGAGCCCGCTGCCGGCTCTCGTGCGGATTCTCGCCTCCTGGAGCCGGAGCGGCGGCGGCGCCCCCAGTGAGGGAACTCTGCCCGCCATCGCCGCGGGCTTCCGAGAAGTCGATGTCGACAGAGAACACGTTGTCGTAGGCGAAGCCAAGGGGCTTGTGATAGTTCGTCCACGAGTAGAGGGACAGCGTGGAAACCGCGAAGAGGACCAGGAAGCAGACGAAGATCTCCGCGATGACGAGGGCGTTTGCGCGCTTTCGATTCCAGATGAGCCTGAAGAGATGGCGGATCACTTCACCCCTCCCGCGAGAGCCTGGATGGGAGTCAGGCGCGACAGTCTCCAGGCCGGCCAGACCCCGGAGATCACGCCGAAGGCCAGGGCGAAGCCAAAGCCCCAGGCCGCGATGCGCCAGTTGAGGGAGAAATGGGCGTAGGGAACGAGGTCGCTCCGGTTGAGCAGGGCGAGCAGGGCGGCGGCACTGGCAAGGGCGAGGATGCCGCCCAGCACCGAGATGACCACGTTCTCGAACAGGAACTGCAGCAGGAGATCGCGCGCGGAGGCGCCGAAGGCGCGGCGGACCCCGATCTCCGAGGCGCGCTCCAGCGCGCGGCTCACGTTGAGGTTCACCAGGTTCACCGCGGGCAGGATCATGAAGAGCGCGGCCCCGGTGAGCAGCACGGCCATCAGCCGGCCGCCCGCGTCCTCGGACTGGAAATCGCCAAGGAACAGCCGGGCGAACGAAGCGAAGAATGTCTCGGGGACGGCGTAGATCCGGTCGAACTGCGGTGGAAGCTCGACCTTGCCGAGGCGCGCCTTGAACTCCTCCTGGACGCTTTGCACCGCGTCCTTGTCCTTGAGCAGAAACAGCGCGAAGAACCCGCCGCGGAGCCGGGTCTTGTAGTCGTCGGTCTTGGCCGTGGTCAGGGGAACGTAGATGTCACCGGTGGCCATGAGCCGGAAGATCGGGACGTCGGGCACGACCCCCACCACCTTGAAGGTCTGGCCGTCGGCCTCGAGGGTCTGTCCGAGCGCGGGGGCGCCGCCGAAGAACTTCGCCCGGGTGGTCTCGTTGATGACGGCCACGAACCGGGCCTCGCCCACGTCGGCTTCCCCGAAGGGTCCGCCCTCGATGAACTCGAAATCGAGAATCCGGAAGAAGTCGGCGTCGGCGCGCTTGATGAGGGACTTGAGCCGGGCGCCTTTCCAGTACGAGATCACGGTCTCGGGTTGCGAGATGATCGAGAGACGCTCCACCCCGGGGATGCCCCGCATGTATCGGTCGTAGAGCGCGTAGCCGCCCGGGCCGGTGGACATCGAGTCCTTGCCCTGCATGCGGACGTTGTCGATGACCAGGGTGCGGTCGCCCCTCGTCTCCGGCGGGTACGAGGAGAAGATGTGGTCGAGCATGGCCGCGGCCAGGGTGAGAATCAGGAGGGTGAAGCCGATTCCGAACAGGCTGACGAAGGTGAAGAACTTCCGGCGGCCGAGGATCTTCAGGCTGAGTTTCAGGTAATTCTTGAGCATGGGCTAATTCACCCGGCGTCCGTCGAACATACGGATGGTGCGCGCGGTCTTCTCGGCCTGACGCGGATCGTGCGTGACCATGACCAGGGTGGTCTTCTCCCGCGTGTTCAGGTCCTGCAGGATGGAGATGATCTCGTCGCCCATCTGGGAATCGAGGTTCCCCGTGGGCTCGTCCGCGAGGAGAACCCGCGGCTTCCCCACGATGGCCCGCGCGATGGCGACGCGCTGCTGCTGGCCGCCGGAGAGCTGGGAGGGGAAGTGATGCTTCCGCGCGGAAAGCCCCACCCGCTCGAGGGCCGCCTCCGCCGCCTTCCGCCGCTCCGACGCCCCGACCTTCCGATAGAGAAGCGGTATCTCGACGTTGTCGAGGACGGAGAGATCGGGAATCAGGTGGAACGACTGGAACACGAAGCCGATCGATTCGTTGCGCAGGCGCGCGAGGGCCTGGTCGGAGGCGTCCGTCACCGCGGCGCCGGCAAGCGAGATCGTGCCCTTGCTCGGCGCATCGAGCAGGCCCATCAGGTGCATGAGCGTGCTCTTGCCGCAGCCCGAGGGGCCCATGATCGACACGAACTCGCCCTCCTCGATATCGAGGTTGACCCCGGAGAGAGCCACGGTCTCGATGCGGTCGGTGCGGTAGACCTTCTCGACGTTTTCGAGACGGATCATTGGAACGTTCATTTCAGTTTCAGCTCCCGTGCATGAAGGTAGTTGGTCATGTCGGAGACGATCATTTCGTCCCCCGGCTGCACGCCTTTTGAGATCTCGACGGCGTCGTAGCCGATGAGCCCGAGATCCACGCGGGTCCTTAAGGCGCGGCCGTCCTTGACCACGAACACGTCCTGCGCCCCTTCGCCGGTGAGGAAGGGCCCGCGCGCGACGCGAATGGCGTCGGCGCGACGATCGGTGACCACGTAGACGTCGGCCTTAAGGCTCGGACGCAGGACCGGGTGGGTGGGCTCGGCGAGGCGGATCCAGAGCCGCATCACGCCGTCGCGCACCGTGGGCTCCACCGTGCTCACCTCGCCGCGCAGGTCCACGCTGCCGATCCGCACCACCGCTTCGAGACCCGTGCGCAGGGCGCGGCCGTGGACCGCGGAAGCCGTGGCTTCTATGCGGAAGGACTTGAGATCGGAAAGCCGCGCGAGGGGCTCACCCCGGCGCACCAGGGCGCCCGCTTCGGTGACCGTCCAGGTGACCACGCTGTTGCGATCGGCCCGGGTGGACCCGAGGTCGAGCACCCGCCGCGCCTCCCGCCGCTGGCCTTCGAGAGTGGCGAGTTCGAGGTTGATGCCGTCGATCTGGGCCTTCGTCATCTCCTCCGCGATGGAGCGCGAGGCCGTGAGCCGCTTCAGCTCGAGCCCGGCCCGGGCCTCGTTGAGCTGGGCCTCGCGCAGGCCGTCCTTCGACACGAGACCGGACGCGGCGAGTTCGGTCTGCTGGGCCAGACGCGCGCGGAGCGATTCGACTTCAAGGCGTTTGGCCTCGGTGGCCGCATCGAGATCGGCGAGGCGGCTCTGGAGATCGAGTCGGGTCCGCCGCTGATCGTTACGCTTGAGATCGACGTCGCGATCGAGCTTGTCGAAGGCCAGGGTCTGTTCCGACAGATCGAGCTCGAGCACGGCCTCGCCTGCCCTGATCGGATCCCCCGCCCGCTTGAGAATGCGGGTCACCCGCGCATCCACCGGGCTCGAGATCACTTCTTCGAGGTCGGGAGTCACCGTGCCGCTCGCGGCGATGGAGGCTTCGACCGGACCGCGATCCACCTTCTCGATGCGCACGCGCGATCGCGCGACCGATGGCCGCAGCAGGGGCGGTCCGTAGGTGAAGGCGAAGAAGACACCGCCAATGACGAGCGCGCCGATCACCATCCGCCGGCGCTTCTGCGCGGCGGCGAAGACGGGGTCGATGGCTCGGTCCATCCGCGCTCGAGTAGCAACGCCTGTGCCACCGGAAGCCGCTCTATTCGCGGGGACTTAGCGGCTTTATCGGGATCGCGTCCGTACGCCTGCGTACGCTTTCGTCCGGAACCGTACGATGGCGCCGCGGCGCGGCCGTTCGAGGGGGCGAGTGAAGTAAGGTCCGCATCTGGGCGGGCGACCTGGAAGCACGCATCGACACGAGGGATCGTTGGATGACCGAACCGACCAAGCAGGACCTGATCGCCCAGTGGGCGTTCGACACGCGCTCGCTCCTGCTGCGCTTCCATCTCTGGCTCGAGGACATCGAGATCGGATGGCGGCCCGGCTCCCGATACGGCTATGAGGCCTTCGACTACATCCCGGATGAGATCCGAAGGTCGCTGGCCATGACCGCGGCCGTCACCGCCCTTGGCACCCGGCTGTTCGCCCGTTTCGGCGAAGGCAAGGGCGCCGACAAGCACACGTTGAACCAGGTCAAGAAGGACGCCGACGCGATCTCGGCCTATGTCACCAGCGAAGCGCTGTGGCACTTCAGCCGCAAGCTTCCGGAGAACCACGCGATCATGGTCTGTCTCGGCGAGGGCTTGATGCCCAAGGCGGGCGAGACCCCGGAGATGGGAGCGAACCCGCTGCTCGGCTTCGGCCGCGTCTACGCGCGTCCCGAAGTGGCGAAGTTCATCGACTCGCGGGTCCACCGCCTGCTGAACGATCCCTCTTACGGCTGGGATGGTTTCTACCGGAAGATGCGGGACAAGGGCATCACCATCTGGGGAACCGCCATCGACACCCTGGAAAACACTTCCCGCTTCGCCAAGGGCGAGGAGATCGGGCCGATGACGATCATCCACATGTTCGACCAGCCCCTCACCGTGGCCCGCCCCTACGAGGCGTACATGGGCACCCTCGCCCTGCCCCGGCAGGTCGCCGACACCGCTCGCGATCACTCGATCCACCTCGACCTCCTCTCGCCGCGCAGCAAGCTGGTGGAGGCGATCGAACTGGCCGTGCCCGGCATCCGGCGGGAGAACATCCATGTCTGGACGCTCGGTGGCAAGAGCCGCGAGACCCGCCTGTCCGCGCTGTGGGCCGAGTGGAGGGCGCTCGGGGTGCATCTGGTCGAGGACGGCTGGCTCTGCCCGAGCGGCCTGCCCGCTTTCACCGAATCCGGAACCTACGCGCCCACCTATCTCGTGGGCACCTGGCGCGACGCGGCCAACGCGCCCCATCTCTTCCTCTGCGACGGTTACGCCGCCTCCGCCGAGGCCATGCAGGCGGCGAGCCTCACCCAGGCCCTCGACGTCGACGTCACCATGGCCCTCTATTCGCCCCGCTTCGAGCGCCCGATGCAGGACGAGCAGCGCCTGATGCGGCTCGATCCCGAGGCCCCCGACTTCGTGGAGTCGCTGGCCCGCCTGCTGGGCGAGGCCGAGCTGTCCCCCGAGCGCGTGGCCTACTACGCCGACTGCCTGCGCGAGAAGACGACCGCGAACATGCCCGAGTCGGACCGGGTGATCCGGGCCGGCGACTTCTTTCCCGAAAAAGCCTGGCGCGCGGTCGCGGCCAGCGGTTACATCGGCGCGGATCCCTACACCGGCCTGCCCGGGGTGACCCGCCTCTCCGAGGACACCTACGCGGTCACCACCCAGCTCGCCACGCGCGGATCGGGGATGGTGGTGCGCTTCGTGTTCCGCTTCCTCGCCCCTTTCGAGGAGATGCGACTGATCTTCAGTCCGCTGCTCGAGCGCTTCATCGCCGGCGAGGACTACCGCACCCGCGCGGTCAAGGTCTCCGACTCGGGACGCATCCGCAACGAGCTGCAGACCCTGTGCTCGCAGGCCCTCGAGTACCGCGACGACACCATCCGCATCCACTTCGACCGCATCGAGCCGGACGTGATGCCGGTGCCCAAGCAGAAGGTGGTGCGCGAGGTCCTCACCTGGTACAAGGCGAACCATCCGGTCTGGTTCTCCTGGCTGGAGATCGGGTAACGCGCCTTTTTGGGGCGCGTAGCGCCCTACAGATCCGTCCGCGGTGCTTCGGCGAAAGCGGGCCTGGCGGTCTCGACCACGGCCACCGGAGCGGCCGGCCGGTTCCGCGTCCATGCATCGACGCGCGGGTTCATGACCCGGAACCACAACGGCGGCACGAGGGCGACCATCAGCATGGCCGCGTAACCGCTCGGGAGCTGTGGAGCCTCGCGGTCGTCCCAGTGACGCAGCGCCTCGTAGGGGCGGCTGGCGAGGAAGTGGTGATCGGAGTGACGGGCGAGGTTGAACAGATACAGGTTCGAGACCCGGTGGCTCGAGTTCCACGAGTGCTCGGGCCCCACCCTTTCGTACTTCCCGGGTGCGATCTCCCGCCGGCTGAGGCCGTAGTGCTCGAGGTAGTTGATCACTTCGAGGAGCACCACCGCGACGGCACTTTGCGCGAGAAAAAGAGCGGCGCCCTTCGCACCGAAAACGACCGCGATTCCGGCATAGACGAGCGCGGTCGCAAGAGGCATCCGCAGCCGGCGATCGCGCAGGGTCCAGGCCGCCCCCGCGCGAGCGACGCGCGCGTTCTCGATCCGCCACGCGGAGAGCGCTCCGCCGAGGATGGAGCGGGGAACGAAGGCGAAGACGTTCTCGCCGCGGCGCGACGACGCGGGATCGAGCGGGGTGGCGACATGACGATGGTGGCCGTACACGTGTTCGATGCAGAAGTGCGCGTAGCTCGCCTGGGTCATCAGGATCTCGGCCAGCGCGCGCGCGAAGGCGGAGGCGCGATGCATCAGTTCGTGGGCGACCACGATGCCGCCCGAGCCCGAGATGACGCCCAGGGACAGGGTGAGGCCGATGGTTTCGATGAGCGAGGCGGGGGCGTCTCCGCGGGTCAGGCGGCCAAGGACGAAAAGGATCGCCGCGGTCTGAACCGGAACGAAGAACCACAGAGCAAGATCGAAGACCCAGCGTGACTCACGCGATACGGCGGGGGGATTCGCATCATTTCGCCCCACCCGATCGTCCAGAACGGGAAGAAGGCCGAAGATGAAGAGGACGGGAAGGAACGTCCAGCCGCCTCCGAGCACCGCTCCGAGGGCGAGCAGGGCAGGGCCGAGATAGGCGAGGAGGTGAGCCAGAGCCATGCTGGCACATTCTCGACTCGTGGGTTGAATTGTCAAGCCACCCCGTCGATGGGGGGACTCGGGCCCGGCCGGATACGCAGATGACTATGATCCCGCGATGAGCACGATCACGCGGTGGGCAGGCCTCGGCCAGGTGTTGGTGCTGGCGGCCATGGCTCGGGCGCAGACGCCCGGCGAGCCCCCGAACCTCGCGGCCACGCTGTCCGGGCCGGCAGACCGTCTATCGCTGATCTACGAGGGTCGCGCCATCGTCGCAGGCACGGTGAGCGCGGACCAGGGCGTCACCGCGGAGCGGCGCATGGTGACGAGCGAATCGAACGGCGCGCTCACCCAGGTCATCAAGTGGACGGCGAGGGGAAAGGGCCGCATCGCCCTGGACTTCACCGTTCACGGCAGCGCCGACGCCCTCGCCGTGGAAGCCGACCGCACCGACAGCACCCTCCCCGTCGTCCGCGCGAGCATCGGCCCGAGCCACAACCTGCGCAATCGAGCGGTCTACGATCGGACGCGCGACTGGACGGTTTCAATCGACGCCGGCGCGACCCTGACCGTCACCCCCCTGGCCGCCACCGCGACGGAGACGACCTTCCACCTTCAGGCCGCGGGTCGGGAGATCGTTCTGCGCTTTCGCCCGCGCTTCTACCAGAAGCATCGGGGCCTCAAGTATTTCCGCCCGTGGACCTATAAGCCCTGGAACCGCTCCGTGACCGGCTGGACGTCGTGGTATGCCTTCCGCGACAAGGTCACGCAGAAGGACATCGCGGAGACCGCCGCGGTGATCGCCGAGACGCTCGCGCCCTTCGGTTACGAGTACGTTCAGATCGACGACGGCTTCCAGCAGGACCCGATCGGCGTTCCCGATCACTGGCTGAAGACGAACGACAAGTTCCCTGGCGGGCTCGAGGGCTTGAAGGCCTCCATCACCAGCCGCGGCCTCAAGCCGGGCCTGTGGACGAACGTGTCCTTCGCGCAGGACGACTACGCCCTCGCCCATCCGGAGTACTTCGTCCCCGGTCCGGACGGCAAGCCCGCGAACGGCAACTGGGTCGGCTACGTCATGGACGGCTCGAACCCGAAGACGATCGCCGACCTGGTCACGCCGGTGTACCGGTCGCTCATCGACTCGGGCTGGCAGTACTTCAAGGTGGACGCGCTGCGGCACCTGAGATACGAGGGCTACAACAGCTTCGCCGATTACTTCGCGCGCAAGCAGCTCGATCGCGAGGCCGTCTATCGGCAGTTCGCGACCTCCATCGCCTCGACCCTCGGCCCGAAGGTGTTCAAGCTGATGTGCTGGGGCGTGCGTCCCGAGCTCATCGGCCTGTTCGATGGATGCCGGCTGGGCAACGACGGCTTCGGCTACGGCTCATTCTCCGAGTACAACTCCTTCAACAACATCGTCTGGCGCAACGATCCCGATCACATCGAGCTGAGCCAGCC
This sequence comes from Vicinamibacteria bacterium, assembly GCA_044229175.1. Classification (GTDB taxonomy): domain Bacteria; phylum Acidobacteriota; class Vicinamibacteria; order Fen-336; family JAGNNV01; genus JAGNNV01. The sequence continues at coordinate 493,682 of JBGATM010000001.1, read as the reverse complement.
CGACGCCTACCGCGCGACCACGCTCACGTCTCTCACCGGTTCGATCCTCATGCTGACCGACCCGCCGGCCCTCTACCGTACGGATCGGGTGGAAGCGGCACGACGGACCTCGCCCGTGCTTTTCGCCCAGCCCGGACAGATCTACGACGTGGAGCCATCGCGATCCGATGCGATCGGGCGGGCCGCGGTGGAGGTGTCGGGGAGCGGCCCTCGCCCCTTCGACGCCACCCAGGCGCTCTCCGTCCACTACCTCCACGCGATCGACGTGAGCCGCCCCTACGAGACGTGGATGGTCCTCGCCCGGACCGGAGGCGAAAAGGCGCCGATCCGGTTCGCCGATCTTGGCCTCGCCGCGGACCGCGATTACCTCGCCTTCGAGTTCTGGACGAAGTCCTTCCTGGGCTCATTCCGCGAAGCGTTCACCCCCGGAGACGTGGATCCGCGCTTCGGCGTCCAGGTTTTCTGCCTCCGCGAGAGAGCGACTCACCCGCAGCTCGTGGCCACGAACCGGCATGTGACCTGCGGGGCGATGGACGTCAGTGCCGTGACCTGGTCCGGCAGCGCCCTCGAGGGCATTAGTGACGTCGTAGCCAACGATCCCTATGAGCTCTATGTCACCGAACCCGTTAGCCACGCGTTCATAGAGGTTCAGGTCGAAGGGGCCAAGATCCAGATCAACGAGACGGTCGGGACGCTGCGCAAATTTCAATTGCTCTCGACTCGCGGCGGAAGGGTGAAATGGCGACTGACCTACCGGGCCAGAACGCCCTGACCGCACGGACTGCGCCGGTGTCCTACCAGGTGAGACCCACTCGGAGGCCGGCGCCGTGACCCTCGCGCGTCAGGATCGGACTCACCCGCCAGGTGAGATCGCCCGCGGATTGCCTGGAAGGCGCGGGTGCGTCCGACCAGACATCGGTCGTCTTCCGGTGCCCCACCCAGGCCCCGGTCAGGCCCATCCCGGCGATGAAGAACGCTCCGATTCCGACCTTCTCGTTGGTGGTGCACGGACGCGTGACCGTGGCCGTCGTGGAACCCGAAGAGTAGGTGTCGCCGCAACCCTCGGGATCCGCCGCCACCATGAGGGCGAAGCCCGCGCCGATTCCGAGCCCCATTAGCACGCCCCTGGCCGTGCCGCGGCGCTGGTGGCTCACCTCGACCCGGCTGATCGAGCCGAGGGGCACCTCCGTCACCGCCGCGCTCTTGGGATCGACAAGGGTCAGCGTATCGGCCCCGACTTTCACGAGAGTGCCGACCGTCACCCCGGTGAATGCTGGCGACGCCGCGGTCACCCTGAGCCGCTGACCTGGGGTGAGGAGCGGGCTCGAGATGGCAGTTGCGCCGACGCCGGTCGGACCGGGCCGGTTCTCCTGGGCGTGGGCGGGCGACACCGAGATTGCGGCCACCAGTGCGGTCAAGAAAGCGAGGGGACGGGACGTGCGATTTTTCATGGGAGGCTCCTGGTCATTGGATTGAGGGCCGGGAAGACTCTCGGCGGCCCCGGAAGCCCGAAACCGCCGATGTCTCCCCAGGGACGCCATCCTAAGAACGGGTGACGCCTCCATCGTGCTTTTGTGTGACGGTTCAGGGACCATCCCAAGGTCGGGGAATGGCTCGCCGCCAGGAGCGAGCGTTATGTGTCTAACGCTTGTCCGGACAACCCGGTAGCCGGAAGGCTCCGATGCGGGTCGAGTAGCTGGTGGCGTCCTTCTTCACGTAGTCCCCCACGTACCAGATCGTGCAATCGTCTCTCGGATCGATCGCGGTCTGGGTGTAGTCCTCCCAGCGCTGCGCTCGCGGCCGGCCCGTCCCGGGGCCGCCATCCGCGGCCTCGCCCTCGACCAGCACGGTCTCTTGCAGCTCGAGCCGGCCGGGGGGATCGCTCGGCCGCCGTCCCGCGAATCTCTGACCCGGGAAGTTCGGAGATCCTCCGAACGAGTAACCAATGCCGATGTTGCCGTGCCTGTCCATGGCCGGGCTCGGCAGCCATCGGTAGAAACCGCCGGGCGCGTAGGTCCCCTGCTGATAGAGGCTCACGCCCCGGGCCTTCTCGTCCTTCACCCGGAACTCGTACCAGCGCACGCCGCCTCCTCCGCCCGCGGTATCGATGGAATGCGAGGCCACGAGGCTCTCGTGCCCATTCACCTTGCGGTACACGAGGCGGGCCATGAGCTTGTCGCCCTGCGCGTCGAGTCGCAGCTCGCTTCCGGGCTGGGGCACGCAGTAGGTGAGCTGCCCGCCGCACAGGTAGTGATACGGCGCGACCTTGATCGCCTGGGGCCCGAGGACCTTGGTCTTCTTCGGATCCTTCCAGTCGACGTGAAACTGCCAGACGTTGATGATGTCGTCTCGCAGGATGTTGTCGAGCTGCCTTCCGCCCGCGGCCATCATGATGTTCGGCGCCCCTTTCGGGGGCAGGGCCTTGCCGTCGATGTCGGCGTTGTTGAGGAAGTTGACGTCATGGATGATGACGCACTGCTCGGCGGCGGGCTCCCCCTTGAGCATCTTCGCGCGATCGACCACGCAGGCGTGCTTTTCCGTGGCCACCGCCTCCGAGATGCGATCGTCGCTGGTGCTCGTCGGCACGTAGTAACCGTCGGTCCAGATCGCCGGCCGCGGATAGTCTGGAAAGAGCGGGCGCAGGAACTCGTAGCGATACCAGGCGCCGAGGGGGTCGGGAGTGGCCGAGACGGCGTAGCACATCGAATAGGGGCCCTGCGGTCCCGGCGTGGGAGAGGGGCGGGGGCCAGGCGAGGGAGTGGGGGTGGGAGTCGCAGGCGGCGGCTGGTACAGGAGGGCCGCGGGACCCGGCTGATTCGCGATGCCGGGTACGCTCAGCTGCGGCACCCCCGGAGGCGCCGGCGGGATCTGGTCGGGACGGACCGGACCCCGGGAGAAAAGGGGCATGACGATCAGCCAGCGATCCGCCAGCTGGTCGTAGCGCACGACCACGTCGCCGCTGACCCGGGCCTCGCAGTTCCCGCCGAAGCCCCTGAACACATTGTTCGCGCGAACCGGTCCGTAGAGGACCCTCCCGGTCGTGTCGAAACGCCGCCCCTTGCGGGTGAAAACCGCCATGCCCGCGCCGTTCACGGTCTGGACGATGTGGTCGGGCCCCACGGCCAGGCTGTTGTCGGATGGATTCCTGACCGTGGCGACCCCCTGGGGACCGCCGAAGCCGAGGCCGAGGCCATCGAAACTCTCCACCAGCGCGGCCGAGGGCCCGGTCCCGGGACTCGTCTGTTCGACCGCGGCGGTGGCGGGCAGCACCGAGGGCGCCGCGTAGGGAGACGGGGTCGGAGGCGGCGAAGGCGCCTGTTCGCGCCCCAGGGCGGCCGCAAGGAACAACAGGCTGAGGGCGTTCATCCTCTACGGCTTGTTGGTGCCGGCGCGGCCGTAGCGGTCTTCCAGCCGCACCACGTCATCGAGCTCCGGCGTCGAAACCTCGACGATGTCCACGTCCGTCACTCCGGTCATACGATGGACGGTGTGCGGGGTGATGTGGAACAGATCGCCCGGTTTCATCTCCGTCTTCTTGAGATTCGAGGGATCGTCCTTCGAGCCAGTCTCGAAGAGGAGGGTGCCCGCCTGAACCAGGATGGTCTCGTCCTTCACGTTGTGGTACTGAAGGGAGAGGCTCTCGCCCTTGTTGATGTGCAGGAGTTTCCCGACGTACCGGTCGGTACGGGCCCACCAGATTTCATAGCCCCAGGGTTTGTCGATTCTCTTTGCGCTCTCGTTCATCGGCCTCTTGCCTCTTTGGTTCGTTGATTCGATCCTGCCGCTTCACGCCGGGGCGGGCGTCTCCCCATGCGTGGCGCGAAGAGCGGCGTTGAAGGATTCGATGGTGAGGGTGTCCGAGTTCAAGGCCATGGCCACCGCCTGCTCGACCGCCCGGAGCGCGGACGAGGCGAGCGCCTGCCGCACCTGGCGGATCGCACTGGGCGCCATGGACAACTCGCGGTAGCCGAGGCCCACAAGCAGGAGCGCGCCTTCGCGGCTCGCCGCCATCTCTCCGCACACCGAGAGCGGGACCTTCGCGTCCCGGGCCGCGTTCACGATCTCGCCCAGGAGCCGCACCACCGCGGGATGGAACGGGGCGTAGAGATGGGCGACCCGCGGATCGGCGCGGTCGACCGCGAGGGTGTACTGGATCAGATCGTTGGTGCCGACGCAGAGGTAGTCGAACTTCTGCCCGAGCGCACGCGCCACCAGGGCGGCGGAGGGAATTTCGATCATCGCCCCGAGCGGAGGCCTTCGGAAAGCGCGACCCGCGGAACGAAGGTCCTGTTCGACCTCTCCGACCATGGCCAGGATCTCCTCGGCGTCGCGGATGCCCCCCACGAAGGGGAACAGGATCCGGATCGCGGTTTCGTCGGCCGCGCGCAGGAGCGCACGCATCTGGGGCCGGAAGTACTCGCTCCCTTTCGAGAGCAGGCGGAACGCGCGCAGGCCGAGCGCGGGATTCGGGCTCGAGGGGCTCGCGGGGGACAGGTCCTCGGGTCCGAGGTCGAAAGTGCGGACGGTGAGCGGGTGCGGCGCCACCGTGAGAGCGAGACGACGATACAGATCGAGCTGGGCATCCTCGCTCGGCGCGCGGCCCTGTCGCGACAGAAGGTACTCGGACCTGAAGAGGCCGACCCCCATCGCCCCCGACTCCCGGACGACCTGGATATCCGAGGGGAATTCGATGTTGGCCCGCAGAAGGACTTCGACACCGTCCGTGGTCCGGACCGGCCCTTCGGGGGGGCCGGTTCTCCGCTCTTCCGTGATCTTCTCGACCCGCGTCTCGGGTGGGGGGGTGGTATCGATGTAGCCCGCGGTTCCATCCACCAGAACCACCGCCTCGCTCGACACCTCCTTGGTTCCGGTGCGAACCCCGAGAACGCAGGGAATGCCCCGGGACCGGGCGAGGATGGCCATGTGATGGGTGGGCGAGCCGTGATCGGCGACGAGCGCGCCCACCTGGGACCAGTCGATCTCCGCGGCCTCGGAAGGCTTGAGGTCTTCGCAGACCAGCACCACCTTCTCGCCGCGCGGCAGGACCAGGTCGCCCTTGGTGCCGCCGAGCAGGGTGAGGACGCGATCGAGGACGTCGTCCAGATCGTGGGAACGTTCCGCGATCACCGAGGAGGCGCGGGCGAAGAGCCGGCGCAACTCGTCGCAGACGATCGACAACGCCCACTCCGCCCCGATGAGACGTTCGCCGATGAGGCTGAGGCTGCGACCCGCGAAGAGCGGATCCTGAAGCATCAGCACCTGCGCGTCGAACAGATAGGCGTGGGCTTCGCCCGCCTCGTGGGAGAGCCGGGCCCGCAAGTCGGCAAGTTCGGCCTGGGCGGCCACGAAGGCGGCCTGGAGACGTTCGCGCTCGCCCGCGGCCGCGGCCTTCTCGATGTTGCGAAAGGGCACCCGGCGCTCGGCCCGTCGAAACACGAACGCCTTCCCCAGCACCCGGCCGGGGGCGATGGCGAAACCTGAAAGCCTCAATTCCTGGGCGCCTCTCCAAATCCCGCGGCGACGAGGGAAGCGAGGGCCTTGATCGCCTCCTTCTCGTCGCGACCGTCGGCCCGGACCTGAATGCTGGCTCCGCAGGGGGCGGCGAGCAGCAGGAGGCCGAGGATGGACTTGCCGTCCATCTCCTTGTCCTTGAAGATCACGGTGACCTGGGCCTCGAACCGCGAGGCCTCGGCCACGAACCGGGCCGCCGCCCGGGCATGGAACCCGAGGGCGTTCACGACGCGAATGGTCTTCCGTTTCAACGCTTGACCGGGCTCAGCAGATCCCCGGCGACCTGGACGCTTTCGCGGCCCTGGGCGCAGACGATCCGGGCCACCTCCGCGAGAGGCTTGGTGCGGATCTGGCAGGCCTTGATGAGCATGGGAAGGTTCACGCCCGTGACCACTTCGACGCCGTCGCCCGCGAAAGGCAGGACCAGGTTCGTCGGCGTGCCGCCGAACATGTCGGTCAGCACCAGCACGTTCTTCTTGCCGCACTGGGCGAGGGCCTTGCCGATATGGCCCTTGGCCACGTCCACGTCGTCCTCCCAGTCGATGGAAAGAGCGAGGATTCTTTCCTGGTCACCCACGATCATCTTGAGAGCGTTCACCAGTTCCTTGGCCACGTCACCGTGGGTCACGACGAGGATTCCGATCATTTCTGCTTGAGGTCGCGATGCCTGAGACGGACGGTGACGCCCTCGATCCGATCGAGGTCCTGCGCCAGTTCACGGGCAATCATGACAGAGCGATGGCGGCCCCCGGTGCATCCGATGGCGACGGTGAGGTAGGCCTTGCCTTCGGCCACGTACTTCGGAATGACGAAGCCCAGGAAGTCCCTGAGCTTCGCCTGGAACTCGACGGTGCCCGGGGCGCGCTTCAGGTAGCGGACGATCCTCGGATCGAGGCCGGTGAGGCGGCGCAGCCGCGGCTCGAAATGGGGGTTCTTCAGGAAGCGAACGTCGAAGACCAGGTCCGCCTCGGTGGGGAGACCGTGCTTGAAGCCGAAGGAGAGCACGGTGAGCACGAGGCCGCTGCCCTCCGGTCTGGCGCCGAAATGCTCCTGGATGTAGCCCTTGAGATCATGGACGCTCAGGGTCGACGTATCGAGGATGAGATCGGCAAGGCGCCTGATGGAGGTGAGGGCCTGTCGCTCCTCCCGGATGCCGTCCCTCACCGGCTGGTTCGTGGCCAGGGGATGGGCGCGCCGCGTCTCCGAAAAGCGCCGGATCAGCGCGGCATCCGAGGCCTCGAGGAAGATGAGGCTCACCTTCACCGGCTGCCTCTTCAGCTTCTCGAAGGCCCGGCCGAAGTGAGTCACGAAGTTCGGCTCGCGCATGTCCACGACGAGGGCGGCCTGGGGAATGCCCGAGGAGTTCAGGAAATCGACGAACCCGGGCAGGAGCTTGGTGGGCAGATTGTCGACGCAGAAGAACCCCAGGTCCTCGAGAGCGTTGGCGGCATGGGACTTCCCCGAACCCGAGAGGCCGGAGATGATGACGATCTCCGCCTGGCGCCTGGAGGGAGAGACCGTCGGCTTCATGTCCGGCCCTTCGGCTGAGGCGCGCGCAGCGCTTCCACCCGGGAGAGCAGGGTCACGGTGGCGTCGTGACCGCGCGCTCGAAGCAGGAGATTCTTGGCCGCCAGTTCCACGAGGAGAGCCACGTTGCGGCCGGGAGCCACGGGAAGACGGAGAAGCGGGAGGTCGACGTCGAGGATGGTCTCGGTCTCCCGATGGAGGCCCAGCCGGTCATAGGCTTTGCGCGGATTCCACTTCTCCAGTCGGACCACGAGGTCGATGGTCTGCTCCGGGCTCACCGCGGACACGCCGTAAAGGTCCTGGATGTTGACGATCCCGAGGCCGCGGATCTCCATGTGATCGCGAGTGGGCTGGGGCGAGGCGCCGAGCAGGCCCAGGCTCGTGGCCTTGATGTCGACGGCGTCGTCCGAGACCAGGCGGTGGCCGCGGTCCACGAGTTCGAGGCCGCACTCGGATTTTCCGATCCCGCTGTCGCCTCGGATGAAGACGCCCACCCCGAGCACGTCGATGAGCACGCCGTGCAGCCGCCCGGTGCGGGCCAGTCGATCCTCGAGGAACTCGGTCAGGCCCTTGATGAAGGGGGTCGAGTCGAGGGCGGTGGCGAGCAGGGGCACGCCTCGTCGATCGGATTCGCGCTGCAGTTCCGGAGGCACTTCGAGGCCGCGGGTCACCACCACGCAGCAAAGGTCCCGCGCCATGAGGCGGCGCAGAACCGCGGCCCGCTGCTTCACCGAGAGGGTCTTCAGGTAGGACGACTCGCTGCCCCCCAGGATCTGCACGCGGCCCGCGTTCAGGTAGCGGGTGAACCCGGTGAGCGCGAGACCGGGCCTTTGCACCCGCGACCGGTCGATGAGGTTCCGGAGGCCCGCCTTTCCCCCGACGAGGCGCAGGCCCAGGGGCGAAGCGCCCTCGCTCAGCAGCGCTTCGACGGGAACGCGCGGAGGCGAGGCTTTCTTCACCGGGGCCGGCCCTTGCGCTCCGACGACGAAGGAATCCGCATCTCCTCGCGGTACTTGGCGACGGTGCGGCGCGCGATGGTGGTGCCCTGGTACGAAAGCACCTGACCGATCTGGGCGTCGGAAAGAGGTTTGCCCGGGGTTTCGGCGTCGATCATCTGCCGGATCTTCTCCTTGATCGCCACCGAACTCACGGCCTCGCCCGAGTCGCCCTTGAGCCCGGAGTGGAAGAAGAACTTCAGGGGCAGGACGCCCTGGGGCGTGTGCGCGTGCTTGTTCTGGACGATGCGGGAGACCGTGGACTCGTGCATCGAGATGTCGTCGGCCACGTCGCGCAGCACCATGGGCTTGAGCGCGGAAATGCCGTGCTCGAAGAAGCCCTCCTGGCGCTTGACGATCGAGTCCGCGACCTTGTACAGGGTGCGCTGCCTCTGGTCGACGCTCTTGATCAGGAAGAGGGCGCTCCTCATCTTGTCGCGGACGTAGGTCTTCGCTTCGTCGTCCGCGGGGGAGCCCGCGCTCAGGAACTGCCGGTAGCTCGAGGAAATGCGCAGGCGCGGCAGGGAGTCGTCGTTCAACTCGACCACGAACTGCCCGTCTTTCTTGAAGATCATCACGTCCGGCACCACGTAGGAGGGAGCCTTGGCCGAAAGCGTGCTGCCGGGGCGCGGGTCGAGTCCCTCGATCAGGTCCAGCCAGTCGAGCACTTCCGCCTCGGGCCGGCCGAGGACGCGCACCAGGCCCGCCACGTCGCGCATCTCCAAAGCGCGCATGTGGGACTCGACGATGGTCACCGCCGGGGTGTCTCCGAAGCCGAAGAACCGGAGCTGGATGAGCAGACACTCGCGCAGATCCCGAGCGCCCACTCCCGCCGGGTCGAAGGTCTGGACCAGGGCCAGGGCCTTCTCGGCGTCCTCGCGATGGACCTCGGGATCGAGGGCCATGGCCGCGCAGATCTCATCGAGGGTGGTGGGAACGATCTTGCCGCAGGCCGCGTGGTCGCTCGCCTCGCACGCCGGATCGTGGGTCCTCAGGTACCCGTCGTCGTCGAGATTCTGGATGATGGCTTCGCCGAGGTCGCGCACCAGGCCGGGGGTCGAGTCATGGCGCAACTGGGCCATGAGGTGATCCCGCAGGCCGATGGTGGTGGAGAGGCGGTTCTCGATCGAGTACTCGGAATCCGGATCGCTCTGCGCCATGTCGCGGACGCCGATGTCGTCGACCACGTTCTCGAAGAGCTTGTCGATGTCGGAGTCCTGCAGGGCGGTCTGCTCCGCGGGCACGGGCTCGGCGACCGCATCGAGGAGTGGCTCGGCCACCGCGGCTTCGGGCGCCGCGTCCACGGACTCGGCGCTCAGATCGACGCCGCCGATGTCGGCGTCGAACTCGGCCTCGGCCCCGCTCGAACCGTCCGCGCCTTCGCTGTCCGTCTCCGGCGCGGGCCCGGCGAGTTCATCCTCGGGAATCTCCTCGAGCAGGGGGTTTTCGACCATCTCCTGGTTGATCACGTCCGCGAGTTCGAGAGTGGTGAGGGGGAGCAGCTTGATGGCCTGCTGCATGGCCGGGGTGAGGACGAGCCGCTGCGAGAGCTTGGGCGAAAGGGACAGGCGCTGTTGGAGAGCCATGGTCAGGCCCTCGTCTCGGGAAGCATGAGGTCGAAATCATCGCCCAGGTAGACACGTCGCACCTCGGGGTCGGTGGCGAGGGCTCGAGGCGTGCCCGCGCGGAAGACTTCGCCGTCGCGGATGATGTAGGCGCGATCGGTGATGCGGAGGGTCTCGCGGACGTTGTGGTCGGTGATGAGAATTCCCAGGCCGCGTTTCTTGAGGTACTCGATGATTCTCTGGATGTCCGCGACCGCGATGGGGTCGATGCCCGCGAAGGGCTCGTCGAGGAGGATGAACAGGGGCGAGGCGGCGAGCGCGCGGCAGATCTCGAGCCGGCGGCGCTCCCCTCCGGAGAGCGTGTCGGCGCGCTGGTTCGCGAGGCCGGCGATGCCGAGCTCGTGGAGGAGTTCGAGGGCCCGCGTCTTCTGCTCGCGCAGGGAGTAGCCCAGGGTCTCGAGGACGGCGAGGACGTTCTCTTCGGTGGTGAGCTTCCGGAAGACGCTCGCCTCCTGGGGGAGATAGCCGATCCCCGCGCGGGCGCGGAGATACATGGGGAGGCTCGTGATGTCGTCGCGGCCGAGGAACACCGAGCCGGAGCGGGGCTTGGTGAGGCCCACCACCATGTAGAAGGTCGTGGTCTTTCCCGCGCCGTTCGGGCCCAGGAGTCCCACCACTTCCCCGGTGGCGATCTCGATATTGACGTCCTTCACCACCACCCGGGAGCCATAGGCCTTGGTGAGACCTTCGCCGCGAAGAACGATCTGCGGCGCGCTCACGGCTTGATGATCTTTCTCTGAAGCACGGTCTCGGTTCGCCCTTCTTCCCCCACCACTTCCACCTGATCTCCCGACGTGAAGAAGACCACGGACTTGCCCTGCACGCGGCGTCCCTGAGCTTCGAGTTTGACCGGCGCTCCCGCCATGGCCACGCGGCCATCTTTCGGAGTGTATAGAAGATGCGTCCCCTCCGCGGTTCGGTCCATGGCCTTGATGGCCACGAGGCCGCCCTGCGCCTCGAGGCTCTTGATTTCGAAGCCGCCCGCGGGGCCGAGGCCCACGAGGATCTCGGGAGCGCTGGTCTCGAAGTCCTTCTGCTTCACCGAAGCCGCACCGGTGAAGGCGAACCGGCGGTCCGCCGGGGTGTAGATCATCTTCGCGGCGCGCGCATCGAGGCCCGCACCCGCCGCCCCGCCGGCGACCAGAATTTCGACGTCGGTGTCCGCGGTGATCTTGGCGCCCTGGGGCGATTCCACGGTCTCGATGGTGAGAGCGCGCATCTCGTCCTCGCCCGCGCGAAGCACCACCCGGTCCAGATACTGGGTCTTCTTGAGCGGAGAGTCGTAGAGCACCTGACGGGACGTGGCCAGCAGGTCCGAGCCCGCGGTGCCGAAGGGGGCTCCGGGGATCCCGCCCTTCTGGGTATGCCGGACCCCTCCCCAGGCCCGGAAGGAGCCGCTCCGCGTGTCGATGTCGATAGCTGACGAGACCAGGGACACCCTGGTGAGCGTGTCTTCGAACGAGGTTCCTCCGGACACCACCATGCGCGCGGTCTTCTCTGAGAACTCGGCCTTGCTCCCTTTGCCGCGCTGGTTCTTCTTCTCGAACAGTACGTTCTCGTCGAACGTGATGGTCTCGGCCTCCCCGGTCTGCGGATCCAGCCTGGCGAAGAAGTAGGTGGCGGAGATGGACCGGGCGGCGCCGGCGGCGGGGCTGAGTGGTATGAAACGCACACTGGTGTTGAAGTTCCCCTGGTATTCCTTCAGTTTGCCGCCCGGTCCGAACTTGAACACGAGCGCGTCTCCGCGGATCTCCCGCCGCTCGGGAGGATCCGACGGGCCTGGCTCGACGATCATCAGCCCTTCGGGCCCTGCCGAGACCTCCTCGAGCACGCGTCCTTCCCCGAACGTCATTTCGAGCCTTCGGCCCCGGATGGTCTTGCGGCCGGACGCCCGGGGAAAGGAAAAACCCAGGCTCTTGGTGTCGCCCTGGGCCACGAGTTCGAAACCGTCCCGGAAGAGCGCGCGGTAGATGGCATGGTCGGCGCCGAAGTACATTTCGAGGGATCCCGACTGGGTCCGATTGGCGCCCTGGTTGACCCGCACGTTCCCTTCGAGGAAGAGGGCGTTCCGCTCTCGCGAAAGACAACCCGAGTTGGCATCGATGTCGGCCGGGGCATCATCGGGGTCCCGGAGCCGGATCTTGACGTCCTTGAAGAACGTGATCGAGTCGCTCCAGGCCTCATAGAGCATGCCCAGCGCCTCGCCCGATATGTCCTTGCGATGCCAGCGGACCCGGCGCTCGCTCTGGGCCATGCCGTCGCGGCCGTCATAGAACAGCTCGTCCGTCTCCAGCACGAAGCCGTCGTCCGTGGTCATCTTCACGTGACCCTGAAACAGGGCGGAGGGGCGGCTCGCGACATGCTGGGCATGGTCGGCCACGATTTCCATGCTGGCCTGCTTGCCCTGGGACAGGAAGGGAATGCGCGCCTTGACCGTATCCAGGAATCGCCGCTCGGTTTCTTTTCCCGAGGAACCCTGAGCCTCGAGTTCAAGGCCTTTCTTCCCCGAGGCGTTCCACTGGGTGAATTCCAGAGCCTCCAGCCGATCGGCCTTCGGGTCGGTGGGGGCGTATCCGGCGCCGGCGGGAGACGCGGAGGTCGAAACACCGGGCGCGGGTGAGATCGCGGCGGGGTCGATCAGGCCCGGGGCTTGCTTCAATCGGGGCTTCCGCAGGGCCTGCAAGACCGAGGCCGAGACCCCGATCACCACCAGCAGAGCAAGCGTTCTCAGGATCCACGTGGGATTGGATCGAAGCGCGCCCGCCCGGCGCTTTTCCTGGAACGACTCTTGCATTCGCTGAGGGTTATAGACCGATCTCTCGTTTCGGGGCAAGTTTGTCCGGTCGAAACGGACCCGATCCTGCATACCCAGGCGCTAGGATCGCGACGGTCCAAGACAACCAAGGACCGTCACCGCCCAGGGCTGTCTCTCTCCTACGGCTTGAAGCCCGAAAAGGCTCAATCCTGTTGTGGCTTCCTGGGCATCCAGCCACCCACCCGCAAGGAAACAGGAGAGAGAAAGATGCGTATCGAATTCATCGACCGGGAAAACGGACCCAGGAACCTCATTGGCGAGGCGGAGATCTTCTTCGAGGCCGAGGATGGCCTGCTCGCAGGGTTGAAGCTGATCGGCTTCAACCTGTGGCGGAACGAGAAGGGCGAGGCCACCGTCACCATGCCGGCGCGGTCCTGGGGCGAGGGCGGAGAGAAGAAGTTCTTCGACCTCCTCAGGGCCGGCGACGGAGGGAGCGACGCGGTGAAGCGTCTCAAAGTCGCGGTGTGCGATCAACACCGGCTCCGGGACCGGAACGCCGCCTAGGGGGCCGATCGAGGCGGAGGCCCGGGGAGACAAGGCGCTGCCCCGGGCCTCCGCTTTCCCTTTCTTCCTCAAAGCGAGTGTCGCGTGACACAATCTCGGAGAAATGATGCCTCTCTCCGTGTTGGTGCTGGCTGCGTGGGTCCAAACGGCTCCTCCGCCTTCGAATCAGTCCGCCGCCTATGGCCTCTTTCTCGAGGCGCTCTCGCTCCGGGAGAAGGGTCAGAACGACGAGGCCCTCAAGGTCCTTCAAAAGACGCTCAAGGTCGACCCCAGGGCGGCCGACGCCCAGGCGGAAATCGCTCGCCTGCACATGGATGAAGGTCACTTCGAGCTCGCGGTGCAGGCGGTCAATCAGGCCATCAAGATTTCGCCCGACCGGGCCGACCTGAGGAGCCTGGCCGGCCAGGTGCACCAGTTCTACGGCCAGTCGGGAGGCGGCGAGCCCGAGCTTCGCCTTGCCGCCCGCGAGTACGAAGCGGCCGCGACCCTGGACCCGACCGACCCCGCCCCCCTGCGGGACCTGACCCGGCTCTATTCGGTGCTCCGCGACGCCAAGGCCGCCCTCGACACCTGGAAACGCCTGTCCGTCGCGGATCCCGGCAACATCGACGCGTTCGTGCAGGTCGCCAACCTTTCGATCAACGCCGGGGATACCCAGGGAGCCGTGGAGGCCCTGGAGACCGCGGTCGCCGCCGATCCTCAAAACGCGCGCGTCCTGCAGATCCTGGGAGACATTCAGCAGCAGGCCGGAAAGACCGACGAGGCCCTCAAGCGCTACACCGCCGCGGCGAAGCTCGACAGCAAGGACCTCATCACCCGGCTCAAGATCGGCGAAATCCTGATCGACTCGCATCGCGGAGCCGAGGCTCTGGAGATGGCCGGCGAGATGCTGAAGGAAGATGCGAAGAACCGTTTCGGCCTGGATCTGAAAGCGCGGGCGCTCAAGGAGCTGCGCCGTCTCGACGAGGCGCTCGCCATCGCGGAAAGCCTCTCGGCGGGCGACCCCAAGGATCTGAAGGCGGCGTTCCTGGTCGTGACCCTTCTGGAGGAGAAGGGCGCGCTCGATCAGGCGGACGAAAAGCTCAAGACCCTCCTCCGCCGGAATACCTCGAGCGAGGACGCCGAGAGCATCGCCCGGAACAACCGGGTGTTCTGGGCCCACGCCGGCATGGTCCGGCAAAGGCTCGGCCGCTACCAGGAGGCCGCCGATGCCTTCGGCGAGGCCGCGAACTCGAGCAAGGAGAAAGACGCCACTCTCGTCACCTACAGGATCGACTCGCTGATCTCGGCCAAGGCCTTCGACCAGGCGCTCAAGGAGGCCCGGGCGGCGAGGCAGGAGCCCGCGTTCAAGGATGAGGCGGATCTCCGGTTTCTCGAGGCCTACGCCCTGCGCGGAACCGGCGACGAGAAGGGGGCCTCCGCCCTGGTGGACGCGATGGTCGCGGCCCCGAAAGACGAGGTGAACGACACCCTCGCGGCCGCCGACTTCTATCAACGCGGAAAGAACCTCTCCCGCGCCCAGGAACTCTTCACCCGGGTGACCGGGAAAGACCCGAAGAACGTGCGCGCTTTGTTCAGCCTCGGCTCCGTGCTCGAGCGCCAGAAGAAATACGACGAAGCGGAAAAGGCCTTCCGCGCCGCTCTGGCCCTGGCTCCCGATTCCGCCATCACTCTCAACTACCTCGGCTACATGAACGCGGACCGCAACGTGAAGGTGGAGGAGGCCCTCTCGCTCATTCAGAAGGCGGTCGCGGCCGATCCCGAGAACGGCTCGTACCTCGACAGCCTCGCGTGGGCCCTTCACCGCCTCGGCCGCAACGACGAAGCTGAGACCGCGATGCGGAAGGCCATCGTGTCGCAGGAGAAGAATGCGGTGGTGTTGGCGCACCTCGGCCTGATCCTGGCCGCCCGGGGAGAGCAGGTCGAAGCCTTGAAGTACCTGCGCCTCGCCCTCCAGGGCGAAGACGAAGACGGCGAACTCGACCGCGCCCTCGTGGAGAAGAAGATCCAGGAGCTGTCGCGGGCCGCCCAGAAGAAGCCTTGATCCGTCGAGGCGTCGTGGCGCTCCTCGCGATGTCGGTTTCCGCGTGCGCCGCGCGCGGGCACATCGCCACTCCGGGTGAGATGGGGCTCCTCGCGACCTCCGGCGGCCTCTCCTCCGCGGGCCGCATCACGCTCGAAGGGCCGAAGGGGAAGTTCTCGGCCCGGGTGGTCTTCGGGGCCGGCCGACCGGACTCCCTCCGCATCGAGATTCCGGCCGGGACCGGGCTTCGCTTCCTTCTGGTGACGAAGGACGGGAAACTTCGCGCGGATCTTCCCGGGGACGACGCCATGTTCGAGGGACCGGCCACGAGCGAAGTCATGAACGGCCTTTTCGGAATCGACCTCTCGCCCAGAGACCTCGTGGGCGCCATCCTCGGCTCGCCGCCCGAGTCGCTCCTGGTCTCCTGGCGGTTCGAGCGATCGCAGCCCGCGCAGATGACCATCCGCGGATCGAACGACACCCGCCTCACCTTGAGCCTTGACGAGCCCGAAGTGGCTCTGCCCCGGGCTCAGGCCTTCGAGTTCGGCCCCCCCCGGACCCGGGCGTGGACGCTTCGCGAAATGTCCGACCGGCTGGGACTCACGCGATGAGCACCAGGCGCTTTCGGTCGTTCGCCAAGATCAATCTCGGTCTGGAGGTGGTCGGCCGGCTTCCGAGCGGCTACCACGAACTGAGGACGCTCTTCGCGACCACCACCCTGCACGACACCGTGGATATCGCCCCGACGAGGGGCCCCGTCTCGATTCGTTCCGATCACCCGGCCGTCCCTTTGGACGAGACGAACCTGGCGCATCGCGCGGCCATCGCAATGCAGCGGCTCGCGGGCCGCACGAGCGGGGTCAGCGTCGTCATCCACAAGCGCATACCGGTGGGCGGCGGGCTCGGCGGGGGCAGCAGCAACGCGGCCACCGTACTGCGGGCGCTCGACCTGATCTGGGGCCTTGGCCTCGGTCCGGAGGGACTCCTCGAGGTCGCGAAGTCCCTCGGCGCCGACGTTCCCTACTTCCTCTTCGGCGGCCCGGCGCTCGGCCTGGGCCGCGGAGACGACATCCGTCCCATCGACCTGCGCCTCGACCAGAAGATCCTGCTCGTTCCCGGGCCGGGCGGCGTTTCCACCGCCTCGGTCTTCAAACGTTTCGCGGAGGACGGAGGTCCTTCGGGCGCGCCGTCGCGGATCAATTCCTTTCTGCGGAAATCCGGGTCGCTACGCACGCTGCGCAACGACCTCGAGCGGGCCGCGATCGAGGAAAGCCCGGCCCTCGCCGAGGTCGCGCGGCGGATTCGCGGAGCCGGCCGAAAGGCGGGAGCGGTCCAGGTCGCGATGTCCGGCAGCGGTTCTTCCTTCTTCCTGTTGTTCAGCAGCGCGGCCCAAAGGGCCGCGGCCGGGACGGAGCTGCGCGACGCCTTGATCCCCGTCATCCGCTGCTCGTTCGTCTCGAGGCGCTCCTACGCGAGCCGGTTCGAAGTAGCAGGGCGCTGAAATACTTCAGCAGCCTGCGTATCCCGGCGAAAGCCGGGATCCACTTCCAGCTATTTCCTGGACTTCTCGCACGGGCGCAGGGTTTGGGTCGGCGCTGTTCGCGCTTTTCCGCGCCCTGCTACGGAAACGGCTCCGGGGCCGCATGGTTCCGCGGTCCGTCCACTACTCGAAGCAGGGCCTCGGCCGCGATGCGATGCGCCACTTCGTTGGGGTGCTCGTCCGCGCCGCCTTCCACCACGAGCAGCCTCCAGTCGAGGCCGCGATAGTAGGGCAGCAGATCCACGTAGATGACACCGAGCGGCCGGCACAGCGCCTCGAGCTTCTTGTGGATGGACTCGAAGGGGTACGTCCGGTCGAGCGGGTTTCCGAAAAGAGGGAACACCGCGACGATGAGCGGCACCTTGTGCTCATGGGCGAGGGCCGCGATCTCGGTGAGGCCCTTGACCACGGCCTGGTACCCGGGCGAGTCATCCCGGTAGATGGCCAGATAGTTGGTAATCCGCGCGCGGTTCTGGCGCGTGGCATTCAGCCGGTCGACCACGAGACTCAGAAGGGCCGACCGTCGCCAGAAGGGAGGATGGTCGGTCTCGGCGCTCAGCCCTTCGAGCCATTCTTCGGCCCGCTTCTGCTCGCCGGCGCCCGGGATCTCGGCATCGTTGAGCACGTACCCGAGAAAGAGCAGGTCGGGCTCGTACTCGAAGGCTTCGTTCCGGACGATCTCCGCCTCCTTGGGCGTGGCGATCCCCGGGACGGCCAGGACCACGGCCTCCCACGGCTCTCCCCGATCGGCGGTCAGGCCCCGGGCGACGCGCTGCGCATAGGTGTCGTCGAAGAGAACGCCCGCGCCGTAGGTGAAGGAATCGCCGACGAAGACCGCGCGGTGAATGCCCGGGGGCTTTTTCTTGGGGTGCTCGACATCCCGGTAGTGGGCGGAATTCTCGGGGCGAAAAGACGCCCCGCCCCGCACGATCGGGTACCCGTGGTGCCGAAGGGGCCGGGGGACGGTGAGGCGAACCGCCCCCTCGAGGCCGGCGAGGCCGAGGGCGGTGCCGCAAAGAAACAGGGCGGCTTCGGCGATGCGCTTCTGTCGCGGGCCCATGGCGGGCGCCGACGCTAGCACAACGATTCAGGCTCTTCTTCGTTAAGCTTCACTCCTCTCCTCTCCCCGTTGGGGCGTCGCCAAGCGGTAAGGCTCGGGACTTTGAATCCCGCATCCGAAGGTTCGAATCCTTCCGCCCCAGCCAAAGAGAGTCCACGACCGAAGATTCCCCTTGAAGATGCCCGAAGGAAAAAAGTCGCCATGGTCCGACCACCCCACGACATGAAGATCTTCACCGGGAGCGCCAACCGGTCCCTGGGCGAGTCGGTTTCCCGTTACCTCAAGGTGCCCCTCGGCAAGACCCACCTGTCGAGGTTCCTCGACGGGGAGGTCTGGTTCCAGATCGAGGAGAACGTCCGCGGCAAGGACGTGTTCGTGCTCCAGTCCACCTCGACCCCGGTGAACGAGCATCTGATGGAACTGCTCATCATGATCGACGCCTTCCGGCGCGCGAGCGCCGCGCGCATCACCGCGGTCATTCCCTACTACGGCTACGCCCGCCAGGACCGCAAGGACCGTCCGCGCGTCCCCATCTCGGCGAAGCTCGTGGCGAACCTCATCTCCACCGCGGGCTGCAACCGGGTGCTCACCATGGATCTCCACGCCTCCCAGATCCAGGGTTTCTTCGACGTGCCCGTCGATCACCTCTTCGCGGCGCCCGTGATCATCGACCACGTGGCCCAGATGGGCCTTACGGATCTCTGCGTCGTCTCCCCCGACGCGGGCGGAGTCGAGCGCGCGCGCGCCTACGCCAAGCGCCTCGGCGCGAGCCTCGCCATCGTGGACAAGCGGCGGGAGACCGCGAACGTGGCGGAGGTGCACAACGTCATCGGCGACGTGTCGGGAAAGACCGTCCTCATCGTCGACGACCTCGTCGACACCGCGGGAACCCTGTGCAAGGTCGCGGAGGCCCTGACCGAAGCGGGAGCGGGAAAGATCCTCGCCTCCGCCTCCCACGCCGTCCTTTCCGGAAACGCGGTCAAGAACATCAATGCCAGCCCGATCTCCCAATTGATCGTCACGGACTCCATCGAGGAGAGACCGGACAGAAAATCAGATAAGATTGTCGTTCTGCCCATCGGAGAGCTGATGGGCAAGGCCATCCAGAATATCCACGAAGAAGCGTCCGTCACGAGCCTCTTCATTTGACGCCGCCTCCAAACCCCTCCATAAAGGTGGTTTTAGAGGACAGTGTCCCTAGAATTTGAAGACCAGCAAGCCATGTCAGACATCGTAGTCACCGCCGAAGCCCGCCCGCAGCGCGGAAAGAATGAAGCCAAGCGCCTCCGGGCCCGTGGCCGGATCCCCGCCGTCGTTTACGCTCCGGGCAAGGAGAACGTGTCGGTCAGCGTCTCCCCGCGCGAGCTTGCGGTGGTCTTCAAGACCGGCGCCGCCGAGAACACCCTCGTCGATCTCGAGATGGACGGTAAGAAGCGCAAGGTCATCTTGAAGGATTACCAGGTCCACCCGGTGCGGCCCGAGTTCCTTCACGCGGACTTCTACGAGGTCGCTCTCGACAAGCCGATCCAGGTCAAGGTTCACATCGAGCTGCAGGGCGTGCCCGTGGGGGTCAAGACCCACGGCGGGATGCTGGAATTCATTACCCGCGAAATCCTGGTCTCCTGCCTGCCCCTCGACATCCCCAAGAAGTTCCTGGTGGACATCTCGGCCATGGAGATCAACGGCGAAGTCCGCGTGGCCGCAGTTCCCATGCCGCCCAAGGTCAGGGCTCTGACCGACGGCGACCTCATCGTGGCGCAGGTCGTCACCAAGCACGAAGAGGAAGCTGCCGCCGCTCCCGCGGAAGGCGCTGCGGTGGTCGCCGAACCCGAGGTCGCGAAGAAGGGCAAGGCTCCGACCGAGGCCGAGGCCGCTGCCGCGGCGAAGGCTGCTCCTGGCAAGGCGGCGGCCCCCGCCGCCCCCGCAGGAAAGGACGTCAAGAAAGACAAGAAATAGGCGGCCCATGCGCCTGATCGTTGGCCTCGGAAATCCCGGCGAGAAGTACCGGCGAACCCGGCACAACGCCGGGTTCATGGTGGTCGACGAACTGGCGCAGCGGCTGCCTCCAGGTGCTGTCGAACGCATCGACGACGCCTGGGCGGTGAAGACCGAGATCGCGGGCGAGCGGGTGGTGCTGGTGAAGCCGCAAAGCTTCATGAACCGCTCCGGCCCGGTGGTCGAGGCGACTCTCCGCCATTTCAATGCCGAGCCCGACCGCCTGGTCGTCATCTCCGACGACGTGGCCCTGCCCCTCGGTTCGATCCGGATCCGGGCGCGCGGTTCTCACGGCGGCCAGAACGGGCTTCGCTCCATCATCGAGTCGATCGGCTCGGAGGAGTTTCCGAGGCTTCGCTTCGGCATCGGCTCCTCCGAACCCGTCCTCGACCTCGCGGGCTATGTCCTCTCGGACTTCACCGACTCCGAGGTCTTGAGGGTCCAGGAGATGGTCTCCCGGGCCGCGGACGCGATCTCCGCGATCGTCGAGCTTGGGGTGGAAGCGGCCATGAACAACTTCAACGGGGCAAAGGGCCAGCCCGAGTAGCGCCCGCGGCGACGTTCTCGGGTAGAATCGCCGGCCGCACCAAAAACAGACACTCCTTGCTGCAAGTAGCCAGACGCAAAAGCAGCTCTCTTCACTTGATCCATAAGGAGATCAGAAACACGTGAGTCAAAGACAGTATGAGATTCTGTTCATCGCTGAACAGAATCTCGGTGAACCCGAAGTCGATACCCTGACCGCCACGGTCAAGGGCTTCATCGAAAAGGAAAACGGCACGGTCGAGAAGGTGGAGAAGTGGGGCAAGAAGCGCCTCGCCTACCCCATCGGCAAGAACCGCGAAGGCAGCTACGTGCTGATGATCGCGAACGCGCCGGGCAGCTCGATCAGCGAAGTCGAGCGCCGCATGCGCGTGACCGACGGCATCCTGCGCTTCCTGGCCATCCGCATCGACGCGGAAATGAAGAAGGCCGACCGCAAGAAGACGATCCGAGGCAAGAAGGAGTCGACGCGGCGCGCGAGCGTCCGTGAGAAAGACCGGGCCTTCGAGGGAGGTGCGCAATGAGCGACATGGAAACCCCTGAATTCAGAGGCCGCAGCGGCGAAGGCCGTGGCCCCGGTGGCGAGCGCGGCGAACGCGGTGAGCGCAAGGACAAGGAAAAGGGCGGGGGCAAGGGCGGTTTCTTCCGAAGGCGCAAGACCTGCAAGCTCTGTTCGGAGAAGGTCGACTACGTCGACTACAAGAACACCAAGCTCCTCCTCGCCTTCATCCCGGAACGCGCCAAGATCCTGCCCCGCCGCATGTTCGGAACCTGCGCGCCCTGTCAGCGCAAGGTCCGCACCGCGATCCTGCGGGCGCGTCAGATGGCGCTCATTCCGTACTCGACCGAGTAGCGCGACCTTCGATCGCGACGAGCGTTGACCAGGGACGTTCCACTGCCCGGTAACCGAGCTTGAACGTCCCTGCGTCCTCGCCGTCGCCCACCCTGCTCGCCCTTCTCGCGGGCTCGATGGCCGGAGTCCTCTTTCTCCTGCCCCGGCTCGCGCAGGGCGCTCCTTTTCTCGCCCTTCCTTTGGGCATCGCCGGCCTCTTCTCCGCGGCGCCTCTCCTGACCGTGCGGATTTCCGGACGCCTGCTGCACGCCTTCATCGCCCTCGCCACCGCACTCCTGCTCATCTCCGTGATCGAATCCCCTGAAAACGCCATCGGTTTCACCCTCCTCTTCGGCCTGTGGGCCCTGGTGGCGGGGGAAGTGCTGGCCCGCCGCCGGAGCCTCATCGCGGCCGCCGTGGCCGGCCTCGTGGTCCTCTCCCTCGAAGCGCTCCTCGCGGGCCTGGCGGAGGGAACGGCCCCGATCGAAGCCACCCTCCGCACCCCCCAGGTCCAGGCTTCCTTCGACCAGTGGGCGGCCCAGGCCGAGCTGGAACCCGCCGAGGCCAAAGCCGCCATCGAGAGGGTGCGGACCGGCATCGTGGCCCTCTACCCGGCGCTCTCCGTCATTTCGGCCATGACCATCGTCGCCCTCAATGCCATCGCCCTCGGACGACTCGTGCAGAAAAGAAGCGACGGCGCTTTCCCGAAGGGCGAGTTGCAGACTCTCCGCTGGCCCCTGTCCCTGGTCGTGGCCTTCGTGGCCTCGGGCGCCCTCCTGCTGCTGCCCGCCGCGCAGCAGATCGGCTGGAATGGCCTGGTGGTCACCCTGTTCCTGTTCCTGCTCCAGGGCCTGTCCGTCCTGAGCTTCGCCCTCGCTCGCCTTTTCCCGAGCGAACTGATGCGGGCGATGTTCCTGGTGACCTCCCTTTTGGGCCCCTGGGCGATCCTGCTTTCTCTCCTCGGTCTGTTCGACCAGTGGTTCGATTTTCGCGGCCGGTTCACCAGCGTCGAAACCCCGGCCGCCCCCTAGACTTTTCTGTAAATTCACTCTTGAGGTAACAAAGACAATGGAAGTCATTCTTCGCGAAGACTGGGAATCCCTCGGACGCCGTGGCGATGTCGTCAAGGTGGCCGAAGGGTACGCCCGCAATTTCCTTCTCCCCCACGGCAAGGCCCTCGCGGTCACCCCCCAGAACAAGGCGCGCATCGAGAAGGAGCGCAAGGACAACGCGATCAAGGCCGCCAAGGAGAAGGCGGTCTTCGAGGAACTCGGCAAGAAGATCGACGGCATGCGCTTCGTGGTGCCGCGGCGCGTGGCCGAGGGCGACAACCTCTACGGGTCCGTGACCTCGAACGACATCGCCGATCTCCTCAAGGCCAAGGGCTTCGAGGTCGAGAAGCGCAAGTTGTCGCTCGAAGAGCCCATCAAGAAGCTCGGCGAGCACACGGTCAAGGTCCGCCTCCATCCGGAAGTCGAGACCTCCATCCGCCTCCTCGTCACCAAGGAAGCGTAGGCTCCTCTCGGATGATGGGCGCCCCGATGGGCGCCCTCATTGAGAGAAGAGGCCTCGACCATGGCGACCACGGCGTTTTCGAGCGGGAGCGCGCCCCCGGGGGCAACGGGGGAACGCTCGCTTCCGCATAACGCCGACGCCGAGCGCACCGTCCTCGGCGCGATCCTGGTCGACAACCAGGCGTTCAACTCCGCCGCGGAGATCCTCACCCGGGACGACTTCTACCGCGACGCGCACCGGCGGATCTTCGAGGCCATGGCGACCCTCGCGGAGAAGAGCGAGCCCATCGACCTGGTCACCCTCAAGAACGAGCTCACCCGCACCCAGAGCCTCGATGCCGCGGGCGGCGTCGCCTACCTTGCCGGCCTGGTCGAAGGGGTTCCCCGGCTCGAGAATGTGCTTCCCTGGAGCCGGATCATCCGCGAGGCCTCCGTCCTGCGGAACCTGATCCACGCGTCCGCGCGCATCGCCCAGGAAGCAAACGATGCCCAGGACTCGGCCGACTCCATCCTCGACCGCGCCGAGCAGGCCATCTTCGCGATCGCGGAACGGAAGATCCGGGCGGGCCTCGTTCCGGTCAAGGACTTCATCAAGACCACGTTCGAGGCGATCGAGAAGCTGTCGCAGTCGAAGGATTCGATCACCGGCGTTCCCACCGGTTTCGTCGACCTCGATCGGATGACCAGCGGTTTCCAGAAGGGCGACCTCATCATCCTCGCCGCCCGGCCCGCCATGGGCAAGACCTCGTTCGCCCTGAACATCGCGCGCACCGCCGCCCAGGCCACCGCCGAGCCCGTGGCCATCTTCTCCCTCGAAATGTCGAAGGAGCAGCTGGTCAAACGCCTCATCTTCGCGGAAGCGCGCATCGAGTCGGGCCTGGTGACGCGCGGCCAGCTGCGCGACTCCGACTGGGGCAAGCTCACCACCGCCTGGGCCGAACTCCACAAGCTGCCCCTCTTCATCGATGACGCCTCGTTCCTGACTCCCCTCGAACTCCGCGCCAAGTGCCGGCGCCTCAAGGCCGAGCACGGGCTCGGGCTCATCGTGGTGGATTATCTCCAGCTCATGGGCTCGGGGGGACGTGTCGAGAACCGGCAGCAGGAGATCTCCGCGATCAGCCGCTCGCTCAAGGGTCTCGCCAAGGAACTCGAGGTCCCGGTGCTGGCGCTTTCCCAGCTCTCGCGCGCGCCGGAAGCCCGCACCGACCGAAGGCCCCAGCTCTCGGACCTGCGCGAATCGGGCGCCATCGAGCAGGACGCGGACGTGGTCATGTTCATCTACCGCGACTCCGTCTACAAACCCACCGAGGAAAACCGGGGCTCCGCCGAACTCATCGTCGCCAAGCAGCGCAACGGCCCCACCGACACCGTGAACCTGGTCTTCCTGCGCGAGTTCACGCGGTTCGAGAACCGGGCCCCCGAGGACTACTCCTCGGGATTCAGCGGCGGCGACTCGGGCTACTGAGCCAAGCCCCCCTTCACACGCGGATGAGCGAGGCCCTGGCATCACACCACCCCGCCGCCGCGTGGGTGAACCTCGACCGGATCCGCGACAACTTCAAGGCCCTCCGCAGCCATGCCGGCGCGCGCGCGGTCATTCCCGTGTTGAAGGCGAACGCGTACGGACACGGAGCGATCGAGGTGGCCCGCGCCCTCGACCCGCTCGGGATCACCATGTTCGCGGTCGCCTACGTGGACGAAGGCATCACCTTGCGGGAGGCCGGCATCACCACGCCGGTCCTGGTGCTCGCCGGGTTCGCGCCCGGGCAACTCGAAGCGCTCCAACGGTTCGGCCTCACTCCGGTGGTCTCCACCCGCGAGCAGGTGAGCGCGCTCGCCGCGCTCCCGCACGACGAAGATCGGGCGCCTCTGGCCGTCCACGTCAAGGTCGACACCGGCATGTCCAGGTTGGGATTCCCGGTGCCGGAGATCGAGCCCGCGATCCATCGACTGGAGGACGCGGAGGGGATCCGGATCGAGGGTCTCATGACCCATCTGGCCTCGGCCGACGAGGACGAGATCGCCACCGCGCGACAGCTCGATCTCTTCGACGAGGCGATCATGCGTCTCGAGACCCTGGGGGTGAGGCCCTCGCTGATCCACGCCGCCAACAGCGCGGGGATGGCGTTTGTGAGGCGTACCCACACCGCCGTCCGGCCCGGGCTCCTTCTCTATGGAATAGCCCCCCGACCGCTCTCGCCGGCGATCGCGGTCAAGCCCGCCATGGAGCTGCGCGCGCGCGTGGCCCTGGTGAAGAAGGTGAGCGCGGGCACGAAGGTGAGCTACGGCGGGAAGTTCGTGGCCGGCGAGGACACCCTCATCGCCACCATCAACGCGGGCTACGCGGACGGCATACCGAGGACCGACGCCATGCGGACGAAGGGCTCGCTCCGGCACGGCGGCAACGCGCTTCCCGTGGCGGGAACGGTCTGCATGGATCTCACCACGCTCGATGCCACCCGCGCCCCGGCGCTTGCAGCCGGCGACGAAGTGACGGTGTTCGGGGACGCTCCCACCGCCTGGAACCTCGCCGAATGGGCGGGTACCAACGCCTGGCAGATCCTCACCGGCGTCGGCCCCCGCGTTCCGCGGCGGTACACCGGGCGCGAGTAGCCGGCGGTCACCCGGGAGTTATCGTGTAACCACGCGCATGCTTGAACTCTCCCGCATCCTCCGGCTCGGCCTCGTGGGAGTCATGGCTCTTCTCCTTCAGGCCTGCACGGAGGCGATCGTCGCGGACGGCCACGCGGGAGCCAGCATCATCGTCCCCGCGAGCGCGCCGGTGGAGGTCATGCGCGCGGCGAAGGAACTGCAGACCTACGTTCTGAAGACGTCCGGAGCGGAACTCGCGATTCGCACCGACGATGCGCCGCGAACGGAGCGCGTGGAGATCCGCCTGGCCGTGACGCCTCTGGGCATCGCCCCCTCGGGAGACCCGTCCCGCCAGATCGTGCACCAGGACGGATACACGATCCAGAGCAGCGGCCGGATGATCACCATCATGGGCGGCTCGCCGCGAGGGACGCTCTACGGCGTCTACGACTTCATCGAGCGGGTGCTCGGCGTGCGCTGGTTCATGCCCACGGACCTCGGTGAGGACATCCTCCCCGCGAAGACGATCCTGGTCCCGGAACTGAGCGTCGTGAAGAACCCCGCCTTCCCCTCGGTCAGCGGCTTCACCTGGGCGGGGAGCCCGGGCGCGGAAGACTGGGAACTGCGTTCGCGCGTCCGCGTGGGCAAGGCGGTGAGCTTCGGCCACAACTGGTACAACATCTACCGGTACTCGAAGGAAACCTTCGACAAGAACCCCGAGATGTTCGCGATGGTCGGCGGCAAACGCGGGTACAGCACCCAGTTGTGCACGGGCAACCCCGAGGTGGTGAAGGTCACGGTGGAAGCGGCGCGCCGCTACTTCAAGGACAATCCCGAAGCGCCGCTCTTCTCCATCAGCCCCAACGACGGCAACGGCTGGTGCGAATGCGACCGATGCCGGAAGATCGACGCGCTCTACGGCGTCACCGACGGCAGCCTCGCCGACCGGTTCGTTCACTATGCCAACGAGGTGCTGACCGAGCTCGAGAAGACCGATCCGGGCAAACGGGTCGGCATCTACGCCTACGCGGAGCACACCGTGCCTCCCCGGAAGGCGAAACCGAAGCCGAACTACGAGACCGCGCTCACCCACCAGCCCTGGGCGTTCTGTCACGTGCACGCGATCGACGATCCCTCATGCCCGGCGAACCGCGAGTTCCTGGGCTACCTCAAGGGCTGGCTCGCGCTCACCAGACACGTGGGGGTCTACGAGTACTACGGGCACTTCTTCGCTTTCACCCCCTGGCCCATCGTCCATTCCATCCGCCGCGACATTCCCCTCTTCAGGAAACTCGGGGTCGAGCGGTTCATCAGCGAAACCCAGCAGAACTGGGCCACTCAGGGGATCAACTTCTACGTGGCCGCGAAGCTCGTGGAAGACCCGGCCCGCGACGTCGACGCCCTCCTCGGGGAATATTTCTGGAGGTTCTACGGAAAGGCCCGGGATCCCATGCGCCGCTACTTCGACCTCTTCGAGGACGCGATGCAGCAGACCTCCGCCGCCGGAGATCGCGGCTACGCCTGGCAGTCGATGTTCACGCCCGCCCTGGTATCCGAGGCGGATCTGCTCCTGAAGCAGGCCGAGGCCCTGGCGAAGAGCGACCGTGAAAAGGTCCGGGCCCGGGTGGCGTTCGCGCGCACGGGCTTCGGCTACACCGAGGCGTACGCGCAGATGCTGGACGCCACCCGCCGAAACGACCGCGCGGCGGTTCTCTCCTGGTCCGAGGAGGCGCAGAAGCGGATCAAGGCCACCGAGGGATCGGCCCCGCAGGCCTTCTTCGTGTCGCTGGCCATCGACCAGACCCGCTATATCGCGAGCAACATCCTCGCCCGCGGGGTGCTGCCCTGGGTGGCGCTCAAGCCGGCGCCCTTCCCGAGCGTGACCCCGACCCCGCCTACCACTCCTTGATGGTGTTGAAGACGGTGTCGCGCTCCACCGGGCGACGGCCGGCTTCCCGGATCAGGCGGCAAAGCTCATCGACGGACAGCGACTGAGAGGTGGGCGCGCCCGCGTCGTGGGCCACCTTCTCTTCGGTGACCGTGCCGTCGAGGTCGTCGGCTCCGAAGGAAAGGCCGATCTGGGCCACCCGCGGACCGATCATGATCCAGTAGGACTTGATGTGCGGGATGTTGTCGAGCATCAGCCGCGCCACCGCGATCGCCTTCAGGTCCTCGAAGCCCGTGGTTTCGGGCAGCTTCATGGATGGCGCTTCCCACGGCTGGAAGGCGAGGGGGATGAAGGTGACGAAGCCGTTCGTCTCGTCCTGGAGTTCGCGCAGGCGGATCAGATGGTCGACGCGGTCTTCGATGGTTTCGATGTGGCCGTAGAGCATCGTGCAGTTGCTGGGGATGCCGAGCTTGTGCGCCTGGCGGGCGACCTCGAGCCACTGCTCTCCCGTGGCCTTGCCCTTGATGATCTTGTTGCGGGTCTCCTTGTTGAAGATCTCCGCTCCCCCGCCGGGCATGGAATCCATCCCCGCGTCCTTGAGGGTCTGAAGGATCTCGGTGACCGACTTCTTGTAGAGCTTCGAGAAGAAGAAGATTTCGACCGCGGTGAAGGCCTTCACGTGGATGTCCGGGCGGATCCGTTTGATCCCTTTCAGCATGTCGGTGAAGTACTGGAAGGGCAGGTCAGGATGGAGGCCGCCCACGATGTGGACCTCGCGGCAGGCTTTGGGCTGCTTCGCCACATCCGCGAACACCTGGTCGAGAGACATCGTGTAGGCGCGGGGCTCGCCGGTTTTCGCCGCGAACGCGCAGAAGTCGCAGGTGGCGGCGCACACGTTGGTGTGGTTGATATGGGTGTTGCAGACGAAGTAGGCGACATCGCCGTGCTTGGCCTCGCGCACGTGGTTGGCCAGGCGACCGAGGCCGAGCAGGTCGTGGGTACGATAGAGCGCCACCCCGTCATCGAAGGAGAGGCGCTGGCCCGCGAGCACCTTCGCGCGGATCGACTCGAGCGAAGAGTCGTTCATGGGGAAGGTTTCGAGCACGGAAGGGACGGCCACGGCCGAGGCGTTCATTCCTTCTATTTTATTGGATCAGGGCTGCTTTCGCCTTGCCGCATTGCGGTGCACCGCACAGACGGGCCTATAATTTTCGGCTAAGGACGCTAAGACCCTGAGGAAACTCTTTTTCTGCCTCGTGATGGCAACCGGCCTCGCCGTGCTGCCCATCGACGCCTCCCCTTTCCTGGGGGGTGTCGAGTCGGTCGCCATGGCGGCGATCGCGCCGAGGTTCTCGGTGGTGCGCGGTCAGATCGAGCGCGGGAAGACGCTCGCCGCCGCTCTCTCGCGCGTCATCAGCGATCGCGAGATCCACGATCTGGTGGAGACCGCCCGGCCGAGCTATGACCTCAAGGACGTCCGCCCCGGCCAGCCCTTCCGGGTATCGCTCGGCGAGGATGGGAAACTGCGTACGTTCGCTTACGCCATCGACGAACTGCGAACCCTGCGCGTCTCGAAACGGAACGATGGTCTCCACTCGGACATCGCGTCCCGTGAGTACGAGGTGCGGGTGGGAACCGCCGCCGGCGTGATCAGGTCCAGTCTCTTCGAAACCATCGACGAGATCGGCGAAAAAGATGAACTCGCGGTGGGACTCTCGGAGATCTTCGCCTGGGATATCGACTTCAACACCGCGATCCAAGCAGGTGACACCTTCCGGGTGGCGGTCGAGAAGTTCTATCTCGACGGCGAACTCCGACGTTACGGGAAGATCCTCGCGGCGGAATTCGTGAACTCCGGCCGGACCCTTCGCGCCGTCCGCTTCGAAGGCCGGGACGGAACCGCCGCGTACTACGAGCCCTCGGGCGAGCCGCTCAAGAAAGCATTCCTGAAATCACCTCTGCGATTCACCCGGGTGAGTTCCGGCTTTTCCTCGGCCCGCTTCCATCCGGTCCTGCAGGTCACGCGCGCGCACAACGGCACGGACCTCGCCGCCACCTACGGCACGCCGGTGCACGCCATCGGTCACGGCACCGTCACCGCCGCAAGCTTCCAGAGCGGCTATGGAAACCTGGTCGCGATCCGCCATGCGAACGGGTACACCAGCTACTACGGCCACCTGTCGAGGATCCTGGTGCGCGCGGGCCAGCGCGTCTCGCAGAGCGACCTCGTGGGCCTGGTGGGCGCCACCGGTCTCGCCACCGGCCCGCATCTGCACTACGGCATCATGAGGAACGGGGCCTGGGCCGACCCCATGCGCATCCAGAGCCCGCCCGCCGAACCCCTGCGCGCGGAAGATCGCCCGGCATTCCAGGAACAGGCGCAGACCTCCCTCGCCCGGTTGCCTCCCAAGCCTCTCACCCAGCGGGCCGCGAACGACTCACGGCGCTAGTGTCCCGCATGAGGTCTCGGGGTCTCCTGCGACGCGGCCTGCTCCCGGCCCTCGGTCTGGCCGCGATGGTCGGGCCGCTTCACGGCTCGGTCCTGGCCGCTCCGCCCGTGGTCACGGTCGGCGCCGCGGGAGCAAAGATCAAAGTGACGCAGGCGTCACTGTCGGAGGCGATCGACGCCCTCGCGCGCGCGGCCGGCTTCAAGGTGACCTACGAAGGCGTCCGACCGAGCGCGATGCTCTACAACGCCGAGATCGACACCCCCACCGTGGCTCAGACCCTCTTCCGTCTCATCGACGGACAGAATCTCAACTACGCGGTGTTGTTCGATCTCAGCGGAAAGAAGGTCACGTCTCTCATGGTGCTCGGCGTCCAGCAAAAGCCCGGTGGGGCACAAGGATCGCCGGCAGCCCTCGCGCGGCCTCAGCCCTTCACGCCGCCACGCGCAACCAGGAGCGACCTGCCCGTGGTCGACGACGAACCGGCCGATGCCGAACCGGAAGCGACACCGCAACCGACGCCCGCCCCCGCGACGGCCGTTCCTGCGAGAGCCGCCCCGGGCGCTCAGAGCCCGCCCTTCCCGCCTTCTCCATTCGCTCCGCGGCCGTTAGGCAGCCCGTTCGGCCCGCGCCCTTCTCCTTCGCCGCTACCGTGACACCCGGGGCATCTCGAGATCGGGGGCCCGCTGGCCTCCGCCCTGGGGCGGGGCCTGGTTGGGCGCTCGGGGCGGCCCCCCTGCGGCGACGGACTGGCCGCCGATGATGAAGGGGACGTTCGGGGCGAAGACCCACTGGTTATAGGCCGAGTTCCCGTTCACGAGACGAAGGCCGGTTTCCTTCGAGAGGCTCACGACCCCCGCGATCGGCCCGGCGGGAGCACCCGAGTTGCCCCCGAAGAGCGGAGTCGGCTGGGGGGTGGGGCTCGGTACGGGCGCGGGCCGACCCGGACCACCCGGCGGCACGCCCGGCCGGCCCGGAAGCACTTCACCGGGACGGACGATCCGCCACTGGCCGCTTGCGGTCATCGGATCCTTGTAGGCCTTGCGGAGGAACCTGCCCTTCACCAACTGATCGAAAGAGGTGGGAAGGGCGTTGCCGTTCTTTCGCTGGAACCGCGCGACGGCCGCCGAGATCTGTCGCCCCCGGAAGATCAGCTCCTGTTCCTTGTCATCCTTGACGATGTAGCGCCAGGAGGGCATGGCGAGCATGAGGGCGAAGGTCATGATCGCGATCATGGCCAGGAGCGCCGGCATGGAGAAGCCCGACTCGCTTCCTGGGCGCGTCCGTCCTTGACCCGCCGGACTCACGGCTTCTTCCCGGGTGCTTCCGGGGCGGTCTCCGACTTCTCCGACGCCTCGAAGTCCTTCACCACCTTGCGAATGTATCCGCGGGTCTCTCGATAGGGGGGAACCCCGCGGTGCCTCGTCACCGCACCCGCGCCCGCGTTGTAGGCGGCCAGGGCCTCGGCCACGCGCCCGTCGTACTTCTCGAGGAGCTGGCGCAACCGGCGAGCGCCCGCGTCGATGTTCTGGGCCGGGTCGAAGACGTTGTCGACGCCGAGCTCCCGGGCGGTGCCGGGCATGAGTTGCATCACGCCTTGCGCGCCCCGCGGTGAGACCGCGGCCGGATCGAGGGCCGATTCGGCGCGTGCCACCGCGCGGACCAGGGACCGCGGGAGCGCGTACTTGTGGGCGGCATCCGCCACGAGCTGCTCGACGGTTCGCGGCCTGGAATCGGCAACACCTCCGGGCATAGGGGCCACCGGCTCGACATCGACCTCTTCGTCGGGCTCAACGCGGAGGACATCGATCGCACGGACTTCGATTTCACCGCCCTTGAGGGTCGCGACGCACGCGGCGGGATTGCAGGAAAGCGCGTCGATCTTCAGGGTCTTGCCCGAACGGAGGTAGAGAGTGTCCGCGGACACGGCGCCGGGGCTCAGGCCCCAGGTCAGGACGGCGGCGAGGAACGCGTTTCTCACGACCTTTGGCTACGGAGCGGCCAGGACCTGAATCGTGATGTCCGCGGCCGTGCCCGTGAACGGGGCCAGCACTTCGACCTTGACGGTGATCGTGCCCGCCGTGGTCCGGCTGGTCTGAACCCGGTTCGTGGCGTCGCCGTTGTTGTTGGTCGTGCGGTCCGATCCGTCGAGCAGACGATCGGTCGCGGGATTGTTCGTGACCGTGAAGCGAACGATGATCCCCGGGATCGGGTTCCCTTTGTCGTCGAGAACCCTGGCCGCGATCGATGCGGTTGACCGGCCCTGCCTCAGGTCGATGGTCGGGTCGATGGCCTGCGTCTTCACCAGGCTGACCCGCGGCGCCCCGATCACGACGCTATCCGACTTGACACTCACGGCACCCGACGTCGCTGTCACGACTGCGGTTCCGTTCCGAGCATCGGAGATCAGGTTGACCCTGGCGACACCGTCATTGGTTTTTGCCTGCTCATCGATCTTCCCGAGCGTGGTGAAGAACTGGATGACCGTGCCGTCCGGCACGGGCGTGCCTGCCTTCTCGACGGCCAGAACCGAAACCACGGCTTTGTCACCGTTCAAGTCGATGAACGAGGGATTCACGAAGATCTGGAGGGTGGTGCCGTCGGGCGCGCTCAGGATGGCCTGGCCGCACGACGCGAACACCAGCCCCACGAAGACGAGTGCGACCATGCGGGCCGCGGTGTTGCTGCCGATACCACGGGTCATGGGGTCACCGTAACACGAACGGCTCCGGCGAGGGGAACCGGGCTCGGGGTCACGCCGGAGCTCAGGGAAAGACTCTCCGCGAAGATCGTCACCTCCCCCGGACGCGTGGCCCGAAAGCCGACGAGCGCCACCGTCCCCGTTCCGCCCGCGAGAGGCGTTTGTCGCCTGAACTGGGCCGAGGCCCGCGAGCCTTCGAGCTGTCGCTCGGCCAGGACCTGGGCGCCGTCGATGGACAGGAGCTGCCCCGCGACCATCTCCACGAACTCGACGGCAGCCGAGTCCGCGCGCACGGTGATGCTGACGTCCTTGAGGGAGCGAGCATTGAACAGGTTCACGGCCACGCGCTGAACCTCGCCGACCTTCATCCTGACCTCGGTGCGGTCCCAGGCGGAACGGGAAGCGAGCGGGCCGCCCGCGGGCGGCGGGGTCGCGGCCTCGGGTGCCGCCGGTGTCGCGACCGGGGGAGACGCGGCGCGCGCGGCGACGCCTGGGTCAAGGGCCGCGCCCGGCGACGCCGCGCTCTCGGGCGCCGAAGATGTCATCGCCGTGGGCGTGGGCGTGGGCGTGGGTGCGGGTGCGGGTGCGGGCTCGGGCTCCACTTCCTCGGGGCCGAAGAGCGGACGCACACCCGGGATCTTGAGGTTGTTGCGCAACCCCAGATAGAGGGGCTCGACGTCTTCGGCGAGGACGTTCGGCGCGCGGAGAATGTGAGGGGTCAGCGAAATGAGGATCTCGATCTCCTGGTCCGATGAGGCGTGGCCGCCCACGAGCTTGTTGATGAGGGGAATCGAATCAAGGCCAATGATCCCCTTGAGGCTCCGGGCCTCCCGGCCCTGGAGAAGGCCGCCGATGACCGCGGTGACTCCGTCGTTGAGACGGAGGGTGTTCTCCAGCTTGCGGGTGAGGAAGGTCGGGTAGTTGACCGCGGTAGCGCCCGTGCCGAAGACCTTGTCCTCGCCAAGCGCCGAGAACTCGGCCTTGAACTCCATGGTGATCTCGTCGTTCGCGGTCACCTTGGTCTTGTCGATCTCGAGATTGACGCCCACGGTCTTGTACTGGGCGCTGGTGGTCCCCCCGAATCCGACGGTGTTCCCCCCGGTGGCCTGGTTGGCGTACCCTGGATAGAACTGGGGGATGGGAATGTCCGTTCCCACGTTGAAGGTCGCCTTCTTGCCCTCGAAGGCCCGGACCTTGGGCGAGGAAAGGATCTTCACCATGGTGTCGTCCTGGAGGAATTTCGCGAAAATCGCGGAGGGAATCTGAACCACCCAGTCGGAGGCGTTGAGGGAAGAAAGGAAGATGGCCCGCAGGTTCGTCAGTCCCCCCGACACCTCGTTGTCGTTGCCGGTGGGCCGGAGTTCGGCCCCGACCTGATAGTTGGAGAGCTGGAGGCCGTACTCCTTCGCCTTGGTGCGATTCACCTCCATGATCTCGACCTCCACCAGGATCTCGCCCTTGGGCTTGTCGTTCGACCTCAAGAAGCGGTCGGCGAGCGCCATCTCATCGAGGGTCGCGATCACGGTGATGGAGTTGGTGGCGTCGTTCTTCGCCACCTTGGTCTGGGCGCCGAGCGCGGTGCGCAGGGCGGCCTCGAGGTCCTTCGCATCGACATTTTCGAGATAGAAGGTGCGCATCACCTGGTCGTCCCAGCGCTGGCGGGTCTGGGCGTTGGTGTCGTCGAAGATCAGGATGGTGTTGCGGTCGAGAACCCGGTAGGCCTTCTTGTTCACGAGGCCGATCTGATCGAGGGCCTCCTGGAAGGTCACACCGCTCAGGTTGGCGGAAATGACCTTGTCCTTGCCCTGCAGGTCCGGATCGAAGACCACGTTGACCCCGGCCAGGGTTCCCAGGGTCTGGTAGACCTTGTCCAGTCCCGCCGTCATGTTGAGTTTGATCGGCACGGGGGAGCGCGGCGAGAGCAGGGGCACGGGCAGGGTCGCATCGGCGGGGCGGCGTGCGGCCAGGTCCTTCGCCTGTCGTTTCTCGGCCGCGAGCTTCTCGATCCGGGCCTGGACCATGGCCATGTCTTCGGCCGCGGCCCGATTGGACTCGTCATAGGCGACCGCGATCCCGTACTCCTCCTTCGCCTTCTCGAGATTTCCAGCCTGGAGTTGCTTCCTGGCCTTCTCGGTGTGGTAGCGACTGGCCTGGATCTTCGCGTTCTCGAGCGCGATCTTGTACTTGAGGTTCTTCGGTGACGCGTTGAGGGCCTTGGTGAACCGGGCCACCGCGAGATCCCAGTCGCCCTTTTCGGAGAAGCTCTGCCCGCTCCGATAGGCGCTGCTCGAGGCGCAGGCGGAGGAGAAGACGGCGAGCGCCACCGCGACCACCAGGGTCGATGCTCCGCGGCGCCGGCTTCGTTCGGGGTTCAATCTGGTCTTCAACTTTCCTCGATTAGTTCGTCTTCAGGGGCAGGCGCCGGGTCCTTCCCGACCCCAGTTCCTCGATTTCCGCCGACTCGGAGCCGATGCGGACGACGCGAAACGCGTTGCCCAGCACCTGCCCCGGCTGACCGACGAGGAGTATCTCTCCATCTTTGACGAAGGAGGCGATCTTCCGGCCCGTCCCATTATCGACGATCCCGATGAGAGTCACATTCAGGGTGGGCCAGGGAGTGGGAGTGGGCTCGGCCTCGGGGGTCGGGAACGGCGTCGAAGAAGGCAATGGGGAAAGCCGGATCACCGGCGTCGGGACGGGATTGAGATCGGCGCGCGACTCGCGACCGAACTTGAAGACATCGCGTGTTGGGCGGGCCGCGCCCGCATCGCGCCGGCCCAGCCTGTCGAGACCGATGGCCGGAACCTCCAACCCCGCCTCGAGCCGGAGGGCCGCCTTCTCGGGCGTGTCGCCGGAGCGAAAGAAGGCGTTCCAGGCCAGGCCCACCATGACGAGGAAGAGCAGCGCGGCGAAAAGCTCCTTCCGCCCCATCACCATTCGTTGTAGGGCACGCCGTTCAATCCGGCCTGACTGGAAGCGCTCCTGATGTCGAAGACGCCCGTGAGCGCTTCACCGCTCGTCGAATCGGCCTCGGGGGGGATCTCAACCCAGGGCGCCTGGGAGATGGGATCGGGCGGGATCTTGCGGAGATACCCGTCCGTGACCAGGGCCTCGAGGGTCTCCGGGTACTTTCCCTTGTCTGACTGGTACTGATCGATCAGATCGCGCAGGCGATAGAGGTTTTCGCGAAGCACGGCCTCGCGGGCGGAGAGAACGGAATTGCGGTAGTTGGGCAGAGCGATCGACACCAGGATGCCCATGATGGTGATCACCACGATGAGTTCGAGAAGCGTGAAGCCATTCGAGGAAGGGTTTCTTCTTCTCGAGGCAGAAGACGCGGAATTCAGTCCAAGCATCACCAGTCCTTCAGCTTTGTACCGTCGAGCGCTGTTCCCTCGGCGAGGGAATAGACATCGTAAACGTTGTCGCCGCACCACGAGGAGGAATCGTGGTCGTCCTGATAGCAGCGCATCCCCCATTCCGCCTTCCCTGAGAAGGGATCCACGGGAATGCGCCTGAGGAACTTGAGCTTGGCTCCCGGACGACCCACCTGGCTGACCCCTTCGACCAGGGTTTCGAGCGACTGCGGGTACCCGTCGCTCCCGAGCTTCACATCCGTGCCGCCGATCTGGCCCCGGTCGACCCCGTCCTTGAATCGATCGATGGCGGTCCGGATCTCGCGAAGCGACCGGCGCAGCTCGATCTCTTTCTGCCGCTGCCGGGTCACTCGCGAAAGGGGCAGGATGGCCGCGGCCAGGATGGCGATGATGGTCGCGACCGCGATCACCTCGAGGAAGGTCGTCCCCCGCTCACTGCGTCGCACGGTCGCCTCCGTCTTTGAAGATGGCCGAGAGCTTCAGGTTCATCCTCGCCCCCCCCTCTTCCTGCGCGAGGGCCATCTGATCGACCACGATGAAGCGCCGGGCGGACTCGATCCGGGCCAGGAAATCGGTCAGATTGGCGTAGCTCCCGTCGAGAGGCAGGGTGACCTCGCAGCGAACCAGATCGGTGTCCTTCACTTTCGAGATGGAATAGGTGCTCTTCTTGGGCTTGAGTCCCGCGTCGCGGGCCAGCTTCTCGATCTCGCGCTGCGCGCCGAACAGGTCCTCGGTCCGGTACTTGAGGTGGTCGCGGCTGAGGCTCTCGATGTCCTGCCGGTTGCGGGCCAGCAACGCCTTCCGCGCCGTCACCTGAGACCACACCTTCTCGAGCGCGGCCCGATGCGTCGATACCTCTTTCGCCCGGTTCTCGGCCCGGCGAAGAGAGTTGAGCCTCGGCCACGTGACGGTCGCGAAGAGAGCGGCATTGGCGAGGAGCACAAACGCGCCGAGAAAGGCCAGGCGCCGCCGGTTCCTGGAAGCGCGGCGGCTCATGGCGTCCCTCCCGCGCCGGCCTTCGTCGGGGACGAGGGGGACGACTCCGGGGGGGGCGCGGGATTGCCCTCCCTCGCCGGGCGAGCGACCGGGCGGTTCTCGGGATCGAAGACGACCTCCATCACGAACTCCGTCCCCTCCTCCGTGTCGGAGAGCGATTTGAGCGACGCGTTCGAGAACACCGGCGCTCGGTCGAGGGTTTCGGCGAGGGAGAACGCCGCGTCCTTGGTCCGGGCCACCCCCGACAGGTCGACCACCATGCCTCGGACCCCGCGCGCGCTGGCGGGCGAAATCCGGTCCAGCCGCACGTCGTCTCCAAGGGTCGCCTCCAGTTCCGTGAGGAGCAGACGCCACGGGAACACGCGTCGGTCCACCAGTTCCTTGTAGGCGCGCAGCCGCGCGATCTCGGAAGCCTCGATCTTGAGGGGGGGCTCGATGGCCATGCCCTCTTCGAGCTCCGCGATCCGAGCCTCGTCCTGTCGGACCGCGCGCACGGTCTTGGCCTCGTCGCCGGACACAAGCCGGCTCAGGAAGCGTCCGTGAAAGAAGGAGGTCACGAGCGCGCCGCCAAAGAGAAATCCGGACAGGAGCCACAAGAGCCTCTCGTTGCGGAAAGGCCGGAGGGCCAGATTCGTCGAGGCCATCATCGGAGTCAGTAGGCTCCGAGCAGGGCGAGGGCCGGGGTGGCCGAGCGCTCCACCGCGGTGGGCATCCCCGCAACCACCAGGTGGGCCGGGGGTTTCGCTCTTTCCACCGGACAGGCGAAGACGGCGGTGAGGTCGGCGCCCAGACGATCGAACCAGGGATCCGAGGCGTGGACGACCGCGGCGGAGAGCGCGGTTCCGGAGAGGCGATCGCGCCAGAACACCGCGGTGGAGGCGATCTCCCGCCGCACCTCCTCCGGGCTTCGGGCCACCGTGGCGTCGAACGAGCGGATGGACACGGGCCAGCCCTCGCGCATCAGAGTCAGGGTGAGCCAGGTGGGATCGTGGCGGACGAGGAGGGCGTCTCCTCCGACCTCCAGTCCGCGCAGCAGCGCCATCGACGAGGTCTCGACCGAGCCGACGTCCAGGTCGAACGCCTGGCCCACGTGTTCGAAAGCGCCCAGCACCGCGCTCGAAAAACCGATGCCCAGGACCGGATCCGCGGTCGAGCGGGGCCAGGCCGAGATGACCCTGACCTCGGCGGGAGGAAACGGGAGCAGCTTCTGCATCCGGAAGGCGACGACCGCGTCCCGCTTCTTCGGCTCGGTGCGGACTTCATCCTGGGGGAAGAGGCGGAATCGCGCCACCACGTCGGGCACGACCAGGGCGGCGCGGGCCTGGGGCGTGGCGCCGATCTTCGCCAGGACGCGCCTCGCCGCGTCGCGCATCTCCTCCTTGTCGACGAAGCCCGGATCTTCGAGAGTCGGGACGAAGGTTCCCTCGCTCAAGGGCTCGCTCACCACGGAACGAAGTTCGACCCTCCCGCGCTTCGATTCCACCCGGGCGCCCACGAGGGCGACGGATGAGAATTCGAGCGCGATCTGAGCGCCCTGCGGATCCAGGAAGAAGCGCCGGAGCCTTTCCCCCAGGGACCGCGGCCGCGTGGCCGGGCCGGCGATCACACCACCTCCACGAACGTCACCTTGTTGATCTCCTGCAGGGTGGTGGTCCCCCCGAACACCCGATGGAGCGCGGAGTCCCGGAGGAAAGTCATGCCCTCCTCCTTGGCGGCTCTCTTGATCTCGGAGGCGGGGCGCCTCGCCAGGATGAGTTCGCGGATGCGATCGGTCACATCGAGCAGTTCGCAGATGGCGGTGCGTCCCTTGAAGCCGGTGCCTCCGCATTCGAGACACCCGGCGCCCTCGTAGAAGGCGTGCGAGGCGTACTGGCCGATGTCGAGTCCCGACTCCACGAGCAGGGCCTCGGAGGCGCGGATCGACCGTTTGCAGTGCTGGCAGATCGTCCGCACCAGCCGTTGCGCCATCACGCAGTTGAGCGCGGAGACGAAGTTGTAGGGCTCGATCTTCATGTTCAGGAACCGGCCCAGAACGTCGATCACGTTGTTCGCGTGGACGGTGGTGAAGACGAGGTGACCGGTCAGGGCCGACTGGATGGCGATGTCCGCGGTCTCGGGGTCGCGGATTTCCCCCACCATGATCTTGTCGGGATCGTGACGCAGGATCGAGCGCAGGCCGCGGGCGAAGGTCAGGCCCTTCTTCTCGTTCACGGGAATCTGGGTGATGCCGCGAAGCTGATACTCGACCGGGTCCTCGATGGTGATGATCTTGTCTTCCTCGGTCCTGATCTCGGAGAGAGCCGCGTACAGAGTGGTGGTCTTGCCCGAGCCGGTGGGCCCGGTGACGAGCACCATGCCGTAGGGCTCGCGGATGAACCGGCGGAAGCGGGACAGTTCCCTCGGTTCGAAGCCCACGATGTCGAGGCGCAGGGAGGAGAACTGCTTCGAAAGATTCTCCTTGTCGAGGATGCGGATGACCGCGTCCTCCCCGTGGACCGAGGGCATGATGGAGACGCGGAAGTCGATCTGCCGGCTGCCCAGGCGAACCCGGAAACGACCGTCCTGGGGGACGCGCTTCTCCGCGATGTCCAGCTCGGCCATGACCTTGATGCGGCTGATGATCTCGGCGTGATGCTCCTTCGCGATCGGCTTCATGGCCGGCTGGAGGACCCCGTCGATGCGGTACTTGATCTGGACCTCGTTGTCGCGGGTCTCGATGTGGATATCGGAGGCGCGGCGCGAAAGGGAATCGAAAAGAGCCGAATCGATGAGCCGGACGATGGGCGACTTGTCCTGGGCCTGGATCGAATCGACGGAGAGGACCTCGCCCTCGTCGCCCTCGCGCACGATCTGCATGAGCAGCGATTCGGACGCCTGCTCGAGGACGCGCTGGGAGCCTTGCCCGCGCTTGAGGGCCTCCGCGATGGCCGACGGCGTCCCCACCGCGGCCTGGATCCTCCGGCCGAGGAGGATCGCGAGATCGTCGATGACGTTGAGGTCGGAAGGATCGGCCATCACGAGGACGAGCCGGCCCTGCTCCTCCCGGTAGGGGAGGAAGTTGTACCGGAACATGAGATCCACGGGCACGCTCTGAAGGATCTGCGGATCGGGAGCAAACGAGGTGACGTCGTGGAACTGCAGACCCAGCCGGTCGGCGAGCGAGCGGGCCGCGCTCTCCTCGCGGGCCAGCGAAGCCGCGTCGAAAGAAGCCGAGGAGGGTGGCGGGGCGACCGCGCTCATGGCTAACCTCCTCCTTTCGACTGGAGCGCGGAGAAGGCCTCGAACATCGGCAGGTAGAGGGCGAGGACCATGGAACCGATCACCACGGCCATGAAGACCAGGAGAACGGGCTCAACCAGCGCGAGAATGGTCTGGACCTTCACGTCGAGATCCTCGTCGTAGAAGTCCGCGACCTGGTTCAGCATCTCGCCGAGGGCGCCCGTGTTCTCGCCCACCCGGATCATCTCCACGGTGAGGGGCTCGACATGGCCGGTGGCATCGAGCGCCAACGACAGGCTCTTGCCTTCCTGGATCTGAGGCACCGCGGCCGCGGCCGCAGCGGAGATCGCCCGGTTCCCCACCGAGGCGGACGCGACGCCGAGGGCCTGAACCAGGGGGAGGCCGCCGGAAAGCAGGGTCGAAAGACTGCGGGCGAGCTGGCTCGTGGAATACGTGCGCATCAGCGGTCCGAAGAAGGGGATATTGAGAATCCAGCCGTCGAACCGCTCCCGATTCGCGGAGGCCTGCAGCCAGGAGGCGAAGGCGAAACCGCCGAGAACGAGGAGGGCCAGAAGCGGGAGACTCCATTGACGCGCCTGATCGGACAGGCCCATGAGCACGCGGGTGGGCAGGGGCAGTTGAGCCCCGAGGCTTCCATAGAACTCGGTGAACTGGGGAAGCACCCGGGTGAGCATCACGTACATGAGGCCGAACATGCCGGAGAAGAGCACCATGGGATAGACGGATGCCGCGATGACTTTCTTCTTGATGGCCTGATTGAGCTTCACGTACGAAACGAATCGCCGCAGCACCGCCTCGAGGTTGCCGCTCCGCTCGCCGGCGACGAGGCTCGCCGAGAACATCTGCGGGTAGAGGGGTCCCTCCTGACGAAACGATTCCGACAACGCGGCGCCCGACCTGATCCGGTCCCGCACTGTTCCAAGCGATCGCTTGAAGAGCGGATCTCTCTGCCGCTCGACCATCAGGTCCATGGACTGCGCGAGGGGAAGACCGGCCTTGAGAAGCGCCGCCAGTTCCTGGCCGAAGAGCTGCAGGTGTTCGGGCCTGACCCGCGGAGAACCGAAACGAAATCCCTGGGTCGCCTTGCGATGGGAGAAGAGGAAAAGGCCCTGGCGCCGCAGGTCAGCCTTCAAAGCCTCCTCGTCCGGGGCGTCGAAACTCCGTTCGACGATCTCCCCGCCGGGCGTGCCGACTTTGCAGATGTACTCCATAACTTATTGGAGCGACTGAGTGTAGCAGCCGGGGCTACACCCCGGACAAGGGGATGAATTCGAAGAGGACCACGGCGCCGTGAACCACCGCGGCGAGGACCAGCGCGAGGGCCAGGGGCAATGAAACGGCCTCGGAGCCGAGCCTGCGGAGCCAGCGCAGGTCGAACACTGCGCTGAGGTTCTGACCCGGAAAGGAGCCCGGATCGCCTTCATCGAATACCGCGGCGCCGACCACGGCGAGAAGCGGGGCCAGCGCGAGCACGTAGCGGACCTCGATCGGAGAAATCAGGGCGGCGATCGCAAGAAGAAGACCGGTGAGCCCAAGGCTCCGCGCGAGGGGCAGGATGGGTCGAATGGCGCGCACCAGAATCGAGAGAACGAGCAGAGCGATCAGCGGCCAGCCCGCGCTGGAGACGACCTGATGGGGAATGCGCCACGGATCGAAGACGCCCGAACTGCCGCCCCGCTCACCCAGGAGACGCGGGAGCTGGGCCACGATCATGGGCAGGAAGCTCGCGAAGTAGGCCGCGGAGAGAACCACGCCGAGGAGCAACGGCCTGAAGGCGTGGTCATGCCGTTCGCGGGGGATGGCGAGGGCCACCAGGAGCAGGGTGACGAGGACGATGAAGGAGGAGAGATGGGCGGTGGCGGAGAGGGCGGCCAGAAAGGCGAGGAGGAGCCCCCGGGCCTTTCCTTTTCCCGCGATTCCCGCGGTGACCAGGAACAGGACGAAGACGGCCTGGGCAAAAACGTTGGAGAGATTTCCAAACGCCATGGTCCGGATATTCACGGGAGCAAAGGTCCACAGGAGGAGCGCCGCCGCGCCGAGGCGGGCGGAGGCCCGGCCGAGAAGGAGAGCGAGACCCACGATCGATAGAGCGGAAAACAACGCGGCTCCCTCCCGCACCACCCGCACGTTCGAGACCTCGGGCGAGACGAACGGCGTGAGCACGCCGTAGAAACTGAATCCATACGGGATCTCGAAGGGCGGCTTGTGATCGGTCCGGCTGGTGGGGAATCGGTTTCCCCGCGCGACCTCGCCAAGCTTGTTCCCGTGCAGTTGAACGTCGCCCTGGATCAACAGAGGCGAGGGGGGCAGCAGGCCATGGACGGTGAAGGCCGACAGGATCGCGATCTGCAGAAAGCCACGAGCGGTGGCGCTCCCTCGCGCGTTTCTCGAGAGCACGGCGGCGATGGCCATGGCGCCACTCAGGAGCACCGCGCATTCGACGAGCCACCCCGATCGCCACAGCCCGGCGGGCAGGACCATGGCCACGAACAGCAGCGGGTTGAGAAGGGCGATCCAGACGCTGAGACCGGCGAGGCCCTGGGTGGCGACGGAGATCAGGATGACCGCGCCGAGAGCGATCCACAAGCGGATGGGAACGCCTCTCGGCCCCGGGCCAGGGGAAGGAACGGGCTCGACCCTCAGAGACACGAACTGGGTGCCGAGGGTTCGGCTGGACGTGGCGAACCCCTCGGTCTCGATCCCGAGGACCAGCGACGACCCG
This sequence comes from Vicinamibacteria bacterium, assembly GCA_044229175.1. Classification (GTDB taxonomy): domain Bacteria; phylum Acidobacteriota; class Vicinamibacteria; order Fen-336; family JAGNNV01; genus JAGNNV01. The sequence continues at coordinate 451,235 of JBGATM010000001.1, read as the reverse complement.
CCGAGGCGCGTCTGCGCCGCGATGCGTCTCTGCCCGGGCGGCAGGGTTCCGATCACCGCGCCGTTCGCGGTCAGATTCACTTCGGTCCGATGATCGCGGACTTCGAGATCGATGTCGACGAGGCCCGGACCCACGCCTTCAAACGAGAACGCGGCCTTCGGGCGGGTCCAACGAATGGCTCCGCCCCCGATCTGATTCTCCCGGGGCTCGAGACCGCCGGTCACGAAGGCGTCGTCGGTGCCGTAGGCGAGGCTCGCGAGCGAGGCCGGACGCCTTGAAACCAGCGAGGGCAACGAAAGAATCGCCACGATTCCTGAGAGAATCAGAACGAGCGACGCGGACCGGAGCGAGTTCATTGAAGCCTGGAGTCTATGCGCCAGGGTTCATGCCCTGCAGCCGCGGGTCGACTCAGGAATCAGAACCGCCCCAGGAAGGACGAAACCATGCTGACCCTGCTCCTCGCCCTCGCCCTCGACACTCAGGCGCTCGCCAAAGACGAGGCCGCGATCGCCGCCGCCCAGGATGCCCGCTTCGCCGCCATGGTGAAGGGAGACGCGGCGTACCTCGAAGGCGCCCTCGATCCCTCGCTCACCTACCACCACTCCACCGGGGCGGCGCAGTCCAAGGCGGAGTTTCTGGGCGCGATCCGCGCGGGAGCGCTCAAGTACCAGGCGATCGACGTGGTGGAGCGACGCGTTCGCCGCATCGGCTCCGTCGCCATCGTCACCGGCATCTTCAGGTTCCAGGCGCTGAACAACGGGCAGACCATCGACACCCGCGCCCGCTTCACCGACGTGTACGAGAACAAGGACGGGCGATGGGTTCAGATCGCCTGGCAGAACACGCGCATGCCCGAAGCCGCCGCGAGCGCGCGCTAAGATCTCACCCGGAGAAGCATATGACCAACCTTCAGGCAATCGAACAGGCACTCGGCAAAGACGCGCGCGCGCTCCTGGATCACCAGAGCAAGGGCATCTCGAAAGACCGCCTCCACCTCCCGGGGGCCGACTGGGTAGAGGCCATGCATCTGTCTTCCGACCGCCCGATCCCGGTGCTTCGCTCGCTGCAGGACATGTTCAGCATGGGGCGGCTCAAGGGGACGGGATACCTCTCCATCCTCCCCGTGGACCAGGGCATCGAACACTCGGCGGGCGCCTCGTTCGCCAAGAACCCCGACTACTTCGATTCCGAGAACATCGTGAAGCTCGCGATCGAGGGCGGATGCAACGCGGTGGCCTCGACTCTGGGCGTGCTGGGCTCCTGCGCCAGGAGATACGCGCACAAGATCCCCTTCATCGTGAAGATCAACCACAACGAGTTCCTGACCTACCCGAACAAGTTCGACCAGATCATGTTCGCGCAGGTCAAGCAGGCCCGGGACATGGGGGCGGTCGCGGTGGGGGCGACCATCTACTTCGGTTCCGATCAGTCCTCTCGGCAGATTATCGAGGTGAGCCAGGCGTTCCACGCCGCCCATGAGATGGGACTCGCCACGATCTTGTGGTGCTACCTCCGGAATCCCGCCTTCAAGATGGACAAGGACTACCACGTCTCCGCCGACCTCACCGGCCAGGCCAATCACCTCGGGGTGACCATCGAGGCGGACATCATCAAGCAGAAACTGCCCGAGAACAACGGCGGCTACAAGGTCCTGAATTCGAAGGAAAACCCGTACGGCAAGACCGACGAGCGCGTCTACACCCAGCTCGCCACCGACCACCCCATCGACCTCACCCGCTATCAGCTCGCGAACTGCTACATGGGCCGGGCCGGGCTCATCAATTCGGGCGGCGCTTCCGGAGAGAACGACTTCGCGGAAGCGGTGCGCACCGCGGTCATCAACAAGCGGGCGGGCGGCATGGGCCTTATCTCCGGGCGCAAGGCCTTCCAGCGACCGATGGCGGAAGGGGTCAAGCTCCTCAACGCGATCCAGGACGTCTATCTGTGCAAAGACGTCACCATCGCCTGAGACCCGCCCGGAGAATCGTGAACGAAACTCAAACCGAGAAGCGCATCTTCACCTACGCGGAGGCGAAAGCCCTCCTGCCGCGGGTCCAGCAGTTGACGCAGGAAGCTCACGAGAGAGTGGAGCGCCTCCTGGGCGCTTCCACCCAGGTCCCTCACACGAGAGAGCAGGCGCAGTCCATCGTGAACGCGTGGGCGGGGGAAATGGGCGCGCTCGGCCTCGACATCAAGGGCCTGTGGCTGGTCGATTTCGACAACGGCAGCGGCTATTACTGCTGGAAGCACCCCGAACCCTCCCTCGACTACTACCACACGTACGAGGAAGGGTTCTCGGGACGGGTCAGGATTCAGTAAAGATTGCTTCGTCGCAGTAGCAAGACGGACTGGCTCCTCGCAACTGACTATTCCGACGCGTTTCACGCGCCGGAATAGTCAGGGAACGAAGGGCTCGGGCTCGGCCTTGCCCTTGTGGCACATGGAGCAGGTGATCACCGCTTCCTTGACGCGCGGGCCGAAGTAGTCGGCCTTCTTCGCCTTCATGTCCTGGACCAGCTTGATCATCCGGCGGGCGTCGGCCTTGTGCGGACGCTCGTCCTTTTCGTACTGGTCGACGATATGGCAGAAGGTGCACTTCACCCCGAGTTGCTCGGTGAAGCCGTCCATCGTCTTCTTCAGCTCGTCCTTCGTGATGTCCTTGGGCAGAACCTGGAGGTTCTTGCCCTCGGCGGCGTGACTGCTCGGGGCGAGGAAGCTTGCGGCAAGAAGAAAGGCAGGGAGGTATTTGTTTCTCATTTGAAGTTTCTTGAAGGAATCCTTGGTGGAACGCTCAGGGGGTGGAGGGGGCGGCCCGGGGCCGGAAGTTTGCCTCGATGTGCCGGGCGAGGGCAAGAATTTCCTCGGCGGACAGGCGGCCCCCGAAAGCGGGCATGTCCGGCGCTTCGCCCTTGGTGATGACCTCGATCATGTCGTTCATGGTGCCCTCGTCCCAGAACGTTTCCCGAGTGAAGTTCTTGGGTTTGCTCTCGAGCTTGGCGATGTCGGGTCCGTCGCCCTTGCCGGACATTCCATGGCACGAGGCGCACTCGACCCGGTAATCACGCGCCGCCTTCACCACCAGACCCTCCTCGTACTGGGGCTTCCTGGGAAGGTCCCGATCCTCGTAGAGCGCGAGGCCGGCGAGGCTGGACATGAAGACGAACAGGGCGGCGACGGCCCCCGCGCGGAGCCTCCGGGAAGTCTGAAACTCCGGCAGCAGCATGAGCGTGCCCACGAAGATCGCGGGCAGCAGCGCGCTCTCCACCCACTGGAAGCCATGCACGTACTTGCCGAACTGGAAAAGCCAGAGGAAGTACCACTCCGGCCTCGGGACGTACTCGGTGTCGGCCGCGGCGGCCCTTGGTTCGAGCGGGGCCTGGAACCTCGCGGCCATGACCCAGGCCGCGATGGCGAGGAGGCCGCAGGCGGGAATCAGCCACGGGCCCGAGGCCTTCGCGGCCCGGTCGAGCGCGTCCTTGAAACCCACGAGCACCAGGACGACGAGCACGAGGGGCAGGGCGGCCACGTGCAGCGCGTAGAACCGCGGCAGGGTCGCGGCGCCGAAGGTCGGGCCGCCGCGAAGCATGTCGGCCTGCAGGCCGCCGACCAGGGGAACGGTTTCCACGATCCCGAGACGAACCGAGGTGCCCCAGTAGGCCGGCTGGTCCATGGGAAGGACGTAGCCGGTGAAACAGAAACCGATCATCAGCAGCAACGCCACCACACTCAGGCGGAACTCCCACTTCCGGTCTCGATGGAATTCGGTGAGGACGCCGGCGACCACCATGAGGAAGCCGGCCACCACCACCCCCGACGAGAGGTAGTAATGCATGGATCGGAGCATGGCCCCGATCCCTCCCTGCTGCCGGATGTAGAGAACGCTCGAAAATGCCTCGGCCTGAGAGGGCACGTACGACATGGCGAGCCCGATGCCGCTGCCGATCAGGAGCCCCGCGAACACGAACGCGCACAGGGCGGAGGCGCCGTGCAGTCTCGACATCCAGTCGAGGTCCCGTTTCTGCTCGTCCATCACGATGCCATGGGCTCGGGGGTCTTAAGCCCGGGCCTGAACTTCATGAATCGGAGTTTCAATCGACCGCCTTCGATCTTCGTCTCGAGGCGATCGAGGGGACGGGGGGCGGGGCCGCTCGTCGGCTTGCCTTCCTCGTCGAAATCGCTCTTGTGGCACGGACAGCCGAAGCCGCTCGACACGCGCTGGACCAGGCAACCGGTATGGGTGCACAGGGCGGATACCGCCTCGATCGCCTCTCCCTGCTTCCGCAGGTAGACGCTTTCGTCGACCACCGTCTTCTTCCACCTGTCCTCGATCTCCCGGCGGAAGCGACGGGCCTTCCAGGGTCCTTCCCCGATGTCGCCGGCGGGGCCGAGATCGACCCACTCGGCGGAACCGCCCCCGGCGACGGTTCCCTTCGAGCGGGCGCCCAAGGCGAAGAACAGACCGGCGGGAATGGCCGACAGGCCCGCCACGGCGGCCGCGAGGGCCTGCCACGACTTCAAAAGAGTGCGTCGGTCGATGAGCATAAAAAGAAAAGGATAGCTCCAAGGGCGGCGGAAAAGCGCCGCCCTGGGGGCGATCCGGGCACAAAAAAAGGGGGCGGCCACGGCCGTCCCCTTTCACGACGAGGTCAGACGGAGATCAGTGGTTGCCGCCCGCCGCGGTAGCGGCGGCGCCCAGGTACTTGACGTTCTTGAACTTCATCTCGATGTCCACCTTGGTGACCGTCCGATCCATGTTGGGCATCTCGCCCTTGACCGTGCGATGCACCGGCATCCACCACTTCCCGTTCTTCTCGAAGAGATCGTCGTAGACCATGGTGCCCAGGGGGATCTTCTTGTCGCCCATGGTCATGTAGAACTCGACCGGGTAGTAGTTCGCGATGTAGCGGCCGTCCTCGGTGCGGATGTTGCGCTCCTGGTTGATCATGAACTCGATCGGTCCGCCAAGTTTGCGGGTCAGCTTCTTCACTTCCTTCTTCTTGGGATCGATCAGGTACCAGGACCCCATGGCGGTATCTCCCTCGATCTTCATCTCCACCATGCCGTCGGGCCGCTTGTTGTTGATCATCTTGAAGCCGGCCTTGCCCACTCCGTACTTGTCCTCGAAATTCTCATAGGCGCGGTGGGTGATGAACTGGGACATGTAGGCCTTGGCCTCGGAGCGAAGCTGGCCGTCGCACTTGTCGCAATCGAAGTCGAGGATGAGGTTCTTGTCGACCGTGACCTTGGCCATCACCGGGGGGCGCCCGAGATTGATGATCTCGAGGTCGGCGGTGAGACCGGGGAAACCGTTGTCCCAGATGTAGCGATTGAGGGACGCGGCCTTGAAGATGGCGCGCGCCTCGGGGTCGTCCGCGAGTTCCGCGGCCTTCGCGTTCGCGCGATTGGCCAGATGGGGCTCGACGTCCGCCACCTTCTGGATCAGGTCGCCCTGGAGCTTGGCCCTCTTCAGCCTCGACACGAGGGCGATGCCCCGCTTGCCGGTGAGGCTGTCGACGTGGCTGTAGTCCATGCCCACGATGCCCACTCCCTTGGCGAAGTAGTAGGTCTGGGTCGAAAGAGACTTGGTGGTTTCCCAACTAAGCGTGGTCTTGAGAACCTCGAAGGTGCCCATCGGCGTCTCGAGCGTCTCCAGGCCGTCGATGCGCGAGGTCCAGGTCTGCAGCCGCTTCGTGCGATCGGTGACTCCCTCCGGCTGCTCGGACATCGGCTCGCTCCACTTGTAGTCCTTCCCGAAGACCTGGTTGGCGCGCACGATGGAGACCGCCGGCTGGTAGGAAAGGATCTGGCCGCCGGGACGGTTCTCGAAGCTCGAGTGCATCTGAATCCCGTTGTTGGGATCGTAGGTGTAGAGCTGGTAACTGCCCTTGTTGTCGATGAGCTTGTAGGCGGCGGTGCGGCCGGCGAAGTCCGTGCCCGCGAAAGACCGGGTGCGGTCCTCGGTGCGCTTGGTGCCGTCCTGCATGATGTACGTCCATTCGTAGGTCCATTCATCGGCCTGGAAGAACGGGAAGTACGCCCCGATGTCCGCGGTCATGGTCCCGCCGATCTGCTTGCCGGAGACCTTGGCGGTGATGAGCTCGCGATCGAAGCGAAGGGTCTGGCCGGCCTTCGGCGAATAGATCATGAACTCCTTCTTGACCGGCCCGATGCCCTTGGCCAGCCACGTGATGGAGGTGAAGGTGGACCCGCCGGGGTTGATGTACTTGAAGGTCGCCTTCAGGCAATCCTTGAACTCGCCCGCGGGGGTCGCGATGGACTCATAGCCGTCGAGGACCACCTCGCTGCCGCGCACCGTGCCGTCCGAGATCTTGTGGGCGTTCTGGTAGACCTTTCCGAACGCGTTGCGGGCGTTGTAGAACTCGAACGGGGGGTCGTTGGTGACGAGGCCCTTGTCCTCTTCTTCGCCATAGTGCAGGTACTTGTCCGCCTCGATGCGGAAGAGGTAGTACCAGCCCTTCTGGTCGATGAGCTTCTTGGCCTTGGTGCCGTCGGGCATGTCGACTTCGCCCTTGATGGTGAAGGTCTTCGTGGTGTAGTTCACCTGACCGTCGGGCTGATAGTTGTGGAACTGGTAGGTCCACGAATCCCCTTCGCCGGTCGGGTAGTACTCCTGAAGGTTGATGCCCTGCGCGGAAGCCGTGGCCGCCGCACCGGCGAGGACGAGAGAAAGAAGGGTTGAACGCATGGATGTCTCCTTAGGAATTCTTCCTGGCGATCTCGAGGATCAGCAGATACAGCTCCTCGGCCTGGGCCGGGGTGATCTTTCCGGCATGGCCGATCATCTTGTCCTTGCCGTTGAGAATGATGTTGATGAGTTCGGCCTTCTGGGCGGACCGGGTGGCCAGCCACTGCTTGGTCGCCCAGGCGGGCACGCCCTGCAGGGGATCGCCGTCACCGAGCTTGCCGTGGCACTTGGTGCACTCGGCCCGGTAGTAGGCAGCGACGCTCCACGGGGCCGCGGCCTCGGCGGGACCCTTCGTTTCCGAAGGCGGACCGGGATTGACCGGCGCCTGCGAACCTCCGTCGGAAGCGCTCGATGAACCGGCGGCCGTGAAGAGGTTCGGGTACTCCTTGATCAGGGCCTCGGTGAACTCGAGGCCCGCGTGCTCGTATTTCTCGCCGAAGGCGGTGAGCTTTCCCGAGCCATTGGCGTTGGTGTGGCACACCACGCACTTGTCGCGGTTCGCGGCGAGCGAGCGCGGGTGAGCGTTGTAAAGATCCATCAGGCGCGGCATCGAAGAAGCCGGGATGGTCACGAGAAAGGTCAGGGTCGCAACGCCAAGGGCGAGCCTTCTGGGAAAGGAACTCAAGGGCGGCCTCCGTTAGGGCGGGGGTTTCGGGGGTGACGTAGCTCGATGTGCTGGAACAGAGTCCGCTGCTGCTCTTCGTCGAGCAGGGGTCGGAGTTCGACGAGGTTGCGCGCCACTTCCTGATCGAGCTCGGACTCGAGGCGGGCCACCTCCTGGAGCGACCTCTGCACCGCGGCCTGATCGAGGACGCCGGGAGCGGCGAGCAGGGACGCGAGTTCCTGCCTTTTGGCGTCGACCGCGGCCTGCCGGGCGATGAGGCTCGGGTGGTGCGCCATCGCGATCTGATGGATCTTCTCCTTCTGCTCGGCCGAAAGATTGAGGACGTCGAACGGATCGTCCGAAGTGGCCTGAACCGGGTTGCGCCAGGCATGCGCGCCATAGGTCACGGCGGACGAAACCAGGGCGGCGAGCAGAATGGTGGCGAGGGTGGATCTGAGTCGCATTAGTGGAAGGATGCCTGCCCCATCGTGGTGGTCTCAGGGCTGACCCTGAGGCGGAGCCACTTTCTCGTAGAAGGAGGAGAGCGTCTCGGAAGGGGCTGCGGAAAGGCGCAAAGGAGGCGGCTGAACTTCGCCCGCCTTCGGAGTCAGGAGGACGTTGGTCGCGACACTGGCCACGAGGGCCGCGGCCACCGACAGCGATGCCGCGACCCTGCGGCTTCGAGTCCGCGACGCGGAACCGAGCGAGGCCCGGGACAGGACCGCATCGGCGAGGCCGTAGCGACCCAGACGCGACTCACACGAATCGCAGCCAGGAACGTGGGCCTCGACCTCCCGGTACCGGTCGGGCGGCAGTTCCCCATCCCGGAAACGGGAGAGGGTTTCGCCATCGATCGAGCAGGGGGAGTCCATGCGTTCTCTGGTAGAAACACCGCCGGCGGGGAAATATTTCAGTCCCGAAGAAATCGGGCCAGAGTTTCGCGGCCACGAAATACGGCGTTCGCCACGTCGGATTCCGTGCAATGGAGGGTTTTCGCGATTTCCCGGTACGACCGTCCCTCCGCCGCCTTGAGCCAGAGGGCTTTCCTCTGCCGCTCCGGAAGCTCCGCGAGAGCGCGACGCACCTCCTTGAGTTCCAGCGCCTTTTCCGGGCTGGCCTGCGAGGGACGATCGTTGGCGGCCTCGAGGGCCACCTCGGGTCGCCGCTGCTGCGCCCGGAGGACGTTCAAGGACAGCCGGCGCGCGATGGTGTAGAGCCAGGACACGAACTGGCCGCGGCCCTCATACCCGCCCGCGTGATCGACCAGTCGAACGAACGTCTCCTGGACGACATCCTCGGCGTGGCCCCGGTCACGGGTCAGGCGCGCGCTCATGCGGACCAGACGGTCGCGGTGGCGAACGATCAGCGACTCGAGGGCCGACTCCGATCCGCCCGCCACCCGGGCCATCAGTTCATCGTCGAGAAGGCGATCCTCGATCATTCGACCGGCGGCGGGAACCAGGGCAGCGCTCATGGTTGGAAGTGGTTTTCACCTTCTGTCTACTCCTGCACGCTGCGGCGAGTCAAGCGAGCGGGCCGAGCCTCGCATCGGGCCTTGAGCCAGTCGGCGATGAGGACTCCCACATCGTCCCCTTCGAAGTCGATGGGCAGGGCGTGATACGCGCCCGGCATTTCGACGAGCGTCTTGTCCTTCGAGGCGAAGCGGGGAAACACATCCCTGGTGCCTTGAATGGGGACGACCCGATCCGCGGTTCCGTGGAGGACCAGGAGCGGGGTCTCGATCCGATCGGCGTGCGCGCGGACGCGTTCGATGGCTTCAATGGCCGCCACCGAAAACGCGGGCGTCGTCCGGGCGATCCAGAGCGGATCGTCGCGATACGCGTGACAAACCGCCGGTTCGCGCACCAGCGCGCGGTCGTCGAGGCCGGGATCGACGGAGAGCGTCGGCCAGAAGCGGGCCAGAACCGGAAGGATCCAGCGGAGGAACGGCGAGGTTCCGGAGAGGTCGAGGGCCGGCGCCATGGCCACGCAGGCGGCGACGCTCTCGGGAAAAGTGAGGGCGAAATCGAGAGCCTGAAGTCCGCCGAGGGAGAGCCCGACGAGAGAAGGAAGGCGGCCGCACTGATCCTCCACCAGATCCACGAAGCGCGCGAGATCCTCACGAAGCTCTTCCCAGGAAGCCGCGTAGTTCGGCCTCCCCGCGGACCGGCCCGAGCCCCGGCGGTCGAAGGCGAAGACCTCGAACCCCTGCTGGGCCAGAAACGAACCCAGGCGCAGATAGGGCATCGATCGCGAGTGATCGCCGAGGCCGTGAATGAGAACCACCGGTCCCCGGCCCGACGCTTCGGTCTGGATCCGATAGGTTGAAAGGCTCAGGCCGTCCCGGCTGATGAACGACCCGTCCACCGTCTCAAGGCGAATCGAAGCGCCAGCCGGAGATGTCACTCTCTCAGTGCTTCTTGTCGCCGCCGGGCGGAATGAAGACCGGGAACGGCGAGATCGAACCTTTTTCCGCCGAGCCGACGATCTTGGAAACACCCTCGTGATCGACTTCGTCGATGCGAATCACCGAGTGCATGGGCACATAGAACCGCTTCACCCCGGCGAACTCGTGCTTGAGGCTGTCCTCCGACGGATCGATCACCACGGAGGACTTCTGGTTCCAGAGCAGGTTGGCGACTTCCACGAAGCCGAACAGTTCTGCCGACCCGACGCTCTTCGCATAGAGCTCGTAGATCCGACCCTGGGCCATGAAGGTGATTCGGTAGACGCGGGGCGCGGCCATGGGATGGATGTGAAGGTTACGCGGTTTGACCTGGGGGATCTGCGTGGTCGCCGGTCTTAGAACCGCAGCATGAAGCCGCCCGACCACTCGATCTGGTTGGCGTACTGGGTTTTCGAGTTCAGGTAACAGCCCCAGTAGGGATCGCACCAGAAGCCGGTCGCATCGGACTTGATGGAGGCCGGGGTCCAGCGTGCTTCGATGCGGATGCCGAACCTTCTGCCCTCGCTTGGGAAGAGCTTGAGCCCGATGGCGCCCGTCCCGGAGAGCTTCCTGTTTCCGGAGGCGCTTTGCAGATTCCCGCCCGCAGCCCCGTTGCTTGTCGAGTACTGCGTGGCCCCGAATCCCAGGAGAAGGTAGGGGCGTACGATGGAATCTTTCGCCAGAAAATTGTAGGCGAAGTACCCATGGTAGTTCCGCACGCGAACGTCGGCGATCTTGAGGCTCGTGGCGCCCCCGAGATCGAGATCGGTCGACTGCTGGTTGAACAGGAAGCCGACCTCGCTCCCTCCACCGACCATATAGCCGAGACGAGCCCCCCATGAGAAGGCATTCAAAGGATCGATCCGGGTGTAGGACCCGTAGTTCGCCACCTTGACCGCCGGCCCGGAAACACCGTCGCTGAACGTCCAGCCCGCGCTGCCGCCGATCTCCACCCTCTTTTCCTGCGCCGTCGCGGTGGCCGCAACCAGCGCTGCGGTGATGGTCATGAGAATCGTCCTTCGAATCATCGTGTTCCTCACGTTCTTCATCGTGCTTCCTGCCGTAGCCTCTCTCCGACCTGCTTGATCGACTCCGGCGGAGCCGCTGGGTCCACAGGCGCGACCGGTACAGATACCGGCGGGGCGAGCGAGGCGTGGTAGCTCTGCACCAGGGCGGTCAGCAGGGCCGCAACCAGAGGCCCGATCACCATCCCGATGAAGCCAAAAGCGGAAAGACCTCCCAGCAGGCTGATCATGAGAACCGGCGTGCTCACCTGCGACCGGCCCGAGAGAAGCAGAGGCCGGAGAACGTTGTCCACGTTGGCGAGGATGAGGGCGCCCACCAGCAGCAGGATGATTCCCCGGGTGACCGAACCGGAAAGGATGAGCCAGGCCGAAGCCGGAAGCCACACCAGGGTCGCCCCCATCATGGGGAGGAGAGCGAGGAAACCGATCATCACGCCCCAGAGCACGGCTCCGGGAATTCCGAGAAGGGCGAAAGTCAGGCCGCCAATCACCGCCTGGATCGCAGCGATCGCGAGAGTCGCGGTCACGCTGGCCAGGACGAGATCGTGGGTCATGGTCATGAGTCTCTCGTTCTGTTCGGCCTCGAACGGAAGCACCCGGCTTATCCCGCTCCTAACCGTGTCCCAGTCGCGGACGAGGAAGAACATCAGGACCAGGGTGATCACGAGAGAGAACAGGAAACCGGCGAGTCCCTTCATCATGCCCCCGGCGCTGCCGGCGAGGAACTGGGCGGCCGCCCCGACGCTGCCCGTGATTCTGGCGATAACTTCGGCCTCTGGAGGCAGCCCGGGAATCCTGTCTCGAAGCCACTGCCAGCCCTGATGAAGCCACAAGGAGGGCCCGGATCCGTCGTGGAGCTGCGCGCCGAGGTAAGAGACGGCACTGGACCCTTCCACGATCACGGTCGTGCCCACGAAGCTCACCGGCACCACAAGGAGCACCACGACCAGCAGGGTGAGGACGAGCGCGGTGCGGGTGGGCCCGAACCGGCGTTCCAGGCGCGAACGCACGGGGTCGAGACAGATCGCCAGCACCAGCGCCCAGCCGATCTCCACCAGAAACGGCTCGACCACCCTGTAGGCCAGCCATAGAATAAGGGCAACGGCCCCGTAAAACACGATCCTCGAATAAGGTCGGGATGGTGAACTCTCCTGCATTCGAGGCTGGAGAGTAACACGGCACTGCGGAAGCGTTCCCAACCACGTCGGTAGCTCAGTATCCTGGACGCGATCATGGAACATGACCACGCTCGAAGGCGGATCCGTAATCGCATGCCGGTTCTGGCCATGGCCTCCCTCCTGACCTTGGGAGGCGGCTTCCTTGCGCTGGCCCAGACCGCGGCCGAACCGGAGACTCCAAAGAAGGACGCGGACGGGGACGGCCGGCGCCTGGTGCAGCGCCTGCCCGCCAATCTGGGTCGCGGGATCGTGGGCGTCTTCCATCGGGACTCCATCCTCCCCCTGGCCGTCGGCGCCGTGGCGACGGGCGGCGCCTCGGTGCTCGACCGGGAGTTGCGAGCCAGCATCAACCCCCACCCGGGCGAGGGCTGGGGGCGGGCGGTTGGAACCGCGAGCGGAGCGGTCTGGAGCGGGGTCTTGGTCGCGAGCGTCTTCGCGACGGGTCGCATCAGCAAGGACGCACGTTTCCGGGCCACGTCCTACGATCTGGCCGAAGCCGCGCTCATGAACGTCGTGTACTTCCAGTCTCTCAAACTCATCGCGCGACGGCAGAGACCGAACGGCGCGAACAACCAGTCGTTCCCGTCGGGTCACACCTCGAATGCCTTCGCCCTGGCCACCATCACCCAGACACACTACGGATGGAAGGCCGGGGCGCCCGCGTACCTGCTGGCCGGAGTCGTGGGCGCGTCCCGATTGAAGCAGGACATGCACTACCTGAGCGACGTGGTGGCGGGCGCGACCCTGGGTTACATCGTGGGAAGAACGGTGGCGAGAGTGAACAGCCAGCCGCCCGCGGGCGGCTCCCGGCCGGCCCCCGCGTTCAACGTGTCCCCCATGGTGGCCGGTCAGACGCGGGGACTGCAGGTGTCCGTGAGCTTCTAGCGCCGCGGCAATCGCGGCGGCGGGGGGGTCAAGAAGGCTCCGTTCTCACGCGCGGCCCAGGACGTGCCGCAGGGCGGCCTCGAGCTTCGAATATGAGAACTCGAAACCCGAGTCGAGCGCCTTCTCGGGGTTGACCCGCGCGCTCGCGAGGAGCAGCGGATCGGTCATTTCGCCCAGCAGCGCCTGAAGGGCGAACCGGGGGGCCGGAATGACCGCCGGCCGATTCAGGACGCGGCCCAGAACCCTCGTGAACTCGGCGTTCGTCATCGGCTCGGGGGAGGTGGCGTTCACGGGGCCTCGGACGGAATCGTTCATCAGGACATGGTGGATGAGATAGAGCAGATCGTCGAGGGCGATGAAGCTCCACCACTGCCGGCCCGAGCCGAGCGGCCCGCCCAGGCCGAGGCGGAAAGGCAGGAGCATGGGCACGAGCGCGCCCCCGGCCGGGGTCAGCACCAGGCCGGTGCGCAGGTGGACCACGCGAATACCGGCGCTGCTCGCGGGCTCGGTCGCTCCTTCCCACTGAACGCAAATATCGGGGAGGAATCCCTCACCCGGCGGATCGGACTCGCGCAGGACGCGGTCGCCGCGATCGCCGTAGTAGCCGGTGGCGGAGGCGGAGACGAAGACCGCGGGCGGCTTGTCGAGCACCGCCAGGGTCTCCGCGAGCCTTCGGGTGAAGGGAACACGTGAGTCCCGGATTAGGCGCTTCTTCGCCTCGGTCCAGCGCCCCTCCGCGATGGGATCCCCCGCCAGGTGAACCACCGCGTCGAAACCCTCCATCTGCGACGGATGCGCGGCGCCCCGTTCCGGATCGAACTCGATCTCGCGATCGGTGCCGGCCGGGCGCCGGGTGAGCCGATGCACTTCGTGACCGCCGCTCTCGAGGAACGAGACCAGCGACCGGCCGACCAGCCCGGTGGAGCCGGTGATCAGAATGCGCAGGGGACCCCTGGCTGCCCGGGCGTGCACTTCGAGATCCTTCGCGAGCACGCGATGGCGGTAGGCGAAGAGCGCTTCCAGCTTCCTTCGCACGAGCCCCGATCCGAAGAGGTCGCCGAGGAAGCCCCCGGGGAGGACGTAGCGGATCCGATCCTCCATCACGCTCGAGGTGTCGCTCTTCGGCTCGAATCGATGGGTGTGGTCGAAGACATCGAAGGGTCCGGTGCGCTGGACATCGCGGAACATCTCGCCCGCGCGCACCTCTGCGAAGTCGGAGAGCCAGACCATCCGAACCCCTGGAAGCATGGGCACGTGGAGTTCCACGCTTCCTCCGACCGCGGGCGGCGCGAACGGGGAGACCACGCGCGGCTCTTCCCAGGGCGGGGCCAGGCGTTCGAAGGCGCCGCGCCTCATATGAAAGGCCCAGGCCGCCGCGGCGTTTACGGGCAGGTCCGAACGAAGGAGGAATTCGCGGGTGGTCAAGAGATCACTCTAAAAGGGAGGGGCGATGAAGCAGGGTGCGGGCCGATGTGAGAGTATCGCGGGCTGGCCGATCCAGGATATGGAGGCCAGGGACTAATCGAGGAGAACCAGGTGGCTGCCCAGTACATGTTCACAATGAAGGACCTGCGAAAGGTCACCCCGCAGGGCAAGGAGCTCCTGAAGGGGATCTGGCTCTCGTTCTACCCCGGAGCCAAGATCGGCGTCCTCGGCTCGAACGGCGCCGGGAAATCCACCCTGCTCCGCATCATGGCCGGGGAGGACAAGAACTTCGCGGGCGAGGCCTTCGCGGCCCAGGGCGTGAAGGTCGGTTTCCTGCCCCAGGAGCCCGTGCTCGATCCCACCAAGAACGTGCGCGAGAACGTGGAGATGGCGGTCGCGGCCAAGCGGAAGATCCTCACCCGCTACGACGAACTCGCCGCCAACTACGCGGACGAAACCGCGGACGAGTTCTCGAGACTCCAGGACCTGATCGATTCGCAGGACCTGTGGAACCTCGACACCCACCTCGACATGGCCATGGACGCGCTGCGTCTGCCCCCGGGAGATGCCGAGGTCTCCAAGCTCTCGGGCGGCGAGAAGCGGCGCGTGGCCCTGTGCCGCCTGCTCCTCGATGCTCCCGACCTCCTGTTGCTCGACGAGCCGACGAACCACCTCGACGCCGAATCGGTCGCGTGGCTGGAGCGTCACCTGAAGGAATACAAGGGCACGGTCGTGGCGGTGACGCATGACCGGTATTTCCTGGACAACGTGGCGGGCTGGATCCTCGAACTCGACCGGGGCCAGGGCATCCCCTGGGAAGGCAACTACTCGAGCTGGCTCGAACAGAAGAAGAACCGTCTCGCCCTCGAAGAAAAGGAAACCAGCACACGTCAGAAGACCCTCGACCGCGAGCTCGAGTGGATCCGCATGGCCCCCCGCGCCCGTCAGGCCAAGGGCAAGGCTCGTCTCGCTCATTACGAAGAACTCCTCGCCGAAGAGCAGGCGAGTGAGAAGCAGGACAACCGCCGCGAAATCAACATCCCGCCCGGACCGCGCCTCGGCGACCTCGTGATCGAGGCCAAGGGCCTGCGCAAGGCCTACGGCGACAACCTCCTGATGGACGATCTCAATTTCAATCTGCCCCGCGGCGGCATCGTCGGCATCATCGGCCCCAACGGCGCGGGCAAGACCACGCTCTTCCGCATGATCATGGGCCAGGAGAAGCCCGACGCCGGCACCCTCAAGATCGGGGACAGCGTGTCCCTCTCGTACGTCGACCAGTCGCGCGAAGCGTTGAACGGCGAGTTCAACGTGTGGGAGGAGATCTCCGACGGCGGCAAGGACCTGGTACTCGTGGGCAAGCGCGAAATGAATTCACGCGCCTACTGCGCGTCGTTCGGATTCCGCGGTCCCGACCAGCAGAAGAAGGTGAAGGATCTCTCGGGTGGCGAGCGTAACCGGCTCCAGCTCGCCAAGCTCTTGAAGAGCGGCGGCAACGTCCTGCTCTTCGACGAGCCCACCAACGACCTCGACGTCGACACGTTGCGAGCACTCGAAGAAGCGCTGGTGAACTTCGCGGGCTGCGCGGTGGTGGTCTCCCATGACCGCTGGTTCCTCGACCGCATCGCCACTCACATCATGGCCTTCGAAGGCGACTCACAGGTGGTCTGGTTCGAAGGCAATTACCAGGACTACGAGGCCGACCTCAAGCGCCGCATCGGCGCGGAAGCCGACCAGCCCCACCGCATCAAGTACCGCAAACTCACGCGCTAGAGCAGCACCCACCCACGACCAAGCCGCCACAGTGGGGGTCGTCATTGCGAGGGCCCACGCCGTTCGCAGTGGCCCGAAGCAACCCCCTGATCCCTGCTATCGCTTGAGGAAGTCGATCGCGCTCCTGACGTCGATCCTCGTGGTGGTGATCCCGTTCGCGGGATCCGTGATCGGCCGGCCCGAGCCCTTGAGAGCGTTCTCCAGTTCGGTCGCGCTGGCCGAGGGCTTCGCCTGCATCATCAGGGCCAGGGCCCCGGCCACGTGGGGCGCGGCCTGTGACGTTCCCGCGAAGCCGGCGACACCGCCGCCCAGGCCCGACGAGGTAATCGCGGCCCCGGGCGCCAGCAGGTCGAGGGCGGAACTGCTGTTCGAAAAACAGGTGATCTTGTCGGCGGCGGTCGAGCCGTCGGTGCAGCCGAAGCTGATCGTGCCGATGTTGCCGTCATAGACGGCGCCCACCGCGACCGCGCCGCTCAGGCACGCGGGAGCGCCGATCTCGCTCTTGTTGCCGGCGTTGCCCGCCGAGGAAACGGTGAGGGTGCCCCGCGCGCGAAGCGTGTTCACGGCCTGGGCGAGGCCTGCGGTAAAGGAACTCGTGGCATCGCATTGACCCGCGAAGCTCCCGAAGACGAGCGAGGTGTTCACGATCTTCACCGAAGGCTGGGTGTTGATGATCCAGTCGAAGGCCTTCATGAGCTGGGTGGACGAGGCCGCGGCGCCCGTCTTGTCGAGGACGCGAACCGCGACGATGTCCGCGTCGGGAGCCACGCCGCGGGGGGCCACCCGTCCGCCGGAGGTGATGATGCCGGCCACGTGGGTGCCGTGGCCCTGCTCGTCCTCGGCCGCCCCGACGCCCGAGGCTTCGGTCCGGCCGCCCGGGCAGCAGCCGCTGCCGTCGGCATTGGTGCAGAAGCACTGCTGGCCCACGAGATCGTCGGCCAGGTCCGGGTGATCGGTGTCGATCCCGGTGTCGAGGACCGCGACCACCACCCCCGCCCCGGTCACGCCCGCGGACTGCACCTCGCGCGCGCGGATGAGCTCGGTGCTCTCGGCCAGAGCCATGTGGCCGGGCACGTCGAGGTCGATCTTCTGGACGCGGTAGTCGCGCACCAGCTTCTTGAGGCCCTCGTAGGTCACCCACCCGCCCACCGCCGAGATGTTGGTGAAGGTGTCGGTGACGCGGAACTCGCTCGGGGTGATCTGATCGAGGACCGCGTCCCGCCGCTCGGCGATCGCCTTGGAACGGGCGCCGAGGTCGGTGAGGGAGAGATCGTCAGCGTCGAAGAGAACCACCACCCGCACGCTCGGAGACTCGGCCATGGATGAGAGCACGGACGCGCTCACCACGCCGGACGTGGTCGGAAGCGCGTCTCCGTTCTGGGGAAGCAGGAAGGCGGCGAGGACGACCACGGCGAACAGCATTCGTTTCATGGGGTCGGGGGTCCTCGGCTAGAAGATGAACTGGGTCTGGATTCGAAGTTCCTTACTCGTCGCTTTGATCAGGTCGTCGCGCAGGACGCGGAAATCCGCCACCACCTTGAGGGTGTGCTTGAGGATGAAGTAGTTGAGGACGCCGCCCTTCTCCGAGTGCTTGTTGGAGGGCACCTGGTCCGAGGGATCGTATTCGGCGAAGCGCGCGGCGACCTCGACCTTGTCTCGCTTGAGGAAGTAGCCGGCCTCCACGTTGTAGCCGTTCGAATGAAACGAGCCCGAAGACTGGGTGGCGGGACCCGAGGTCGCGGACGAGGTGCCGCTCGACGCTTCGGGGGTCCGCTTCCGGTTGTAGTACTCGGCGAAGAGCGAAAAGCCCTTGTACTTGTACATGAGGTCCACGCCCAGGATGGTGGTGTTCAAGTCGGTCAGGTTCGTGGCCCCGGACAGATCGTTGTTCTCGAATTGGCCGGCGATAGCGAGCAAGGGCTTGTCCCAGCCTTCGAAGGCGGTCTCCGAATAGGCGACCTTTCCGAAGGGCTCGATGCTCACGCGCGCGTTGTACTGGAGCTTGGTGTTGTCGTTCGAGCTGCGGCTCGCCGGGTTGCCGTTGAAGATACCCGCGAAGTACTCGACCTTGTCGTTGGCCAGGCGGCCGTTGAATTGGACTCCGATATCCCGGCCGCGGGTGAATTCGAGGTTCAGCAGGGACCGGTCGGCGAACTGCAGGCGGCCCGAGCTCGTCATCTCCTGCCGTCCGAGAGGGACCTTGAACTGACCGAGAGTGATCTTGAAGGATCCCTTCTTCGAAGCATCCCAGGTGAGCAGCGCATCTTCCAGAGGGGTCTGGGTCGAGGCGCCGGCTTCCGGCCCGGCCCACGAGAGCTGAATCTCATAGGTCAATTCCTTCTTCCAGAACCAGCCTTCGAGCGAGGTCTTGGCGCGGCGGATGCGGAAGGACGGCTTCGACTGGCCGTCAGCGGTGGTTCCGGGAAGGCGCGTGTGGCTGTCCGGGATCTCCTCGATGAACCGGAACTGGAGACGGTTCGACAGCGAGATCTCCGCGTTGTCGAGGGTCAGGGTGGTAGCCCCGTCCGCGTGGACGACCTTGGCCCCCGAAGTGGTGGGATCCGCGGGCACGGGGGTGGGCGTGGCCACCGCCGAAGCCTCGCTGGCCGACACCACTCTTTCCGCGGTGTCCTTGAGCGAGGGGGGGTTCGCGCCGGCCGGGTCGACGGTCGCGGCCATCAGGGCTAGTACTTGGGCGACATGCAGCATGGTTCCCCCTCCAGGGGTTTCTTCGAAGACTGGGGCCGGACGACGGGTGCGGCGAAGGCGGTAAGGAAAGCTTAAACCGACTTTCGCGCCACGCTCTTTCGGTCGATGGCCGCGGCCAGCGAGAAGTCCTTCTCCGTGATGCCGGAGGCATCGTGGGTGCTCAGGGCAAGCCTCACCACGCTGTACCGGATGTCGATGTCCGGATGGTGGTCGGCCTCTTCGGCCATCGCGCCCACGCGCGCGACGAACTGGAGGGCCTTCGCGAAGGTCTCGAACTTGAACTCGCAGCGAAGGGCTCCGCGGGACAACGTCCAGCCATGCAGCTCGGGCAGCCTCTTTCGAATCTCCGAAATCGAAAGTGCCTTCAGTTTCTTCTTCGCCATCGCCGCCGCCTCTCGTGTTGGGGAACGTCTCGCCGACTAGACCGCGGGGCCCTTGGGCCGCCCGGGACGTCTTCGTCCGCGACGCCTGACCGGCCGCCTCGGACCGTCGGTGGACCGGGACGGATGGGGATGGGGATGGGAGCCGCCGGTTTCAGGGACGCTCTCCGCCCCAGCCTCCGCGGGTTCCAACGTAGCACCCGCGGCCACCTCGCGCCAATGCCGCACGACCTCCGGTTCGAGTCCGTGGATTTCCGCCAGAAGGAGCGCTTCCTGGAAATAGGGCTTCCGCGAAAGGTTTCTTTCGGTATTGGGCGGAAGGTCGGTGCGGTGAAGCTTCGAGCCCACCGCAGCGAGGAGGCCCAGGCGCTCGATGTCGCGCCGCGCGAAGGGCAGGCTGATCGGGGTCTCGCCGTGGGCCATGCTCGGTCCGTGCCCGAGATCGGCTTCCTCGTCGAGCTCGACCATCTCGGCCACCACGTCGGTTTCGTCTACCTGCCCCTCGAGGCTTTCGACCACGGCATCGGGCAACGGCTCTTCGATCTCCTCCTGGAAGTCGCGGGGGCCGTCGACGTCCACGAAGGGACGGCGACGCGCGGTGGCGCGCAGGCCGCTCGAAAGCGGAATCCCGAGGGGAGGAAGGAGGTGGGCGATGAGGATCGCGTTCGAAAGCGCCGCGTCCGAACCGACGCGGTTGCGGTACTCGTCGAGGGTCGCCAGGGTGTCGAGGAGCCCGGTCTCGCCGCGGCTCAGGGCCTTGTGCGCCTCGGGGAAGATGTAGGCGAGGAGGCCGGTGGTGTAGAGCTGCTCGAAAGTGGCGCGCGCGGATCCCTGGCGGAGGATCTTGTAGATCTCGTCGAGGATCCGCACGTGCGAACTCTTCACGATCTCACCGCGCCGCGCGCGAATCGCCTCCTGGGCCTCGCGGTCGATCCGGAAACCGAGCCGGCAGGCGATGGCCACCGCGCGCATCATGCGGACCGGATCCTCGCGGAAACGCTCGTCGGGATCGCCGATCACCCGGACGCGCTTCGCTTCGAGATCCTCGATGCCGCCGGTGTAGTCGATGATCGAGAAGTCGGCGATGTCGTAGAACATCGCGTTGATGGTGAAGTCGCGGCGGAAGGCGTCTTCCTCGGGCGTGCCGAACGTGTTGTCGCGCTTGACGATGGTGTCGCCTTCTTCGGGCTCGGCCTTTCGACGGAAGGTGGCGACTTCCACCACCTTGTTGCCGAAGCGGACGTGGCAGAGGCGGAAGCGGCGCCCGATGATGAAGCAGTTGCGGAAGAGCTTCTTCACCTGCTGGGGCGAAGCGTCGGTGCCGATATCGAAGTCCTTCGGCTTGCGCCCAAGGAGCAGGTCGCGCACGCCGCCGCCGACCAGGTACGCCTTGTAGCCGGAACTCCGAAGCCGATAGAGAACCCGCAGCGGATCGGGATCGATCTGCTTCCTGGAGAGCGTGTGTTGCGAGCGGGCGAGGATCCTCGGTTGCATTCAGTGTGGGCTTGTTTTCCTGGGGACTCTTCTATCGACCGCTTTTGTGATTATATGCGCCGGGCCCATGGCTCCAGAACCACCCCGCTCCCGCCTGGCCTTCATCGACGTCGCGCGCGGCCTCGCCGTGGTGCTGATGCTCCAGACCCACGCCCACGACGCGTGGCTCCGGCCCGAGCTGCGGCAGACCGAGTTCTTCCGCTGGTCGCAGCTCGTGGGCGGCCTGCCCGGGGCATTTTTCCTATTCCTGATGGGTGTTTCCGTGGCACTTAGCAGCGAGGCGTCGAGAGACCGTGGAGCGCAGGGGGCGGTTCTCATCAGGCGGACGCTGTCTCGCGCTGCCCTGCTCCTCCTGGTCGCGTTCCTGTTTCGTCTGGGCCTCTTTGCGGCTTCCGACCGACCCGACGTCAATGCCATCTTCCGGGTCGATATCCTGAACTGCCTCGCGGTGTCACTCGCACTTCTCGGCCCCCTCGATCTTGTGGAGGTCCGGGGCAGCCGGGTGTTCACCGCGGTCGGCGTGGCCGCGTGGTTCGCCATCGCGACCTCGTTCGTGTGGGATGGAGGCCTCGTGACCGGTCTGCCGGAGCGTCTCGCGGGCTACCTCACGGGACGCGTGCCCAACACCGCTTTCCCCATCTTCCCCTGGGCCGCGTATGCCTTCGCCGGCCACGCCATGGGGAGTCTGATCGCCGCGGCGCGCCGGGGGGACCTGAGTCGCACCATGACGCGGCTCCTGGCCGCGGGGCTCGCGATGATTCCCCTGTCGCTGATGCTGGACCGGCTGGAAACGATCGGACCGAAGTACGACTACTGGTGGACATCGCCCAATTTCGTGTTGATCAAGACGGGGGTCCTGATCCTGCTGGTGTGGCTCTGCTTTCTCTTCGAGCAGTTGGTCGCGCGAGTCGGCGCGAGCTTCCGCCGAGGGCTGACGCCGGTCTCGGCGGCGATGGCTCAGATGGGACGCACCAGCCTCTTCATCTATTGCGCTCACGTGGATCTCGTCTACGGATCGAAAGCATTCCCGAGGCTCTGGCGGTCGTGCGAGATCGACGAGGCGTCGAGGAATCTCGCGCTCC
This sequence comes from Vicinamibacteria bacterium, assembly GCA_044229175.1. GTDB lineage: Bacteria > Acidobacteriota > Vicinamibacteria > Fen-336 > JAGNNV01 > JAGNNV01. The sequence goes on along the minus strand of JBGATM010000001.1, from coordinate 429,528 downwards.
TTACCCTCGGGATGCTGGCCTCGTCACACGGCTGGTCGTGGCTGAAGGCGCGAGCGTCGGCCGCCATCGCGGGGGCGTCTCGTGAGCCGCGGGTTCGGGTTCAGGCCGGCCCGGCCGAGGAGTGCTCGGCGTAGGAAACCCTCACCTGTCTCAGGATACGGACGCCTCCGCGAACAACCAGACCGCAGACGAGGGATCCGATCACGAGGTCAGGCCAGGCCGACCCGGTGATCATGACGAGCAGGCCCGCGACCATGACGCCGACATTGACCTGCACATCCGTGGTGGAAAAGATCCAGCTCGCCCTCATGTGAATCTCCCCGTCCCGGTGCTTGCGAAGGAGAACGACGCAGGCGGCATTGGCGACGAGGGCCAGGGCCGAGATCAGGATCATGAGCAGGGACATGGGCTCGCTGCCGGTCACGGCGCGGTGGGCGATCTCGAAGGCGAGGCCCGCGGCAAGCGCCAGTTGAATCAGACCGCTCAACGCGGCGGCGTGCGTCTTGCGGCGCGTGGTGGAACCCACGGCCAGCAGCGCGACCATGTAAACCCCGGCGTCGGCCAGCATGTCCAGGGAGTCGGCGATGAGGCCGGTCGATTGGGCGATCCACCCGGCGGCCAGCTCGACCACGAACATCGCTGCGTTGATGGCGAGAAGGAGAACCAACGTCCGCGTCTCGACCTTGTTCGCGTTGGCCATGGCCATCAGCCTAACGGCTCCGGGGGCGTTGCTGGACCGCGTGCGGCGGCGCGGCGAGTACGCGGGCGGAGGCCAAAGCACCGTTCCTGAACGAGTGGGGGCGCAAGCCTCCTCTGAATCAATGCGGGGCGGTTAGCCCCGCTCCATTCATTGAAGACGACATGCGCCCCCACGGATGTGAAGGAACGTAAAGGTGCTTTGGCCGCAGCCTCACCACGCCTAGCGCGGTGCTTCGCGGCGCAGGCTTGGTAGGTGGGTCATGGGGTTGCTTCGTCGCAGCGCCAAACGGAGTTGGCTCCTCGCAATGACGAGAGGTCCAACTCGCTTGGGAGTGGGGTACCGCGCCTACGTGACGCGCGTGAAGTAGGCGCGACCGTTGCGGCGCTCGACCAGAAAGCGCGAATGCGGAGGGAAGAGGCCCTCTTCTCGGAAGGGGGGCATGGGGCGGGTTTCGTCGACGATCACTTCGGCCTTCGCTGGGTCGGTGCCATCGTCCACGCGCTTCAGTGCGCCGATGAAGACCAGTTCTCGAAACTTGAGGTCCGGGAGATCGAGGACTCCCCCGTCGTGCTTCTTGACATCTTCGAACACCTGGGTCACCCCTTGTACCCGGCGTCGCGAGCCGCGCGCTCCATGCAGTAGCCCACGAAGCGCATCCAGCGCGCGTCGGCCTCGGAGAGATCGAGGCTCGTGAGGAAACCACGGAAGAGACGTGAGTACCGCTCCTTCTCCTTGCGGATGGCGCCCACCGCGCGCAAGCCGATCTCGAGTTCCTCCGCGAGCTTCTGCCGTTCGTCATAGGAAAGGAGATGAGCAGGTCGCGGTTGCGGTTCGAGCCGGAAGCACTCGTAGGCGGTGATGCCGACGGCATGCGAGAGGTTGTACGAGGGCTGGGCCGGGTGAGACGGGATGAAGGCGCGGCGGCCGCAAAGCGCCATCTCCTCGAAGGTGAGGCCGCTCTGCTCCGGGCCGAACACCAGGCACACCGAGGCGCCTTCGGGTGCCGTGCCCAGCTGGCGCACGCCTTCGCGCACATCGAGCACCATGACCTTGTCGTCGCGCCCCGACAATGCGAGCGCCATGGTCGAGCCGCGCAGCGCCTCGTCGAGAGTCTTGAACACCTTCGCGTTCTCGAGGATTTCCTGCGACGCCCACGCCGTGCGCCAGGTCTCGATGGTCCGCCAGTCGGACGGGTCCACCAGCCGCAGATCGGAGAGTCCCGTGTTCTTCATCACCCGGGCCACGGAGCCGATGTTGGCGTTGTTCTCGGGGCGCACCAGGACAACCGCAGGTCGAATCATTTGCGCCTCAGACTCTAATCTCCTCTTAAGTCAGACTTAAGGTTGGAAGCCGACACTGCCGGGGGTAGATCATGAGCCCGCGAATCCTCCTCATCGAAGACGACAAGAACCTCGGGGACCAGATCGTCACACACCTGAAGCGCGATGGCTTCGAGGTGAACTGGATCCAGGACGGCCACCAGGCGCTCGACGCCGACCCGAAGCAGCACGACCTGGTGGTGCTCGACCTCATGCTCCCCGGCGCTCACGGCCTCGACATCCTGAAGATCTATCGCGAGACCGCGGAGACCCCCGTGCTCGTTCTCTCCGCCCGCAACGAGACCTCCACGAAGGTCCGCGCCCTCGCCCTCGGCGCCGACGACTACGTCACCAAGCCCTTCTGGCCGGAGGAGCTCCTCGCCCGGATCCAGGCGAGGCTCCGCCGCCCCCTTCTGCACGCGGGCGACGTGATCGAGACGGGCGCCCTCCGCATCGACCTCGGCGCGCGCGTGGTGGAAAACGCCGGCCAGCGCGTCGACCTCACGAGAATCGAGTTCGATCTGCTCGCCGCCCTCGCCCAGCGCATCGGCTCCGCGATCACCCGGCAGGCCCTGGTCGATCGCGTCCTCGATCCCGAGCGGGAAGGCACCGGCCGCACCCTCGACGTTCACTTCTCGCGGGTCCGCAAGAAACTCGGGGCCGAAGGCGCGCGCATCGCCACGGTCTGGGGCGTGGGCTACCGCCTGCTGCCTCCTGACCCCCGACCGTGACTCTCCGCACGCGGCTGCTGGTCACTCTCGCGGGGTCGGGCCTCGCTATCCTCCTCGGCAGCTTCGTGGCCCGCGAGATCGCCATCCGCTACGCGAGCGAAGCGGGGATTCACAGCTCGATCGAAGCCCGGTTGAATTCGCTCGATCGGGAGACCTGCGAGACGAACCGGGATTTCGAGCGCCGGGGACCGCGACGGCCTGACGAGCCCGGAGGCGCTCCCCTCCGGCCCGGCGCCGCGGGTGAGCCCGATTTCCGACGCGGTCCGCCGCCGGACGGACGCATGCGCGAACGCGAGCCCTTTCCCCCGCGCTTCGGCGGAGGCCCGTTCGCCGGGCCGCGGATGATGACGCGGGTCTTCTTCTACGACCCCGACTTCAATCCCCGGCGGCCCGAAGAGCCACCCTTCCCGGAGGCCGCGAAGGCCGCTCTGCGCGCGGGCGAAATCCACGTGGACGGGAGCATGGAGGGGGGCTTCTTCGGCGTGGTCACGACTTCATGGACGGGCGGCCCGTGCACGTATGCGCTGGCCATCATGCCGAGCCCCCCGCCCCTCGCCTCGTTCACCATGCTCATCGTCGGGGCGCTCCTTCTCATCGGTTTCCCCGCCCTCGCCCTGTGGTTCGCGCTGGCTCAGCCGGTGGCGAGAATTCGCGCCCTCGCCGGAGGCGTCCGCGGCATGGCGGCGAAGCACTACGAAACCTCGGTGGAGGTCACGGGCAAGGACGAGATCGCCGAACTCGGTCACGCCTTCAACGAGGCGTCCGCGGTGGTGCGCGCACACCTGGCCGAGGTGGAACGGAGGGAAAAATCGCTTCGCGACTTCGTCGCCCACACCACCCACGATGTCGCCCTTCCTCTCTCGGTGCTGCTCAGCCACGTCAGCCGGCTCCAGCAGAGCGCGCCCGAGGGCGGTTCGAACGAGACCGTCGCCGCTATCGCGCAGGAGACCCAGTACATCGCGTCGCTCCTCGCGAACCTGGAAGCGGTGGCCCGGCTGGAATCGGACACGGCTCTTCAGGAGCGGCACCCCGTCGACCTGACCGCCCTGGTCGAGCGGGTGTCCGCCCGCCATCGAGGCGTCGCCCAAAGCGGCGGCGTCGACTTCAATCATTCGGTACCCTCCGCGCCGGCCTGGGTCACGGGCGACGTCACCCTCATCGAACAGGCCGTCAACAATCTCGTCCACAACGCCATCCAGTACAACCACGCGGGCGGCCACGTGGCCCTGGTGCTGGAGGCCGACGCCTCGACCTTCACCCTGCGGGTGAGCGACGATGGGCCCGGCGTCAAAGGTCCCGACCTGGCCCGGCTCGGCGAAACCCGTTTCCGAAGCGAGGAAGCGCGGTCGAGGCGGCCGAACGGCATGGGTCTCGGCCTGTCGATCGCGCGCGACGTGGCCGGGCGGCACGAGTTCACGCTGACCCTGAAAAATCGCGCCGAGGGCGGTTTCGAGGCGGTCATCGCCGGGAAACTGAGCCGGGGAGAATCCGCGAAAAATAGCGTCGGGGCTTAGGACTCCCGAAAGGTGAGAACCGTTCTAATCATTCAAGAGGCAGGCACAAATCGCCTCGATCCCTGATTCAAGAAAGATTGAGGAAACGGAAATGAAAAAGCAGACTTTCACCGTCGCGATGCTCGCGGTCGCGACCTTTGGATGGATCTCCGCCGCGGCGGCCCAGGGCCCCGGAGGCGGACACATGCGGCAGATGGGCGGACCGGGAGGTCCCGGATTCGGACCGGGCGGTCCCGGCGGCCCTCCCATCGAAAGAATCGCGGAGCACCTCGGCCTGTCCGACGATCAGAAGGCTCAGTGGAAGACCATCCATGAGAAGGCGCGGGAGACGGGCGAACCGCTCATGAAGGCGGCAGGCGCTACGAAGGAAGCCTTCGACAAGGCCCTGGAAGCCGAAAACGCGGATGCGGCCACCATCGGCCAGGCCGCGATCGCCATGAAGAACGCCCGGAACCAGGTCGAAGCTCATCACAAGGCCACGATGGACGCGGTGAAGGCCATCCTGACTCCCGAGCAGGCCGCGAAGTTCGAGGAGATGCAGAAGCACATGATGCGCGGTCCCGGCCCCAACGGACCTCAGGGCATGGGAATGCGCAAGCGTCAGGGCCCCGGCGAATTGAAGTAGAGGGGGAGACGTGTCCCTGATCCCGACCCTCCACGGGATCAGGGGCTTTTTCGTTAGAGAATGAGGCGGTGAGCGCTGTCCAGGAGTTCGACCTCATCGTCATCGGGTCGGGACCGGCGGGCGAGAAGGGCGCGGCCCAGGCGGCCTACGACGGCCTCCAGGCACTGGCGAAATCCGCTCCGGCGAATCGATGACCTCTTCATCGCGAAGCCTGGCGCGGGGCGCGTTCGCGATGATCCTCTCCTCGCTCGCCTTCGCCATCATGGGCGCGTGCATCCAGGTCTGCGCCCAGACCCTCCCCAACGGAATGGTGGTGTTCTTCCGCAACGTGAGCGGCCTCGCCTTCCTCTCGCCCATCCTGCTCCGCGGCGGGAGGGAGGTCCTGAGGACGACCCATCTCAAGGAGCACATCTTCCGCGGCGTGGCCGGGCTCTCGTCGATGTACTGCTTCTTCTACGCGATCGCGCACCTGCGTCTCGCCGACGCCACCCTCCTCAACTACACCCTGCCTCTCTTCATCCCCGTGGTCGAGGCCTTGTGGCTCGGAGAGCCGATGCCCGCGCGTCTCGGCGCTCCCCTCATCCTCGGCTTTCTCGGGGTCGTGGTCGTGCTTCGACCGGGCAGCGGTCTCGTCACCGGCGCCGCGATCTTCGGCCTGCTCGCGGGTTTCCTCTCCGCGGTCGCGCAGACCGGGGTGCGGAGGCTCACCCGGACCGAGCCCACCGTGCGCATCGTGATCTACTTCGCCCTGATGGGCTCCAGCATCTCCTCGCTCGCCTTGCCGTTCGTCTGGGTGACTCCGGCGCCCGCGACCTGGGCGGTCATCGTTCTCATGGGCCTTTCCGCCACCACCGGCCAGCTCCTCATGACCAAGGCGTATTCGCACGCGCCCGCGTCGCAGATCGGCGGCTTCGTGTACACCGGGGTCATCTTCGCGGCCTTCATGGACTGGCTGCGCCTCGGCCTCACCCCCTCGCCCTGGTTCTTCGCGGGCGCCGCCCTGGTCATGGCCTCGGGCGCGCTCATGTTCCGGCTGGCCAGCCGCGGCCCGGTCGTGATCGATTCGGAATAGCAGGCGGAGGCCGATGCGAAATCAGGCAGGGCAACGCTTCAACGACGCGGTCCGAAGGGATCCTCCCGCGGCGCGCGCCCAATGGCAGAGCCTGATCGAGTCGTTCGAATCCCGCGGCATCACCTTCGGCGGGAAGGCCATGCCCACCTTCCTCCGTCCCCAGTTCGTCGATCGCGACACCTGGACAACCCTCACCACGAGCGCGACCCAGCTCCTCCGCCTGTCCAAGCGCGTGGCCGGCACCGCCTTCGATGGACGGCTCGAGGATCTTCTCGACTTCCTCGGCGCGCCGGAATCGCACCGCAGGCTCCTGCGGCTCGAGCCGCCGGGACCCGACGTCGCGCTTTCGCGCGTCGACGGCTTCATCGCGGACGATCGGATCCGCTTCATCGAGATCAACTCGGACGCGCCCGCCGGATTCGGATACGCCGATCGCATGACCGAGGTCTTCGCCCGCCTGCCCCTCGTGAGCGGGATGGCCACCACCGACCCCCTCCTCGTCATCGGCTCGATCGACGCGCTCGTTTCGAACCTGCGCTCGCACGCGCGCGTGCCCCACCCGCGCGTGGCCATCGTCGACCTCAAGACCGTGCGCACCCGGCCCGACCAGGAGATCCTGCGTGAGGAGTTCGAGCGCCGGGGCCTCGACACCGTCCTCGCCGATCCGCGCGAGATGGAGATCGCCGGGGACCGGCTGGTGGCGAACGGGCAGGCCGTCGACCTCGTCTACCGGCGCACCGTCATCTCGGAGGTCCTGGCCATCGAGAAGGACGCTTCCGCGTTCTTCGCGGCCTATGCGAAGGGTCTCGCGGTCTTCGTCAATTCGTTCCGCTGTTATCTCTCCGAGGACAAGGCCTTCTTCGCGATCCTCACCGACGAGCGGTTCGCGTCGCTCCTTTCCGAGGGGGAACGCGCCTTCGTGGCGACCTACGTTCCGTGGACGCGGAAGGTCGAGGATCGGCGAACCGAGTGGCGCGCCCGCGACATCGATCTCCTGCCCTGGATCACGAAGCACCGCGAACAGCTGGTGCTCAAGCCGACCCACGGCTACGGCGGCGACAATGTGATCGTGGGATCGTCGGTGGACGACCCTCGCTGGTCCGAAGCAGTGCAGACCGCCTCGACGAAGCGGGGATGGATCGTTCAGGAGCGCGTCGAGATTCCCGAAGAGGAGTTCCCGGTCTTCGACGCGAGCGGCGCGCTCCACTTCGAGTCGCTGAAGGTGAACACGAACCCGTTCTACGTGGGCGGGGCGGAGGTGGGCGCGGTGACGCGCATCTCCCGCGACGCCGTCATCAACGTCTCCGCGGGCGGCGGCAGCGTGCCGACGTTTGTCGTATAGCAGGCTGCTGAAAATCACTATCTGAGCGTCATCCCGGCGAAAGCCGGGATCCACCAACCACTACTTATTGGTGTATCCGTGGCTTCCGGCTTTCGCCGGAATGACGTATGGAGTTTCTCAGTCTGCTAGCCGACCCGGTCGAAGACGAACTTGCCCGCCGCGGTTGAAACCGCGCTGACGAAAGGACCCCAGGCGAGGTCGACAAGGGTGAGACCGAGCGGCCAGTCGCGAAGGGTCGCGAGGTTCGTGAGGTCGTAGGTCGCGTAGGCGACGAAACCGAGCAGGGCGGCGCTTCCCGCGACCCTCCACACCCCCGGCTCCATCGCGTGGGGGGCGAGGCCGAACCAGATGAGGCCGAAGACGTAGATCAGGTAGAACGCCACCGCCGCGGGAAGGTTCGCGTTCTCCGCCATCAGGTGCCCGATGCCTTCGCGGTACATGGACTTCGCGATCACGGTGATCCAGGGCAGGTCCACGAGGAGCATGACCACGAGGGTGGTGGCGTAGGCGGCAGCGTATTTCATCATCCGCGAAAGCTACCTCCAAACCGCGCTCGATGCGTGAGACCCCGGATGTGGTTCATGTTTTCGGTATCGCACGAATCAAACCGCCAGTCGGCCGTATTCTCGGGGCGCAGGCCTTCGCAAAGGGTTGCCCTATGCCCGAAACACCCGCCCCGGAACAGAACCATCTGCTCGCCGCTCTGCCGACCGAGGTGCAGAAGCGCATCTTCCCCCACCTCGAACCGGTGCCCCTCCCGCTTGGAAAGGTCCTCTACGAATCCGGCGATACCCTCAGCCATGTTTACTTCCCGACGGACTCCATCATCTCCCTCCTCAACGTGATGGAGGACGGTGCGTCCGCGGAAACCTCCGTGGTGGGCAACGAGGGTCTGATCGGGGCAGCCCTGTTCATGGGCGGAGAAAGCACGTCGGGCCGGGCCATCGTGCAAAGCGCGGGCTCCGCGTATCGACTGCCGGGCCAGAGGCTCAAGGACGAGTTCAAGCGGCACGGCGCGATGCTGTTGCTCATGCTGCGCTACACGCAGTCCCTCATCACCCAAACGGCCCAGACCGCGGCGTGTAACCGGCACCATTCGATCGATCAGCAACTGTGCCGCTGGCTCCTCCTCTCCCTGGACCGGCTGCCCAGTAACCGCCTGACCATGACCCAGGATCTGATCGCCAACATGCTGGGGGTTCGGCGCGGAGGCGTCACCGAAGCCGCGGGCAGGCTCCAGGCACTTGGCATCGTCCGGTACAGGCGGGGGAGCATCACCGTGCTGGATCGGCCCCGGCTCGAAAAGCTGAGCTGCGAGTGCTACGGCGTGGTCAAAGCGGAGACCGATCGCCTGTTGCCCTATCTGCGCGCTCCTTCTCCGGCGAAGCCTGCCCGATCGATCCGGCTGCCCAGACGCAGAAGTTAGTCAGCGAGACGCCACTGAAGCGTCCGAGCTCCCAATAGGACAGCTCGGCACAGGCCCCGGCCCTCGACTCCGACCTTGTTATCGTCAGCCCATGATGAAGAACCCGACAAGGCTCCGCCTGCTGGCCGTTCTCGCTCTCCTGCTGTCCGCCGCGCTCGCCTCCGCGCAGCCGTTCGACCACTCGCTCCTCTCCGAGATGAAGTGGCGGACGATCGGCCCCTACCGGGGCGGCCGCACCAAGTCGGCGGTGGGCGTGCCCGGCCGGCCCGGCCTCTTCTACATCGGCGTCACCAACGGCGGGGTGTGGAAGACCACCGACTACGGCCGCACCTGGAACCCGATCTTCGACGACCAGCCCACGGGCTCCATCGGCGCCATCGCGGTGGCCCCGGGCAATCCCGACATCATCTACGTGGGGAGCGGCGAAGGACTGCAGCGCCCCGATCTTTCCACCGGCGACGGCATCTACAAGTCGACCGACGCCGGGAAGACCTGGACCCATCTCGGCCTTCGCGACGGCCAGCAGATTCCCCAGATCGTGGTGGACCCGCGCGACCCCAGCCGGCTCTTCGTCGCGGTCCTCGGCCACCCCTACGGGCCGAACGAGGAGCGCGGCCTGTTCAAGTCGATCGATGGGGGGAAGACGTTCACGAAGGCCTTGTACAAGGACGAGAACACGGGCGCCATCGACGTGGTGCTCGACCCGAAGAACCCCGACATCGTTTACGCCGCGATGTGGGAGTCGCGCCAGGCGCCCTGGGAGAACGGGGTCTTCTCCGGGCCGGGCAGCGGTCTGTTCAAGTCGACCGACGGCGGCGCCACCTGGAAGCCGCTCACCCGGGGGCTGCCCACGTTCGAGAAGGACGTGGCCGGCCGGATCGGCCTCGCCATCGCGCCCTCTCTTCCCTCACGACTCTTCGCCACCGTGGAGACCCGCGACAGCGGCGAGTCCGGGTTCCTGTTCCGGTCGGATGACTCGGGCGAGAGCTGGACCCGGATCAGCGACGATCCCTACATCGTGGGCCGTCCCTCCGACTTCGCGGAGGTGAAGGTTCATCCCGCGAATCCCGACATCATCTTCACCGCGAGCCGGGTGGTCTGGAAGTCGACCGACGGCGGGAAGACCTTCACCGGCCTCAAGGGCGCGCCGGGCGGCGACGACTATCACCGCATCTGGATCCACCCGACCGACCCGAACGTCATGCTCATCGTGGCCGACCAGGGCGCGACCATCACCGTGAACGGCGGGGCCACCTGGAGCAGCTGGTACAACCAGCCGACCGCGCAGATGTACCACGTGAGCACCGACAACAACTTCCCCTACCGCGTGTGCTCGGGGCAGCAGGAGAGCGGCTCGGCCTGCGTTCTCTCCCGCGGACACGACGGCGCCATCACCTTCCGCGACTGGACCCCGGTGGGGGTCGAGGAGTACGGCTACGTGGCCCCCGATCCCCTCAATCCCGACCTCGTCTATGGCGGCAAGGTCACGCGTTTCGACCGCCGGACCGGACAGACCAAGAACGTCTCCCCGAAGCCCCTGCGCGGCGAGGGCTACCGCGTGGTGCGCACCCAGCCCGTGCTCTTCTCGCCCGTCGATCCGAAGATCCTGTATTTCGCATCGAACACGGTGTGGAAGACCACGAACGGCGGCGATTCCTGGGATCAGATCAGCCCGGACCTCACCCGGAAGAGCTGGGAAGTTCCGAAGAACGTCGGCAAGTACATCGGCCCCGGCCCCACCGGCGGCAAGTCCTCCCAGCGCGGCGTGATCTATGCGCTCGCGCCATCGCCCCTCGACGTGAATCTCCTGTGGGCGGGCACCGACGACGGCCTCATCCACGTAACCCGTGACGGCGGCGCGTCGTGGACGGACGTCACTCCCCCCTCTCTCGGACCCTGGGCCAAGGTGTCGATCATGGACGCCTCGCATTTCGACAAGGACACCGCATACGCCGCGATCAACACCCTGCGCCTCGACGACCTGCGGCCCCACATCCTGCGCACCCGCGACGGGGGCAAGACCTGGCAGGAGATCGTGAGCGGTCTCCCGGACGGTGCGACGGTCAACGTGGTTCGTGAGGATCCGAAACGCCGCGGCCTGCTCTTCGCGGGCACCGAGACCACGGTGCACGTCTCCTTCGACGACGGCGACTCCTGGCAGTCGCTGCGCGTGAATCTCCCGGCCACGTCCATCCGCGATCTCGTGATCAAGGACGACGACCTCGTCATCGGCACCCACGGCCGGGGTTTCTGGATCCTCGACGACATCACCCCGCTGCGGCAGCTGCGCGCCGAGGTCGCCACCGCGGACGTTCATCTGTTCGCCCCCCAGCAGGCGTGGCGCGTGCGCTGGAACATGAACACCGACACGCCCCTGCCTCCCGAGGAACCCGCGGGCCAGAACCCGCCGGATGGAGCGATCCTCCACTACCTGCTGAAGGCCGATGCGGCCGGGCCGGTGAGCCTCGACATCCTCGACGCTTCGGGCAAGGTCGTCCGCACCTTCCGCAGCGACGACAAGCCGGAGGAGTGGCCGGCCGATCGCGACATCCCCGACTACTGGATCCGGCCGCATCAGCCGCTGCCGACGAAAGCGGGGCTCCATCGCTTCGTCTGGGATCTTCACTATCCCTCGCCCCTCTCCCTCTCGTACGGCTATCCGATCTCCGCCATCTTCGCGAACACCTGGCGCGAGCCGCGCGGACCCTGGGTTCTGCCGGGAACCTACACCGCGCGCCTCACCGCGAACGGAAGGACCCTGGAACAGAAGTTCGAGGTGAGGCTCGATCCCCGGGTGAAGGCCTCGGCCGCGGCGATGCAGGTCCAGTTCGACCTCTCGATGCGCGCGTACGCGGCCATGAACGACTCGCTCAAGACCCTGGGCGAGGTGCGCGCCACCCGCAAGTTGCTGACCGACGCGGCGGGGAAGCAGAAGTCCGCGGCGAAAAAGAAGGCGCTCGAAGCCGAGAACACGAAACTCGCGGCCTTCGACGAAGCGGGTTTCGGGCGTCTGAACCAGCAGATGGGTCAGGTCCTCGACGCACTCCAGGAGGTGGATGAGGCGCCCGCGTCTCCGCTCGTCGCCGCGTTCGAGGACCGGAGCCGGGCCCTCGCCGATCTGATGGCGTCCTGGCCCCGGGCGCAGGCAGCCGCGAAGCTTCTGGTTCGCTAGAGAACGAACGGAGAGCGGTCGCGCAGGCTGGAAGGGGGCGCGGTGCTACGCTTTTCCAAGGAGCTACCTCGAATGGACAGCAAGATCACGGCAGACCCGGCACGGGCCGGTTCCGGCGTCGAAGAAGAGAACGGCGCCACTCCGGTCGCCGACCGCATCCGGGCGCGTCTGGTGAAGGCCGGGAGGCGCTTCCACGCGAACGACAACATCGCGGCCTTCATCGAAGAGGGCGAGCTGGATGAGCTTCGGGCCGAGGTCGCATCGAAGATCGACGGGCTCCTGCGCGCGCTCGTGATCGACACGGAGAGCGATCACAACACCCAGGACACGGCGAGGCGCGTGGCCAAGATGTATCTCAAGGAGGTCTTCGCTGGCCGTTATCACGCGCAGCCCCCGGTCACCGAGTTCCCCAATGTCTCCCACCTGAACGAACTCATGATCGTGGGACCGGTGACGGTGCGCAGCGCCTGCTCGCACCACATGTGCCCGATCCTCGGCCGGATCTGGGTGGGCGTGATGCCCAACGAGCACTCGGCCCTGATCGGCCTTTCCAAGTACGCCCGCCTCGTGGAATGGGTGATGACCCGGCCGCAGATCCAGGAAGAGGCCATCAACCAGCTCGCCGAACTGCTGCAGGACAAGATGCAGCCCGACGGCCTCGCCATCGTGATGGAGGCCGATCATTACTGCATGCAATGGCGCGGCGTGAAAGACATGGAGTCCAAGATGACCAACAGCGTCATGCGCGGCTCCTTCCTGAAGAATCCCGACCTCCGCCGGGAATTCCTCGCCCTTTTGGCCAACCGGAAGACATAGGACCAAGAAACCATGCTGGTACGACTTCTCTACGCGAGCCGGTCCACCTCGGAACTCGACGACGCTCTCCTTGGCGCGATCCTGGAGCGCTCGGGCAAGTACAACACCGAGCACGGGATCACCGGGCTCTTGTGCTCCTATCCCCAGGGCAAGGTCTTCCTCCAGGCCCTGGAGGGCGGCCGCGAGGCGGTGAACACCCTGTACGCGAACATCGTTCGCGACCCCCGCCACCAGGACGTGACCCTGCTCGACTACGCGGAGATCACGGAACGCCAGTTCTCGGGCTGGCGAATGGGCAACGTCAACCTGAACCGGGTCAACCTGGGCAGCATCCTGCGCTTCTCGGAAAAGCCCGTGCTCGATCCCTTCGCGATGAGCGGGCAGACCGCGCTGCGGCTGCTCCAGGAACTGGCGTCGACCGCCGCCATCGCGAGCCGCGACTGCACGTAGGAGGGGGCGCCCCGGACGCGGAAGCGCCAGGTCACTCCCTCCCGGTCCGCGTGAGTCACATCTTCGAGTTGGCGTAGTCGCGAAGGGCGTCTCGCAGAGAGTCCGGGCCCTCGGCCTCGCGCTCCCACGAAACCAGGCCCGTGGTCTCGGGAATGAGGCTCAGCCAGGTCATACCCTCTTCGCTCCGGGCGACCCCGCCCATGGCCACGAGCTGGGCGGAGGCGGCGAGGGTCTGGAACGTGCCGCGGTGGCGCTTGTGCACGGGCAGGACGGTGATCGACAACAGCCCTCCGGTGGGAGGACGCAGCCGGACGACGCCGGGCCCGTCGTGGGGCAGGGTCATCTCCGGCATGGGGGCCTTGGTATCGGCGGCCACGCTGGAGACCATCTTGAAGATCTCGTGGGGGCCGTCCTCGGGATGGGTCACGAGCAGGATGCGTGAGCCGCCGCCGCCGAGGAACAGGAGCTTCTGGTGCCACGAATCCAGGATGCCCTGAAGGGTGATGGCCTGAGTGTTGTACTCCCCGAGGATCCCCGACGACGACAACCAGGCCACGGCCAGGCGGATCTTGATGGAGGCGAGCGGTATCGCGGCCATGAGCTGGGGTGTGGTGATCTTGGGCTTGTTGGCGATGACCTCGAGCACGTGGGGCGCGCCACAGGAAAGGTCGTCGGTCACCACGCGGATGCCGCGGGAACTCAGGCCCAGGCGGGTGCCCTCGTCGGGAAAGTACGAGGCGTTGCGCTCGAACTCGTCCTCGAGCCGGACGGTTTCCATGAGGAGCGAGGTGAGATCGAGGCCGCCCTTCGCGTCGGTGGCCGGAGCGGAGCTGAAGAAGAAGGCGCCCGCGTGGGCCGACAACATCTCGATCACCGCCTCGCCATCGCTGAGACGCAGGATGGAAGCGGAGACGAGCGAACCGCGGTTCACGAGGCACTTTCCCTCGGCGTAGGGAGTCACCACCTTCAAGTGCCCGCTCTTGCGGCCGCTCGACAGCATCTCCATCACTTCGTAGAGGGAGAAGACCTCGATCCGCCCGGAAAGGTCGTGCTTCGCGGTCGAACCCGTGGTGGTCGCCGCGGTCGTCGTCGGTCGGGCGATCTTTCCCGTCTTGGCCAACTTTCTCTCTCCCCTGCGCCTTTGATTGTGCTTGTGAAGTTCCAAGCTTAGCTTTCGAGGGGCTGGTTTCTGAAGAGTTTCACTCGCCCCGAACCGGGCCTCGACCCGGACGGGGAGTGGACCCTGATGGGAGATGCACAAAAAACCCGCGATCGACCCACAACATCTCCGCGAAGGATTCGACCACGGGCCCACAGCAAACCCGCGAGAGACTCACAGGGTTATCCACAGGATTCCCACACGCAGCCCGAGCCCCTGCCTGAGGGGGCCGCCCGGTTTCGGGGCGCCTACACCCGAACGAGGGGGTCGAAGAGGCGGCGGTGCTCGTCGACCGCGAAACGGTCGGTCATGCCCGCGATGTAGTCGCAGATCACCCGATGCACGCCGTCCGCGTCGAAGCGCGCCTGATACTGCGGAGGCAGTTGCAGCGGCTCGGCGATGTAGGAACCGAACAGGTCGCGAAGGATGCGGCCGGCCTTGTCGGCCATGCGCATCACCCGCCAGTTGCGATACATGTTGGTGAAGAGGAACGCCTTCAGTTCGTGGACCTGCGGGGCCATCTCGTCGGAGTACGAAACCAGCCGCCCCCCCACGTGGCGCACGTCCTCGACGCTGCGGACGCGGCTCGCCTGGATGCGGTGCAACGTGGTCATCACCAGGTCGTTCATGCAGCGGTCGATGATCTTCGACACGATCTGGCGGCGCAGCACGGAATCCTCACCCGGACCCTCCCGCAGCACGGACTCGTGCGCGGAGCGGAAGATGCCCACGGACCGTATCTGCTCGATGGTGAACATGGCCGAGTTCAAGCCATCGTCGATGTCGTGATTGTTGTAGGCGATCTCATCCACCAGGTCGACGAGCTGGGCCTCGAGGGTGGGCGCCTCGCCCCGCGCGTACTCCTCGGGCGCCTTCGCGTCGGAATCGGCCTGGTGCTTGATGATGCCCTCGCGCACCTCCCAGGTGAGGTTCAGGCCGGGATAATCGGGCGAACGGCGTTCCAGGGTTTCGAGAACCCGCAGGGTCTGGCGATTGTGCTCGAAACCGCCGTGGTCCTTCATCAGCTCGGCCATCACCCGCTCCCCGGCATGACCGAAGGGGGTGTGGCCGAGATCGTGGCCGAGAACCAGGGTCTCGACCAGTTCCTCGTTGAGAGCGAGGATGCGCGCGGCGGTGCGTCCGATCTGCGCGCCCTCGAGGCTGTGGGTGAGGCGGGTCCGGTAGTTGTCGCCCTCGTGGTTCACGAAGACCTGGGTCTTGTACTCGAGACGCCGGAAGGACGAGGTGTGGATCACCCGGTCGCGGTCGCGCTGGAAGCAGGTGCGCAGCGGATGCTCGAGCTCGGTGTAGCGGCGTCCCCGGCTCTGACCGCTCTTCATCGCCCAGGGCGACAGGCGCTCCACTTCCCAACGTTCCTGCGCGACTCGATCGATGAAAGTCATGACACCAGGATCTTAGTCTCGACGCGGTATGGTGTACGGGATAGAACCCAGGAGCCTGAACAAATGGATGAAAAGAAGTCGGTCAATTTCACGGTCATTCCGGCCGACGACGCCTCGCCGCGGACCTATTCGAACTTCTGCGCGATTCAGCACTCGCCTTTCGACTTCACCCTGACCTTCTGCGAAATGATGCCGATCACCGAGACCCAGTTCGTCCCCGGTCAGGATCATCAATTCATCAAGGCGCCGGTGAAGACCCGGGTGGTGGTGCCGGTGCAGATCATCCCCGGCCTGGTGGCCGCCCTGCAGGAGAACTACCGTATGTACCAGGAGTCCTACGGCCCCACGAAGGGACCGATGAATTGAGGGAGACCAGACTCTCCGCCCGGACGGGGGCGATTCTCGACCGGCTGGAGAAGATCTATCCGGACGCGGACTGCGAGCTGAACTACCGTAACGCGTTCGAGCTGCTGATCGCGACCATTCTCTCCGCGCAGTGCACGGACAAGCGCGTGAACGCGGTGACCCCGCAACTCTTCGCCCGCTATCCCACCGCGAAGGACCTCGCCGCCGCGAAGCTAGAGGAGGTGGAGGGGATCATCCGCTCCACCGGCTTTTTCCGGGCGAAGGCGAAGAGCATCACGTCGTGCGCCCAGGCCCTGGTCGCGAACCACGGCGGTGAAGTGCCCCGCGATTTCGAAGCCGCGGTGAAGCTCAAGGGAGTCGGACGGAAGACCGCGAGCGTGGTCCTCGGCCACGCCTACGGCATCGCGGAGGGGATCGCGGTGGACACCCACGTGCTTCGTCTGGCCGCGCGGCTCGGGCTCACGAAGCATGACGACCCGATCCGCGTCGAGCAGGACCTGATGAAGCTGGTGCCGAAGGAACGCTGGGTCAAGACCACCGATCTCATCATCTTCCACGGACGACGCACCTGCGAGGCCAGGAAGCCCCGATGCGGCGAGTGCGGCATCTTCGACCTTTGCGCGTGGGCGTCGAAGCAGGCGTACGCTTTAGGGGATTCGAAGCCCAGGGCCGGCTCGAAGACGAAAGCGAGGTCGAAGAAATGACTCGTCGAATGATCACCGCCGCGGTCTGCCAGATGCGTTCCGGCGAGGACGTCGCGCGAAACCTGCTGTCGGCGGAGACGCTGGTTCGCGATGCGGTCTCAGCGGGCGCCGCCTTCGTGGCCCTGCCCGAGTGCATGGTGTTCCTCCGGGCCGAGGGCGAAACCGCTCCGGAGGCGCAGAGCATCGCCGGGCCCTGGGCGAAGCGGTTCGCCGATCTCGCCCGGGAGCTCAAGGTCACCATCCTCATGGGATCGTTTCCGGAGACCGCCGAAGAGGCGGCCCGGCCCTACAACACCACTCTGCTCTTCGGACCCACCGGCGAGCGCGTGGCCGCCTATCGAAAGATGCACCTGTTCGACATCAACGTGCCCGGCCTCGAGCACCTGAAGGAATCGAAGGCGACCACCCCGGGCACCGAGCTGGTGGTGGCCGATGCCGGCTTCGCGAAGCTCGGCCTCTCGATCTGTTACGACCTGCGCTTCCCCGAGTTGTACCGGGCGCTCTCCGCGCGCGGCGCCGAGGTCCTGATGGTGCCTTCCGCGTTCACCGACCGTACCGGCCGCGACCACTGGGAAGTCCTCCTGCGCGCCCGCGCCATCGAGAACCTCTGCTACGTGATGGCGCCCGCGCAGTGGGGCAAGCACGGCGGCAACCGCGCGAGCTACGGGCACGCCATGATCGTCGACCCCTGGGGAGCGGTCCTCGCTCAGGTCCCAGACGGCGAAGGTTTCGCGCTCGCGGTGCTCGACTTCGACCGCCTCCACCGCCTGCGGGCGGAGCTGCCCGCCCTGCAGGCAAAACGGCTGTAGCGGGCTGGTCGTTGGGGGATGGGGTTGCTTCGTCGCATTGCAGTACGGACTGGCTCCTCGCAATGACGTGAGGGGGGTACAGGACGGACGGCACTAACTTGGTAGTTGGGGCCGCCGTGTGCGGTACTGCAAACCCACACTGCCCGTCCCCTCACGCCGCCCGCCAACCGTACCGCGCGACACCCCACTACCAAGCTCGCGCTGTCCGTCCCGTACCCCCCTCACGTCATTGCGAGGCCCCCGTCCGTTGGTAGTGGGCCGAAGCAACCCCGTCCCCCAACTACACTTCAATACGCGATCGCGTAGCAGTCCCGTCGCGGATCCGCCCCCGCGATCCGGTTCTGCGTGGCCGGATCGAGCATCACCGCGGTGGCGCAGCCCGACATCCCGAAAGCACGCAGCCGGCTCACGTCGTGGCCGCGGGCCTTCAGCTCGTCGAACACCGCATCGGGAATCGTCGCCTCGAGATTGAGCTTGTTGAAGCCGGGCGAATGCGGCCAGAACGAGCCGTGGAAGTGGAGGGTCTGGAACCGCGGCCACTCGAAGGCCTGGTGCAGGTTCGGGTACCAGTCGTCCCAGAACTCGACCACGTTCAGAAACGCCTCCAGGATGGTCTGGTCCTGGTTGTCGCCGCCCGGCGTCCCGAGGGCCATGAGCGGCGTGTCGCCCTTGAACACCAGGCTCGGGGTGAGGGTGTAGCGCGGGCGCGCGTGCGGGCGGATCTGGTTCGCCATCTTCTTGTCCAGCCAGAACTGCTCGCCGCGGATGCTCATGCCGATGCCGGTGTCGCCGAGGATGACCGCTCCCGGAATCCAGCCGCCGGACGGCGTCACGTCGAAGACGTTCCCGGCCTTGTCGATGATCGACATGTGCGTGGTGTCCTTGGAGACTCCCGCGGAGTCGAGACCGCGCGACCAGAGGCCGTCGTCCGTGAGGGCCGCCGCGTCATGCGGAGCGGGAGTGGAGTCGGCGATATCGAACTTGAAGTACTTCCACTCCTTCACCTTCGAGTCGTACTTGAGCGGATCGCCGGCGATGAACGATTTCGAGGCCGCCCGCGGCTTGATGAGCGCGGCGCGCTCCTTCGCGTACTCCTTGGAGAGCAAGCCCTCGGCCGGCACCTGCACGAACTGGGTGTCCGCATAGTAGGAATCGCGGTCGGCGTAGGCGAGCTTCATGGCCTCGGTCACGGTGTGGATGTAGTCGGCGCTGTCGTGGCCCATGGCGTGAAGATCGAAACCCTCGAGGATGTTGAGGGTCTGAAGCAGCACCGGTCCCTGACTGGAGAAGGAGTGCTTGTAGACGGTATAGCCGCGGTACGTGGTCTTCGCGGGCTCCTCGATGCGCGCGTAGAACTCCGCGAAGTCGGCGAGTTCGAAGGGGGCCTGGTTCTTCTGGAGGAACGCCACCATCTCCTTCGCGATGGCGCCCTTGTAGAAGAGATCGCGCGCGGCCACGATTCCCGCCACGCGCCCCTTCGCCTTCGCCGCGCGCTCGGCCGCGACCATGCGCCTGAGCGTCTTCGCGAGCGTCGGCAGCTTGATGGTTTCCCCCGGCTTGTAGGTCGAGCCGTCCGCCTTGAGCCAGTACCGCTGGTTGTCGGGCCACGCCTTGAAGAACTCGAGCTGACGCTCGATCCCCTGCGCGGTGCTCGTGCGCAGGGGGAAACCGCCCTCGGCATACGCGATGGCGGAGCGCGAGACCTCTTCGAAGCTCAGGGTCCCCCACTTCTCGAGCACGGTGAGGGCCGCGTGCAACGCGCCCGGGACCACCGCGGGATCGAGGCCCGCGCCCTGCAGCGTCTTGCCGCGAGAGAGATACCAGTCGACGTCGACCGCCTTGGGGGCCCAGCCCTGGCCGACGATCGACGTGACCTTCGCTTCCTTCTTCGGATACACGAGAACCAGCGCCTCGCCACCGAGGCTGTAGAGGTCCTGCTCGACGACACCGCCCACGAGAAGGGCAGCCACGCCGGCATCGAAAGCATTCCCGCCCTTGAGCAGGATCTCGAAGGCCGCGGCGGTGGTGAGGGGATGGCCGGTGGAGATTCCGGCATTCGGCCCCGCCACCGCGGGCCGGAGGGCGGGCGGCCGCGGCTGAGGCCTCACGGCCGCGGGTTGCTGCGCTCGGGAGACGAGCGCCCCCAGGGAGATGAGAGCGAAGGCGGCAAGCGCTCGGCGACTTCTTGACTGGGTCATCGTGTTCCTCGGATGGAGACTCGGGTGGCTAGTCTCGTCGACAAGAGGAGGGGCGGACAAGGGGTCCCGTTTCGTTTACCCTCAGGGGACCATGGCCCGCTCCGTCGCTCCTCCTCACGTCCTCAACATCGCCGACCTGCGACGCCTCGCGAAGAGCCGTCTCCCGCGCATGGCCTTCGACTACATCGACGGCGGCGCCGATCGGGAGATCACGCTGCGCGACAACTGCGCGGCCTTCGACGAGATCCTCTTCCGCCCGCGCTGCGCGGTGGCGACCCCGAGTTGCGATATCACCACCACCGTCCTCGGAACGAAGCTCGACCTGCCTTTCATTCTCGCTCCCGTGGGCAGCAGCCGGATGTTCTATCCGCGGGCTGAGGTTCAGGCCGCTGCCGCCGCCGGATCCGCGGGCACGACCTACATTCTCTCGACGCTCTCCGGCTGCCGGCTCGAGGATGTGAAGGGCGCGACGAGCGGTCCCGCCTGGTACCAGCTCTATCTCGTCGGCGGGCCCGACGTGGCGCGGGCCGCGATGGCTCGAGCGAAGGCCGCGGGCTACAAGGCGCTCGTGGTCACCATCGACACGCCCGTGGCCGGGATGCGCGAGCGCGATCCGAGAAACGGCACGAAGGAACTGCTGGCCGGCGGCCTTCCCATGCTGCCCTACCTGCCGCAGATGCTGGTCCGGCCGGGGTGGCTGATGGACTGGCTCGCGGACGGCGGTCTCATGAACTTCCCCAACATCGTGCTCAAGGACGGCCCGATGGGCTATGCGGATGTCGCCGCGGCGCTGGAACAGTCGATGGTCTCGTGGGCCGACCTGAAATGGATCCGCGAGGCCTGGCAGGGCCCGATCGTGGTGAAGGGCGTGCACATCGGCGACGACGCGCGGCGCGCCATCGACGAAGGTGCTAGCGCCCTCGTGGTCTCGAACCACGGCGGGCGGCAACTGGACACGGTGGCGCCGACCATCCGCGCGCTTCCGGAGATCGTGGCCGCGGCGAACGGCCAGATCGAGGTCCTGATGGACGGCGGCATACGCTCGGGGAGCGACGTGGTGAAAGCGCTTTGCCTAGGCGCCCGCGCGGTTCTGATCGGCCGCGCCTACGCCTATGGCCTGGCCGCCGGGGGCGAAGCGGGCGTCGCGCGCGCCATCGAGATCCTCCGCACGGACCTCATCCGCACCCTCAAACTCCTCGGGGTCGACTCCACCGCGAAGCTCGACCGGTCGTTCGTCGACGTGCCCGCGCCGTGGCTCGCGCGAGTGAACGGGTGAACCGGGAGGTCCGCGCCGCTACCTGATGTCGCAGTTGAAGACCGCGGGCGCGGTTTCCGAGCTCGCGGTGGACACGCGGTCGTTGTCCGGAGCCGCCGTACCCGGGGTCCGCTGCCACATCGAGACGAACACCGCCTGTTCCAGCGGACCGAAATTGTCGACACCGCAAGCACTCGGACACATGAGGCCGAAAGGCGCATGCCCGAACCCGAGCATGTGCCCGAGTTCATGCAGGACCACCCGCGTGGTCCGGGCCGCGGAGATGTTCGTGTACTCCAGACGTCCGCCCTGGATCGCGCCGCGGCTCTGGGTCAGATAGGTCGTGGCCGACCCCGGATTGGACGCGTTGAGCAGTATCGTGAACACCCCTGTCCCCGAGGTCGGACCACCCAGCTGCACGGTCACCCGCGCCCCGGTCATGGCGGTCGCCATCGCCGCGGCCTGCACGTGAGCGGTCCGCACCGCCGGGTCGGTCGCCAGTTCGCCGGTGAGCTGGAGGTAGAGAGTGGTGATGGTGGGTCGCCACAGGGTCTCGGGCGTTCCCGCGCGGTTGTAGGCGAGCTGTCGCACGAAGGCCGCGTCGGCGCCGGTCGGGATCTCCCACAGCGTGATCGTGGATTGCGACCGGAATGCGGTCACCCGATCCAGGAAGCCCGCCTTGGAGGCGTCGATGGTGGCGCTCACCGCCGCCGGGGTCGAAAGCGCGATCGTGCCGTCGGCGCCCGTGGTGTAGGCGGTCCCGGCGACCACGACGCTGGCTCCCGGCACCGGCGAACCCGTGATCGTGCTGGTGAAGGTCAGGGTGCTGGTGGTGGCCGCGGTGGTGGTGGTGGTGGGGGCGGTGGTGGCGGTGGTGCCGCAATCCGCGGCGAGAAACCCCGCGAGCAGGAGCGCCACCGTCGAATTACGTTTCATATTTCATTGTCAACTCCGCGAATCAACCGTGTCAACCGAACCGGCCGCTCGGCGGCAGCCCGCCGAGGGTTAACGCGGCGTCTCTCAACCGCCCCAGCCCGGCGAATCCATCACCGCGGACTGCGGTTGGGCGAGAAGTACCAGTTCGTCTTGTCGTGCGTCAGATACCGGTCGAGTCGGTGATACCCGTGACTTGCGAAGTAGACGAGAAGCCGGTCGCGGTTCTTGACCTTCGACTCGACGCAGAGCAGTTGGGGGCGAAAGCGCTCGATATCGAAGCCGGCCAGGGCGGGAAGCTCCGCGCCTTCGATATCCATGGACACGAAATCGACATGCGATACTCCGTTGTCGTCGAGGGCCTTGGTCAGGGTGATGGTGGGCACCACGATCGCCTTTGATGCGATGGGCCTTCCGGCGGGGCCGGTTGCGGGCTTGTCCACCGAAGAGATGTCTGTCAGCGCCACGCGGTAGAAGGGGATCAGCGCCCCCGCCCTGTCGGTCACCACGAAATTCAGGAACCGGCTCGCCGGACGGCTGCGTTTCCACAGGGGCGCCATCTCGTTCAGGGCATCGATGCCGATCCCCGACCAGCCCAGGTGATGCTCGAGGTAGTAGGTGTTGCTGGCGGTGACCGGATGCCAGCACCCGACGTCGAGGAAAACGCCGCCCCGCCGATCCTGGAAGAAGTCCCGGATGATCAACTCCTCGCTGGCCCGCGAGTAGAGACTCTTCTCAGTGTTGAGGATGTCCCTTCTCCCTGTATCCGCCGAGGTGCGAGCCCCGGCACGGGTGCCGGGCTGGGCGTGCGCCAGGTCCGTGGCCGCGGCGGCAAACAGCAGACAGTAGATCACCGTGGTGAGACGCGGGGGGAGGGCGGCCATGGGCAGTTTAGTAACCTACCCAACCGCCGCCTTCGAGGCAAGCCGGGGCCGCCGCGAGGATGCCCGCGCGGTTGCCTGCTACCGGCGCGGGTTCGGGGGGCGGTGAAGAAGACCGGACCTCGACCTACAGCACCGCGCTCAGCACTTCGCTCGACATCAGGACGCCGCGGCGGGTGAGGCGCACGGAGGCTTCGTCCGTGACCAGCAGCCCCGCTTCGACGCTCGGCCGCAGCGCCTCGCCGAACTGGTCGAGGACATCGACGCCGTGTCGCGCGCGGAAGCTCGCTCTCTCGATGCCGCGCCGCACGCGCAGGCCGGTCATCACCGCCTCCTCGAGCCGCTCCTGTCGCGAGAGCACCCTATCCCCCGCCCGCGCCGACCCGGCCGCTTCGATGGCCGCGCAGTAGCTGCCGAAGGTGGCCTCGTTCCAGTACCGCACTCCCGCGTCGAAACCGTGGGCGGACATCCCGAACGCGTGAAACGGACCGTCGTCCCAGTACTTGAGATTGTGGCGCGATTCGAATCCGGGGCGGGCGAAATTCGAGATCTCGTAGGCGTGAACGCCCGCGGCCGAGAGCGCGTCCTCCGCCTCCAGGAACAGGTCCGCGACCAGGTCGTCGTCGGGGAGCCGCAGCGTGCCTTCGCTCGCGCGATGGGCCACCACGGTCTTGCCGTCGGTCTCGAGGATATAGAGGCTCACGTGATCGGGTTCGAGATCGAGGAGCCGGTGAAGACTGTGGAGGAACCGCTCACGAGTCTCGCCGGGCCAGCCGAGGATGAGGTCCATCGAGAGGTTGCGAAACCCGGCGGCGCGCGCCGCGCGCACGGCGGTCATGGCATCGTCGCCGGTGTGGTCTCGGAACATCTCGCGCAGCACGGCATCATCGAACGATTGAACCCCCAGGCTGAGCCGGGTCACGCCGGCCGTGAGCAGGTCCGCGAAGCCCCGCTCGTCGAGATCCTTGGGGTTCGCTTCGAGCGTCACCTCGGCGTCCGGCGCCAGGTCGTAGCGAGCGCGAATCGCGCGGACGAGGTCGCCGATTCGTCGCGGCGGAACCAGCGACGGCGTCCCGCCGCCGAAGTAGATGGTATCCGCGAACCCGCCCTTCGAGCCACCGATCTCGGTGACGAGGGCGTTCAGGTATCGGTCTCGCCGCGCATCGGAAGGGCGACCCGGATCGATCGCGAAGTGGCAGTACGCGCACTTCTGCGCGCAGAAAGGGATGTGGAGGTAGACGCCGAGAGGGCGTTCAGAGGGGGGTGACACTGGGAGGTGCGGCCTTGCGGGCAGGGTAGTGGGCGGAGGGGGTTGCTTCGTCGCGGCGCAGAACGGACTGGCTCCTCGCAACTACGGCCGGCCCCCTGACGGCCCCGGGCCCTAGCGGGGCCCTGGGCCGTCAAGGGCACCGGCCTGGTTGTAGTGCTGGCGGTGCACGCGATGATCGGTGCCTTTCATGCGCACGACCACGCACATCTCCATGAGGCGCGAGCGCAGGCGGTTGCCGATCCGCTCGACCAGGAACTCGCGATCGGAGGCGTCGCCGCCCGCCTGATCGAGGCGCCGGATCTCGGAAGCGTCCTTGTCCTCGAAGTTCGTGGTGATGATCGAGGGCCGCTGATGGACGTAGCGCTGGTTGAGGATGTAGAAGAGCGTGTCGTTCATCCAGTCCGTCATCTTCCAGGCCCCGAGGTCGTCGAGCACCAGGATGTCGGTGTTGATGATCGGGTCCAGAACCTCGGTCTCGGTCATCCTGACGTCGGGGTTGTAGGACGAGCGGATCTCGCGCATCAGTTCGTGGAAGTCCCAGAACTGACCCCGAACCTTCTTCCTCTCCGCCAGGTCCCGCAAGACCGCGACGGCCAGATGCGTCTTGCCGATGCCGTTCGAGCCGGTGAAGAGAAGACCGAGCCCGGCGGAAACCCCGGTGTGCGGATAGCCCGCGGCGAAGCTCGCGGCTTTCTCCCAGGCCGCGCGCATCTGGGGCGACGAGGCGCTCTCGAAATTCGCGAGAGTGCACGAGCGGTAGCGCGCGGGGACTCTCAGCCTCTCGAAGATATCCGGGCCTTTCGAGCCTTCGGCCCGACAGACGCACGTCTTCGCGAACTCGCGGTCATCCCGGACCACGATCTCAAAGCCGGTACCGCCGCAGATCGCGCAATCGGACATCGGGATCAGGTTATCAATCCTGGGCGGTGGGTGTGGCGGCCGGCTCCTGGGGCCGCGGCGTCTCCACGCGGACGATGGCCTGCGGGGGCAGCCGGACCAGCGCTTGTTCGAGTCGCTCCGCGAAGCCCTCGCGCGCGCCCTGCTTCATTTCCTCGCGCACCCACGACACGAACTCGTTCATCTCCTTCTGCATCTGCTCGATCTGCGCGCGCAGCTTCAGGATGACATCGATGCCGGCGAGATTGACGCCCAGGTCGCGGGAGAGCGACAGGATCATCTCCAGCCGCTTCATGTCCTCGTCGGTGTAGAGGCGGGTGTTGCCCTCGCTGCGGGAAGGCTTGAGCAGGCCTTCGCGCTCGTACATCCGCAGGGTCTGCTGGTGGATGCCATAGCTCTGCGCCAGGGTGCTGATCATGTAGAAGCGCTGGCCGGGTGCGGCTCCGAGCGGCCTTGTGGGACGTCGTCCTCTGGGCATGGCGCCTCCTTACTGGTCCCTGGTTTCCGGGCCGTGGTGAGCTTCGGCCTCGGCCACGCGGCGGGAGACCTCGGCGAGCAGGGCTCGGGACGGCGCGTCGGTGATGGCGGGAACCACGAGCTTCACCTCGGCCCACAGGTCGCCCCGCGAGCCGGGATCGCCGAAATGGGGCATGCCCCGCTTCCGCAGCCGGAAGCGTTGCGCGCCGTGGGTGCCCGCGGGAATCTCGATGGGCACGTCGCCGTCCGGCGTCTTCACGCTGACATGCCCGCCCATGGCCGCGTCGAAGATGGAGACGGGGGCGTCGACGTAGAGATCGTGGCCGGCCCGTCGATAGAGGGGATGGGGATCGACCTCCACGTGCACCAGGAAGTCGCCGGGAGCCCCGCCCCGCCTTCCCGCGTTTCCCGCGGAAGGAAGCCTCAGCCGGGTTCCGTGCTCGATGCCGGGCGGCACGTTGATATCCATCCACTCGGTTTCGTGAACGCGCGACTCGCCCGCGCAGGTGGGACAGGGACCCTGAACACGCTGGCCCGCGCCGTCGCAGTCGCGACAGCGCGCGCGGAACACCAGGTGGCCGCGCCGCACGCGCGTGGAGCCTTCACCGCCGCAAGTGGCGCAGGGTTCGGCCGCGCGAGCCACCTGGCCGCTGCCGTCGCAGGTGGCGCACGGCGAGAGTCGCGTGACGGACAAGCGGCGGTGCGCGCCCCGGAACGCTTCATCGAAGGAAATGCGCAGCGTGACCTCGAGATCCTCGCCCGCCTGCGCGGTCTGGCCCTCGGGTTCGATGGCGGACTCGAAGAGTTCGCGGAAACCCTGACGTCCGCCGCTGCCCGGTGCGAAGTCGAAGCCCTCGAACGCGAGCGGGGGTTTCTCGCGAAGGGTCTTGCCTTCCACGACACCCCGGTCGTAAGCGCTCCGCCTTTCCGGGTCGGAGAGGACTTCAAAGGCCTGCGCCACGAGCGCGAACATCGATGCCGCCTCGGCGCTTCCCGGATGCAGATCGGGATGGAACTCGCGGGCCCGACGCTGATACGCGCGGCGGAGTTTCGTTGGCGAGAAACGGCGGTCAACTCCAAGAATTGAATAGAAATCAGCCATGATCTAAGTCGCCCACTGTCAATTTTATACGCGATGTGAGCGTATTTTGATCAGAACTGTCCCGACTACTTACACAAGAGCAATTTAATCAGCGACTTAAAGCACTACTAACTGGCCTGGACACCCTCGAGATATCGGGTTCGAAGGACGTTCATGTGGTGAAGTTCGTGCCCGGCGATGATGTAGGCGAGGGCGCGCACGCTGACCTCCGCATTGTTCGCCTTGCCGCGTCTCGTGGTGGCTTCACCCGACATCAATCGGAAAAGAGAAACCGTGGAGCGTCGGACGTTTTCAAAACCGGTGACGATATCGGCGAGGTGGAAACTGTCGAACGACCCGTTGCGGACGTAGTCGTTCTCCTCGAAGCCGGGCAAGGGCGTCTGGTCCGCGCGCGCGAAGCGCAGTGCCCGATCCGCGAAGACCCGCTCCGCGTCGCTCAGGTGAGCCACCAGTTCCTTGATGCTCCACTTCCCCGGCGCATAGCGGAAGCCGCCCTGGGACTCCGACAGGCCGCGGAGCAAAGCCATCGTGGCCTCGTTCTGATGCACCAGGGTGGCGAGGATGTCGCCCGCGGGGACGAGGGCGACGTAACCGCGGTAGTGGCTCACATACTCGGTGTCGTCGGGGCGCTGGATCATGGATCTTCTCCTTCGTGCCTCGGCAATCTACACCCCTCATTTCGACGGTCCGCCGTCTCGGACTTGATTTCTATCTTGGTACATATGTACCATTACACCATGAAGCGAACATCGAAGTCCCCGCCCCCCGCACCCAGCCTCACCATCGAGCGCGTCCAGACCGGCGTCCGGATCGAGAAGCGCCTGCTCAAGGTCCTGAAAGCGCTCGCCGATTACCACGATCTGTCGCTCGGCGACCTCCTCGAAGGAATCGTGCTCCATTCCTTCGAAGGAAAGCCGCCGTTCTCGGAAGAATCACGCCGCAAGATCGCCGACTTGAAGCGCGTCTTTCATCTCGACCTCGACGCCAGCAGTTCCCACCGCCTCAAGGAAAAGGAGTCCTGAACCATGCAGATCAGAAAGCCGACGCGGGCCACGCACACGTTCACCCAGAAGCTCGTTGCGTCGCCCGACCGGGTGTTCCCGCTCCTTTGTCCGGTCCGGGAGGCCGACTGGCTCGACGGATGGGATCCGCTGGTGGTCTTCACGACGTCGGGCGTCGCCGAGCCCGAGTGCGTCTTCATGACGAAGGCCGCGCCCCACCCGGCCATCTGGTTCGTCACGCGGCACGAGCCGGAAGGCGGTTTCGTGGAGATGCTGAAGATCTCGCCCGAGGTCACGGCCTGCCGGCTGCAGATCCAGCTCGCGGCCACGAGCGATGGCTGCGAAGCCACCATCACCTACTCCCACACGAGTCTCGGGCCGCAGGGGGACGTCTTCGTGGCCGGGTTCACCGACGGGTTCTACGAGGGATTCATGCGCGAGTGGGAGACGCGAATGAATCACTACCTGCGAACCGGCGAAACCCTGCGGACCGCGAGTTAGGCTCACCGCCGATGCCTCCCGTCTTCCATTTCGACCAGGCCCTCGTCCGAACGCCGGGGGCGTCGATCGCCCACGGACTGCGGGCGGTGGACCGCGGCGCGCCCACGCGGGAAGGGGTGCAACGCGAGCTCGACGCCTACGTGGCCGCACTTCGGGCCGCGGGAGTCACGGTGGAGACGCTTCCCCCGCTGGACGACTTCCCCGATTCGATCTTCGTGGAGGACCCGGCACTCGTCTTCCCCGAGGGCGCGATCCTCCTGCGTCCCGGAGCGCCCTCGCGGCTGGGCGAAGCGGCCGCGCTCGCCCCGGTGCTGCGGCGCCGCTTCGAGGCGGTCCTCGAACTCACCGGAGGCTTCGTGGAGGGCGGCGATGTGCTGGTGACGCCGGAGGTGGTCCTCATCGGTCTGTCCGAACGAACCAACGGCGAGGGTGCGGAGGCGCTCAAGGCCCTCCTCGATCAAGTGGGCCGGCGCGGCGAGATCGTTTCGACTCCGCCCGGCGTCCTTCACTTCAAGACCGACTGTTCTCTGCTCGATGAGCAGACGATCCTCGCCACCTCGCGGCTCGCGGCTTCGCGCGTCTTCCAGCGTTATCGCGTCATCGTGACGCCCGCGGGCGAGGAGGCCGCGGCCAACGCGCTGCGGGTCAACGACCGCTTCCTCCTGGGCGACCGCTTTCCCCGCACCGCGGAGCGCCTGACCGCGGCGGGTTACGAGGTGGTGCCGCTCCCCAACGCCCAGATCGCTTTGCTCGACGCGGGCTTCTCCTGCCTCTCGCTGCGCTGGAAGTCGCGGCCGCGCCCAACCGTCGCCCCTCCTACGGCCTGAGCAGCGCGGGAAGCGATTCCTTCGTGAAGGCGGCGTTCAGGGCGGCGAACGGACCCTCGAGAAGCGCCCGGTAGGCGGCCTTCGCCTCCTCGAGCTTTTCTTCGAGCTTCTTCGCGTACTCGCGCTGGCCCGGCGTGGGCGCCGCGTACCCCTCGTCGACACTCGACATCAGCTCGAGCAGGCGGCCCGGAATCCGGGGCGGCTCGCTGTAGTAAGGGATGTTGTCCTTGAGACCCACGCGGTCGAAGACCTTCTCGTGAGCGGCGCGGTAATCGTCGAGCGCCCTCTGCGCGTCTTTGGAGAGCGTCCGGCCGAGCGTTTCGAGCGACTTCTTCCTCTCGTCGAGCTGAGCCTGGATGCCATCGAGCCCTCGCAGCAGGAGGTTCGCCTCCGTGATCATCCCGCCCAGCCGGGTCGCCAGCTCGTGCTGGGCCTTGAGGGCCTCGGTCGAGACCTTGACCAGCGGGTCGATCCGGACCTCGACCGGCGTCTCCACGGACTTCCCATCCACGGTCAACCGGGCGGTGTAGACGCCGGGGAGCGCGGCCGGTCCGTCGAGCGAAGGCGCGAAGTCGTCGTCCGGAGGGACGTCGCCTTCCTTCCGAGGCTTCGGCCCCTCGAATTTCAAATCCCAGGCCACGCGGTTGATGCCCTTCGCGGTCGCGGGCTTCTTGATCTCGCGAACCACCCGGGCGCCGTCGAGGATCTCGAGCTTCACCCGCGAGGGCCCGGTCTTCGCCGCAGCACCCTCACCGGGCCCCATGTCCTCGGGAAGCATGTAGGAGATGAGCGCTCCGTTCGGCGGGTTCTTCGCCTTGTAGACCTTGTCGCCCAGGCCGTAGCGGGTGAAGCGCATGGGGAAACGCAGGCCCGCGCGGACGGGATACAGCTTCACCTCGGCCTTCGCCGAAGGGTCGAACTGCTGGATGGGCGTGGCATCGTCGAGGATCCACAGGCCGCGCCCGTGGGTGGCCAGGATGAGATCGTTCTCGCGAGTCTGGAAGAAGACGTCGTGCACCGGCGTGGACGGCAGATTCTTGAGCTGCATCCGGAGGAAATTGAGTCCCCCGTCCCACGACGCGTAGAGGCCGCGCTCGGTGCCCGCGTAGACGAGGTTCGCGTTCTTCGGATCCTGCCGGAGGCCGTGCACGTAGGCCAGGGAGGGGATGCCCTTGCCCACGCGGGTGAAGGTCCTGCCGAAGTCGGTGGTCTTGAACACGTGCGCGGCGTAGTCGTCGAACATGTGACGATCGAAGCTGACCCACGCGGTGCCGGGCTCGGTGCGCGACGGCTCGACGTGCGACACCGGCGAGTTCTTCGGCAGGCCGGGGACGTTCGCGATCACGTTGGCCCAGGTCCGACCCGCGTCCTGGGAGACCTGCAGGTTGCCGTCGTCGGTGCCCGCCCAGAGCACGCCGGCCCGCGCCGCCGATTCCGCGAAGCTGATGACGGTGGCGTGATACTCGGCGGTGGTGTTCTCCTTCCACACCGGGCCGCCCGCGTCCTTGATCTTCTCGGGGTCGTTCGTGGAGAGATCTCCGCTGATCGCTTCCCAGGTCTCGCCGAAGTCCTTCGAGCGGAAGACCACGTTGCCCGCGAAGTACACGGTGTCGTCGTCATGCGGCGAAGGCACGATCGGCGCGTTCCAGTTGAAGCGGTACTTGAGCGCTCCCACCGGGCCTCCGTCGTTCCGCTCGGGCTGGGGCGAGACGTCGCGCTGCTGCCGGGTGCGCAGATCGGTCTTCATGATGGCGCCGCCCTGGTACTCGGAGAGCATCAGGTCGGGATTTTTCGGATGGGTGACGATGAAGAAGGCATCGCCGAAACTCGGCATCCTCCAGTCGTCCTCGAGAATGCCCGCCGGCTCGCGGGTGCGGGACGGACCCCACCAGGTGCCGTTGTCCTGCAGGCCCATGCCGAGGTTGTAGAAGGGCTCGCGGGTATCCGCGAAGCCCTGGTAACCCTGGGCCAGCGGCAGGTTGCGGATGGGCTCCCACTTCGACCCGCCGTCATAAGTAACCGCGACTCCCCCGTCCTGTCCGTTCCACATCCGATTCGGATTGGAGGGATCGATCCACAGCGAGTGGAAATCGATGTGGGTGGTGGTGGATACCCGGGTCCAGGCCTTGCCCCCGTCGATCGACTTCCACATCGTGCTGCCCACGGCGAAGACGACGTCGGGATTCGTGGGATGAACCCGGACCTGGGTGTAGTAGAGGCCGCGGGAGATGAGGTCCTGCTTGTCGCTCATCTTCTTGAAGGTGTCGCCCCCGTCGTCGGAACGGAAGAGCGTGCCTTCATTGGTCTCGGCGATGACGTAGACCACCTTCGGGTCGGAGGGAGCCACGCGCACGCTGAGCCGGCCCATGAGGGTGGGCAGGCCCTTGGTGAGATGCGTCCAGCGCTTCCCGCCATCGACGCTGCGCCACAGGCCGCCTTCCCGGTCGCCGCTCGTATGGGTCCAGGGCTTGCGCTCGAATCGCCACAGGCCGGCGAAGACGAGGTTCGGGTTCTTCGCGGAGACGTCGACATCGGCCGCACCGTGCTTGTCGTCGGTGAAGAGAATCTTCTGCCAGGTGGCGCCGCCGTCCGTGGTCTTGAAGATGCCGCGTTCCGCGTTCGGCCCGAACACATGGCCAAGCGCCGCGACGTAGGCGATGTCGGGGTTCAAAGGATCCACGACGATGCGGGGAACGTGGCGGGTCTCCTCGAGACCGAGGAAGCTCCAGGTCTTCCCGCCGTCGGTGGTCTTGAAGACGCCGCCCCCCGGAGAAACGCTGTTGCGCGGATTGCCTTCGCCGGTGCCTACGTAGACCACGTCGGGATTGCCGGGCGCGATCGCGATGGCGCCGATCGAGTGCACGTCCTGCTCGTCGAACACCGGCCGGAAGGTGGTGCCTCCGTCCTCGCTCTTCCACACGCCGCCGGACGCGGCGCCCACCCAGACGATTCGAGGATCCCCTTCAACACCCGCGACCACGGGAACGCGGCCCGTCGGATTGAGGGGCCCGACCATCCGCCACTCGAGGTTCGCGAGGGCCGCGGGTGTGCGCGGCTCAGGAGTGCCGGCAACCGCGGGGGCCGCCGGCAGGGAGGCCTTGGGCGCCGCGGGCTGCGCGTGGACGGTGGGGACGGCGAGAAGGACGGCGAGGGAAACGAGGAACGGGAACCGGCGCATGAATCGACCTCCAGGAGGGTGGAGGGGAATGATAGTGCGCCGCTTGGACGCTTGGCGGGGCTACGAGAGTTCGATCTCGATGCCGCCGACGACCTTCGCCACGAGGTTATAGAGAGGGGCCATGATCAAGCCGCCCACGAACCCGAGGCACCCATAGAAGATCGGAAGAATGATGACCGCGCCCGCACCGAAGAGCATGGCCACGGCACCTCCGGAGTCCCCGCCCGACGCGCTCCCTACCGCGGCTCCCATCAGCGCGAAGAGACTGATGACGCCTCCGATGAACAGACCGAGGAACGCGTAGGTCACCGCGAGCATCTTCGCGAGCGACAACACGCCGATCCGACTGACTGCCTGCATGGCCATGGGCACGCCTCCTGGGTGATGAGTACCGCCTCACGATAACCGACCCCCCGGGGCCCCGTGACGTTTTTTCGGCGCTTCAGGTCACGTCGGCCAGGCTCGTGCCTTCGAGCTTGGTGGCGAGATAGTTGCGGATCTCCTTGAAGAGGCGAAGGAGCTTCTTCTCCTTCTCCACCGGAGTCGATTCATAGAAGTACTTGCTGACCGACTCCGTGGGCGCGAGCGCGCCGTCGATGAGACGGATGACCTCGGCCAGGCTGATCTCTTTGGCGGGCCGGGCTAGGCAATAACCGCCGCGCTGTCCCTTGAGGCTTCGGACGTAGCGGGCGCGCTTCAGGGCGAGGAGGATCTGCTCGAGGAACTTGGGCGGAATCCCCTGGGCGGCCGCGATGGTCTGGACGGAGAGAAAGCCGTCACCGACGTGGCGGGAGAGGTAGACGAGGGCGAGGAGGGCGTATTCGCTCTTGGATGTGAGTCTCACGTGCGATGGTCACCTTCACAGATCCCGTCGGGTCCTGTCAAGACGAAGGCCCGCCAAGAACCGCGCGGGCGTCTTTCGACCCGATTACGTTTTCCACCGGGGCCTTTCCGAACTCTACCCACGGCGAGGATCCGACCCGCAGGAAGAAGGTGGTGTTGACCGGCTTGAAGGTGGGATTCGTGAAGGCGGTGGCGGGATCGCCCTCCGTCGAATAGCGAGCGTCGGAACTCATGGTCACCAGGACCCGGGTGCCCGGGGCGAGGCGCTTGGTGCCTTCGGTGAGACGGAAGAAGCCCGAACCCCAGGCTTCGTCGGAACCGTCGCGCCGGAAGGCCGCGGTGGCATCGACGGAGATCAAGGTGTCCGAGGAGATGTTCTCCACCCGGAAGCGGACGGCCGGGGCCAGGAATCGCTTCTCGGTGCGCGAAGGGTCGAGCACCCAGTAGGTCTCGACGTCGGTCACCTTCAGCACGGCTTTCGGATCCGGAGAGGCGCAGGACCAGGCGCCCAGCGCCGAGCCGAGAACAAGGGCGGCGAGGCCCATCCGCGAAAAGGACCGACCGGAAGCCCGGACGGCACGTCCAATGCGCTGAAGCTGTCTCATGAGGATGTTTGTTACCATAACGTCTCCCCGCAGGGTACGTGTAGCGCGCGGGCGCCACGGCGATGACGAAACCGCAGCCCATGAGGCCCGGGTCGCCCTGCACCAATATTCGAGAAGGGATTCTCACGCATGATTGAAGTCGCGGACCTTAGGAAGAGCTACGGCCGTTTCGACGCGGTCTCGGGGGTTTCGTTCACCGTGGGCAAAGGCGAGATCCTGGGCTTCCTGGGCCCAAACGGCGCGGGCAAGACCACCACCATGCGGATCCTCACCGGCTTCATGGCCGCCACCTCGGGGCGGGTGACCGTGGCGGGATACGACGTCTTCAAGTCGCCGCTTCAAGCCAAGCGCAGCGTCGGGTATCTGCCGGAAGTTCCCCCGGTCTATCCCGACCTCGACGTCACCTCGTATCTCGACTTCTGCGCCCGCATCAAGGGGGTTCCGTCCGCGGATCGCAAGGCCAAGATCGACCGCGCCATCGAGAAGGCCCGCCTCGGCGATGTCCGCCACAAGCTGATCGGGCGTCTGTCCAAGGGCTTCCGCCAGCGCGTGGGCATCGCCCAGGCCATCCTCGCCGACCCGCCCGTGCTCATCCTCGACGAGCCCACCGCGGGTCTCGATCCGCAGCAGATCATCGAAACCCGGGACCTGATCAAGAGCCTCGGGGGGGATCACACCATCATCCTGTCCACCCACATCCTTCCCGAAGTCTCCATGACCTGCGGCCGGGTGGTCATCATCAGCAAGGGCAAGGTGGTGGCGGAGGACACTCCGGAGAATCTCACCGCGCGTCTGTCCGGCAAGGGCGCGGTGCGCCTCGAAGTCCGGGCGGAGACCCGCGACGCGTTCGACGCCCTGCGCGAGGTCGAAGGCATCGTGACCGTGAATCCGCGCGGAACCTCTTCGGGCAACACCGTCCTCGAACTGCAGGCCGAGGACGGCGTCGATATCCGCGCCGCCGCGGCCCGGGCCATCGTGAACGCGAACATCGACCTGCTGTCCCTCTCCCAGGTTTCCCTGAGCCTCGAGGACGTCTTCCTCGAACTCACCACCAAGGACGCGGTCGCGATCTCGGAAGTGGCGCCCGCGAAGCCTCCCATCTTCACCCCCATCGCGGCGAGCGAGGCCCCGCCTCCCCCGCCCGCCCCCACCCCGGCTCAAGACGCCGAAGCCAAGGAGTCCAATTGATGTCGACGGTCACCAACATCGGCGCGATCGTCCGCAAGGAGTGGCAGCACTACTTCGGTTCGCCCATCGCGTACGCGGCGCTGTTCACCTGGAACGCCCTCTTCTCCGTCTTCTTTCTCTTCG
Source organism: Vicinamibacteria bacterium (assembly GCA_044229175.1). Taxonomy (GTDB): domain Bacteria; phylum Acidobacteriota; class Vicinamibacteria; order Fen-336; family JAGNNV01; genus JAGNNV01. The sequence goes on along the minus strand of JBGATM010000001.1, from coordinate 394,641 downwards.
CCCTCAACTACTTCCTCGAGGTTTCGATGAATCCGGGCGGGGGGATGGGCGGGCCGCCCAAGCCCAACATCAATGAGTGGATCTTCCGGCCCACCCTCATGAACATGGCGGTGGTGGTCCTCTTCGTCACCCCCATGCTCACCATGCGGCTCTTCGCGGAGGAACAGCGGCAGGGCACCTGGGAACTGCTCGCGACCTCGGCCATCACCGACTGGCAGATCGTGCTCGGGAAGTTCTTCGGGGCGGCGAGCGTCTTCGCCCTGATGATCGCGACCTCCCTGCTCAACTTCGTGGTGGTCTTCGCCTACGCGGAGCCGAAGCCCGAGTGGAAGCCCGTGCTCACCGGGGCCCTCGCCCTCCTCCTCATGGGCTGTTGCTTCATCGCCCTCGGGGCCTTCCTCTCCACCCTCACCAAGAACCAGATCGTGGCCGGCATCCTCTCGTTCTGCCTGTTCCTGGGCATCTGGACGCTGTCCTGGCTCGACAACCCCATGTCGTCCGACCCCATCAAGGCCCTCGCCTATCTCGGGGTGACCGGCCACATGGAGGACATGGTGAAAGGCGTGATCGACTCGAAGGACGTCATCTTCTATCTCTCCTTCATCGGTTTCGGGTTGTTCCTGACCCAGCAATCGGTCGAGAGCCGTCGGTGGAGGGAGTAGTCGAGATGAAACCCACCGACTTCCTCTTCCTTCTGGGCTTCGCCACCCTTTTCGTGAACGCGTGGCTCGAGCGGGTCGGCCGCGCTCTTCCCGCGGGCCTCAAGGCGGAATGGCTGACCTGGGGCGGTCTCGCCCTGATCGTGATCGCCCTCCTCGCCCGCATCCCCGACCTCACGAAAGCCGCGGGGGCGAGGCGCATGAAGTACGGCTCGAACACCGTGGCCTTCGTGCTGGTGGTGGCCGCGATCCTGGGCGGAGTCAACTGGATGGCGAATCGCTACCCGAAGCGGTTCGACGTCTCGAAAGAGCAGCGCTTCTCCCTCTCCGAGCAGACCCGCAAGATCCTCGCGGGCCTGCAGAGCAACGTAACCCTCACCTACGTGCAGCGCAACGCCGCCACCACCGCGACCGCGAAGGACGTGCTGCGCGAGTACGAGGCCGCCTCCCAGAAGGTGAAGGTCGAGTACGTGGATCCCATGAAGGAGCCGGGGAAGGCCCGCACCCTCGACGTGGCCCAGCTCCCGACCATCGTGGTGGCCATGGGCGAGAGGCGCGAGAAGATCCTCTTCGACGGCGAGCAGGACATCACCAACGCCATCCTCAAGCTCACCCGCAACGTGAAGAAGACGGTCTGCTTCGCCTCGGGCGAAGGCGAGCGCGACATCGACGATCCTTCGGAGCACGGCTACTCCGGGGTCAAGAGTGCGGTCACCAAGAGCCAGTACGACATCAAGAAGGTCGTCCTGCTCCAGGAGCAGAAGGTCCCCGAGGACTGCACCGTGCTCGTGGTGTCGGGCCCGGCAAAAGACCTGCTCCCCGAGGCCGCCGGTTACATCAAGACCTTCGTGCGCGGAGGCGGCAAGGCCATGCTGATGGCCGACCCCATCGACAAGGCGCCCTCGCCCAACTACGAGAGCGTCTTCACCGAGTTCGGAGTGAAGCCGGGCGCCGACGTGGTGGTGGACGCTTCCGGGGTCGGCCAGCTCTTCGGCACCGGCCCCTTCATGCCCATCGTCACCGATTACCCATACCACGAGATCAACAAGGACCTCAAGGGAACCATGAGTGCTTATGACATGGCGCGCTCGATGACCCCGATCACCCCCGCGCCCGAAGGGGTGATGGTGCAGGAACTGGCGAAGACCTCGGCCCGCTCCTGGGGCGAGTCGGACACCTCGCTCAAGGACCCGGTGGAGTTCTCGGAGGACAAGGACAAGCGCGGGCCCCTGACCCTGGCCGTCGCCATCACGGTGCGGCCCAAGGCGCCGGCGCCGGACGCCGCGGGCGCGGCTCCCACGCCCGATGCCAGCAGGAAGGAAGGGCGGATCGTCGCGGTGGGCGACTCGAACTTCGGCAGCAACGGCCTGCTGACTTTCCAGGCGAACCAGGACCTGTTCATGAACATGGTGGCCTGGCTCGCCCAGGATTCGGATCTGATCTCCATCCGTCCGAAGGACCCGGACGTGCACCGGCTCGACCTCACCCTGGGCGAGCAGCGGAACGTGCTGATCTTCTCCCTCTTCCTCCTCCCCGGGTTCTTCATCATCTGGGGCCTCACGAACTGGTGGCGGCGGCGGTCATGAACGCGTTCGGACGCACCGCCGCGGCGGTGATCGTGGCCGCGGGATTGTTCGGGTACATCTACTTCGTCGAATCGAAGAAGGATCCGAAGAAGGAGGAATCGGGTTCCGGCTCCGGCCTGACCAGACGCGAGAAGGTCTTCACCGGCCTCGACAAGCTGAAGGTGAAGTCGCTCACGCTCAAGAAGAGGAACGGAGACGTCGTCCACGCGGAAAAAAACGCCGACCTCTGGTCGCTCACCGCACCTCAGCAGGTCGCGGCGGACGCGGGCGAAATCGGAATGCTCCTGGACGCTCTCCAGAACCTGGAGACCGAGGAAGTGGTGAACGAGAACGCGACCGACCTCGGGCCTTTCGGCCTCACCGAGCCGAAGGTGTCGGTGTCGGTGGTGGCCGAGGGAGCCGCCAAGCCCTTCGAGTTCGACCTCGGCGACACCGTGCCCGCGGGCTCCTCGATCTTCGCGCGCGTGCCCGGCAAACCCCGCCTGTTCACGGTTTCGAGCACTCTCGAGAACACCCTGTCGAAATCGGCCTTCGATCTGCGGGATCGCGCGGTGATGAAGGTCAAGAAGGACGCGATCCGCTCCTTCGAGGTCTTCGAGAAGAACAAGTCGGCCTATCGCCTGGCCCGGGGAGCCGAAGGCGAGGACGACTGGAAAGTGGTCTCGCCGGTGGCGACACGCGCGGCCCGGTGGTCGGCGGACAGCCTGCTCGGCCTCATCGAGAACCTTCGCATGGAGAGCATCGCCACCGAGGACGCGAAACCCGCGGACCTTGCGAAATATGGCCTCGGGCCCCTGGCCAGGCGAGTGGTGCTGGGCCTCGACGGAGACAAGACCCTGACTCTGGAGGTGGGAAAGAAGACCGACGACTCCAAGTACTACGCCCGCGACGCCTCTTCCAAGCTCGTGGCGGTGATCCCCACCGCGGTCGTCGACGATCTCGACAAAGGCCTCAAGAACCTCCGGGCGGGAAGGCTCCTCGATGTCGCCACCTACGAGGTGACGAGCCTGGAGGTAGCCGCAGCCTCGGTGACGAAGAGCTTCACGAAGTCCACGGTCAAGGCCAAGGACGGCCTCGACGAGATTCACTGGAAGTCCACCCCTCCGGTCAAGGACGCCGCCGAGGAGGCGGTGTCCTCGGCCATGATCGCGATCGGCGGGGCGGAGGTGTCCGAGTTCATCGACTCACCGAAGGCGCCTTCGACCTACGGCCTCGACGCGCCCGCCATTCGGGTCACCTTGAAGTCCGATGGCGGCAAGAAGGAGGACTGGTTCGAACTGGCGATCAAGGGTGACCAGGCCTTCGCGCGGCGGCGCAACGATGTCGCGGTGCTGAAGCTCGACAAGGCCAAGGCGGAAGGTCTCATCAAAGCCTTCACCGCCCTCGGCGCCTAGACCCCCTTCGAATCGTTGACCGGCCGGCGGAGCCGGACTTAAGATCCCCTTAAGAGCGGGGGGCCTCTTCGGCCTTCGGTCTCTCTTGCCTTAAGGAGGCACCATGCGTCGATACCTTCGAGCGCTTTCCATCGGATGTCTGGCCCTGGCGACAGCCACGGCCGCCCGAGCCCAGGAAATCACCGCCACCATCGCGGGAACCGTCACCGATCAGTCGGGCGGGGTTCTCCCCGGCGTGACCGTGGTGGCCCGGAACGTGGGCAAGGGCGTGACCACCGAAGCGATCACCTCGAACACCGGCCGGTACACCCTTCCCTACCTGATCAACGGCGAGTACGAGATCACGTTTTCGCTGTCCGGTTTCAAGACCTACGTCGCGAGGAACATCAATCTGCACGTGAACGACCGGCTCGAAGTGGGCGCCGTTCTCGGAGTGCAGGGAGTCACGGAGGCGGTGGAAGTCACCGCCTCCTCGCAACTCATTCGACCCTCTCCCGCGGTGCAGAACCTGATGGGCTCAACCCAGGTCCAGGAACTGCCGCTCAACAACCGCAACTTCGTTCAACTCGCCACCCTGGTGCCCGGGGTCAGCAGCTCCTTGAGCGACGAGGTCGGCATCGGCCTCACCAGCACGGTGAGCCTGTCCATCAACGGAGCGCGGCGCAACGCCATCAACTGGTTCGTGGACGGCGCGAGCAACGTGGACGTGGGATCGAACATCACCCTCCTCTCCACCCCGACCCTCGAATCCATCGAGGAGTTCAAGATCATCACCTCGAGCTACGCGGCCGAGTGGCCCCGTAGCGGCGGCGGCATCATCAACGTGGTCACCAAGTCGGGGAGCAACGCCTTCCGCGGCTCCGCCTACGAGTACTACCGCAACGACGGCCTCAACGCGAACTCCTTCTTCCGGAAGCAGAGCACCAACCCCGCGATCAACGGCGCCCCGGCCCAGCTCGACTATCACAATTTCGGCGCCACCCTCGGCGGCCCCGTCATCAAGGACAGGATGTTCTTCTTCGCCTCCTACGAGCGGCGCAAGATCGAACGGGCTCCGACCTCGCTTTCCGCCAACACCATCGACCCGGCGTGGCTCTCCGATCCGAACAACGCGAACTACGTGGCCCCCGCCCTGCGCGACCCGAACGCGGTGAAACTTCTCTCCGCCTGGCCGGCGCCCAACACGGGGACGAGCCAGTACCAGTCCGTAGCCCCCAACAAGCAGGACACCACCCAGTACGTCGGACGCGTCGACTATTACTTCAACCCGAAGTGGCGCCTGATGGGCCGCTACACCTATGACCTGTCCGCCACCACCGAGCCCGGCGGCCTGTTCTTCGGCACCGCCATCCCGAACGTGGCCACCACCTTGACCGACGTTCCCGGGCAGGTGGGCGTGGCCCAGATCACCACCACCATCAGCCCGAAGATGCTCAACGAGTTCTCCCTGCAGTATTCGAGCAATGCCATCGATTCGAGATACGGCAGCAACGTCAAGAACACCCGAAGCGCCTATGGCCTCACCATCCCCGAGCTCTATCCCGAAAACCGCGAGGGCCTCATCCCCACCGTGGCCATCTCGGGCCTGTCCAGCATCGGCGCGCCCCAGCTCTTCCACAACACCTACAAGAACTACACCCTGGGAGACAACCTCTCCTACCAGCGCGGCAACCACCAGTTCAAGGGCGGGTTCCTGTTCGCCTGGGAGATGAAGAACGAACTCTCCGGCAGCGGCACCCAGGGCAGCTTCAGCTTCGGCGCGGCGGGGGGACGCACGGCGTTCCAGAACTTCCTCACCGGCAACCGGGACGGCGCGTGCGGCTCGACCTGCTCCTACTCGGAGCCCACCATCGAGGTGGCGTCGAAGTTCCGCTTCGCGCGCTACGAGTTCTACGTCCAGGACTCGTGGAAGGTGAAGCCAACCGTCACCATCGACCTCGGCCTGCGCTACTCGCTGCAACCCCCGGTCAAGGACGTGAACGACGTGCTCACGAACTTCAGCCCCGCCCTGTACAACCGCGCTCAGGCGCCGCTGTTCTCGAGCCCCGCCGCCACCACCCTGCTCGTCGGTTCGGGCAATTTCAACAACGGCATCGTGATCGCGGGCCAGAACTCGCCCTACGGCCGCGCCATCTACGCGACCGACAAGAACAACATCATGCCCCGCCTCGGCTTCTCGTGGGACAAGGGCGGCAGCGGCTCCACCGTTCTCCGCGGCGGCTTCGGCGTCTACTACGACCAGGCCCTCGTCGGCATCTTCCTGCAGAACGCCTTCGTGAATCCGCCCTTCGTCCAGAGCCCGAGCGTGCAGAACCCGCAGCTTTCGAACCCCGGAGCCGGCATCTCGCCCACCGCAGTGGCGCCGGTGGCGCTCATCGGCTCGAGCGACCCCTTCATCACCCCGCGCACCATGCAGTGGAACGTCGGGGTGCAGCGCAAGCTCTACTCACGCGGCGTCATCGACATCGGCTACGTGGGCTCGAGGGGCGACAACCTGATCCAGCCCGTCGACATCAACGCGCCTCTCCCCAAGGACGTGGTGGCCACGAACGGCATCATCAACACCGCGCGACCCTACGTCGGCTTCGCCGGGATCAACTACCGGCAGACCACAGCGAAAGCCCGCTACAACGGTCTCCTCGTCAACTTCCGCCACGATGCCGGTCGCAAGGGCCTGGTGAGCGTCGCCTACACCTTGAGCCGGTCGAAGACCGACGCCACCAACGATCGCGACGCCGTCGATCTTCCCCAGGATCGCACCAACCTCGCCGCGGAGTACGCCATCTCCCGCACGGATCGCACTCACGTCTTCACCGTCAACTACGTCTACGAGCTGCCCTTCTTCCGCGACTCCAAGGGTCTGGGCAAGCAGGTCCTCGGCGGGTGGCAAGTCTCCGGCATCACCCAGTTCTGGTCCGGACCGCCGATCTCCCGCGTGGTCAACGGACAGACCAACGGCAGCCGGCGCGGCATCCGCGTGAACCAGATCTCGGATCCGTTCGCGAACCTTCCCGCGAACACTCCCGGGGGCGTCTACTATTTCAATCCCGGCGCCTTCGCGCCGCCCGCGGATGGCGCCTTCGGCACCACCGGCCGCGCCATCTTCCGTCTCCCCGGCGTGAACCAGTGGGACATCACCGCCTCGAAGAACTGGTACCCGAGCCAGAAGACAAGGCTGCAGTTCCGGGCCGACTTCATCAACGCCCTCAACCACACCCAGCTCGACCCGGGTTCCATCCAGAACGTCTGCACGGTGGCCGTCACCGCTACGGACTGCACCGCGTCCACCGGCAACTTCGGGAAGATCACGGGCACCCGCGCGCCGCGCGAAATTCAGCTCGGCATCAAGTTCTTCTGGAACTAGCACGAGCGCCGAGGAACTCGGCGCTCGTGCGTATCCCGGCGAAAGCCGGGATCCACCGTACCCCGGCCCCGGCTTTCGCCGGGGCAGGCTTCAGCCGGGATCAAAATTACTTTCCGGGACCCGGCGACGCCTTCGGGGCGGGGCGGGTTCCGGGCTTGCCGACCGCCGGGGCTCCAGCCTTGGTGGCGGCAGGAGCCGCGGGCGCGGGCTCCGAAACCACGCGCGCCCTGGTGATCACCACCGGTTTGACCGGAACATTGTCGTACACCCCTACCCGGGTGGTGGGCACGTTGACGATGGCGTCCACCACGTCCATGCCCGAGATCACCTCTCCGACGACGGTGTAGCCCCAGCCATCGGGCGAGATGCCGAAGTCGAGCTTGACGTTGTCCCTCACGTTGATGAAGAACTGGGACGTGGCGCTATGGGGAGCATTGGTGCGGGCCATGGCCACCGACCCGCGGGTGTTCGACAGTCCGTTCTTCGCTTCGTTCCGGACCGGCGCCCCCGTGGGCTTCTCGACCATCTTCGCGTCCATGCCGCCGCCCTGGATCATGAAACCGGGGATGACGCGATGGAAGGTCGTGCCGTTGTAGAAACCGGTCTTGGTGTAGTTCAAGACGTTGCGGCTCGATAGCGGCGACTTAGTGGCGTAGAGCTGAATCTGAATGGTGCCCATCGTGGTTTCGAGCGCGATGACCGCGCCGTCAGGCATGGGCTTCGCCTCCGGCGCCGGGACCTGGGCGGCGGCGGGAGCCGAGGTCGCCTGGACGGCGAGGACGGCGAGAGCAAGGGCGGATGAAATCAGCATGGATCTTCTTTGTCTCCTCGAAAAATCGGGTGGGTGCGGCTAAAGTCTAGCGAAGGCGCCTTGGTTCTCTGCATGGGCTTAGAATCCAAGTCTGGTCGTTACTAACGATGGTTCTCTTCAACTACTCCACAAAAGAACTCACGGCGAAGGTCGTCTACTACGGCGCCGGGCTGTGCGGGAAGACCACCAACCTGCAGTGGATCCACGAGCAGCTGCCCATCAAGAACAAGGGCAAGATGCTCTCTCTCGCGACGGAAGCGGACCGGACCCTCTTCTTCGACTTCCTGCCCATCGAGCTCGGCACGATCCGCGGCATGAAGACGCGCGTGCAGCTCTACACCGTCCCCGGCCAGGTCTTCTACAACGCCACGAGACGCATGGTGCTGAAGGGCGCGGATTGCGTGGTCTTCGTGGCCGATTCGCAGGACGCGATGATCGAAGCCAACGCGGACGCGATGAAGAACCTCCGAGAGAACCTGATCGCGAACGAGCTCGACCCCGACACCATCCCTCTGGTCATCCAGTACAACAAACGCGACCTGCCGAATGCGGCGCCGATCGCCGACCTCAACAAGGTCCTGAACACGCGCGGCGTTCCCACCGTGGAGGCCTCGGCGAAGAGCGGCAAGGGCGTCGAAGAAACCCTCAAGGTCGCGACCCAGCTCGTGTTCAAGGTGCTCGCGGCCAAGTACGGTAACGACGCTGCGGGACGGCCTTCCGAGGCGATTCAGCGTCCCGCCTCCGTCGCCGCCAAGCCCGCGGCTCCTCCTCCACCGCCGCCCCCCCCCGCGCCAGCCCCGTCGCTCCCTCCTCCCGCGCGTGTCGCTCCGCCGCTGCCGCCTCCGGCGCGCGCAGCCGCTCCGGCTCCGCCCCCTCCGGCGCGACCGACGCCTCCCCCTCCCGCGCCGCCGACCTTCGCCTCGAACGACGATCTCCTCGATTCGCTGGGCGGACCGGGGCCCGCTCCGGCCCCCGCACTCTCGCTCGACAATGAGCTGGATCTCGGGCCCGCCCCCTCGGCGGCTCCCGTGGATTTCGGCGACCCCCTCGACGCGCTTTCCGGACCCGGCGCGGCTCCGCCGCCGCCGACCGATCCCTTCGGACCGGAGCTCTCGCTCGATTCGCTCGGCGAAGCGCCTCCACCGCCCTCGGCCGGCACCACCGGCGAGCTCGAACTGGATCTGGGACCGTCAGGGCCTCCTTCCTCCGGACCCGGCGATCCCTTCGGTTCGGCCCTCGATTCGCCTTTCGGCGGGCCTCCCGCGCAGAGCCAGCCTGCGAGCCTCGATGATCCTTTCGGCTCCGCGCTCGAGCCGCCCCCCGCGGCGCCAGGCCCGCCCCCGGCCGGCTCTCCCCTCGATTCGATGATGGAGCTGGGGGTGCCGGGAGGCTCTTCCAGTTTCACCTCCGACCCGGTCAGCGTGCAGGCGTCCGTGGACATTCCCAAGGGCGCGCTCAAGGCCGATCCCGTGCACGTGAGCGTGCCCGTGGAGATCTCTCTGACCAGCGGAGGCCGGGAGATCCTGGTCCCGATCCGGCTGCAGTTGAAGATCCGGATCCGCTAGAAGAGAGCCCGGACTCTCGAAGAGCCCTTCCCCAATGCCGTGGCGGCGGTAGTCATTTTTCCTCGTCTTCAGCAGGAGTCAAACCCATGTCGCCTCGCTTCCGCTCGAGCTTCGTCGCCCTCGTAAGCCTCTGCGTTCTTCTGACCGGCTCGTGGTCGGAGGCGCAGCTCGCCCCGATTCCCCAGGATCAGGGAGCCGCGGGTCTCGGGCTCGCCCTGCGGCGCCTGCCCGTCTCCTTCAACGTCCTCTACGTCACCGCTCATCCCGACGACGAGAACAACGGTGTCCTGACCCTGCTGTCCCGCGGCCTCGGGGTGCGCGCGGGCCTGCTCACCGTCACCCGAGGCGACGGCGGCCAGAACGAGATCGGCCCCGAACTCTTCCAGGCCATCGGCATTCTGCGCACGGAGGAGCTCGCGGGCGTGCACCGCTACGACGCGGCCGAGCAGTACTTCACCAAGGCCTACGAGTTCGGCTATTCGTTCAGCGTGGAGGAGTCGCTGCAGAAATGGGGCAAGGAGGAGATCCTCGACGACGTGGTGCGCGTGTTCCGCAGCTTCCGTCCCGACGTGGTCCTGACTCTGTCTCTCGAAGCGCCGGGCGGCGGCCAGCATCATCAGACCACCGCCCGCCTCGCCACCGAGGCCTTCCGCGTGGCCGCGGATCCCCAGCGCTTCCCCGATCAGATCAAGGAAGGCCTTCTTCCCTGGCAGGCGCTCCGCACCTACCAGGGCGGGGTCGGCGGCGGTCTCGAGAAGCTCGAAGGCGAAGTCACCACGGTGGCGACGAGCGGCTTCGATCCCCTTCTCGGCATGAGCTACGCCGAGTTCGGATCCATCGGCCGCTCGTATCACAAGTGCCAGGGCGGCGGGCAGCTCAAGAGCGATCCCGGCGACGGGCGCGCCACCTACTACATCGTCGACTCCGAGCCAAAGATCGCGGGCGGCGGCACATCGATCCTGCCCGAGGACATCTCGGTGAAAGCGCTCATCCGCTTCGCCAGGGGCGAAGAGGACAAGGCCCCGTTCCTCGCCCCGGGCCTCGCGGGCATTCAGGACGCGGCGGCCGAGGCGGCCGCGGCCTACGATCCGAGGTCGCTCAGCAAGGTCGTTCCCGCCCTGCGCAAGGGCATGGGCGCGACGCGCGCGCTGATCGCGCAGGTGAAGGGCAGCGGTCTGTCGCCCCTCGCGAAGACGAATCTCCTGAACCGCCTCGATCGCAAGGTGACCGAGTTCGAGCAGGCGTTGGTCCTCGCGCATGGCGTCGTCTTCCAGGCGGTAGCGAACGACGACAACGTGGTGCGGGGCCAGGCCTTCGACGTGAGGGCGCTGGTGGTGAACCAGGGCGACGAACCGGTGCGGGTGGAGGAAGTCTCCCTCGCGGTCCCGGCCGGCTGGTCGGTCACCGGCAAGATCGACAAGACCGGCGACCTCGCGCCCGGCCAGAAGGCCCAGGGGACATTCACGGTGACTACCGGCGCGGCCGCGCGCTACACGCAGCCCTACTGGAAGCGCAACTACAAGGTCGATCGGTACGATATCGAGATACCGAAGGACCAGACGCTCCCCTGGAGCCCGTCCGACGTCCAGGCCCGGTTCAGCTTCAGCAGCGCGGGCACTACGTTCGGACGCACCCAGGCGGCCCAGTATCGCTACGAAGGTCCGTGGGTCGGCGGGGAGAAGCAGAAGGAAGTGAACATCGTCCCCGTTCTCTCCGTGCATCTCACTCCCGAGATCGTGGTGGCGCCCAGGTCCGCGGTGGCGGTGAAGCGCGAGCTTCGCGTCGCGGTCAAGAACGGAAGCAAGGGGGCGGTGGACGCGGTGGTGAAGATCGACGCGGGCAAGCTCAAGGTCGAGCCCGTCTCGGCTCCCGTGAAGTTCCGCTACGAAGGCGAAGAGCTGACCGTGCGCTTCTTCGTGACCGTGCCGCCTCTCACCCCGGAGTCCGAGTTCACCCTCAAGGCTTCGGCGGAAGCCAACGGGGAGACCTTCACCCAGGGCTACCAGGTGATCGCCTACGACCACACCCAGGAGCGTCATCTCTTCCACGACGCCGCCTCCGTGCTGCGCGTGCAGGACGTGAAGGTGGCGCCGGGCGTGCGCATCGGCTACATCATGGGCGCGGGCGACGAGGTCGCGGAGGCCATCGAGCAGCTTGGCGTGCCGGTCACCATGCTGAACGCGGACGACCTCGCCTACGGCGACCTGTCGAAGTACACGACCATCGTGACGGGCACGCGCGCGTTCCAGGGCCGCAACGACCTCAAGGCGAACTACGCGCGAGTCATGAAGTACGTGGAGGACGGCGGGAACCTGGTGGTTCAGTACAACAAGTTCGAGTTCAACGTTCTGTCGCAGCCCGCGTTCGCGGGCGGCTTCTCGGGCGGTCCCGGCGGCGGCCCGGGCGGTGGCGGCCCGCGTGCGGTTCAGGATTCGCCCTTCGCACCCTGGCCCGCATCGGTCACCTCGAATCGCGTGACCGTGGAGGAAGCGCCGATCGAGATCATCGCGCCTTCCTCGCGCCTGGTGAATGCGCCGAACAAGATCACGTCGCGCGACTTCGACGGCTGGGTTCAGGAACGCGGCCTCTACTTCTTCGGCGCGCGTGATCCGCGATACGTGGATGTCCTCAAGTCCGCGGATCCGTGGCCCAAGAATCCGGGCGAGAAGAAGGGCCTCCTCGTGGAAACCACGGTCGGCAAGGGCACCTGGAGCTACGTGGGGCTGGGCCTGTTCCGTCAGCTTCCGTCGGGGACGCCCGGCGCCTACCGCATCCTCGCGAATCTCATCTCGCGCCCGCGCGGCATTGCGGCGCCTCCAAAGCGCGCCGCGAACTAGCGAGCCGTCCAGCATCGTCTCGCTGTTCACGAACCCCCGGGCAAAGCTGGCGCTCGGGCATCGCGGCCTCAGATTCTCCCGTTCTTTCACACCATCGACTACGCCAGGCCAGACTCCATTTCGGGGGCCTCGTTTGCCAGGCTCTTTCTACGGCCCGACTTCCTACCTCTAAACTCAGTCGCCTCCATGCTTCAGGCGCCCCCTTCGAAACACGCGTCGGTGCAGGCTGACGCCTTGAGCTTTCCTCGCATCGTTCTCGCCGAAAGGGCGCTCAATGACTATGAGATGTTCTCTTGCGGTGGGTTTGCGCCCCTCAAGGAATTCATGGGCAAGGCCGACTACCTCTCGTGCCTTGAGACGATGCGGCTCGTTAGCGGCTGTCTTTTCCCTATCCCCATCACCCTTCCCTCTGAGAAGGCCCTTGAAAGAAGGTCTCAGGCCGCGCTCGTCCATCCCCGCGGCGATGTCCTCGCGATCCTCGACGTGGAGGAGGTCTTTGAGATCGATCCCGAGGCCGAAGCGCGCGCGGTCTTCGGGTCCGTCGACCAGGCGCATCCGTACATCAGGGAAATCGCGAATGGTTCGAAGCTGCGGCTGAGCGGCAGGCTCACCCACCTGCGGCCGGTAGTTCACGCTGATTTTGCTTCCCTGCGACTCAGCCCGACGGAGGTTCGCAACAAAGTCGCGGCGCTGGGCCGAGAGAACGTCGTTGCCTTTCAAACCCGCAATCCGCTTCATCGCTCCCACGAGGAACTGATCAAGCGAGCTGCCCGTGACCACGACGCGACGATCCTGCTACATCCAGTGGTCGGGCTCACGAAGCCGGGAGACATCGACCACTTCACCCGGGTCCGGACATATCGCGCCTTGGTCGAAAGGCACTTCGAGCCGGACGCGGCCGTTCTCGCGCTCTTACCCCTCGCCATGCGGATGGCAGGCCCACGAGAGGCCCTGCTTCACGCGATCATTCGAAAGAACTACGGCGCCACCCACTTCATCGTGGGACGTGATCACGCGGGTCCGGCACCGGACTCGACGGGCCGGGCATTATTCGACCCATACGCGGCCCAGGAACTTGTGCGACAACACGCGCAGGAGATCGGAATTGTCATGGTTCCGTTCCGCGAGATGGTCTACATCGAAGATGAGGATCGGTTCGAGGAAGAAGACAAAGCTCCGATTGGCGCACGCGTTCGGTCGCTCTCGGGAAGCGATGTGAGACGACACCTCGCCGAAGGCCATCCCCTGCCGGCGTGGTTTACGCGACCCGAGACAGCCGCGATACTTCAGCAGGCGCAACCTCCGCGAACGGCGCAGGGCTTCTGCATCTGGTTCACGGGATTGTCGGGGGCGGGAAAGTCGGTCACTGCAGAGGCTTTGCGGGCGTTGCTCATGGAGCAAGGCCGCGTCGTAACGCTGCTGGATGGCGATGAGGTCCGACGGAATCTGTCCAAGGGTCTCGGCTTCTCCCGCGAGGACCGCGACACGAACATCCTGCGCATCGGCTTCGTGGCGGCGGAGGTCGTGCGTCATCGCGGTGTCGCCATCTGCGCGGCGATAAGCCCGTTTCGGGAGGCGCGGGACAGATGCCGCGAGCTCATGGGCGACGGCTTCATCGAGGTCTTCTTGGACATCGACATCTCAGTCTGCGAGAGCCGCGACTCTAAGGGACTCTATGCGCAGGCCCGCGCCGGAAACCTAGATTCCTTCACCGGAATCGACCAACCCTACGAAAAGCCTCTCGCACCCGAAGTGAGGCTTGCGGATCCCCTACGCACGCCTGTCGATAACGCGCACGCTGTCATAGCGGCGCTTACGGCCCGTGGCTTCCTCGACTAGATCCGGATAGCGCGCCCGGTGCCGATTCCGGCCTGAGATTCGCGGACGGGTCGGGTCGCACCGCACCCAATCAGCGCAGCAAGACGGGTTACCCCCGCCCGAACGGTCCCTGCTACCTCGAACCCTCTAACGAGGGCTTCTTCAGCACCCTGCTAGCGATGTGCCGCGTGCTGCGGCACGTTCTGTTCAGCCATCGCCTGGTACCGCGCCAGGCTCGGGTAACCCCAAGGCGTGAAATCAGTGTCGGGCAGAGCCTGCATTGCCTCGCAGAACGCCACGTCCCTGAGCCACGCTTCGTTCTCGCCAGCGCGATAGAACGTGCGCGGGCCCCGCCTGGCAAAATTCTCGAACCGCATGATGTCGTGTACGAACGACGCCCGCAGCTTTGGCCGGTGTCCGATGAAGGTCACGACCTGTTTGAGGGTGTCGGGACCGGCCATGAGATCTTCGTACTTCACCAGCAGCACCTGTGATGGTGCCTCCTCCAGCAACTCGAAGGCCCTGGTGTAGAACGTCGTGTAATGGGCATGTGCCTGGCCGAGCCACGGCCAAATGCCGCCGGTCTGCCCCCACCTCGCTCTAGACACGAGATGAAGGCTGTACAACGTGGCCATGGGGTCGCGCAGCAGAATGATGGCGGGTCTCTCGCCAAGACGCGGCAGGCCGTGGACGCCCGTGCTGACCGCGTCGACGACGAGCGGCTGGAACGGCACCCCGTCTTCGCGGAGGGCAAGCTGATACAGGACGGAGTCGTTGATTTCGTCCTGTCGAGCGATCGCTTCCGCATTGTTCAGATGCTCACCCTTGATTGCGACCAAGTCGAAGAGTCCGCTGAGGCAGTAGACGAAGTAGTGCGAGCCAACGCGGGGGTAGGCGAAGATCTCTACCTCGGTGGCTAGGTTCCCGAAGAAGTACGCATCTTTGCGTGTCATATGCCCGCCGTTTCTCGGAATCGATAGAAATTGCACAGTTAATATAGCTCAGCAGAATTCGAATCTTCGGCGGGAAGGTGCGACTGCAACAGTGGGGTGGCCGGCCGCTTTGTGCGCTGCGGAATGTCGTGCAGCATCCCAACGTCGCGCGTCGAATGGCCGATGTAGGATGTGAGGCGATCGCCCTTGCCCGCGTTGGCGCGTTCGCCGCCCCCTCCGGGGCCGCTGAACGTGACTATCTGGTTCGCAAGAGGGTCGGCCAGCCGCTACGACCACTGCGCGATCACGCGAATGGACTGGGAACCCGCGCTCCTTTCGCTTACGCTCCGTCATCGAGATCGCGAAACTCAGCCCGACCGTTTCACGCTTTGGGAGGTTCACCCCGTCGAGCGATTCTTCACTTGCAGGAAGGGCAAGGACTGCGATCCCTCGAAGTTGGCCGAATGGGACGAGGTCAAGTAGAGCAACCTGTACTTGCCTCCAATCCTAGGGGAGCCCCTACTCGTTCCGGGAACGAAGGGTTTCCGAGCACACGGGACCCATGGCGATGGTCATGTGTCCGGATTGCGCGAAGGCGACATCGAGTTCCGCGCCGAGGTGTCCAAGTTGCGACCGGCCGGATGCTGCGGTGTTGGAGCGGGGCGACTCGACTTTTACCCTGCCCACGCTGGCTCAGCGTCACGAGGGGTCCGCGCGCTCATCGACTGTACACAAACGCTACCGCCGACGAATGACACCAGCGGACCGGCGAATGAGGCGACCCGGATGAGCGTGGCGGAACGCCCGACGCCTCCGCGTTGGCTCAACAGCCGGAAGCCGAGCGGATCACGAAGGATGGACGGACACGCCTCGCGCAAAAAGCCGATCAGGCGGTGGACATGAAGATAGGAGCGATCGTGGCGGTAACCGTCCAAGACGCGGCCTGGGCGACACGACCACAATTGAGAAGACGGTACCGAAGCGCAGGCGCAGATCGAACTCGTTCATGGTGAAACGACGCTCAAGAAGATCGTGACCGACAAGGGCTATCACCGCACGGCCGTTCCGGAATCTCTACACGCGCAGGGGCTCCAGACCTCAAACGAGTCCTAGTGCACAGCGCTGCGCTCAATCTCTCCCTGCTCATGCGGACGTTGTGCGGAGTAGGGACGCCCCGGAGCTTGCAGGTGGAGCCAAGTGAAGCGTTCTGAAGCGGGGAGTTGGACACAATCGAACGCTCGGCCTACCAACTCAGATACGACACGATCGCTCGGATCTGCGCTTCACCCAAGGATTGCAGGCTTGCACGTGTCGACATCACAGTTCCGCGCTCGATGCTCCTTCTGAGGGAGTCGGCGTCCATCCCGCGCAGGCCCGACGCTTGATGACAACTGGAGCACGATCTATTGAAGGTGTCGGCTGCCTCACCGATGTCGAAGTCCGGAGCGCTGTCGTCACTCCCTTCTTTAGACAAGGTGAACTCCAGTTGTCCGGGGGCCTCTCCGGCCATGAACAGCAGCAGGTCCTTGAGCACCACGTCGGTCAAGGGGACTCGACGGCCGGCGTACTTCACGGTGATCGCGTTGGGCTCGGTCTCGAAATACCTACGCAGCAACGTCGTCGCGACTCCAGAATCGCTCCAGCCGGCATCGTCATCGATCGACGTTGCCTTCCCAAGCTGCTTCAGTCTGAAATGGAACTTCAGATATTCGGCCGCGAGCAGTGGCTGTCGACTCCCCAGAGCAAACAAGTACCTTCGATACTGGGCCAGGCGCTCTGGGTCAGGGGACGGCACGCCGATTCCTCTGGCAAGAGACGTCATCGAGGACAAGAAAGAGTCGTCCATAGGAAACTGGTCGATGCGCCGGCTTCCCCACTTGACGCCGCCAAGGGCTCCGACACCAAAGCCCAGCAAGGCCGACACCAATCCCCCAAACTTCCTTCGGTTCATGCGCAATACATGGTCAGTCACGCCGCTAGACCGCCCCGCTCTGAAACAGCTTGATCAGGTGGTCACCCAGCCGAAGCGTCAACGCCGAGATGGTAAGGGTGGGATTTTCGGCGCCTGGAGTGACGAAGGTCGCTGCTCCCGAAACGAACACATTTCTGGTTCCATGCACGCAAAGGTTCGAATCCACCACGCTCGCCCTGGGGTCGTCGCCCATTCGGCATGAGCCCGACAGGTGACCACCGTTGATCCTCCCGACTTTCCCGATCTGCGCGCCCCCGTCAGGTGCGTATTGCAGGCGTCGGAGCGGAAAGCCACTGAACATTCTGCGAATCCACAGGTCAATCGAATCCACCAGCGCGAGATCGGCGTCATTCGGCTTGATACGAATTCGTGGTATCGCACCCGCCTCGTCTCCTTGCTGAGGGTCCAGGTCAACTCTGTTCTCGGCAGTCGACGCCAAGGCTCCGAGAATCCGAAGTTCAACGAGCGTTCCGCACCTCTCTTCCAGGAGCGTCTTCAGACGGGCGCCCCAGACGCGCTCGGACAGAATCAAGTCGCGGGCCTCGATCGTCCTGTGGATTCCGGTGCCAAGGACGAAGAATGGAGTGCGCTGCGCTCGGTCCTTCCAATGCCTGCTCGCGTTGAAGCCCGGTGGTTCGTTCCGCAGAGAGGCGTCGCTCACGGAAAGCCACGAGGGGAAGACCTGGAAATGGTCGGCGAAATACCTTCCCACCAGGCCGTTGTCGTTTCCGATGCCGTCTCGATGGAAGGCCGACCGCGAAAGGAGCAACAATCTTGGCGTTTGTATTGCCCCGCCGGCTACGACAACCGATCGCGCCAGGATTTGACCCGTCGTTCCGTCCGCTCGCCGATATCGGACAGATCGCGCTGTCTCGCGGCTGTCCATCTCGATCGCGACCGCGACGGTCTCCTTGAGCAGGCGAAACCGTGTCTGCGATTCAAGCATCGGGATCACCGAAGTGGCGAGTCGTAGTCTGGAATAGGGAGTCGCGTACGGAGCGAAGTCGCCCTCGGCCTCGAGAGCGGCGCTCAAGCGCGCCAGATAAGGGGACTTGCGAATCGCCGGCCGCTGGTCCGCTTCGCGCAGGTGATGGGAGCCGACCAGGATGTCCTCTGCCCGGTCGTAGTACGGCTCGAGCTCGTCGTACTGAATTGGCCAGCGCGGAATCGCGCCGAACCTCGATTCTCCCGCAAAGACTCCCTTTGAGAGTCGCAACGTGAGTCCGCCCCACAGGGCGCTGTGCCCGCCCACGAATCGGAAGGTCGTCAGAGGTTGGTATCCCGCGACCGTCTCCGTATGGGTGGATGTTGAAAACACGACTCCCGAGGCGGGCGACGAATTGAAATCGCCCCCCGCTTCGAGCATGACGACTCGGAGACCTGCGGCGAGAAGCGGACCCGCCAGGAGACCTCCGGCGAAACCACTTCCCACGATGCAGACATCCGCGTCCGTTGCCGCATCCTCCATTCTTTACTAATAGCTCACTCGAGGGAGATTAGCCAACGGTGTGCTCTACGCGCTCGGGGTCGCTCGCCCATCGCAGATTCTCAGGACCGCGAAGCTACGACTGCGCCACCCGACGGTAGACCTCGAGAGTCGCCTGCGCGGTGGCCCGCCAGGAGAACCGTTCAGCGCGCCGGCGGCCCGCCAGCCTGAGGGCGGCCGCGAACTTCGAATCGTCCACGATCTGCTCGATGGCCCGGCGCGAACCTCCTACGTCCGTGGGCTCGAAGTAGCTGGCGGCGTCGCCGGCCACCTCCGGTAACGAACCGGAGTTGCTGCACGCGACCGGACAGTCATAGGCAAAAGCCTCCAGGACGGTAAGCCCAAACCCTTCGTACAACGACGGAACGATATGGCAAACGGCGCCTCGGTACAGGTCAGCGAGTTGATCCTCCGGCACCTGGTGCGCCTCGGCCCGCGATAGAAGGCCGTGGCGCTGCAGGAGGCCGGTTTCGTGCTCATCAAATGGCCGACCCACGCAAACGAGACGCAGACCACCACGCCTCAGGAGCAGGGGCCGCACAGTCTCCAGGAGGAACGGGAAATTCTTGTAGGGCGCGCGTGTGCCTACGTAGAGAAGGTAATCACGCGGCAACTGCGCCAGAGAGTTGCGCGGCAGGTGGACCTCGGTCGGTGCCCCCAGATGTATCACCGAGATCTTGGAAGCAGGCGTCCCGAGCATGTCCATGAGGTCGCGACGCGTGGTTTCCGAGATGCAGATGACGTGCGCGGCGCGCTTCACCAAATCAACCTTTTGTGCGGCTGTTCTGTCCGACTTCTGAAACAGCTGCGGGAACCTCTCGTGGATCATGTCGTAGACGGTAATCACGAACGGCCTTGGGCCGAGGCTGCCCAGAAAGTAGCCGTCGTAGTAGGTCGGGTGGAAGACGTCGAACTCACCCTGTCTCAGGCTTCGGATCTGGCCGAGCCGGTTCGCGCGGGCGGGGTCCCTCAGAGGAGACAAGAGGTGACGCATTTGAAACAGCCGCCACTTGCCTCGAAACGAAGCGCCCGGCAGGAACGCGTCGAAGGCCTGCCCCGGTGAGGCCGCGGAAATGCCTGCCTCGGGGAGATGACCATTGTCTGAAAAGCGCAGGGGGAGTGAGAGCGCGACGTCCTCACCTCGAAGGTGCCTCATCAACGAACAGAAGTAGCGCGAGATCCCACCGAACCGCTGCATGCCAAAGATCTGGTGGTCGTAGAGGATCCGCACCGTCAACGTCATCAGTCGCTTGCCTTTCCTTCCCGGAGCTGGGCGGCCAGCCGGAGGTGGTCCTCCATGGTCTTGGAGCGAAGATGTGGCCCCCGAAGCCGCGCAGCTAGCGCTCTCCTCCATCGGGTTGTCCAAGGCAGAGGCGCCACCAGATTGCCGCGGTAGAAAATGTGAAACCCGCTCAACGCGGCAACTTTGAGGCCCAAGCGTCTGGCAAGCGCCCGTAAGGTGTTCTCCGTGAAGAAAGAGATGTGCTGGCCCGTCTCGAAGGCGTAGTACCACCACGCGCTCGGCTCGGGCGGGGGCGCAATGAAGAGCTCGGTCGAGACGAGCAGCACATCGCTGTGTCCCATACGCAGGGCCTCCGAGACAATCTCGATCGGGTTGACGGAGTGTTCCAGGACCTCGATCGCGGTAACGGCACGGCACGGCTCCATGGCTGACTGGTACTCGAACCCTCTCGCGAACAGGTTCTCAGCGTGTTTGTCCGCCCAGTAGAAATCGAAGCCGCGATCACGCATGAGACGCGTCAGCAAGCCGTAGCCCCCAGCGTAGTCAAGATAGAGCCCCTCGCCCTGCTCGGACAAGTCGAACTGAAGAACGTTCGCGAGACGGCTGGCCACGGCGAGGTTGCGTTCCACAAGGCCTGTGTCCAGCAGGGAGATTGGGCGCGAGTAGGCCTCAGCGAGCCAGAACGGATCGCGTGCCTGAAGAAACTCGCAGCCCCGACACAGGTCGAACGCAGCGGTGTGCCTGCCCAGCACTCGGGTTGTGAAGCGGTGTTCCATCCCGTCTCCGCACACGGGGCACGCCCTCACCATGGCTCGGGCAGGTGTCCGGGCATCACCGCAGCGGCCCTGGCCGGACTCCGCGCCAGACCTGTCGCTCGCCGGCTCGAAGAGCACGAGCGGTATCTCCGGGCGGTAAGGGACGAAGGACCAGTGGCTCCAGGGTCACGGTGCCTCGGATTCTAGCTTCGGGTTCTCTCGGCCCAGCGTCATCAGCGCCAGAGCCAGTCCACCAGGGGTCGATCCCGAAGCCGTGCGCCTATCATTGACTATTGTCCGCTGCGCCCATCGACCCCGCCTCGCCGACCCTCTCGGTCGTCGTACCCAGCTATCGGCAAGGTCGCTTTCTAGCCCCGTGTCTCGAGAGCCTGCTGAGACAGTCGGGCCCCGCCATCGAAATTCTCGTCCTCGACAACTGCTCAGACGACGAGACTGCTGGCGTACTCGAGACTTACCGCGCGCGATTGTCGCGCGTCGAAGTGCGCCCCGACGAGGGACAGTCGGATGCGTTGCGCCGAGGTTTCGGGATGGCTCGGGGCGAGATCTTTGCCTGGCTCAACAGTGACGACATGCTCATGCCGGGCGCCGCGGCACGCGCCGTCAACGTGCTTCAGGCAGACCATGCCATCGATGTCGTCTACGGTCACTGCGCACACATCGACGAGGGAGGGGACTTCCTTGGATACTTCCAATCCGTTGCAGACTATGACGAAGAAACCCTGCGGAATGCCAGCGACTTCATCCCACAGCCGAGCACCTTCTTTCGCCGCTCAGCATACGAGCGCTCGGGTGGTCTCGATCTGTCCTTGCACTACGCGATGGACTGGGATCTGTGGTGTTTGATGGCCCGCTCCGGGGCGAAGTTCCGCTTTATCCCAGAGGTGCTCTCGGCCGCCCGCATACACGCGGGGGCCAAGACGGTGCGCGGAGGGCTACGTCGCTTTCTGGAAGTCACTCGCGTGAACCTCCGCCACAAGACTCGGCCGCTGCCCATTCTCGCCACGCAGTTTCTGGCTCATCAGGTGGCTGGTCGTTTCCGGTTGAAGAGACTGGGTCCCCTTCACCATGCTCTCCTCATGCTTTGGAGGTCGCTGGGCGGTCCCTCAATAGAGCACAGTGTGGTCTTCGGGATTGGTCGTGGCCCGCAGCTGACTGCTCGGTTCGCCGACGTTTGCTTTCCCGTGTTTCGGGAGGTCAGCGCGCTTCGTCTGCGTTTCGACAGACCGGAGTCCAGGGCGGACGTGAGGATCTGTGGGGAGGAAGCCGTGTTCTCGGGCTCCAGCTATCTGCGACAATTTGAGCCTGCGCAATTCATCGAAGCCGCGCGGGTTGAGGTTGCGGGCTACGAGGGCGTGCTGCCCGCGTCGATCGCGGTCCAGGTCGTCTAGCTGGTAACGAGCCTCGCCAGTTGCCCGGCGAGGCTCGTAGCCGTCCTACTCCGAACACCGTTCGCGGAAGCAGCGAGAGCTTGAGCGCAGCGCTGTACGACAGGACTCGTTGGAGGACGTTCTCGTGTCCGCGTGCTGGAGTTCGTCTCAGACCAGGCATCGGCCAGATTCGCGGGCGGTGTCTGAGCCCGACAATCCCTGCCACCGATCTGGTTGGTGAGTCTCAGACCTGACTAATTGGAAGGTGCGGCCGCCCGGGGCAACCGGCTCTTCCCCGTCGCATGCGGCAGCGTCACCCCAATCGCATCCCCCAGGGTCACCGCGAGGTCGTAGGGCGCCGCGTCGTCCGCGTCGGACGACATCGCCTTGAACCCAGCACCCCAGAAGATCAGCGGCACATTCGTGTCGTAGTCGTGGGTAGAGCCGTGGCCGGAGCCGCGGCCGGGATCCCAATGCTGCAGGATCCGGCGACGGGGCACGATGAAGGCGTCGCCCGAGCGGCCCGCGTAGAAATCGTTGAGGAGGAACGGAGTGAGATCGTCCTTGGGCCACGAAGCCATCTGTGAATTGAGGCGCACCTCCTGGACCTCCTCCTTGAAGAGGGTCGACATCACGCGGGGCAGAGCCTCGTCGATGTCGGCTTTGGTGATGGGCCGCGCCGGCCCGCAGCGGCCCTCCACCCGGGTCACCCCGGGCGCGTAGCTCACCGTCCAGCCGTCGCCCAGTTGAACCGGGGCGGGCGCGGGAGCGAGGCAGAGTTCGTCGCGCAGCATCCGATTCGCCTTCTCCGGGAAGTTGTTCATCTGCCGGGGCGAGGTGACGAGACGCCCGCCGGTCGCGGTCCGGTCGCGCATCCGCGCGGCCTCGGGGATCACGGAGAAACCATGATCCGCCGAGAACCCGAGAACCACCTGGCCCGGGAGCAGGCGGTCGAAGGCGTTGAGCAGCCGCGCGACCTGGGCGTCGACGCGGCGCAGGACATCGAGCGTCTCCTCCGACTCCGGCCCGTAGTAGTGGGACACCAGATCGTGCGACGAGAACGACACCGCGAGCACGTCGGTCACACCGCGCCGGCCCAGGCGGATCCCGGGATCTTCGAGGAACGACACCGCGAGATCGGCCACCAGTTCGTCGAGCACCGGACTGTCGTAGTACGCCTCGCCGAGGCCGCGCGCGTTCGTGCGGAAGACGTGCGGGAAGTAGAGGCCGGTGGTGGGCAGCTGGAAATCGCCCAGTTGCGCGGGGCTCGCCGCCCGCGGGAGCTTTTCGGCACCCTCCGGGGCCGGGAGCTTCTGCCATTCCTTTCCGAAACGCTCGCCGAGACGGTCGCCCATGGTCGCGGCGTTGAAGGCCTCGACGAGGCCCATGGCGTCCGCGCCCGGGGTGTAGGCGGAGGAGGTGACGAAGCGAAGAGTGGCGCGATCGAACCAGTAGGCCGCGTGCGGTTTCGATCGTCCGGCCATCAGGATCGCGGAGCGATCCTTCGAGGAGACGGAGATCACACGGGACTGCGGCGAGGACGCGATCAAAAGGTCGCCCAGCGAGTCGACCTGCAGATGATAGGGACCGGGAATGGAGCGCCCGGTCTTCGGATCGGGCTCGGGAGAGTCGGTGCAGTAGATCGCCTTCAGCGCCTTGCCCGAGGCGTCGAGCTCGAACCAGGTGTTCGCGACGATCCCGGTGACGCGCGGAGCCGCCCCGGTCCCGAGCGAGGCGTGGCCCGGACCGGTCTCGGTGTTGATGTGGCGATAACGATCCTTCGTCTCGATCTGACCTTCATCGAGGAGGCGCTTCAGTCCGGCGACGTACCAGGGCCGGTACTTGAGCAACTGCTCGGTCGAGAGGCCGTCGATGGCGAGGATCACCGCGAGACCGGGGTGTTCCGGCTTCGGCGCCGCTTTGGCGCCCGCGGGGGCCGCCTGCGATCCGGCCGCGAGGGCGAAGATCAGGAGGCCGCAGTGGAACTTCGATCGGAGCACAGGCGCGAGGATGGTCGTCATTGCAGACTTCGAAGTGTACTCATACGGGAGCTTGCATCGCCGCAGCGCGCGCCGCGGGAGCGCGACCTTGGCTACGTGAGCTTTGAATTCGACTCGTGGAGAGCGGCGAGCGCGTCAACGGCCTCGCGATTGTCCGGGTCGAGGGCGAGGACCCTTCCAAAAGCCTCGATGGCTTTCGCGGCGAGGCCGGCGCTCCAGTAGATCCGGCCGAGAGCGGAATGGACCTCGGCGACCTGCGGCTCATTCCTCGCGAGGTCCTCGAGATTCTGCTGGGCCGCCCGCAGCAGGGCCGGGTTCATGGCCTGGGTCTCGCCGATCATGATCCTGATGGTGATGGCCTCGGGCGTACCCTGCGCCAGTTCCTGGGCGGTCGCGAGCGCCTGCAGCGCCTCCCAGATCCGGGACTCGACGATGAGGTTCTTCGCCCGGGCGATCTCTTCCCGAATCCGCTGCCGATTGCGGTGAGGGTCGACGGTAGCCCCCTCGCCGAACGGCCGATCCGGGGGTTTTTGCGGGGGAGGGGGCGGAGCCGGGCCGCGATTCTGGGCGTGAGTCGCGGTGTGGGCGGTGCTGTGCACCGTGGCGTGGACCGCGCTTTGCGGCCGCGCGGGCGCTCCCGCCGGTGGGGGAGGAACAACCGAGGAGGGACCGGATTGCCGGGCCTGGGCCTGGGGACCCGAACCCTTGGAGGCGGCGCGGCGGGTCTTGTCCGTTCCCACCAGGCGATCGGGCGCCCGATTGTCCAGGAATTCGATGCCGACGCGGGTGATGTGGTCGGTCCCGCGGTTGACGTTGCGCACGATGGCGCCGGTCGCGAAATCGCCGCCCACCTCGATCACCTTGACCTTGTCGCCCTTCTCGAGGTCCGACCAGCTGGTCAGAATCCTCATGCCGCTTCTCGAGAGATCGTGCGCCACCGTTCTCTCTTCCTTCACCGGGAGATCGCCCGTCCCCAGTTTCTTCAGGACCACGTCGGTGGGAAGGTAGATGCGCTCGTCCTTGCGGGCGTCCTTCTGCCCCGGGGCCCAGTGGTGCGTCTCGGCGGCGGGTCGGGCGATCTGAGAGGTGGGGTTGGGGGCGGACACGGGCGGATCCGAGATCGCCACCGCCCTCAGAGCCTGCGCGAACTCCTGGGGTGAGGCGAAGCGCTCCGTCGCGGACTTGGCCAGGGCTCGTTTCAGCGCGGGCACGAAGCGACGCGGCACTCGCGAGCCCGGCTCTTCGTCGAACGACGGCACATCCTGGATCTGCTTGAAGAGGGTCGCCATCGGGGAGGCGCCCTTGATCGGCACGTCTCCGGTGAAAAGCTCGAAGGCGAGGATGCCGAGGGCGTAGACATCGCTCCGGAAGTCGAGAGCCTCGCCCCGGCATTGCTCGGGGCTCATGTACTCGGGGGTGCCGAAGGCTTCGCCCGCCGCGGTCTGGCCCTGGGAGAGGAGGTCCTTCGCGATGCCGAAGTCGACCAGGCGCACCACCCCGCGTTCGTCCCGGTTGGCGTTGGCGGTCTTCAGGTCGCGGTGCAGGATGCCCACGTCGTGGATGGCCTGAAGGCCGGAGGCGATCTGCAGGATCGCGGAAACCGCCTCGGCCTCGGGGAGGCCTTTGGGTTGTTCCTTGAGGGTCTTCTGGAGATCCTGCCCGGTGAGGATCTCCATCGAGATGTAGCCCAGGGGCCCCTCTTCTCCGTAGTCATGGATGCGGCAGACGTTGGGATGAGAGACCTTCCGGGCGAGCTTGATCTCGCCCCGGAAACGGCGAACCGCGTCGGCATTGCCGGAAAGGTCGGTGCGGAGAACCTTTATCGCGACTTCCTCTTCCAGGAGACGATCGAAGGCCTTGTAGACCAGGCCCATGCCGCCCTTGCCCAGCACGGCGCGAAGTTCGTAGCGGTTGGCGAGGATCGAGCCGAGCGCGAGGGTGGAGAGGGACCGGCCGCATTTCAGGCAGACGTCGGCGCCGGCATCGAGGGGTGCGGCGCACGAGGGGCAGTCCAATGTCATTGGATGAAAGCGAGCGGTTCAGGTGCGTTCAGGACGGACGCACGGACGGGGCAAACGGCCTTCTGGGAAGATAGGGGAGTTTAACCTCGTCGCGCCCGTCGGTTACCGGGGCTTTGTGGTATCGGCGAGAGCCCGGAGCGCGGCGGTCGCCTCCCGATTGTCGGGGTCGAGCGCCAGCACCTGCTTGAAGGCCATCCGCGCCCGCGCGGAAAGGCCGGCCTCCCAGTAGATTCTGCCGAGGGCCGAATGGACGGCGATGTCTTTGGGCTCCTCGCGGGCCATCTCTTCCAGGTTCTGATGCGCGCCGCGCATCAGCCCCGGTACCTTGGCCTGAGTCTCCAGGGTCAGGATCCTCAGCGCCCGCGCCTCGGATGTGCCTTCCGCGAGGGCTTGAGCCTTGGCCAGGCAGTCGAGGGCCTCCCAGACCTTCGACTCGGCCACCAGTTCGCGCGCGGTGGCGCGGACCCTCTCGATTTCCTCCAGGAGGCTCTCGATCGGCGGGGCCGGCGCCGCGGGGGCGACTCCGCCCTGCACCGCGGCGTCCCGCGGCGGAACGGAGGTCGGGGGAGCCGGGACCGGGACCGAGATCACCGGGGAAGTCCCAAGAGCGAGGAGGCGATAACTGCCCGACCGGCTGGTCGGAGAGACCGGGGGCGGCGGGACGGAACCGGCAACGCCACGGGCCGGACCCGGGGGAGACAACGCGGAAGTGAATGCGGGCCGGGGAAGGCTCGCGGTGGTGCCGACCAATCGCTCGGGCGCCTGCTGTCCGGTGAATTCGATCCCCGCGCGCGTGATCTGGTCGGTGCCGCGCTTGACGTGCCGGACGATGGCCCCGGTCGAAAAGGTCCCTCCCACCTCCTCGACCGCGACCCGGTCTCCCTCCTTGAGATCCGACCAGCTGGTGAGAACGCGCATGCCGCTCCGCGATAGATCATGCGCGATGGTTCTCTCTTCCTTCTGCGGCGCGCCGTCGGCCCCGAGCTTGCGAAGGCGGACATCGGTCGGTACGGTGAAGCGCTCGTCCCGCCGGGATTCCCCCGTGCCGGGAACGCGCGGGGCGGGAATCGAAAGCGAGTGACCGCAGGCCGGGCAGACCTGCGCGCCCGCTTCGAGGAGGACGTGACACGACGGGCACGTTGGGGTCATGGAACGTTCCAGGGAGAGAGTACAGCCGGGACCCTGAAAACCAACCCTATGAATCGGGTTTTTTTTCGTCCTCGAGGTCGCTGGCTCGCACCAGGGCCTCCCGGCCGAATCTTTTGCGCACGGTGTCCCTCAGTTCATCGATGCGCGCTCCAAGCCGCGGGGTCTCCTCCTCGAACAGCGACTTCTGGACCGGATCGGAGAAGCCGGATACGCCAATGCCGAGGAGGCGGACCTTGAGCGAGCCATGGACCTCGTCGAAGAGCGCGCTCGCGATTTGGAACAGGTCGGAGGCCACGTTGGTGGCGGTCTTGCCCGATCGCGCGTGAGTCGTGGTCTTGAAGTTCTCGTCGCGGTATTTCAAGGTCACGGTACGACCGGCCAGAGATTCCGCGCGAAGACGCCTCGAAAGCTCGTCGGCCAGGCGGAGGAGCGCCTTGCGAAGGACGCGCGGACTTCCCTCGTCGACATCGAAGGTGTGCTCCACCGAGACGCTCTTGGCCGGGCCCGAGTCGGAAACCACGGGGCGATCGTCTTCACCTCGGGCCAGCCGCTGCAGGTCGAGCCCGTGGGTGCCGAGAAGCCTCGTCACCTTCGCATCCGCCAGTTGCCCGACCGTGTGGATGCCGAGCTTCGCCAGGCGCTCTTCCATCTTCGGACCGATCCCCCACAGGCGGCGCACGGGCAGGGGTGCCAGGAACGCGCGCTCCGTGCCCGGGGGCACCACCACCAGGCCGTCGGGCTTCTTCAGATCGGAGGCGATCTTCGCGATGAGCTTGGCCGTGGCGACCCCGACGGAGGCGGTCAGCTTCGTCTGCTCGCGGATCCGATCCTTGATCCGCAAGGCGATGGTTTGACCGTCGCCGAAGAGCCGGACGCTCGCGGTGACATCGAGGAACGCCTCATCGACGGAAACGGGCTCCACCAGGTCGGTGAACTCCTCGAAGACCGCGCGGATCTCCTGAGAGATGGCGCTGTACTTCGCCATGTCGGGCGGGATGTAGACGCCCTGCGGGCACAGCCTGTAGGCGGTGGAGATGGGCATGGCGCTTCCCACCCCGAACTTCCGCGCCGCATAGTTCGCGGTCGAGACCACGCCCCGGCCGGCGCCGTCTTTCGGATCGGCGCCGATGATCACGGGCTTGCCGCGCAGTTCGGGCCGATCCCGCTCCTCCACCGCGGCGTAGAAGGCGTCCATGTCGACGTGCAGGATGGTCCGCGGACCGGTGGCTTGGGGTCGGGGATCGGCAGGCATTCTTGGACTCGGGCGAAGCGCGGATCGAAGCGTACAATCCCGCGTGAAAGAGTGAGGACCGAAAGAGAAATGAAATCAACCGGAATCCGCGCCGCCCTGGCGCTTCTGACCCTGGCGGTCGCTCCACATGCGTTCGCGCAGGCCAAGGCGGGAACGCCGGCCGCCGTCGCCATGCCCAGGACCGACCGCATGCCGATGGCCGACTTCAAGAAGCTCCTGGCCGCGAACGACGTGGTGGTGATCGATGTCCGTTCCGCCGACTCCTACGCCGCCGGCCACATCCCCGGGGCGCTCTCGATTCCCGAGGAGACCATCACGTCCGCCCTCGCCGAGAAACTGAAGAAGATGGGCAAGCCCATCGCCACGTACTGTTCCTGACAGGCCGAACACACTAGCGCCCGTGCGGCGCAGAAACTCCAGAAGATGGGCGTTCCCGCCCAGGCCATCATCGGCGGTTACAACACCTGGGTCGAGGAAAAGAACCCGGTGAAAACCGGACCCGACGCGAAGTAGCCGACACTGCGATATCCTCACCGCGTCGCTCAGGGTGCCTCCATAAAAGGAGGGTAAAAGGGAAGCAGGTCGAATACCTGCGCGGTCCCGCCACTGTAGCCGGAGAGTCGCTTCTCAATCCGTCAGGAGTCACTCGAGCCCGAAGGGGCCCGGGGAAGGCTCAGAGAAGCGGCGATGACCCGGGAGCCAGGAAACCTGCCTCGAGCGAAGACGGCAAACATCCCCATCGAGGCCTCTCGCGGAAGAAGGCCACGGTCGCTCATCGGGCCAGGCATTTCCGGGATTCCCGGAAAGCCCCGGCGCTTCGGGCCCCGTTCTCCTTCCTCCTCGAAAGCCTCTTCCTCGAGGAAGGAACCAACCCCATGTCGCTCCATCGGTCCAGCCGGACCCTCTCCCGTTTGCTCCTGGCCATAGCCCTCGGCGCGTCCGGTGTCTCCGCCGCTGAAATCCACGGCTCGGTCCGGACTCAGGACGGACAGCCGGTTTCGCAGGTGGTCGTCCGATTGTCCAGTCCCACCCTCAGCCATGAAGCGGTGACGGGCGCCCTGGGCGAGTTCAGCCTGGACGTTCCCGACGGGTCCTACGTCGTCACCGTCCGCGGATTCGAGGTCGATGCCTCGTCGGTCGTGGTCAAAGGGCTCGATGTCTCGCTCGATGTCTCGCTGCGTCCGGCCCGGATCCGCGAGGAGGTCGTGGTGGCGGCCACGCGCTCCCGCACCGCGGTCTCCTCCGTGGGAGTATCGGCGAGCGTGCTCGACGACGTGGATCTGAAGGGCCGGCAGACCTTCGCTCTCACCGACGCGCTTGCGGAGCTGCCCGGGATCAACACCGCCACCACCGGCGGCGTCGGCGCGCAGTCGTCGCTGTTCGTGCGCGGAGGCGAGTCGCGCTTCGCCCGCGTCCTGATCGATGGCGTGCCCGTGAACGAGCCCGGCGGCTTCTTCAACTTCGGCACCCTGCTCACTCCGGATGTCGAACGCGTCGAGGTGGTGCGCGGATCGTTCGGGACGCTGTACGGCTCGGACGCGCTCGCCGGCGTCATCTCCCTGCAGACCGCGCCCACAGAGGGCGGACGCCGGCTTCGCGGCAGCGCGGGCGGGGGCGACCTTGGATCCTCGTCCTTCTCGGTGGTCGGGAGTGAGAAGCGCGACGCGCTCTCGGGCACGCTCTCCCTCGGCCGCTCCCGGACCGACAACGAAGGTCCAAACGCTGACTTCCGTTCGGATCTTGTCGCGGCTTCCGTCGAGCGCCGCTTCGGCTCCGACGGCTCGGTCCTCGGGTCGTTCCGACTCAACACCTCGGAGGGCGGCACGCCCGGACCCACGGCCTTCGGACGGCCGGACCTCGACGCCCGCTACGCGCGCGATCTGATGATCGCGAGCCTCGCATCCCATTTCCGTTCCGGAGGCCTCGCCCATTCGGTACGGGTCGGATTCAAGAGCGACGATCAACTGTCGACGAACCCCCTGGACTCGGGCTCGTATCGCCCCTCTTACGGCTCGCAGCGCGCGGCCTTCGATTCCTATGACTTCCCCGATCCGGACGGCTACCGGAACGAGACCGACCGTCTCTTCGGCACCTATGAGGCACAGACTCAGATTCGCTCGCACTCCCTCACCGCCGGGGGCGACATCGAACGGGAGACCGGCCGGCTGGGCACGGTTGGACAGACGCCGCTCTCGCCGACGCGGGTGAGCTACGGCTTCTTCCTCCAGGATCAGATCGCGATCACGTCGCGCGCCTTCGGCACGTTCAGCCTTCGCGCCGAGCACAACGGCTCCACCGGCACGACCCTGGTGCCGCATGCCTCGGCCGCCTGGGTCGCGGCGCGGAGCTCGAGCTTCGATCTCACCCTGCGCGCGAGCGGCGGCGCCGGCATCAAGGCCCCGAGCTTCTTCGAAAGCTACGGCACCTCGTCCTACGCGCTCGGCAATCCGGATCTCGAGCCGGAACGGGCGCGAACCTGGGACGGCGGCGCCGACCTTCGTCTGGGCGGTGGCGTGAAGCTACAGGCCACGTACTTCCACCACCAGTACATCGATCAGATCGCCTACAAGGTCGTCTCGTACTCACCGTTCATCGGCACCTACGAAAACCTCGGCGAGACCAGGGCCTCCGGGTTCGAATTTTCCGGCGAGTGGCGTCCCTCGGACCAGTTTCGTTTCATATCCAACTACACCCTCCAGCAGAGCGAGATCGTGTCGAGCAACAGCACCGACCCGCAGCTCGCCACCGGCCAGGAACTCCGCCGGCGACCCCGACACCAGGGCTCGATCACCGCGGAGGCCACGCTCTCCCGGGCCACCCTCGCGTTCACCCTCGTGGGCGTGGGAAAGCGCGCCGACTCGGACTTCCTCGGCATCGGCCTGACGGAGAACCCAGGCTTCACCCGGCTGGACCTGCGGGCCGCGTTCCGGTTGAACCCGCACGCGCGGATCCTCGCGGCCCTGGAGAACGCGACCGATGCGAACTACCAGGAGGTACTCGGTTATCCCGCACTCCCCCGCCGCTTCCGGATCAGCCTCTCGCTGGACAGCGCGCGGTAGACGAGGATGCGGATCCTGCTCCTGCTGGTCGCGGCCCTGATCGGAGCCCAGGGCCCGACGGGCCCGCAGGCGGGCGCTTCGCCGCAGCGCGTCGCGTCCTTGAACCTCGCCTCGGATGAGATTCTCGCGGACATCCTTCCCCTCTCACGCCTGGTGGCCGTGACCGCGCTCGTCGACGAAGCGGGCACGTCCAACGCGGTCGGCCGCATCCCCGCTTCGATCGCCCGCTTCCCCAAGGTCGATGTCGAGCGCCTCATCGCCCTGCGTCCCGACCTGGTGGTGGTCTCCGAGTACACGGATGCCGACGTCTTGAGGGCGCTCCGGCAGTCGGGCCTCAAGGTCCACCGGATGATCGGCCTCGATTCGCTCGAAGGATTCAGGCGCGCGCTGCTCGAGCTCGGCGAGGTGGTGGGCGAGAAGGAACGGGCGGCGAAGCTCGCCGCGGATTTCGACGCCCGGCTCGGCGACATCGATCGCCGGATTCAGGGAACGCCGCGGCCCCGGCTTCTCTATTGGGCGAGCGGTTTTACCGCGGGCTCGAAGACGGCGTTCGACGCCCTCATACGCTGCGGCGGCGGCGAGAATGCCGCGGCCCTCGCCGGCATCAGCGGCATTACGCCGCTCGGCGCCGAACGCGCCTACGGCCTCGACCCGGACTGGCTCTTCATCGGCTCTCACACCACCACGTCGAAGGAGATCCGCGAGCACCCGCTGCTTTCGCGGATGCGCGCGGTGAAGGCCGGACACGTGGTGGAGATGCCCACCGAACTCCTGGTGGCCCTCAATCACCACGCCGCGGCTTCCTGCGAGTTCATGGCCCGGGCACTTCATCCGGAGAGGTTCGCGAAGTGAGCGCGTCGAGGGTGACGGGGTGGCTTGCCTTCGGGCTCGGGGTCTCGATCGGCGCCGCCTTGTGCCTCGGCGCGGTGCGGTACACACCGCTGGAGATCGTCACCGAAGGCCTTCGGGGTCTGGGACTGACCTCGGCGCCCTCGCTGGACGAGGCGCGAACCATCATCCTCGGCGAGATACGCCTCCCTCGCGTCCTGCTCGCTGCTCTCATCGGCGGCGCCCTCGCTCTCACCGGCGCCTTGCTCCAGACCGTCTTCCAGAACCCGATGGCCGACGCCTCCCTGCTTGGCGTGGGCTCGGGCGCGGCCCTCGGCGCGGTCATCGCGGTGAAGCTCGGCTGGTCCTTCGACGTCTTTCTCGCCCTGCCCGCCGCGGCCTTCGTGGGGGCCCTCGGCGCGGCGCTCGTCGTGTACCTCGTGGCCGAGAACATGCGCTCCTCGTCCCTGACCTCCCTGATCCTCACCGGTCTCGCGGTCTCCGCCTTCCTGTCCGGCGTCACCTCGATCGTGCTCATCGCGTCGGAGGAGTTCCGGGTCCGCACCGTCTTCTTCTGGCTCGCCGGGGGCCTCGAAGGCCGCGGCTACGTTCACCTCGGCATCGCCTCAGCGTTGATCGTTCCCGCCTGCCTCGCGGCCATGGCCCTCCATCGCCCCCTCGATCTGCTCCTTCTCGGCGACACCGAGGCGCGCGCCCTCGGATTGAACGTGCCGCGGATGCGCCTGGTGCTTCTGGCCCTCGCCGCCCTGCTCTCGGGCGCCACCACCTCGATCGCGGGCTCGGTGCCCTTCGTGGGACTCATGGCGCCTCACGCCATGCGCGGTCTCGTGGGACCTCGTTCGTCCCGTCTCCTGCCTGCCGCCTTTCTCGCCGGCGCGATCCTGGTCGTGCTCTCGGATCTCTTCGCGCGAGGCATCTCGGATCGCTACGATCTGCCTCTCGGCGCCATTACCTCGCTCTCGGGCGCGCCGTACCTGATCCACATCCTGCGACGCACGGAGCGCGCATGAGCGATCCCCATCTCCTCGACATCGCGGACTTGAGCGTCCGCCGCGGTTCGCGCGACGTGGTGCGCCACGTTTCCATGGGCGTCGATGCCGGCGAGCGCGTGGCCCTCGTGGGTCCGAACGCGGCGGGAAAGTCGACTCTCCTCTCCGCCATCGCCGGCATTCTTCCCCCGTCATCGGGAAAGATCCGCCTCGCCGGACGATCCCTCGCCACCTTCTCGAACCGCGAGGTCGCGCGGGCGACCGCACTCGTGGTGGCGCTGCAGGAAGGAGCGCCGAAGTTGTCGGTACTCGAGAGCACTGAGCTGGGACGGTATCCGCACACCGGTCCGTTCCAGGGTCTCTCCCCTCACGATCACGACGCGGTGATCCGGGCCATCGCCCTCACCCGCCTTGAGGAACTAGCGGATAGGAGCCTCGGCTCGCTCTCCGCGGGAGAACGCCAGCGCGCGCTGGTCGCCCGCGCCCTCGCCCAGGAACCGAAGCTCCTGCTCCTCGACGAGCCGTCGGCGCATCTCGACATCGGACATGGCCTCGATCTGTTCGCCCTGCTCACCACCATCGCCGCCCGCGGCGTCGCCATCGTGGCGGTGATCCACGACCTGGTGGCGGCCGCGCAGTGGGCGACCCGGATGATCGTGCTCCACGAAGGGCGGATCATCGACGACGGACTGCCGGGCGCGGTCATGAAAGGCGAGGCTCTGGGCCGGGCGTTCGGCGTTTCGGCCTCGGAGGCGCGATCCGTCTCGGGCGAGGGCGCTCCCACCTGGCGTTTCGAGAGGCGGCTGGGGGGATCGGCGGCCCCGGGTGGGCAGGGGGGGGCGGGGGTTGCTTCGGCCCGGTACCACCGGACTGGGGCCTCGCAATGACGTGAGGGGGGTACAGGACGGACAGCACGAGCTTGGTAGTGGGGTGCGCGGTACGGGTCGGTCGGTACGGGGTGGCGCGGTTCGGGATGGGGCGGCACGGGATGACGCGCAGTGTACGTTCACCATCCCGCACCCAGTCCCCATTGCCAACCCCGTGCAGCCGTCTTGTATCCCCCTCACGTCATTGCGAGGAGCCACTCCGTTGGTACCGCGACGAAGCAAACCCCTGTCACCACTACCAGCCCGACAGCCGACGGTGTGCAAGGAAAGCGGAGCCGGGACTCCGACTAGCTCGGATTACGCTGCGCGGCCTGCGATGACTCGGGGTTGTCGTCCAGGACGCCTTCCCAGCGCGCCACCACCGCCGAGGCGAGGCAGTTCCCGGTGACGTTCACCGCGGTGCGCGCCATGTCCATGATCGCATCGACCCCGAGGATCACCGCCACCGGCCACTCGGGCAGACCGAACTGCGCGCAGGTCCCGAGGATGATGACCAGGGTCGCCCGCGGCACGCCCGCGACCCCCTTGCTCGTGAGCATGAGGGTCACCATCATGATGATCTGGGTGGACAGGGGCAGATCCACGTTGGCGGCCTGGGCCACGAAAATGCTGGCGAGGGCGAGGTAGAGGGTCGACCCGTCGAGGTTGAAGCTGTAACCGGTGGGAATGACGAACGAGACCACCTGCCGGGGCACCCCGAACTTCTCCATGTTTTCCATGGCCAGGGGAAGAGCCGCTTCGGAGGCCGAGGTGGCGAAGGCGAGGCTCGCGGGCTCGGAGACCGCGGCGATGAAGCGCTTGATGTTGATCCGGAAGATGAGCGCCACCGGCACGAGGACGAAGACGATGAAGACGATCAATGCTCCATACAGAGTGAGAACCAGTTTGGCGAGATTCCCCAGGACATCGATGCCCATCTTGCCGATGGTGTAGGCCATGGCCGCGCCCACCGCCACCGGCGCGTAGTACATGACGATCTTGGTGAACTTGAACATGGTCTCCGCGAAGGCTTCGATCGCGGGCAGCAGCTTCTGCTTGTGCTTGTCCTCCACCATGGCGAGGCCCATGCCGAAGAGGAGGGAGAAGATCACGACCTGCAGGACCTGGCCCTCCGCCACCGACTTCGCGATGTTGTCCGGAAAGACATGCAGGACGATGTCCGCGGCGTTCTGGGCCGGGGGCTTGGCCAGGGTCTCGGTCGCGTCGGGTTTCGAGACACCCACGCCGGCCTTGGTGAAGTTGATGGCCGCGAGCCCGATGAACAGGGCCAGGGTGGTGACCACCTCGAAATAGATGATGGCCTTCAGACCCATCCGACCCACCTGCTTCAGGTTCGAGTGGCCGGCGATCCCCACCACCAGGGTCGAGAAGATCAGGGGTGAGACGATGGTCTTGATGAGCTTGAGGAAGATTTTCGACAGGACGTCGAAGGTGGTCAGGAGCGCCGCCCCGGTTTCCTTGGAGACCGCGCCCTCGGCGATCCCAAATCCAATCAAACCACCGACCACCATGGCGATGACAATCGCGCCCGTCAGAGAAATCTTCATGTTCTCGGGACTTTACCCGAGGCGTGGGAGGCGCTTCCCCACCTCAACCTTTGAAGGCCCGGACCCGTCCAAGATTCATTGAGGCAAGGAGTCCGGGATGAACACAAACCGCTACAGACAGGCAGCCCTTCGAACCGTACTCGCCGTCCAGATGGCAGTCCTCACACCCGCGCCCGGGGCTCAGGCCGCGCCCGACATCACCAGCCAGAAGATTCCTAACGACGACGCCACCGCGATTCACGTGCTCAATCGGCTCACCTTCGGTCCCAGCCCGAAGGACCTCGCAAGGGTGAAGCAGATGGGTGTCGCCGCCTGGATCGACGCGCAGCTTCGCCCTTCGACCGCGGCGGACACCGCCCTGGCCACACGCCTCGCCCCCCTCGAAACTCTGCAGATGGATACCGCGGAACTGCGAGCGAAGTATGAGATCCCCCCCGACGTGCGCCAGCAGATCCAGAAGGCGCGCGCGGAGAGGGACGCGGCCGAGGGCAAGACGGGAAGCGGAGATCCGGGAGAACGCTTCGAGCAGATGGATGCAAAGGCGCGGCGCGAAGAGCGCGAGGCCATGGTGAAGCAGTTCCCACAGCTCGCGAATCTCCAGGGCACGCCTCAGAAGGTGGTCCAGGAGCTTCAGGCCGGCAAGGTCCTGCGCGCCGCGTATGCCGAACGCCAGCTCGACGAGGTGATGGCCGACTTCTGGTTCAACCACTTCAACGTCTTCGCGCGCAAGGGTCCGGTCGAGTTCATGGTCGGCGACTATGAGCGCGGCATCCGCGAACGGTCCTTCGGGAAGTTCGAGGACCTGCTCGTGGCCGTGGCCCAGAGCCCGGCCATGCTCTTCTACCTCGACAACTGGCAGTCGGTGGATCCGAATTTCTCGCCGCGCGACCTCTACCGTTCCCAGACCATGGGCGCACGCCCGAGGCCCAATGGGAATCGACCCCCGGCCGGAGGCGCTTCGAAGGCCGGAGCGAAGCAGCCGCCCAAGCGCACGTTCGGGATCAACGAGAACTACGCGCGCGAGCTGATGGAGCTTCACACCCTCGGCGTTGACGGCGGTTACACGCAGGCCGACGTGGTCGAGGTGGCGAAGGCCTTCACCGGCTGGACCATTCTCGGTGAAGGCCCGGGCGGACCGCGGCGGAACAAGGAGTCGCGATTCGCCTTCGCCGAACCGGCGCACGTAAAGGGGGACAAGCATGTCCTCGGCGTCACCATCAGGAATGGCGGCGAAAAGGAAGGGCTCGAGATCCTGCATCTGCTGGCCACGCATCCCTCCACCGCGAAGTTCATCTCCGGCAAGCTCGTCCGGCGCTTCGTCGCCGACAATCCGCCCCCGGCCCTGGTCGATCGCGCGGCCGCCACCTTCACGAGGACGGGCGGGGACATTCGCGAGGTCCTGCGGACCATCCTCACCTCGGAAGAGTTCCTCGGGCCCACCTATCGTTCCGCCAAGGTGAAGACTCCCTTCGAGTTCGTGGTGAGTTCGGTTCGAGCGACCGGGGCGGAGGTGAGAAATCCTCGACCCCTCGCCGACAAGATCGGCGCCATGGGGATGCCCCTCTACCTCCAGCAGCCTCCCACCGGCTACAAGGACACTGCCGAGGAGTGGGTCTCCACCACGTCGCTCCTCGAACGCATGAACTTCGCCCTCGACCTTTCGGCCGGACGTGTGCGGGGCGTGGCTCTCGACACCCGTTCGCTGAACAACCAGACCGCGACCCTCGACTCCGTGGCCGCGCAGATCCTCCCCGGCGGCCTCTCGCCGCGGTCCAAAGAGACGCTGGAGGCGGAAGCGAAGAAGGATGGCAACGATCCGTCGAAGCTCATCGGCCTCGTCCTCGGCTCGCCCGAGTTCCAGCGCAAGTAGCTCCCGAGGAGAAACCCATGGCCCTCAATTCTTCGCGTCGCATCTTCCTCAAGTCGTCGGCCCTCGCGGGCGTGGTGTTCGGAGCGGCCCCGCGGTCGCTCATGCGATCGGTGTTCGCGGCCGAGGGAACGCCCGGGAGACGCAAGACCTTCGTGGTCGTGTTCCAGCGCGGCGCGTGCGACGGACTCAACACCGTGGTTCCCTACGGCGATTCCGGTTACCGCAAGGCCCGGCCCACCATCGGCATACCGTCTCCCAAAGACGGCGATGCCGCCGCGGCGATCGACCTCGACGGTCACTTCGGTCTGCACCCCGCTCTCTCCGACCTAGCACCCCTCTACAAGAGCGGCAGCCTGGGCATCGTGCACGCGGTGGGTTCTCCCGACAACTCGCGGTCGCACTTCGACTGCCAGGACTTCATGGAGAGCGGAACCCCGGGGATCAAATCGACGAGCGATGGCTGGATGAACCGCGTCGCGGGAACCCTGCCCCGCACCGATTCGAAGTTCCGCTCGGTGGCGCTCACCCAGACCCTGCCGCGCGTGCTCCGAGGCGCGTCTCCCGCGGTGGCGCTCGCCCGCATCGATGACTTCCATGTGCGCGAAGACATCGCGATGAGCGAGGGTCGGCGGGGCGCCATGGCGGGAAGTTCGAGCGGTGACATGGCCGCGAAGAGGGCATCGGAAGATTCCTCCGCGGCGGCGTTCGAGAAGCTGTACGCGGACGCGGCGAAGGACATGCTGGGCAACGCGGGCCGGGAGACCTTCGAGGCCATCGAGGCGCTCAAGGTCGCCGACCCTTCGAAGTATTCACCGCGCGCCGGGGTCTCCTACCCGCGCGGACGCCTGGGAGACGGTATGAAGCAGATGGCCCAGCTCATCAAGGCCGATCTCGGCGTCGAGCTCGCCTTCGTGGACATCGGCGGGTGGGACCATCACACTGCCGAAGGCGCTTCAACCGGACAGCTCGCGAACCTGCTGCGCCAGTTGGGCGGTTCGCTCTCGGCCTTCCACAACGACCTCGGCGACCGGATGAGCGACGTGGTGGTCCTGACCATGACCGAGTTCGGCCGCACCGTCCGCGAGAACGGAAACCGCGGCACCGACCACGGCCACGGCAGCGTCTCGTTCGTGATGGGCGGATCGGTCAGGGGCGGACGCGTCCACGGCAGATTCCCGAAGCTGCGCGAAGAAGACCTGTACGAAGGCCGCGACCTGCCCGTGACCACGGACTTCCGCGACCTCGTGGGCGAGGTGCTCGTGCGTCACATGGGTGTGTCGGACCTCAAGCGGGTCTTCCCGAACTACGAGGTGAAGCCCCAGAAGTTCGTTGGGGCGCTGCGCTCCTAGGAGGCTCCCCCGCCGCGGCGATGGCCCGAGAGGGTCACTGTTTGCGTGCCCGCTCGATCCGCTCGATCCCTTCGCTTTGTGACACATGGTCGAAACAGATCTCCGGCGCGCCCCTCGACAACTCGACCGCGCCGAGGATCCGGCGATAGGCCTCCGAGCGAAGGTGGGTCTCGAAAGCCGCCTCGGTGTCCCATCTTTCGACGAGCACGACGGCAGGCTCGGGACCCTCCTCTTCGTAAACGTGGCAGGAGGCGCAACCGGGCTGGGCCAGGACCGGACCTTGAATGGCCCGAAGGACTTCCAGCACCTCCGCGCGCCGGTTGGGTGGCGGCAGAATCCTCACAGTGCCGACGATCATGAGCCTCGGGTATCGCACGATCCATGCCTGAGCAAAGCGCCCGGCCCACCACGGCGACTAACACAGCGTTGCCAAAGGAGTTTGGGTCCCGGATCTGCGTCGCCGTCAGAAGGAAGCGGGGACGATGGAAGGACGAAACTCCGACCCGGAGGACGCCATTTCGTCCCCGTATCCGGGGGCCGCTCCTGCCCCATCAACGGGATGGAGTCGACCGGTCGAGGTAAATCCAATCCGTTCTATTCGATAGGAAATCCCTTGTCCGCAGGCGTGTCGGAGGCACCAATCCTGCATTTGCCACAGACACCATGATTCCGCCTATCGCCGAATCCTCGCAACCGCTGGCGCTTCCTCGAACTGAGGCGCCCGCTGCCCGCACACCCGCCCGGGACTGGGCCTTCGACGCCCTCACGTGGTGCACTCTCCGCCTTGGCCGCATCGGCCCCATCCGCCGCGCCATGGCCCGGAACATGGAGGCGCGCATCCGGACCCGCGGAGACATCCCGGCTTCCGAGCTCCGTCACCCGGTGGCCGTCGAGCAGGACAAGGTCGCCCTCGCGCTCGCCCTCCTGGGCGCCGCCGAACGCGGTCTCGCCCGCGGCCAGATCGGCGCCCCGGCGCTCCGAGCCCTGGTCAAGACTCTCGCGAGCGACACTCTGGTGAAACGCGGGGGGACGACGGCCAAGGAGCGTTTCCGCGCGCGCCACCAGGGCCAGACGCCCGCCGACTTCCTCGTGATCAGCCCGGGCAAGGCCTGCAACCTGCGCTGCCGGGGCTGCTACGCGAACTCCGGCGCCGATCGGGAGAAGCTGGACTGGACGACCTTCGAGCGCATCGTTCGCGAGGCGCACGACAACTGGGGCGCCCGCTTCTTCGTGATCAGCGGCGGCGAGCCAATGGCGTGGCGCGACGGCAATCGCAATTTCCTCGACCTCGCCGAACTGTTCCCGGACTGCTTCTTCGTGATGTACACGAACGGAACCCTCATCACCGACGCGGTCGCGAAGCGGCTGGGGCGGATGGGCAACGTCAGCCCCGCCCTGTCCATCGAAGGCATGAAGGAGCGCACGGATTTCCGGCGTGGCGAGGGCGTGTTCGACAAGGTTCTCGCGGCCATGGAGCGCCTGCGGCGAGAGGGCGTCATCATCGGCGCCTCCCTGACCGCCACCAGGGAGAATGCGGACGAGATCATGGGCGACGAGGTTTACGCCAAGTTCTTCGAGGAGATGGGCGCCACCTACGCCTTCGTCTTCCACTACATGCCGATCGGGCGTTCGTTCACCCTGGACCTCATGATGACCCCGGAGCAGCGGCTCAAGCTCTTCGAGCGCGAGTGGTGGCTGGTGCGCAACAAGCACATCTTCATCGCCGACTTCTGGAATTCGGCGACGGCCACGAACGGTTGCGTCGCCGCGGGACGCCCGGGTGGCTACTTCCATATCAACTGGAACGGTGACGTGAGCCCCTGCGTCTTCGTCCCCTACTCTCCGGCCAACGTGAAGGACGTGTTCGCCGAAGGAGGCACGCTGGACGACGTATGGGCTAAGCCGTTCTTCTCCGACATCCGGAACTGGCAGCGCGACTATGGCTACCGCGAGTCCAACGAGAAATGCCCCGACTGCCACAACTGGCTCGCTCCCTGCATCATCAGGGACCACCACTCGGACTTCATGGAGATCGTGCGGAGGCATGACCCCAAGCCCACCGACGACGACGCGCGCGCGGCTCTGGGCGACGCCCAGTACCACGAAGGCCTCGCGAAGTTCGGGCAGGACCTCGAGGACCTGACCGGCCCGGTGTGGAGAGAGCGCTACGCTCAGGGCAAGGGCACGCCGCCCGCCCCGATGAAGCGTCATTAGAGAAGGGATCACGGCCCCCGAAGGAAGAGGGCAACGCCATGAACGCGCGATGGGTGGCTATGGCCGCTCTGGTTCTTTTCGGAGGGACGGCGGCCGGCCTCGCGGACGACGACATCTCCGCGAACGACAACCCGCTGGCCATGCGGGTAAAGCAGCTGCACCGCTACCGACTCTCCGCCGCGATCCGTCCCCTGCTCTTCTGGGTGGGCGCCAAGAACGTCGGCGACGCCCACATCGTGTGGCGAGAGCAGGAAGAAGGGCGTCTGGGCTACGAACTGCTCCTCGGTTCCGACCCGGCCCGGGCCCCGCGTCACATCAACCGCTGGGGCTTCGTGCGCGAGGACGCGGGCCCGACCGGCGCGATCATGCTCGGCGTGATGAACCGCTCCGAGGACGACAACCTGACCACGGCTCAGGCAAAGATGGCCCAGGAGGCGAAGGAAGGCCGCTTCCTCTTCAAGATGATCAACGCCAGCCTGACCGCGGACGGGGCTCGAGCGGAAAACCGGGTGGTCTACGCGCCCACCGACTTCACGTACCGCCAGATCGAGGACCTGCAGCGATACGTCGAGTCGACGAGGCCGCCGCCGCGCGTGCGGACCGGCCGCCTGCCGGAGGGCACGCACCCGGGTCTCCTCTTCGCGACGGCCGCACTCGTGAACGCGGGTGTGGAGGCGACTCGCACGCCGGGAAACGCGGGGCCGGCGCTTCGCAAGGTCCAATACACTTTCAACACCGCCCTCTATGACCTGATTCTCAAGTCCTGGGAGCGCGTGGACAAGGCCGAGCAGGCAAACCGCACGTACCGGAAACTGGTTCGGCTGGAGTTCGAGAGCCGGAATCTCGAAAAGGGCACGGTCGAGCGCTTCACCCTCCTGTGCGGCACCGAGGAACCGATCGCCGGGGTTCCGGTCTTCGTGCAGTACCAGCCGAAGTGGTGGTTCAAGATCGAGGGCTGGCTCAACGAAGACGGGACCCTGCAGGCCAGCGAGGGCCCGGCGGCG
This sequence comes from Vicinamibacteria bacterium, assembly GCA_044229175.1. Classification (GTDB taxonomy): domain Bacteria; phylum Acidobacteriota; class Vicinamibacteria; order Fen-336; family JAGNNV01; genus JAGNNV01. The sequence continues at coordinate 352,641 of JBGATM010000001.1, read as the reverse complement.
CGCTAGGCGGAAGACGGTCTCGCGGTCCGGGGAGGCTTGAGTCCCAGCTTCTTCATGCGGCTGTACAGCGTCGAGGGATTGAGGCCGAGCGCATGGGCCGCGCCCTTCGGCCCCTTGACGTGCCAGCCCGCATGCTCGAGCGCCCGGAGGATCAGTTCGCGCTCCGAGTCGATCAACTTGGGCGGCGGCGCCTCGGTGTTCGCGGTCGCTCCGAACAGATCCACCTTAAGAGTGTCGCCGGAAGTGAGGATGGCCGCGTGCTCGATGACGTTCCGCAGTTCCCGGACGTTGCCCGGCCAACGGTGACGCACGAGAGAGTCCATGGTGTTGCGTGACACCTTGGTGATCTTCTTGCCCATCCGGGAGGAGAACTCCTCGAGAAAGGTCCAGACCAGAAGGGGAATGTCCTCCACCCGCTCGCGCAGCGGCGGCACGCGAATCGGGAAGACGTTGAGGCGATAGTAGAGGTCTTCGCGGAAGCGTCCCTTCTTGACCTCCTCGGCAAGATCGCGATTGGTGGCCGCGATCACGCGCACATCGGCCTTCACGGTCCGGGGATTTCCCAGCCGCTCGAACTCACCCGACTCCAGGACGCGCAGGAGTTTGGCCTGGACTTCGAGCGAGAGTTCGCCGATCTCGTCGAGGAACAGGGTCGAGTGGTCGGCGAGTTCGAAACGTCCGATCTGGCGGGTGAGAGCCCCGGTGAAGGCTCCCCTCTCCCGGCCGAACAGCTCGCTCTCCACGAGCCCGGAAGGAAGGGCCGCGCAGTTGAGGGTCACCATGAGGCGGCTCTTGCGGGGACTGTGGTGATGCAGGGCCTGGGCCACGAGCTCCTTGCCGGTGCCGGTTTCGCCGTGGATGAGGACGGAGGAGTCGGTGGGCGCCACCCTCTCCAACAGCCGCAGGACATTCTGGATGGCCGGGCTCTCTCCGGTGACGACGGCGCCCGGGCGAATCGCTCCGATCTCCGCCCTGAGGTAGTCGCTCTCCGCCTGCAGTCGTTCCTTCAGAAGGGTGATCTCCGCGTGGGATTCCTGGAGGGCCTGCTCGCGGCGTCGGCGTTCCGTGATATCGCGCATCACGCCGAACAGCGTGGCCACCGCTCCGCCTTCGACCCGGCGGGTGACGCGCGAGAGGTGATGGATCCAGATCTCCCCCCTGGTCGGATGATGAAATCGATACTCGATGAGAAGCCGGTCGATCTTCCCCTCGTGCAACTGGCGGCGTATCTCCATCACCCCGGGGCGGTCGTCGGGATGGATGTGTTCCATCCAGAACTCCATGGCCCGCAGGCCGCCCGCGTTCTCGACGGGAAAGCCGAGGAGGGCGCAAAAGCGCTCGTCGACGAAGATCTCTCCTTCGCGGAAGTCCGCCTCGTAGTGCGCGAGGCCGGCGAGGTCGGCGCTTGCGGCCAGACGCGCCTCGCTCCTGCGCAGCGCCGCCTCGCCGCGCTTCTGATCGGTGACGTCGAAGACCGCGCCGGTGAGGTGTCCGATGTCCCCGGAAGACCCGGAGTGAGGCCGCCCGCGCATGGTGAGCCACCGCATCCGGCGCTCGTCCGGAACCATGACGCGGTACTCGATGGCCAGTTCCTCGCCCTCGCGCACCGACCGCTGCAGCCCGCTCCGCACCAGGCCGCGATCCTCGGGATGGACTAACGCTTCGAGCCTCTCCAGATCGACGACATCAGCAGGAGGTATCTGGAAGATCGTACGCGCCTTCGGGGTCATCCAGAAGGTGCCGGAACCGTAATCGAACCGCCAAAGCCCGGCGCCGGCGGCATCGGCCGCCAGGCTGAGACGCTCCTCGCTCTCCTGCAGCGCCCGTTCGTAGCGCCTCCGGGCAATCGCGTTGGCGAGCATCTGCGACAGGAGTCGCAGCTGTCTTAGCGTGGCCTCCGGCCACGCCCGATGGGTTTGCTGCGTGCTGAGGGAGAGAAGGCCCAGGGGTGTCTCTCCTCCCACTGAGAGGGGGAGGATTATGCTCGACCGCAGGCCGAGACGATGCGCGCTCTCGAGGTCAACCACCGCCTCTTTCGGTAGATCCTCGATGGAGGAGAGAATGACGGCGCGACCGGCCAGGACCTCTTGGCTGATCCAGGGAAAACGGTCCTGAGTCAGCCCGTCCTCGGATCGAGCACGCTCGTCGCGGAAGTAGACATGAGTGGGGTTGAAGGCCCCCGGAGCCGTGTCCGAACCTTGCCACAAGGAGGACCGGTCCACGCCCAGGTACTCGCTAAGGCGGCGCAGGGCCTCGCCGATCACGGCGTCGAACTCGGATGCCTTTAGGTTGATGAACCGCGTAGAGAGATCGGAGATCAGCCGCTCAAAGTCGCTCACCCCGTCTTGAGGGTCCACGGTGGGCTGCCGCTGATCCATCTTCGCGGGAGTGTACACCGCAGGCAGAGCCCGAGATCGACCCCTGAATTCGGGAGTCGAAATACCGACTCAAAGACGTCATGCCGTCCTCTCCATGCAACTGCGCTGCCTCGGCTCGGCAAAGAGCGGTCACCGCCTCTCCACCCAAGTCGAATCTTCTGAGCCCCATACGCGAAGTCGATGGGCGGCAGAGATCGACCCGGCACCGATTCTGCAAAGCAGTGCGGCGAAGCGCGGCCTGCGGTCCAGGTTCGGAGCAACTCCGCCTCCTGGGGCCTTCGCCTGGGCTACATGGTCAACGAGAACTCCGAGATCGGTTTCCTCTACGACCAGCAGTCGACCAAGCTCGATATCGGAGGCACGGCCACGGTCACCCTCGGCGACATGAGCGTCCACAACTATCACGGCTACTACGCCTATAACGCCATGGACACCGGCGCCAAGGCTCGCCCGTACTTCCTGTTTGGTCTCGGGGCCACGCAGTTCGGCGCCCTGACCGCGACGGGACGCAGCGTACATCGGCGGGACCACGAAGTTCTCCGGGACGGCCGGCCTCGGACTCAAGCTCTACCCGAGCCCCAAGTTCGGCCTCCGGCTCGAGGGCCGCTGGACCCCGACCTACATCAAGTCCGACGCCACCGGGTGGTGGTGTGACCCCTACTGGGGCTGTTACGCCACGGAGAAGGCCCAGTGCTCGAACCAGTTCGAGATGTCAGGCGGCATCATCATCCGCTTCTAGACCGCGGTCACGCCCCCGACTTTCGGTCCCGACGCGGGGCCGGACTCGCGTTTCGGTCTCGCTGCCAACTTCCTGTTCCCGAGGTAGGCGGGCAGGAAATCGCCGGTGAGAAAGAAGCAGCGAACCGGGAAATCGCAGGTCAGCCGAACAGAACAGGGTGGACCTGGCGGACCGGGCCGCGCCGACCCGGCCGCCGGCTCCGAACTACTTCTTCTTGGATCCGGGGGGGAAGTCCTTGAACATTTTGTCGCTCGCCTTGTCGAGCTTCTTGGCGTTCTTCTCCGGCTTGTCCGAGATCTCGTCGCTCGCCGTGCCCCGGAAGAGGAGCGCCTTGGTCTTGGCGTTGAAGATGTCCACCACCAGCGTGCCCACGACGTACTCCGACTCGGTGGTGGTGGCGGTGCCCATGCCCATCCCGCCGCCCCAACCCCGGTAGCCGTAGCCGCCGTAGCCGCCGCCGGAGTAGAAGGTGTTGAGCGACCGCTTGGTCTGGGTCGCGCCGTGCACCACCACGATGGCGTCGGGGTTGGCGTCGTCCTTCTTCCAGCCCTTGTCGATGACCGCGGTTTCGAACTCCGTGATGACCCGTTTCTCGCTGATCTGGTTGTTCAAGCTCGTACCGAGCTTCATGGAGAACGTCTTGATCGGCTGAAGTCAGCGGTCTTGTCGAAGTCCACCTTGACGTCCTGTGCGAACGCCGTGAGGCCGGCAGGGCTCATCACGGCGGCTACGGCCAATGTGCGACTCACTCTCTCCTTTTGGTCTGTTTGTTTCTCTTCCGGAAGGCTGTCCTAGTACTCCTGAAAAAGGTGTTGGATCTCGGCGAGCGGTCGCGACTTCAGGAGGGCGAGCCGCAGCAGGACGCGCGCCTTCTGCGGATTCAGTCCGGCCGAGGCGATGAGTCCTAACTTGTCGTCGTCGATCTCCACGTTCCGGGCGACCCGGCCGGTGGCGACGCGCGAGCTCCGCACGCAGACGATGCCCTTCCTGGCCGCGGCGGCAAGCGCGTCCAGACCGCCTTGGGTCATGTTGCCGTCTCCCACCCCGGCGATCACGACGCCCTTCGCTCCCGCGGCGACGGCCGCGTCGATCATCTTCCCGTCCATGTTCTCGTGCGCCATCACGATGTCGACGCGCGGCAGAGCGGTGACGCCGTCGAGCGAGAACTCGGAGGTCGTGGTGTTCCTGCCCACCGGGCCGCGAAAGAACTCGGCTTCACCGTAGGCCACGGCGCCGACCAGCCCGTGAAGAGGCGACATGAAGGTTTCCACCGCGGTGGTGCTGGTCTTGGTGACGGAGGACGCGCCGTGGATGGAGTCGTTGACCACCACCAGCACTCCTCGCCCCGCGGCATCCTTGTTCGCGGCCACCGCGACCGCGTTGAAGAAATTCAACGGCCCATCCGCCGACAGCGACGTCGAAGGCCGCATGGCTGCGGTCAGGACGACGGGCTTCCTGGCCCGGGTCACAAGGTTCAGGAAGTAGGCGGTCTCCTCGAGGGTGTCCGTGCCGTGCGTGATTACGATGCCGTCGACATCGGGCCTCGCCAGCACCTCGTTGACGCGATGCGCCAGCTTCAGCCACACCTCGTCGTTCATGTCCTGCGAGCCGATGTTCGAGATCTGCTCGCCGCCGAGAGTGGCGAACTTCGCGGCCTGCGGGACCGCGGCCAGGAGCTGCTCAACCCCGATCTGGGCCGACGCATAGCCTCTCTGAACGTCGCTTGGGGCCACCCCTGCGATCGTGCCCCCGGTCGCGAGCACGACGATGTTCGGGAGCTTGTCGGCCGAATACGAGGGCCCGGCCAGGCAGACCCCGAGGAAAAGGAACGGCGCGGAGCGTCGAATCACGTTCTTGGTCAATTTCACGCCATTCCTTCCCGGTTACTCCGTGTAGCTCGTTTCATGCCGGACCCGATCCGGGGTCCAGGGCTCGACTAACTCATTGACTGGCCATCAGAAAGCCCTTCGTCGTGGCCTTCGCGCCCGGGGGCCGGTCTGGATGCCCGTCAATGTGCTCATCATCCGGAGTCTCCTGAACCTCTATCCCTTCTACGGGGATGACTTCAAGGTGGAGTGCCCGACCGGGTCCGGACGGCGGATGACGCTGTTCGAGGTCGCCCACGAGATCGAGCGACGGCTCCTGACCACGTTCCTGCGCGACGCCAACGGGCGGCGGCCGGTCTACGGAGGTACGAAGAAGTTCCAGGAAGACCCTCACTGGCGCGACCTGATCCTATTCTACGAGTATTTCCACGGCGATAACGGGGCGGGCATCGGGGCGAGCCACCAGACGGGATGGACCGGGCTGATCGCGCCGCTCGCCGATCGCTTTGGCCGGATTGACGCCAGGCCGGTGCTGGAGAGCGACAAGGCGGGCTTCGGGACACGCCTCGTCATCGAGCAGGTGGGAGGCGACCGGCCGAAGCGTTAGTCGAGAGTCTTCAGGAGTCCGATCGCCGCAGCCACCCGGACCAATTTGGATCCTGTTTGTGGAACTTTTGCGCTCCCTTAGGGACTTCATCCCCCGCTGACCTCTACCTTGCGCCTGCGACCTGGAAGTCGCGCGCAACGAAGGAGGTCACATGGACACACGAAAGAGCCAAAGCCGCGGAGATTCGAGGAGAAGCCGGAACACGACAGGCCGGTGGCTGATCGTACCGATCCTCTTCGGGCTCGTCCTGTCACTCCCGGCGTGCGGGACCGAGAGCCCGGTCGACCCATCGCTTCCCCTGTTCTCGCTGCGGTGCGAACCGGGAGGGCTTACGGTGACGAACGCGGCGGTGCGCAGCGTATGCACGGTGACCGGCGGGAAGAGGCTTTCCGGTGAGATGCAGTTTCGGTGCATGTCCCAGGGACAGGCCATACCCTGCCGGTTCGATCCGCCCTCCGTGCCGGTGGTCGACAGTTATTCTGCCTACACATTCCTGTTCGTGGATCTGGCTCTGGGAGCGAAGCCTGGACCGTATACGGTGCAGGTGAGCGCCACCGGCGGGGATTTCACCGCCACCTTCGATGTCGGCGTGAATCTGGCTTATCCCTGCGCCGGGTTCGTCGAGCAGCCCCCGTATACCGGCGACTGCCGGGCTCGGCCTGCGAACACGACCTGCTGGCGCTTTCCCGACGGCTACCTCTGGTGGGTCAACGACGGCGTCGGCGGCGCGGATTTCAGCTACCAGTGCGGCGATCGACGCGTCACCGTGACCCGTGGGTCGCGGGCGGACTATCACCACGTGGAGAACACGCTCTACGTCAGGACCGGCCCATCGACCCGATGAGGCAACCCATGAAGATTCATCGCCGCTTCATCCAGGCGGGCGCCGCGCTCGCACTCTGCCTCGGTGTGGTCGCCGAGGCCCGATCGCAGGAACCCGCCGCGAGTCCCGCTCCGACCGCCCGGCGGACTTCGCCCTACTTCGCGGTTGGGGTTGGCCCGTCACCGTGCGGCTCGTCATCATCATCTGCAGGGCGCCATCGGCGTCGAGCGGCTGAACCGCGAAGGGCTCGGCTTCGGGGTCGAGATAGGCGTGGTAGCGGACAGCGACTTCTCATACTGCGGCGCGGGCGTCGCCTCGGCCAACCTGCTCTATCGGTTCTCGAACCGCCCAACCGCCCGCTGGTCGCCCTTCGTAACCGGCGGCGCCTCTTTACTAGCCGCCGAAGGCGGTGGCGGCGGCGGCAACTTCGGCGTGGGCATCGTCCGCTTCACGGGCGGACGGCTGGGGTTCCGGTTGGAGGGCCGCGCTCACTGGTTCCCAAGCGGCAACAGTTTCGCGAAAGTCAGAGTGGGGCTTTCCTTCTGAACGACGCCGAAGGCCGGACGCCTGGCCCGCGGACTGCCGCGTCCAAGCCTGAGAGTGGCTGGGCGACGTTGCTTCGGGCCACTGCGAACAGACAGGGCCCTGCTGGGAAACCCTTGCGAGTACGCCCCGTCTCCGGCGGTTTTTCGAAAGCAGCACCTAGACCCCAGAGATGGAGCGGGGCCGGGCGCTGAGGTGCGGTCGCATGCGCCGGGATTTTGAGCGCGAGTCGCCGCACTCCGTCTGTCTCCATTCGCGCTCAACTAAGCCGAGTAAGGAGCAAGCCACCGACTGCGTCGGTGACTTTTGGGAGAAACGCTCAAGCGGGTGGACTCTTCTCCCGGATCTCAGCAGCTATGGCCGCCGTTACTCTTGGTGCGTTGGTGCCCGACAAGGAGCGTGGCCCCGAGTCTGGTCAGACCTTTTTGGTGAGGCCGCAGGGTTCGCGCCCTGTGGTTTTCCCGTTCAGCAGTTTCAGTCGTTCCGATCACTCGGGCTGGGATCCTCCCTACTACAACGAGGAGGAGTCCACCCATGAAGAAGAGTAGCAAATCGACTCGTGATCTGAGGATCGTCAATCCGGATGCCGCTGGAATCGATATCGGGGCTGACCGGCACTACGTCGCGATCCCGGAGGGCCGCGGCGGACGCACGATCGAGAACTTCGGTGTTGTGACCGCAGAACTCGAGAGGATGGCCGCCTGGCTTATCGCATGCGGAATCAAGACCGTCGCGCTCGAATCGACGGGTGTCTACTGGATCCCCGTCTGTGATGTCCTGGAGGATCGAGGACTCGATGTCGTGCTGGTCGATCCCAAGAAGGTCAAGACGATCGGCGGGCGAAAGTCCGACGTCCACGATGCGGCCTGGATTCAGAAGTTGCACAGTTTCGGCTTGCTCTCTGGCGCGTTTCGCCCGAAGGCCGAGATGCAGGTCGTTCGGGACCTGTGGCGATTCCGCGATCACTTGATCAAAGACGCGGCCCGTCAGATTCACATCATGCAGAAGACGCTCGAGCAGATGAATCTGCAATTGCACAAAGTCATCAGCAACATCGTCGGCCTCAGCGGCCTGCGTATTCTCAGGGCGATCGTTGATGGAGTCCGTGATCCCCAACGCCTCGCCGCCCTCACCACCCGTGGTCTCAAAGCATCGAGAGAGGAGATCGAGCAGGCCCTGCATGGTCACTATCGCGAGCAGCATGTCTTTGCGCTCGCCCAGGCCATCAAGATCTACGACTTCACCCGAGATCGCATCCGCGACTGCGATGTTGCCGTCGAAAAAGCCATGAATTCACTCCCCGGCGATCGGCGAGATCCCCCTCGACCCAAGCGCGAACAGAGCTACAAGAATCATCCCGATTTCGATCTCGCCACCGAACAGATTCGTATCACCGGCGTCGATCTCACCCGAATCCCTTGTATCAATGCCCTCACCATCCAAGCCGTCGTTTCCGAGTGTGGAGTGTCCCCATCTCTATCGTTCCCGACGGAGAAACACTTCGCATCATGGCTGTGCCTCTCGCCCAACAACAAGAAGACCGGAGGCCGCGTCTTTTCCTCAAGAACTCGATTCCGACCATCCTCGGCCGCCACCGCCCTTCGGGTAGCCGCCATGTCCCTCCTGCGATCGAAGACACCGTTGGGTGACCGCTTCCGCAGCCTCAAGGCCCGGATTGGAATGCCCAAGGCGATCACCGCCATGGCCCATCTCTTCGCCAAGCTCATCTATCGAGGTCTCACTCACGGACAGGAATATCTCGAGGCTGGCCTGCTCGCTCTCGAGACCCGCTCTCAAACCAGCAAGATCGACTCACTGAGGCGCAGGGCAGCGCACCTCGGCTTCCAAATATCCCCCCTTCCGCAAACCTCCTAAAGACAGGACGTTCCAGAAAGGTTACTCAGCAGCCAAACGATTCCATCGTTCCGGTATTCAAAGTGGCGACGCACGAGGCGGTCCCGGTGCAGCGAGCCCACCTCAGTGTCTGGCCCCGCGGGTCACAACTACCCAGCTGGCGAGACGGGTCGTTGGGAAGTGGATCCCGGCTTTCGCCGGGATGACGGCCAGGGGTTTCTTCCAACAGTCATGTCCGAAGGACATGAGCGGCTCGCAATCACGGCGGGGGGGCTCTCGATCGGCACGTCCAAAGGACCAGCGCGTGCGCCAGTCTGCCCTCGAGCATGACGGGGCGAATTTGGATCTTATTTGCGGAACATTTTCCTTCTCTTAGGGACTTCGTCCCCCGCTGACCTCTACCTTGGGCGCGCGATTGGAACTCGCAACCGACCAAGGAGGTCACATGGAAACAGTGAGCGCCCGCAGTACCCGGAAGCAAGCCTGCTCCGGTGCCCCGTCCCCCAGGACGATCCCGGCGACCGGGTCAGGGAGGTCTGTATGGAACTCCTGAGCCTCGCCGGCATCTACGCGGGCACCTTCCTCTTCTGCGCCATGAGCGGGATCGTGCCGCTCATGAATTCCGAACTCTTCATGCTGTACCTCGGTTCCACCGCGAGCCACTCCCAGTTCCCCGCGCTCATCCTTCTCGCCACGCTCGGGCAGATGTCCGCCAAGGCCGTTTTGTACTGCGCCGGCCGGGGCGTGCTCAAGCTGCCCATGGGGCGTGGCCAGGCGAGGATCGAAGCCCTGCGCGCCCGCCTGTCGGCCACCGGCCAGGCCGCGGGAGGAGTGACCTTCGTGAGCGCGCTCACCGGACTTCCTTCCTTCTACGCGATCAGCGTCATCGCCGGCACTCTCGGGTGGCCCTTCTCTCGTTTCCTCGCGTGGGGCATCGCCGGGCGAATCCTCCGCTTCTCCGTCCTGCTCTTCCTGCCCGGAATCGTGAAGGGAGTCCTGTGACGAACCGCCCCAACCTCTGCGCCGCTGCTGTTCTCTCGCTCCTCGTCGCCGCCCCATCCCGGGCCAACGACGCGGAGACCCGATGTCTCCCCACCGCTCCCGGCGAGTGCCTGCAAGTGACGATCTCCGGAAAGGGCCGGGACGTCGTATTGATTCCCGGGCTCTTCGGGTCCGCCTTCGCGTTTCGCAAGGTCATTCCCCTGTTCACGGCGAAGGGGTTCCGGACTATCGTGATCGAGCCCCTCGGCGTAGGCTCCTCCTCCAGGCCTCCCCGCGCGGACTACACCCTCACCGCGCAGGCCGATCGCATCCAGAAGGCCCTCGTGGCGCTCGAGGTGAAGGATGCCATCCTGGTCTCTCACTCGATCGCCACCTCGATGGCGCTCCGCCTCGCCTACCGACACCCGGATCGCATCCGCGCCGTGGTGTCGCTCGAGGGCGGCCCCGCCGAGGAAGTGGCGACGCCTGGGTTCCGGCGCGCCATGATGCTGGCGCCTCTGCTCAAACTGTTCGGCGGAAGCGGCATGATCCGCGGGAAGGTCCACGGGATGCTGGTCGAGCGATCCGCGAACCCGGGCTGGGTGACGGACGACATCGTGGCCGGCTACACCGCGGGCGCGGCCGGGGACATGGACGCGACCCTCGATGCCCTCGCGCAGATGTCGAAGGCGCGCGAGCCGGAGCCGCTCGCCCCCCGGCTGGGCGAGGTGCGATGCCCGGTGCGACTGGTTCTCGGTGAGGCGCCGCACAAGGGCGGGCCGTCGGACGCGGAAATCCGCCTCCTTCAGACCAGTCTCGCCTCCTTCAGCATCTCGCGCGTGTCCGGGTCCGGGAACTTCCTCTTCGAGGAAGCGCCGGTTGCCGTGGTGGACCTGGTGGACGAAATGGCCCGCGCCCCGCGCGGCATCCGACAAGTGGAGAACTGACATGCAGACCCGAAGCATCGAACTCCTCGTCGATTCCGGCGACTACTTCCGCCGCATGAAGGAAGACGTGGCGTCGGCCCGCGACTATGTGCTCGCTCAGGCCCTCTCCTTCGAAGGAGACGCGGTGGGCCTGAGCATGGGCGACCTGATGCTCACCTCGAAGGCGCCGGACCGGCGCGTGATCATCGACAGCTTCACCCGGCACGTGGTGAACGACCGCCTCGTGTGGACGCCTCGCAACCTTCTCGACCGGGGTCTTCGAGCCGAAGTCCGTGAGACCCGGAACATGATCGATCGCCTCCGGCGCGGCGGTGTGGGCGTGCGGTTCTCCGGCCCGGCGGGCCGGTTCCTCGAGCGGCTGCCCGCGCGCAACCACAAGAAGCTGGTGGCGGTGGACGACCGCGTCGCCTACGTGGGCGGCATCAACTTCTCCGATCACAACTTCCTCTGGCACGACCTGATGCTCCGGGTCGAGGACGAGGGCTTCGTTCGCTTCCTGCGGGAAGACTTCGAAGGGACCTGGAACGGGAGGCAGGAGGCGGCGCAGTGGGCGTTGCCGGGCCTGGTCCTCCACAGCCTCGACGGCGAGACCAACGAAGAGGTCTTCGCCCGCGTGTTCGAGCTCATCGACGCCGCGGAGGAAAGCCTCTTCGTCGAATGCCCCTACGTCAACGGCCCCTTCCTGGACCGCCTCGCGGCCGCGCGGCGCCGGGGCGTCTCCGTCACCGTGGTCACGCCTTTGAACAACAACTTCGGCCTCTGCCGCGACGCCATGATCTGGCATGCGACGAACTCCGGGTTCGATGTCCGCTTCTATCCGGACCGGATGACGCACATGAAGGCCCTGCTGGTGGACGGCCGCACCCTGGTCGTGGGATCGGCGAACTTCGACGTGCTCAGCTACCGGTTCCAGCAGGAGTTCATGGCCATCGTGACCGATCGAGACCTCATCGCGGACTTCACGAAGCGGGTGGTCGAGGAGGATCTGAGCCGATCGGCGCCGTGCCGCCGGGTGCAGGGATCGATCGCGGCCCGGATCACGGGGATGAGGCTTGAAGCTCTCGATCGAGGGTCGGCGTGGTGGAGGCTGGCCCTGCCTCCCGCGCCCGTCCCCTGCGGGTGAGGACGGCCTCCGCCTCGTTCAGGGTGCATTGGGCTCATTGCCTCGAAGAGTCTCCCGGGCGCACTCTCCATCACGCTTGAACTTCAAGCGCGCACCCACGTTCCTCGCCTCGGTTGGGAGGGGCCGATGATGAGCCGCATCAGACTACGTATCCTTGTGGCACTCCTCCTCCTTGGCGCGGTCGCCGGGGCCGAGGAAGGAGAGGCCCGGTGCCTGGTGGTTGCACCCGACGAATGCCTTCAGGTCACGATCACGGGCGCGGGCACGGATGTCGTGGTGATCCCCGGGCTTTTCGGGTCGGCGTTCTCGTTTCGCCGCGTCACCGCCCAGTTGACGAGCGGGGGATACCGCTCGATCGTGATCGAACCGCTCGGGGTGGGCGACTCCGCACGGCCGAAGAAAGCGGACTACACCCTCACCGCGCAGGCCGATCGGATCGAGGCGGCCCTGCAGGCCCTCGACGTGAAGCACGCGATCGTCATGTCTCATTCGGTCGGAAACTCGATCGCCCTTCGCCTCGCCTGCCGGCACCCGGAGCGGGTCCGCGCCATCATTTCCCTCGAAGGCGGGGTCGCGGAGGAAGTGGCGACCCCCGGTTTCCGACGGGCCATGAAGCTCGGGCCCCTGATCAAGCTCTTCGGCGCGAGCCGCATCATCCGCGGCCAGGTGCGGGGGATGCTGATCGAGCGCTCGGGTGATCCCCGCTGGGTGACCGAAGAAATCGTCCGCGGCTACTCGGCGGGAGCCACGAAGAACACGGGGGCGACCCTCGATGCGTTCTCGCAGATGGCGAAGGCGCGCGAGCCGGAAGCCCTGGCGCCGAGACTTTCGGAGATCCGCATTCCCGTCAAACTTCTCCTCGGCGATGCCCCGCATGTGGGCGCGCCTTCAGACGCCGAGATTCAACTCCTGGAGCGGAGCCTGCCGTTCTTCAGCCTGACCCGCGTGCCCGGGCCCGGCCACTTCATCTTCGAGGAAGCGCCCGCCGCGGTGGTCGCCGCCGTCAACGAAGTCGCCCCCGGGGCGGCGGATCGCGGGCGCCCGAGGAACCCGGCAATTCCTCAATGCGCCCCGCCAAAGGACTGAGTTCAACCCCCCCGCCTCGGAGGTGGTAGGATTCCTGTTCCCCGAGAGGGCCCTCACCCATTTGGAACGGGTCGAGGACGCCCCCTTGGAACTTGAAGAAACCCCAACGGAGGACTTTCACCACGTGTCGTTGATGTCGGAAGATGATAAGCCTTGGAAGCGCGACCTGGTCCGCACGGCCGCGAACCGGCGTGAACAGGTCGCGGCACAGTTGGAGACGGACATTCAGGCAGCGCCCTCGTTCGAAGAAGCGCTCCGACTCGCCGTGGATAGTCTGAAGAAGAAGTTCGCGCGGTACACCGCGGTGTCGGCCTACGTGGCCGACGGCGAAGACCTCGCCCTTCTCACCGCGGCCAACCGGCCGACCGGCCCGGAGCGCGTGGGCTCGGGCGGCCCCCTCGCCGACGCCGCGCGGAATCCCCGCTCCACCATGATTTCGAACATCACCGAGGAGAGCGCCTGGAAGGCCGTGGGCCTGACCGTGGGCTCGCTGCTCATCGCCCCGGTTCGCACCGACGCGGGCCTTTGGGCGATCCTCGAAGTCTGGAGCGACTTCCGCGATTCGTTCACGCCCCAGGACCAGCGCCTGCTCGAGCGCGTCGCCACCGCTCTCGGCAAGAAAACTCCCGCCGCTTAACCAGCGCCGTTCATTCCTGGAGGGCCAGATGGCCGGTTTCCTCGAAGGCATCATCCCTCCCGTCGTCACGCCCTTCGAGGCGGACGGCCGGCTCGATCTCGCGGGCTACGAGTCGAACATCGAGTCCTACGCCCCCTGCGACTTCTCGGGCATCCTCGTCCTCGGCAGCAACGGCGAAGCGGCCTGTCTATCGGAAGACGAGAAGGTCGCGATCATCAAGGCCGCAGTGGCGAAATCCCATGGCCGCCCCATCTACGCGGGCACCGGGATGGACTCCACGCGCACCACCATCGAGCTCACGAAGAAGGCCGCCGACGCGGGTGCGGCCGCGGCCCTGGTGCTGAATCCCTTCTTCTTCAAGAGCCACCTGAACGGAGAAGCCCTCCGAAGGCACTACGAAGCGGTGGCCGACGTGTCCCGCATCCCCGTGCTCATCTACTCGATGCCCGGCGCCACCGGCCTCCCCATTCCTCCGAACGTGGTCCACCAGCTCGCGAAGCACCCCAACATTCGCGGCATGAAGGACTCGAGCGGCGATATCGCGAATCTGCAGAAGATCCTCGCCGGCGTTCCCAAAGAGTTTCCTCTCGCCGCGGGTTCCGCGCCGGTGCTGTATCCGGCTTTGAGCCTGGGTGCTTCCGGCGGCGTCCTCGCCGTCGCGGGTTGCGCCCCCGAAGCCACCTGCGCGGTCTATCGCGCGTTCAAGGCGGGCGACCACGACCGTGCCCGCAGGCTCCAGCTCGCCCTCACGCCGCTCGCCCTCGCGGTGACCGCGACCTACGGAGTCGCCGGCCTCAAGGCCGCAGTCACCATGTCCGGTCGCCGGGGCGGCATTCCGCGTCCGCCTCTCGCTTCCGCCACCGAAGCGGAAGTCGCAGAGATCAAGCGCCTGATGGACGCGACGCGCGCGGCTCTCTAGAAGACCCAGGTCAGCGGTTTCGCTGACTTCAGCCAGATCTGCGCCTCTTCGCCCGGGGGAATCCTGGCCAGACTGACGCCGGGCCGGCCCGAAAGACCCTCGGCCATACACGCCTGCGCCGGCGCCTTGAAGATGGGCAGACGGTACTGGCCCTCGTGCATGAGGCGGTACACGCTGAGGTAGGGCCAGTTCCCAAGCGAGAGTCTTGGACCGTTCCCGCCCGCGCGGATATCGCCAAACATGCGCATTCCCGCCTCGCCGGTGACCCGGATCCGGAGGTCGCCCGCGGCGAGCAGGCTCTCGTCGATCCGTGTGCGCCAGATCTGCCGGAAGGTCGCCGGATCCCTTCGCCCGCGGATGCTCGCGAGACCGAACGTCGGCATGGCGGGAACCGGAGGCTCGAGCCTGCGGCCGTTCGCCTCGACCCGCGGCGCCCGCCCATCGGCGGACTGCGCGTCGATCAGGATCCACGGCGCGCCTTCCGCCATCGTCGCGACTCCCTCGGGTGGAATGCGGCAGACCACTTCGAACGGTCGATCAAGGGCCGCCGACCAGGCCCCCCGCGTGGTGTCGTTCCGCGCGGCCGCGAACGAACTCCCGAGCAGAACCACCCCGCCGATGACCGCGGCCAGCCCCCGGGAGCGGCCATCGCTTCCCCAGTTCCGAACCGCGCTCACGAGCGCGACGAGAAGCCCCACCCACAGCAGGTCGCGAACCAGGACGAGGAACCAGCCGCCGGGCATCCCGAGTTGCGCGAAGAAAGTCGCGGGAAGGAGTGCGCCCACCGCGGCGCAGAAAAGGCCGGCGATCATGACCCGCAAACGCCTTCTCTCGTTGACGAGCCGGTCGATCACGAAGGCCGCGCCTATGACGATGAAGGGCAGGGCCGGGGTCGCGTACTTGTTGAACACGTGATACGCGGGATAGGTCATGGAGAGCATGGCGAAGGGCAGGGCCAGGATGGCCAGCCGCCCCCCCAGGAGCGAGGGAAGGCTGATGACGAAGAGAACGACGAGGCCGCGCTGCAGGAGGACCTGGAGCCCGTAGGGGAGAACGAAGGGAACCGCGAAGGGATTGTCGGGCTGATGCCAGAGCCGATGCAGGTTGGTGAGAACGGTTTGCACGGAAGCGCCCGGATGCCGGGAAACGAAGAGGGCCACGTCTGTGAACGTGGAGGAGGTGGCGCCCTCGCCCTTCATGGCGATGAGCTCCTTCTGGTACGTGGTGTCCTCGATCCTGAGCGGCCCCTGCCAGCCGTCGCTGTCCATGTAGAGCCAGAAGCCGAGCGGATGCGGCGAGGTATACGCGAAGAAGCCGTACTGCTTGTCGAGGACGTAGGCGAGCGGCTTCGAGAAACGCTCGGCCGCGGCCACGGGGAGAAGCACGCTCGAAGCGCCGAGCACGAGAGCGGCGAGGTGCGAGGGTCGGCGGAGCAGGCTCGGGCCCCAGGGCAGGAGGCACAGCACGAGGGCGAGGAGGAGGAACGACAGGCCCTGGGGATGAAGGGCGAGGCCGAAGCCGAGCAGGATTCCCGCGGCCAGGATCCCGCGGGGATCGAAGCCTTCGCGGAAGGAGCGAAGGGCGACCCCCGCCGCGAGGATCCAGGCGGCCAGAATGAAGGGTTCGGGTTGCACGATGCCGGGCAGGATGGAAAAGCTCGGATGGAGCAGGGCGATTCCGAGCGCGATCCGCGCGGCCCGGGGAGAGATCTCGGTCTCGCAGATCGAGACCAGCCCGCCCACCGCGATCGCCATGGCCAGGGCCTGCGCGGCATGGATCACGCCGAGCCCGCCGACGAGGCGCAGCAGGCCGTAGAGCAGCCCGGTCGCGGGCAGGGCGAGGTAGGGCTGGAGATCGCTCAGGATCGGGCCGAGACCCAGGGGCGAGCCCAGGCGCGCCATCGCGTCCGCGAATTTCCCGCCCATCTCGAAGTAGGCCGCGGGATCGCCCAGGGGAAGAGGCTGTTCGAACACCAGGAGCTGAACGCAGGTGAGGACGAGGGACGCGGCGAATGCAAGAACGGTCAACCGGCTCAACCGTGGCGCCCACCTGAACCGCGCCTTCTTGAGAGCCAGGGCCAGGGGGAAGAAGACGAAAAGGACGACCAGAGCGGGCACGGCCTGCGCCAGCATCACCCGGGTGAAAGCGCCGGAGAGCCTCCCGTTGGTGATCGCGAAGAAGCTCACGAGCAGCAGAAGGCTCGCGGCGACTGCCGGGGCCGGACCGCGCAGGGCCGCCCCCGTGGCGATGAGCCCCAGCAGAACCAGGAGAAGGGCCTCGCCCCACGGAGTCCCGACGCGCGCGATCACGAGTTCGTAGAGGCGAATCCGGGAAGCCGACTCGATCGAAACCACGCCGCCCTGCGACAAATCCAGGCGAACGCTCACCGGCGCGTCCGACCCCACGATGGTTCGGGCCACGTCTCCCCCTCGAAGGTGAATCGGTCCGTCCCCCGAAAGCCGCACCGTGAGCACGGCGGCTTCGCGAGGGAGATCGACGCTTCCGCCCGCGCCCTCGGAGACGATCCCCTGCAGATCGAGACGGCCGCGGCCGAAGCCGCTGGTGAGGCCATGGGCTCCATAGTTGGCCGGAGCGACGAGACGCGAGGTGAGGACGGGGAGAAGCGTCAACCCGGCGAGGACCGCGACACCGAGCGCGCGGGCCAAAGGGGTCAACCGAGCTCCGAGTACCGGGTGAGCTGGACTTTGTGCCGCGCCAGCATGTCCCGCACATCCGTCGCCCTGATCGCGGCGAGCTCCTGCTGCCACTTGAATCCCCAGGCCGGATACTCGGCTTCGAGCGCTTTCTGATCGACGCCCGGGTGCACCACGAGCTCGGTCACTCCCGCGGGGAGCTTCGGTATCCCCGCGATGAGATCGCGCGAGGTGATGCGGCCGCTGGGCGAGGGGAGCCACAGGGTGTCCGGCGTCTTGATCCCCCGGACGCGCGCGGCGCGCTGCACGCTCTTCGCGAGGGGGGCGAGAAGCAGGGTGAACTTCGTCCGCGCCGGCACCACGCGCCCGGCCGCCCGGAGGCCACGGATCTCGTAGTGCTCGGCCAGCCGGAACAGCGTCTTCCGGATCTGGGGAAAGAAGTGGGTGTGCTGATGCGAGTCGAGGTGGGAAATCGCGAGGCCGGCCTTCATGACCCGCTGGATCTGCGCGTCGAGCTCCAGTTCGATCTCCTCCGGGTCGATGCGTCCCTTCACGAGGCCGAAGAACAACTGCCGATAGCTCTTCGGCAGCAGCCCTTTCGGCGCAAGCGTCTTCAACACGTCGGGGCCGAGGAGAGGTCGCTCCTCCACCAGGGTCAGGTGGATGCCGAGGCCCAGCTTCCGCCGCTTCTCCACCAGGCGGCAGGCATGCTCGAACGCGGGGCCGCAGGGCGCGATGGACGCGGAGGTGACGATGCCCTCCTCGTGGGCCTCGAGCACGCCGCGATTGATGGCTTCATGGAGCCCGAGGTCGTCGCCGCTGACGATGAGCTTGCGAATCAAGCGAAGGGCCTCCGCGCGGTGAGGAGAAGGTGCGGCGAGGCATAGCCCGAATCGAGCGGCCGAAGGGCCACGTCCTCGAAGCCAAGGCTCAGGAGTCTCCTCGTCAACTCTTCCCCGCTCTCAAAATGCATGGTGTCGCCCTTGGTGATCCGGAGGATCCGAGTGCTCATGAACTCCTGCAGCTTCAGCCGCTCGAACTTCCACCACGGTTCGGTCCCCACCTCCTTCAGCACGAAGATACCCCCGGGCCGGAGTTTTTCGCGACAGGCGCTTAGAAAGGACGTCCATGAACCTTCCGGCACGAGGTACAGCACGTCGATCAGGCTCACCGCGTCGAACCCCGATTCCGGGACCTCCTCGAGCGCCGCCTGACGGAACTCGACATTGGTCCGCGCGCCCACGCTTTTGCGCGCCGAGGCGACCTTGGTTTCGGACAGATCGATCCCGAGGACGCGGGCGAGCGGACTCCGCAGCGCCACTTCGTTCGAGACGAGGCCGTGGCCGCAACCGACGTCGAGGAGAGTTCCGTCCCGCGGCAGGGCCTGAACCACCGCGTCGAGCGGCGCCGACCAGGCGCGGAGGCGGGTATGAAGCCGCGCGCCGATCGACTGATTCCGGTAGAGGGAGAGGGCCTGCATGAAGAAAGCCGGGACTCAGGCCACTTCACGACGCAGCGCCATCATCTCCCGCAGGATCTTCACGATGACCGCGGGAGAGGAAAGAGTCGACACCCCGCGCGAACGCGGGAAGTAGTCGACCCCGATCTGGATGATGTGGGCTCCGGCCTTGCGGGCGCGGCACAGGAACTCCACGTCGATGAAGCTGCCATCGCTCTTGAGCGTGAACTTTTCGAGCAGCGCGCGCCGGAAAAGCTTGAAGGAGAAGTTCACGTCCTTGATGGCGAGCCCGAACATGGCGCGGACCAGCGAGTTGTAGAAGAACGAATACACGGTGCGAAGCAGGCCCTCCGAGGTCCGGTCGAAGCGGTAGGCGGAAACCACGTCCGCCTTCTGCACCTCGAGCAGACGCACCGCGCGACGAACTTCGTGAAGATCGAAGGGAAGGTCGGCGTCGGTGTAGAGGACCAGTTCCTTCGTGGCCACCGCGTAGCCCGCGCGCAGCGTCCCCCCGAGCTTCAGGTTCTTCGCGTTGTGGACGACCTTCACCCGCGGGTCCTTGGCGCGAAGGGACTCGACGATCTCGGACGTCCGGTCGGTCGAAGCGTCGTTGACCAGAATGATCTCGTAGTCGGAAGTGATGGGGGCGAACGCGTCCACCGCGGCCTCGTAGGCGCGGAGCACGTAGTCCTCTTCGTTGAAGAGGGGGAAGACGACGCTGATCGACGTCATGGGGAGGGCTGAGGATAGTGGGGAGCGAGGGGTTTGAGGAGCTGTTCGTAGGTTTCGCGGGTCCGGGTGTCGGAATGAGCGGTTTCGACGAACCGCTGCGCCCGCTTCCCCATCGTCCCTGCGGCCTCCGGATTCGAAAGAACCCACGCGAGCGCGCGAGCGAGGTCGCCTTCCTCGTCCACGGAGTCGATTCGTCGCGCCACCTCTTCGGGAATCTCCGACTGATTCGCGATGTCCGAGACGATGACGGGCCGGCCCTGGGCCATGACCCGCAACAAGGCGGCCGAGGTCTCGCGCGCGGTGGGATACCGGAGGTGAACCACGACATCCGCGGCTTCCATGGCCGCGGAGAACGCCTTGTCTTCGAGGCGGCCGGCGACGATGGTTCGATTCGAAACGCCGGTTCGATCGAGGAGGGCCTGAAGCCACGCGGGATCGCTCACCGGGCCGGCGAGAAGAAGCCGGACGCTCGGGTGAAGCGCGCTGATCCTCGAGACCGCCCGAGCCACGGTTTCGATCCGTTTCTCCCGGGTGACGAGACCGAAGCAGCCCACCAGGGGCTGGCCGTCCTGAATACCGAACCGGGCTCGGAGAGCGGCGGCCTCACCGGGGGGAACCGCGATCGACTGAACCGGCATGGCCAGCCGGACGCAGACGAGGTCGGGTCGCGCGGCCCGGATGGCTTCCACCATGAACGCGTTGTGCGCGCCCACCGCCCTCGCCCGGGCGAGCGCCGGCTCGAACAGGGGGAAGACATAGGGAAGGAGATCGCCGGTGGTGTTGAAGTGCGCGTCCTTCAAACGCTCGGCCTGTCCGGGATAGACCGCCTCGATGGCGGCCAGGAAGGACTGGTGCGCCTTCTCGGCTTCGAGTCGCTTCTCGCCGCTCGCCGGGTCCTTCGCATAGGCCTGCGCCTCCTCGGACTCGAGGAAGCGCCGCGCGAACGAGTGATGGAGAACCAGATCGTGCAGGACCACCGCGCCGGGGACGCGCTCCATCCAGTCGTACATGAAGTCGTGCGCGGGCGCGTTGCCCATCTGATAGACCACCGCGTCGTAGGGTCGGGCGGCCGCGCGCGCGGGCAGATCCTCGACCGGGAACGCCTCGAACCCCAAGGACCCGCTCACCGCGGGCTGGTCATGGAAGAGCTCGATGTCGTGAAAACCATGAAGGGCTTTCGCCACGTCGATGGTGTAATCCGCGATCCCGGTGGGGGCAGGCGGCAGGGGCGAGACGAAAGCGAGCCTCATCGGACCCGCTCCACTGCGCCCAGGGCCCTCAGGCGCGGGCATGCAGCGCGTACTCGAGCGAACCGTAGAGCAGCGCGTTCAGCCGGTCCACATTCTCGTTGAACGCCTCCACCACGGTCGCGGGCACGGCCGAAGATCCGTCGATCCTCCGGAGCTGCGCCAGCGGCTCGACCGGAGACAACATCTCCACGCGGACGTCGGCGAAGCCCGCGGCGGCGGCCAGGAACGACAGGGTCTCGGGATGAAGCGGTTTCTGATGGGTGAGGTCGCGGTTGAAGACTTCGAGCAGGCCGGTGACACTCCTCGGGTTGACCGTCTCCAGGATGAGGAGGCCGTGGTTCGCGAGAACCCGGCGGGCCTCCGAGAGAAGGGCCTGAAGCACGGGAGGCGGAAGATGCTCGGCCACTTGCGCCGCGAAGACGCCGCCCACGGATCCGGTCTCGACCGTCTTGAGGAACTCGATCAGGTCTCCTCGAACCACGTCGAGGCCTTTGGCCTGGCAAGCGGCCACCGCTGAGGCGTTGCTCTCGACCCCGCGGCCCGGCAGGCCCGACTTCGAGAGGGCATGCAGGAATTCGCCGCGGCCGCACCCCAGGTCCAGGATCACCGAGCCCACAGGGGCTTTGGAGAAATCATCCGCGTACTTCGCGAACCGCGAGGCCAGGGCCTCGTCGCTCCGTCGGAAGCGGTTTTCGAAGGCCACGTAGGCGCTGCTCTCCGCCGCATCGGCCGCGGCCCGCGCGAGCTCCGGCAAAGGCGCCTTGCTCTCGAGCGTCTCTCTGACCGCGCGAACTTCGGCGCCGATCACCTCGACCCGGTCCACGAGAGCCTTGAGGCCGTCGATGCGCCGGTGCAGCGACTCGAGCCTTCGATCGAAAGCCTCGAGGATCAGCTCGGAACGAAGTGTCGCGTAGCCCGAGGCCACGCGGTCTCGCGCGTCCGCGGTGGGAAGGAGACGCTGCGCGTACTGGATGAGCGCGGACGAAATCTCCCGCAGACGGGCGATCGCCTTCGCCTCCTCGGCGATGAAGCCGTTGAGGATACGCACCACGTTCGAGTTCCATTCCTGCTGCCGGGCGATGGTCGGGGCCAGGGCCTCGGCCGCGCGACGATCGAGAAAGCCACGACCCGCTTCCGGGCCGGGAGCCGTCCACAGCTTGTTGATCGCCTCGAGTTGCGCGGGCAGTTCCTTCAGTTGCTCGAGAGGAAGGGGGAACGAGACCAGCCGATCGAGGGCCTCGAGGGCCTTCTCGTACGCGGCGTCCTCTTCGGCCTGACGCGCCTTCAGCTTCGCGAGCGGACCGTCCTCGGGCGGAATTCGATCGAGGAGGCTCATTCGCCGCTACTTCCCCACCACTCCCTGAAGCGGCGAACTGGCGGAGGCGTACTTGCGTCTCGCCATCCGGCCGGCGAGGAACGCCTCGCGACCCGCGAGCACCGCGTGCCTCATGGCGCTCGCCATCAGGACCGGGTCCCTGGCTTCGGCGATCGCGGTGTTCATGAGCACGCCGTCGGCGCCGAGCTCCATGGCGATGGCGGCGTCGGACGCCGTGCCCACTCCCGCGTCCACGATCAGGGGGAGCGAGATCGCCTCGCGGATGAGTTCGATGTTGATGGGGTTCTGGATCCCGAGACCGCTGCCGATGGGCGCCCCGAGGGGCATCACCGCGGCCGCCCCCGCGTCTTCGAGCTTCTTCGCCATCACCACGTCGTCGGTGGTGTAGGGCAGGACGATGAAGCCCTCCTTCACCAGGATCTTCGTGGCTTCGAGCAGGCCGACCACGTCGGGATACAGGGTCTTGGGATCGCCGATGACCTCGAGCTTGACCCACTCGGAAAGCCCGGCCTCGCGCCCGAGGCGCGCGGTCCGCACCGCTTCGTCCGCGGTGTAGCAGGCGGCGGTGTTGGGAAGGATGAAGATCTTCCTCGTGTCGATGAAGTCGAGGAGGGTCCCGGCACCCTTGGGAGCGGAAAGGTCCACGCGGCGCACCGCCACCGTGACCATATCGACGCCCGCGGCCTCGTGGGCCGCGCGCATGATCTCAAACGTCGAATACTTCCCCGTCCCCACGATGAGGCGGGAGGAGAAGACGCGCCCGCGGATGCTGAACGTCTGGTTCGTCTCTGTCTCGGTCATGACGGCGTGATTCTCTCAGCGAACCCTCGTTGGCGCTCGTTTCGCCCGGTTCGCGACCGGGGGAGCCGCGAGCGGGGCCGGCTGATGCTCGGGCGGCACGTACTTCGAGGCGATCGCCTTGTAGACCTTCGGGCGCTTGGCCCTCAGGTACTCGAGGAAGCGCTTCGGCTCCTTGAACTCGATGAGACCCGCCTGGGGCGCGTTCACCTCGCAGGCCTGATCGTCATAGGCCCGGCAGATGTGGGGCCGGTTCAGGTAGACCGAGCAGAGGTTTCCTTCCCCGAGATTCCGGCATCGCGCCTCGATCTGCACGTACCATTCCCCCGCCTCGTCGCGGCACACCGAGACTCCCTGGTGATACAGGTGCCACAAGACCTCGGTGGCGAGTTTGGGCGTGGTCGGCGCGTTGATGCCGATGGCCACGTAGGTGCAGCATTTCGCGCACTGGAGACAGGAGACGTGGCCGGGGGCGGGCGGCTCCTGGAGGACGGGCAGGTGGACTTTGGGCATGTTCTCCGCTTCGAGGTTACGGGGTGACGATCCGGCCGTCCACCAGGCGCACGACCCGGCGCGCGTGGCTCATGACGCTCGGATCGTGGGTTGAAAAAATGAAGGTGGTCCCGGCCGAACGGTTGATCTCGAGCATGAGGTCGATGACGGCCTGGCCGGTCTCATGGTCGAGATTCGCGGTGGGCTCGTCGGCGAGCACGATCAGCGGATCGGTGACGAGGGCTCTCGCCACCGCCACGCGCTGCCTCTGGCCGCCCGAGAGTTCGTCGGGACGATGGTGCATGAAGTCCTGCAGTCCCACCCGGGCGAGGACTTCCTTCACCCGCGTCTTCGAAACGCTTCCCTGCCGCTTGAAGAGCAGCGGAAACTCGACGTTCTCGTACGCGGACAGCACGGGAATGAGATTGAAGGTCTGGAAGATGAAACCGATCTTGTTGGCCCGCAGGTCGGACAGGCCGTTATCGTCCAGGCTCTTGAGCGCGATTCCGTCGATGAAGACCTCTCCGGTGGTCGGCGAGTCGATGGCGCTCACCAGGTTCAGGAGCGTCGACTTCCCCGAGCCCGACGGGCCGGCGATGGAGATGAACTCGGAGCGCTCGACCTCGAGCGACACGTCGTGAAGCGCGCGCACGATCGTCCGCCCCAGGACATAGTCCTTGCTGACGTTCCGGACGCTGACCGAGCCCACTTAGAACGAGTACTTGAGCCGCGCCTGGAAGGCGCGCTTGATGGGGGCGAGTTTGTATTCGGCGTCTTCGGGCCCGAGGAGGAGAACGAGGTCGAGGCTCATCTGCACGTTTCGGGTCGGAGCATAGGCGAGTCCCGGAGTGACGATGAGACCGCGATCGGACAGGCCGATCACGGTGCGCAGGTTGGCGGAAAGATCGGTGGCGATGTCGCGTCGGGTGAAGGCGAAAGACGCGTAGTGCCGCCGCAGCCCAAGGTTTCCGCTGAAGGGGATGGCGGCGTCCTTGTTCCATGCGGCGAAGGCCGCGGCCCGGACGGGGGCGGGGACATTCGGATCGTTCGCGATCGTGAGGTTGCGCTCGAGTCTTCCGGTGTAGGCGCGGAACTCCGCGTCGTTCATGCCCTCCCCGTTGAAGAAATACTCGAACGAGAGCGTAGAGTCGCCGGTGCTCCACAAGGCTCCGGTGGAAACGCGCAGGAACGAGTCTTCGCTGCGCGATCGATCGATCTCCGACCCGCGATAGATAGCACTCTCGGCATGGAGGGCCACCGCTCCCCAGGTGCGGCCGAGGTCGAGGCCGAAGAGTCCCTTCAACTCCGTGCCCGCGAGCCAGGTGATCGCGATGTCGGTGTGGCGCACGAGCAGGCGGGCCCGCAGTCCGCCCGTCCACTCGGGATCGGTTTCGCGGGCCAGCGAACCGGGAAGATCGGTGAGGGTCACTTTCGCGCGGCCAGCGACCAGAGTCAGGGAGGCCCAGTCGCTCGGTGAGATGTCCAGGCGCGCCGCGTCGATGCCCGGCCGCTCGGTGCTGGGGTTCGCGGGCGACTTGGGCGGCTCGATCCGGTCGGTGGGATTCCAGACGAAGCCCGATCCCCAGGAGGTCTTCTGCCGGCCCACGCGAACCAGGAAGCCGCTCTCCGTCTTGTATTCGGCGAAGGCCTGGCGGAAGGTCACCCGGGTGGCGTCGTTCTTGCCCGTCTGCCTTTCCACGAAGGCCGAGGCCTTGATCGCGAAACTCCCGAAGGCCTTGCGGCCGGCGCCGACAAGGCGGAACAGGTTCTCCGTGGGCTCGAGGCCGAAGATGTTGCCGCGGTTCAGGAGCGACGAATCCGAACGGTAGAGATAGTTCTCGATACCGAGCTCGTAGTCGTCCGCAAGCACCTTCGGCGCGGCGCCGAGGAGGAGAGCCAGAAGCAACCCGGCCCTCGCGCGACGGAGCACTCCCCTCAAGGCCTCAGCGCTCGCGTTCGAGCGAGGCGGGCGAGAACATTCGCTCATCGAGCTTCGGCCGGTCGTCGATCTTCAGGAACTTGAGCTCGGTGGAGGCCCCGGTTTCAAGGGCGCTTTCCATGAGCATGCGGGTGGGCCGCTTCCGCCCCCCCAGGGTTTCGATCTCGTCGGAGCGAAGGACCTTGAGCTTCTTGCCGGAGATCGTGAAGTATTCCGCGAGGCACGGGAAGAACGTGCCATCCTTCCTGACCAGATAGCGGACGCGGTCGTAGGCGACCCCGCGGTTCTTCGCCTTCAGCTCCAGCACGTGGCAGGCCACGCCTTCCACCGTCTCCTCGCCGGCGAGCGTCGCCTCGTAGTCGCGGGTCAGGGAGAGCCTGAAGATATCGCCGTTGTTGAAATCGCCCCCGCCGAAGGTCTGCTTCGGGCCCACTCGCGCGACCTTCTCCGCGGCCGGGAGGTAGATGTACGTGTTGTCGTCGCGACGCAGGTAGACCGTGCCCTTCTCCTTCGGGGGATCGGTGTAGCGCACCAGGCCGCGATCGTCGCCGGACTTGAAGCCCTCCATGACGACCACCCGGGGCGATTTGCCGGTCCGGTTCACGGTCATACGCAGGGTGTACGAGGCGGTTTCTCCGAGGACCGTGGCCTGGGCCTTCTCGAGGATCCGGGCGGCTTCGTTCGGGGGCTGCGTCTGCGCGAGCGTCGTCGCGGACGCGCCCAGAGCCATGACGGCGAGAAGACGTTGGAAGATCGCGCCGCGCACACGATCATTGTCTCAAGCCGCGGACTGCGGGGCCAACCCGCGGGCCGGGTAGGGGCCGGAGGGGGTTCCGACCACTACCGACCCAGGCGTTCCGCCCTACTTCAGCGGCTTTCGCGCGAAGTAGTACAGCGAGTAGCCAAGGAGCATGAAGGCGAGCAGGCCGCCAATGGAACTGTCGGCGAGGGGACCACCCACATGCAGCGTGTTCGCCGGAATCCAGCCCTCGGTCTCCATGTACTTGACCGCGATGGCCATGAGACCCACGATGCCGCCCGCGGCGATCAGGCCGCTCGCATACAGCGACCCGGGTGAGGTTTCCTCCTCGCCCTCCTTGTGCTCGACCCCGGATTCCGCAAGCCACCGCACCACTCCGCCGCAGAAGATCGCGGCGGTGGTCCCGATGCCGAGGTAGGAACCCACCGCGAAGGACAAAGACCGCACGCCGAGGAGTTCGACGGCGATGACCAGGAACACGCCGAGGAGCACGAGGCCCCAGGGCAGTTTCCGGTTCAGGATGCCGTTGATGACCACGGACATGAGCCGCCCCTGCGGGGCGGGAGCCGCGTCGGAGCCGATGCCCTGGATCCACTGCATCTCGATGTTGCCCGAGGCGGGGTTCACGAGGTACTTGCCCTCGGGAATGGTCGACGAGCCGATGACGTTGACCAGGGTGTAAGTAGCGCCCGCGTGGGGGAAGGAGGTGGTCTCGACCGAGACGCCATCGGGCTTCTCCGCGAGGTTCAGCGCGATGGTCACGGGCACGTACTTCTCGAGCGCCTTGTTCATGCCGATGAGGGTGGCGCCGATGGCGAAACAGGAGGCCAGGACGCCGGCGAACAGAGACAGCTGCTGGGCGCGCGGCGTGGCTCCCACCAGGAAACCGGTCTTGAGATCCTGCGACGTGTTGCCGCCGTTGGCGGCGGCGATGCAGACGCTGCCTCCGATCATCAGAGCCAGGGCGCCGTAAGGAGCCGCGGTCCACCCCACCACGAGGAAGAGCGCGCAGGTGGCCATGAGGGTCGCGATGGTCATGCCGGAGATCGGATTCGACGAAGTGCCGATGAGGCCGCAGATGCGCGACGAGACGGTGACGAAGAGGAAACCGAACACCACCACGAGGATGGCGGCCACGAGATTCTCGAACGCCCCGGTGGGCGCGCCTTTGATGGGCATGAAGGTGAGGAAGCCCCACATCGCCACCGCGACGAGCAGGGAACCGACGAGGACCACGGTGGTGGGAAGGTCCTCGGAGGTGCGTCCGACCGCGACCTGCTCGGACCCGTCGCGGGACTTCTTGAAATCGGCCGCGCCCGCTTTGAGGGCGGAAACGATGGTGGGGAACGTCCGCATCAGGGTAATGAGACCGGCGGCCGCCACCGAGCCGGCGCCGATGTAGCGGATGTAGAACTGCCAAAGTTGCTGCGAGGTCATGTCCGCGATGGGGATGGGCGAGGGGTAGATCGGGGTGGGCACCGCCGATCCGAAGAACTTGATCGCGGGCATCATCACGAACCAGGAGAAGAGGCCCCCCGCGAAGATGACGCCGGCGATCTTCGGGCCGATGATGTAGCCCACACCCAGGTACTCGGAGGTGGTGGCGCCGCGAAGGGAGGCTCCGGGAAGCCACTTGGGCGAGTACTCCGGATCGCCCTTGATCATGGCCAGAGCGTTCTCGTTCTGGAAGAGGGTGTAGATGCCGCCGAGGCCGAGGCCCCAGAACACGCGGCTCGCGAACGAACCGCCCTTTTCGCCGGCGATCAGCACGTCGGCGCAGGCGGTGCCCTCCGGATAGAGAAGGTTTCCGTGTTCCTTCACGATGAGCTGCCGCCGCAAGGGGATCATGAAGAGCACGCCCAGGAAGCCGCCGATCAGCGCCAGCACCAGGATGCGCGAGTACTCGAGGCCGAAGCCCAGGAAGATGAGGGCGGGCAGGGTGAAGATGACGCCCCCCGCCACCGACTCGCCCGCCGACCCCGTGGTCTGGACGATGTTGTTCTCGAGGATGGAGGCCTTGCCGAGCGCCCGCAGAACGGAGATCGAGAGCACCGCGATGGGAATGGAGGCACCGACGGTCAGACCCGCGCGCAGACCAACGTACACGGTGACCGCGCCGAAGATGACGCCGAACAGCATGCCCAGCCCGACCGCTCGTATGGTGAGCTCGGGGACCCGGGCTTCATCCGGGATGTAGGGCTTGAATGCCTTGGTTTCGGCTGCGGTTTCCGCCATGAGACCTCCTGCTGCGTTCTTTATGAGCCTGGACCCGATGAGATTCGAGGATGCGTGAGGGAGCCTACGCCGAAATCGACCGGCCGGGGCGCTTTGGGGAAGAAGCTTCTCCGTTCCATACTTTGTTCGACACGCCATGAAAATTCGATTGCTTCTCGTCCTCGGTCTCCTGGCGTTTTCGTCGGTCGCCCGGGCGCAACTCTCCCGCTACGACCCCGAGTATCTGGAGAACCTGTACGGCCCGGTCCGGGACGTGAGCCTCGAAGACCTCTCCTTCAATGGCGAGACCTACAGCGGGCGCGCGGTCCGGGTGAAGGGCCGGCTTGGAATACAGGCCATCTCCGGAGTCAGCTGGGAGATGGGGGAAGCGGGGACGCGCGTGACCATCGTCCCCATCCGCCAGGGAATGGGGGAGGATCAGCTCAGGGAGTTGAGCGGCCAGATGATCGAAGTGACGGGCCTGTTCACCTTCACCCAGGGACAGAGCAGCGGCGGCGCGGTCAACACCACCATCGGGGTGATCCAGTTCTGGAGCTGGGCCGGGCCGCCGGAGAAACTCGGCAAGAACGCGAAGGTCACCATCACCACCCTCGAGCAGCTGGTGACGCGCGCGGGCAAGATGGACGGCCAGCTGGTGCGCGTGGTGGGCAAGTTTCGAGGCCGGAATCTCTTCGCCGACCTGCCCTCGCGCTCCATGCGCCGGGTCGACGACTGGGTGATCAAGGACTCCCTGTTCGCGGTGTGGGTCACCAACAAGAAACCCAAGGGCGACGGCTTCGAACTCGATCCCTCGATCCGCCGCGACTCGAGTCGCTGGGTGGAAGTGATCGGGCGGCCGTCGACCCGGAACGGCGTGGTGGTGATCGACGCCGCGCAGGTGGCCCTGACTCAGCCTCCGACACCCCAGGCGGACGCGGCTCCGGCCCCCCCTCCCCCCGAGAAGCCGAAGGCGCCTCCGATGATCGTCTTTTCCCTGCCCCTCGACGGCGAGAGCGACTTCGATTTCTCGGGTCGCATCATGGTGCAGTTCAACAATGACATGGACGAGGAGAGCTTCAGGGGACGCGTGGGCCTGCGGTACGAGGGCCCGGCCCTCCCCGGCGATCCGGGATTCGAAGGGATGCGGGTGTCCTATCAGCCCGGTAACAAGGCTCTGGTCGTCGATCCGGGCGCGCCCATCCTGAAAGGACGCGTTCTCGACCTCGTACTCCTGACCGGCATCGTCGACATCGACGGGCAGCCCCTGGTGCGCCGCGACGGCAAACCTCCGCAAAACGACATCGCGGAGATGCTGAGGTTCAAGGACTAGGCCACACCCAGCCTCTTGAGCGCGCTCGCTCCGATGTCGCGCCGGTACTGCGCGCCGTCGAAGTCGATGTGAGCCACCGCTTCGTAGGCCCGGTTGAGAGCCTGCGGAAGCGACGCTCCCAGAGCGGTCACCGCGAACACGCGGCCTCCGCTGGTCACGAGCTTCTGGCCCTCCATCGCGGTGGCCCCGTGGAGAATCTGCAGACCCTCCTCGGAGTCGGGCAGGTGGCGGACTTCGCGTCCCTTGACCACATTGTCGGGATAGCCCTCGCTCGCGACCACCACGCAGACCGCGGGCTCCTTGGCCCACTCGACCTTGACGTCGGCCAGGGCGCCGTCGGCCACGGCCACGAGAAGGGACGCGAGGTCGCTCCGGAGCCGGGCCAGGATCACCTGGCACTCCGGGTCGCCGAATCGCGCGTTGAACTCGAGAACCTTCGGCTTCCCATCGATGCCGATCATGAGACCGGCGTAGAGCACGCCCGAGAACGACCGGCCTTCCTTGGCCAGGCCCGCGATGGTCGGGATGATGATCGTGCTCATGATCTCCTTGTGGAGTTCGAGCTTGAGGTTCAAGGCCGGCGAGATCGTGCCCATGCCGCCGGTGTTCGGTCCCTTGTCTCCGTCCTTGAGGCGCTTGTGATCCTGGACGCTCGCGAGCGGCACCGCGCGCGTCCCGTCGCAAAGCACGAGGAAGGAGACCTCCTCGCCGGGAACGAATTCCTCTATGACCACGCGCTCGCCCGCCTTGCCGAAGCGCTTGTCCTTCAGCAGGGAGGCGGCGGCCGCGATCGCTTCCTCGCGGGTCTCGCAGACGAGGGCGCCCTTGCCGGAAGTGAGGCCGTCGGCCTTCACCACGCAGGGGAAGCCGAGCTTGCCTTCCTTCAGGATGCGCTCGGCTTCGTCGTACGAGCCGCACACCGAGTAGCGCGGAGAGGGGACGTTGTGCCGGGTCAGGAACTCGCGGGCGAAGACCTTGGAGCCCTCGATCTCGGCGGCGGAACGGGTGGGCCCGAAGATGCGGAGGCCGCGCTTCTTGAACTCGTCCACGATCCCCAGCACCAGGGGCAGCTCGGGGCCGACGATGGTGAGATCGGCCTTGATGGTCTGGGCGAAGTCGGCCAGCTCGACCGTGTTCGACATTTCGATGGGGACGAGCCGCGCGTGCTTGGCGATGCCGGCGTTTCCGGGCGCGCAGTAGATCTCGTCCACCGCGCCGATCGAACTGTCCCGGAGCTTGGCCACGATGGCGTGCTCTCGCGCGCCGTTTCCAACCACAAGAATCTTCATTCGGGTCCCTATGGTCTGTTCAAAAGCCCGGAGTTGTCAACCCCTGAAGACAGGTTCACTCCCGGGCCGCGGCCGACGCGTAGATCTCGCGCGCCGCGAGCCCGGTGGCGAGAGCGGCCTCCTTCGCGGCCTGCCTCGGGGTGGCTCCCATCTGCACCTCGGCGTCGAAACGAGCGAGGGCTTCCTCCATCGATCCGGACTTCGAAACACCCTCCGCGGCTCCGGCGACCACGAGCACGATCTCGCCCAGCACCTCGGCCCGCGCGCCAAGGAGCGTCAGGATCTCCGAGAGCGCGCCGCTCTTCATCTCCTCGTGGAGCTTCGTGACCTCGCGGCCCAGGAAGGCGCGGCGATCCCCGAGAACCACGATCATGTCGGCCAGGGATTCGAGGGCGCGGTGCGGCGATTCATAGAAGACGAGGGTGGCCGCCTGGGCTTTCAGCCCCTGCAGACGCGTGCGGCGCGCGCTCGAGGTTCGCGGCAGGAAGCCGGCGAAGAGGAACTCATCGGTGGGCAGGCCGCTCGCGGAGAGAGCCGCGAGGAGCGCCGAAGGACCCGGCACCGGACTCACCCGGATCCCGCGTTCGTGGGCGGCGCGAACGAGAGCGAATCCGGGGTCGGAGATGGTGGGCGTGCCTGCATCGCTCACGAGCGCCACGCTCTCCCCGGCCGCGATTTTCCCCAGAAGTTCATCGATTCGAGCAAGTTCGTTGTGCTCGAAGCAGGAAATGAGCGGCTTTTTGATACCCAGATGGTTGAGCAGTTTGGCCGTCCTGCGGGTATCTTCGCAGGCGATCAAGTGCACTTCTTTCAGGCACTTAACTGCCCTGAATGTCATATCGTCAAGGTTGCCGATGGGTGTCGACACCACGAAGAGCGTCCCCCCCGTTTCCTTGACAGGTTCAAAGGCCATCGCCTAGCATCCCCTTTCCATTCCCGTGCGTCCCTTGGGGTTTCGACTGGAAAGCTGAATTTCCAGGAGTCTCATTGTTTGGATTGCTGGCACTTCGTCATAAAAGACGTCATTTGAGGAGAGAGTCTCTTGGCCGAGATCAGGTTGCAAGAAGGCGAGACCATCGAAAGCGCCCTCCGCCGCTTTAAGAGAAAAGTCCAGCAGGAAGACATCATCAAGGATGTCAAGAAGCATAGTTTCTATTTGAAGCCGGGTGAGAAGAAGCGGGTCAAGCAGGCTCTCGCGCGCAAGCGCAGCCGCAAGAAGTACCGTCGCGAGGACTAAAGGCCAAAAAGGCTGGTCGGCGTCGCGCTGACCGGCGCCCCGAACGCGACAACCCCGCGGAGGGCTAGACCTAACTGGTAAGGCAGGAGCCTTGAAAGCTCCCGGGCTTCACGGCCCTTCGGGGTTCGAGTCCCCGGCCCTCCGCCAAGCTCGGTTGCGAGGAGCCATTCCGTTGGTGCCGCGACGAAGCAACCCCCTCCGACCACTACCAGGCCCGCAGGCTTGGCAGTGGCTGGACGGGGTTGCTTCGGGCCATTGCGAACGGCCTGGGCCCTCGCAATGACGTAGTGGTGTGCGGACGGACCGCACGAACCTGGTAGTGGGGCGCCGCTTCTACGACTTCGCCGCTGGTGCGGGCTGCGGTTTCCCGATGTGCGGCTCTAGCCTGGAGATGATGAGTCGCGCGAGTTCCGGGTGGCCGCGCTTCCAGCGGTCTTCGACGTCGAGGTTGATGATTTCCTTCGAGAGGCCCGGGAAACGCCGCCTGATCGCGGTGACGTGGTGGTCTTCGGTCTCGTTCATGACGAACACGTAGTCCGCCCAGTCGAGCAGCTCCCGCGTCACCACCACCTGGGCAAAGGGCGCGACCCCGCAAGACTTCACTTCAAAGCGCGGATCGTTCTCGTAAAGATCCTGGGCAGTCCTGGAGCGATCGACGTTGGCCGTGCACACGAACAGGATGCGTTGACGATGCTCGACGGTACCGAAGAAATCCATGGGGGAAGCCCTGGATTCTAGCGTGGAGGTCCTTGCCGTCCTGCTCTGGAGATGGCGTGCGGCCTATACTCTGTCGCACCATCTCCGGCCGGCGATGGCCACGGATCGCCTTCGCGCCCGGAGTTCCAAAGACCCATTGGAGATCAGGATCATGAATAGATACCCTCGCCCGGGGCTCGCTCTGCGCGCCGTCACGGGAACGATCGCCGGCGCGCTGCTGCTGCTTTCCCCCGCAGCCCAGGCGGCCAAGATTCCTTCCTACGCCATCACCAAGGCCAGGGTGGTCACGGTGTCGGGCGCGGTCGTGGAAAACGCCACGGTGGTCCTGCGCGACGGCGTGGTGGTGGACGTGGGCCCCTCGGTCGCGATCCCGAAGGATGCCCGAGTGATCGACGGCAGCGGCCTGACCCTCACCCCCGGCCTGATCGATGCGTACTCGGGCGCGGGAATGCCGGCCCCGCGGCCGGCAGGAGGGGCAGGGCCCGCAGCCGGCGCCCCCGCGACCCCGGCGCCGAATCCGATCGCCCCCGCGTCCAGCATCTACGAACGGGTCCGGGCCGCGGATGCCCTGAAGGCGCGCGACTCGGGCATCACCACCATCGTCCCCATCCCGCGCGAAGGCCTGGTGTTCGGCGCGGCCGCGGTGATGAACCTCGTGGGCGAACGCCCCGAGGGAATGGTGGTGAAGCCGAATGTCGCGCTCGCCGCGAGCCTCACCACTCTCGGTCAGCGGTATCCCGGGTCCTTGATGGGCACCATGGCGTTCTTCCGCCAGGCCCTCATCGACGGCGCCTATCACCGCGCGGAGATGGCCGCGTACGAGAAGGCCCCGGGCGGCAGGAAGCGGCCGGCCTTCGACCCCGGCCTCGACGTGTGGGCGGAGGTGGCGAGCGGTGCTCTTCCCCTGCTCCTTCAGACCTCGCGCACGGGCGACCTCCGTCGCGCGTTCGGCCTCGCCGACGAGTTCAAACTGAAGCTGGTCCTCGCCGGGAACACCCAGGCCTTCGAGGAAGCGGCTCTGCTGAAGGAGCGCAAGCCCGCGCTCCTGGTGAGCGTCAACTTCGATCCGCCGAAGGTGGGCGGCTTCTTCGGGGGCAGCGACGACGACAAGGACCGCGCGGAGATCGAAAACGCCGAAAAGAATCCCGGCGTCCTCAACAAGGAAGGAATCAGGTTCGCTCTCGTCTCCGGCTTCGCGAACGATTTTCTCGCCGGGATTCGCAAGGCCATCGAAAAGGGCCTCCCCAAGGACGCCGCCCTGCGCGCGGTGACCCTCACCCCGGCGGAGATTCTCGGCGTCGCCGATCGGATGGGCAGCATCGACAAGGGGAAGATCGCGAACGTGGTGGCGTGGTCCGGCGAGCCCCTCACCAAGGACGCGAAGATCAAGATGGTCTTCGTCGACGGCGAACTCTATGAACCCGAAGAAAAGCCCGCGGGGCCGCCCGGCGGAGGTCCCCCAAGACCGGGCGAAACGAGCGGCGATACCCGTCAGCAGGTCGAGGTGAAGCGATGAAGAACCCAACCTTCAACCAGAGCGCCCTGCTCGTTGCCGCGCTCCTCGCCTCCGGTTTCGGAATCCGCGCCGAGGCGCAGGACGCCATGACCGCGATCACCAACGCGAAGATCATGACCGTCGGCCCGCTCGGCAACATCGACAAGGGCACCATCCTGATCAAGGGCGGCAAGATCACCGCGGTGGGCGCCGATGTCGCGGTGCCTCCAGGTGCGATGGTCATCGACGCCTCGGGCCGGGTGGTGACCCCGGGCCTCATCGACGCGCACTCCCACACCGCCATCGAAGACAACGTGAACGAGTGCACCAACATCGTCACCGCGGAGGTGCGGGTGGCGGACGTCCTCGATCCGAAGGACATCAACCTCTACCGCGAACTCGCGGGCGGCGTCACCGCCGCGAACATCCTTCACGGCTCGTGCAACTCGATCGGCGGCCAGAACGCGACCATCAAGCTGCGCTACGGCGCTCCCTCGGGCGACGCGCTCCTCTTCCAGGGCGCGCCTCCCGGGATCAAGTTCGCCCTCGGTGAAAATCCGAAGCGCGCGAGCTTCGGGGGCGGCGCGCGGCGCTATCCCGCGACCCGCATGGGCGTCGAGGTCTCCATCCGCAACGCCTTCCTCGAAGCCAAGGCCTACAAGAAGTCATGGGACGACTACGAGGCCGCGGTGAAAGCGGCGAGCGCTAAGAAGCCGGCGAAGGGCGCCCCGGCAGCGGCCCTTCCGGTGGCCCCGAGGAGAGACCTTCAGATGGAGGCTCTGAAGGAAGTGCTCGAAGGCAAGCGCCTCGTCCATGCGCACTCGTATCGCGCCGACGAAATCCTCATGCTGATCAATGTCGCGAACGAGATGGGATTCAAGATCGCCACCTTCCAGCACGTGCTCGAGGGCTACAAGGTCGCCACCGAGATCGCGAAGCACGGCGCCGGCGGGTCGACCTTCTCCGACTGGTGGGCCTACAAGGAAGAGGCCTACGACGCGATTCCCTACAACGCGGCCATCATGGCGAGCCACGGGGTGGTGGTCTCGCTCAACTCCGACTCCGACGAGCTGGCGCGCCGCTTGTACTGGGAGGCCGCCAAGACCGTCCGCTACGGCGGCGTCTCGGAGGATGAGGCCTTCAAGATGGTGACCCTCAATCCCGCGAAGCAGCTCCGCATCGACAAGTGGGTGGGTTCGATCGAAGTCGGCAAGGACGCCGATCTGGCCATCTTCAAGTCGCACCCGTTCGCGCCCGACACCCGGGTGGAGATGACGCTCGTCGATGGCAAGGTGATGTTCGATCGAAGCAAGGATGTGGCCGCCCGAAAAGGGGTCGCGGCAACGCTTGGAGGTGGCCAATGAGAAACAATCGATACTCCGCGCTGACCGCGGCCGCCGTACTCACCCTGGCGATCTCGACACCCGCCCTCCCCGCTGACGGGCCGCTCGTCATCGCGGGCGCCCGGGTCGTCACCGTCTCCGGCGGCATGCTCGAGAACGCATCCATCATCATCCAGAACGGGCGGATCTCTTCGGTGGGCAGCGGTCTTACCGCTCCCGCGGGCGCGCGCGTCATCGACGGCAAAGGGAAGACGGTCTACCCCGGCCTCTTTGACGGCCTGACCTACCTCGGCCTCGCAGAAGTCACCCAGGGCGCCCCCGGAACGGTGGACATGAACGAGACCGGCGACATCAACCCGCACGCGAAGACGTGGGTGGCGCTCCATCCCGACAGCGAGCTTCTGCCCGTGGCCCGCGCTTTCGGCATCACCACCGCTCTTTCCGCGCCCGGGAGCGCTCAAGGTGGCCAGAGCCTGATCGCCGGCCAGAGCGCGGTCATCCGCACGGTGGGCGACACCCCGATGGCGCTGACCGTCAAGGCGCCGGTAGCCATGCACATGCGCTATCCCACGGGCGCGCCGGTCCTCGACTTCTCCCAGGGCTTTCCGAACATCGAACCGAAGACATTCGAGCAGCGTGTTTCCGAGCGAAAGAAGAACCAGGAGAAGGAGCTCCTCCGGCTCAAGGGCCTTCTGGAGGAAGCACGAGCGTATGGAGAAGGACAGGCCGCGGGCACGGCGCTCAAGGTCGATCTGCCCATGGAGGCGCTCGCCCTCGCCGCGATGGGGAAGATCCCGGTGGTGATGCGCGTGAACGCCGAAGCCGACATCAAGGGCGCGATCAAGTTCGCGGCTGACAACAAGATCAGGTTGATCGTCGCGGGCGGGGCCGAAGCCTGGCGCTGCACCGAAGATCTCAAGAAGAGCGATGTCGCCGTCCTCATGGGCGTCGATCAGTTGCCCACGCGGGAAGGCGATCCATACGACGCCGCGTACGCCAACGCGGCGACCCTCCACAAGGCGGGCGTCCGCTTCGCCATCGTCACCGACGACGCGTCCAACTCGCGCAACCTTCCCTTCGAGGCGGCGATGGCGTATGCGTTTGGCCTTCCCCGCGAAGCGGCGATCCGCGCGATCACCCTGTCCCCGGCGGAGATCTTCGGAGTCGCCACCAGCCTCGGCTCCATCGAGGTCGGCAAGACCGCGACGTTGATCCTGACGAACGGGGACATCCTCGACCACCGCACGAGCGTCACCAACGTGATCATCGACGGCCAGGAAACCTCGCTCGACAACAAGCACCAGCGCCTCTACGACAAATACAAAGCGCGGCCGTAACCCCTCGCCGTGCCCCCCCCACGACCCGCCAACCGCTCTCGGGACGTCATTGCGAGGCCCCATTCCGTTCGCGGTGGGCCGAAGCAACCCCCTCCCCCAACGACCCAGCCCGCAACCCCGCGAGGCTTCCAGCTCCAGCTCTCCTGCCCGCACTGCGGCGGGCCGTTCATCGCCACCGACGCGACGGTCAGCCACACCTGCGAGCACTGCAAGTCCCTCCTGATCATCGAGGCCCCTGAACGCGAGGAGGTCTTCGTCGAGCCCGCGCAGGTGAGCGAGCCCGCCGCGATTCTCGAAACCCTCATCCGCTATCGCCTCGACTCCCAGCGCGCGACCCTCGTGGCCAAACACAGCGACCCGGAGGGAAACCCGCCCCCGGATCTCGTGATCTCCGCGCTGTTGAAGCGTTTCGAAGCCGGCCTGCGCGCCTCCGCGAAACTCATCGACTGCCGGCTCGTGCACGTTCCCTATCGTCAGACCGCGGGCAAGGTGGTTCAAGCCGTCCTGGGGCGTCACGGGGATGGAGCGAAGATGGCGCGGCTTCGCGCCTACATCGCGGAACAGACCACCCCGGCGTATGACGGCTCCCGTCTCAACCTCCGCGACGCCGGACTCCGCCTCGGCCGGAGCATCTTCAAACCGCTCCTCAGCGCCGACGTGCCGAAGCTCGGGGGCTTCGTGCCGCGCGCGGCCGCGGACGCATCGCGGCGCGAGCTCGAGAAGTGGCGCGGCCAGAACCTCGAAGCCGGGTTCGACCCGGTGGCGAAGCAGGGCCAGGTCGCGGTCAGCTTCGAAGCCGCGGTGTACCGTCCCTACTACCTCGTCCGCGCGCTCCTCGATCGGGGCGACGAGACGCTCCTCTTCGACGGTGGTTTCGGGACGATCGCGGGCTACCTCACCGACGCGGAGCGCGACGCTTTCGCGCGCGGCAAAGACAAGGATCCCCTGGGGACAGAGGGGCCCTCGTTCCGCCGGGTGGCCGTGGTGCCCTCGCGCTGCCCCAACTGCGGCATGGATCCGAAACTCCCCGAGGATGCGGTGATGTCGATCTGCGCCAACTGCCACGCGGGCGTAGCCACGTCGCCTCGGGGACTGGTCCTCGTGAACTACGACCGCGAGGAAGGCGCCACCCCGGATCGGACCACGGCCCTGCTTCCCTTCTGGCGGTTTCCCTTCCGGATCGACATCGCCGGCCTGCCTCCCATGACAACCCTCGAGGCCTGGGCCGCCGCGATCTTTCCGCAGGGACTCCCCAAGGGGTTCTCACCGCAGGGCGATCGGGTCTGCGTCCCGGGCTGGCGACTCCTCACCACCGAGGCCGGCGACGAGACGTTCGCCGACCTCGCCCAGGCCGTTCATGGGCGGGCCTGGAACTGGACGCCGGATCGGGTGGGCCTCGATGGGCAGCCTCGCTTCGTGCCCGTATCGCTTCCCGAAAACGAGGCGAGGGACCTCGCCTGGGCCGCCCTCTTCGCTCTTCACACCAAAGCCTCCGCGGCCAGGCTCAACACGCTTCTCCTCAAGCGGATGCTCTTCGACGCGAAGCTCTCCTTCGACAAGGCCACGGTGGCGCTGATCTCGTTCAAGGAGCACGACAAGCTCTACGCGCGACCCGAAGTGAGCGTCCCGCGGCTCCTGGTCGACGGCGGTCCGCCGCTCGCCGCCCAGCGCGTCACCGTGCAGGCCGCGGCCGCCGCCTTCCTGGCCGCGCAGAAGCGGCCATCGATGGCGGACCGGGTGAAGACGTCGAAGTACAGCGGGGGTGAGGAGTAAGGGCGGTCAGTGGATCCCGGCTTGCGCCGGGATACGCAGGGCGCTGACTTTGTCGGCGCCCTGCTAGTTCGAGCCGGCGATCGAGATCACCACGATGGCCACGATGATCACGGCCAGCGCGGCGAAGAAGATTTTCACCCAGGAGAGCGGGTGCTCGCCCGCGATCTTCCCGGTGTAGCCGTTCACCACCACCTGGTAGGGCTTGGCGCGATACACGTAGCTCAGCAGCCAGACCGGGACGAGCACGTGCTTGAAGGTCTGGGCCGAGTACTGCTGCTGGGTCTGCAGATTCCGGTAGGTATCGCCCGGCACCTGTTGAGCGCACAGCGCCTCGGTCTTGGCGTGCATCTCCACGCGCCAGGTCTGGGCCGCGGTGGCGAGATCGACCTGGTAGCGCTCCACCACGAAGCCGGCGAGGTACCCCGAGTCGTAGGGCACCGCTTCCCTGGTCGGGAAAGGCTCCACCTGACGCAGAAGGGTCGGATGCACGCCCTTCGAGCCGCAGATGAGTTCGTCGTCGAAGAAGTGATCGAGCTGGCCCGAGGCGTTGCTCCAGCGCGTGTGACGGACCTGGCGGGTGCGGCGCTGGCCGTTCTCGGTGTAGCTCTCGGTGGTGTAGTAGTAGGTCCCCGATTCCGCCGTCCATGACGCGTGGACCTTCGCGTCGAAGGTCCAGTAGGGCACGTACAGGCCGCGCAGAGTGTCGGTCATGGCCTTCTGCCCGAGCGCATTCGGAGCGAACCAGCGTGAGCCGTACCAGCGCCGCACGTCCTCGCGCACGCGCGTCTCCGACACCTTCATGGGCAGCAGGCTCTCGGGCCGGATGACTTCCTTGACGTCCTGGTAGGGCACGAGCGCGGCCGACCCGCAGAATTCGCAGTTCTGGGCCACGCGGTTCGGCTCGAACGAGGAGATGGCCTGGCAGCTCTGGCACTTCACCTCGATGGATTCGCGGGCGAGACCGGTCTCGCGCCCCTGGAGCGACGCGAGGGTCTGCTGGAGGTCGTGCTCGACGATCTCGCCCTCGGTCTTGAGCGCCGCCGCGGATTCCGTGCCGCAGAAGCCGCAGATCAGCGCGTTCTTGCCCGGATTCCAGGTGGCCTGCGCCCCGCACGCGGGACAGGAATATTTCGCGCTGGCGGTGACTTCAGCCATTCAGTCGCCGGCCTGGCCCTAGTGCGTGGATCCCGGCTTTCGCCGGGATACGCGTCGTGCCGAGAAGCTCCGCACGACGCTACTTCAGAAATGCGTCGAGGGCCGCCCGCGTGATCCGGAACTGAGAGCCGATCTTCTTGGCCTTCAGATCACCCGACTCGATGGTGGCGATCACGTCCGCCTCGGAGACGCCCATGAGCTTCGCCGCCTCCGCGGGCCCGAGAAGCTCCGGAATCCCGGCGGCCGCGGGAGCCGGCGCGGCCGCGGCGGGAGCGAACGCTCCGGCGTTGGGAGCGGAACCCGCGGCCATGCCCTGCATCATCTGCTGAGCCATGGCGAAGCCCATCGCCATCTCCATGGGACCGCCGGCGCCACCACCGGCGCCGCCCGGCTGAACCACCGACTGTCCCATCTGATACTTGACGTAATCGTTGAGATTCCCGAGCGTGGCCATGGCGCCCTTCTTGTCGATGGCCTGCTCCACCTCGGGCGGTACCGAGACGTTCTCGATCAGGAAGGTCGAAAGCTCCAGACCGTACTTCTCGCGGATCTTCGGATTGATGACGTTGAGCAGCGCGTCGCCGAGTTCACCGTAGCGGCCGACCAGGCCCACCACGGGAATCTTCGCGGCCCCGAGCGCGTCGGAGAACATGGAGACGAGGCGCGAGCGCATGGTGTCGGCGAACTCGTCGATGCGGAAGTTGTTGTCGGTACCCGCCACTTCCTTGAGGAAGACCTTCGGATCCACGACGCGGAAGTCGTAGGTGCCGTAGGCCCGCACCCGCACGATGCCGAAGTCGGGATCGCGCATCATGATGGGATTGGCGGTCCCCCACTTGTTCCCGGTGAAGAGCCGCGTGTTGACGAAATAGACGTCGGCTTTGAAGGGCGACTCGAACCCGTACTTCCAGCCCTTGAGCCGCGACAGCACGGGGATGTTGTCGCTCGTCAGGGTGTGCTTGCCTGGGAAGAAGGTGTCTCCGAACTGGCCGAGGTAGACGAACTGGGCGAGCTGCGACTCGCGCACGATGAGCTGGGCGCCGTTCTTGATTTCCTTGTCGTCGTCCGGGAAGAGCCAGGAAATGGTGTCGCGCGAATCATCCTGCCACTGGATGATCTCGAGCAGTTGACTCTTGATGAAACCTGTCAGATCGACCATGTGCTTCCCCTCCGCAAGACGAAATTATCCGCCTGCTCCGTAAATACGCAGGCGGTGAAGTTTAGTTCGACGTACGCTGGCGCAGGGCGGCGATGCGAACCTCGAGGGGCGGATGGGTGGAGAAGAGCGCCATGAAGCCCGGGGCGCCCGAGATCTTGAAGCTCGCGAGCGCGGGAGCGCGCGGGTCGACGCCCTGCGGCCCCTCGGCCAGGCGCTGGAGCGCCGCCACCATGTTCTCGTTGCCGGCGAGAGCTCCGCCGCCCGCGTCCGCGCGGAACTCACGGTAGCGGGAGAACCAGGCGGTGACGAGCGACCCCGCGATGCCGAGGACGATCTCGGCGACCAGGCGAACCACGAAGTAGATCCCGTCGGAGCCGCGCTCGCTCTTCGACTGCCCGGCCACGATCGATGCGATGACCCGGGCCGCGAACATCACGAACGCGTTCATGACGCCCTGGAGCAGGGTCATGGTCACCATGTCGCCGTTGGCGATATGGGATATCTCGTGCCCGAGGACCGCCTCGAGCTCGTTGCGCCTCATGGTGCGCAGGATTCCCGTCGACACCGCGACGAGGCTCCGCTTCTTCGAGGGGCCGGTGGCGAACGCGTTCACTTCCGGCGAGTCGTAGATCCCGACTTCGGGCATGGGAAGGTTCGCCTGCCGGGCCAGCCGCTCGACCGTGCGATAGAGCCAGTCGGCGTCCGCGTTCCCGGTGTTGCCGTCCACGAGCTGCACGCCCATCGCGCGCTTGGCCATCCAGCGCGAGATCTGGAGCGAAATGAAGGCGCCGCCCATGCCCCAGATGAAGCAGAAGATGGCGAGAGGGACGAGACCGTCGCCGGGGCGGACCCCGAGAACGCTGAGGATGATCGAGATCGTGGTGACGACCGCGATGTTCGTCAGCAGGAAGAGGAAGATTCGCTTGGCCATTTGAGTGTCGTTCCTTGGTGTTTGTTGGTTGGAGTCGGTCCGAATGCTAGCGAGTCCGTGCCGCGGGGCGGTAATGGAGAGCCGGCGCCAATAAGACGCAGGCGCCTCCGGCCCGGACGGACCCAGGCCTAGGGTCTTCCGCGATCCGCCTCGACCAGCATGGCGGCGAGCAGCGGAATCATGATCTCATGGTGGCCGGTGAGCGAGTAGCCGCGGCCGACGCCTTTGGTGGGCCGATTGACGACGTTCGTGTTTGGCCGGTAACCCTGTATGAAATCTAGGTTTGCCGTGGTGAAGTCTCTGATCGTGTGGCCCAGGTTTCGCGCCAGGGTCACCGCCTTCAAGAAGACCTCGGGGAGGAGCACCGCGGAGCCGACGTTCAGGTAGACCCCGCCGCCGCCCAGACGCGCGACCTCGGAGGCGAGGATCCGGAAATCGAGGTGCGAGCCCCGGCCGACCGCGGCCGGATCGCACGAGGGATGCATGTGGACGATGTCGGTGCCCATGGCCACGTGAACCGTGGACGGAATCCCCAGCCGCCACGCCGCGGCCAGGATGGAAAGGCGCTTGAACCTCGTGCCGCGCCGCCGTTCAATGTAGCGGCCCACGGAAGCGCCCAGCCCGAGACCGTCGCGATCCCCGAGGACGATCGCGCGGTTGATCTCTTCGCCGGTCTCACGGGCCATGCCGAACTCGCCGCTGCCGAGGACCGCATCCACTTCTTCCGAAGTCTGGCCGGCGATCGCGGTCTCGAAGTCGTGCACGATCCCCGCGCCGTTGAGCGCGATCGCGGTGATGAAGCCGCGCTCCATGAGGTCGATGATCAGGGGAGCGAGGCCGACCTTGAGCAC
Organism: Vicinamibacteria bacterium; assembly: GCA_044229175.1. GTDB lineage: Bacteria > Acidobacteriota > Vicinamibacteria > Fen-336 > JAGNNV01 > JAGNNV01. The sequence goes on along the minus strand of JBGATM010000001.1, from coordinate 309,927 downwards.
GTGCGCGCCCATGCCCCAGATCAGGGGACGACGGCGCTCTCTTCCGCGCGACACGCTCGCGGCCACGGCGCGAAGCTGATCCGCGGCCAGGATCTTCGGAAGCGCCGCCACGAAATCGGAGAGGCGCGAGCCGCGGACATGGGGCCGGCCGAAGTCCTTCACGCTGACCTTGCTCACGCGCGAGCCGAGCGGGTAGGTCTTGACGCGTGAAAGATCGAGCGGGCGGCGGGCCCGGACCTTCGGGGCCGGCGCCTTCTTCGCCATCACCGGAGGCGCTCTTCGAGAAGCTCGCAGAGAATGTGATTCATGAGGTGATGGACCTCCTGAATCCGCGGGGTGTCCTTCGAGGGGACGGCGAAGAGGTAGTCGACGAGCCCCGCGAGTTTTCCGCCACCTTCGCCGGTCATGCCCACGGTCAGGAGGCCCCGGGTCTTCGCGACGTGCACCGCTTCGAGCACGTTCCTCGAGTTGCCCGAGGTGCTGATGGCGACGGCCACGTCGGGGGCGCGACCGTGCGCTTCGAGCTGACGCTTGAACACGTGCTCGTAACCGTAGTCGTTCCCCACCGCGGTCATGATGGACGTGTCGGTGGTGAGGGCGAGGGCGGGGATGGGGGGGCCTTCCTTGGTGAATCGCCCCACCAGCTCACCGGCAAAATGCTGGGCGTCCGCGGCCGACCCGCCGTTACCGAAGACCAGGACCTTCCCGCCCTTGCGGACCCGATCCGCGATGACGTCGGCGAGTACGACGAGGCCTTCCGCGTGGATCGCAAAGAACCGCTTCTTGACGTCGAGGCTCTGAGCGACAGCCTCGTCGATGCGTTGTCTGGACATGGGCGGGAGATTATCGCCTGAACCGATGGATCCCCCCGCAAGATGGCCAGCCGAAAAACGAAGCGGCCGACCCCAGCGCGCTGAGGCCGGCCGCCCCGAACGAACGGACTAGAAGCTGACCCGGGCTCCGATGCGGAGAATCCGGGGCGAGACCACGTCGTCCACCCGGCGGAAGCTCGCGGAGGTCGCCTGCCGGAAGACCCCGAGAACCACGTCGTTGTTGAGAACGTTGAACAACTCGAGGGAGGGCGTCACGGTGACTTTCCCGACCTTGGAGTTCCGCGCCAGGCGAAGATCCAGATTGGTCAGGGCGGGATAGCGTTCCCGATCGACCGGGCCCGAGGCCAGGGCGTTCAGGGTTCCGTCCGAACCTCCGCCGAGGCGGAGGATCACCGGCAGCAGACCGCCCTGCCGTCCGAAGAACGAGGCCGAGAGGTCGAAGCTCGCCGGAAGGGCCACGCCAACCGACGCGAACACCTGCCACTTGAACGAGGAGTAGAAGGCGGCCTTGCCGGACCCGCCGCCCAGCACGGAGACCTGTCCCCCGTTCTCCAGGCCCGCGATGTCCTGACGGGTGGGATTGCCGGAGCCCAGGGTCCCGGGGTTGGTGCTCACCGGTGTGCCCTCGAAGTTCTCGGTCCAGTCGTTCAGCGAGAGGGCCAGGCGCGCGCGCCACTTATGCGCCATCCGCTTGTTGAGGGTCAGCTCCAGACCTTTGAACGTCGTGGAATAGCCATCCTGATTGGTCCGATACCGGCCGAAGCCGCCCGCGGACACCAGCGAGGCCCTCGGCGAGTAGCTCTGGGCGGTGTAGGACTGACCCCCGATGGTGCGGGTGACCGGCGCGTTCGCGATGTAGTCGGCGGGCCCGATGATCGCGCAATCGACGCCCGAGGGACAGGGGGCGGCGAGACGCGGGGTGTACTGCCAGTCCGTGCTCTTCCGATAGGTCAGGGCTCCGCCGACCGCGAAGTTGGTGCTCAGCTCGTGGTCGATTCCGAGAACCGCTTCCGTGTCCTTCTTCGACTTCAGGTCCTTGTCGATCTGGTTGGGCGTCGCCCCCACCGCCGCGGGGTTGTTGGGATCGACGTTGCTCGCTCCGATGAAGTTGGAGAAGAGCACCTCGTTCGGTTGGACGAATCGGTCGCCGTTGAGGTCGTTCCAGCCATACGCGAGGTAGCTCACCGCCACCGGGTTCTGCCCCGTGGCTCCCGCGACGTTGCCGTAGGAGAGCTGCCCTGCGTAGCGGGCGGCCGAGGCGCGGAGAACCGTCTTCCTCGACTCGTTGAGGGCGTAGCTCATGCCCACGCGGGGCGAGAGGTCGGACCAGGAGATGCTGTCCTCCGAGGATCCGGCGAACTTGAGGGCGGGAAGCAGGGCGGGGAAGGACTTGTTGGCCGGAGCTTCGGAGGCCAGGTTCCGGGCGGACTGCCGGTCGTAGCGAAGGCCGGCATTGACGGTGAGGCGGTTCTTGGTGAACACGTCGCCCACGTAGGCCGAAGCGTACTTCCCTCCGTACTCGACCACGCCGTCACGGTAGATCCGCGCCTCGTTCGCTCCGCCGCCCGTGCCCGGGCCGGCGTAGGACTGCCCGACCAGGCCGTTGCCGTTGTAGCGGGTCGCGGAGTTGGTGGTCATGTCGCGGTATGAGAAGCCGAACTTCAATTCGTGGTTGCCTCCCATGCCCGCCCGGAAGTAGCTGCCGTCGAGGTTCGCGGTCTTCTGGGGACGGACGGAGAGGAAGTCGACATAGGTGCCGATGGCGGTGCCGCTCGCGTCGTCATAGGTGTAGCTCTTGGTCTTGTCGCCGCGCGCGATCAGACCGAAGCCGGTGTCGTAATAGGCGGCCTTGGCCGAGACGAAGAAGCTCGGAGAGAAGGTGTGGTTGATTTCGAGCTTGCTGAGACCCCCGGGCAGGCCGCCGTCGACATAGGCGTTGTCCTGGTCCCAGAGGATGCCGTCCTGCTCGACGTAACCGGTGCCGGGGCTGCGGCCGAGCTTCTGCTTGCTGCCGAGGAAGTAGAACGCGGAAACCATGGTGTTCGCCGAGGCCTGCCAGTTCAGCTTGATGTTGTAGGAGGGCAGCAGGGTGTCGTCGGGACTGCCGTTGATGCCGCACAGCTTGATGTCCTGCTTCCCGTAGGTCCCGTAGAACCAGAGCTTGTCCTTGATGATGGGACCGCCGAGGTCGAAGCCGTAGTCCTTGATGTTGTCGATGTAGTTCGCCTTGTCGCGCTCGTTCCCCGCGCCGGGGTCGCAGTGCCCGACCCCACCCTTGAGGCGGTTGGGGTTGCCGAGCAGGATCTGCTGTTTGTTCGCGGCGATGTTGCTCGACTCCCACTTCTCGTCGGTGGCGAGAAAGCGGCCGCCCCCGTGGAAGGCGTTGGTGCCGCGCTTGGTGACGAGGTTCATGCCGAAGCCGCCGGTCTGCATGGTGAGGTCGCCGGCGCCGGTGGAGACGTTGATCTCCTGGAAAGCGTCGAAATCGAAGTAGGTCGGGGAGGACCCGGTGGCCGACATGTCGGTGATGACCAGGCCGTCGAGGGACCAGACGCGATCGCCCGCGGTCGAACCTTTGCCGGCCACCGACGCCTGCTGGCCGTTCTCATTGCCCGCGATGTTGACCCGGTCGATGAGAGCGCCCGGAACCTGGTTCATGATGCCCCACGGATCCCGCGCATTCGGCGTCTCCTTGAGGTCCTCGACGGCGAGGGTGGTGCTGGTGCCGCGCTTCTTGATGTCCACGAGGGGCGCCTCCGCGCTCACTTCGACCACCTCGGTCTTGGCTCCGATGCTGAGGCTCACCGTGACCTGCGAACTCGAGCCGGTGACCACCGTGACCTTCCGGCTGGCCGTGCCGAATCCGGCAAGGGAGATGGTGACGGTGTAGTCGCCGTAGTCCATGTTCAGGAACCGGAAGGTTCCGTCCGATCCGGTGACGGTGGTGCGGGTGCCCGCCTCCCCGGAAATGCTGACCGAGGCGCCGGGCAGCACCGCCCCCGAGGCATCGGTCACGTTGCCGAAAACATTGCCGGTGGCGGTCTGGGCAAAAGCCCGGGCGCCCGCGAGCACCAGCAGAGTCAGGATGAGTAGTCGTCGTTTCATTCTTGGTCGTCCTCTTGGGAATGGAATGGGGGATGTCCGCCTCTTTGAGGAGGCTCGAACGGCTCGCCCGGGACAAACGGGCGGTCCCCCGCCCGCCCGCGCTGTCCCTGGCGCTGATTGATGAGCCCGAACCGTTTCAGCTTTTCCTGGAACGTGGTCGGAAGAACGCCGAGCGCATCGGCCGCGCGCTTCTGATTGCCATTCGCCGCGACGAGCACGGTGAGAATCAGATTCCGCTCGAAGCTCAAAAGCATGTCCCGCAGAACCAGGCGTTCGCCGCCCAGGGATTCAGGAACCGACGACGACTCGAACTGTGGATCCGCGAGGTCGCTCGACATCGAACGCAGGATCGGCGAGGTGCTTCTTCCAGACAATGGACGCGCGGTTCATTGCGGATGAATCTTCGTAAAGAGACGGTCAGGGAATGGCGCGCGAATCAGGCACGCCCCTTGCTCCCCAAGGGAATGAAATGGCCACGGTTCTATCGGTTGAACGATTCGAGGCGTCGAAACGGGGTCCGAGCCTCGCGTTCAATTCCGCGGTGAAATGCGCGTGCATGCTCCAGGGCCCGCGAATACTGGTCGCGCGCCGCGATCATGAACACGAGGCGGCGCGCGAAACGTCTTCCGTGCCTGTTCGTCCGATTTCGGGATGCTCATGAGCGAAACCGCATTGCCGCTCCAACCGGTTGGAGTTCGAGAAGGGGGCTTCGAGGTGTTAGTGCCGCGGCTGACCCCGAGGTCGCGGCTGCTCACGTTCGGCGTTTTTGAACTCGATACCCTGACCGGTGAACTGCGCAAGGAAGGACGGCTGATCCGCCTTCGACATCAACCGGTGAGAGTGCTGCAGCTGCTTCTCGAACGCGCCGGGGACCTCGTGACTCGCCGGGAGCTCACGGAAGCGCTGTGGCCGGACGATGTCGACGTCGATGTCGAGCAGGGCCTCAATCACTGCATGAAGGAAATCCGCGCGGCGCTCGGAGACCGGCCCGACTCGCCCCGGCTCATCCAGACCCTGCCCCGCCGCGGCTACCGGTTCCTCATCGAGGTGCGGGCGGGCGGACTGGAGACGCCCACGCCCGCGGAACCCATCCCTTCACCGAAGAAATCCGACCCCGACGGCGACCCGGGGCTGGGCGACGGACGGTTCGAGTAGGCCGCCCCCCTCGACTACTTGCGGCTCGGATTCGCGAGCATCGACTCGAGCGGAGCGCGCAGGGCCTCGAGGCGGGCGAGGAACAGCGGAGATTCGGCGGTGAGAGAGGGCGAAGCCACGTTGGCGCGCACGTTCTCGGCCCCCGCGTCGAGCGCGGCCCGGCACAAGGCCATGGCGGTGCGGACATCACTCGCCGCGTTCGGGTTCCCGTGAGCAAGGGCCTGGGCCGACGCGCGCAGGACCGCGGCCGCGCACTCGCAGGTCTCGAGCGGCACCTCGGTCGCCTGCCTCATGGCCTTCACGATCGCGGCGGCGCGGGCCGCCTTCTCGTCGTCGGTCGCCTTGGGCAGCCGGTACGCGGCGGTCACCGCGTTGTAGGCCTCGGTGTCGAGATCCACCAGCTGGCGCAGGCGCGCGCCGGCCTTGCCGGCCGACGCTTTCGCGGCATCGAGTTTTTCGCGCTCGTCGGGAGCGCCGGTGCGGGTCTTCGGGAGGTTGGCCACCATCTCGACGAGGGCGGCCGCCAGCGCGCCCGCAAGGGCCGCGGCCGAACCGCCGCCCGGGGTCGGGTCCTGGGAGGCGAAACGATCGAGGAGGTCGGCGGTCTTGAGGGAGAGGAGCGGGGTCACGCCATCTTCCCGAGGATCTGCTTGGCGATGACCATGAGCTGCATGTTCGAGGTGCCTTCGTAGATGGCGCCCACCTTCTGGTCGCGGAAGTACTTCTCCACCGGGTACTCGCGGGTGAAGCCGTTGCCGCCGAAGACCTCGATGGCCTTGCTGGCCACGTACTCCGCGGTGCGCGAGGCGAACAGCTTCGCCATGGCCGCTTCCTTGATGAAAGGCGACCCCACGTCGCGCAGCCGGGCCGCGTTGTAGGTCAGAAGCCGCGCGGCCTCGATCTGCATGGCCATGTTGGCGAGCTCGAACTGCACGCCCTGGAACTCGGCGATGGCCTGGCCGAACTGCTTGCGCTCCTGCGCGTACTTGAGCGCGTGATCGAGCGCGCCCTGGGCCAGGCCCACCATCTGCGAGGCGATGCCGATGCGGCCCTCGTTCAGGGTCTCGATGGCGATCTTGTAGCCCTTGCCCACTTCGCCGAGCACGTTCTCCTTCGGAACCTTGCAGTTCTCGAAGATGAGTTCGCAGGTCGACGAGGCGCGGATGCCGAGCTTGTCTTCCTTCTTGCCGATGGTGAAGCCGGGCGTGCCCTTCTCCACGAAGAACGCGGTGATGCCCTTGTAACCCTTGCTGGGATCGGCGTTGGCGATGACGATGAACAGCTCCGCCTCGTTCGCGTTGGTGATCCACAGCTTCTGCCCGGTGAGCTCGTAGTGGTCGCCCTTGTCCACCGCCTTGCAGGCGAGGGCGAAGGCGTCCGACCCCGAGCCGGCTTCGGAAAGCGCGTAGGCGCCCACCCACTTGGTCGCGAGCTTCGGACAGTACTTCGCCTTCTGGGCGTCGGTGCCCCAGCGCAGGAGCGCGTTGTTGAACAGGGTGTTCTGGACATCGACCAGGACCGCGACCGAGGCGTCGACCTTGGCCAGCTCCTCGACCACCAGGACGGACATGAAGAAGGTCGAACCCGCGCCGCCGAAACTGTCGGGGATCTCGATGCCCATGAGGCCGAGCTCGAAGCACGCGTCGATGAGATCGCGCGGCATCTTCGCGTCCTGGTCCATCTTGGAGACGAGCGGACGGATCTTCTCGTCCGCGAAGCTCTTGACCGTGTCCCGGAAGAGCTTCTCGTCTTCGGAGAGGTCGGTGAGGGGAAGGGATCGTTGATCGGACATTCGGTCTCTTTCTATGCGCCCGGTTGATGGAAATACAGCACCAATTATCTCAGAAGAGCGGGACTCCCTCGCCGCCGCGGTGGCGCGATACATTGAGGCGCATGGAACCGGATTCGCTTTCCAGGGTTCGCGAGGACATCGTCGCCTGCGAGAAGTGTCCGCGGCTTCGCAAGTGGTGCGCGCACGCCGCCCTGGTGAAAGTCGCCCGCTACCGCGACCAGACCTATTGGGGCCGCCCCGTGCCCGGCTTCGGCGACCCCCGGGCGCGGCTCCTCGTGGTGGGCCTTGCCCCCGCAGCGAATGGCGGCAATCGCACCGGCCGCGTCTTCACCGGCGATCCTTCGGGCGACTTCCTCTACCCCGCCCTCCATCGAGCCGGGTTCGCGAACCAGGGCACGTCGGTGTGGCGCGATGACGGCCTCGCTCTCCGCGACGCCTACATCCTCGCCGCGGTGCGCTGCGCGCCGCCCGACAACAAGCCCGAACCGCGCGAGACCCTGCGCTGCCGTCCCTATTTCGCCCGCGAGTGGCGCCTGCTTCAGCCCCGCGCCGTCCTCGCTCTCGGGAAGTTCGCGCTCGACGCCTTCGTGGCCATGCACAGGGCCGAAGGGGAGCTCGAAGGGCGCCGGTCCTTCAAGTTCGGCCACGGCCTCGCGCACGACCTTCCGCCCCACCCCGTGACCCGCGAGACAAGACGGATCTTCATTTCGTACCATCCATCCCAACGCAATACGTTTACGAAGACGCTGACGGCGCCCATGCTCGACGCCGTCCTGACCGATATCAATCGCTTTCTCGAGAGGCCATAGAAGAAGACATGACGACATCGCAGATCCGGGCCGCGCTCGCCGCGCTCCTCATCGCCGCCACCGCGTCCGCCCAATCCGCGCAGCCGCCCGCGACGCCTGCGCAGGGCCAGGCCCAGGGCGCCCAGGGCATGGGACCGCGCGCCATGCCCGCCTCGGAGAAGGCGAAGACCTTCGACTCGAAGTCCCTTGGCGCGCCCGTCACCTACGTCGCCTACCTCCCGGCCGACTACGAGACCAGCAAGGCATCGTACCCCGTCATCTACGCGCTGCACGGCATGTTCGAGAACTCCGCGTTCTGGGAACGCCGCGGCCTCGCGCCCCAGTACGACGAACTGGTGAAGTCGGGCGTCGCCCCGAACGCCATCGTGGTCACGGTCGACGGCGGCAACAACCTCTTCGTGAACTCGGGCAAGGGCAAGTACCAGGACATGGTCACGAGGGATCTCGTCGAGCACATCGACAAGACCTACCGGACCATCGCGAGGCGCGAAGGCCGGGCCCTGCTCGGCGTCTCGATGGGCGGCTACGGCGCGCTCAACATCGCGTTCTCACGACCGGAGGTCTTCGGCGCGGTGGCCACCCACTCCGCCATGCTCCTAACCGAGATCCCCACCATCGAAGCGGGCGCGCGCGGCGGCCAGATGCGCGCGTTCACGGGCGTGTTCGGCGAGCCCGTCGATCCCGCGGTGTGGAAGGCCGACGACCCGCTCGAGCTCGCGAAGACGGTGGACCCGAAGAAGGCGCCCGCCCTCTACTTCGACTGCGGCGGCCAGGACCGCTACGGCCTGTTCAAGGGAAACGAGGCGCTCCACACCATCCTCGACGGCCGCAAGATCCCGAACGACTTCTCGATCTCCCCCGGCGATCACGGTTACGAGTTCGTGAAGTCGGTGTTCCCGAAGAGCCTCGCCTTCCTGAAAGCGAAGCTCGCCACGAAGTAGATCCCTACCTCCGGTCGCGGCGAACCCCTTCTTCGGCGCGGAGACACGCCTTGATGTTGCGGTAGGCCTCCGTGATGAGGGCCTCCAGCGCCGCGGAGGCCGGAGGAACGCCCGGCCGGAGCTTCACGTGACGGCCCAGCTTCCCGGTTCCCTCCAGCAGACCGAGAGGGTCCGGCAGGGTCGAGCCTCGGAGGAACCCCACGTTGGCATGGGCCCTGAAGGTGTTGACGTACGCGAAGCCCGCATCTTCGACACACACGGTCGGGCACCCGTCGTGCATCAATTCCCGGACATCGTCGCCGCATTCCCTCATGCGCTCGAACCACGGCCGAACCATCGCACGCAGAGCCTCGGGCTGCCCGTCGAGCCAGGCCTGAACCGCAGGATCCCGCTTCACCGCTCCGGAGAAGCGCAGGAGCGCGCTGATGCGATTGCAAACCGGCGCCATGTCTTCTTTCACTTGCCGAAGGTTACGCGTTACCCTTCAGGAAACCCACCAGGTCCGCCATGGACGAAGGCTCGCCCCCGGTCAGGCCCAGCGCCGAGGCGGCTTCGCCCAGCACCCGCTCGACGCCCCAGCCCGAGGCGCGCAGATCGCGGACTCCCGTGTCGCGGTTCGACTTCGAGAGCTTCTGCCCGTCGGCGCGCCGGATGAGGGGATGGTGGAGGAACGAGGGCGGGGTCTTTCTTCCGAGGAGGCGGGCGAGCTGGATCTGACGGCCGGTGGAAGCGAGCAGATCCTCGCCGCGGATCACCAGGTCGACGCCCTGGTCGAGGTCGTCCACCACCACCGCGAACTGGTACGTCCAGTGCCCGTGGCGATCGCGCGCGAGGATATCCCCGGCCTGCTCGTAGGGAACCTGCTCGATCGGGCCGAGGCGAAGGTCGTGGAAGGACAGGGTCTCCCGCTCGAGGCGGACGCGACGCGCGCGCGCCGCCCCGCCATCCACCCCCGCGTCGCGGCACGTGCCCGGGTAACGACGCTCGCCCTCGGCGGAGACCGTCGCGGCCCCGATGGACTTTCGCGAACAGGCGCAGGCGTAGACGAGACCCGCGCCTTCGAGCCGGGCCAGCGCGTCCCCGTACTTCGCCTCCCGGTCGCTCTGGCGCACCAGGGCCTCATCGGGCTGAAATCCCAGCCAGTCGAGATCCTCGAGGATCGCCTGCTCGAAGCCGCTCTTCGCCCGGGTGCGGTCGTGATCCTCGATGCGCAGCAGCACGCGACCGCCGAAAGCGCGGGCCGTGCCCCACACCGCGATGGCGTTCGCCACGTGGCCGAGGTGCAGGAAGCCCGTGGGCGCCGGGGCGAACCGCGTGGTGAAGCCTGGGAGCGGCCGTCTCAGCAGAAAAGCAGTCAGCGCTTCACCGCCACGCCCATGACTTCGAAGCGCGCCCCGAAGAGGAGGGTTCCCGAGCCGAGGAACGCGCGCGCCGGGAACTCCTTCGTGAAGTACGTGCGATAGACGGCATTGAAGGCGTCGTAGTGCTTGACGTCTGAGCAGAAGATCTGGACGCTCACCAGATCGTCCATGGTCAGGCCCTGCCGCACGATCTGGCTCTTCAGCGCCTCCATGACCAGCCTCGCCTCCTCGGTGACGTCGGCGGGCGGCTTCCGATCGGGCCCGAGGCCGATCTGACCGGAAATGTAGACGGTGTCGCCCACCTTCACCGAGCCGGAGAAAGGAGGGTCGTTCTGGTTGACGGCGTTGGTCCGGGGGTCGACGTAGGTCCGCGGCGGGGCCGCGAGAGCCGTGGCGGCGACGAACATCAGGCCGAGGGCGATACCTTGGATGGGGCGCATGGAAACTCCTCCTTGATGAAAGGCGAAGTCTATAGTTCGCAGTGAATGCCGCTTCTTTCCTTTCTCGTTCTGGCCACCCTCCTTCAGGGTGCGCCGGGAAGACCCTTTGGCGAAGAGCGACAGCTCCTCGACCGGCACCTCGCCCAGCTTTCGCGCGCGCTGCCCGATGCGCCCACCCCCAACGAGGACGCGGCGCTCCTCAAACAGCTCGCCACCGAGGCCGGCCTTCGCAACGTCGAGATCGGCCCGCCCACCATCACGGAGACCGGCGGCCTGGGCCAGTCGAGGCGAAACCTTCTCGCGACCGCGACCTACCCCGATGCCGACCGCTTCTTCCGGGCCCTGCAGGGGTCTCCACGGCTCGTCGATGTCGAGAGCGTGGTCCTGCGCGCCGCGGACTTCGGGGTGCGCATCGAGGCCCGGCTCCGGCTGCACCACCGCGCGGCCCGGGCCGCGGCCACCGCCAGTCTCGATCCGGCGCACGCCCGCAACCGCACCCGCGGCGCCAGCAAGGAAGAGGCCGCGCGTTTCGCGCGCGACGAGCAGATCGCACTCGACAAGACCATCGTCCTCGACGACCTGCGAAGGGGCCAGACCTCGCCCCGCATGTTCCTGGCCGAGACCGGGTCGGTCTTCCGCGACGCCGCCGCCGCCCTCACCTTCGGGTCACTCGATGGCGACACCGGCCGGTTCAACCTGCGCGGCGTGGTCGCGGGGATGGGCGCGGCCGACGCCCTGGAGCGGCGTCTCGAAGGGGGCTTCTTCCGGCTCCGCGAGTTCTCGCGCGCTCAGAAGGAAGGATGCTTCGAGTTCGAGGTGGTGGGCGAGTCGTACCGCGCCGGACCGGAGGCGGCTCTCCCCCTGCCCGTCGACGAGCCGTTCCGGCCGACCGAGCCCTTCTGTCGGCAGGACCGCGACCCCGTCGCCCTCGGAGTTCCGGGAACCACGCTTCGCGCCTCGGGCTCGGAACAGGGCGGCCTCACCCTCCGGGCGGTGGACACCGACCTCGCCGATGTCGCGGCCATGATCGAAGCCCTGACCCACGAGGCCTTCGTGGTGGCCGAGGATGTCCGCGGCCGCGTGAATGTCGACTTCGCGGGCGCCTCCATCGATGACGCCATCAAGACCCTGCCCGTTCATGCCGAGCGGGTGGGCGCGGTGCGTCTGCTCCGCTCCGCCACAGGATCGACGCTCAAGGCGCCGGAGGCGGAGGACACGCCTCCGGGCGGGCGGTTCTCGCTGCGCGCGAAGCGGCCGCGCGGCGAGGACGTGCTCGCCGCCCTCGCCGAGGCCGAGCCGTCCTACGCGGCCCTCGGCCCGTCGGGCCTTTCCAAGCTCAGCGTCTTCGCGCGCGACGCTCCCATCAACGACGTGCGCCGCGCCGCCCTCGCCGCCCTCCAGCTCGACGAGACCCGCGAGGAGACCGCGCGCGTCCTGAGATTCCACGAGCGCGCGGGCGAGGTCGGCCCCATCGCCGCCACCACGGTCGCGCGCATCATCTTCCGGGCCCGCGACCTCACCGTCGAGGAGATGGCGCTCGCGGGAATCGGACGATCGGCCGACGAACTGGTGGCCTTCGTCTACGCGCCGCTGGGTGAAATCGTGGCCCTGCGCCTCGGTGACACCCTCGCCGACGGCATCATCGCCGGCCTGGACGCGAGCGGCATCCAGATCGACACCGCCGAAGGCCCGGTCCGCATCTCCCTCACCACCGTCCGCGCGCGTTAAGCCCGTCCCCTACGCCGCGGCTTGTCGCTCCGAGATCGCGTTCAGGGCCTCGGTCAGCTCGTCCACGGTCTGGAAGCGCTTGCCGCGATCCTTCTCGAGGCACTTCAGGATCACCGCCTCGAGCTCCTCGGGGAGGCCCGGCTTGATCGAGCGGGGCCGGGGCGGCGCGTTCTGCATGTGCGCCACCACGATCTGCAGCGGCGACTCCCCGGTGAAGGGGAGGCGTCCGCAGAACAGTTCGAAGAGGACGACGCCCATGCAGTAGATGTCGGAACGGAAATCCGCCTGCTCTCCTCGCCCGAGCTCGGGCGGGAGATAGTCGGGAGTCCCGAGCACCACGCCCGCGCCGGTAATCGCGGAATCCTGCGGCTTGCTCTCGTCCTTCACGTTCGACACCGTAGCGATGCCGAAGTCCATGATCTTGAGATCGCCGGTCTCCGGGATGATCAGCATGTTCTGCGGCTTGATGTCGCGATGGATGACGCCTTGCGCGTGGGCGGCCGCCAGGCCGTGGCACATCTGCTTCGCGATCTGGAGGCCGACGCTCAAGGGCAGGGCGCCCTTCCTCTTCTGCAGGTCCTTGAGAGTCACGCCCTCGAGATACTCCATGGAGATGTAGGGTGTGCCCCCGAACTCGCCGAAGTCGTGGGTCCGGAGAACGTTCTTGTGGGTGATCTTCCGGGCCAGCTTGATCTCGAGCTTGAACCGCTGAAGCAGGGTCGGGTCCTGAGACAAGACGTCCGAGCGCAGGGTCTTCAGGGCCACGATCTCGTCGAGCTGGTTGTCCTTGGCCCGGAACACCACCCCCATGCCGCCCCTGCCCAGGGTCTCCACCACCTTGTAGCGGTTCGCGAACACGGAACCGATGGTGAGATTCGCGTCGCCGCCGGGGAGGGTCGTGGCCGAAGCCGTGACCCCGGAGAGCCCGACCGTGGCCCCCGGGTCGCCGGGCGGAAGGCTGGTGGTGCCGCCGCTCGCCTGCGCGGTCCGCATGAACTCGATGAACTGCTCCTTCTCGCGCAGTTCGTTCAGGAGACCGTTGAAAGCCTTGGCGAGCGCGCCCACCTCGTCGGTGCTGTGGACGGGGATGGCGCCCGAGAAGCTCCCGTCGCGCGCTTTGTGCACCCGATCGACGAGCAGGGAGATCGGCCCGGTGATCCGGCTGGCGATGAGCTGGGCGCCCAGCAGCCCGAGGATGGTCATGAGGCCGCCCACCAGGAACAACGCGTTGCGGAAATCGATGAAGGGCGCCATCTCCTTCGCGTAGCTCGCGAGGACCACCAGCGAACCCACCGGGCGATGCGCGGCGTTTTCGAGCGAGTACGAAATCGCGCGATATTTCTCGGCGCCCACGAGGAGATCGAAGGCTTCCCCGGGCTTCGCCGGACCGGCGGCCTTGAGGGCCGCGGAAAGAACCGGCTCGAGCGGCCCGAGCGAGGAGGAGGTCACCCCCTGGGCCGCGCCGGTGAGGAAGGCGATCTCCGCTCCGCTCAGCTTCGCGAGCGACTTCGCCACCGTGGCGTCGAGCGCGTACCCGGCGAGCAGCACACCCTGCTGGTTGTCGCCCGTCTTCATGGGGGTCGAGACCGCGTGGAAGAGCCGGTCTCCCTCCTGCCAAAGCCCTTCCGCGGCGTCGCCCTTCACGCTCATCGCCACCACCGGATCCTTGGACAGATCGGTGCCGCGTTCGGTGGGCTTGTCCGACCGGGCCACCAGCAGGCCCGAAGGGTCGGTGGCCATGAAGAAGTCGGCGCCCAGGTCCTTGCTGCGTTCGAGGAGGGTGTCCGCGATGGTCTCTCCGTCCCCCGCTTCGATCAGCGCCTTGAAGGCGGGCTCGTTCCCGAGCGTGCGCACCGCGAGCTTGAGCTTCCCGAGCCGGTCGGCCTGGAACGCGTCCCAGATGCCGCGCGACGAGGTGATCCGCTCCGAGAGGTTCGCCTGGGCGAGGGCGTTCGCCCGGACCGTGGTGAAGGCCAGGGTGGCGACCACGATGCCCACGGTGAGGAGGGCGGTGAAAAGAAGGATCTTCTTGGTGAGTCCCATGCGTCAGTAAGCCTCTTTCCCGTAGTCCTTGCCGTACTTGTTCTTGTGAGCCATGCGCTTGAAGGTGCTCGCATCGAGGGAGAGTTGCGCCGTGGTTTCGCCCACGGTCGTGACCTTGACCGTCACCGGAGCGCCCTCTCCGGAGCGCTCGTTGTACGCGAGGAGCTTGTACTCGCCCGCGGGGACGCCCGCGATCCTGAAAGAGCCGTCCTTCGCGGCGGTGGCGAAGTAGGGGTGGTCGAACACCACCACGGTCGCACTCATCTGCGGGTGGATGTTGCAGTAGACGGTGTAGACGCCGGGCCGGTCGAAGGTGCGGGATGCGGTCTTCGGCCGCTTGTAGAGCCCGAGGTCGAAACCCTCTCCGGAAACGGAGAAGACGTTGTGCAGGATCGGGTCTTCGTTGGGAAAGTCGATGGTGGTTCCCGTCCCGATGGCGAGGAGGTGCGGGGTGAAGGTCTTGCTCTTCATGGTGAGCACCTCGCGGGCCGGCTTGGGCTTCGCCTTGGAACTCTCCACGTAGACCACCACGTCGGAGAGGTCGGTGGCCTTCTTCCCCCCCTTTTCCGTCAATTCGACGCGGCCCACGATGTCGCCGGCCGAAGCGAGTGAACTGAGAGCGATGACGCCCATCGCCATGTGGAGCCGCCCTGGTTTGAAGAACATGAGACCTGCCTTGCTTAAAATCAGCTTAGCATCGCCCCCTCTTGATCTCCCTCGCCCTCCTCGCCGCCGTCTCGTTCGATGCGGCCGCTATCGCGCAGACGAGCGCCACCTTGACGGCCCTTGGGCCCCACGCATTCGGGTCGCCCCGAAATCAGGCCGCCGCCCAGTTCGTGTCGGCCAAGCTCCAGGAAGCCGGCCTCGCCCAGACCACGATCGAGGAATTCACCTTCGAAGGGTCTTCGGGCACGAACGTGGTGGCGAATATTCCCGGGCGGAGCGATCGCCTGCTCATCATCGCCACCCACCACGACACGAAGAAGGATGCCCAGGACGTCTCCGACCGCTCCCGCAGTCTCTCCCTCCTCATCGAGATCGGACGCCAGGCCTCGCGCCTGCGGCCCGCCAAGACCTGGATCCTGGCCTCCTTCGATGGCGGCGAGTCGAAAGGAGAAGGGTTCGCGCGCTATCTCGAGACTCTCGGGAAATCGCGCGATCTGGTGGACGGCGTGGTGGTGATCGACGCCTCTCCGCTCCAGGATGCCGCGAGCGCGCCCTCGCTGATCGCCCAGGCCTGCGCGGACGGAACCGCCTCCGACCGCCGCGCCATGGCCGGACGGGACCTGGTATCGGCCGCGATTTCCGGCATCCCCGATTCTCTCGACGTGTCCTTCGACGACCCGGGAATCAGCCTTCTCACCCAGCCCTTCATCCGCGCGTTCAAGACCGCCTGCGATCCTCTCGCGGCCCGGGCCCTGGCCGCCCGGATCGGAGTGATCCAGGTGGCGGACCTGTCGTTCTCGCGCGCCTTCCTCGCGCGAAACGTCGCCGCCCCGCCCAGGGATCAAGCCCTCCACGACAACGCCGCGGTCCGCCTGGGCGAGGTCGCGTTCGCGGCCATCCAGGGCATCGATGCCTCCACCCCCGCCCTGCCGCAGTCGGACTCGTGGCTCGTGGCGGGACGAAGCGTCTGGCCCGGGTGGCTGGTCTTTCTCATCGGCCTCGCCACCCTGGTCCCGGGCCTCTATTCCCTGAAGGCCGGCGGGACGAGGCTCGCTGTGCGAGTCGCTCACGCGGGGATCTTCACAGCGGTCCTCTACTACGAGCCCGAGGTGGCGCTCTTCGTGGGCGCGTTGCCAAACCTGCTTCCGCCCTCGGTCCCCAGGAAGTACCTCGCCCTCACCCTCCTCCCCTTCATCCTGCTTCTTTCCGGGGGAGCCTTGTGCTTCGTCCGCGGCCAGGTGACGGGCTCGTGGCTCTCGGTCTGGATCTGGGCCGGGCTCGCGGGAAGCGTCGCTCTCTTGTTTGCGATTCCCGGCGGGGGCGGCAGGAAGGCTCCCGGCAAACCCCGGCGAGGGAAGCGCTAGGCTCGGCTTACCCCATGCGATTCGACACCACCATCGACTTCGGAAGGAGTCTGTCGTGGTGGCCGCTCACCGCCGTCCTCGGCGGCCACCGGACCGCGGGAGGTAGGAAGATCCTCGCGATCTGGGGCGGATCCACCGTGGTCTCCGTGGCCACAGCCCTCATCGAGGCCTCGCGGAACTGGAGCGGCATCCCCGTCCCCGTCGGCGATTGGACGGTGGGATTCACGTTCTATCCGCCGGTGACGATCGGCGTCCTCCTGACCCTGTGGCTGGGGCCCGCCTTCGGCGCGGCCACCGCCTACGTCTCGACCCTGGCGAGCGGCCTGTTCAGCGGCCTCACCCTCGCGCGCGCCGCGTTCTTCGCGCTCGGCAGCCCGATCGAACTGCTCCTGTTCTGGTTCCTCCTCCTGATCCTCAGGGTCCAGCCCGACCTGCCCCGGCTCCGCGACCTCGGGCTCTTCGCTTCGGCCGGCCTCGTCGCCGCCACCGCGTCCTCGGTCGACATCATGTTGTACAACGCCGCCCACAAGACCGCCCTCGCGGAAGGCCAGCGCCTCTGGCTGGGCTGGATCCTCGGCGACTTTTTCCAGATGATGGTCCTGGTGGCGCCGCTCCTGTGGTTCCGGGGAAAGGAGGCCCAGGTGTTCGCGCGGGAGGCGATCGGCGTGCCGCCGCAGCGCGAGATCTCCACCGGCCAGATCATGCTCCTGCTCGGCGCGGTCTGGGCGACCCTCGGCCTCCTGGTCTTCCTCGGCGTGCGCCTCCTCGAGCGCGCCCTCGAAATTCCCGACTTCGCGGTGACCATGAGCGGCGATCCCCTGGTGCCACGGCTCCGGGAGATGGGCCTGTTCGTCGGGGTTTTCGTGGCCGTGCTCCTCATCACCACCATGGCCCTCACCGCCACCCTCGCGGGAGTCGGCGACCAGCACCGCGAACGGAGCCTGCGGGACGATCTCACCGGCTGTTTCAACCGCCGCGCCTTCAAGCGTTTCTTCGACCGGGAAGCCGAACGTTCCGCCGGTCTCGATCTGCCCCTGTCGATCGTCTTCTTCGACATCGACCATTTCAAGAGCCTGAACGACCGCCACGGCCACGCCACCGGAGACACCGTGCTCACGGATGTGGCGAGGCAGGCGACCGAGATCCTCTCCGCCCAGGAGCTGCTCTTCCGGTGGGGCGGCGAGGAATTCCTGGTCCTGCTTTCCCACACCGGCCGCGAGGAGGCCCGGAAGTTCGCCGAGCGCCTGCGCGCGCGCATCGAGGAGAAGGTGAAAGTCGAGGGGGAGGGGAGCGCGGAGCCCGTGACCATCAGCCTCGGGGTCGCGAGCGCCGCGCCCCCGGAGTTCGACGAGATCCGGTTGATCCGGAACGCGGACGCGGCGCTCTACCAGGCCAAGGCCTCGGGCCGGAACCGCGTGGTCACCGACACCATGATGCGCGGCGAGAGAGCCTGAGCCCCGAGACTCAGCGGGCGCTCTTCTCGCGGAGCACGTCGTCGTAGATCTGCTGCATCAGGCGCATGCATTCGGAAATGTCGTAGCGCTTCGAGGCCACGAGCGCGGCCTTCTCGAGCCGGGCCCGCAACGGCACGTCCTCGATGACCTTGATGAGCGCCTCCCCCAGTTTCTCGGGGTCCTTCGGGGGAACCAGGAGCCCGGTCTTCCTGTCCTGGATCACTTCGCGGCAGCCGTCCACCGCGGTCGACACCACCGCCTTCCCCGCGGCCATGGCTTCGAAAAGCACGAGCGGGGTGCCCTCGTAGTTGGAGGAGATGCACAGCACGTCGGTGGCGGCGAGGATCTCGGGGATGTCCTTCCGATGCCCCGCGAAGACGACCTGCTCGGCAATCCCCAGGGTGGAGGCCTGGGCCTTGAGGGGCTGCATGAGATCGCCGTCGCCCGCGATCAGGAACCGGGCTTCGGGGTGGCGTACGATCACCTGGCCCGCGGCGGCGATAAGGGTGTCATGTCCCTTCTGGGCGTTGAGGCGGCCGATGGTGGTGATCACGGGGGCGGTCATGGGTATCCCCAGTGCGGCGCGGATCGCGTAGCCCTCGTTCCGCGGCCTCGGCGCGAACTGGTCGAGCGGGGCCCCATTGAAGACCACGGCCACCCGATCCTCGGGGACGAAGCGCTCCTTGATCAGGAAGTCGGCGGTGGACTGGCTGACCGCGATGGCGTGATCGATCAGGTTGCGGAGGAAGAGGTCGGGAATCTTCTGGTAAGGAGGCATCTTCGGGTCGGCGAAGTGCTCGTGAAGCACCAGGGGAATGCCGGCCCGGCGCGCCGCGATCCGCCCGAAGTTCGAAGCGGCGTAGCCGTGGACGTGGAGAATCTGCGCATGGGTGCGCTCGATCTCGCGGCCGATGTCTCCGATGAGGCGCGGGTCGAATGGGCTCCGGCCGAGCATCCGCGCCGAGACGCCCTCCGCCCGGAGCGCGCGTGTCGCCGCGTCGTCATTCTTCAGGCCGACCAGGTGCGGCACGTAGCGCGTCTTGTCGTAGCGCGGAAACCACCAGGCGAACAGCCTCGACACCCCGTGGATGCTGGAGCCGGAGACGCCGAACTTGTCGCAGACGTGGAGTACCGGACGGGGCATGGTTCGCGCCAAGGTTAGAGGCCAGTCTCCCGGTGGAGCAAGTGACCCTGCGGGCGCCGGGTCACGAGGAGGATGGCCGCGCCCACGAGCGCGGTGGCGGCCAGATGGGCGGCCACGGCGTCGGCCGACATGCTGGGCCCCTGGGTGTTGAAGTAGTTACCGGGAGGATGCAGGGCGGTGAAAAGGTCCGGGCCGCCGAGCGGCCACCAGAGTTTCGAGATCAGCAGCGCCGCCGCCGCGAAGAGCGCGGTCTCCCGGGCCCCGCTGCAGACGCGTTCGAAGACGAGGGCGGCGAGGAGTCCGACCAGAGGCCAGGTCGCGTTCAGCCGGCGCGATTCGGCGTCGATGGACATGAGCCCGGCGAGCGCGGTCGCGACGAAACCGCCGGCGCCGAGGCTGAGGCCCTGCCTCAGGAGGCGCGGCCACAGGAAAACCGCCGCCATGGCAAGGAAGCCGAAGTAGGCGCCATGACCCGCGATCGCGGTGAACGCCCGACTCCTCGCGAAGAGGAGCATTTCCCGCACATAGGTCTGGCCGCTGAACGAGAGCGATCCACTTTCGAAGGCCCGGACATAGGAGACACTCAAAACGAGCAGGATCAGCAATCCCATCACCCCCGCCCGGGACGGTCGCTGAAATACCGAAGCACGAGCGGTCCACGCGATCATCACCGCGGCCAGGGCGGAAGCGCCCACGTGCAGCGCGTTCGCGCCGAGGGCGAGGGTCACGTCCCGCGTCCACGCCTCCACCGGAGGCATATCCGCCGCGAGCCAGAGAACCCCGAGGATCGCCGCGCCGATGACCAGGGCCGCGACGAAGGACCAGGCGGGGAAATCGGATGATGCGTCCGCGGGCGAGGAGGTTGCGTAGCCCCGGGCCGGGCGCGGCCAGACCAGAACCGGCAGGAGCGCGAAAGCGGCCGGCCACGACACGATGGCGAGAACGAACGCGAAGAGCAGGATCACCGCGCGCCGGGTCACGAACGCCCAGACGATCAGCGAACCCAGGAAGAACGCGGACGAATCGCCGATCGGCGCGTAGTAGATGGGAAGGCGGGCATTGGGAAGATTGGCGAACAGACCCAGGAAGAGGAAGAGGCGCCCGCGCGGACCCAGGCCAAGCTGCTTCCCCGCGTCCATCAGGAGGAGCAGCGCGACGCTCAGGAGCAGGAGGTTCAGGGCGATGAACCCCCACCGCACCGACGCGTCATCGAGTTCCCCGCCCGCGAGGGCGAGAAGACCGCGCACCGCGAAGCTCGGGCCGACCCGCTGAACGTAGTAGCGGTTGATTTCGTGATTGAAGAGCATCGACGGTCCGGCCTGCGCCATCTTCGCGAATCGCGAACCGTCCCAGCCCAGGCCGTCGTTGACGGGAAGCCGCTCGTTCCAGGCGATGGCGCCGAGCCAGAGGAGCCAGAGCAGGGCGAGAAAGAGCGCGGGCGGCCCTTCGCCCAGGAACGCGGCGAGCCGGGCGCGGGAGGGGCGGCCGGTCACACGCGCGGGGTCGATGCGGACGCCGCTGCCGGCTTTCGGAGCCGCGCCACGAGGGCTCCCAGACCCAGGGCAATGAAGAGGGACAGGAAGAGCTTGAGGTGAACTCCGTAGCGCCCGTCGGTGGAGAGGATCGACATGGTGCCGGTAGCCGAGAAGACGAGGAACATCAGCACGGTCACCGCGCCCTGGGGGGAGAAGCGAAGCCGCACGAAAGCGAGGAGACCGGCTAGGCCCAGCACGAGGACCACCCGCTGGATCGCGGTGTAGGTCGCTTCGCTGTTCCAGCGCAGCCAGGCCACCCGGGGCACGGTCTGCACCTCGGTGAACTGGTTGACGAACTTGTAGGCGCAGTTTCTGAGGAAGTGCAGGGGCTGGGCGCGCACGTACTCCCACATCTTCTGCTGGTAGATGCGCGAGTACTCGTAGTAGGTCACCTTCAGGCGGCCTGATTCGTCGTGAAGCTGGGCCTCGATCTCGGGAATCAGGGACCCGCGCTGGTTCTCGATGTACGGGTCCTTCGCGGCGTCGAGCTTCGGATTGTTCGCGAGGTAGAGATGGATGCCCGCGTTGCTGTTGACCCAGATCGGTTCTCCGTAGATGGCCAGATTCCGGGCCAGCCAGGGGAGCAGGACCAGGAAGGGAACGGCGGCCAGGAGCAGGGCGTTGCGCCATCCCTTTCCCCGCGTGTAGATGAGCCACGCCGCGGCGATGGCGAGGCCCGCGGGAGCGGCGTTGATGCGCTGAAGGTGAAGGATGCCGAGGGAGAGCGCGGCGAAGAGCGTCCATCTGGTCGAGCCCGTCTCCACCGCCCGGGTCACGAGGTAGAGGAAGAGCACCAGTTCGAACAGGTAGTTGCTCTCGGTCATGAGGAAAGCGCTCTGGTAGATGAAGTCGGGATGCACGGCCAGCAGGAAGGCGGCGACCAGGCCGGCGAGCGGCGACACCAGGCGCCGGCACAGGAGGCCGCCGAGCACGATCATGATTCCCGCGATTCCGGCCTGCAGTTTGAGGAGGACCGAAGGCTCCACCACCTTCCCGGCGAGCGTGAACACGCCCAGGATGAAGAACGACTGCCCGGGAGGCGGCACGTAGATGCCGTCGCGGATGGTGTTGTAGTCGGGAAAGAATCCCCTCCCCTTGAAGGAATTGAGCGCGGTGGAGAGGTAGTAGAGCTGCTCGTCGTGGTACCAGGCGACTTTCGACAGGGGCGCTTCGATCTGGACCTTCGATCTCCAGCCCCCGCGCCGCGGCGGCGGTTCGGCCATGCGCACATCGATGAACGCGGTGCGCAGGGCCACCCCCAGGAGCGCGATGGCGAGGAGGGCGGCCCAGAACCCCTTCGAAGAACCCGCCGCGCTGCTCGCCATGGAGGACGATTCTCTCAGATCGAGAGCGGCCGTTATCGATGTGCTAACTTCCCGACCCGTTGGAAACCCCGAAAAACACGACGCTCGTGGCCATGTTCTGCTACAACCACGAGACGCTCACCCGACAGGCGGTCGCCAAACTCCCGATCGAACGCGACTTCGATGTCCTGTTCGTGGACGACGGCTCGAAGGACGGCACTCCCCTGTTCCTGTCCTCCATCCCGGGCGCCACCCTCATCCGTCACGAGAGCAACCGCGGCATCGGCGCCGCCATCAAGACCGCCATCCGGCACGCGCGCGCGCACGGGTACGCGACCATCGTGATCATGGCCGGCAACGGGAAGGATGACTTCCGGGAAGTGCCGCGGCTGCTCGCGCCCATCAAGGACGGCAGCGCCGACTACGTCCAGGGTTCGCGGTTCCTCGAAGGCGGAACCTTCGAGAACCTCCCTCTCGGGCGGCTCTTCCTGCTCCAGTTCCACGCCATTCTCTTCACCCTGGTGACCCGCCACCGCACCACCGACGCGTCCAACGGTTTCCGGGCCTACCGGCTTTCGCTCTTCGACGACCCGCGGATCGACATCGAGCAGGACTGGCTGGATCGCTACGAGCTGGAGACGTACATCCATCTCAAGGTCCACTGGCTCGGCTATCGGGTGAAGGAAGTGGCGGTCTCCAAGACCTACCCGCCGAAAGCCGCCGGGCTCAAGTACTCGCACATCCGCCCCTTCATCGACTGGTGGTCGATCCTCCGGCCGATCCTGCTGCTGATGTTCCGGATCCGGCGCTGACCCGGCGGGGCGCGGCCTACCGCTTCAGTTCGACGCGGCGGCCGGCTTCGTGCATCGAGATGGTCGCGGCCTCGAGGATCTGCACGAGGCGACGGCCGCAGGCGCCGTCGGTCACCGGGCGGCTCTGCTTCCGGATGCAGTCGAGGAAGTGCGCGGCTTCGGCGCGCAGGGGTTCCTCGCGCGACAGGCGCGGCGAGAACACGTCGCCCATCCGGTAGTTCCAGAACGTGTCGTAGCTCTCGGCCTGGCCCGGCATCTGGGTGACGCCGCTGTCGTAGACCTTCACCTTCTCCGAGGGTTCGACGTCGTCGTACACGATCATCTTCTTCGATCCGCCCACCAGGGTTCGCCGGACCTTGACCGGGGCCAGCCAGTTCACGTGGACGTGGGCGAGGAACGGCCGGTCGAAGTGCAGGGTCAGATACGCCTGATCCTCGAGGCCGCCCGCGACATGGCTCATCCCGATGGCCGACACCGCCACCGGACGGTCGGGGACGATGTAGTCGAGGATGGCGAGATCGTGCACGGCCAGATCCCAGAGCACGTTCACGTCGCCCTGGAAGAGGCCCAGGTTCACGCGCACCGAGTCGTAGTAGTAGAGGCTCCCGAGGTCGCCCGACTCGGTCAACTCGCGGATTTTCCGCACCGGACCGCTGTAGACGAACGTGTGATCGACCATCAGGGTGAGACCGCGCTTGTCCGCCTCGGCGCACAACGCCTCCGCCTCGGCGTCCGACGCGGTGAGGGGTTTGGCCATGAGCACGTGCTTGCCCGCGGCGAGGGCGGCCATGCCGAGTTCGAAGTGGCGGGACACCGGGACCGCGATCGCGACCGCGTCCACCTCGGGCGAGGCGATGAGCTCCATCGCGTCGCGGCGGGTGGCCACGCCGGGGTGATTGGTGGCGGCGACGCCGAGGCGTTCTTCGCTCAGGTCGCTGATCGCGACGAGGCCCCCAAGCGGCTGCCCGGCGAAGCTGCGAGCGACATTCGGTCCCCAGTAGCCGTAGCCGACCACTCCCACCCGGATCTTTCCGCTCATGCCATCCTCATCAGGCGCGCGGGGACGCCCGCGACCACCCCGCCGGCCGCCACATCCTTCGTCACCACCGCGCCCGCGCCCACCATGGCGCGGGGGCCGATGGTCACGCCGCACAGGATCACCGCCCCGCTGCCGATGGAAGCGCCCTGGCCCACGTGCGTCTCGATGCAGGTCCAGTCCGCCGCGGTCTGGAGCTTGCCGTCCTTCGTGGCCCGCGGAAACCGGTCGTTGATGAACATGACGCCATGCCCCACGAAGACATCGTCGGCCACGTGGACGCCTTCGCAGACGAAGGTGTGGGAGGAGATCTTGCAGCGGCTCCCGATGGTGGCGCCGCGCTGGATCTCCACGAACGACCCGATCCGCGTGTCGTCGCCGACCCGGCACCCGTAGAGGTTCACGAGGGTGGGCTGGGGAATCTGGACGTTTCCGCCCAGCACGACGTCATCGGCGATTGGCATGTCGAGAGAAGGGTGAGGATATCGCAGGACGAAGCCGCCGGGGACGACTAAACTTCGCTTCCCACGCCACGAGTCAGAAAGACCAGGAGACATGCCCTCACCGGAAGCCGCCGTGCAGACGCCCGCCCGGGCGAAAGCGATACCGCTCGTCAACCTCGTGGCGCTCCACGCGCGACACGCGGCCGAGATCGCCGAGGTCGTCGACCGGGTGGTGAAGACGGGGGCCTTCGTCAACGGCCCCGATTGCGCCGCGTTCGAACGCGAGTTCGCGGCCTACCAGGGCGTACGCGGGGCGGTCGGATGCGCGAACGGCACCGACGCCCTTCAGATCACGCTGCGCGCGCTCGGGCTCGGACCGGGCGACGAGGTGATCACCGTCGCCAACTCCTTCGTGGCCACGGCCGAGGCGATCGCTCTGGTGGGAGCAACCCCGGTCTTCGTGGATGCCACCGAAGACACCTCGCTCATGGATCCCCTGGCCTTCGCGGCCGCCATCACGCCGAGAACCAGAGCGGTGATCCCGGTGCACCTCTACGGCCAGATCGCTCCCATGGGGGAGATCCTCGCCATCGCGAAGGCCGCGGGTCTCCTGGTCATCGAGGACGCCGCCCAGGCGCACGGCGCCTCTCTCAACGGACGGAAGGCGGGCGCCTTCGGTGTCGCGGCCTGCTTCAGCTTCTATCCGGGAAAGAACCTCGGGGCCCTCGGCGACGGCGGCATGGTGATCTCCGACGACGAGGCTCTCCTCACCCGGGTGAGGAGCATCGCCAACCACGGGGCCTCGGCGGACCGGTACCGCAACGAGATCCTCGGAACCAACTCGCGCCTCGACACCATTCAGGCCGGAGTCCTCCGCATCAAGCTGCGCGAGCTCGATTCCTGGAATCGAATCCGGCGCGAGCGCGCCTTGCTCTACTGCGAGGAACTGCGCGGCTGCCCGGGCCTCTCCCTGCCCCTGGAAGCCAAAGGTTCGGTGTCGGCCTGGCATCTCTTCGTCATCCGGACCGACAAGCGGAAGGAACTGATGAGCGCACTGGCCGAAGAGGGCATCGCCACGGGGATCCACTATCCCGTCCCGGTCCATCTCCAGGGCGCCTTTGCGCCGAAGAATGGAAAGCCCGCGAGCGCGCCCGTGACCGAGCGCATCTGCGACCAGATCCTCTCCCTGCCCCTGTGCCCGGAAGTGACCGAGGAGGATGTCGTCCGCATTGCCTCGGTGGTGCGGAAGGTCATGGAACAGCGCTGAGGGACCTCCGGACCCCGGGGCTTTTCCTTCCGATCGGCGAAGTCGCTTACCATTCCCCGGGTATGCGGACGAACCCCATGCGAAGACTTCTTGCTCTCGTTCTCGCCACCCTGGCCACGAGCGCCGCGGCTCAGGACTGCTCCATCCTCGGCCAGAACCAGACCGTGTATCAGACCATGAACGACTGGTACTACTGGTACAAGAACCTGCCCGAGGTGAGCCCGGCCACGTTCGCGGACCCGGAGGCCCTTCTCGACGCGGTGCGCTACCGTCCGCTCGACACCACCTTCAGCTACATCTCCACCGCGGCCTCGAGCCAGGCCTTCTACGGCGACTCCCAGTACCTCGGTTTCGGCTTCTCGATGAAGTTCACCGTGGGATACGAGCTGCGCGTGACCGACGTCTTCCCCGCCTCGCCCGCGGCGGAGGTGGGCTTCGATCGGGGGAGCGAGATCCTGACCATCAACGGCAAGTCGATCCAGAAGACGTACGAGGACGGCGAGTGGGGCACGATCTGGGGCGGCGAAGAGGCGGGCTACGCGGTCGACGTCACCTTCAGGAACGCGGCGGGCGAGGCGAAGAGCGGGCGCATGGCCAAGCGCGTGGTGACCATTCCCACCGTCCCCCTGGTCACCGTCCACGACGTGGGCGGAAAGAAGGTCGGGTACATCGTCTTCAAGAACTTCGTCGAACCTTCCTACGCGGCCCTCGACGCCGCCTTCGCGCAACTGCGCGCCGCCGGTGCGACCGAGCTGGTGCTGGACCTGCGCTACAACGGCGGCGGTCTCATCGCGGTGGCGCAATACCTGGGCGGCTTGATCGGCGGCGATCGGACTTCGGGCGAGGTCTTCGCGCAGTACGTCCACAACGACAAGCGGTCGTCTCAGAACAATGCGATCCGCTTCACCCGCCCCGCCTCGGCCTTCCCCCTGAGCCGGCTGTTCGTGGTCACCACGAAGTCCTCGGCCTCGGCGAGCGAGCTCATCATCAACGCGCTCCGGCCCTACATGCCGGTCATCGTGGTCGGCGACAACTCGTACGGGAAGCCCGTGGGCCAGTACGGCTTCAAGGTCTGCGAAAAGATGCTGTGGGCGGTGAGCTTCTCCGTCCAGAATTCGCTCGGCCAGGGCGACTACTACAACGGCTTCACCCCGGACTGCCGCGCCGCCGATGACATCGGCCATGCCCTGGGCGATCCCGCCGAGGCGTCACTCGCGACCGCGCTCACCTACGTCGCCACCGGAGCCTGCCCGGCCGCGTCGTCGGTGCAGGCCTCGTCCGATCGAACCCGCCCCGGCCCCGCGATGCGGGCCCATGCCGAGAACGGCTGGCAGGCGCTGCGCGTCGCCTACTAGCCCGACCGTGGGCGCGCCGCGGCGGCGTCCGCTGGCCTAAGATGCCCCATCCTTAAGGAGGATCTCTGAATGATGACCCGCACTCTTGCCCTCAAACGCGCTCTTGCCGCTGTGACCCTCGTCGGGCTCGGGGCCGTGGCCTCGGCTCACCCCCACTTCAACAAGACGATCACCGCGGATCTCCCCGGCGGGGTTCAGGCCGTGATCACCTACAACACGACGCCCGCGAACGAGACCCGCGCGGTCGAGGCCCCGGTGGGCGTCTTCACCACGCCCCGCGCCCCGAAGCTGAAGCTCTCCGCCGATCTCAAGGTCGGAGACAAGGTGGTGCTGGCCGCGGGCGAGTACATCATCGGCGTGGTCAAGGTGAGCGCCACCGACTGGACCATGGCCCTGTATCAGGGCACTCTCGCGCGCGGCGCCGCTCCGGATCCGGCGAAGGTGATCAAGCTCGAATCCATCTTCGACCCGAAGATCGCGCCCGCCGCGCACATGCTCATCGACATCACGCCGGGACACGGGAAGTTCGAAGGCAAGGCCGTCCTCACCCTTCACTTCGGCACGCTGTTCCTCTCCGGTCTGCTCGGGTAGCAGAGCGGTTCAGGCGTAGGCCAAGAGCGTCGCCTTCACCATGGCGGCGCTCGTGAACTCCTTCTCGAACCGGGCCCGGCCTAAAGCGCCGTAGCGCTCGCGGGTCGAGGACGAATCGAGCGTCTCGAGCAGGGCCCGAGCCAGACCCGCGTGATCGCGGGGTTCGGCGAGCCTCCCCGTCTCTCCATCCACCACCGCGTCGGGAATGCCCCCGGCGCGGGTCGCCACCACCGGACGCGAGAAGCACATGGCATCGAGCACCGAGGTGCCGAGGCCCTCGAGGTGAGACGACAGGCAGAAGATGTCGAAGCACGGGATCAAGGCGTCGAGATCGCCGCGGAAACCCGCGAAGGTGACACGCTCGCGGATGCCGAGCGACGTCGCGAGGGCGGCGAGATCCTGGCGCAGGGGGCCATCCCCGCAGATCAGGAACCGGCACTCCGGCTTCCCCTCGAGCACGATCGCGGCCGCGCGAAGAAGGGTGGCGTGATCCTTGTGATCCACGAGCTGCGCGACGTTGCCGACCAGGGGCGCGCCCGCGGGGATGCCCAGGGACCGCAGAGCCTCGGCTCCTCCCTCCGCGGGCTTCCGGTCCCTGACGCCTTCGTGGACGAGCGCGACCTTGCCGGACGACAGTCCGCCGCGCACGAGAACGTCCCGTACCGCCCGGCTGACCGCGAGGACCTTGTCCATCCGACCGTACTTCAGGCGCGAGAGGAGACGCAGGGGAAAGTCGACGCGCCGGCTCGCCACGAGACGAGGCCGTTTCGAAGCGCCGCGGGCGGCCAGGATGGCGCCGGGGATGCCGTGCGATTCGTGCACGTGAATGACATCCGGGGAAAATGAGGCGACCGCGTCGCGCAGGGCGCCGAGCGTCCGCAAGGAGAGGTCCCCGCGCCCCACCGCCGCGGCGTGAACGGGAAGCAACGCTTGCGCGGCGCGGAGGGCGAGCTCACCACGCGAATTCGCGAAGACCCGGACTTCATGGCCGAGAGCGATCTGCCCTTCCGCGGTCAGCACGATCTGGTTCTGTCCGCCGCGCCATTCGGTGGCGGTGTCGACGTGCAGGATTCTCATGAAGGCCGGGGCGCCGCGGTTTCCAGGGCCTTGAGCTTGGCGAACTTCTGCGCCACGTAGAAGGCGTTGAGCCTCGATATCTTCAGACCCACCGTGCCCAGGAGGATCCCGCCCTTGAAGAAGTAGTTGCGGAGGAAGGCGAGGAACGAGGCGGCCGCTCCGTACCCGGGCGCGGCCCTCCGGCCCTTGCGGTAGGCCGCCTCCGCCCAGAGTGTGGTGTAGCGGTCGATCCTTCGAAGGTGATCGGCCTCATCGCGATAGGGCCGGTGGATGATCTCCCCATTGAGCCGACCGACCGGCCCGTCCAACTTCACCGATTCGTGCACGAGGTCGCCTTCGAAGCGTCCGCGACGTCGATCGAAGAGGCGAAGCTGCCAGTCGGGATACCAGTCGGTGGCGCGGATCTCGCGACCAAGGTAGTGGGTCACCCGGGGGATCCGGTAGCCGGAGAAGGGCAGCGACTCCCTCGCGCCCAGAGACTGGATCTCCTTTCGCAGCGAGTGGGACACCTCCTCGTCCGCGTCGAGGGAGAGGATGACATCGTGCCGCGCGTGCTCCACCGCGAAGTTCTTCTGGGCCACGAAGCCGTCGAAGGGGCGCTCGAGGAGGCGGGCCCCCGAAGCGCTCACCCGGGCGGCGGTGCGGTCGCGCGATCCGCCGTCCACCACCACCACCTCGTCGCAGAAGGCGACGCTCCGGAGCGCGGCTTCGATGCGGTCTTCCTCGTTCTGAGCGATGAGGACCGCGGAGATCTTCGGCACGGAGCGATGATATCGGCCCGAACCACCCAATTCCCCTTCGAGGCCGCGAGGTTATTCGTACCGCAGCGCTTCGATGGGATTGAGGGCCGCCGCCTTTTTCGCCGGGTAGTAGCCGAAGAAGACGCCCACCGCGCCCGAAAAACCGACCGCGACGATCATGACCAGGGGCGAGATCTGGGTTTCCCACCCGGTGAAACTCGCCAGCACCTCGGCGCTCCCGATGCCGAGGGCGAGGCCGGCGATGCCGCCCAGGATTCCCATGACGATGCTCTCCACCAGGAACTGGGTCAGGACGTCGGAGCCGCGCGCGCCGATGGCGAGGCGGATGCCGATCTCCCGTGTCCGCTCGGTGACCGAGACCAGCATGATGTTCATGATGCCGATGCCGCCGACCAGGAGCGAGATCGAGGCGATCGCCGCCATCAGGAGAGTCATCACCTGGGTGGAGCTCTCCGCGGTGGCCGCGAGTTCGGTCTGGTTCCGGACCGTGAAGTCGTCCTCGTCGCCGTTCTGGATGTGATGCGATTCGCGCAGCAGGGTGCGGATCTCCTCCTGGGCCGCGGCGATCTCCGCCCCCGAGGGAGCGCTCGCGAGGATCTGGGGAATCCGGGGCCTTCCGGAGAGACGGGTCGAGGCGGTGGTGTAGGGAACGAGGATGATGTCGTCCGAGTCGTTGCCGGAGGCGGTCTGCCCCTTCGGAACGAGAACACCTGTGACCTTGAAACGGGCCGCGCCGATCTGGATCTCCTCGCCGGTCGGATCGGCGTCGCCGAAGATGTTCTGGGCCACGGTGTGGCCGAGAACCGCCACCGCACGCACCGCGCGCACATCCTCCGCGCTGAAGAAGTCGCCCTTCTCGGTCGGCCAGTCGCGGATGGTCTGGTAGTCGACGTCGACCCCGTTGATCATGGTGCGCCAGTTGGAGCCCTGCGCGATGATCTGGGCCCGGCTGATCACCACCGGGGACACCGCGGCCACCACCTGGGATTCGGTCCGGATCTTGACCGCGTCCGCGATGGTGAGATTCGCGAAGGCCTGAGCGCCCTGACTGACCCCGCCGGTGACGCTCGCGCCCGGCGTGATCACGATCATGTTGGTGCCGAGGCTGTTGATCTGCTCGTGGATGCGCGAACGCGCGCCGTAGCCCACCGCCACCATGACGATGACCGCGGCCACGCCGATCACGATGCCGAGCATGGTGAGCATGGCCCGCATCTTGTTCTTGAGGATGCTCTCGAGAGCGAGGCCGATGAGGATCCGGATCTTCATGCCGCCGTCCGATCCCGCTCGGCGAGGTCCGAAACCGCGTTGCGTCGATTCGCCACCGGTTTGTCGGAGAGGACCTGGCCATCTCGCATCGTGACGATGCGCGAAGCGTAGGCGGCGATGTCGGGCTCGTGGGTCACCACTACGATGGTGATGCCCTGTTCGTTCAGGGCCTGGAAGAGGGCCATGACCTCGATGGAGGTGCGGCTGTCGAGGTTGCCGGTGGGCTCGTCGGCGAGGACGAGCGCGGGCTCGGTCACGAGGGCGCGGGCGATGGCCACGCGCTGCTGCTGTCCCCCGGAGAGTTCGTTCGGCAGGTGGTCGAGCCGATCGCCGAGACCCACTCTCTGAAGGGCCGCGATGGCGAGAGCGCGGGTGTCCCGCTTGCGGCCGCTGCGGTCGTACAGCATGGGCAGCTCGACATTCTTGATGGCGCTGGTGCGCGCGAGCAGGTTGAAGCCCTGGAACACGAAACCCAGCTTCTGGTTGCGGATCGCGGCGAGCTCGTTCCGGCCAAGACCGTCCACCCGCACCCCATCGAGCTTGTACGAACCCGAGGTGGGAGTATCGAGACATCCAAGGAGATTCATGAGGGTCGACTTGCCCGACCCCGAAGCACCCATGATGGCGACGAGCTCGCCGCGCGCGACCACGAGATCCACGCCGCGCAGCGCCTTGACCTCGTTCACGCCGCTCACGTAGGTCTTGGTGATCTTGTCCGTCTCGATGACGATGTCGGTCATGGGGTCGCCTCGCCCTCAGAACGGACCGCCGCCCCCGGGAGGACCTCGGCGCTGGTTCTGCTGGGGGGCAAGGGGATTCGTCGCGGGTTTCGAGGCGGCCGCGGTGGTCGAAATCACCCCGGCGATCACTTTCATGCCCTCGGAGACGTTCCGTCCCTGGATCTCCGTGAACGAGCCGTCGGTGAGACCGGTCTGAACACGCACGCTCTGGAGACGGCCGGAGGCATCAAGAACGTACAAGGTGCCCGAGGGCGGCCGGCCGTTCGAGCCTCCGTTGCGGGCTTCGCGGCGCGAGGGCCCCGAGGCGACTGCATCGGAGCCGGAGGCGAGGCGGCCCGAGGCCCGTGGCGAGCCGGTGGGCGTGGGGCTCGCGCCGAGCTGGGCCAGCAGTTCCTCGCTCGGCTTGTATCGGAGAGCGGCGTTGCTGACCTTCAAGACGCCGGTCGCGGCCTTCACCAGGAAATCCACCCGCGCGGTCATGCCGGGAAGCAGCTCGCGCTTCGGGTTCTCCACCGTGATCACGACCGTGTAGTTGACGACGTTGTCGACCATGGTGGACTGGAGGCGGACCTGCTGCACCGTGCCTTCGAACGCCCGGTCGGGAATGGCCTGAACCGTGAATCGGACCTTCTGCCCCTGCTCGATCCGGTCGATGTCGCTCTCGCCCACCTGGGCCAGGATCCGCATCTGGGTGAGATCGTTCGCAATGAGGAAGAGCTGGGGAGCGGAAAGACTCGCGGCCACCGTCTGCCCGAGGTTCACGTTGCGCTCGACCACCACCCCGTCGATGGGCGCGTAGATGTTGGTGTAGGACAGGCTCTGCTGAGCGCGGCTCAGGGCGATCAGCGCGGACTTCTCGCTCGCCTGCGCGACCTTGAGCGCGGCCTCACCCTGTTCGAGCTGGCTTGCGGGAATGAGACCCGCGGCGGCGAGCTCGCGGTTGCGGTCCTGGTCGCGCGCGGCCTGGTTGGTCTGGGCGCGGAGTCTCTCCAGGTTCGCCTGGGCGTCCGCCACCGCCTGCTGGGCGATGGTGGGATCGATACGCGCGAGGAGCTGCCCCTTCTTCACCTGGTCGTTGAAGTCCGCGTGCAGAGCGGACACCTGGCCCGAGACCTGGGTTCCCACGTTGACGGTGGTGACCGCTCCGAGCGTGCCCGTGGTCGAAACCACCGCTTGAATATCGCCCTTCTCCACGGTGACAAAGCGAAAGCTCGGCGCC
Organism: Vicinamibacteria bacterium; assembly: GCA_044229175.1. Taxonomy (GTDB): domain Bacteria; phylum Acidobacteriota; class Vicinamibacteria; order Fen-336; family JAGNNV01; genus JAGNNV01. The sequence continues at coordinate 277,683 of JBGATM010000001.1, read as the reverse complement.
GGAGCGGAGAACGCGAACTGTCTGACCCCGAATCCCGCGGCGACGACGGCGAGGATGAGACCGATGCGGATGACGACTTTGCGGGTCATGGATACGACACCCTTCTGTCCGCAACGAAACGGCGGACAGTCAATAAGACGAGCAACTCGCGTGCCAGGACGGTGGCCCTGAGCTCGCCCACAACTCCTTAAGTGGAGGGAGGTAACGGCATGGAGAGGACCCAGGTAAGGGCTCGGCGACAAAGCTCTTAGGCTCGAGGGCGGAGTGCGAGCCGCTTAAGAATCTGAAGCGCGGCCGAAGCCCCGCGTCACCTCTCAGACCCAGGGCGACCGACGGCCTTACATGCAGGCCGCATTTCCTGCCAGGCTCCTTACTTGCCGCCGCCCGCGACTACCGGCGAGTAGGCCATCCCGTCGGGCTCCTTGCCTGCCTTCAGCCAGCGCACGATCGCGGCCCTCCCGAGGTCCACTTCCGCGACCACATCCGCGTTCGCGCACGCCACGTACGCGGTTTTCGAGTCGGGTGTGATCACGATGCCTATGGGCGCCGGGCTCTTGCCGAAGTCCTGGAAGAGCCGGCCGGCCTCCGCGTTTCCCGTGACGCTCATGGCCATGGTCTTCGTGATCGCGTGCGTCTTCACATCCACGAAGGCGAGGTCGCCCGACTGCGCGCGGGAGATGAGGGCGATCTTTCCGTCCGGCGCAAACTTCACGCGGATGGGAAATTTCGGGGAGTCGAACGTCGCGGTGATCTTCAGGGTCGCGACATCGATGACGCTCACGGTGTCGGCCGCGCGATTGACCACAAAGACCGCGCTCCCGTCGGGCGAGACGTCGATGCCTTCGGCTCCGGCCCCGGTCGGGATCACCGCCAGCACCGATCGCTTGTCCACGTCGATCGCGGTCACGGTGCCGGACGTAATGCTGGCCACGAACGCGCGCTTGCCGTCCGGCGTCGCCGCGACCATGTGCGACAGCTCCTGCCCGGTTTCCACCGAGCCGACCGCAGCGCCGCGCTCGAGATCGACGATGAGGAGCCTCTTCGTGGTCTCGCTGGTGACGAGGAGCGTGGTCGGTGAAATGAAGCGCAGTCCGTGCGGCGCCACTCCCGGCTCCAGGTTCACCACCTTGATCACCTTGGCGGTCGCGACGTCGATGAGGGTCAGGGTGGAGCCGGGCTTTTGCGCGGTGCCGTAGCCCGCCGCCACCACCATCCGGCCGTCGGGCGAGGTCGCCGCCTCGTGCGGGCCCTCCGCGGTGGGGAGCGTGGCCTTGACCTTGCCGGTCTTGAGGTCGATGAGCGACGCGGTGGCTTCGGCCTTGTTGAGCACCACCAGGGTCTGCGCGGACGAGGCCGCGGCGAAGACGCTGACCAGAAGGGCGGCGATGACTCCGGGACGCTGTTTCAAAATCAATCTCCTCTTCGTCCGGAGTGTACGTCGACCGCGATCTGAAAGGAGTTCGACACTAGAAGATCACGCGGTCGGAGACGATCCGGCCCGCGCCGTCCACCTTCACCTCGCACAGGAAGCCATCCGCGCGGCGGTCCGCGAAACGCAGATCGCGCCAGACCATCACGGTGAGTCCCCCCTCCTCGCGCCTCTCGAACCTCGAGAACGCGGAGAAATCCAGGAAGACGCTCGCGGCATGGCTCTCCTTCGCGACCCTTCGCGCCACCTCGTCCAAAGGGATCCTCGGGAACGTGACCTTGCTTCGCGCGGTCCCGAGCGCCGGCACGTAGCCCGTGGCGAACGCCTCATCGCTGCTCGCGAGGAAGCGCCACTTGTTGAGGGACAGCGGATCCGGCAGCGCGCGCACGAGCGTGAACTCCGACCCCGCGAGGCTCTCCGCCTGTCCCAGGGCCATCCAGTGCGCGCCCGCGCGCAGCCCGATGTAGGAAATGGCCAGCGCCGCGGCGGTACGCTTGAAGGCGTCCCCTCGAAGCCAGCATGCGCCGATGAGCAGCAGCAGGAAGACCGGGTCCACGATGAACATCCAGTCGAGCGAGTACCAGGTGGGGTCGAAGGGAAGCAGCACCCGCGTTCCGTAGCTGGTCCACAGATCCCAGAAGATGTGGAGGGTCACGCCCAGCCAGGCCAGAAGGAAGGTGGGAAGGAATCGACGCTTCGATCCCGGCCACCGCGACAGGACGAGGGCGAGGCCGGCCGCGAGAACGGGACTGGCGGGAAAGGCGTGAGAAATGGCCCGATGGTGCTCGAGGTAGGACACTCTCCCCCAAAGACCGCTCACGAAATCGATGTCGGGCAGGTTGTTCGCGAGCGCCAGGGTCAGGGTGGCGCCTTCGACTCTCCTGGCCAGACCCAGCCTCGCGAGGGCAATCCCGGTCAGTGTGTGGGTGAGGTTATCCATCCGCCCTGGAAACTCGAGATCGGCGCGAACGCGGCCGGGAAACGACCGCTACTTCTTCCCGACCATTTCTTCGGGCTTCACCCAGGCGTCGAACTGCTCGGCGGTGACCAGGCCCAGTTCGATCGCGGTCGCTTTGAGCGTCTGACCTTTCTTGTGCGCGGTCTTGGCGATCTTCGCGGCGTTGTCGTAGCCGATATGGGGGTTGAGCGCCGTGACCAGCATCAACGAATTATGGAGATTCGCATCGATCTTCGCGATGTTCGGCTCGATGCCGTAGGCGCAGTTGGTGCGGAAGCTCTCGCACCCATCGGCGATGAGACGCGCGCTCTGGAGGAAGTTGTGGATGATGAGCGGCTTGAAGACGTTCAACTCGAAGTTGCCCGACGCCCCGCCGATATTGACCGCGACATCGTTCGCCATCACCTGGGCGCACAGCATGGTCATGGCCTCGCTCTGCGTGGGATTCACCTTGCCGGGCATGATCGACGAGCCGGGCTCGTTCTCGGGGATGGTGAGTTCGCCAATGCCGCAGCGCGGACCCGAGGCGAGCCAACGGACGTCGTTCGCGATCTTCATGAGCGAGACCGCGAGGGTCTTGAGGGCGCCGTGCGCGTGCACGAGGGCGTCGTTCGCGGCCAGGGCCTCGAACTTGTTGGGCGCGGTCACGAAGGGGAGGTCGGTGAGTTCGGCGAGCTTCTTCGCGACCCGGACCGCGTACTCGGGATGGGCATTGAGGCCGGTGCCCACCGCGGTGCCGCCGAGGGCCAGCTCGGCGAGATGCGGGATCGCCGCCTCGACGTGCTTGAGGCCGTGGTCGAGCTGGGCCACGTAGCCCGAGAACTCCTGGCCGAGGGTGAGGGGCGTCGCGTCCTGAAGGTGGGTGCGGCCGATCTTCACAATGTCCTTGAACGCCCTGGCCTTGCCGTCTAGTTCGCGGCGCAGGGCCAAGACCTTCGGAAGCACTTCCCGGGTGAGGGCCTCGACCGCGGCCACGCTCATCGCGGTCGGGAACACGTCGTTGCTCGACTGGCCCTTGTTCACGTCGTCGTTGGGATGGACCTTCCGGCCTTCGCCGCGCACGCCGCCCATGATTTCGGAGGCGCGGTTCGCCAGGACCTCGTTCGCGTTCATGTTCGACTGGGTGCCCGAGCCGGTCTGCCAGATGGCGAGCGGGAACTCCGCGGGGTGCTTCCCGGCGATGACCTCGTCGGCGGCCCAGACGATGGCCTCGGCCTTGGTGGGATCGAGCGCGTTCAGATCCATGTTGACGAGAGCCGCCGCCTTCTTGACGAGCACGAGGGCGCGGATGAGTTCGGGCGGCATCTTCTCGGTCGAGATCCGGAAGTTTTCGAGCGAGCGCTGGGTCTGGGCGCCCCACAGTCTGTCCGCGGGAACTTCGATGGGGCCGAAGGTGTCTTTCTCGATGCGTGTGGAGGTCATGGCAGGACGGAGTCTACGGCGCGCGGGCGCGCGGGAAGGAAGTCGTCCGCGGTTCCTGCGCGACGCGAAAACCCTCGTGCGTAGAATGATTGGATGCGGGCGATTCTCCTAGGCGTGTCCCTGGCCGTCCTGTGCCCGGTCCTGGCTTCCGCCCAGGAGAAGACCGCTGTCGATCGCGCTTTCGACGCCTACTGGAACGCCGGATCGCCAAAGGCCGCGGAGAAGGCGGCGGCGGGGATCCTCGCCACCGGCGCCACGTTCGCGGTGATCCACGAGCGTCTGGCCGCGGGCCGGCCCTACAAGGCGGAGGTGGAAACGGGCGAGCTTCACTGGACGACCCTGCAAGGCGGCGGAGCGCGCCACCCGACCACCGTACTGATCCCGAAGGCCTACGACAAGGGGGCGAGGTATCCGGTCAGGGTCTACCTGCACGGCGGGGTCGCGCGGCCGGACCCGGAGGAGACCGATGAGCCCGGCCGGATCCCTTCCGGGCCGCCCAACCGTCCGAGGCGGCGCCTTCCGTTCAAGGACAGCTACATCGCGGTCTATCCCTCCGGGTACGCGGACGCGCAATGGTGGTTCTCGAATCAGATGACGAACCTCGACGAGATCCTCGACCGTCTGAAGCGCTCGTACAACATCGACGAGAACCGGGTTCATCTCATGGGCGTTTCCGACGGGGGCACCGGGGTCTATTTCGTGGGCCTGAAGAATCCGACCCCCTGGTCGGTCCTCTTTCCCTTGAACGGTTTCCTGCGCGTCCTTTCCAATCCGATGACCCGGGCCGATGGCGAACTCTTCGCCACCAACCTCACCAACCGGCCCATCTACGCGGTGAACGGCGAGTTGGACCCGCTCTACCCCGCGATCGCCGCGTATCCCTTCATGATGATGCTGAAGCGGGCGGGCGCGAACCTCACCTTCCGGGTCATGCCCGGCGCGGGACACGACACTTCGTGGTGGCCGACCGAGGCGAACCCCATCGACGCTTTCGAGGAGGCGCACCCGCGTAACCCGCTCCCCGATTCGCTGTCTTGGGAGACCGACCGCGTCGACCGGTACAACCGGGTGGCGTGGCTGGTCGTCGACCGCCTCGACCCCGCGAAGAACGAAGGCGTCTTCGCGGACAACAACACCCTCGAGATCCAGGATCCTTCCGACTTCGGTCTGCGCGTCGACTCGCGCAAGGGCGACGGCCGGAAAGTCATCGACATCGTCGAAGGCACCACCGCGGCGGCCATGGGGATGAAGAAAGGCGACACCATCGTGCGCATGGGCCCGATGGCCATCCGGTCCGCGACCGACATGGGCCGCGCGTTCGACGAGCATCCCGCGGGAACGCCTCTGGAATTCGAAGTGGAGCGAAACGGCCGGCGACTCACCATGAAAGGCGTCTTCCCCCCCGAGCCCAGGCCCGTGCGGAAGGAAGAGGCGTTCAAGCACTCGAAGCCGTCCGGGCGCATCGCCATCACCCACAAGGGGAATCGCTTCGAAGCGCGCACCCGCGGGGTGGGAGCCTTCACCATCCTTCTGGCTCAGACCATGATCGACTTCGACCAGCCGGTCACGGTGGTGGTCAACGGGAAGACCGCCTTCGAGGGCACGGTGGCGCGGCGCACGGAGACCCTGCTCCGATACGCGGCCCGGGACAACGATCGCTCGATGCTTTTCGGCGCGGAACTCCCCATCACGGTTCCGTAAGTCAGGGGCGCGTTCCGCGACACACTCGGGGCTTACGCTTCAGGCACGAGCGGAGGCCGATTCACTGTGCGCATATGACAACCTTCACATGCGCCAAAGTGAATCCGTCTCGTAGACTTCCCTTCCTTCGACCGAACCCCGATCCTTCTGGAGTCTCCGTTTGTCCGAGCTAAGAAACGACCTCGCTGCCCTCAAGATCGAGCGCAGCCATCACCACCTCCCGTCCCCGCGACGCTGGCCGCTCTTTCTGCTGCTGCCGGCCGTCCTTTTTCTGGGCGGGGCCTATTTCCTGAGGTTCCAGAATCGCCCCGCCGAAGTCGCCACCGCGAAGGTCACGAAGACCGAGGTGTCCGCGGAGGCCGCGAGCGCTTCCAACGCCGGGGCGCCGTTGCTCACCGCCTCGGGTTACATCGTGGCTCGGCGCAAGGCCGTGGTGTCCGCCAAGATCCAGGGCCGGCTGTCGAGCCTGCGGGTGGAGGAGGGAAGCCGCGTCCGCGAGGGCGAGATCATCGCCCGTCTCGAGGACCGCGACTACCTGGCCCAGGTCGAGCGTGCGGAAGCCGCGGTTCAGCGGGCGGAGGCGGATCTCGCGGAAGCGCGTCGCCAGGCCCGGGTGGCCGATGGACTCACCCGGGAGCAGATCGGCACGCGGGACGCGCTCGATGGGGCCAACTCGCGGGTCACGGTGGCGGAAGCGGCGGTCCGTCAGGCGAAGGCCGATGTCGAGTTCTACCGGGCCGTGCTCGCCAACACCGAGATCCGCGCGCCCTTCTCGGGCACGGTGGTGAAGAAGATGGCCGAGGTGGGCGAAAGTGTCGCGCCCATCCCGCCAGGAGTGAACATCTCCACCGCATCCGGGGCCATCGTGGCCCTCGCCGATCTCGACACCCTCGAGGTCGAGGTGGACGTCGCCGAGTCCAACGTGGCCAAGCTCGGTCCGGACCAGCCCGCCGAGGTCTCGGCCGAGGCGTTCCCGGATCGCAAGTACAAGGGCCGCCTGCGCCAGGTCATCCCCACCGCGGATCGGACCAAGGCCACCGTCCAGGTGAAGGTCACCATTCTCGACAAGGACAAGGACCTCAAGCCGGAGATGAGCGCGCGCGTCCAGTTCATCGAAAAGGCGGCTCCGTCCGTCCCGAAGGCTTCGGGCGCGCCCGCGGCGATGCAGTCGGTGGTCACCACCGCCGATTCGGCCATCGTCACCCGCGAGGGGAAGACCGTCGCCTTCGAGATCCTCGAGGGGCGCGTGAAGATCCGGCCGGTCGAAGTGGGATCGAGAACCGGCGGCGTGGCGCGGATCAAGAGCGGCTTGTATGGCGGCGAGACGCTGGTCGACTCCCCCGGCAAGGAATTGAAAGACGGGGATCCGGTTCGCGCAAAAGCGAACTGAGGCAGCGCGAAAAGGGCGACAAGGGCGACAAGGAAGAACGATGACAACAATGGTTTCCGTCAAAGACGTCACCAAGGTCTACAAGCGCGGCTCCGAGGAACTGAAGGTCCTCGACTCGCTGAGCCTCGATGTGCCCGAGGGCGAATTCGTCGCCTTGATGGGCCCCTCCGGTTCGGGCAAGACCACGCTCCTGAATCTCATCGCGGGGATCGATCAGCCGACCTCCGGCGCGGTGGTGGTGGGCGACCGGAACATCGCCGTCCTTTCCGAGGGCGAACTCGCGAAGTGGCGCAGCCGCAGCGTCGGTTTCATCTTTCAGTTCTACAACCTGATCCCCGTGCTCTCGGCACTCGAGAACGTGGAGCTGCCGCTCCTGCTCACCCACCTGAGCAGGAAGGAGCGACGCGAGCGCGCGCTCACCGCGCTCAAGGTGGTGGGCCTCGCCGATCGGTCTTCCCACTATCCGCGTCAGCTCTCGGGCGGCCAGGAGCAGCGGGTCGCCATCGCGCGCGCCATCGTGACCGACCCGCAGGTGCTGGTGGCCGACGAGCCCACGGGCGACCTCGACGCGAAGAGCGCAGAGGAGATTCTCAAGCTCATGGAGACCCTGAACCGCGACTTCAAGAAGACCATCGTGATGGTGACCCACGACCCGAGGGCAGCCGAACGGGCCCACGTGCAGCGGCATCTGGAGAAGGGCGTCCTGGAGCTCCGCTAGGAGGGACCATGAAATACCTTCCTTTCGTCTTCAAACACCTGCGCCGCAACTGGGTCCGAACCGCGAGCACGGTGGTGGCCATGGCGGTCTGCATCTTCCTGCTCTGCACCCTGCGCTCGGTGCTGTCCGAAGTGGACAGCATGCTGCAGGCCTCGAGCGCCACCCGCCTCGTCACCCGGCATTCCGTGAGCCTTACCTTCAACCTTCCCGTGGCCTACGAGTCGCGCATCCAGTCGGTTCCCGGGGTCAAGCAGGTGGCGAAGACCATCTGGTTCGGCGGCGCGCTGCCCGCCAAGAAGGAAGGCCAGGCGGAGGGGAGCGACGGCGACTCCACCACCGACTGGAGCAAGTTCTTCAACAACATGGCGGTGGATGCCGACAAGTTCTTCCCCATGTACCCCGAGCTCATCATTCCCCCCGACCAGTGGCAGTCGTTCCGGGAGACGCGACAGGGGTGCGTCATCGGCAGCAAGCTCGCGAAGAAGTTCAACTGGAAGATCGGAGACCGTTTCTTCCTCGAGAGCTTCATTCCCCCCTATCGCAGGAGCACCGGGCCTTTCGAATTCGTGGTGAGCGGCATCTACGACGCCGATCTCGCGAAGTACCCGGGCACCGACGTTTCCACCATGTACTTCCACTACGAATACCTGAAGGAGGGCGTGGGCCGGGAGATCGGGGTGGGCACCTACGCGGTCGAGATCGCGAACGGCGACCAGGCCGCCTCGGTCGGCAAGGCCATCGACGCTCTCTTCGAGAACAGCTCCGCCACCACCATCACCGAGACCGAGCAGGCGTTCAAGGCGAGCTTCATCGCCATGGCCGGGAACCTCGCGTTCCTTCTGAACGGCATCGGCCTCGCCGTCGCCTTCACCATCCTGCTCGTGACCGCGAACACCATGAGCATGGCGGTGCGCGAGCGCCGCACCGAGATCGGCGTCTTGAAGACCCTCGGCTTCTCGAGCGCGCAGGTGATGGGCTTCGTGGTGGGCGAGGCCCTGCTGCTCGGCGTCCTGGGCGGCGCGCTGGGCGTGTTCGGGAGCCAGACTCTCCTCTACGGGCTCTCCCACGCGCCCGGAGTGACGGAACTCCTGGCCGGCATGGGCCTCACCGGCCTGGAGCTCAAGCCCGCGGTGGCCGCTCTGGGCTTCTTCATCGCAGTGGTGCTCGGCCTCTTCGCCGGTCTCGTGCCCGCTCTCTCCGCCTACCGCGCGAAGATCACCGACATCCTGAGGACGGTGTAGGACATGGCTCTCCCCCTCTCCTACAACATCCGCAACGTGCGCGTGCGCTGGCAGGTGACCCTGCTCGCCATCTCCGGCATCGCTCTCGTGGTCGCGGTCTTCTCGATCCTGCTCTCCATGTCCGCGGGCTTCCAGATGGCCCTTCGCGCCACCGGACGGCCCGATAACGCTCTCATCGTCCAGCGCGGCTCGGCCTCCGAACTCACCTCGGGCATCCGGATCGACGACCGCAACACCATCCTCGCCGACGACCGGATCGCGCGAAGGCCCGACGGCTCGCCCATGGCCTCGTGGGAATGGGTGGTGGTGATGAGCCTGCCCAAGGTCGACAATGGCGGGCCCACCAACGTGACCCTGCGGGCGGTGACGCCGCAGGCCTTCGAAGTCCGCGGCGGCATCGACATCGTGGAGGGAAGGAAGTTCCAGCAAGGCCTCGACGAGGTCATCGTGGGCAAGAAGATCATGGGCCGCATCGAAGGCCTCCAGGTCGGAAAGCAGGTGAAGTACATGGACAAGCGCTTCACCGTGGTCGGCGCCTTCGAATCGCAGGGCGGCGCCTTCGAGAGCGAGATCTGGGGCGACTTCGACGTGATGGGCGCCATGTTCCAGCGCGGCGCGGGGTCGAACTCCGTGGTCGTCCGCATGAAGGACGCCTCCCAGATTGCAGCCCTCGACAAGTGGATCCGCGCCCAGCCGCAGATGCAGCTCCAGGCGGTGCCCGAACCCAAGTACTACTCGGACCAGGCGGGACCCCTCGCCACCATCCTCAAGGGGCTCGCCGCCTTCGTGGCCTTCGTGATGGGTGTGGGCGCGGTGTTCGGGGCCATGAACACCATGTACGCGATCGTGGCCTCGCGCACCCGCGAGATCGGCACGCTGCGAGCGCTGGGCTTCTCGAGGTTCGCGATCCTGTCCTCGTTCGTGATGGAGTCGGTGGTGCTCGCCACCCTCGCAGGGGCGATCGGCATCCTTCTCGCCTTGCCCATGAACGGGTTCTCCACCGGCACCGCCCAGACCCAGAGTTTCAGCGAGGTGGCGTTCTCCTTCCGGCTGACCCCGCAGATCCTGATCACGGGGATGGTCTTCGCGGCCCTCATGGGCCTGATCGGCGGTCTGCTGCCTGCGCTGCGCGCGGCGCGCATGCCCATCACCCGCGCCCTGCGCGACGCCTAGTCTTTCAGGGCAACGCGGCGAGGGCGCACCTTCTCGCGTTCTTCCCCGAGCCTAGTCTCGAGGAATCAATCGCGATGGTGGCCGTCTATTTCCGCGCCGCCCGGGCACCGAACCGCCCGTACTTCCAGTGGCGATAGTGCCCGCTGACCTCTTCGATGCTTCCATCGCCACGGCGGACGATCAGGGTGACGGACTGCTCGTCCGTAAAGGAGACCACCGCGGCAAACTGGGCCCATGTATCCACACGGAGGCCGTTGACGGTGAGGACGGTATCGGAATGGGTCAGGCCCAGATCTTTCAGCCTTTCATCAGCGTTGGCGATCAGGTTGAGGCTCATTCCGTCGGTGCGTTGCATCGTCCTGATTCCCTCTCTCAATCGCGTCGCCTTCATCTGTTCGGGAGTCATTCCCTTGATCCCGCCAGGGAAGATTGCCTTCATGGCCTCCTGCGTTCTCGCTTCGAACGGCGAGTCCCCTTCGCGTCTCGCGTGTCGCAGGTAGAAGTCGTCTTCACAGCACGGCTGACCGTACCGCTCGGTTATGGCCCGGTACGTCTCCGCGGCGTCCCTGAAACGCCCCAGGCGCTCATAGGCCATTCCGAGGGTCTGAAGCCCGGCGCCGGAATACACCTGTCCGGCCCAGTTCGCCACATGTAGGGCTTCTCTGACCTCGTCGCGATCGAGGAGGAGGTTTACGTACCAGCCCACGTGATTCGACAAATCGATGGCGTGGACCGCACCTTCGAACGCGCCCCGGAACGCCTTCCGAAAGAGCCGGAGGGCCACCTCGTCCTGGTCGAGCTGAGCCAGTTTGTCCGCGGCGGGGGCGCAGGTGTCGATATCGAGTTCGCATGCCTGTATCGACGCCCGGATCACGAGCGGAACGTCGTCCCGTACGACCTCCACCACCCAGACCATCATGTTCACGTCGTAGTCGACGGTCCTTCCGGCGATGTGCAGAACCTCTTGCGCGGTCAGCCTCCTTTCGTGGCCCCAATACATGCGGGCGGTCCACGGTATGTCGCTGTGCCACGGCGCGAGGTCACCCGCGGCGACGAAGGCCGGGGCCTTGACGCCTGGACCCGTTCTCCAGGGGCCCGGGCCCATGCGAGCCGTCCCCGGAACGACGACCGGATCCCAGGCTTCGACGCGAACCATCTTCAGGGGAACCTCGAGCACGCAATCCCGCATCAGTTTCCAGTCGGAGTCGGTGAGGAGGTCTGGGCGACGCGCTATGAGTCTGGAGCCCGGCCCGCAGAGATTTCCGGTTCCTCTCTCGCCTCTTTTGAGCAGCGCCGTTTCGGCCTCGTGCTCGACGAACGGGCCCGCGGGCAGCGAGGTGAGGAGATCCCGCGCCCCGGCGACGGTCTCTCGAATTTCGTCCGGCAAACCACGACTCTTCAGGAAACCGATCTTCTCCTCCAGCGCCATGGTGAGGCGCGCGAGACCGGCGTCGGCCCGGACTCCCTCGGGAATCATGGAGGAGGGTCTCGAGGGTTGATGGGTGCTCGCATCCGAGGCGGATCTAAGCGCCCTGGCGATGCCGACGACCGTGGCCTCGGGCGCAGAGAGCTCCATCATCTCCGCGATGTCGCGCGCCTGAAACGCGACCGGGTCGCCGAAAGCCTCCTCGTATCTCTGGTCCAGGCAAGACACCGATTCGAGAGCCCAGTCCGCGGCCCGCGGCAGGCCCCAGCTGCGAGAGAGGTCGTACGACGTCTCGCAGTCGCGCCGGCTGCGGCGCGCCGCAATCAACGCTTCGAGCATCTCCAGACGCGTGGCAGGACGTCTCGCCCGCGCAGGCCGGGGATCGTGGGTGACGCGCGTGCGCAGAGCGCGAGCCCAGGCATCCTTGTGTAACTCCCTTGGCTCCGCCTCGAGTCGGTCCAACGCTTCGACCGCGCTGGTCTGACGGTCGAGCAACACATCAAGCGCAATTTCGGAGATCCGGCCCTCGAGAGCGGAGGGCTTTCCGTCCCTCAGGGCGCGGGCCAGCGAGATATGCGCGACCAGGCCGTTCAAGAACGGCCGCTCGTCCCATCTCTCGCCCATCGAGTTTCGAAGCGCGTACGCGGTCCAGAGGAGGGCCGCCTGTTCATGCAGAAGCGAGTCCCGCGGCCGCGCTTTGAGTTCGCCAAAGAGGTGAGAGTCTGCCTCGCGCATCGACGAAGTGTCCGAGGTGAGCAGGAGATCACCCAGCCTGGCCGCGGACGGTCCGTGCGTGGTGGCACCCTCTCCCAACAATGCCCGGGCCAGAGGGACGTAGGCGTCGGGGTCCCATATATGAAGGGCGGGCTGAACCTGGAAGACTCGAGACTCATTTCCCTCCTTCAGCGAGACCTCGAAAACTCCAGGATCGGCGGAGCCGTTTCGACGGTGAACTTCGAGCGACATGTTCGCGGGATCCTGGGCCGAATCGATGCGCGCCCAGGACACGATGTTCCGCGCGGTCTCAGAGACAACCCATTCGGCTTCCGTCGCCCACCGCCAGGGGCGCGGTCGGGTTCGAAGAGGCAGCGACGTGCTTCGTTCGATGGCGACGAGGCCCTCGCCGGCGATTCGCTCGGCCCGGCGGGCTCCGAACCACGCCGCGGCGGCCAGCCCGAGGGCAACAGCGCCCACGATCATTCGAGGCCGTTGCGTCATCTCCGTCGCTGCGCTTCGACCTTAGCGTCGGTCATGGCCCCTCCTCGCTGGAGGATTGTAGCTGAAGCAATCCGGGTTTGACCGCGCTGCGTGCGGCGCGGATGCCCATCACCCGCGCTCTGCGCGACGCCTAACCCCGAGAAAAAGGAGGTCGGAGATCGGCGACTCCTCCGCCCCCCCGGCTCAAGGCAGAGCCGCGAGCGCGCGCACCTTCTCGCGCTCTTCGGGACTGAACGCCGGATCCTTGAGGACCGACTCCACGCCCTGGGTGGACAACGCCGCGGCCGCGCCCACGAGATCCTTCATGGTGTCCTGGATCTGCCCGACCACGTAGCCCTTGAACAGGCCCAGGCCCATGATGGCGTTCACCATCGCATTGACGGGCGCGGTCCGGATGCGAACGTCGTAGGCAATGCCCTTCGGATCCTTGAAGCCGGGCCGGATGCGGACGTCGACGTAGGCGGAACCGTTGAGCCTCCACGGACCGAATTTCGAACTGCCCCAGCCGTAGTAGGTCCGGCGTCGTTCCGCGGCGTCGAGAAAAAGCATCTCCGCGTCACCCGTGAGCTTGTCCGCGCGCGTGGCGTGAAAGCGCTTCGTCGCGGCGTCCGTGTACTGGATGGTGTACTTCGTCTTCGAGAATCGGCTCGCAAGCTTCGCGGCCAGGGGCAGATCGAGGGCGAGCATGTCGAACTTCGCCTCGCTGATGGGCGCCTCGCCCATGATGTCGTAGACCACGCGGTACCGTCCGCCCAGGAAGGGGTAGACGAAGGGGCCCATCCCCGCATCGGGCGTCACCCCGTGGGCAAGGAGGTCCCGCGGCTCGGAACAGCGCTGCGCGTCGTAGACGACACCGTCGATGGGCCGCGACTGTTCGGGCGTGCACGCGGGAATCTCGACGGCCAGGACGCAGGCCTTGATCAGCGCGCAGGCGGGCTTGGGCGCGTCGGCCGCGGCCGCGTTCGCCGCAACGAAGAGAAGAACCAGCAGGCTCGACGGACGCGGCACTAGGCGAGCTTCTTGCGGATGGCCGCGGCCAGCCGGTTCACGTCCTCTTCGGTGTTGAAGATATGGGTCGAGGCGCGGACGACGTCGAACCGGATGGGTCGGTGCGTCACGTTGCGGACCACCACACCGTGCTCCAGACGCATCGCGCGGGAGAACTGGAACGTGCTGCCGCCGCCAATCTCGAAAGAGACGAGCCCCGCGTAAGACGCCGGGTCCTCGGGCGTCACCACCTGGATCTTCTCGATCTTCGTGAGCTCCGCGCGGGCGTGGCGTCCCAGTTCGCGGATCCGGCTCTCGACCTCCTTCTTCCCGATTTCGAGCTGGACGCCGATGGCCGCGGGCAGGGTCCAGAAGAGGGGACCGAAGTAGTGGAAGTTCGACGAGTACTTGAGGAGCGCCTTGGGCCACAGGTCGCCGAAGTTGACCGCGGGGCCCTCCGCCTTGACTCCGTAGAAGTCGGTGTCGTCCCAGCCGTCATAACCCTCGACCACGCTCGGCCAGAGTTTGTCGCGCATGGCCTCGCGAACGTAGAGCAGACCCGTACCGTAGGGACACCCAAGCCACTTGTGCAGCGAGCCCGCGTAGAAGTCGCACCCGATGTCCCGGAGGTTCACGTCCAGCATGCCGATGGCCTGGGCGCCGTCCACTACGGTGATGAGGCCGCGGCTCTTCCCCAGGGCCACGAGTTCCTTCACCGGCATGATGTAGCCGTCGGTGTAGTTGATGTGGCAGAAGGAGAGAACGCGCGTGCGCGGCGTGATCGCGGCGGCCACCGCGTCGACCACGTCCTGGGCCCGCTTCACCGGGGCTTTCAGGGTGGCGAGCTTCAGCCGGCATCCGCGCCGCTTGCCCGCGAGGATCCAAGGGTAAGCGCCCGCCTGATGCTCGTGGGTGGTGGCGAGGATCTCGTCCCCTTCGCGCAGGTCGAGCCCGTTCGCGATGTAGCTCATGCTCTCGGTCGAACCGGTGGTGAAGGCCACTTCGTCGGGCGAGGCTCCGACGAAGGCGGCCATCTGACCCACGAGGTCGGGCAGGCGCTTCGTCATGTAGTGGTCGACGAAATGAACCGGGTAGTTGCGGCTCATGGCCAGCCGGTCCTTCGTCTCGATCTCGAGCGACTCCAGGAGCGGCGGACCGAAGGTGCCGGTGTTCAGGTACGAGAGGCCCGGCTCGATCGCGAAGCGCTCGCGGATCCGGCTCCAGTCCCGCGAAGGCGGGGGCGGCGGTGGCGAGGCGGCGGACCTCGATGCGGCGAGTGCGGTCGCGGCCGCGCCCGACAGAGCCAGCAGGGCCTCGCGCCGCGACGCGCGGGACATCAGAACAACCTGGAGATGTAGACGTCCATCTGGTGCTTCCAGTAGGGCCAGTCGTGGCCGCCCTGGTCGCGCCAGTCGTCGAGGTGATGGGGGATGCCCCGCGAGGTCAGGATGGCGGACATGCGCCGCGCCGGACCGCTGTCTTCATACGGGCCGTTGCCGGTGGCCAGGCGGATGTCGCACTGGTGCAGGTACTGGAGGATGTTCCAGTCGGTCAGGTTGGCCATGTAGTCGACGGGGTTGTTGAAGTAGAAGTTGTCGTCGAAGTAGCCGTCCATGAAGGAGCGCAGGTCGTAGACGCCGGACAGGGCCAGGCACCGGCGCACGCGGGTGGGGTGCTTGAAGAGGGTGTTCGCCGCATGGTACGCGCCGAAAGACGCGCCGGTGGTGGTGATGGCGATGCCCTTCTGGTTGCAGTGGTGCTCGATGAAGGGCAGGACCTCGTTCGCGATCGCGGAGTCGTAGGCCACCTGGAACTTCGCCCGATCGGCGGGATGGATGTTCTTGTTGTACCAGGAGTCGTTGTTGACCGAGTTCACGCAGAAGAACTTCGCGCGGCCGGCCTGGATATGGTGGCCGAGGACATCGAACATTCCCTGCCCTTCGTACTCGCTCTCGTCGCCGCCGCTCGTGGGAAAGACCAGGATGGGCTGGCCGAAATGGCCGTAGACCCGGACGTGAACATCCCGTCCGATGCGGTCCGAGTACCAGCGGTGGGTTTCGCTCTCCATGCTTCAAAAGCCTCCAATTCAGTGCCGGTCAAGACTAGCGCAAAGGCAGGGGCGGGGCGGTCTTCGGCAGGGCCGCGTGGAAGTCCTGACCCACCACCGCCGCGATGGTGGCCGCGAACTGGGAGGTCGTCACCGTCACGTTCTTCCGCACTCCAAGCGGCGGCACTTCGGGGCCAAGGGCGGCCATCCAGGTGTCCTCCGCGGCGGGCACGTCCTTGCCGTGGTCCGACCAGTCCTTGATGGTGGCGCCGCGGCCGTGGTCGGTGGTGACGAGCAGCGTGGTGCGGCCGCGGTAGTCCGGCAGCGACTGCAGCGTGGTCCAGATCCGCTCGATGAAACGGTCCGCGCGTCTGGTGGCATCGAGATAGAGATCGTATCGGCCCTCGTGGGCCCACTCGTCGCCTTCACCCAGCATGATGTACAGGACCCGCGGCCTCCGGCTCTTCAGTTCCTCGATGGCCGCGTCGACCATGGGGGCATCGAAGGTGCCATAGCTCCAATACGGGGGAAGGTCCGCCGCGAACTGGTTGATCTCGCGCTCGCGCGCGGTCCTGGGATCGAGCACGGGCGTGAACCCCGAGCCCACGCGAAGATGGGAACGCTCGGTGTTGAGGATGAAAGGCAGCACGTCCCACGCCCCGAACCCCGAGACTTTTCCCGCGAAGCCGGGACGGCCGTTCAGCCACTCGAGCACGGTGACATTCGGATTAGGCAGCTTGTTGTTGCTGTCGACCCGCGGATCGGGCGCGCCCGAGAGCATCTCGTTGTATCCCGGGTAGGAGAACCACAAGCCGTTGGTCACGTGCGACCGGCTCTGCTGCGCCGGGTCTCCGAAGATCTGGCCCTGCTTCGCGATGACGTTCCACATGAACGGCATCAGCAGGGCGCGCCGGGCCTCCGCGGTCTCACCCGCGTACTTCTTCGCGGCCGGATCGATCACGCCCTTGGCGTCCCGCTTGAAGTACGCCTCATCCGCGCCGCCGAACATCTCCTGAAAGCGGAAACCGTCGAGGGTCACGACCACGACGCGGGGATCGGCGGCGTGGGCGAGGGTCGCCTGGGCGAGCCAGGCCAGGACCAGGAAACCGCGAAAAGCTTTCATGACCGGGATTATTTCACCCCGGCGAAAGAACGCCTCCTGAGGGCCAGTCTCTACCGCAGCAGGCGGCGCGCGGTGGTGGGCGGCGGAACCAGGGTCTCGAGGAAGCCGCGGTTCGTCTGCGTCTTCGACAGGCGATCGGTGAGGAATTGCGCCGCCTCGATGGAACTCATCTCCGCGAGAGCGCGTCGCAACGTGTGGCGCTGCCGCAATTCGTCGGGCGTCATCAGCAGTTCTTCGCGTCGCGTGCCGGACTTGAGGACATCCACGGCCGGGAAGATGCGCCGCTCGGCGATCTGACGGTCGAGGATGATCTCCATGTTCCCGGTTCCCTTGAACTCCTGGAAGATGACTTCGTCCATGCGCGACCCGGTTTCGATGAGGGCGGTGGCGATGATGGTGAGCGATCCGTTGCCCTCGCAGGTGCGCGCTGCTCCGAAGAACTGACGCGGGAACTGCAGGGCCCTCGAATCGACGCCGCCCGACATGGTGCGTCCGCCCGGGCCGGTCTCGCGATTGCTCGCGCGGCCGAGACGGGTGAGGGAGTCGAGGAGGATGACGACATCCTTCTTCGCTTCGACCATGCGCTTCGCCCGCTCGAGACAAAGACGCGCGAGACGAATGTGGGCGTCGGAAGCCGAGTCGGAAGTAGAGGCCAGAATCTCCGCGGCATGGCCGAGGACCCGCTTGAAGTGCGTGACCTCCTCCGGCCGCTCGTCCACGAGCATGAGCATGAGATGCGCTTCCGGGTGGCTCTTCACGATGGCGAGACCGATGTGCTCGAGGATCGTGGTTTTGCCGGCCTTGGGCGGGGACACAATGAGACCGCGCTGGCCCTTGCCGATGGGGGCCACCAGGTCCAAAACACGCAAAGTGAGTTCCGCGCCTGGCTCATCGGCCAGACGAAAGGCTTTTTCCGGACTTATAGACGTGAGATCAGCGAAATGGGGCAGTAGTTTGTACTGCGCCATCTCAAGACCGCTGGCCTTTTGTATTTCTACGACGACCTTGACGCCCGAGGCTTCACGGCAAAGACCCTCAATCTGCGTGCCGTCGCGCAAGGCATAGTCCCGCATCACCGAGGGCGGAATGACCACGTCTTCACGCGAAGGCAGGTAGTTCTGATTCGCCTGCCGTACAAACCCTCCGACATTCTCGGTGACCTCGGCGATCCCTATGAATGGGAACGTTTCGCCTTCGGTTGGAACCGGAACCTGTCGTGGGTCCCTGACTGGTCCCCGGGAACCTTGCGGCTGGTTTCCCTGTTGCCCGGGACTCCCTTGCGGGGCGCCCTGGGGGGACCATTCTTGCCTGTTGCGTCGATGCCGTCGCCTTGAGCCTCTCCTCATTGGACACTCTCCAACAAGGCCGGGCTCCCAAGCGATAGGAGCATCGCAACCTCCAAGGCCTAGGAACTTAGCACATGTGGCAAGCAAGTCCAGCCACGACGACGGTCAAACCTCGAAACCGGCCTCCCGCCAGTGGGTGCTCCACTGCCACATTCCAAACATGCTCTTCTGATCGAGCGCATGCCCGAGCGAGCGGACGAGTTGCGTCACCTGGCCGCGATGATGGGCTTCGTGGCTGATGAGATAGGCCACGAAATGAGCCACATTCGGTTTGAAATCCCGAATCCGTCCTTCGGGCGTCTGCGCGGCCTCGCGAATGACCGCGCGCAGCGCGGCGGACGACTCTCCGAGGGCCTGGCGCACCGCCGCTTTCGTGATCGTCTCGGCGTCGAGCTTCTTGGGAAGATCATCGCGCTTCTGCGCGACCAGCCACATCAGGCGAACGTTGTGGATGTGGGCGAACAACTGCGCGATGCTCCGCCCCTTGCCCGAGGGCGGCGCGGACGACCACGCGGCTTCGGCAACGGCCTGGAGCAGTCCCTGGTTGATGCTCTCGCTGACCGCGAGCATCTCCTCGAGTGAAACGCGGCAATCAAGCGCGGGGGCGTTCTTCTTTGCGGGCATGGGATCGATCCTCAGATGAACGGAGGCTAGTGATGGATCGACGCTTCGTCAAAACGAAACGTTCAATCGATTTCCGCGGCCAGATACCAGGTGTCGTTCCGGGGATCCCGGAAAATCAGGTACGCGGCGGTGGCGCCTTCGCTCGCGATCTCCACGTCCCACTCCTCACGGGCGAAGGCTTCCTCGTTCCACCACTGGGTGGAGAGGAGATAGGGCCCGGCGCTCGACTGCACGCGGCCGCGGATGTTCAGGAAGCGATCGTGGTCGGATACCTGAAGCGAGACCGGCGCGCCCGCCAGGTCGACACGAACGCGGGCATGGGCCGGGGGGCGGATCGCACGCAAAGCGGATGCGGGCGGGCGGGCTTTGGGTTCAGCCAGGTCTTTGGCCTTCTTCTTCGACCGTGATTCTCCCACCGGATCGAAAGGACGCAGTTCGAACCGATCGGGGGTGTGCGTGTCCAAGAGCTGCGGCGAGCCGATGCGATCCTCCGGAAAGAAGCGCTGAAGCCGGGCCAAGGCACTCGCCACCTTCTCGGGACTGCTGCGGCCGGCGCCCGTGAAGGAGAACTGAACGGCGCGCGCGCTGGTGGACTCCGCGCGGAGCGACAGGGAGAGCACCGGTGCTACGGGCGGACGGCCTTCGAGGTTCAGGCGGACCAGGGTGCGCCAGGCCGCGTGGTCCGCGGAGGGCGAGGGCGATCGGATCAGGCGGACATCGGTGGTTCCGTTCTCGAGGGCGAGCGTCGCTTCGAACGCGGTGGCGGCCCGGCCGCTCGTCTTGAGTTTCGCGCAAAGAGGGTCGAGCAGCCGGAACATCAGGAAGACGAGCTGGGTCAGGTCCTCGACGCCGAAGCCGGGATCGAGACCGAGGCCGTCGTTCGGTTTTTCCTCCACGGGAACGAGCAGGCGTTCGTCGCGGCCCGAGGACGACTCGTGTGCGCGCACCAGCGCAACCCCGCCTCGCGCGCGCAGATCGCTCGCGGGAAGGCGGGCCAGATCGCTCGAATTGTGGAGACCCCAGTTCCGCAACCGGGCCAGGGTGCGGTCGTCGAGATCGAGGCTTTCGAGAGGCAGGGCGCCCAGAAGCTCCACTTCGGTCTTCTCATCGAGAGCGATGGAGAGGCCGGGACGAAAGAGGGCCAGGCGCCTCGCGGCCTGAAGGCGCGTGGCCAGGGCGATGCGCGGCTCTTCGATGCCGTAGGTCAGAGCCGAAGCCTTGATCGAGGCGCCGAGATCGTGGGGGTTCTGGAAAAGGTGAGACAGGCCGGAAAGATCGAGAAGAGCCAGGGATCCCTTCTCCACCTCGTACCTCGGCGTGAAATCCTGGGAGAGTTTCATCAACTGCGACGCGAACTGCTCCGCCGGAGCGACCACGCAACCGAAGAGCCGGGAGACTTCAAAGCTCATCGGGAGCGAACCTCGAGGTCAATGGTTGAAGTCTTGAGAAACGGCCAGTTCTGGGTCGCGGCCAGGGTCAGCCGCTTCAGCAGGCGCCCGTGTCCGGTCTGCACGAACTCCCGCTTGTCGGCGCGAAGACGGATCGACAGGCCGCGGGGACTGGCGCCCCAGTGCGAGCGCGTGAGCACCACGCACGCAGTCTCCGTCGACTCGAAGGCGCGGAGCAGGCGGACATTCCATGCGGTGGGAAGGGCCTTGAGAAGACGTTCCGGCACATCGGCGAAATCCAGGACGACGACATCGAAGAGAGACGCGGCGGCGAGGGCATGGGCCGCGCCGATGGCATCGGCGAGAGGGCGCTCCTTCGCGGACGCTCCGCGAAGCCAGACGAAATTCTTGAACTCGACGCCCGCGTGAAACGCGGCCTGCGGCGAAAAGCGATCGAGAGGATCGACCCAGGCCACGAGATCCTCGCGCGATGCGTGGGCGGCGAGAGCGAGAGCCAGGGCGGTGCGGCCGGAGGAAGCGCTCCCGACGATCTCCCCCACACTCCCTTTCCGAAAGCCCTGGCCGAGAATGACGTTCCAGTGCGGGGTCCCGGTCACCCGCCCTTCGGGCTCGAGGGGCGCATCGAAAACCGGAGCGCCGAGGAGTCTCTTCTCGGCGAGAAGGTCTTCGAGGATTTTCCGGCGAGGGGAGAGAACAGACATTCGCCAAATTTTCGCCTATCGAGCCGGAGAGTCAAATCGGCACGAATCCCCCTGCCGGAGCGCGTCTACCCTTTTCCCTTGCGGATCGCCTTCGACGCGGCCAGCCGCTCGCCGAGTTCCTTCTCGCGCCCCCTGGTCGTGGGCTTGAAATACACGCGGCCCTTCAATCGATCGGGCAGACATTCCATGGCGGCCACACCCTCGGCTTCGTCGTGCGCATACTTGTATCCCTCGCCGTAGCCCAGAGACTTCATGAGTTTCGTGGGCGCGTTGCGTATGGACGGCGGCGGCGGATCCGCGCGGGTTTCGAGTGCGTCCTTGCGGGCTTCTCCCCACGCGACATAGACCGCGTTGCTCCGGGGCGCGGCCGCGAGATAGACCACGAGTTCGGCGAGGGCCAGATCGCCCTCGGGCTGGCCGATGAAGTGGACGGCCTGCTGCGCGGCCATGGCGAGGGTGAGCGCGTGGGGATCAGCGAGCCCCACGTCCTCGGAAGCGAAACGAACCAGGCGGCGCGCGATGTAGAGCGGGTCTTCCCCGCCCTCGATCATGCGGGCGAGCCAGTACAGCGATGCGTCCGCGTCCGAGTTGCGAATGGACTTGTGGAGCGCGCTGATGAGATTGAAGTGCTCTTCGCCGCTCTTGTCGTACAGGAGCGCTTTCCGGGACAGCGCCTTCTGGGCGAGGGCGAGGTCGATCCGGCCTGAATTCCGGGCGAGCGAGGCGGCGATTTCCAGGGCGCCGAGCGCGCGCCGGGCGTCGCCATCCGTGACTTCGGCCAGGAACATGAGGGCGTTGTCGTCGATCTCGACCCCGAGCTCCCCCAGGCCCCGCTCCTTGTCCTCGAGCGCGCGGCGCATGAGTTTCATGACCGCCGGACCGTCGAGGGGTTTGACCACGAAGACGCGGCAGCGCGAGAGCAGGGCGCCCACCACTTCGAACGAGGGATTCTCGGTGGTGGCGCCGATCAGCACGACGTCGCCCGACTCGACCGCGGGCAGGAGAGCGTCCTGCTGCGACTTGTTGTAGCGATGGATCTCGTCGATGAAGAGAATGGTCTTGCGATGCGCGGTCTTCCGCCGATGCGCGGCGTTCGCGAGAACTTCGCGCAGCTCCTTGACCCCGGTGAGGACCGCGGAGAGTGCTTCGAAGTGCGCCCGGGATTTCGTCTGGTGCCTTATGGCGTTGGCGAGCGTGGTCTTCCCCGACCCCGGGGGACCCCACAGGATCATGGAGAAGAGTTCGCCGCCCGAGAGCGCGTCGTGAAGGGGCTCGCCGGGACCGAGAAGGGACTCCTGTCCGAGGATGTCCCCGATCGATTCGGGGCGCATCCTCTCCGCGAGCGGAGCGTCCTTCCTGGACTCGTTCCGCCGCTCCGTCTCTCCGCGGTCCGCGGGCCTTTCCGCCGGCTCCTCCTCGAACAGCGAGGAGGTCTCCTTCTTCCCCGTCACTTCTTCCCGAAGTTCAGCCGGTCGAGGGCCACGCGGCCGTTGCTCACGACCAGAAGGGGATCCTGAAGCGTGCCCACGTCCTCGAGCGGATTCTCCGCGGTGGCCACGAGGTCGGCTTCGAGGCCGGGCTCGATGGCGCCGATGCTCTTCTCCATCTTCAACAGAATCGCCGCGTTCACGGTGGCCGCGCGGATGGCGTCGATCGGGGTCATCCCGAGTTTCACGAAATTCGCGACCTCGTGGGACACGCGGGTGATGCTGTTGGGCCCGTAGCTGGTGTCGCCGCCGGTGACGATGAGGACGCCGCGCTTGTAGGCCCGCTGCACCGCGTCCCCGAGGCGCGGCAGCATGGCCTGGCCGCGCAGGATGAGAACGGGATGGTCGTAGTCGCCGCCCGGCTCGGCCAGGTCGATGACCGTCGAGTAGGTGGGCACGAACGCGGTTCCCTTCTGCTTCATGAGGTCGAGGGCCTCGTCGGTGAGGTAGGTGCCGTGCTCGATCGACGCAACCCCGGCCTTCACCGCGGCCAGGGCTCCTTCGGCCCCGTGGGCATGCGCCTGCACGCGGACTCCCTTCGTCGCCGCTTCCTCGACGATGGCGCGGATCTCCGCTTCGCTCCACATCTGCTTTCGGGGATCGGTGTCCGGCGTTCCCGCTCGCTCGGTGGCGTTGATCTTGATCCAGTCGACGCCGTGCGCGAGGTTCATGCGCACCACCCGGCGGATGTCGGGAATGGTCTTCACCCCGGCCATGAGATCGGAGAGCGACGGGTCCGAATAGAACGCTTCTTCGGCAAGGTGGTCGCGGACGTGATAGCCGGAAGCGAGAAAGTCCGGACCGGCGATGGCCCCCGACTTCGCGAGATCGCGGAGCGAAACGTCGACGAAGAACGAGACCCCGGAACTACGAACCGTGGTGACTCCGGATTCGAGCGCGCGCCTCGCCGCCGCGAAGTTCGCGATGTGGGTGTGAGCATCCACGAGGCCGGGCACCAGCGTCCGTCCCGCGAGATCCACCACCTTGATTCCCGCGGCGGGGGCGGACGCGGAGACACTTTCGATCTTCCCGGCCCGAAGCACGACGGTCTGGTTGGGGGCCACCCGGCCGGTGCGGACGTCGAGCACGTTCGCGTGGACGAGGGCCAGCGGTTCGAGACTCCGGTCGGTCTGCGCGGGGGCGGACGCCGCGGCTGCGGCGGCCAGGACCAGGGCGGGCAGAAGAGAGGTTCGCGGACGGGAAAGGTTCATCGAGTTCTCCACGGATGGTGATTCGCGGCAACTATAGTGCGCGTCGCCAGCCATCATTCGAGGTGTGACGACAGCGATGAAAGCGAACGCGTGGAGTTTCGAAAGAGTGGGAGGGCCGGAGGTTCTGGAGCTGGGCGTTCACGAGTTGAAGGACCCCGGGCCAGGAGAGGTCCTGGTGAAGCTCAAGGCCATCGGCCTCAATCGATCCGATCTCGCCTACATGGCGGGCCGATACCTCACCAGGCCCGAGGGTCGGTGCTTTCTCGGTCAGGAGGGCGTGGGCGAACTGGTCGCGTATGGCGGCGGAGAGGCATCGCCTTCCGCGGTGGCGGGCTTCGAGCCGAAGGTCGGCGATCGGGTCGCCCTGCTCGCCGGTCGGGTGGACTACAAGAACATGGGCACCTATCGCAGCCTGGGCGTCTATCCCGCGAATGCCCTCGTTCCCGTTCCCGAAGAGTTCTCCGATGCCGAAGGCGCCTCGTTCTGGGTGGGCGCTCTGACCATGGTGGGCGCCGCGCACGTGGTCGGGCTGAGGCCGGGGCTCGGCAAGGGGAAGCAGGTGGTGGTGACCGCCGCCTCTTCCGCGATGGGAGTGGCCGGGCTTCAGATCGCGAGAGCCTGGGGCGCCCGCGCCATCGCGGTGACCACGTCTCCGGCGAAGGCCGATGCGCTGCGTCCCCTGGCCGACGAAGTGGTGGTGGCTCCGCGGCCGGAGGACATCGCACCCGGGATCAGGCGAGTCACTGCGGACAAGGGCTTCGATATCGCGTTCGATCCGGTGGGGCATGCGAACGTGGCGCCGCTGTTCGAAGCCGCCGGGGTCGAGGCCCACATCCTCTACTACGGCCTGATGGCGGGCGCGGATTCGCAGATGAATCTCGTGGCTCTGATGCGCAAGGACATCGATGTCCATGGATACACGATCTACCGGAACCTCCGCCATCCCGAGGCCCTGAAGGCCGTGGTGGACGACGCCATGGCGCTCGGGCGGGGCGGCCAACTGCGGCCGATCGTCTCGCGGGAGTTCGATTTCGAGGAGGCGAGGGAGGCGCTTTCGGCCATGGCCTCCAATCGACACCTCGGCAAGCTGGTGATCCGCGGCGAGCGCTGACCGAGGTCAGCGCTCGAGGTAGGTCTCGACGAGGCGGGCAATGCGTTCCGCGGTCCGGCCGTCGCCATAGATAACGCCCGGCTTCACCTTCGGCGGTTTCCTCTCGATGGCCCGGACCGCGAGGACGATGGTCTTCGCATCCGCTCCGACCAGTCGGTTGGCTCCGCCCTCCAGGGTCTCCATCCACTCGGTGGTATCGCGAAGGGTGATGCAGGGTCTGGCCAGGAGGAACGCCTCTTTCTGGAGTCCTCCGGAGTCGGTCAGAACCGCGCGGGCTCCGAGGGTGAGACCCAGGGATTCCGTATACGTCGCCGGACCCATGATTCGGATATTCGAGGGGACGCGCAGCCGGAAGGCCTTGAGCCGCGCCCGGGTCCGGGGATGGAGGGGCAGGACGACCGGATGAGGCAGGCTGGAGAGGCCCGCGAGAATGCCGCGCAGGCGGGCCTTGTCGTCGGTGTTCTCCTGTCGGTGAACCGTGGCGAAATAGAAATCCCCGGGCACGTCCATCTTCGCGAGCGCGGCGCGGGCCGGCCGGGTCATCTTCCGGAGGACATCGGTCATGACATCGCCCACCACGAACACGCCTTCACGGATGCCCTCCTGGGCGAGATTGAGGGCGGCGAGTTTGGTGGGGCAGAACAGGAGCGACGAAACGTGATCGGTGAGACGGCGGTTCACCTCCTCCGGCATCTTCATGTCGAAGCTGCGCAGTCCGGCCTCGACATGAGCCACCGGGATGTGCAGTTTGGCCGCGGCCAGCGCCGCCGCGAGCGT
Organism: Vicinamibacteria bacterium; assembly: GCA_044229175.1. GTDB lineage: Bacteria > Acidobacteriota > Vicinamibacteria > Fen-336 > JAGNNV01 > JAGNNV01. The sequence continues at coordinate 252,184 of JBGATM010000001.1, read as the reverse complement.
CGAGTTGGTGTCGCCGAGCACGATCACCATCGCCGGCTTCACTCGAGTGAGCGCCGCTTCGATCGCGGCCAGCATGGCCCCGGTCATGGCGCCGTGGGAACCGCCCGAGAGCCCGAGATGGATCTGGGGCCTGGGGATTCCAAGCTCGCGGAAGAAGGCCCCGGACATGGCATCGTCGAAATGCTGCCCGGTATGGAGGAGGGTGTGCGCGAACCGTTTCCGGAGCGCGGCCACGAGGGGCGCCGCCTTCACGAACTGGGGCCGCGCGCCGACGACGGTGAGAACTCGTTCCATGGCGAAAGCCTACCCCTTGAAGGCACGGGGATTCCTCGACCGCCAACCGGTAGACTCCCTCCGTGAGGATCGCCATTACCGGGGTTGCGGGCTTCGTCGGCTCGAACCTCACCGAAAGACTGCTGAACCGGGGCGATGTCGTGCGCGGCCTCGATGACCTCTCGCACGGTACGCTCGAAAACCTCGGACCCCTGCTCGATCATCCCTCCTTCCGGCTGGACCAGGGAACCATCCTCGACCCCGGCGCCTTGCGCGCGGCGTTCGAAGGCGCCGAGGTGGTGGTTCATCTGGCCGCGGGAAAGATCCCCCGCCACGGGGACGCCCTCGACACCCTGCTCATCAACGGCGAGGGCGGCCTCAACGTTCTGCGCGCGGTCCAGCAGTGCGGGGTCAGGCGCATGGTGCTCGCCTCCACCTCCGACTGCTACGGGCGGAATCCCAAGGTTCCCTTCGACGAAGAGTCGGCCTCGGTGATCGGTTCGCCCAAGGTGAGACGCTGGAGCTACGCGGTCTCGAAGATGTTCGAGGAGCAGGCCCTCTTCGCGTTCCGGGAGCGCTACGGCATCGAGGGCGTGGCTCTTCGCCTCTTCGGCGGGTATGGGCCGAAGCAGAACATCACCTGGTGGGGAGGCCCGCAGTCCGTCTTCATCGGCGCGGCCCTTCGCGGCGAAGCCCTCGAGGTCCACGGCACCGGTCAGCAGACCCGGAGCTTCACCTTCATCGACGACATGGTCGATGGCTTCGTGCGCGCCATCGACACCCCGAAGGCGGACGGCGAGGTCCTGAACATCGGAATCGACCGCGAGATCACCATCGAAAGTCTGGCCCGCATGATCTCGGAGATGATCCGCCCCGGCCAGGAGCCGAACGTTCGCCTGATTCCCTACGAGACCTTCGGGCGTTACGAAGACGTGGAGCGGAGGATTCCCGACGGCGCCAAGTCGGAGGCGATCCTCGGATTCCGCGCTCGGGTGAACCTCGAGGAAGGGCTGCCCCGGGCCATCGAATGGCAGCGCGGGACGATGCAGCGACTCGGGCTCCTGTGATTCACGCCGTCGTTCCGGTTCTGAACGAAGAACCGAACATCGCGGGCCTGGTGGTCCGGCTCAAGGAAGCGCTCCAGCTCTCCGGCCCCTATCGCATCCTCTTCGTGGACGACGGCTCGACCGATCGCACCGTCGAGGTCTTGAAGGGCCTGGGGCCGGAGATCGCAACCGTGTCGCATCCGGGGAATCTCGGTCCGGGCGCGGCCTTCCGGACCGGCTTCACCGAAGTCATGAAGACGCTCTCTCCTGCAGACCTGGTGCTGACCCTCGAGGGTGACGGGACCAGCGATCTCGCCGTCCTGCCGCGGATGCTGAGCCGGATCCGCCACGAGGACGACGACATCGTCCTCGCCTCGTGCTACCTCTTCGGGGGGGGCGTCAAGGGCACGTCGCTCCATCGCGTGGGCCTGTCGCACGTCGCGAACGGCCTGGTGAAGCAGACCCTGGGCCTGTCGGGCCTCGCGACGCTATCGAGCTTCTTCCGGATCTACCAGGGCCGGGCGCTTCTTCGTCTTCGCGATAGCTTTGGCCCGAGGCTTTTCGAGTCGAACGGTTTCGAGAGCCAGATCGAGATCCTGCACCTGGCGGCCAAACTGAAGCTGCGCATCTCGGAAGTGCCCATGGTGCTCGACGGCTCGCGACGGATCGGCAAGAGCAAGATGAAGATCCTCAAGACTTCGCTCGCCTATCTGCGCCTGGTGGCCCGATACAGGTCGTGATGCGACTGGCCTCCGTCCTGCTGCTGGGTCTTCTCCTCGGCGTGGCGAGCCTGTCCTTCAACGTCGGACGCGAAATCCGCATTCCCCTGGGCGGCGCTCGCGGCCCCTTGATGATGTCCGGTCTCGGGCCAAGCTCGGCGGTGTGGGCGCTGCCCGACGCCGAGGTCGCCGATGCCCGTCGCGATTTCTATTTCCGGCAGCTGGAAGCCCCTCAATCGACGCTGTCACTGCCAATCCGGCCCCGGGGCCCATTCCGCCTCGGGATCCGAATGGACACCACGGTCAGAACCCGGGTCGACCTCCTTCGGGGCGAAACCGTGGTTGGAGGGACGTTCGTGGCCCCCGGTCCATGGGGCGAAAGCGCGATCGCGGGGAACCTCGACCTCCCTGGCCTCGATCTCCTGGTCCGATTCGAAGATGCCCCGCTGGTGCGACGGTCCGACCTCTCCAACTTCCGGCGCTACATCGACGAAGTCACGGTGAGGAGCGAGCGGGGTTTCGACCTCCCCTGGACATCGCGGCTGGCGGGTGGCCTGCTCGTCCTGCTCCTCGTCGCCCTGGCGTCGTTCACGGCCGGCGGCGCCTGGGCAGCGGTCGCCGCGGTCATCGCGCCGGTGATTCTGTCGGCGCTCCTGTTCCACGACCCGGTAGCGATATCTCTCGCCCTGCCCCGGCTGATCGGTTTCGTGGCGGCCAGTGCCGCCGTGATCTCCCTCATCGGCCGGGGGCTGAGACTTCGCCGCGCTTCGATCGCTTTCCTCGCCCTTCTCGGCTCGCTGATGGTCTTCGCCTGCGGCCTTCTCTCGTTCCTGCCCAATCACTCCCCGGCGGACCTGGATATCCACATCTGGCGGACCGTGGATCTCGCCGACGTCCCCATGACCTACGAGGGTTGGTTTCGCTACGGGTCGCACTACCCGACGCCCTCGCAGATCCGAGGCTCGGCCACGGAGACGCTGGGCGGAGGTCCCGCGATCCCCTACTCGCCCCTGCCCTACGTCCTGTTCTACGGGGCTCATGTCCTGGGCCTGGATCTTCACTGGTCAATGAATGCGATCGAGGCGCTCGGTCTTTCGCTCCTCCTGCCCCTGATCCTCGCCTTCGCCCTCCGGGCCTCCACCGAAACGGGAGCGTTCCTCGCCGCCACCTTGATGGCGCTCGATCTCGCGACCATCCACCACCTCGGCCGGGCCCATTCTCCCGCGGTGGTAGGCGGGGCTCTCGGCCTCGGCTCGCTCCTCGCCTTCGGCCTGGCCCTGCCCGAACTGGATCGGCCCGGACGATGGAAGGTCCCGGCTCTGCTCCTGGGACTGGGCGCGCTTGGATACTCCAGCACGCCGCTGTTCTACGCGCTGTTCGGAACGGCGATGATGGCGTTCCTGCTGAGTGGAAAGGAGACCCGGGGCCTGCTGCGGCCGGTCGCGCTGGCCCTCGGCGCGGGTGGCGCGATCGCTCTCGTCCTCTACTACGGGCACTACCTCCCGGGCCTCCTCGGCGGCGGAAAGACTCCTCTCGCTTCCGATCCCTATCCGGGAAGGACTTTCTTCATCTTCCACAACGAATCGAGGCAAAGCCTGCGACTGTGGAGACTGGGGCTTTTCGTTCCCTTCCTCGCCGCGATCCCCGCGACCGGGCTCGTGATCGCCCGCGGTTCGGCCGTGGTCCGTTCTTTCTTGCTGGCCTGGTTGTCGGCCTGGGCCGGCATCATGCTGCTCAAGGAGCCGTGGGGCCTGCCTGTCCTGCTGCGCTGGGCCAAGGAGGACTTCTATGTGGCCCCGGCCCTCGCGTTGGTGATCGCGATCGCGATCGCCCGCCTCGAGTCGCGTCCCCTACGGATCGCCCTGGCCGCGCTGAGCGTGCTCACCTTCCTCTACCTGCGCGTCGTGGACTACGGCTTCCATGCGAACACGCTCCGGTTTCTGAGATGAACACCCGCGTTCGCACCATCGGCGCGGTTCTCCTGCTGATTCTGCTGGTGGCGGGAGTCACCCGGGCCTCGCTCGGCCGCGCCCTTCCGCAGATGGGCTGGCCCGACGAGTGGATCTACCTGACTCTCGCCCGGAACATCGGGGAGAGAGCCACCCTCAACACCAACTTCTACCTCGCATCGAGCATCGACGCGATCGGTTATCCCCACCGGGATGTTCACCTGCCCGGCTACGCCCTGGTCCTCGCCGCCGCGGGCTCATGGCGGGGCTATTCCTTCGACACCGCGGTAGCCGTGAATGTCCTCTGCTACGGGATCACGGTGCTCTCCGCCTTCATCCTGGCCCGGGCCTTCTTCTCGATCCGGCGGAGCCTCGCCGCGGCCGCCCTGGTGGCGGTTCTTCCCCCCTACCCCGGATATCTCGCCGTCGCCTACCCGGAGCACGTGACCGCGGCGGCCCTGATGGTTCTCTCCGCCGCGACGGTCTGGATCGAAGGCGCGGGCGCCACTTTCGTCCTCGGGTTCGCGGCCGGCGCCTCCCTGCTCTTCCGCGAGACCGCGCTTTTCGCCATACCTGTGTTCGCCCATCGCCTGGGCCTGCGGAAGTTCCTCAGGTTTTTCCTGCCCGGATTCCTGCTCTGCTTCGTGACCCTCCTGCCGCCGCTGTCGAGAAACCGCGCGGTCCATCCCAATGCGTTGTACCCGAGCGCCATCACGGAGGCGCTCAGGAACCCCGAGCCGATTTCCACCCTGGTCTCGATCATCGCGAAGAACGCGCGGATCAATCTCGAACTGCTCGTCACCTCGAATCCGTTCGAGCGGGCGGAAGACGCGGTTCTTCTCTTTCTGCTGGGCCTGGCCGTGATCAGCCTCGTGGCCAGCTCCCGGCTGGACCCGCGCGAACGTTCGTTCGTCCGCGCGACCCTGGTCTCGACCGCCCTCCTGTTCGCGGCCATGATCGTGGTCTACGTGGTCCGGGAACGAGGCGGGGTGTGGGGCGGAGCGCGAGCCCTGATGCCCATGGCCCCGTTGTTCGTCATCGGCCTGTGCGGATTGAGGATGAGAGCCCTCCACGCGGGCCTCCTCGCGGCGGCCCTGGTTTCATCGAGCCTCTTCCTCGATTCGTGGCAGATCGCCGCGTTCAACCGGTACAAGGGCACGAATCTCGAGGACCAGGACCGGGCGGCCACCTTCATCGAGACGCGCACGAAGCGGTTTGCTCCGCGGCGAGTGGTGGGCGGGCGGTACTTCCTGTACGGCTTCCGCAACTTCCCCGTCGAGGTGGTGTGGAGCGGGGTCGACACCATGGAGAGCCTGAACCGCCTGTATTCGAAGGCTCCGTTCGATTTCGTGGTCATCCACCGGCGCTCCGCGATGCGCTTCGACCTTCGGAAGGACCCGCGATACGAGTGGGTGAATTCCGAGGAAGGCCAGGCGGCGGAGTATCAGATCTACCGGCGCGTCGTGCCCTGACTTCTCAGGGGTTCAACGAAGCGGCGGAAGCGAATAGATGACGGTGCTTCCTCCGTTGAAGGCCAGGGGAAGATTGCGGCGGCGGCCCTGGCCCACGATGTAGTCGGCGCCGAAGCGCCTCGCGATGGCCACGATCTCCTCGTCCGAGTACTTCCCGTACTCCTGGGCCATCACGATCTCCATCCGGCGTCCCCATTCCTTCGCGAAGGTGTCGTCGAAGTACTGCTGGGTTCCATCCTTCCATTCGCCCACGATCGCGCGCTCGGAGAACACGCGGAATCCCGCCTCTTTGGGCGGGGTCAGGAAAACCGTGCTCTTGGGCGTGTGCTCCCGAGCCCAGTTCTGCGCGGCGCGGAAGGAGCCCTGTTCGACGCGCACCTGCTGCCGCCGGTAGTTATCGACGAAGAGCGGTCCGAGGGTCAGAAGAAGGGCGAGGACGGAAAGCGCCCGCGCGCGTCCCCGGTTCTTCTCCGCGGCCGCAAAGCCCACGATAAGGGCCACGCCGAGGATGGCGAAGATCGCGGGATTCTGAAATCGCCGGATGAACTCCACGAGATAGTCGGTCCACTGCACCGTGCGATCGGGCCATTCGAGGATGACGAGCGCCCCCGCCCCGAGCAGGCGGATCCACGAGGGAAGCGGCGGCTGATTGGCCGCGAACACCGCGATGAGCACCAGCGGGCCGAGCTGCTCCAGGCCGGTCGCGAAGATGCTCAGGAAGTAGAGGGTCGACACCACCCGCATCAGGGGCGAGGTCCGCCAGAGGCGGACCATGTCCGCGGCCATGAAGGCGAGCAGGATGACCGAAAGGAATCGCCAGATCCGGTGGGGTTGAAACTGGAGGACGGCCTTGAGCGGTAGGTATTCGGTGAACACCGTCCCGCCCACGAACAGCAAGGCGGTGGCGAAGACGAATACTCCGAGGTTGAAGAGGCGGCCGGGCTCCGACCGGGTGGCCGCGGCGATGCCCAGGAGCAGCCACACCGTGGCGTCGGGAAGGGCGTCGCCGAACGTCCCGGGAAACGAGTGGTGAGAGGAACGGAGGATCAGGAGTTCCAGCCACTCCCGCGTCATCGGCCTTCCCTGGACCACCGCATTGACGAGGAAGGGCAGCACGGGCAGCCAGGCCACGGCGAGCCGGATGAAGGTCGTCCTCCGGGTCTGGGACCGCGCCTCCCACAGGATCATGAGGGTGAAGGGAACGAGGAGGTAGAGGGAATACAGCGCGTGGTTGTAGACACCCAGCGACAGGATCAGGAGCGGCGCGATCCTCCGGCCCTCGAGGAACAAAGCCAGGGCCATCAGGTCGAGGCCGGAGGCGAGGTGGGAGTGGGAAAAGGCGACGCGATAGAGCGCCTCTCCGGCCAGGCTCGTGCGCACCGGCATCGAGAGAAGAGCGGCCACGACGCCGGTCGCCCGGTCCCCTCCCGCGGCCCAGACCCCCATTCGGTAGACCGCCGCATAGGTGAGGGCGATCGAAACCACGTAGAGGGCGAAAAACGCGAAGGGAATCCAGTCGGTGGAAGGAAGAAGGGCGCCAAGGAGCCGGTAGAAGATGGTGGGGAACCGGTCGCCGGTCGCGACCAGGAGGTCGCCTTGGTAGAGCGATCGGTCGATGAACCTCTTGAGGATCGGAACCGTGATCCCATGATTGCTGTCCCCGAACCGATAGCCGATCAGGGTGAGGCTCGCCAGAGACGCGAGGACGGCCAGGGAGGCTCCCTGGACCCAGGACAAGGATCCTTGGGCCGGCCGCTCGGGGCCATGGGCGTCGCTTGGAGAAAGCAAGAGGAAGTGAGTCTAAACGCCTGAGAGAATCGGGCCCGATGCCCCGCGCCGTGGATCGATTCCGTCGTCTGCCGCTCCTGGAAGGGCTTGCCTACTCGATCCTGACCGTCATCTTTCTCTTCCCGCAAAGCCTCTCGCCGGGCTCGCGCATCGCCTACGTGGGCGACTCTCTCGAGAGTGTCGCCATCGTGGGCTTCCTGGGCCGGCAGATCGTGTCCGATCCCGGGCACCTGTTCGACGCGGGATTCCTCCATCCCCAACCGAATGCCCTGACCCTCACCGACCATCGGCTCCTCCCCTCCGCCGTGGCCGCCCCCGTGCTCTGGCTCTCCGGCAATCCCGTCCTCGCCTACAACGCGGCGCTCCTCATCGCGTTCGTATGGGCGGCCTTCGGGGGAAGGTCGCTGGCCCTGGCCCTGGGGCTTGGCCGATGGCCCGCGGCCTATGCCGGGGCCCTGTTCGCCTTCCACACCTATGCCATCAACGAGGCCCCAAGACTCAACATCGTGAGCCACGGCTTCGTGGCCTTTGCCCTCGGGGCCCTGGTCGAATGGCTTGAAACGGGAGCGAACGCGGCGCGGTGGCGCTTTGCGCTCTTCCTCCTGCTCCAGGGCTACTGCGCCAACTATCACCTGCTGTACGGCGTGCTCCTCTCCTCGCTGGTCATCCTCATCTGGAGCGCGGCGCGTCCCCGCCTGGCCCTCTCCCGCATTTCCGGTCTCGTCGTTCCGGGCTTGGCGGCGGTGCTTCTATTTCTTCCCATCCTCATTCCGTACCTGAGGACGATGAGCGGTCTCGAGCTGGTCCGCTCGAGGCCGAAGGGGATCGATCTGCTCCACTACTTCTCGACTTCCCCGTCGAACTGGGTCTGGGGTTCCATCGGTCCGCCGGCGCGGTTGCAGCAGCAGGGTCCTCATTTCGTCGGTTTCGCGGCGCTCGGCCTCGCTCTCGTCGGTCTGCTCCTTTCCCTGCGAAAGGCGGGGACGGCCTCGAAGCACCGCGCATGGACGATGGGCGCGGCCGTGCTGGTCGGAATCCTCGTGGTCCTGTCCCTGGGAGACCGGTTGCTCGTCGCGGGAACGGATATCGGGCCCGGACCCTACGGGTTTCTCTACGACTATGTGCCGGGATTCAAGCTGGTCAGGATTCCCGAGCGCCTCGGTCTGTTCGTCATGCTTGGAGTCGGCCTCCTCGGAGCGGTCAGCATCGAAAGACTGGCCGGGGCCGGGCGGCGCGGCGCGGCCATCGCCCTCGCCACGATGGCGATCTTCGAGCATTTTTCGCCCATAGCACTCACCACCGAGATGCCCAGGCCCGCCGAGCTTCCCGCGGTCTACAAGTGACTGGCCGCGTAGCCTCCCGAACCGGTCGCGGAGATCCCGATCCGGGGCGAAGCGCTGATCCGGCAGGAAACCATCGAGATGTTCTTCGCGGTCTTTCACCATCAGCGGGAGCCGCTCGGCTACACCGCCTACCCGACCCTGCTCTCGAAGGTGGTCCGTCGCGCGCTTCTCGAGTTCCCTTCCGAGGCCTGCCTGACCGTCCTCGATCGAATCGGGGTGCATCGGGTGATCGTCCACGAAGGACGCGACATCGCTCCGGACCTTCGTAATCAGATCTTCAACTTCGGTCCGCAGGACCGCGAACGGCGCTTCGCCGAAGCGGTGGCGGATGCCGGTCTCGACGTGGTGGCGAACGCCGCCCTCGCCGCGCGGTCCGGTCGCCTGTCGCGGGAGGCGCGATTCGGGCCCTGGGAAGCGGGCTCCCTTTCCGAGGCGGGAGAGAGCGTGTACCGATTCGACCCGGCGGGCGCGGTCGTGGCCGCGCCGCGTCCGCGGGGAGCGCGGGTGGCTTCGACGCGGCTGCAACTGCGCACCAAGGAAGGCGATGCCGGCGAGGCCTTCGACGACCGGACGGACACGAGCTACGTGCTCGGCCGTCCCCTCCGGGGGGATGAATTCATCGAAGCGAGGTTCGTCGAACCCATCGCCGTCTCCGGCGTCGAGCTGGTGCTTCGGCACGAGAGCGCCTGGCCGACTCGCTTTCGCGTCGCGGTACTGCGTGAGGACGGCCAATGGGTCGAAGCCGCGCGCTGGGACGGAGCGCATCTCGTTCAGCTCGTCGAAGGATTGCTGAAGGACCCGCGCGCGGGCGTCATCGGTTTCGTCCTCGGCGGAGAGCGCGTGCTCGGCGTGAGCCTGTTGCCCCAGACCGGTGGGACGAGTGCCGCGGGCTGGAGCCTGCCGGAGCTTCGGATCCTCGAGAAGCCCTGAGCGCGCGAGGGCTCTCTACCGCCTCGAGCCCGCCCCACGCAATCGCTTGAGCGCGTCCGCGAAGTCTCCGGGTGGCTCGCTTTCACAATCGATGGGCTGTCCGGTGAGTGGATGCGGGAAGGACAGCTTGCAGGCGTGAAGGAAGGGCCGGATTCCGGCCGCTCGTTCCTTGCTGCCGTAGAGGCCATCGCCCACGATGGGGTGGCCGATCGCGCGCAGGTGGAGGCGGATCTGGTGCTGGCGACCCGTGTCCAGTTCGACCTCGAGAAGCGCCCCCCGGAAGAACCGCTCCTTGACGCGGTAGTGGGTGACCGCGTGGCGCTGCGGCTCGTCATCGTCCCTGGCGATATGGCGTTTGCCCGATTCGTACTCGTCCGCGATGGGAAGGTCGATGGTGCCGGAAGAGGCCTTCGGGACGCCTTCCACGAGGGCCAGGTACCGTCGAAGGAAGGCATGTTCCCGGAAGGCGGCTCGCCCGGCCGCGTGGCATTCCCTGGACAGGGCGACGGCGACGAGCCCCGAAGTGCCCCGGTCCAGCCGGTGCAGGGCGCCCACATAGGCGCGGGGCCCGCGGACCCGGGTCAGGTCCTCGCGCAGCCGACTCAGGACACTGTCGTCATGCGTTCCTCCCTCGGTGGGTACGGTCAGGAGGCCCGGCGGCTTGTCCACGACCACGAGGTGCTCGTCCTGATACGCGGCTTTCAGACTGAGGCGGATCGAGACTTCGCGGCGGCGATTCGGGTGGTACGCGACGGACTCGGAAGGCTGGACGCGGTGACCTGCGTCCCGGATCTTCAGGGAGCCGACGTCCACCTGGCCCGCGCCGACCACGTCCTGGGCCTTCCTCCTCGAGAGGCCAAAGTCGCGGGCCACCCGTACATCGAGGCGCTCGTCATCGGACATTGGCCGAAGGATAGTCGGTGCGACGAGGGAGGGCGGAAAACACGAAGGCCCCGCGGTCTGCGCGGGGCCTTCACCCGGGACGACGGTCGGTCACCCCGGGGTCTCTTGGAGGAGCCTGTCAGTGGATCTCGAACTCGGCGGCCTTCTTCGCGTGAGCCGACATCGCGGACTTCTTCAAGGACTCGATCAGCTCGTGGGTGATCGTGGCCTTGACGTGGACCTTCTCGTCTTCGGTGGCGACGGAGATCGAGTCGGCGATCTGGGCGAACTCGGGCTTCTGCCCCGCCTGCAGCGACAGCATCGCGGAGAAACCACGAAGGACGTCGGCGATCTTGGTCGCGGACTTCGCGTCCGCGGCTTCCGCGGTGGCGGTCATGCCGACCTCGGGATCGAGATGGCCGTACGCCACCACCTGCTTGACCGCGGGAAGATTCGCGGCCGGGCCGCCCACCTCGGAAGTCATGCGGGAGAGGACCGAGGGCCCGCCCACCGCCCAGAAGGTCGAGCCGGGTTCGATGCTCTCGAGCTGGGACACGAGCTGCGCGCTGTCGCGGATCCCGTGGCCGGTGGAGCGGTTGGCCAGGAAGGTCTCAACCGAGGCCCCGTCGCCGGCGACGAGGATGCCGGCATCGAGGAGGGCGACCACACCGTTCGACTTGCCGGTGGCTTCCCGATAGATGGTGACGCCGTCCCGGCGCTCTTTGGTGGCCTTGCCGGCTTCGGGAAGAGAGGATTCGAGACGAGCGGCATCGAAGCGACCGGTGACGAACACCAGAGCGTTCTCGGGGTGATGCGGACGCGCGCCCTCCGCCTTGGGTTCGGTCGCGCTCGCACGGATGGCGATCACGACGGAGTCGATGTCCCGCGCGGGATTGAGGCCCGTCTTGCGTTCGATTTCGGCCAGGGCATCCACGTGACCCGGCTCCCCCTCGCCCCCGAACTTCGCATAGAACTGCGAACCGGTCAGGGCCCTCACGTCGAAGCCCATCACCACCGAACTGTCGGCGGGAAGGGCGAGGGCCTCGGGCGGGACGGGGCCAAGGGCGGCGCGGGCGGTGCCGGTCAGGCGGGTGGAGAAGGCAGCACCGATGCCGAGGACGGAGATGGCGGCGGCGGTGAGAATGAGTCGGCGAGATCGGTTCATGTTGGTGAACTCCCTTGAAGAAGGCTTCTACTGTGGCATGGGCGGCCTGAAGGAGCCAATTCCCACGCTCTCATGAGGAGATAACGTACTCGCGTCTGGAAAAGATCCATATGGCCAGGGCCAGGGACACAACTCCCACGATTCCAAGAACTAGGACGGATTCGCCGACCGGGAAGAACTTCGAAAAGATCTGCGCCAGACCCTCTTCCGACGGCCGGTGCCGGATGAGAGAACGCGCGTAGGCGGTCAGGGTGTAGTTCGGAGCATCGCCGGGAAAGTTGGCGACAAAGCCCTCCCAGACGAACAGGAAGAGGAGACCCGGAATGAGAGGTCGTTTGAGACTCACTCCGAGGAGCGCGAAGACCGCGCCGTAGGTGAAGAGCGTGAGCGCGCAGGCGCCAAGGTCCTGAACGAGGTCTGGCGCCCCGAAGCCGGTGCCCTGGGGGGTGCCCACGCACAGCACCAGGTAGGTGAGGACCACGCAAGGCACGGTCAGAGTCAGCACGGTGACGACGTAGGCCATGAACTCGCCCAGGAAGATCGACAACCTCGAGATGGGTCGGGTCAGAAAGTAGGTGAGGGTCTTGGAGTCGACGGCATCCGAAATGAGCGCGGATCCGAAGAGCAGCGCCACCAGGGGCAGGAGATTCCGGACGAAGAAAAGGGCGATGACGATCCCGTACAGTTCGAACCCGGTGAGCGGGAGGCCCTTCGGCGGATAGATTCTGAGCAGCACGCCCAGGAACACGGGCAGGGCCAGGAGCACGAATACCCAGAAACTGCGGGGCCGGGGCAGCATGCGCTCGATCGAGATGAAGAACACGTCCTTCGCGGCGGGCCACAAAGGGCGGATGGGGAGGGCCTGATCGTCGGTCGTCACTTGGCCACCAGATAGGAAAACACGGACTCGAGGTTCTCGTCGGTCACCCACATCTCAAGGACCCCGCACGTGGCGGAGAGTTCCTGGACCCTCGCGAAGAAGGCATCAGGCTTCCTGATCTCGGCGAGGAGGTGGCCGGTCGCGTCCTCCAGGTTCAAGGACACGAGGTCGGGCAGGGCCACCAGCTCGCGTGCGAGCGCGCGCGTATCCGCGGCCTTGATGCGCACCGAACGGGGATGGCGGTCGAGGAGGTCGCGGATTTCCCCGAGGTCGCCCTCGGCGAGCACGCGGCCGTTATGGATCAGGAGAACCCGGCGAGTGACCTGCTCGAGCTCGTGGAGGATGTGGGTGGAGACGAGGACGGTACGGCCCTCCTCGCCCAGACGCCGCATGAGGTCGGAGATGCGTTTGCGATTCTGCGGGTCCATCCCGGTGAGCGGCTCGTCGAGGAACAGGACCTCCGGCCGATGAGCGAGGGCCTGCGCGAGCTTGATCCTCTGCCTCATGCCCTTGCTGTACCCGCCCACCTTGCGGTGCATGGCGTCCTTGAGGTCGACGGTCTCGATGGCCTCGGTTGCGAGTTTCCTGGCCTCGGTCTCGTCGAAACCGTTCAGGGACAGCAGCGCGCTCACGAACTGAAGGCCGGTGAAATCCTCGAAGAGGGCGTCGGTGTCGGAGCACAGGCCCACGGAATGAAAGACGCCGGGCGACCCAAAAGCCGGCCGGCCCAGGAGCTCCACCGTGCCCTGGCTCGGGCGCAGCTGACCGCTCGCGAGCTTGAGGAGCGAACTCTTCCCCGCCCCATTCGGCCCGAGGAGCCCATAGACGCCGGGACCGAGTTCGAAGCTCACGTCGTTCAGGGCCATCACCGGTCCGTACCAGCGGGAGGCCTTCTTGAAGACCACGCGCGCGGTCACTTGACGATCTCCACCGCGCGCACGCGGGTCTTGAGGATGAAGAGGCACCCCAGGCAGAGCACGGCCAGAACCAGGAGGGCCCATTCCGCCGGCAGGTCCGCGGTCATGCGCGTGGGCTTGACCTGGAAGATCCACTCGCCGACGCGACGCATGCACGCTTGAATGGAAGCGAGGCCGGCGTAGGGACTGCGGGTGGCCTGCCAGGCGATTCCCTGGGCCACCGTGGTTCCCACGAAGACGAAGAAGAACCCGAGGCCCGCGAACCGTGGATTGCGGGCGAGCGCCGACATCACCAGAACCAGGCCGGTGGTGGGCAGGATCATGACCAGGGCGAAGGCGATGATCCTGGGAAAGAGCAGGAGGTGCGAAGCATCGCCCAAAACGTCGGGGGCCAGGGACCGGGCTCCGATGAAGAGCACCAGGCCGGGAATCAGGGTCACCATGGAGAGCGAGGCGAAGAGAATCGAGACCTTCCCGAGGATGTAGTCGCCGAGGGTGAGAGGTCTCGAGAGGTAGAGAAGCAGGCCGCCGGTGCGCATGTCGTTGGCGATGAGGCCGGCGCCCGCGTAGGCGGACATCAGGAGCATCCAGGGAATCTGCTGGGCCATGAAGTCGAAGAAGAGCTTGTCGTCTACGGGAACCACGCGACGCGCTTCGGGGAACCGGGTGGTGAAGTAGACCTGCACCAGTCGGCCGAACACCGGAAGCCAGGCGATGGCGATGAGGCCGAGGAACGCGCGCAACCCGACGAGCGCCTTCAGGCCCTCGCGGGCGATGGGGATCCACCGCTGGGAACGCAGGGGTATCGAGGCGTCGAGCCTCCGATAGTGCTGCTCGTAGATCTGGCTGGAGCTCATGCCGCGTGAGAGGTGGCCCGAAGGAAGATGTCTTCGAGCGTGTCCTCGGCCTTTCGCAGATGCCGGATCTGGGTTCCACTCGCGGTCGCGGCGTCGAAGATCCAGGAAACCGTGGCGCCATCGGGAAGGGCCACGCGCCAGGCATCCGGACCGGGCTGGGCCTCCCCGCCCCGCTTCCGCACCTCGGCCACGAAGTTGTCGGTCTCGCCCTTGACCCGGACCACGTACCAGTCGCGATCGAGTTTCTTCAGGTCTTCGACCCGTCCCTGGGTCCGGATGGCGCCACGCGAGATCACCAGGATGCTCTCGCACACCTTCTCGACATCGCGCAGGAGATGAGAGCAAAGCACGACGGACAGACCGCGCAGGGTCACGATGTCGCCGATGAGGTGGAGCATCTCCTCGCGGCCCGCCGGATCGAGGCCATTGGTGGGCTCGTCGAGCAGGACGATCTCCGGATCGTGAACGAGCGCGGTCGCGAGCTTGGCCTTCTGCTTCATCCCCGTCGAGTAGGTCTCGACCTTGCGGTAGCGCTCTTCTCCGAGGCCCACGAACTGGAGGACCTCGTGGGCGCGTCGCATCGACTCGCTCTGGGGAAGGCCCGAAAGCTCGCCCGCGAAGGCCACGGTCTGCACCGCGGTGAGATCGGGAAGGTGGGCGTCGACCTCGGGCATGTAGCCGATGCGCCGCCGGACTTCGAGCGGGGAAACCGAGGGCGAAAGGCCGAAGGCCTCGATTCGACCCGCGGAGGGAGAGAGAAACCCCAGGAGGGCCTTGAGGAGCGTGGTCTTCCCTGCCCCGTTCGGGCCGAGAAGGCCGGTGGCCCCGCGCGCGAACCGCCCCGACGCCGCATCGAGAGCCACCCGGGACCCGTAGCGAACAGTCAGGGCTTCGAATTCGACGAGGGTCTCGGTCATGGGAGGGAGCGATCTAATCACGATTCGGGCCGAAAACTGCGGGGGCCTGTCCACAAGCCCTAACGAGAAAGCCCCAAGGGTTGTTCCTTGGGGCTTCCTTACCGTCTCGCGACGCGAGGTCCTTCGATCAGGCGGCGGAGATCTCGTCCTCGAGCAGAACCACCAGCTCGTTGTCGAAGGCCGAACCGGCATTGCGGTTCAGGCTCTCCGCGTACTTGATCACCATCTCGAGCTGCTCGAAGGTGAGCGTCTCGAGCATCCGGGTTACGCGTTCTTGAAGTTCTTCCATCTTGACGTCTCCTCCGCTTCTTTCGTCCGCCCTCGTACGGCGTTTTCCGGGAGAGCTGCCCCTCCTAAGAGCACCCGCTGGTGGCGCCGCAGTTGGCGCAGCGGTAGCAGGCGCCGTTTCTAACCATCAGCGACCCGCACTCGTGGCAGGGCGGCGCGTCGGCCTGGGCCTTGAACGCCACCTGCCCCTGAGCCGGCGCGGGCGCCTGGGGACTCGGAACCGTGGCCGCGGGCTTCGCCGCCGGCAGCGCCGCCGGCCGAGGCGTCTCCGAGGTGGCCGCCGGGATCGGCGTGGGCTCACCCGCGTCCTCGCGGGTCCGTCCCAGGAACTTCACCGCCATCCAGCGCGCGATGTAGTCGGTGATGGACTTCGCGTAGCCGATGTCGGGGTTCTTGGTGAAGCCCGAGGGCTCGTAGCGGGTGTGCGAGAACTTGTCGACGATCGCTTCGAGCGGAACCCCGTACTGGAGCGCGAGCGACAACGAAGTAGCGAAACCGTCCATGAGACCGGAGACGGTCGAGCCTTCCTTGGCCATGACCAGGAAGACCTCGCCGGGCTTCCCGTCCTCGTACATGCCGACGGTGATGTAGCCCTCGTGTCCGGCGATCGAGAACTTGTGGGTGATGGCCTGACGCTCGTCCGGCAGCTTGCGACGGATGGGCCGGCCTTCGACCACCCCGATCCCCGGCACCGCGACCACCTGGGGCTCGCCGTGCTTCTTGTCCGTGGGCATCGACGTGGAGAGCGGCTGGGAACGCTTGCAGCCGTCGCGATAGACCGCGACCGCCTTGAGGCCCAGGCGCCACGACTCGATGTAGGCCTTGGCGATCTCCTCGGGCGTCGAGTCGGTCGGCATGTTCACGGTCTTGCTGATCGCGCCGGAGAGGAAGGGCTGGACCGCGGCCATCATCTTGATGTGGCCCATGTAGTGGATGGAACGCTTGCCGTTGGCGGGCGGGAAGGCGCAGTCGAAGACTTCGATGTGCTCTTCCTTGAGGTGCGGCGCGCCCTCGATCATTTCCTTCTCGTCGATGTACTTGACGATGTCCTGGACCTGGGCGGCGTTGTAGCCCATGCGGCGGAGGGCCGCGGGAACCGACTGGTTGATGATCTTGATCATCCCGCCGCCCACGAGCTTCTTGTACTTCACGAGGGCGATGTCGGGCTCGATGCCGGTGGTGTCGCAGTCCATCATGAAGCCGATGGTGCCGGTGGGAGCGAGGACGGTGACCTGGGAATTGCGATAGCCGTGCTGCACGCCAAGGGTGTAAGCCTCGTCCCACACCTCGAGGGCCTCGCGCATGAGCGGGCGCGGAACGATCGAGGCGTCGATCATGTGCGCGTGCTGGCGATGCTTCTCGATGATGCGGAGCATGGGCTCGGCGTTCTTCGCGTAGCCGGGGAAAGCCCCCATCGACGCGGCCACCCGGGCACTCTGCGCGTAGGCCTCGCCGTGCATGAGCGCGGTGACCGCGGCGGCGTAGGCGCGGCCGGCATCGGAGTCATAGGCGAGGCCGCGGTCCATGAGGAGGACGCCGAGGTTCGCGTAGCCGAGGCCGAGCGGACGGTAGTCGTGCGAGTTCTTCTCGATGGCGGGGGTCGGGTAGCTGGCGTTGTCGACCAGGATCTCCTGGGCGGTGATCATGGTGCGGCTGGCCGCGCGGAAGGACCCCGGATCGAACTCCCCGTCCTCGCGGACGAACTTCATGAGGTTGAGCGAGGAGAGATTGCACGCGGTGTCGTCGAGGAACATGTACTCGGAGCAGGGATTGCTCGCGTTGATCCGGGCGGTGTTCGGGCAGGTGTGCCAGTCGTTGATGGTGGTGTCGAACTGCATGCCCGGATCGCCGCACTGCCACGCCGCCTCGGCCATCAGGGACATGAGGTCGCGCGCGCGCTTGGTCTCGGCCACCGCACCGTCGCGAACGTAGTGGGTCGACCACTCCTTGTCTTCGACCACCGCGCGCATGAACTCGTCGGTGGCGCGCACGGAATGGTTGGCGTTCTGGAAGAAGACGGAGTCGTAGGCGCCGCCCTTGACGTTGAAGCCGCCGTTGTAGCCGGCGTCGATGAGGGCCCAGGCCTTGCGCTCCTCTTCCGACTTGCTGGTGATGAACTCTTCGATGTCGGGATGATCGGCATTGAGGATGACCATCTTCGCGGCGCGGCGGGTCTTGCCGCCGCTCTTGATCACGCCCGCGAACGCGTCGTAGCCGCGCATGAAGGAGACGGGACCGGAAGCCGTACCGCCGCCCGCGAGGGTTTCCTTCGAGGAGCGGATGCTCGAGAGATTGGAGCCCGTTCCCGAGCCGTACTTGAAGAGCATGCCTTCGGTGCGCGCGAGGCCGAGGATCGAGTCCATGGTGTCGGACACGGAATTGATGAAGCAAGCCGACGCCTGCGGATGCGGTTCGATGCCCACGTTGAACCAGACCGGCGAATTGAAGGCGGCATACTGGCGGACGAGCAGGTAGGTGAGATCGTCCTTGAAGGCGGAGAGATCCTCAGTGGTGTCGAAGTAGGCCTGCTTCGTCGCCCAGCCCGCGATGGTCTCGACCACGCGACCCACCAGCTGCTTGACCGAGTGCTCACGCTCCGGAGAGCCCATCGCGCCGCGGAAGTACTTCGAGGCGACGATGTTCGTCGCCTGCTGGCTCCAGCTCTTCGGAGCCTCGATGTTCTTCTGCTCGAAGACCGGGCGCCCGCGCTCGTCATTGATGACGGCGCTGCGAAGGTCCCACTCGAGCTCATCGAAGGGATGGACGCCCTCCGTGGAGAAGTAGCGCTTGAACGACAGCCCCTTTGATCGTTTTTCCGGCCGAGGTTCGATTCGTGAGTCGGTTCGGGCGCTCTCGACTCGCACGGGTGACTCTGCCGGGACGACCGGGGGCTGCGTAGCCATATTCGACTTCCTCCTGCCTCTTGCCGAGGCAACCTTTTACTCTCGGGGCTGTTCGAGCCCGTGCCCTGACGTCATGGTCAAAAACGACTCGGTCAAAAACGACTTTGAATTCCAACTACGGCGGTTTCGTCGGAATTCGCCGGAATCCTCCAAGGCGCGCAAAAACATCTCCGCGCGCTCTCTTTCAGTCCGGCTACCTCCGCTCAGGCCGACTCGAACTGCACATCAAGCCGCCCTCTAAACCTCGTTGTGTGGCGACGACATTACTGCGACTTCTTGGGGTCTGTCAAGAAATAAACCCAAGATCTTGTGGTACCAGGCCAAATCAAGGTCCAATAACAATTTACGGCCCTCGACGACGTCCCGGACTCACAAAACAGGCCTGCCTGGATTCAATTTCGATCTTGAAGAATATCAAGTTTTTTCTAATATTGACAAGACTTTATAAGTCGGTCCTCCGGTTACTTCGAGAGTCCATTCCACAAGTCACCACAGAAAATAAAATTTATGTGGTCTTCGGGAGGCCAAATCCGGTCGAAATCACCCAAGAATCGGGCCTGGTTGGGCCGAAAAAGGAGAGCGCGCGCTGTATCGTCCTTCTCGAAGATGGCTTTCTCTCTGCGCATCGGGCTCTTCCCTTATCTCAATGTCCAGCCCCTGGTTCACGGACTTCGCGACGATCCCGATGTTGATCTCGTGATCGACCTTCCCTCACGGATCGCGGATCGATTCAGAAGACAGGAACTCGATCTCGCCATGGTGCCGTCATTCGAAGCGGCCACGCTCGACGCTCCGATTCTGAGTTCGGTCTGCATCGCGAGCGATGGCGCGGTGGAGACCGTGGTCCTGCATCATCGCGTGCCCCTCGAAGGCGTGAAGACGCTCGCGATCGACGAAGCGAGCCGCACGAGCGCGGCCCTCGCGAAGATCCTGATCAGCGAGGCTTCGGGAAATCTTCCATCGACGCTTCCGTTCGCGCCGGGGAGCGGGGAACCGCCGAACGCGGATGCCATCCTGGTCATCGGCGACCCCGCCTTCCACTGGCGAGCGGAAGGGTTCGCGCCGCTGGACCTGGGCCGGGAGTGGCAGCGACGACATTCCCTGCCCTTCGTGTTCGCGGTCATGGTCAGGAGCCCCCGAGTCGTCGCGGAAAGGATCACCGATCGAATCGGCAAAGCGAAGAAACGCGGTCTGGACGCGGCGTCAACCATCGCCCGTTCGTATAATTCGGGCGTCGATGCGGCGCGGGCCGAGCACTATCTGCGACACGTGATCCGATACGATCTGGGTGAACGCGAGAAGTTGAGCCTCGCCCTCTTCCATCGACTGGCGCAGGCGAAGGGCCTGCTCGCCCACGTGAAGGAGCTCGAGTTCGATGCAATTTGACGCCATTCGGAAAAAGGTCTTCGCGGGGGAGCGTTTGTCGCGGGACGAGGGCATCTTCCTCCTCAAGGACGCGGACCTCCTCTCCCTGGGCGAGCTCGCGGATTCCACGAGGCGGCGGCTTCACCCCGAGGGCGTGGTCACCTACATCATCGATCGCAACATCAACTACACGAATGTCTGCACCGCGCAGTGCGCCTTCTGCGCCTTCTACCGCGATCTTCCCGCGAAGGACGGCTACGTCCTCTCCAAGGACGAGTTCCGCCAGAAGATCGACGAGACCCTCGCCCTCGGCGGAGAGCAGATCCTCCTGCAGGGCGGCCTTCACCCGGACCTGGGCATCGAGTACTACGAGGATCTCTTCCGCTGGATCAAGGCCAGCTACCCGAAGCTGTGGGTGCACGGGCTCTCTCCCGCCGAGGTGAAACACATCTGCCGGGTTTCGAAGCTATCCACGGAGGAGGCGGTGCGCCGGCTGATCGCGGCCGGCCTCGACTCCATCCCCGGCGGAGGCGCCGAAGTTCTCTCGAACCGGGTTCGCAACATCATCGGCATCGCCAAGGGCTCGACCGAAGAGTGGCTCGAGGTGATGGAGGTGGCGCAGGGCCAGGGGCTCAAGACCACGGCCACCATGATGTTCGGACACGTGGAGACGCTGGAAGAGAGAATCGACCACCTGCTTCACCTGCGCGCCCTGCAGGACCGGACGCGGGGCTTCACCGCCTTCATCGCGTGGACCTTCCAGCCCGAGAACACCGCCCTCGCGGGCGATGAGGTGACGTCGTTTCAGTATCTGCGCACCCTGGCGGTGGCGCGGGTGATGCTCGATAACTTCCCGAACATCCAGGCGAGCTGGGTCACTCAGGGCGGCAAGATCGGACAGATGTCGCTGCGCTTCGGCGCCAACGACTTCGGCAGCCTGATGATCGAAGAAAACGTCGTGTCCTCGGCGGGCGCCGGATTTCACCTCACCGAGGCCGAGATCGCCCGCAATATCCAGGGCGCGGGATTCATCCCCAAGCGCCGGACCATGCACTACGAAATCATCGGCGACCCCTACTGCTGGTCGCACGCGGTTCCCGCGATGCCCGCCTCCCGCCACCAGCTGGCGGCGGTCTAGGACCTTCGAACTGGATCCCGCTGGAGCCTGCCCCGGCGAAAGCCGGGGCCGGGATGAGGGTGGTCTGAGGCGACCGCCCTCACTTCATCTGTTCGAGGGCCTTCTTGGCCTTCTCACCGTTGGGGCCGGTGGGATCGAGCTCCACGACCTTCTGCATGTCGGCCTTGGCCTCCGCCAGCTTCTGCTGCTGAACGTAGGCGATGCCGCGCCAGTAGTAGGCCTCGACGATCTTCGGATCCTTGGCGAGCGCCTTGGTGAAGTACTCCACGGCGTTGGCGGAATCGCTGCGGCGCAGGAAGCCCACCGCGATGTCGAAGTAGCCGTCGCCGTTCGTGATCTTCGTGTCGTCGATGGACGCGAGGAAGGCCAGAGCCTTGTCCGAGAACCCGGCGTCCATGGCCGCGTTCGCGGCCACGATCTTCATCTGCTGGTTAGAGGGATCGACGTCGATTGATTTCTGGAGGTACTCGAGGGCCTTGTCCGTGTTCTTCTCCGCGGCGTAGATGCGCGCGAGTCGCGGATAGAGCTGGGGTGCGAGATCGGGCCGCAACGTGGCGACCTTTTCATAGTTCTCACGGGCGACGGCCCACTGCTGCGCGGTGAAGGCGGCATCGCCGTTCTTCAGCGCTTCCACGAGCTCGGGGGGCGGTCCCTTGGGCTTTTCCAGCTTGACGTCGAGCGGCGCCATGCGGGCCTGTTCACTGCTCATGGGCACGGTGATCGACTTCACCTGGAAGCCTTCAGCCTTGATGTCCACGTTCCAGTTGCAGGCGGCGAGGCCCTGGAAAGCCCAGGTGCCCTTCTTATCGGTGGTGACGGTCGTCCCTCCTCCGCGGGAGGGACAATCGAGCTTGACCGACGCGCCGACCACGGGCTTGCCGTCCGGATCGGTGACCTTGCCGAACAGGCGCCCCATGCCCTTCCAGTCCTGGGCCTGAAGCGGCGCCGCGAGGGCCACGGCAAAAAGCAACAGAGAGAATCGTTTCATGGGCGCATTTTGCCACGCGACGCCCTTCCTTGCGATCGCAGAGGGAGGGAATCCCTGTGAGCTGCCTCTCAGGCGGAAGGGAAGGCTTCCCGTATGCTTGCTCCCGCCAGGCACGAAACGATGAACGGCTCCACTCGACACGGCTTCTTTCGCGTCGCCGCCGGTTGCCCCCGAGCGCACATCGCCGACCCCGCGGCCAACCTGACGGAGATCCTGGACCTCGTCTCCGAGGCCCGGGCCCGGGGTGTCCAGCTTCTGGTGACTCCGGAACTCGGCCTCGCCGGATACACCGCGGCCGACCTCTTCTTCCAGCAGACCACCCTCTTGCGCTCCACCGAGCACGCGCTCGAGAAACTCTGCGCCCGGACCGCGCGGCTCGACATGACCATCGCCGTCGGCCTTCCCCTCGCCCGGGACTCCCGCCTGTGGAACGTCGCGGCGATTCTGCAGAAGGGCCGGGTGCGCGGCCTGATCCTGAAATCCTTCATCCCGAACTACAAGGAGTTCTACGAGGGACGATGGTTCTCTCCGGCCAGAGACGCGGTGCGCGCCGAGATGGAGATCCTCGGAACGAAGGTTCCGGCGGGCGCCGACCTCGTCTTCCGGGTCGAGGGCGAAGAGAACCTCGCCCTTGGTTTCGAAATCTGCGAGGACCTTTGGGTACCGACTCCGCCCAGCGTGCGTCTGGCCCAGGCCGGGGCCACCGTCCTCGCCAACCTGTCCGCCTCCAATGAGGGCATCGGGAAGGCGGACTATCGACGCGAACTGGTGAAGCAGCACTCGGGGCGAACGCTCTCCGCCTGCGTGTTCGCGAACGTCGGAGTGCACGAGTCCACCACCGACCTGGTCTTCGGCGGCCACCTGATGATCGCGGAGAACGGCGTCATGGTCGCCGAGAACCGGCGCTTCCGCCGGGAAGCCGAGCTCATGGCCACCGATGTGGACGTGGACCGTCTGTCCGTGGAACGGCTGCGCCAGAAGACGTTCGGCGAAGCCGCGGGCGATGCGCGAACCACGCGAACCGTGATGCTCGAGCCCATGGCCCTGCCGAAGTCGGCGCGCCTTCTCCGCAACATCGACCCCCGGCCCTTCGTGCCGAGCGACCAGGCGACTCTCGCCGGGCGCTGCGCCGAGATCTTCGAGATCCAGACCGCCGGTCTCGCGAGGCGATGGGAGCACACGGGATCGAAGAAGCTCATCGTCGGCCTCTCGGGAGGCCTCGACTCGGCCCTGGCTCTGATCGTGGCCTGCCGGACCTGCGGTCTCCTCGGAAGGTCCCGCCGGTCCATCCTCGCCGTGACCATGCCCGGCTTCGGAACCACGAGCAGAACCCGTTCGCTGGCCCTCCGGCTGGCCGAGACCTCGGGGGTGAGCGCCCGGGAGATCGACATCAAGGCCGCGTGCGAGCGCCATCTCAAGGACATCGGTTTGTCGAGCCGGGATCGCAGCATCACCTACGAGAATGCCCAGGCCCGGGAGCGCACCCAGGTCCTGATGGACCTCGCCAACAAGGAAAACGGCCTGGTCGTGGGCACGGGAGATCTCTCCGAGCTGGCGCTGGGATTCGCGACCTTCGGGGGCGACCACCTCTCGATGTACAACGTGAACGGGTCCGTCCCCAAGACGCTGGTGCGCTTCCTGGTGAGCGCCGCCGCCCTTGATCCGCTCCACGCCGCGGAGAGCGCCGCTCTCCGTGAGGTCCTCGACCTCCCCATCTCGCCCGAGCTCCTGCCTCCGGGCAGCAAGGGCGAGATGAGCCAGAAGACCGAGGACATTCTGGGCCCCTACGAGGTCCATGACTTCTTCCTCTACGCCTTCCTGCGGCTCGGCGCCTCCCCGAAAAAGATGCTCTTTCTCGCGAACATCGCCTTCGCGGGAACGCATTCGACGGCCGCGATCCGACGCTTCCTCCGTGTTTTCCTGGAGCGATTCTTCGCGGCGCAGTTCAAGAGATCGACCCTGCCGGATGGCCCGAAGGTGGGTTCGGTGAGCCTGTCTCCCCGGGGCGATTTCCGAATGCCGTCGGATTCCCGAGCGAACACGTGGATGGAGCAGATAGACTAGCCTTCCCGCAATGGCCGTCGTCCTCATCTGTACAAACCGCTCCCTCGACCGGGAACTGCAAGGCACCGTCCTCTTTCGATCCGACATCGTGAGGGAAACCGTGCGCTCCGCGGCCGAGGTGCAAACGCGCCTCAACGCGGGCCGGGTCGCCCTGCTCTGCCTCCATCGGCAGACCGCGGGCATCGAGACCCTGATCCGGAACCTGCGCAAGTCGCCGACCCTGAAGCGCATCTCCATCGTGGTGTTGTCGGAGGACGACTTCGATCCGTCGGAGGTCGAAGTGCTGGAAGCGGGCGCCAACGCCATCTTGAGGCTCCCCCCCGGCGACGATTTCAACGCGCGGGTGAGCAAGCTCATGGAGGTTCCGTCCCGCAGGGACGTGCGCCTTCCCGTCCGCCTGCAGGTCTCGGCCAGCAGCGGTTTCGGCGCCACCGTCCCCGTCCTGGCCTTGAACCTGTCCTCCACCGGGATCCTCCTCGAGTCGAATCACCCGCTCAACATGGGCGATGAGGTGAGTGTGGCCTTCCGCTTCGAGGAGTCGGGCGAGATCTTCTCCGCGAACGCGCACATCACGCGAACCGCCGGGCCCAACCGTTACGGCGCCACCTTCGAGACGATCAGCCGCGGCGAGGCGGCCCTCAAGACGTTCCTCGCGGGCACGTCACTGGCGTGACCCTTCAAGTCCCCACCCTGCAGATTGCGGATATCGACCTCCCTTCGGAGGTCGAGCGTCTCCGCGATCTCGCCTACGACCTGTGGTGGAGCTTCAACCCGAAGGCGTCGCGACTCTTCGCGTGGATCGACCCCGAGCACTGGCGCCGCTATCACAATCCCGTCGAGCTGCTCATCAACGTCGACCCGCACAAGTGGGTGGGCCTGCTGAAGGACAGCGAGTTCCTGGCCGCCTATGGCCAGGCCATTGAAAGCCTCGAGGCCAGCCGAACCGCCCGAAGGTTCATGGACGATCATCCCGGCGTTCTTCCCGGGCCCGTCGCCTACTTCTCCATGGAGTTCGGCCTCCACGAATCCCTCGGCATGTACTCGGGCGGCCTCGGCGTGCTGGCGGGCGATCACTGCAAGGCCGCCTCCGACCTTGGTCTGCCTCTGTTCGGCGTGGGACTTCTCTACCGGTCCGGGTACTTCCGCCAGACCGTCGACATCGACGGCTTCCAGCAGCACATCTATCCCGACTACGACTTCGCCCGACTGCCCGTTCAACCGGTGCGGGCGCCCTCGGGCGGGCCGCTCACCGTCCCCGTGGACCTGCCGGGACGGGTGGTCCACGCGCTCGTCTGGGTGGCCCGGGTGGGCGGGGTTCACGTCTTCTTCCTCGACACCGACATCCCCCTGAACGACCCCTCGGACCGGGCCATCACCGGACTGCTCTATGTCCGTGGACGCGAGATGCGGCTGGCCCAGGAGATCGTCCTCGGGGTGGGGGGCGTGCGCGCCATCCGCGCCCTCGGGATCCGGCCCGCGGTCTGGCACATGAACGAGGGCCACGTGGCCATGCTCACCCTCGAACGCGTGCGCGAGCGGGTCATGCGGGGCGAGGACTTCCGCGACGCCTGCGAGTCGGTGAGGCGGAATACCGTGTTCACCACCCACACCCCCGTTCCGGCCGGCAACGAGGTCTTCTCCCTCGACCTGGTCAAACAGCACCTCGAGCCCTGGTCAAGGGACACCGGCGTTCCCACCGACGAGATCACCGCGCTCGGGACTCACGAGGGACAGTTCAATCTCACTACCCTCTCCATCCGCTTCGCCCGGAGCACCAACGGGGTCAGCGAGCTGCATGGGCGCGTCTCCTCCCAGATGTGGAAGCACCTCTGGTCGCAGGAAACCGAGTCGCCGATATTCGCGATCACCAACGGGGTGCACACGGAAACCTGGATCGGCCCGGAGATGCGGGCCTACCTCGCGAAGGAACTCGATCCGGACTGGGGCTCGCTTCTCCTCGACCCGGGAGCCTGGCAGAAGCTCCGCGACGCTCCCGACGACGGCCTCGTGGCCGTCCGGCGCGCGCAGAAGGAGCGACTGATCCGCTACGTGCGCGAGCGGGTGCGGAAGCAATCGGCCCGGGAGGGATCGGGGCCATCGGAACTTCGGCGGCTCGAGACTCTCCTCGATCCCTCGGCCCTCACCATCGGTTTCGCCCGGCGCTTCGCCACCTACAAGCGGGCGGTCCTGCTGCTGCAGGACATGGATCGCGCGAAGGCGCTGCTGCTCGATCCGCAACGGCCGGTTCAACTAATCTTCGCGGGCAAGGCGCATCCGGCCGACCGCGCGGGACAGGAATACATCCGCCAGCTCACCGTGCTCTCGCGCAACGAGTTCGCGGGAAGGATCGTCTTCCTCGAGGACTACGACATCGACATGGCCCGGATGCTCGTGCAGGGGGTCGATGTCTGGCTCAACACCCCGCGGAAGCCGCTCGAGGCCTCGGGAACCTCGGGCCAGAAGGCCGCGATCAACGGGGCTTTGAACCTGTCCATCGCGGACGGCTGGTGGGCCGAAGGCTTCGATGGCGAGAACGGTTTCCTCATCGACGGCGGCGAAGCGACCCTGCCCGAGCCGGTCCCCGGTGAAACCTCCGAGGATCCGGCGGCGCTGGCGCAGGTGCGGCTCGAAGAGACCCAGGATCATCTCGACGCGCAGGCCCTCTACCGGGAGCTCGAGACCCGCGTGGTCCCGTTCTTCTTCGGAGCGAAGGTCCCCGGCGCTTCCGCCGAGTGGACGCGCATGATGAAGGCGTCCATCGCCACCATCGCGCCGCGCTTCTCCGCGCGCCGCATGGCCCGGGACTACGCCCTGCGCGTGTACGGTCCCGCCGCCCGAAACTAGCCGGGCTCTTCGTTCTTCGCCGCCCGGCGTATCCCGGCGAAAGCCGGGATCCACTTTCCGCTATTCGAGGAAGCTTGGGACGGACGCAGCACCCGGGACTAGAGCGCCGCCTCGTTCTTCCGCTTGCACTCGACGAACACGCGGAAGAGACGGTTGCGCTCGATGAGCCTCTCGCGAATCACGGTCTCGCAGGCGCCCGCGTCGGCGGAGGCGACCACCAGGTCCCCGTGCACCACGAACGCCTGCACCCCGTCCCCGGTGGTGTACTCATCGCCCACGAGAATGAGGAAGAACAGCCGCCTGATGTCGGAGGGCAGTAGAAACAGGCGCTGATAGCAGGTCAGGGCGCCGCTCTCGGCCACGGTCCGGGCCATGGCCACGATGGAGTGAGCCCCGAGTTCCATGGCGCGCACGCCCTCCGCGTCCGGCATGATGTCGACTTCGTAGCCGAGGCGCATGAGAGAGCGCGCCAGTTCGCCGGCTCGCTGTTTGTCATCGAGGGCCACGAGCGCCCGCTCACCGGGCAGGGCGGTCGGCTTGACCGGAACCACCGAACCCACGGGTCCTGGTGCGGCCGGAGCGGTTTCGGCCTGGCGGGGCGCTTCCTCGGCTGCGGGCTTCGAAGCCTCGGCCTTCGCCGCGGGCGCCGCGCCGCCCCGGCCGGGGAAGCGAACCGGGGTCTGGCACTTGGGGCACTTGACCGAAAACGGCCCGGTGGGGAGCTTCGGATTGTTTTCGTCGACGTTGACGACGTTTTGACAGGAGGAACAGGTGGCTTGCATCTAACTTACCTTTCCAGGAGATCGTCCATGTCCGTCTTGGGGGGAGCGGGCGCGGGCTTCTTGGCCGCGGTCGCCGGGGCTCTGGAGGCGATCGTCGACTTCACGCCCTTGTTGGCCTTCGCTTCCGCCTCCGCCTTGTCGCCGCCGACTCCCTGGGTGTCCAGCTTGAGCTGGAGGTTCGTGCGGTTGGTCGCGTAGGAGAGCGCCAGTTCGCGGTCGACGATGCCGTCGTTGATCAGACGATAGAGCTCATTGTCGAAGGTCTGCATCCCGTCGAGGGCGCCGTCTTCCATGGCGTCGTGAAGGCTCTTGCCGTCGCGCTCGCCCTCGAGCACGTACTCGCGCGTTCGCGAGGTGGACCGGAGGATTTCGCAGACGCCGATCCGGCCGCCGCCGATCTTGGGGACGAGGCGCTGGGAAACCACCCAGCGGAAGGCCGCGGAGAAGCGGGTTCGGACCTGCCGCTCATCGGAGCGCGGGAAGACGCCGACGATGCGTTCGATGGTCTTGGCCGCGTCGATGGTGTGCAGGGTGGAGAGCACGAGGTGGCCGGTTTCCGAGGCTTCGAGGGCGATCGAGATGGTTTCCACGTCGCGCATTTCGCCGACCAGGATGACCTTGGGGGCCTGGCGCAGGGCGGCGCGCAGGGCGAGGGCGAAGGTCTGGGTGTCCATGCCGACTTCGCGCTGATTGATGGTCGACTTGTGGTGGGGATGCAGGTACTCGATCGGGTCCTCGATGGTGATGATGTGCATCGACTTCTCGAGGTTCATCTTGTTGATGATGGCCGCGAGGGTGGTCGATTTTCCGGAGCCGGTAGGCCCGGTCACAAGGACGATGCCGTTCCGCTCGCTGGCGATATCGCCGAGCACCACGGGAATGCCGAGCTGCTCGATGGTGGGAATCTTGCTCGGAATGACGCGCATGACCACGCAGTACGTGCCGCGCTGGGCGAAGACGTTCACGCGGAAACGGGTGCGGCCGGAGAGCGAGTAGGAAAGGTCGGTGGAGCCGGTCTTCACGAGCTTCTCGGCCACGTCTCTCTTGCCCGCGATCAGCCTCATGGCGATCTGCTCGGTCTGGTAGGGCGAGAGCTTGTCGATGCCCATGTAGTCGACGCCCTTGAGCTGGCCGTCGAGCTCGACCTGGGGAGGGCGGCCCACCGAGAGGTTCAAGTCGGAGATCCCGGGGGCGAAATCGAGCATCTTGTTGAGCAGCGGATCGAGTTCGAAGTACGGCATGGTGTGTCCTCCTCCAGTAAGCCAACGGGCCGGTTTGGAATCTTAGCCCGGGTGAGAGGGGTCTACACCCTGGATCGAAATTGACCTAGCCCCCGCCCACGAAGGTCACGATCTCGAAGACGTCGTCGGGCCGCACCTCCTGGGCGTCGCGCCGGTCCCGGCGGACGATCTCGCGGTTCCTCTCGACCGCCACCCGTTCCGCGGGCAGGTTCAGGTGGCGGAGGAGTCCCTCGACGGACAGACCCGCCGGGCACTCGGAGGGAACTCCGTTGACCGTGATTCGAATCGGGGAAGGGGCGGCGCTCATCAGAGCGGTCACTCTATCCGGGCCGGCCCGTCCAGGGCGGCGGCGGTTCAGCGCGCCGGCGCCGAAGCCGCGCGCGAGGCCAGGTAGGCGAGAACCAGCTGGTCGAGAGAGAGGTCTTCGATCACCGTCTTGTCGTCCTGGGGTGCGTACCGACCCTGCTTCACTTCATTCATGGTCGCGGCATGAATGTCTTCCATCAGCTTGGCGAGGCCCTTGTCGTCCTGGGCCTCGGGAACGTCCTTATAGTGGAAGCGCTTGGCCCCGAGGATCTCGCCGCCCTTGTAGATGAGGGTCAGGACCATGGGCGTGCTCGGACCCTTGTCCTCGGTCTGGACGTGGTAGGTGACGCCCTTGTACTTGACGTCGGTGTTGAAGCCAGTGACCATGGAGATCTTCTTCGGTCAGGAATTGTAGATGAAGTCGGGGCGCCCTGAACAAACCCCGCAGGTAACATCCAAGATCCATGCCCACCCCAGGAGGAGCAAACTCGGACACCGGGCCCGTTCCCGTTTTCGGCACCTGGCGGAGGATCTACATCTCCGTGATCGTGGTGAACCTGGTCGCGATGGCCCTCGTCTACCTCTTCTCGCGCTTCCCCTACTAGGCCTCCCCGGAAGACCACGATGGCGACCCTCGACTGGACCGTCCTGGTCATCTACCTGATGGGGATCGTGGTCTTCGGCTACTGGGTCGGGCGGAACAACCGCAAGCTCGACGACTTCTTCCTGGCCGGACGCGAGATGCCGTGGTGGGCGGTGGGGCTGTCCGTCATGGCCACCCAGATCTCCGCCATCACCTTCGTAGGCACCACCGGGCAGGGGTACGGGGACGGCATGCGGTTCCTGGTCGTCTATTTCGCGCTGCCTTTCGCCATGGTCATCCTCTGCGTGACCATGGTCCCCTTCTTCTACCGGGCGAAGGTCTTCACCGCCTACGAGTATCTCGAGCAGCGCTTCGACCTCAAGACCCGCACCATCACGAGCCTTCTCTTCCTCCTCCAGCGCGGTCTCGCGGTGGGGGTCACGCTCTACGCCCCCGCCCTCGTGCTCTCTACCATCCTGGGAATTTCCGAGGGCGCCACCATCCTACTGATGGGCGGCTCGACCATCGTGTACGTCCTCAAGGGCGGGAACCGATCGGTGATCTGGACCGACGTGGTCCAGATGATCATCATCTGGATCGGCATCTTCTCCTGCTTATTCGTGGCCATCTGGAAGCTGCCCGACAACGTTTCCTTCCGCGACGCGCTTTCCCTCGCGCAGACCGCGGGCCGGTTCAACGCCATCAGCACCGACACCTCTCTTTCCACTCCCTACACCCTGTGGAGCGGCGTCATCGGCGGCCTCTTCCTGATGCTGTCCTACTTCGGCTGCGATCAGAGCCAGGTGCAGCGGTATCTTTCCGGCTCCTCCCTGACCGAGAGCCGGCTCGCCCTGCTCTTCAACGCTTTTCTCAAGGTGCCGATGCAGTTCATCATCCTGCTCACCGGCATCCTGGTCTTCGTCTTCTTCCACTTCCAGGCCCCGCCCGCGCTCTTCAACGGCGTGGCCCGGGCGAAGTTCGAGCAGGTAGCCGCGTCCCCCGAGAAGGTGAAGGCGGAGACCCGGTATCAGGCCGCCTTCGAGCAGCGACGACAGGCCGCCCTCCAGTTCACCGCGTCGAGGAACAACGGAGACCAGGGCCCCGCCGAGCGGTACCTCGCGGCCGAGAAGGAGTTCGCTGACTCGCGGACCGAGGTGGCCAAAGTGTACGAGCGGGCGACCGGCACTTCGGACTACAAGGACACGAACTACATCTTCCTCCACTACATCCTCACCCAGATCCCGCACGGCCTGATGGGCCTCATCATCGCGGTGATCTTCGCGGCCGCCATGTCCACCCTTTCGGGAGAGTTCAATTCGCTCGCCACCGCGAGCATGATCGATTTCGTGCGCCGTTTCCGCGGTGCGGGAACCGACGCGGGCGACCTCTTTCTCTCGCGCGTGTTCACCGCCTTCTGGGGCGGCTTCGCCTGCCTGGTGGCCCTGCAGGCCGGCCGGCTCGGCTCCGCCATCGAGGTGGTGAACAAGTTCGGCTCGTATTTCTATGGCTCGATCCTCGGCGTGTTCATGCTCGCGATCCTCACCCGGCGCGCGAACGGAACCGGCGCCTCCATCGGCCTCTTCGCGGGCATGGGCATCGTCGGCCTCGTCGCCGGCTTCACCAACGTACACTTCCTCTGGTGGAACGTGGTGGGCGCCGTCGCGGTCTTCGTGATCGGTTACGGGATCAGCCTCCTGACCGCCGCCCCTGCCCCTGCCAAGGATTGATAATGCCCAAACCAGGCGCGCGCATACTCGGAACCATGGGGAGCCCGGTGTTCGAAGACCTCGCGGGAGCCACGGCGTTCGACTCCTTCTACTTGAAAGACCGCTACGGGTCGAGGGCCATGCGCGCCATCTGGTCCGACCGGGCCATGGTCCAGGCCTGGCTCGACTGTGAGGCGGCCCTCGCCCTCGCCGAGTCCGACGTCGGCATCGTCCCCAAGGCCTCGGCGCGAGCCATCCGGAAGGCCGCCCGGGTGGAGAACATCAGCCTCAAGGCCATGCGCGCGGAGTTCGATCAGACCTGGAATCCGATTCTGCCCCTGGTGAATGCCCTGCGGGCGCGCCTGCCCGAAAACGCCGCGCCATGGGTCCATTGGGGCGCCACCTCCAAGAACATCATGGACACGGGCTCCGCCCTTCAGATCAAGGCCACCTACGGGGTGGTCAAAGACGGCCTCGACCGGATCGAGCGCGCCCTCGTCGTCCTCGCGAAGAAGCATCGCGACACTCTGATGGCGGCGCGGACCCACGGGCAGCAGGCCATTCCCGTGACCCTCGGCTACAAGGTGGCGGTCTGGATCGACGAGATCAGGCGGCAGCGCGAGCGCCTGCTCGAAAGCGAGAAGCGGGTGCTCGTCTGCGAATTCGGCGGCGCGGTCGGCACCATGGCCGCGACCGGAAAGATCGGCCTGAAGATCCAGGAACGCTTCGCCGCGCGCCTCGGCCTTCGCTATCCCACCATCCCCACCAAGACCGCGGGCGATCGCTTCGCGGAGTTCTTCCTGGTCCTGTCGTCGATCTCCGGCACCTTTTCGAAGATCGCCGCCGCGGTTTACAACCACCAGCAGACCGACATCGACGAGCTCTCCGAGTTCAGCGCCGGCAAGGTGGGCTCCTCGGCCATGCCCCACAAGCTCAATCCCGTGGCTTCCGGTTCCGTGGTCCTGCTCTTCCGCCTGATCAAGGCGCGGGCCACCGCGGTGCTCGACTATGTCCACTGCGAGTGGGAGGACGACCATCGCCAGGGCGAAACCTTGTGGTCCTTCGGTCCCGAAATCTCCCTGCTCTTCGGGGCCCAGCTCGAGATGCTCGCGCGCGTGCTCGAGACCCTGATCGTGAAGCCGGAGAACATGCTCCGCAACCTCGATCGCACCGGAGGGACGGTCCTCTCCGAGGCCCTGATGATGGCCCTCGCGAAGAAGATGGGACGCGACGCCGCCCATGCCTACGTGCTCGGGCTGTCCCGGCTGTCCCGCGCCGAGAATCGATCGTTCTGCGACGTGGTCCGGAGCGACGCGACCGTTCAGGAATTCGTGTCTCGCCGGGATCTCGACAAAGCCCTCGACTATCGCAGCGGTATCGGCCTTTCCACCTATTTCGTCGACCTCGTGCTCAAGCAGGCCCCTCCCCCGCCGAAGGGCCGAAGCAGGGTAAGGCGCTGAACCTCCCATGAACCCGCCTCCATCGAACCCCACCGGAGCCCAGGGACCCACCCTCGGGCCGACCTATTTCACCGCCTTCGGCGTCGACGAGAAGCTGATCCGCGAGGCCCTCTCCGCCGCCCTCTCCCAGGGCGGCGAGTACGCCGATCTCTTCTTCCAGCACCGCGTCGCCCACAACTTCGTGCTCGAGGACGGTTCGGTGAACCGCGCCTTCAAGGGCACCGAACTCGGGGTGGGCGTGCGCGTGGTCAAGGGCGACCAGACGGGCTACGCCTTCACCGAGGACCTGAGCCTGCAAAGCATTCGCGAGGCGGCGAGGACCGCGGCCACCATCGCGGAGGGAGCGCGCACCGACGCCCCCCAGCGCTTTCACCTGACCACGGGTCTGCCCTCGCGCTATGCCACCGCGCGCCGATGGGACGACGTGCGGCCCGAGGACAAGCTTCCCCTCCTCACCGGCCTCAACGATCGCACCTTCTCGATGAACGACGCGATCCGCAAGGTCAACATCACGTTCGGCGACGAAATGTCGGCCATCCTGATCGCGGACTCCACCGGGCGCATCGTCGAGGACCTCCAGCCCATGACCCTCCTGTACCTGAGCTGCGTGGCGGAAAAGAACGGGGAGCGCGAGCAGAACACCTACGGGGTGGCCGCGCGCCAGGACATGTCCTTCTACTCGAAGGACCGGCTCGACCTCATGGTGAAGGAGGCGGTCGACCGCACCATGATCCTCTTCGACGCGGTGCAGGCCCCCGCGGGCGAGATGCCGGTGGTCCTCGGCGCGGGCGCTTCGGGCATCCTCCTCCACGAGGCCATCGGCCACGGCATGGAGGCCGACTTCAACCGCAAAGGCACCTCGATCTACGCGGACAAGATCGGAAAGAAGGTGGCGCATCCATTGGTCAACATCGTGGATGAAGGCACGCAGGAAGGCGCTCGCGGGTCCATCAACGTCGACGACGAGGGCAACGCGGCGGGCCGGACGAATCTGGTGGAGGACGGGGTTCTGACCACCTACCTCCACGACACGATTTCCGCGAAGCACTACGGAGTGAAACCCACGGGCAACGGGCGCCGGGAGAGCTACCAGTACGCTCCGCTGCCGCGCATGCGTTCAACCTACATGCTGCCCGGGCCGCACAAGAAGGAAGAGATCATCGCCTCGGTGAAGAAGGGCATCTACTGCACCAACTTCACCAACGGCCAGGTCCAGATCGGCGCGGGCGATTTCACCTTCTACGTGAAGAACGGCTACCTGATCGAGGACGGCAGGCTCACGAGGCCCATCAAGGACGTCAACATCATCGGCAACGGCCCCAGGGTGCTCGAGCAGATCGACATGGTCGCGGACGATCTCACCATCGACCAGGGCGGCTGGACCTGCGGCAAGGACGGGCAGAGCGTGCCCGTCTCCCAGGGCATTCCCACCGTCCGCGTCGCGTCGATCACCGTCGGCGGACGCAGCGAGGGTTGAGACCTCAAGCCATGACCACCCGCGAAACCGTTCCCGACGAATTTCGGTCCGTGGCGCACGACGCGGTGGACGCGGCCTTGAAGGCGGGCGCCCAGGGGGTCGCCGCGCGCATCGCCAAGGTCCGCGAGGTGGGCGTGCAGTGGCGTGACGGACAGATCGAGCAGGTCACCGAATCCACCACGCGCGGCCTCGGGTTGAGCCTCTACGTGGACCATCGTTTCGCTTCGGTGAGTACCTCGGACCTGAGGCGGGAGGCCATTCAGCCCTTCATCGCGGACGCGGTGGCGATGACGCGGACGCTCTCGGAAGACCCCTTCCGCACCCTCCCCGATCCCGCCCTGTATGCCGATCGCCCCACTCTCGATCTCCAGTTCGCCGATCCCGCGTATGGCACCATGACCGCGGCCCGTCGCCGCGATCTGGCGCGGGCGATCGAGGACGCGGCGCGCAGCGTGCCCCTGGCCGAGCGCATCCTCTCCGTGACCACATCGGTGAGCGATTCGCGCTCGGAGATGTTCCGGGTCGCCTCGAACGGCTTCGAGGGTGAGCGGGTCGACACCTCGTTCTGGCTCTCCGGCAGCGTCACCGTGCAGGATGACGATGGCCGCCGTCCGGAAGAGGGCGATCTTTCGGGAGGACGCTTCATCGGCGATCTCGGCGACCCCGCCGCGGTCGGCCGTTCATCGGCGGAGCGCGCGCTGGCCCGCCTCGGCGCCCGCAAGGTCGGGTCGGGAGTCATGACCCTGGTCCTCGATAACCGGGCCGGGGGTCGCTTCGTGGGCGCGCTTCTCTCGCCGCTCGCGGCCTCGGCGATCCAGCAGCGCCGCTCCTTCCTCGAGGGTCGGGCCGGCCAGGTGGTGGGAAGCCCGCTGCTGAGCCTCGCCGACGAGCCCCTGATTCCCAAGGGATTCGGTTCGAGACACTTCGACGGCGAGGGGATCTCCGCCCATCGGCTTCCCCTCTTCGAGGCCGGCGTCTTGAAGAACTTCTACGTCGATACCTACTACGGGAAGAAGCTGAAGATGGCGCCCACCACCGGGAGCACGTCGAATCTCGACTGGGGCCTCGGGCCAAAGTCGCAGGCCGAGCTGATCGCGGAGGCCGACGAGGGAGTCTTCGTGACCGGTTTCCTCGGGGGCAATTCGAACGGCACCACCGGCGACTACTCGCTGGGCATCCAGGGGTTCATGATCCGCGCCGGAGCGATCGCCGAGCCCGTGGCCGAGATGAACATCTCCGGAAATCAGCTCGACTTGTGGAAGCGTCTCGTCGGCGTCGGCAACGACCCGTACGAATACTCGTCGATGCGCACGCCCACCCTGGTCTTCGAGGGCGTGTCCTTCGCCGGCGTCTAGAAGCGGTCCCGCCGTCCGCTCCGGATCGGCCTCTTCCTCCTGACCCGCTTGCCGATTCGGCCAGAACGCTGCAAGAATGAACTCAATTTCCGTTTTCTGTTCTTCATTCATTCCCGTCGTCTGTTCATTTCATTACCGGAGACTTTCATGCATTCACGCCTTTCTTTCGCGAACGCTCTCATCGTCAGCATCGCCGCCCTCGGCATCACCGCCTGCAGCAGCGACCCTCAGGAAAAGTACGTGGCCGAACTCCGTTCCTCGAACGAGGTCCCGGCGAACAGCTCCGCCGCGGTCGGTCGAGTGGTCCTCCTGGTCAGCCGCGACGCGTCCTACGCCGAGTACTCGGTGGAACAAAGCGGTCTCTCCGGGGGCATCCGCGGCGGGCACTTCCATCGCGCCGCCGCGGGCGCCAACGGCCCGATCGTCCTGAGCTTCTTCTTCGACGCCACGACGGGCGCGGCCATCAACACGCCGACTCCGGGCACCACCGACCTCGAACTCAGCGGATCGATCGGGCGGACCATCAACAAGACTCAGCTCGACACCATCCTCGCCGACCTGCGTGCCGGGAACCTCTACGCGAATATCCACACCCCGAATTTCCCGGGCGGCGAGATCCGCGGGCAGCTGGTCAAGCAGTAACCCCGCAGCCGTCGAATCGTCCGCGTACCAGAGGCCCGCGCTCCCGCGCGGGCCTTTCTCGTCTCCTGCGGCTAGCCGGCCTTGGGCTGGAGCAGCATCAGCACATGGCCCGCGACCATGGCGACAAGAATGATCCCGGCCTGAGCGAAGCTGCGGGTCGAGAGCATGTAGAAGCAGAAGGCGAGAGCCAGGACCGAGACGGGCAGGGCGAAAGGAACCCGGAACTGCGCGGGACCCCTGGTCCGGCGGAACACCCAGAGCGAGATGCAGACCAACGCGTACACGATGAGCCTGACGATCGCGGAGAGAACCGCGTTGCCCTCGAAGGTGCCA
Source organism: Vicinamibacteria bacterium (assembly GCA_044229175.1). Classification (GTDB taxonomy): domain Bacteria; phylum Acidobacteriota; class Vicinamibacteria; order Fen-336; family JAGNNV01; genus JAGNNV01. The sequence goes on along the minus strand of JBGATM010000001.1, from coordinate 215,571 downwards.
AAGATGGCGAGGGCGCCCGCCACGAGCGAAAAGCCGATGATGGCGACGTGGGGAGTCAGGAAGCGCGGATGCACCCGGGCGAAGACGCCGGGCAGTTCCCCGCGCTCCGCCATGGAGAAGAGCAGCCGGGGCGACTGGAGCCCGTTCCCGGTAGCCCAGCCCCAGACCGAGATCATGGCCGCGAAGGAGGCGAAGGTGATGCCGGCCGGACCCCACAGGACCGAGAACGCCGCGGCGATCGGGGCCTTCTCCCGCTGGAGATCGGGAACGAGGCCGATGGTCACGTACTGAACCGAGATGTAGACGGCGGCGATGATCCCGAGCGCCACGAGCAGCGCGAAAGCGGAGTCCTTGCGCGCATCCTTGGCCTCGCCCGCCGACATCAGGGGAGCTTCGAAGCCGCCGAAGGCGAAGATGAGGAGCAGGACCGCCTGGGTCCACTGGGGCTGAGCCACGGCCTGGGTCTGGATGACCGCGGCCGAGACCTGGGGCAGGCCGAGCAGAACCAGCAGGCCGAGGGGCAGGAGCTTCGCGATGGTGAAGACATCCACCGCCCAGGAGGCCTGCTTGACCCCGATCAGATTGATCACGGTGATGACGACGAGAACGCCGATGATCACGATGGAGCGGCCGGCGCCCGCGGCCACGACGGGGAGGATCTGCGACAGGTAGCTCGCGAAGACATTCAGGTTGGCCGCCGCGGAAAGGAGCCGGGTCCACAGGGTCAGCCAGCCGGCCTGAAAGCCCACGTGGCGCCCGAAGGCCTCCCGGGAGTAGAGGTAGGCGCCGCCGCTGTCCTCGAAGCGGCTCGCCACCTCGGCGAAGCACAACACGATGGTCAGGACGCCCAGGGCCGCGATGAGGTGGGCGAGCGGGCTTTGCGCCCCGGTGAGTGCCGCGATCTGGGCGGGCATGCCGAAGATGGCGCTGCCGATCACGCCATTCACGATGGCCAGGGTCAGATCCGCGCGGGAGATGGCGCGGATGGGGCGAGGGGCTACCACCGGGGCATGATAGTCAATGTGTCTCCGGGTCCGACCGGATCGCCTTTCCCGCGTCTAAACTCGTCAGGGGCGAGTTCAAGGGAGAATCCACGATGCGGTCACTTACGATCCTGAGTCTCGCGGCCGCCCTGGCCCTTCCGTCTCTCCCGGCGATGGCGCAGGAGGAGCTCACCTCCGTCGCCACCCTCCAGCTGGCCGACGGCACCTCGGTCGCCCTGATCCAGTGGAGGCTCACCTACGAGTTCGTGAGCTGGCGGTCGAAGGAAAACGTCAACACCGCGAAGCCGCAGGTGCGCGAAAACCCCCTGCTGATCCTCGGGAAGAAGACTTATGCGGTCAAGGGAGACACCCTCACCCTCAAACATGTCGAAGGAGACGACATGGTTCGCGTGGTCTCGATGAACCTCAAGAAGGCGGGCGAGCTGAAGGTCGAGAACCCCGCCCGCGACGTCCTCGCTCCGGATCTGGACAAGGACCGCATCTACCAGCCCCGGAGCCTCGATATCTCCGGGAAGACCCTGTCGGGCATCGAGAGGAGTTTCTGTGTGCTCTCCTTCTCGGCTCTCGTGGAGTGCGGGGGCACGAAGACCACCCGCGTCGTGAAGATCGACTTCAACTAGCCAGGATGGCCACTCCCGAAGCTGAAGGTTCGGCGAAAAGCGCGCCCTGCCCCCTGTGTCAACACCCGATCACCATCGCCGACTTCGACATCGACCGGGGCGAGATCTTCGCCTGTTCGGCCTGCGGCGGGGAGCTTCAACTGCTTGGCTTCGATCCGCTGCGCCTGACCCGCGCGGAGCCGATCGAAGAAGAAGATGACTAGCCCGGTTCTCCGGGGAGCAAGGTTATGATCCGACTGGATTATTAGAAATCGTCTTCCGGTGGATATGCGGGTCTGATCCGGCGGGCGATCTCTCAAGGAGGCGTTGATGTTTGGTCTCGGTGTTCAGGAACTCCTTCTCATTCTCGTGATACTCGTTTTCATTTTCGGCACAAGCCGGATCGCCGATCTGGGCAAGGGCATGGGCGAAGGCATACGCAACTTCAAGAAGGCCATGAAGGAGGATTCACCCCCTTCCGGCCCCGGTTCCAACGAGGAGAAGAAGTGATGAGAATGAATCAGAAACTGGCCGCTCTTTTCGCTCTCGTCCTGGCTGGCGCGGCCTGCCATAAGGACAAGCCGGTGGTGCCTCCCTTCGTGCCGAAGGCGACGCCCACGCCCGCGGTGGTTCCCGCCAATCCCACCCCGGCGCCCACGCCCCGCGAATCGAACCAGATTCCCGAACGCAGCCGGTATCAGGTCATCCGCGACACGCCCATCGACGAGATCGACAAGATGGGCCTCCTCGGGGACGTCTATTTCGACTTCGACAAGGCGGATCTCCGCGAGGCCGACCGGGCGACCCTCACCCGCAACGGCGAGACCCTGAAGGAGCTCGACTACCTCATCGTGACCATCGAAGGCCACGCCGACGAACGGGGCACCATCGAGTACAACCTGGCCCTCTCCGATCGCCGCGCGCGCCTCGCCTACGACTACCTGATCGGAATCGGCATCGCCCCCAATCGGATCAAGGCGGTGGCCTACGGCAAGGAGATCCCGGTCTGCAGCGAATCCAACGAAGACTGCTGGCAGCGCAACCGGCGCGCCCACTTTGCCGTCACCGGCAAAGCCGCCGCAAGATAGCCGGATCGTCTTGAGAGCTCCGGGCGAAAGCACAAGGAACAAGACGCGGTGAGCGCAGAACCGGCTCTCAAGGAAATCACCGGCCGCATCGGCAAGTACGACATCATCAAGCCGCTGGGCAAGGGTGCCATGGGCATCGTGTACCTGGCCAAGGACTCGATGCTCGACCGCGAGGTCGCCCTCAAGGTCATGGTGTCGAACATCGCCGACGACCCCGAGCTGAAGATGCGCTTCGAGCGCGAGGCCAAGGCGGTGGCCAGGCTCTCGCATCCGAACGTGGTGAACGTGTTCGACCTCGGGTACCACACCGACGGCTCGCCCTACATGGCGATGGAGCTGCTCCGCGGCGACGATCTCCAGAAGACCATGCGCCAGGGGCCGATGCCTCTCGACCGCAAGGTCTCGATCATCGTCCAGGTCCTGGTCGGCCTCGCCCATGCCCATCAGGCCGGCGTCGTCCATCGCGACATCAAGCCCGCCAATATCTTCATCGGCAACGACGGCTCCGTGAAGATCATGGACTTCGGGGTGGCCCGTCTCACCACCGCCTCGGTCACCGGCACCGGCGCCATCGTCGGGACCGCGGATTACATGTCGCCGGAGCAGGTCAAGGGCGCGCGCGTGGACGGCCGGTCCGACCTGTTCAGCGTCGGCTGCATGTTCTACGAGATGCTCACGGGGAAGCGGCCGTTCCACGCGGAGAATCTCATGGCGATCTTTTTCAAGATCACCCATGACGAGCCCAACTGGAACATGATTCCTTCGGGGCCCGAGTACGATGCCCTCACCCCGATCCTGGCCAAGGCCCTGGCCAAGGACCTCGATCAGCGTTACGAGAACGCCACCCAGTTCGCCCTCGCCCTGCGGGACTATCTCGCCACCTACGGCACCTCCGCCTCCGCGGCGAACCGCGCGCTCGAGGACCTCGTCGACCTCAACGCCCCCACAGGCACGCCCGCTCCCCTCGAAGATCTCCTCGAAAGCCCCACCGGCACGGAAGGCACGGTCGACCTCTCCAAGGGCGCGGCCGCCACCCGAGTGGGAGCCGCGGCCACCATCGCGGGGCGGCCGGGGACGAGCCCCACCCTGTCGGGCACGAAGCTCGGCGCGACCCGGGTCGGAGGGACGAAGCTCCAGGCTCCACCCAAGGTCGCGCCGCCCGTCCGGGTCGAGCCGAAAGCGGCGGCCGAGCCGCCCCGGTCCAACACCGGCGTGATCGCCGCCGGATTCGTGGGCCTGATCGTCACCCTCGGAGCCGGCGTCTACTTCATCGCCACCAAGCTCGAGAGCAACAAGCAGCCTCCGGTCACCGCGCCGACCGCCACTCCGCTGAGCGCCCAGACTCCGGCCCCGCCCGCGCCCACGCCGGTGGTGGTCGCGACCGCCGCTCCTCCTCCGACCTTCGCCGAGCCCGCAGGTAGTAAGGCTTCGAGCAACGTGAAGGCGGCGAGCGACGCCTTCGGCCGCGGCGACTACGACAAGGCCATCCAGAAGGCGCAGGACGCCCTCCGCGAAGACCCGAGCAGCTCAGCCGGGCAGAAGATCCTCGACCAGGCCAGAAACGGCAAGGACGCGCGGGGCCGGTTGGGCGCGGCGCGCACCGCCCTCGCGGCCAAGGACTTCGCGCGCGCCCGGGCGATCGCCCAGGAAGCGAGCGCCAAGGCCTCGTGGGACTCCGAAGTCACGAACGTGCTCAACGAGATCTCGAAGGCCGAGGCGGCGGAGCAGGCCCTCGCGCTGAACGCAGCCCAGGCCAAGGCTCTCCAGGAAAAGCAGGCGCGGGACGCGGAGATCAACACCCTTCTCTCGAAGGCCACCGCCGCCTTCGGTTCCGACAAGTTCGACGAGGCCATCAATCTCTACGACGAGGTCCTCAAGCTCGATCCCGGAAACGGCCCCGCGCAGAGCGGGAAGATCGGCGCCACCACGGGCAAGAAGGCCGCCGCGGCCGCCGCCGCCGCCGCCGCAGTGGTCCCCGCGGCCCCCGTGGCTCCTTCGGGCAAGGGCTTCACCGTGGCCCGGACCGAAAAGAAGGCGGGCGGCCCCTCGGGCCTCGGCGCCGCCGGCTTCGGGGAAGCCGCGGGGGTCAAGTCCGCCACCCAGGCCGCCGACATGCCCGGCAGCATCAGCTTCGAGCTTCAACCGAAGAACCCCCGACCCGGCGACGCCTACAAGGTGATCGTCAAGTTCACGAACGAGGGCAGCGCGCCCATCGCGCTCAGTGGACTCACCGTGCGCATGAGCATCAACGGCCGGGGCGTAGGCGCGGCCCAGCCGCTCGCCGTCTCTAGCGTCGCCCCGGGCGACACCGCGATCATCTACTCGGCGGGCGAGGTGTGGAGCGACTCCATCACCGAGTGGTCGTACACCGCCACCGTGTCCGGGCCCAAGGGCGAGACCTACAAGAACACCGTCACCTGGAAGTAGGATTCGGGCCATGAAACGGCCCTCCCTCCTTCCCGCGTCCGCCCTGGCGATCCTGGCCTCGGCACCGGCACTCGCCAACGATCCGCCGCTCGTCGAGCATCAACCCGCCCAGTGCGCCATCGTGTCGAAGCCGATCGAGTTGTGCGCCTCCGTTCTCGACGACGGCGACATCGCCAAGGTGCGGACCTATTTCAGAAGGCCCGGCGACAAGGAATACCTCGTGTCCGAAATGGCCTTCGAGGGCGCGCGCTTCTGCACCACCCTCCCCGGCGTGAAGCCCGGCAAGCTCCGGTCCCTCGAGTACTACATCCAGGCCACGGACACCGAATACGAGAGCAAGCGCACGAGCACGTACCAGCTGCAGATCCAGACCGAGGAGGATTGCGGCTTCCCCGCGATTCAGAAGGACCCCAAGAAGGCGGCGGCCATCACCGTCCTCGCCACCTCCGCGAAGCAGGGAACCAAGGTGCCCGACTACCTCGAACCGGCGGGCGTCACTTTCGTGCCCGTGGGCGTCAAGAAGTAGCTCCCCGGGTCCGGACGCGGCAAAGGGACCTCATCGAGGCCCCTTTGCGTTTCTGATGCCTAGGGCCTTAGAGCCCGGTTCCCTTCTTCGGCGCGAGCAGGAGCATGCCGTGAATCGCGCCCAGGGCCAGGAGGATGAACAGGCCGTGATACGCGCCGGACATGGCCGTCCACATGTCGGAGTGCGAGGCCGCGATCATGCCGATCAGCATGGGAGCGGAGAGCCAGGTGTTGATGCGCGAGAAGAGCAGGGCCTTCTTGGGGATCTCGGGCGGCGCGGGCGGATTGACGCCGAGGAGACCGCCGAGGATCTGCTTCTGCGCGGGCCAGATCACGAACCACACGTTGAACCACATGATCGAGCCCAGTCCCCCGCCCACCAGCATCCACATGCCGCGGCTCGAGAAACCGCCGTCGGCGTCGTACAGGTTGCCGCCCATCAGGTAGGTGATGGAGAAGAGGAACCAGCCGATGAGGAAGGTCCACATGGCGCCCCAGCGGAACCACCACAGGGCGCGCAGGAGAAGCGCGGGGTTGACCTTGGGCTTCAGCTCCTTGTCGAGAACCCCCTGAAACGGCACGTTCACGAAGTTGAAGAAGTACAGATGCCCGATCCAGATCAAGCCGGCGAAGATGTGAAACCAGCGCAGGATGAGCTGGATGAAGGCGGACATTTCGGGGCTGTGCATCGGTAGGTTCTCCAGAAAAGGGTTCTTGATGGGATCATAGAAGGGAAAGAGCGGGTTCGAATAGGTATCGTTTCGGGCCCGGCCAAGAATTTCATGCCCCCAGCAAAAAACTCCGACCGTAAGGCTCGATTCACCTCGCCTTCCGGACTTCCAAGGCCCGCGTTCTCTTCGGCACTCTCCCACGAACTGACCCCGCCGGGCGCGTTCCCCTTCACCCGCGGCGTCCATCCGGGCGGGTATCGGTCGCGCTTCTGGACCATGCGCCAGTACGCGGGGTTCGGCACCGCGCGTGAATCGAACGAGCGGTATCGCTACCTCCTCGCCCAGGGAACCATGGGCCTGTCCGTCGCCTTCGACCTGCCCACCCAGATCGGCTACGACTCCGACGATCCCCACGCCATGGGCGAGGTGGGAAGGGTGGGCGTCGCCATCGACTCGCTCGAGGACATGGAGACGCTGTTCGACTCGGTGCCCCTCGACAAGGTCTCGACATCGATGACCATCAACTCGACCGCCTCGATCCTTCTCGCCCTCTACATCGCGGTGGCGCGACGCCGGGGCATCGCCGAAGACGCCCTCTCCGGCACGGTCCAGAACGACATCCTCAAGGAATACGTCGCGCGGGGCACCTACATCTACCCGCCCAAGGCCTCGCTGCGGCTGGTGACCGACCTGTTCGCGTATTGCCACGAGCGCGTGCCGAAGTGGAACACCATCTCGATCTCCGGCTATCACATCCGCGAGGCCGGTTCGACCGCACCCCAGGAACTCGCGTTCACCTTCGCCCACGCCCTCGAATACGTGCGCGCGGCGAAGGACAAGGGCCTCGATCCCAACGTCTTCGGCGAACGCCTCTCCTTCTTCTTCGCCTGCCACTCGGACTTCATCGAGGAAGTGGCGAAGTTCCGGGCGGCGCGACGGCTGTGGGCCACCCTGATGAAGGAGCGCTTCGGGGTGGTGAACCCCAAGGCGCAGCACCTGCGGTTCCACGTCCAGACCGGCGGGGTGACCCTCACCGCGCAGCAGCCCGAGAACAACGTCGTGCGGGTCACCGTGCAGGCCCTCGCCGCCGTGCTCGGCGGCTGCCAGAGCCTGCACACCAACTCCATGGACGAAGCGCTCGCCCTGCCCACCCAGGCTTCGGCGACCCTCGCCCTGAGGACCCAGCAGGTGATCGCCCACGAGACCGGGGTCGCGGACATGGTCGATCCCCTCGGCGGATCGTTCGCGGTGGAGTCCGCCACCGATGAGATCGAGGCGGAGGCCCTGCGGTTGCTGGACGGCATCGAGGCCAAGGGCGGCGCGCTCAAGGCCATCGAGCGCGGGGAGATCCAGCGTGAGATCGAGGAGTCCGCCTATCGCTTCCAGAGGAACCTCGAGACGAAGGACACGATCATCGTGGGCGTCAATCAGTTCGTGGAGGAGAACGAAGCCCCGCGGACCGACCTCCTGCGGGTCAACCCGGACCTCGAACGCGATCAGGTCGCGCGCCTGAAGGCGCTGCGGGCGCGGCGCGACGCCCCCGCCTGGACCGAGGCCATGCGCGTGCTGGAGAAGGCCGCGCGAAGCGGGACGAACGTGATGCCGGCCATGATCGACGCGGTTCTCGCCTGGGCCACGGTGGGGGAGATCGCGAACTGCCTTCGGGGCGTGTTCGGTGAGCATCGCGATTCCTAGCGTGAGTTCCCCACGGGTCGTGCAGCCGGGGCCGGCGCTCCGGCGGGTGTTCTTCGGCATGCGGCCGGAGGAGGCGATCGCCGCCTTGTTCCTGCTCCCCACCACCTGGCTGACCGGCGTCGCCCACTACTTCGCGCCCGATTCGGGAGTGATCGGGCCGAGATTCGCAGGCGGCGTCCTGCGTATCGGCGTGGCCGTCGTGTGCGCGGTGATTCTCTATCTCGCCGCGCGACGGCGGCCTGAGCCCGGATCGGCCCTGTTCATGCTCCGGGAGATGCTCCCCTTTCTCCTCTGCATCCTCATCTACACGAACCTTCACGACACCATTGGCTTCGTGAATCCGAACAACATCCACGAATCCCTGCTGGCCATGGACGTCTGGCTCTTCGGGGTGGAGCCTTGCCTGTGGGCCGAGCAGTTCTACACTCGCGAGCGCACCGAGATCTTCCAGGCCCTTTACATCAGCTTCGCCCTCGTCGCTCCCGCGGTGCCCCTGGTCCTTCTGTTCCAGAGGCGTTTCGAGGAGTTCCGGCGCGCGGCCCTGTCGATCATCGTCTGCTTCTACCTGGGGTATGGGTTGTACCTCGTCTTTCCCGCGGCCCCGCCCCGCGTGGCCCTCGCGAGCGAATTCCGGAAGAACCTCGGGGGCGACCCCCTGCGCGACCTCTACCGCGGGCCGACCTGGCCCTGGGAAGCCGAAGCCGCGGGACCCTCGCCCCAGGGTCCGGACGATCCGGCGTCGCTCGTGGCCGAGAGCGCTCTCGCCCTTCTCCCCACGGACTCACGGGCGGCATTCCCTTCGCTGCATGCGGCCGTCTCCCTCCTGGCCCTCGGCCTCGCCTGGCGCTTCACCCGCCCAATGTTCTTCGTTCTCCTGCCCGTGGCGCTCGGGCTCTGGATCTCGACCATCTACCTGCGGCATCACTTCGTGGTGGATCTGTTCGCGGGATTCGCCCTCGCCCCCGTGGCCTACGGGCTCGCGCCAAAACTCGACGCCTGGTGGATGGCCAGACGGCAGCGCGCCTTCTCCTGAAAAGGCAAGGGCGGGCTCCTTCGAGCCCGCCCCCCGCCCCACCGGGAAATCCCCGGGAGGCGCTTCCTACTTGCCGGCCGCGATCTCGGTGCTGAAGCTCTTGTCGCCCCAGGCGAGGGTCAAAACGGCGCCCGCGCCCTTGGGGGTCAGGGTGATCGAGAACGGATCGACGGGCGCCGCGTTCTTCCCGGAGGCGAGAGGAACGCGGATCAGTTCATCCTTGCCGATGTTCTTGGTGTAGTCGTCGAGGATGGGCCAGGGCTCGTTTGCCATGGCCGCGGAGGCGCCCGGGAAGATGGACTTCAAGGGCACGCCCAGGTGCTTGTTGACTGCGAGCGAGTAGGAGCCGTCCTTGCCCACCGGAACGTAGAGCGAGTACTTGCCGGCCGGAACCGCCTTGCCGCCGATGGTGATGGGGCCCTCGGTGGTGATGGTGGTGACCTGGTCGCGGCCCGCGCGCCAGACGCCGTCCGCGGGCAGGCCCTTCATCATCTCGTCGAGGGTGCGGGCTCCGAGCTTGGCCTGGCCGTAATCGATGCTCACGGCCTTGCCTCCCACCGTCGCCTGCGCCTTGCCGCGGGCGGGCGGCTGGGCGTTGGCCGTGATCGCCATCATGAGGGTCAACGCCAGAACAGTCAGTTTCTTCATGCTTTTCCAAATCTCCATTAGGTGTGAACAGGTAGGGGAAGACGGGCGCACACCGCTCACGCCCATGCTTTGACAATCTTCTCCGAAGTCCGCGGTCGGGGCGGAATCGCCCGGGGTTCAACCGCTTGAACCCCGGGTCAGGCCGCGTCGAGAGCGGCCTTCACCAGGTCGTTGACGATCTTCGGATTGGCGCGGCCGCCGGTCTTTTTCATGACCTGACCCACGAACCAGCCGATGGTGTTGGTACGGCCCTTCTTGTAGGTCGCGACCTGCTCGGCCGAACTCGCGATGACCTCGCGGATCGCCGCTTCGATGGCGCCGGTGTCGGAGACCTGAGACAGGCCCTCGCGCTCGACGATGGCCTTCGGGGATTCGCCCGAGGTCCACATGCGCGCGAAAACGTCCTTCGCGGTCTTGCCGTTGATCGTGCCCGAGTCAATGAGACGGATCAACTCGGCCAGGGACGAAGGGGTGATGGGCCAGCTCGAATAGGACACTTCGCCGTCCGCGGTCTCGCGCCCCTTCATCTCGCGCATGACCTCGGTCATCACCCAGTTCGACGCGGCCTTGCCGTTACCCGAGCCCTTCGCCACTTCCTCGAAGAAGTCGGCCACTTCGCGGGTGAGGGTCAGAACCGCGGCATCGTAGTGGGGAATGCCGTATTCTGCGGCGAAGCGGGCGCGCTTGGCGGCCGGGAGCTCGGGGAGCGCCTTCGCGGTGTCCGCCCTCCATTCCGCATCGATGACCAGGGGCGGAAGATCGGGCTCCGGGAAGTAGCGATAGTCGTGCGCGTCCTCTTTCGAGCGCATGGACGCGGTCTCATCCTTGTCGGCGCGATAGAGGCGCGTCTCCTGGACCACCTTGTGCCCGGCCTCGACCAGGCCCACCTGCCGCTCGTACTCGTACTCGATGGCGCGCGCCACGTTCCGGAAGGAATTGAGGTTCTTGATCTCGGCCCTGGTGCCGAAGGCCTCCGTTCCCCGGACGCGAACCGACACGTTCGCGTCGCAGCGAAGCGAGCCCTTCTCCATGTTGCAGTCGGAGACGTCGGCGTAGACCAGGATGGCCTTGAGCGCGCTCAGGTAGGCGTGAGCCTCCTGAGCGGAGCGGATGTCGGGCTTGCTCACGATCTCGATCAGAGGCGTTCCGCTGCGGTTCAAGTCGACGCCGCTCATGTCCTTCGACCAGGGGTACCCCTCGTGAAGAAGCTTCCCCGCGTCCTCTTCCATGTGAATGCGCTCGAGGCGCACCGTCTTCGAAGTCCCGTCCGCTTCGAGGGCCTCGACCTTCCCGTCGGTCGCGTAGGGCCGGTCGTACTGGGAGATCTGGTAGCCCTTGGGCAGATCGGGGTAGAAGTAGTTCTTGCGCGAGAAGATGGAGGTTTCGTGGACGGTACAGCCGGTGGCGAGAGCCGCGCGCACGGCCAGGGTCACCGCCTCGCGACTGATCACGGGAAGCGCTCCGGGCAGGCCCAGGCACACCGGGCAGACGTTCGTATTGGGCGCGTCGCCGAAGTTGTTGGGGCACGAGCAGAAGAGCTTCGTCTTGGTCTTCATCTGGCAGTGGACTTCGAGCCCGATGACCATTTCGTACTTGTTTCGGAGGGTTTCGTGCAGCATCGGTGATCTTTTAGTGTATCAACGGGGATGGCCCGATCCGTTTTCCTCGAAGGCCGCAGAATGAGGTTCCTCTGAGACGGTTCTTTCGCATGATCAGGAAGGGCGCCCTGGCCCTTCTCGCAGCCCTGCTCCTTCTCGGGGCCTGGATCCTCCTGGGCCTTCCCGCAAGGTCGGAGGTGCGCCGCCTCGCCCGGGACGTTCCCGAAGAGACGAGCGTGATGCGGCAGCGCGACGCCGAGGCCCGCGAGGCCGGCCGCAAGCCGCGCCGGCTCCAGAAGACGGTACCGATCCGGAACATCTCCAAGAACCTCATCCATGCCGTCCTCTCCGCGGAGGACCCGAACTTCTTCGGTCACGAGGGCATCGACTGGGACGCCATCAAGGAGTCGATCGAGACCAACATCGAAAAAGGCCGCTACGCGCGGGGCGGCAGCACGATCACCCAGCAACTCGCGAAGAACGTCTACTTCACCACCTACAAGAGCCTGATCCGCAAGGCCCGCGAAGCCATCGTCGCCACCTGGATGGAACGCGATCTCTCGAAGAAGCGGATCATCGAGATCTACCTGAACGTCATCGAATGGGGCGACGGGGTCTACGGCTGCGAAGCCGCGGCGCGCCGTTACTACGGGGTCAGTTGCGCCTCGCTCGACGTCGATCAGGCCGCGGGCCTCGCGGCCATGATCCCTTCGCCGCGGCGGATCAATCCGCGCATCAACCCCTCGCTCCACGCCCGGGCCACGAGAAAAGTGCTGCGGCAGATGCGCTGGGCGGGCTACTTGAGACGCGACATCCGCGACATGGGGAACGAGCCCGAGAAGGTCATCGCCGATGAGACCGAGCCCGAGCCCCACGAGCAGGACGACCCTCCGGCTCCGTCACCCTCCCCCACGCCCACCCCGACCCCGAACGGGGATCGCCCAAACATGATCGAATTTCCCTCGTGACCGCGCCGCTCGAAGATGCCGACGTCGAAACCGCGTCCGCAGGCTATGCGAAACGCTTCGACTCGCCGGTGGGTGAATGGATGCTCGCCACCCAGCGGGACATCACCATCGACCTCCTGCGCGACCTCCCTTCGGCCAGTGTGCTCGATGTCGGCGGCGGCCACGGTCAGATCGCACCCGCCCTGGCCGATCGAGGCCACCCGGTGAGCGTCCTCGCGAGCTCGCCGGCCGCGATAGCAGCCCGGCTGCGGCCCTCCCTGGAATCGCGCCGCGTGCTTCTGCTCAGCGGCGATCTGCGAAATCCGCCGGTCGAACCGAGGTCCGTGGACGCCGTGGTGGGCTACCGGCTGCTCGCCCACGCCCGCGATCTGCCCGGCCTGGTCGCGGGGCTGTGCCGACCGGCGCGGGTGGCGGTGATCGTCGACTACGCGACCACGCGCAGCTTCAATGCGGTGGCCGAGCCCCTGTTCGCGGCCAAGCAGAAGGTGGAGCACAACACCCGCCCGTTCCTCGTGATGAGCGACTCTGAGGTTTCGAGCCTCTTTCGCCCGCACGGCTTCCACCTTCGCGAGCGCCGTCCCCAGTTCTTCTGGCCCATGGCCCTTCACCGCGCTCTCCACTCCCCGGCGCTTTCGCGCAGCCTCGAAGCCGGGGCGAGGGTGCTCGGACTTCGCGCCCTCTTCGGCTCCCCGGTCATCGCGAGGTTCGACCGTGACTGAGCCCTGGGCCCTTCGCCTCTTTCGAAAGTCGCCGCTCAAGCGCGACAAGGTCGCAGCCCTGCTCTCGGTCCTGGGTCCGGTCGAGGGAAAGCGCTGCCTCGACCTCGGCTCCGACAACGGTGTGGTGAGCCTTCTGCTCCGAAAACAGGGCGGCTCCTGGGCTTCGGGTGATCTCACCCCGGAGACGGTGGAGGCGATCCGGGGTCTGGTCGAGACCGATGTTCACCTGGTGAGCGAGGACCGCCTGCCTTTCGCGGATGGCGAGTTCGACCTCGTGGTGGTGGCGGACATGATCGAACACGTCGAGCGCGAGGCCGCGTTCGTGGCCGAACTCGCCCGCGTGCTGAAGCCCGGCGGAAGGCTCGTGGTCAACACCCCGCACGCGCGGGACACCGCCTTGCGGCGGCTCCGCCTGCGCCTGGGCCAGACCGATGAGAAGCACGGCCACGTGCGGCCGGGGTACACCCGCGAGTCGCTCGGCGCCCTCCTCCGCTCGTGGTTCGAAGTCCTGGAGTCGAAGACCTACACCAAGGCTTTCTCGGAGACCGTCGACACGGCGATGCAGTTCGGACTCGAGGGCCTCGGCAAGAAGGGATCGAAGAAGGGCGTGGTGGTCACCGGCGGCGATTTGAACCGGCACGCGAAGCTCTTCACCGCCTACTCCGCGATCTTTCCCTTCGTCTGGGCCTTTTCGAGGCTCGACGCTCTCCTGCCCTGGAACGACGGGTATCGTCTCCTGCTCGTGGCGACGAGGAAGACCTCATGACCGATGCAACCGGACTCACCATCACCATCGCGGCTGAGCGCGACATCCCGCACATCCTCGCCTTCATCAAGGCGCTCGCCGAATACGAGCGTCTGGCCGATTCGGTGGTGGCCACCGAGGATGGGCTGCGAGCAACCCTGTTCGGGCCAAGACCCTACGCGGAGTGCGTGATCGCCCGCTGGCAGGGGGAGCCCGCGGGCTTCGCCCTCTTCTTTCACAACTACTCGACCTTCCTGGCCCGGCCCGGCGTCTACCTCGAAGACCTCTTCGTGAAACCCGAGTTTCGCGGGAAGGGCATTGGACGCTCGCTCCTCCAGTACCTCGCGGGTGTCGCGGTGGAGCGGAACTGCGGACGGCTCGAATGGTCGGTCCTCGACTGGAACGAGTCCGCGATCGGCTTCTACAAGTCGCTCGGGGCCGAACCGCTCGAAGACTGGACCATCTTCAGGGTCAAGGGCGACGCGCTCGCCCGGCTCGCCGGCTCGAACTGACCTGCGGACCCCGCGAACTTCACCGACGGATTGCGGCGAGTCGCGCGGCACCACGCGTGCGGAGGCCAAGGCACCGTTCCTGAACGCAGGGGGCCGCAAGGCTCCTCTGAATCGAGGCGGAGCGGCAGCTCCGCCCCGTTCATTAGAGAACGAGCTGCGGCCCCCGGATGTGAAGGAACGCCCGGGTGCCTTGGCCGCAGCCTCAGCACGCAGCCGCGCGGCCGTTCCGTAGCGTCACCTGACGTCAGCGGCCAGTTGGTCGGGCTGCGACTCAGCGTCCCGTCTTGCGTTCGGCCTTGTCCTCGTACATGCGCTTGTCGGCGAGGCGGATGAGTTCGGGCTTGGTTCTCGCCTCCTCGGGATAGGTGGCGATGCCGATCGAAGCGCCGATCTTCGCGTTGATGCCCTCTTCCTGGAGGAAGGTGTGGCCCTCGATGAGCTCCCGGAACTTCTCGCCGAGCTGCCTCGCCGCCTCGCCATCGGTCTGGGGCAGGATGATGACGAACTCATCGCCCCCGTAGCGCGCGGGGTAGTCGGTCTCACGAACCGCGGTGCGCAGCAGAAAACCCACCTCGCGCAAGGCGTGGGAGCCGCGCAGATGGCCGTGGACATCGTTGATCGGCTTGAAATGGTCGAGGTCGATGAAGGCGATGGAGACCTGGCTCTTGTACCGGTCCGAGAACTTGAGCTCGCGCTCCAGCATCTGGTGGAAGAAGCGATGGTTGAACAGGGGCGTGACCTCATCGGTGATCGAGAGGTCGCGCATCCGCTGCATCAGGTGGACGTTGTCGAAGGCCAGGGCGAGGTGGGAGATGAGGGGCTGAAGCCGCACCATGGTCTCCTCCTCGAAGGCCTCGGACCGCTTCGACCCGAGGGCCACCACCCCGAGCGACTTGCCGCGGGCGACGAGAGGCAGGATGACGTAGGAGCGGATGCCGTCCTCGAGGAGCTTCATGTCTTCGATGAAGCGATGCGAGTGGAGGATGTCCTTCTGGAGGACGGGCTTTCCTTCCAGGATGGCATGGCCGAGGCCGCTGCCCACCAGGGGAATCACGCCGCCCATGCCCCAGGTTTCCTCGGCGGGATGGGTCACGAGCTCCACGTAGTCGCCGCCCTCGTTCACGAAGCCGCAGGCCAGGCGATCGAATTCGAAGAGGCCCCGCATCTCCACCGCGAAGGGCTCCACCACCGAGGCCAGATCGCCGCCGGAGGTGAGCGCGGTGGTGAGACGGTTCAGCCTTTCCAGCCGATGGGCGGCGGTCCGCATCTCGCCATAGCGCCGGCTGGCGTCGAGGCCGGATCCGACCAGGCGCCCCATCGCGGAGAGAAAGGGCTGGGGTGGCCGGGTGACGTCCTCGACGGAGAAAGCGAGCACGCCGAAAGTCTCCTCCAGCCCCAGGAGGGGTGTGGCGGCGAGCCACCCTTCGCCGTGCGCCTCCGCAACCGCCTGGCCGGTTTCGAGGCAAAGGCGCGCGAGGGTGAAATGGGCAAGGCGTGTGGTCTCGTCGAGAGTTCCGTACTCGGCCACCGCGGTGAGCCCGGAAGGACCCTGCAGCAGGCCGACACCCTGCGACGCCCGCGAGGACTCGACCAGCGTGGTCAGACAGCGGGTGAGATTGTCCGCCTCATCCCGATCGGCGGACAGGCTTTGCGCGACCGAGCCGAGGACCTCGAAGAAGCTGGGGGCGGTCGGAAAAGGTTCGAGGGGCGCCATTCTTTTTGGGGGGTTGAACCGGGATCTTAAGCTCCCGCGCCCCCGGAATCGACCCCTTCTCCCTGGGCGCCCTCGGTCAGGCGGCCACGGATGGCGTCTTTCGCGCCCATCGCCATTTCGTTGTCCTCCGCCTGGCGAATGCGCTCGTCCAGCGTTCCCACGAGCGGGCGAGCCATCGGAAGCTCTTCCCGCGCCGAAACCGAAGGAGGAAGCGACCTCGAGAGGACCCGGCCGATCCGGTCGATCACGGTCTCGGCGGTGGCGCGGGCGGTCGTGTACTTCGCGGTGAGGACGGAAAGGATGCGCGGATCGGCATGGGGGATCACGCGCGAGCGGTAGATGGGCTCGCGATTCGGAGCGCCCGGAACGTGTCCGGCATGCACCACCCGGATGTCCTCGTCGCGGATCTGCGCCCAGGGGAAGGCTCGCCGGCCGGCCTCCATCAATTCGGAAACGAGCTCCCCGACCGGGCCGCTTCCATCATCGTAGATCGTGCCGAGCATGGACCGCCCGAGCCAGGGTACGAGGAACAGGAAACGGCCGCGATCCTTCGCGCCGATCGCGACCGAGGGAGTGAGGTCACGACCGAAAACCACGTTGACTCCGCGGATGAGCGGAGGCGAAGCGCAGGTCTCGCCGAAGAGACGCGACACGGTCTCCAGCTGCGCCCCCGAGGCGTTGACGACGGTGCGCGCCCGCAGCGCGATGGCGCCGCCCCCGACCAGATCGGTCGCCTTCATTTCGAAGCCCTTCGCGGTGGCCGTGCTCGCGTCCAGCCGACACCGGTTGATGACCACGGCGGAAGCGCTCGAAGCCGCGTGCAACAGGCCCATGACCAGGCGCTCGGTATGCGTGATCTGGGCGTCGTGCCAGACGAACGCGGGGGCGCCGGTGAGAGCGGGGCCGCAAAGCGAGGCGGCCTGGGCGCGATCGAGGAGACGCGTGGTTCCGATGGTGCGGGCGGCGCGGAGTCCCTGGTTCCGATCGTAGGAGAGGATGTCGTTCACCACCCCGCCAAAGAAGAACTTGATCTCGTCGAGGGACTCGGGGACGCCGATGGCGAAACTGAGCGGGTGGACGATTTCGGGGGCGATGCGCAGCAAGGCCCTCCGCTCGCGCACGGACTCCCGGAAACCGGCCACATCGAGCCGCTGCAGATGCCGGAGGCCTCCGTGCGCGGTCTTCAGCGACGCCCAGCTCGTGGCCTGCCCGAAGTCCTCGAGCTCGACCAGGGCGGCGGTGAGTCCGCGAGAGGCGGCTTCCCAGGCGACCCAGGCGCCGGCGATCCCGCCGCCGATCACGAGCAGGTCATGTTCGCGAGCTTCAAGGGCCCCGGGGTCGCGTTTCATCCAGGAGAAGCTTAGTACCGCGGTCCGTAATTACGGCGTTTGACCCGTGGGTCGAGTGCGGCATAGGGTGCCGCCCATGAAACGAATCATCGATCTGCGGTCGGATACGGTGACCCGACCCACGGAGGCCATGCGGAAGGCCATGGCGGAAGCGGAGGTGGGCGATGACGTCTTCGGAGAAGATCCCACGGCCCAGCGCCTGCAGGAAAGGGTCGCGGCCATGCTTGGCTTCGAGGCCGCGCTCTTCATGCCCTCGGGGGTCATGGCCAACGAGGTCGCGATCCGCCTCTGGACCCGGCCGGGAGACGAGGTCTTGTGCGACGCGCATTCGCATGTGGTCGACTACGAACTCTCGGGAATGGCCGCGCTGTCCGGCGTCATCCCGCGCACGGTGGTGACCGAGCGGGGCCATGTCACCGCGAAGGACGTCGCCGCCTCTAAGCGGCCGCGGACGTACTACAGGTCCGAGATCACGATGCTCGTTCTCGAAAACACCCACAACCTCGCGGGCGGGACGGTGGCCGCCGCGGGCGACATGCAGTCGAGCATCGCCGCCGCTCACGAGCTCGGCCTCAAGGTTCACGTGGATGGAGCGCGACTGTGGAACGCGGCCGTGGCGCTTGGCTGCGACCCCGCGGCACTCGTGCGAGGCGCGGACTCGGCGATGGTGACCCTGTCGAAAGGCCTGTGCGCGCCGGTGGGGTCGATCCTGTGCGCGGATCGCGAATCGATCGAGCGGGCCCGGCGGGTCCGCAAGCAGTTCGGAGGCGGCATGCGCCAGATTGGCCATCTCGCCGCCGCGGGTCTCGTCGCGGTGGAGACCATGGTGTCCCGACTGGCCGAGGATCACGAGAAGGCCCGGCGTCTCGCCGCACTCGCCGGGGAGGCCCGGGGCTCCCGCGTGACGCCTCCCGAAACCAACATCCTCTTCGTCCACTTCGACGCGCCGAAGGCGCAGGATCTGGCCGACCGGCTTCAGGAGGCGAACATCCTGGCCTCGGTCATGAGCCAGCACGCCCTCCGTTTCGTCACTCATAAAGACGTCACGCTGGCCGAATGCGAGGCTGCGGGCAACGCCCTGGTCGAAGCCTCTAAAGCCCTTTGATCCAACAGGCTGGTGGGGCCGGGAACTATGACGAAACTGTGACAGACACTCCGCGGGAAAGTCTCTAGACTTCCTGAATGTTCGATAGCACTCGTCCCGCTTCCGCCTCCGAAACCTTCTCCTCTTCGGGCGCCGGTCCATCCGAATCCAGACCGGAGGAGCAGGTCTCGCTTCGCCTGCTGATCGCGCCCTTCGCCAAGCCGCAGGATGAGCGCGCGTGGGCGCAGTTCGTCACCACGCTCTCGCTCTTCGTCCTCGGATGGGCCGCGACCGCGGTGTCGGTGACGCAGGGGTGGGGCGTGCTCGCGACCGCGCTCTTCGCCATCCCCACCGCCGGCTTCACCGTCCGTCTCTTCATCTTCCAGCACGACTGCGGCCACGGGTCGTTCTTCAGTTCCGAGCGGGCGAACCACGCGGTGGGCGCCTTCATCGGCGTGCTGACCATGGTCCCCTACGCCTACTGGAAGAAGACCCACGCCATCCATCACGCGACCTCGGGCAACCTCGACCGCCGCGGCTTCGGCGACATCGACACCATGACGGTCAAGGAGTATCAGGCCCTGCCCCTGTGGCGCCGCCTCGCCTACCGGATCTATCGCAACCCCGCGATCCTCGTCGGAGTCGGGCCCTTCTATCAGTTCGTGTTGAAGCATCGCTTCCCCTTCGATCTGCCCTTCACCTACAAGAAGGAATGGAACAGCGTCCTCCTCAACAACCTGGCCCTGCTCGCTCTGTTCGGCTCGCTCTGGGCGATGCTGGGCCTCAAGACTCTTCTCCTCGTCCACCTGCCCATCGTCCTCCTCTCCGGCGCGGCGGGAGTGTGGCTCTTCTACGTGCAGCATCAGTTCGAAGACACCTACTGGGACCGCGACGCTTCCTGGTCGGTGGAGAAGGCGGCGTTCCTGGGCAGTTCCTATTTCCAGCTCCCCCGCATCCTCCAGTGGTTCAGCGGGAACATCGGCTTCCACCACATCCACCATCTCGCTCTCAAAGTGCCGAACTACCGGCTGCAGGCCTGCTTCGAATCGAGCCCGCGTCTTCAGCGAGCCCCCACGCTCACCATGCGCACGAGCCTGCGTTGCGCGCGTCTCGCGTTGTGGGATGAGGACGCGAAGCACCTCGTGCCGTTCTCGGCCGCCCGGGGCTAGAGCAAGGCGCGCAGGGAAGCCGCGAGGACGGCGGCGTTGCCCTCATCCTCGTGCTTGAAGAAGATCCACGCCTCGGACCAGGGCTGCTGGCGGATGCGCTCGATCCAGGTCTTCAAGTCGGCTTCGGTGTAGTCGGTGCGGCGGAGGCGGAAGTAGCCCCAGTCCGTCGTGGGCATGACGGGCGGGCCAAGCTCGCCCTTCTTCTCGTCGGTCTCTGATGCGGCGAGGGTGGCGTTCCGCTGCTTGAGCAGGGCGTACGTCTCGTCGTCGAACCAGGTGGCATGACGGAACTCGAAGGCCGCGCGCGTGCCTTCGGGCAGCAACGCGAGGAAGCGATCCAGCTTGCCGAGGTCCTTCTTCATCCACGGGGGAAGCTGAAAGAGGATGGGACCCCGCTTCGGGCCCAGGCTCTCGGCTGATTTCAGGAAGTATTCGACATCGGACGCGCAGTCCTCGAGCTTCCGGATGTGGGTGATCCGCTGCGGGGCCTTGAGCACGAAGGCGAAGTGCTCCGGGGTGTCCGCGGCCCACTTCTCCAGGAGTTCCGGCTTGGGCATCCGATAGAAGGTGTTGTTGATTTCCACCGTCTCGAAGCGTTCGGCGTAGTACGCGAGCATGCCTTCATCCTTGAACTTCTCGGGGTAGAAGGTTCCCTTCCACTCCTTGTAGGCAAACCCGCTGGTGCCGACGCGGATGCGCACGCCGCGGCCCTAGCGCACCCGGGCGCGGACGGCCCGGAGAGAAGCGCGCACCGCGACCGGCGCGGTTCCGCCGCGGGCCGCCTTCGCCGCCACCGCCTTTTTCGGATCGAAGAAGTCCTTGATGCGGTTCGCGATCTTCGGGTGGCGCGCCTCCAGGGTCGCGCGCGCGATGTCACGCAGGGGGATCTTCGCCTTCACCGCGTCGGCCACCATCGAGCCCACCATGCCGTGAGCCTTGCGGAAGGGCATGCCCTCGCGAGCCAGCGCGACCGCAAGCGACGCCGCCATCATCCCTTCCACGGAAGCCGCCTTCTTCATGACCGCCGGATTCAAGGTCATTCCCCGCACCACTCCCGCGGTCACCGTGATCGAAGGAAGGACGGCGTCGAGCGCGTCGAATACCGCTTCCTTGTCCTCCTGGAAATCCTTCTGATAGCTCACGGGCACGCCGGTGGTGAGGGCGAGAAGTCGTACCACCGCGCCGGTCGTGCGCGCGGCCTTGCCGCGGACGAGCTCCATCGAGTCCGGGTTCTTCTTCTGCGGCATCAGGCTCGATCCCGTGGTGAAGGCATCGGGGAGAGCCACGAAACCATAGGGCAACGATGAATAGTGGATCAGGTCCTCGGCGAGGCGCGAGAGGTGGGCCTGGGTCTGGGCGAGGGCGAAGACGAACTCGGCCGCGAAGTCGCGATCGGAGATCGCGTCGAGGGCGTTCTCGGACACCGCGGAGAAGCCGAGGGCCCGGGCCAGGGCTTCGCGCTTCAGCGGCAGCGCCGTGCCCGCGAGAGCTCCCGAGCCAAGGGGCAGGACATTCACGCGCTTGCGGGCATCGGTCAACCGCTCGAAATCCCGGGCCAGCGCCCAGGCGTGGGCGCCCGCCCAGTGGCCGAAGGTGATCGGTTCGGCCTCGCGGGTGTGGGTGTAACCCGGCATGGGCAGGGCCGCGCCCTGCAGTCCGCGCGCCGCCAGCGCCTCCACGAGGTCCTTGAGACGGGGGCGAAGAGTGTCGATGGCTCCGCGAATGAAGAGGCGAAGGGCGGTGACCGACTGTTCGTTGCGGCTGCGGCCCAGGTGACCCTGACCGGCGAGCGGGCCGATCTCCTGTTCGAGCCGGGTCTCGACGAAGGAATGAACATCCTCGACGTCGATATCGGCGTAGGCGGGGCTGGCCTCGTACTTCGCGAGCACGCGCGCCAGGCCTCGATCGAGCCTGGCGGCATCCCCGGTCGGAATGGCCCGACACTGACCAAGCGCCCTCGCGTAGGCGCGCGACGCCGCGATCTCCTCGCGAATCAGCCGACGGTCGAACGGGAACGACCGGTTGAACTGCCAGAAGAGCCGATCCGGCTCCGCGTCGTAGTTACCGCCCCACAGCTTCGTCATGGGGAGAATCCTAGCCGGGGTCAACTACGTTCTGTAGTGCGCGTTGATGTCGACGTACGATCGGGTCAGATCGCACATCCACATGGATTCGGTGGCCCCACCCGCATGGAGATCGATGGTGAGGCGGCCCGGATCGGCAAGCATGGCCTCATGAGCGGCCGCTTCGTCGTAGACGCGCGCCGCGCCACCCTCGCACACGAAGACATCCCCGATGTGGATGTCCACCTTGTCGATGTCGAAGTCGATGCCGGCCCGGCCCGCGGCGGCGATGATGCGGCCCCAGTTCGGATCCCCGCCGTGCAGCGCCGTCTTCACCAGGGGCGAGTCCGCGATGGTGCGCGCGATGCGAAGCGCATCGGCTTCCGAGCGGGCGCCCTGAACCACCACCTCGGCGATCCGCTGCACCCCTTCCCCGTCGCGGATCATCATGAGCGCGAGATCGCGACAGACCTCGCGGAACGCGTCGCGGAGCACGTTGTAGGCGGGTCCCGGCCCGGTGATGGGGGCGCCTCCCGCGGCCCCGTTCGCGAGCACGATCGCGGCGTCGTTGGTGGAAGTGTCGGAGTCGACGGTGATCCGGTTGAACGTGGGCCCGACCGCCTCGATCAGGGCGCGGTCCAGCATGGGCCGGTCGATCGTCGCATCGGTGGTGAAGAAGGCCAGCATGGTGGCGTGGAGCGGCGCGAGGCTCGGCGCGATCATCCCCGCGCCCTTGGCCATGCCGCCCACCGTGACCGTGACGCCGCCCAGGTCGACGCGTCGCGAGGACTCCTTGGGCTTGGTGTCGGTGGTCATGATGGCCCGGGCGGCCGCGGTTCCGCCTTCGCTCGACAGCCCGGACACCGCCGCGGGAATGGCGGCCCGGACCTTGTCCATGGGCAGGTTCACGCCGATGACGCCGGTGGAGCAGACCAGGACTTCCGTGACCGGGCAACCCAGGGCGGCCGCGGTCAGGGCCGCGCTCTCACGCGCGTCGGTCATGCCCTGCGGGCCGGTCGCGGCATTGGCGCAACCGGCGTTCACGATGACCGCGCGCGCGCTGCCTCCGCGAAGGTGCTCGGCGGAGACGAGCACGGGCGCCGCCTTCGCGAGGTTTTTGGTGAAGACGCCCGAGGCCACGCAGGGCCGGTCGGAGACCAGCAGGGCGAGATCGGTGCGGCCCTGCTTGATTCCCGCCTCGACCGCGGCCGCGCGAAACCCCCGCGCGGCGGTCACACCCGAGCTCATTCTCTGAACTGGGGGGCCGCAAAGTGCTTAGCCCCCCAGACCCCCGCGCTTCGGCCGAAGTGAATTCGGCCTTCGCTAGTCACGCTCATTTTCCACGACCTTCCTGGGTGATGGCGCGAACGCGCGCCGGGAGGGAGAAGAGGCGACACGTGGCGAAACAGGTGAAAGTCTTCATGCCGGCAGGTCGCCGACCACGGAATCGAGCGCTTGCAGGAACTCGCGGATCTCCGCGGGCTTGATCACGAGGGGCGGGAGGAGGCGCAAGACCTTCTCCCCGGCCTTGATGGTGAGGATGCCCTTCTCCTTGAGGCCCTTCACCACCAGGGAGGCGTCGTTCTTGAACTCGATGCCCTGCATGAGGCCGAGGCCGCGCACGTCCAGGATCTTGTCCTTGTGCTTGCGCGCGATCTTCTTGAGGCCGCGGCGAAGCTGCTCGCCCTTCTTCGCCACCGACTCCACGAAGCCGGGTGCGGTGAGCCGGTCGAGAATGGCGTTCGACGCGGCGGCGCAGACGGGATTCCCCCCAAACGTCGAACCGTGATCGCCCACGTGGATCTTCGGCACGAACGCTTCGGCGAGGAGGGTGGCGCCCATGGGAAGACCGCCGCCGAGAGGCTTGGCCACGGTGAGGATGTCGGGGGTGATGTCGGCGTGCTGGTAGGCGAACATCTTTCCCGACCGGCCGAAGCCGCACTGGATCTCGTCCACGATGAGAAGGGCGCCGCGTTCGGTGCAGATCCGCCGCAGACCCTGGAGGAACTCGTTGGAGGCGGGCCGCAGACCACCCTCGCCCTGAATCGGCTCGACCAGAACCGCCGCGGTCTTCGGACCCACACGTTCGGCGATGGCGGCGAGATCCCCCCAGGGCAGGAAGCCGGTGTCGGGAAGCAGGGGCGCGAAGGGCTCGCGGTACTTGGGCGTCCAGGTCAGGGACAAGGCTCCCATGGTGCGGCCATGGAACGACCGGTCGAACGCGAAGAGCTCGGTGCGGCCCTGCTCGTTGCCCACCCGGCGGGCGAACTTGATGGCGGCCTCGTTGGCTTCGCTGCCGGAATTGCCGAAGAAGACCCTGGAGGGAAAGGTCAAGGCCACCAGGCGCTGAGCGAGTCGCGAGGTCGGCTCGGAGTGGTAGAGATTGCTGATGTGCATCAGCTTCCCGGCCTGATCCTTGATCGCCTTCACCACCGCGCGATCGCCGTAGCCGAGGCCGTTCACCGCGATCCCCGCGCAGAAGTCGAGGAAGCGCCGATCGTCGCTCGTCCACAAGGTCGAACCTTTGCCGCGAACGAGGGTGATATCCCGGTCGTAGAGAGGGAGGAGAGCCTGGCTCATGGCGTGACACCAACTTTCATTTCAGAGAGATTCGAGTTCCGGCAAAGCCCCCCTGGAGGCGGGCGCGGCCGGCGATGACGATGGCGGGGATTCCCGAGCTCGCGGCGTCTAAGGCCATGCGCACCTTCATAGCCATGCCGCCGTGTATGGCGCCATCGGCGATGCGGGCCCCGATCTGCGCCTCGTTGAGGGTGGCCACGGAGGCGCCGTCGAGGATGACGCCGTCGACATCGGAGAGGAAGACCAGGGTTTCCGCGCCGAGCTGCCGGGCGATCCACTGCGCGGCCTCATCGGCGTTCACGTTGACCGCTTCGCCCGAGGGTCCGGCGGAGACCGGGGAGATCACGGGTACGAAGCCCTTCGCCCAGAGGGCCTCGAGGACCTTCGCATCCACTCTTTCCGGCGTGCCCACGACGCCAAGGCCCGGCACCAGGGAAGCCCGGATCAAACCGCCATCGCGGCCCGAAAGACCCACGGCGGGAATGCCGTGGCGCACCAGACCGGAAGCAAGGGCCTTGTTCATCGAGCCGCTGAGCACCATCTCGACCACGTCCATGGCCGGGGGCGAAGTCTCGCGCCGACCGTTGATGAACTTCGACTCGATGCCCAGCTGCTGCAGGAGACGCTCGACCTGGCGGCCGCCGCCGTGGACCAGGGCGACATCGCCGTCGAAGGAGCGGATCTCCGCAGCGAGCGGGGCCACCAGGGCGGGATCCTCGAGCGCCGGCCCCCCCACCTTGTAGACGCGTCTGGCCCGTGGCATCAGAGGAGCCCCGACGTCTCGTCGAAGCCGAGAGCCACGTTCATGTTCTGAATCGCCTGACCGGCCGCGCCCTTCACCAGGTTGTCGAGAGCCGAAACCAGGATCACCCGGCCCGGGGCCCCCTGATGCACGGACATCAGGCAGAGATTCGTGTGGTTCACTTCGTTGAGTTTCGGCGCCGGATCCACGACCCGGACGAAGGGGGCGCCCTCGTAGTAGGAAGCGAGCGCCGAGCGCAGTTCGTCCACGGACCTTCGGGTCCGGACGTAGATCGCGGACAGGATGCCCCGCTCCACGGGAAGCAGATGCGGCGAGAAGGTCAGGGTCGGCCGGATACCGGTGACCCGCTCGATCGTCTCTTCGATCTCTCCGATGTGCCGGTGCTTCCGACCCTGCGAGTAGATGGAGAAGTTGCCTTCGACTTCGCAGAACAGGAGATCCTCACGCAGGGAGCGTCCGGCCCCGGAAGCGCCGCTCTTCGAGTCGACGATGATGTCGTCGGGCTCCACCAGAGAGTCCTTGATGAGAGGCAGGAGGGGAAGCATCACCGAGGTCGCGTAGCAGCCGGGATTCGAGATGAGCCGGGCGCCCCGGATTTCCGAGCGGAAGACCTCGGTCAGGCCGAAGACCGCCTGAGCCAGGAGGCCGGGAGCGGCGTGATCGTGCTCGTACCAGCGCTTGTAGCTCTCCTCGGTCCGCAGCCGGAGATCGCCCGAGAGGTCGATGATGAGCGCCCCCGGCTGAGCCTCGACGAGCTTCGACACGTAGGTCGCCGAGGTGACGTGGGGCAGGCAGAGGAAGTGGACGTCCGCGCGATGGGAGAAGCCTTCCTCGTGCGGAAGATGAGGCTTGCTGGAACCGGTCGAGAACGCGACCGAGGCGAGCGGATGACGAGAGAGCCAGCGCGCGAGTTCGCGACCGGAATAGCCGGACCCGCCGAAGATGCCGACCTTCACGTCGTTTGAGGTAGCTACGCCCAATTCCTGTGTCTTATGACCTCATGCCTGCCCGCCCACGTCCACAAGTTCGCACGGGGACGAAGCGGGTCCGAAGAGTTTTTCCGGGGGCCGCGGCCTAGAACATCGGGCGTGAGGCGGTGACCTCGAAGGTGACGCTCTTTTTCTGACCGAAGAGCGAGTAGTCCCTCGTGTACGTGCAGGAAACCGTGCGCAGACCGCCGATGCCTCCCGACGAGGTGACCGTGCAGGTGTCGGGGTCGAGGTACTGGGAAAGGCCCGCCTCGCTCACCGCCTTCTTGACCGCGGCCATGGCGCGGGTGTCGCCTTCCTTGTTGGGGGGGAAGCTGCCGGCGATCGTGGTGATCCGGTCTTCGAACTGGTAGTTGTCCCAGTAGATGGGACCAATGGCCTTCGCGGCGAGGGCGAGCATGATGAAGACGATCAGCATGATGATGCTGCCGAGCTGGCCTTCACCGCGTTCGGTCGATTTGAAATGAATGGCTTTCATGGGAACTCCTATGACGAGACGGTTTGAGACTACCTGATCACGTGAAAGAAGCGCGACCAGCGGGTCCGGCCGAGCGCGGAGAACGTGTCTTTCAGCCACTGGAACGACGCGCCCTGCTGGTATTCCTCGCGGGAGGCTTCGTAGGACCAATAGACGACGACCGCGCGGCCCTTGACCTGGGTCACGGGGAGAGTCCCCCAGAAACGGCTGTCCCGGCTGTTGTCGCGGTTATCGCCCATCATCATGAGCTGGCCGGCGGGGATCTTCTGGGGGCCGAAGTTGTCGCGGATATCCTCGCCCACGAGCCCGTAATCGGGATCGGTGCGCTTGAGGGGCGGCTCGAGGAAATGGGCGTAGGGCTCGGTAAGGGCCTTGCCGTCGATGAGGACCTGTTTGTCCTGGATCTCGAAAGTCTCGCCGGGCAGGCCGATGACCCGTTTGATGAAATCGCGGGTGGGATCCTCGGGGAACTTGAAGACCAGCACATCCCCGCGGGCGATCGGCCGCTTGGCCAGGAGGAGATCCTCCACGAAACCGAGGGAGGGAGAAAACACCAGTTTATCGACGAGCAGATGGTCGCCGATCAGGAGGTTCGGCTCCATGGAACCGGTGGGAATCTTGAACGCCTGGAAGATGAAGGCGCGGACGAACAGCGCGAGAATGACCGCGCCGACCAGCATCTCGAGATACTCGCGCGCGACGGATTTGGTGGGAACGGGGTTCAACCTCTCACTCCTTGCCCGCGCCGACGAATTCGACGGCGTGCGCTTCCAGCAACTGGGCGAAGAATTCGCGGCCGTCCTTGGTCGCCTGGTCCTTCGATACCTGAAAATCCGAGGCTAGGAGAGCGATGATCTCGGCCACGGTCCTGTGACCGTCGATTTTCTCCCAGATGAACGTCCCTGTCTCGTTCAGGTTGAAGATCGAGTCGATGTCCGCGCCCCGGGAGGCGAGGGGCACCAGGATGTGCTCTCCCGACACCATGCGCGAGACCACCCGGGACGAGTGGCGGGGCGTCGCGGAAAGATCGACGGCAGTCTCGGAGATTGCGTAGGCCAAGACCCATAAGGATAAGTCCGGAGGTCTGCCCGGCTAAACCGAGGCGACGGCGCGACGGGCGGCCTCGATGGCGGTCGCGTCCTTGCGGAATCGCAGCAGGAAGGCGGGAATCCGCTCAGTCACGTCGCCGCAGGCCTTCACCACCGAGGATGTCCCCCCCCGATCCCAGATGGGCGGAAACGTCCGGGTGAACAGGCGCGCCGCGGCTTCCGCGGGATGAAGCCGGACCGCCTCGGAGGAGCGAGCCTGCTCGAGGAAGAAGAGCGCCCGCACCTCGCCGCTCGCGGTCGATCCGAACCAGCCCATACCGTGCCAGGGCGTTCCGAAGGCCCGCACCCCGCTTTCGGCGCGGGGGTCCAGCAGCACGCGATCATCGGACAGGATCGTCCGCCGCGGCTCGAAGTGGTTCCACAGCCTTGCCGTGGTCGACTTCCCCGCCCCCGAATGGCCGGCGAAGACCAGGACTCCCGAGCGGTCCCGGACCGCGCAGCTGTGCGCCTCGACGACGCCGTCTCTCGCCCAGCGTTGCTGGAAGAGCATTTCGTCGAGAGGGAACTGAAGCGCGGAGCGCGGACCCGGGGCGTCGCCGGTTGGGCGGGGGAAGAAGATCTCGCCGCGGGTGATCGGAGGATCCAGCAGCGCCGACTTGTAGACCGTCCGGCCCACCCGGAAGGTCAGCAGCAGCCGGCCATCGGGCTGCCGATAGGCGCGCCAGACCCCGCCGGACTCGAAGAGCAGTTCGCCGGGCCTCGGTCCGGGCTCGCGACGGACCGAAACCTCGATATCGGCTCCCTTCGAAACCAGGAAGGGCCGGAAGCGCCGGGGCCACGCGATGACGGACGGGCTCGCGCCGCGCGCGGCGAGCACGGTCGGGCCCACCCGCAGCCGGTTGACGAAGAGACCGGCGCTCAAACCGCGCGGAGCGGAAGAGCCGGCGAGGGCTGGGGCTTCGCCCGCCGAACCTGCAACTGAATGAGCGGCTCGGCGTCCCTCATCTCCAGCTTCACGCTCGAACCGCACGACCCGCAGCCGGCGGGATGAGACAGGTCGACCGAGTGCTCGGGCTCGCCCGCGAGCTTCCCGTGGCCGAGGCAGCACGTCGCGTCCTTGCGGTGGCCGCTCGCCTCCCCCATCACGGCGTGGGCCCGCAGATGGGTGATCTCGCAGAAATGCGGAATCATCCCCTCGATGTCCCCGGTTTCCATCTCCGCGGCGCCCGGGCAGTTGCCGCACAGGGGCATCAGGTTGCACTTGCGGCAGGCGTCGTTGTGCTGCCACTTCCGCGAGCGGAGTTTCGGGAAGAAATCGTTCCAGCCCTCCTTGAACTCGCCGCCCTCCTTCAGGGAATAGGAGTGCCTCCGCGACAGCTGGCACATCTGCAGGTTGCCGTAGGGGTCGACGGTGAACGAGGTCTCCCCCGCGCCGCAGGTGTAGACGAACTCGGCCTGGGCCCCTTCCTCGGGCTGACAGGAGCGTTCGCAGAACTTCCTGAACTCCTCCATGCGCGCGGGATCCTCGAGGTCTAAGGCCACCACCTGCTCGGGGGTGAGCTGGAGCTCGCCGTTCCGGTTCGCCCCGCAATCGACGCGGGGGTTCAGGAAGCCGTCGAACCGGAAGGTGACGCCGATCTCGCGCGCGAAGCGCTCCATGTCCGCGACTTCGTGTTGATTCACGGTGAGGGCCATGGTCTTGAGCTTGACCGGCACGCCGCGCTCCATGAGTTTCTTGACGCCGGCCCGGCACTTCTCGAAGGAGCCGGGAATGCGGGTCACCGCTTCGTAGGTGGCCTTGGTGTGCCCGTAGATGCTGATCTCCACGAGAAGCGGCGGATGCTCGGCCAGGAGGTCGGCGATACGGTCGGTCACGAGCGTCCCGTTCGAGAAAAGGGTCACGAGCAGGCCGCGCTTCACCGCATGCAGATAGACCTCGGCGAAGTCGGGACGGACGAACACCTCGCCTCCGGTCATCAGCAGGAAGAAACAGCCCTGGTCCGCGATCTCATCGATGAGCTTGAGGAGGCGGGGAGTATCGAGCTCGCGCGCGATCTCGGCGGCGTCGCCTGGATCTTCATTCACATAGCAGTGAACGCAACGCAGGTTGCAGCGGAAGGTGGTCTCCAGGATGCCGTTCACGGGCGCGCGCGCGCCCGCGGCCCCGAAGGAGAGAGCGGCGAAGCTCTTCTCGGCGATCCGCGAAGGGGGAGGAGAGACAGTCAACAAGTGTCTTCTACGGAAGAGCGGGCGGCCGCCTAGCTCCCGGAGTTCTTGCAGAGCGATTTCGTGCAGGCGGGAGGATTGGGACCCGCGCCGGACACGCCGGTCTTGCAGCCCGCCACCGCAAGCTCGTCGCCGGCGATGCGCACCCGAAAAATCTTCGGGGCTTCGTAGGGGCGGGCGGGCGGAGCGGCGACGGGACGGGCCATATCGAACAGAGTAACCCACCCTTCGAATTCATAGCAACAGGTGGGCGTGCTCTCCGTCACCCCGCCCGGACGCCGTCCAGGAGCGGGCGAGGACGCGTCCGAGGCTGCCGGTGGCGCGGACCAAGCGGGTGAGGCGGGCCTCGTTCGTCTCACACACCCCGATGACCGCGGAAAGAGGTGAAGAGGGGTCGAAGTAGGTTCCCCGATCGCCCTTGGTTCTTATCCGGTCGCCGAGGCGGAAGAGCACACGGTGCAGTCGCAAGCCCGCGGCGGTGCGAAGGAGCACGACGTCGCCCACCCGCACCACCCCGTCGAACCGCCGCAGCGTGATCTTCGAGCCTTCCCTCAGCGACGGCTCCATGCAGGTGCCCGACACCGTCAATCGAGCGCCCCGGGCCTCGTGGCGGAGGATCTCCCGAATCCAGTCCTCCGCGATTTCCGGGACGAGGGGGCGCTCGGGGAGGGTCACGGCTGCGGCGGCAGCTTGGGGAAGAGGCCGGCGCCGACGAGGTCGGCGAGTCGCCGGATCGTCCCCCGCCTCGGCAAGGTCCGGCCGGGCAGGACCTTCGGAAACACGCTTCGGCGCGCATAGACCCGCTTGGAGGGGGCGAGCGCGTAGCGCACCCGCGCGAGGGAGAGCACATTCATCGAAGGAGGCGTGGGCCCCTGCGTCTCGAGCCAGCGGCGAACCGCTTTCGGACAGTGAGGCTGAGCCCCCTCCAGGAGATCGCCGACCGCCTTCGACCGGGTCGCGTCCTTCGGGCACGAGAATGCCATCGCCCCCAGCGCCTTGAGCGCGCCCCACTCCCGGGCCCGCGCGAGGATCGAATCGACGGGAGGGTTGAAAGAATCGAGGGCGCGCACGAAGTCGCGGTAGTGAGACTCGCCGGCCACGAACCCGTGCTGGAAGGCGGTGTGGAGTGCGAGGTGAACGACGAGATCCTCGTTGGACAGGCGGAACATCGAGGTGCCGGGAACCGGCGCGCGGCGCGCCCAGAGCGCCTCGTGATCCACGGTGAAGAGACCGGGGCACGCGGTGAGCGAGAGGTGGAGTTCGAGGACGACACCGCTTCCAGGCTCCTTGAAGACGAGGGCGTGATCGGACGATCCCGTTTCCACGAGGCCCAGGGAGCGGGCGATTTCGGTCGCAACCTCGAATCGCCGGGCATCGACGACGAGAAAGTCGATATCGGCCATGGGCCGGTTCTGGACGCCTCCGTAGAGCTCGTCGGCGATGGAGATGCCCTTGAGGGCGAGCACCCTCACCTCCCGGGCCAGCGCGGCCGCGGAGAAGCGGACGGCCAGATCCATCTGCTGGGCTCCACGCGAGGCGAGCCAGAACGCGTGCTGACGCGCGTCCGCGCCCGGAGACATCAGTCCCTCAGCCTCCCCAGGCTGACGAAGCTGCCGAATAGGCCGACCGCGGCGCCGATGCCGACGAGCGCGAGCACGTCCGCGAAGCCGAGAGTCGGAGCCAGGGTGGCGCCCAGGTTCGCGCTCCGCATGGCCTCCACCACCCTTCTCAGGACCAGGGCGAGGAGGCCACTCGCGAGAACCCCGCCCAGAACCCCCGAGAGCGAGCCCTCGACGAGGAACGGACCGCGGATGAACGCCTTCGAGGCCCCGACCAGGCGCATGATCTCGATCTCGTCTTCCCGCGAATACACGGAGAGCCTGATGACGTTCGCGATGGTGAAGCCGGAGGCGACCGCGAGCACCAGCCCGAGCACCAGGGCGAGACCCCTCACCAGACCCACGAAGGCGGAGAGTCGATTCACGAGGATGGCGTCGTAGTGCACGTCATCGACACCCTCGGTCTTTCGCCAGCTTTCGATCAGGCTCGTCACCATAGGTGCTTTGGCCAGTTCGGGTTTGAGCGAAACCTCCACCGAAGGAGGAAACGGCGTCTCCCCGATTTCCTCCGGGATGGCGGCGAGGTCGGGAAAGAGCGCCTTGAACCGGGCGAGCGCTTCTTCCGACGTGCGCTCCTCGACGCTCTTCACCACCGGCTGAGCCTTGATCTTCGCGACCAGGGCGGCCCGCTCCGCCTCCTTCAGCTCCGGCTTGAGATAGACCACGACCTGGACCTTGCTGGCCAGCGACTCGACCAGGACGCCGCCCGCGCGGGCGACGGAGAAGAACAGGCCGAAGACACCGAGGGAGGCCCCGATGGTGGCGATCGAAACCACGGTCAGAACCCTTCGTCTCAGCAAGCCGGAGATGGCTTCTTCGAACGCGTACCTGGTCGCCTTCAACATTGCGGGTCATAATAACGGTCGGACTCATGGCAATACTCATCGGCGTGGCGGGCGGAACCGGGTCGGGCAAGACGTCGTTCGCCCGCAAACTGGTGGAGGCGATCGGGGAGGAGAACTGTCTGCTCATGCCCCAGGACTCGTACTACCGCGACAACTCCTCGCTCACCCCGGAAGAGCGCGCGGGCTGGAACTACGACCATCCGCACGCCTTCGACACGAGCCTCCTCGAGCAGGATCTTCGCGAACTGAAGATGCGTCGGCCGGTGCCGCATCTCACCTACGACTACACGACCCACGCCCGGATCGTCATGCCCGACGCCTTGCGCCCCCGGCCCGTGATCGTGCTCGAAGGCATTCTCGTCCTCGCCGAGGAATCGCTGCGGCGGATCATGGACATCAAGCTCTTCATCGACACCGACGCCGATGTCCGCATCCTGCGGCGGCTGCGCCGGGACCTCAAGGAGCGGGGCCGCACCTTCGATTCGGTGGAGAAACAGTACCTCGAAAGCGTGCGGCTCATGCACCTGGAATTCGTCGAGCCTTCCAAGCGCTACGCGGACCTGATCATCCCCGAGGGCGCTCAGAACAACGTCGCCCTCGACGCGGTGATCGCGAGGATCCAGGCCATGGTCGCGGCCCAGAACGCCGGCCCCGGCCTGCTCACCGCGAAGGCCTAGGAGCTCACCTCCGCGACCTGGCCTTTCACGAGGGTGATGACCCTCTTCTTCATCCGCTCGATCATTTCGCGATCGTGAGTGGCGACGAGGACGGTGGTGCCCTTGGTCGCGCACATCTCCTCGAAGAGCGCCATCACCTCGGCGGCGCGATCCGGATCGAGGTTGCCGGTGGGCTCGTCGGCGAGGACCAGCTCGGGCTCGTTGATGAGGGCGCGGGCGATGGCGACTCTCTGCTGCTCGCCGCCCGAGAGCTGAAGCGGAAAGGCGTCGAGCTTGTCTTCGAGGCCGACCGACTTGAGGGCGAGAAAGGCGCGCCGCTTGCGTTCCTCCTCGGGCACGCCCAAGACCCGCAGCACGAAGCCCACGTTCTCGAGAATGGTCTTGAGCTTGAGGAGCTTGAAGTCCTGGAAGACCACGCCGAGGGTGCGGCGGAACTCGGGGATCTTGTGCTTGGGAAGTACGGAAACATTGCGGCCCCCCACCAGGATCTGCCCCTCGGTGGGCAGCTCTTCGCGCAGGATGAGACGGAGCAGGGTGGTCTTCCCCGCTCCCGACGGGCCGGTGAGAAAGCAGAACTCGCCTTTGGGCACGTGGAGCGACACATCGCGCAAAGCGATGCCGTGCGCGTCGTACCGCTTCGTCACTCTGAAGGCCTGTATCATCGAATTCGTGATGGAGCGCCCGTTTCGTGGCGCGAAGACGAAGGTTAGCAAGCGGTTTTGAAAAAGGACTGAATGCGAGCGGCTCTGATCCGAACCCAAGGCGGGCCCGAAGTCCTCGAGTTCGCCGAAATCGAGACCCCAAACCCCGGACCGGCCGAAGCGTTGGTTCGCGTGCGCGCGTGCGCTCTCAATCACCTCGACCTGTGGACGCGCAGCGGACGCGCCGGCTACACCCCGCCCCTCCCCCACGTGCTGGGCAACGACATCGCGGGCGAGATCGCCGGGCTTCCGAGTGGCGTCGATACCACGGGGCTCGCCCCGGGTCAGCGCGTGATGCTGCAGCCGGGCACCTCCTGCGGACGGTGCGCGGCGTGTCTTTCCGGCGACGACTTCGCCTGCCGGCAGTACCGGATTCTCGGTCATGGGCGGGCGGGCGGATACGCCGAGTTCGTCGCGGCGCCACTCGCGAACCTGATTCCCATACCGGATTCGATCTCCTTCGAAAACGCGGCGGCGTTCCCGCTCGTCTTCCTGACCGCCTGGCGCATGCTCGTGGTCCGCGCCCAGGTGAAGGTCGGCGACGACGTCCTGGTCTGGGCGGCGGGGAGCGGCGTCGGCATGGCCGCCATCCAGATCGCGAAGCTCATGGGCGCGCGCGTCATCGCCACCGCGGGGGGCGAGAAGAAGCTCGAACTCGCGCGGAGCCTGGGCGCGGACGCGGTGGTCGATCACTACACGGGCGACGTGGTGGCCGAGGTGAAGCGGTTCACCTCGAAGAAGGGCGCGGAGATCGTGATCGAGCACACCGGCGAGAAGACCTGGGAACGTTCGATCCAGTCGCTCACCCACCGGGGACGACTCGTCACCTGCGGCGCCACCTCCGGACCGAAGGGGTCGACCGATCTGCGGTTCGTGTTCGCGAAGCATCTCTCTTTGATGGGCTCGTACATGGGCAGCCGGGCCGATCTGCTGGCCGCCTCCCCCCACTTCTTCGCGGGGCGCCTGAAGACCGTCGTGCACGCGACCCTCCCGCTCGAACGCGCGGCCGACGCCCATCGCATGATGGAGGCGTCCGAGCACTTCGGGAAGATCGTGCTCACGGTGTGAGCGGCGCGCCCCGTCCCTCCCCCCTCCCCTTCGATCCGCCGTGGTTCACGAGGGGCGGCCACGTCCAGACCCTCCTGGGGTATTTTCATCGACGGAACCTCCGCTGGCGCGATTCCGTCGAAGACCTGATCGTCGAATCCGAACCGGGCATCAAGATCCTGTCCCGCGCCACCTGGCAGCCCGGAGATCGCGCCGCTTCGCCCGCGCTGATCCTGCTCCACGGCATGGGGGGCGGGGACGAATCGAGCTACCTGCTCTCCATGGGCCAGCACGCGCACGCCAGGGGGTACCACGTCATCCGCATGAACATGCGCGGAGCGGGCGCGTCGTTTCAGATCTGCCCGCGCCTGTACAACGCGGGCCTCGAGGTCGATCTCATCGCGGTGGCCCGGCACGTCGCGGCGGTGACCCCCCGGGTGGCCCTGTTCGGCGCCTCCCTTGGCGCCAACCACGTGCTTCTCGCCCTCGGGCGGTCGAAGTCGGCGCTGCCTTCCGCGGTGAAGGCCGCGGCCGCGATCTCACCTCCCGTGGACCTCCTGAGCTGCAGCGATGCCCTGCATTCCCCCGGCAATCGGGTGTACGTATCGCGCTTCGTGGCCGACCTCAAGGCGTCGTATGTGCGGATTCAGGCCCGCAATCCGCACTTCTACGCGGCGGGCCGCGAGGCGGGCATCCGCACCGTCCGCGAGTTCGACGAAAAAATCACCGCGCCCTACGCGGGCTTCGCCTCGGCCGAGGACTACTACACGCGCTCGAGTTCGGGCCCCTGGCTTCACGACATCGACCGGCCGACGCTGATTGTTTCCGCGGCGGACGACCCCATGATCCCCGGGGAGAGCGTCCGGAGATTCGCATTGCCGGCATCGGGCGTGGTGACTCGCGAGATTCTCCGCACCGGCGGCCACGTGGGGTTCTCGGCCCGGACCGCGGCGCCGGGACGATTCTGGGCCGCGGAGCGCGCGATGGAGTTTCTCCACCCCTGGCTCCGGTAGTTCACTTGGTCCCAAAGATCGAGTGGGAACCGAAGCCACAGCCCTGCCTAATGGGCCTCTCGTCATCCCGGCGAAAGCCGGGATCTAGCGCGAACGGCCGTTACCGACCGCGACTTCCGCACGTCACGAGTTGTCCGCCTGTTGTGCGCGGCGTCGCAAAGGACTGCGGCATGTCGCGGTTCGCAGACGGAGCGTTCGCGCTAGGCCCCGGCTTTCGCCGGGGTGACGAGAGGTCAAAGGGGCCGATAGAGGCCAGG
The DNA here is from genome assembly GCA_044229175.1 of Vicinamibacteria bacterium. Taxonomy (GTDB): domain Bacteria; phylum Acidobacteriota; class Vicinamibacteria; order Fen-336; family JAGNNV01; genus JAGNNV01. Next base: position 179,716 of record JBGATM010000001.1, on the reverse strand, counting down.
GGTGACGGGGTGGGGCTTATCCCCGACGTCACGTCCATAGGACGTGGACAGCTCCTTAGGTCGGGCGGGGCTTGCGTCCCGTTGTGTTCAGCGGCCGACGGCGAGGGGAAACAGTTCGATCGTCTCTTCTTCGCGCACCGGCACCGCGTACCGGCCGGTGAAGCAGGCCATGCAGTGCCGGGTTCCATGGGAATCTCCCACCGCGGCGCTGAGAGCCGTGGACGAGAGATAGGCGAGCGAATCCGCGCCCACGCGCCGGCGGATCTCGTCCACCGACTGCGACGAGGCGATGAGTTCGCTCCGGCGCGGGGTGTCGATGCCGTAATGGCACGGGTGGGTGGTGGGCGGCGAGGAGATGCGCAGGTGGACTTCCGACGCCCCCGCCGAGCGGATCAGATCGACGATCTTGCGCGACGTGGTACCGCGCACGATGGAATCGTCGATGAGGACGACCCGCTTCCCCTCGAGCACCTCGCGCACCGGATTGAGCTTGATGCGCACGCCGAAGCTGCGGACCTTCTGCTTGGGCTCGATGAACGTGCGCCCGATGTAGTGATTACGCACGAGGCCCATGCCGTAGGAAACACCGCTCTCCTCCGCGTAACCGAGGGCGGCGCCGATGCCGCTGTCGGGCACCGGGACCACCACGTCGGCGGGCGCCGGGGATTCGCGGGCGAGCCGGCGCCCCATCTCCAGCCGGGAGGCGAGGACGCTGCGTCCGAAGACCTTGGAGTCGGGACGGGCGAAGTAGACGTGCTCGAAGATGCAGTGCCGCGCCGTGTCCTTCGGGAAGGGGAAGAACGATCGAAGACCGTCCTTGTCGATGACCAGGACCTCGCCCGGCGCCACGTCGCGCAAGTAGGTGGCCTCGATCAGGTCGAAGGCGCAGGTCTCCGACGAGAGGACATAGGCGTCGCCGAGGCGTCCGAGCGCGAGGGGCCGGATACCCATGGGATCGCGGGCGGCGATGAGCGCGTTCTGGGTGAGGAAGAGCAGGGAATAAGCACCCCGCGCCTTGAGCAGGCTCGAGGCGATCGCGTCCTCCACCGGACCGATGCGGGCGCGCGCATAAAGATGCAGCAGAACCTCGGTGTCGGAACTCGACTGGAAGATCGAGCCCGCCGATTCGAGCTGCTCGCGGAGGACATCGGCATTCACCAGGTTCCCGTTGTGGGCCACCGCGATCTCGCCCCGCTGACAGCCGATGAGGATGGGCTGCACGTTGCGTTCCCCGCTTCCGCCCGCGGTCGAGTATCGGACGTGGCCGATCGCGGCCGCCCCCACGAGCGATGCGATCGTCTCTTCGCGCCCGAAGACCTCGCTCACCAGGCCCGTGCCGCGCACCGCCTTCAGGGTCTCGCCATCGGAAGCCACGATGCCCGCGGCTTCCTGACCGCGATGCTGGAGAGCGTAGAGCCCCAGGTAGGTGAGGTTGGAAGCCTCGGCGTGGCCGAAGACGCCGAAGATGCCGCACTGATCCTTGAAGTGATCGTCGGCGATCTTGCTTAGCTTCATGGCCGGTTGCCGGAACTCTAAGCCGAAAGACTGCGCTCGAGAGAAATCCAGGCGTTGAGAAGTTCGGACACTGAATGGCGCGTCAGTTGAACGCCGCCGGAGCGCAAGGTGAGATGCGATCCTCCCACGAGACCGAGTCGGCGGCACGGCACCCCGGACTTTGCCGCGCGGGCCTCGACCGCGCCCGGGTCCGAGGTCGAGACGATCATTCGCGACGGGCCTTCGGAGAAGAGGAGCGCGTCGGTGCGCGCGGGCTCGGCCTCGTCGAAATCGTCGCCGCCTCCGGCATCCCCGATCTCGAAGTCGCCGCCCAGGCCCGCGCTCTCGAAATTGAAGCAGCACTCGGCAAGCGCCGTGGCCAGACCGCCATCGGCGACGTCGTGGGCGGAGGCGAGCTTCCTCTCTGAAACGAGATCGAGGACGACGTCATACAGGGCCTTCTCGGCCTTGAGGTCGAGGCGTGGCAAAGCACCCGCCACCGTGCCGTGGATCGTCCTCAGATACTCGCTGCCGCCGAGAGCGAGGTCGGCGTCGCCGAGGAGCAGGACCGTATGCCCGGCGCGGGCGAATGCTCGGGAGATGGCGTGGGTCACGTCCTCCAAGAGCCCCACCGCGCCGATGACCGGGGTGGGATAGATGGCGACACCGTCGGTTTCGTTGTAGAGCGAGACGTTCCCGCCGGTGACGGGAGCGTCGAGGGCGCGGCTCGCCTCTCCGATCCCTTCCAGCGCCTTCACGATCTGCCCCATGACCTCGGGCTTTTCCGGATTGCCGAAGTTGAGGCAGTTGGTGAGGCCGATGGGCAACGCTCCGGTGGCCACCACGTTGCGGCAGGCTTCCGCGACCGCGAGCATCGCGCCCTGCTTCGCGTTCAGGAAGCCGTAGCGGCCATTGCCGTCCAGGGCGATGGCGAGGCCCTTCTTCGACCCGTGGATCCGCACCACCGCGGCGTCTGAAACCCCCGGGCCCTCCACCGTGCCGGTCTGCACCGTCGAATCGTACTGGCGATAGACCCACTTCTTGCTCGCGATGTTGGGCGAGGCGAGGATGGTGAGGAGGGTCTTCCCAAGATCGGTCGGCACCGCGATGTCCGAGAGGTCGCGGTCCTCGGCAGGGTTCTTCGGCTCCACCCAGGGGCGATCGTAGAGGGGGGCTTCGTCGGTCAAGGCACTCGCGGGAATATCGGCCTCGAGTTTCCCGTCTTTGTAGACCTTCACGTGGCCATCGCCCGTGACCACGCCCACCGCCTCGGCGTGAAGGTCCCATTTTTCGAAGACCGCGCGGATCTCGTCCTCCCGGCCCTTCTTCGCCACGAGGAGCATCCGCTCCTGAGACTCCGACAGCATGACCTCATAGGCGGTCATGCCGGTCTCGCGCTGGGGAACCTTCGAGACGTCGAACTCGATTCCCGTGCCCGCGCGCCCCGCGGTCTCCGAAGTGGCGCAGGTGAGTCCGGCCGCGCCCATGTCCTGGATCCCGACCACGGCGCCCGTGGCCATGGCTTCGAGACACGACTCGAGGAGGATCTTCTCCATGAAGGGATCGCCCACCTGCACGGTCGGGCGCTTTTCTTCGCTGCCCTCGCCGAACTCCGAGGAGGCCATGGTGGCGCCGTGAATTCCATCGCGGCCGGTCTTCGCCCCCACATAGAAAACGGTATTACCGATGCCTTCGGCGCGGCCGAGGAAGAGCTTGTCCTTCGTGGTCATGCCGAGGCAGAAGGCGTTGACCAGCGGGTTACCCGCGTAGCACGGCTCGAAGACTACTTCGCCCCCGAGCGTGGGACACCCGAAGGCGTTCCCGTAGCCGCCGATGCCCGCGACCACGCCGGAGATGATCCGCCGCGTCTTCTGATCGAACGAATCAGAGAAGCGCAGGGAGTTCAGCACCGCGATGGGCCTGGCGCCCATGGTGAAGATGTCCCGCAGGATGCCGCCGACCCCGGTAGCGGCGCCCTGATAGGGCTCGATGAACGAGGGGTGATTGTGCGACTCGATCTTGAAAACGGCGAGCAGCCCGTCGCCGATATCGAGCGCCCCCGCGTTCTCGCCCGGGCCCTGGGCAACCCGCGGCCCCTTCGTGGGCAGTTTCTTCAGGTGGATGCGGGTCGACTTGTAGGAACAGTGCTCCGACCACATGACCGAGAACATCCCGAGCTCGACCAGGTTCGGCTCGCGCCCGAGCAGGGTCTTGATCCGCTCGTACTCGTCGGGTTTGAGGCCATGGGCTTGCAGGGTCTTGGAGTCGTGCATCGGGACGGCGATCTTATTCGCTCGGACCGCCTCGCCAGGGTGCGCCCGCGGGGCCACGGCCCCGACGGTGGAATCAGGCGGAGAGGGACTCCTGAGGGCCGGCCGACGAGGCGGCCCGCCCCTGGTCACGGCCGAACTCCAGCTGGTTCCGGTCATGGAGTTCGCGAGCGCTCACCAGGCTCTCCCGATAGCGGGTCAGGAAGTAGTGGATGGTCTCCACCCGGATCTTGATCGAGCCCGACGGCTTGTTCTCGTCGAGATCGCGGAAGGAGAAGAACGGGGTTCCCGAGCACTCGATGATCCCCTCGATGGTCGCGAAGATGGGCGCGTCGTGGCCGCACCGGAAAGAGCCGATCTCCATGGCGATGAGGTTCGGATGGCGCGCCGCGAACTTGGCCGCCCAGATCTTCGCGTTGGAGTTGGCGCTGTAGGCGTTCTTCCAGACATCGGTGATCTCGCGGGGATGGCGGATCACCCCCGCCCGGACCTCGTCTCCGAACAGGCGCTCCAGGATGTCCTCGTCCGTGGGAAGACTCGAGGGCGTGAAGATCGGATAGCGGCGCTTCTGGAACTCGGCCAGGATTCCGTGATTGATGCCTTCGTCGGCGTGATACGGCCGGCCCAGGAGCACGATGCCGATCCGATCCTCGCGCTCCAGTCGCTCGATCTCCGTCCGCGCGCGCGCGCGCAGGTTCGACTGGAAGGTCTCCAGCGCGGCGAAACCCTCGGCGATGGCCCGGCGGTTCTCCTCCGCCGAAAGCCCGAGCACGTCCTTGAAGTCGAGGTACATCTGCCGCTCGAACAGTTCGCGCTGGGCCATGTTCACGAAGGTGTTCATGAAACGGATTCCCTTGCGGGCGAAAAGATCCTCTTCCTTGGTGAAAGCCGCGCGGGTCGCCTCCGGGGTCGCGGTGATGGTGGGGCAGATCCGGCAGCCGAGGGCGTTCACCACTTCCGAGGGCACGTCGTCGATCATCGGGAAGAAGATGAGGTCGAGCGGGTTCTTCTCGTGCTTGGCGTAGAGGAGGTTGTGAACGTGGGGGATGCCGAGCTTGCTCGGGAAACACGGATCGATGGCTCCGCGCCTGGCTCCTTCCTTGTACAGCTTCGGCGAGGTGACGTCGGAGAGGACGATGTTGGCGGGATGCACGCCCAGGCTTTCGAAATAGGTTCGGAACAGCGGGGTCACCGAATACATGCTCACCACCCTGGGAATTCCGATCCGCAGGCCCGCCCGCCGCTTCATGAGCGCCGCGCGTTCCTTCTGGGCGGTGGTGAAGGCCAGTTTCGGAAGCGGATCGGAAACGAGCGGTGGCGCGTAGGACCGGAAGGCCTCCTTCGCCTGCATCTCCACCAGGTTCGGGGTGTCCGCGGCGGTGGCATCGGCCTGCTTCTTGATTGCCTTCATGGAGTCGACGTCTTCGACCAGGCCCTTCTCGCACGAATTGCCCACGATGAGGCGGCGCGCGTCCGCGGGGAGCGGCACTTTCGAACCGTCCAGGAGGACTCCGTTCCGTTTGGATTTCGGCCGGCCCGCGTGCGGGACCGCGGCCACGGCCTCCGATCCCACCCGGATGTCGATGAAGGTGCGCAGGCACGTGTTCTTGCAGAAGTGACAACGGGTGTCTTCGTTCGTGGTGGTGGTGTAGCGGGTGAGCGCCGCCTGCCTCAGTCCCACGAAGGTTGAAGCATGGTCCCCGGCCTGGACGCGCATGGCCTCGAGACCGGCGCCGATGGCGCCGCTCTCGCCGCAGTGTTTGTGGACGATGACCCGAGGCTCGGCCGAATCCCCGCGGAAGTGCGAGCGGATGAAGTCGACCTGCGCCTTCACCGCGGCCAGGTTGTTCTGGGTCCCGCCCTGGAGCACGAAGGTCGAGCCGAGGCGGGCGAGGTTCGGAATCTGGGCCACGTACAGCCAGATGTTCTTCGGCAGAACCGCGGCGAGCCCGGCGAGGATCTGCGGGGGCGTCCAGCCCTGGCGCTGGAAATTGACGATGTCGGACTGGAGGAAGACCGCGCATCCGTAGCTGAAGTTCGGCATGGCCTCGGCCGCGAAGGCCACGTCCGCGTATTCGTCCACGGAAACACCGAGGGCCTGCGCCGTGCTCTGGAGAAAGTAGCCGTTCCCCGCCGAGCACTGGGTGTTGAGCTTGAAGTCCTTCACCTGCCCGTCCTTGACCACGATGATCTTGATGTCCTGGCCGCCCACGTCGCAGATGACGTCCACGTGCTCATAGAAGTGGAGCGCGGAAGCAGTGTGGGCCACGGTCTCCACGATGGCGACGTCCGCGCCGAAAGTGCTCTTCAGAACATCCTTCGCGTAACCGGTGACGCCGAAACCTTGGACCTCGAGGACCGCGCCCTGGTTCTCCACCGAGCGCCGCAGCTTCTCGATGATTTCCTTCGTGTCCTCGATGGGGTTCCCCTTCGAAAGCTGATAGGCCTTCTGGAGGACCCGTCCCTCCGGGCTCAGGAGAACGCCCTTGGTCGAGGTGGAGCCGCCGTCGAGGCCCAGGAACGCCCTCACCACCTGGCCGCGCTCGAAGCTCTTGGGCACGAACGGCTCTTTCCGGTAGCGCTCCTTGAAGGCCAGAAGCTCCTCCTCGCTCCGGCTGAGGGCGGTGGAGAAGACGATGCCGTGGTCGGAGCCGCCGCTTTCCAGGTGCCGGGTGAGCGCGTCGAGGCCGGTGTAGCGGCCCACCGTCTCCGGCTCGTCCTTCGCGTACTCGACCGATCCGATGGCCGCGAAGTACTGGGCGTCCTGCGGAACCACGATGAGTTCCACCGGGTCGATTCCTGCCGGGAGCTCGACCTCCCGCTCCTTCCACAGCGGCGGGATGTTGGCGCGCCAGGCCTCGAGCATCCCTTTGATGAAGGTGTTGGGCCCGCCCAGGAGCAGCACCCACGGGCGGAGGGTGTGGCCGCGGGTCAGGACCGAGAGGTTTTGTCCCACGATGGCGTCGAAGAGGCTCGCCATGAGCTGATCCGTGGGGATGCCCACGAGCTGGAGGCTGTTGATGTCGGTCTCGGCGAACACCCCGCACTTGCCCGCGACGTGATGGAGCTTGATCCCGTCGTAGCGCTGCTCGGCGAGTTGCGCCATGGGGATGCCGAGCTTCGCGCTGATCTTGTCGAGAACCGCGCCGGTGCCGCCGGCGCACTTGTCGTTCATGGTCGGGATCTTCTTCTTGCCCCCCGAGCCCGGATCGTCCTTGAAGATGATGATCTTCGCGTCCTGTCCCCCCAGCTCGACCACCGATCCCACCTGCGGATAGAGCCGCTCCACCGCGAGCGCCACCGCGTTCACCTCCTGAACGAACTTCGCGCCGATGAGGCGCTCGAGCGGCCCGGCCCCGCTCCCGGTGGCGAAGGCGCGGATCCTTTCGGGGCGCGCCTCGGGAACCTCGGCCTCCAGTCTGGTGAGCAGGGCCAGGAGCCGGTGGAGCTGTCTTCCCTCGTGACGCTGGTAGTCCCGCCAGAGAATCCGATCCGTACCCTCGTCCATCAGGACGGCCTTCACCGTGGTGGAACCGACGTCGATGCCGAGGCACAGGCGCGGGGCGCTCATGACTCGCTCCCCAAAGAGACCGCGACCGGCGCCTTCCGCGCGGACACGAGGTCCGACACGTGGAGCGCGAAGTTGGCGGCCCGGCCGACCACACCGTGATGATGCGGGACCCGGTAGGTGGGCCGCTTCAGTTCCGGATGGTCGTCGGCAAAGTGACGAAGTTCCTCGAGGGTGCGACCGGTCCGGGCGAGCGCTTCGGAAAACTCCTTCCGCGCCTTGGCCCGCGCGGTCCCAAGCGCCATCTGCACGCGGCTGTGGGCGATCACCTCGCCCTCCCCCGAGGTCTCGATGGGCAGGAAGATCACGCCCGGGAATTGCTCCACCACCTTGGCCTGCACCCCGTCGGACTGGGTCGAGGGCATGCAGGTGAAGGGCTTCACGCTCAGCACCATGTGACACAGATGATGCTGGTGGTAATAGATGTTCTCGGCGATCTCGAGGTGGCTCTCGCCCGAAGAAGTTCGCCAGTTCCAGAAAGGGGCGGCGATTCGCGCGAGCTCGTACTGGGACACCATGGGATGAAGGGTGCCTCCCATGGCCTCGAGCATGCGGCGGCTCTCGCGGCTGAGGATGTGCTCGGCCAGGGTCATGACCAACCGCTTTTTGTAGTAGTCAAGATAGTGGCCGGCCAGCCGATCGAGGCGGAGCCGCTCGAGTCCTCGCAGGCCGTGAAGCCCCTTCTTGTCCCTGGCCCACTGCTTGTGCATGTGCAGCATGTAGCTGAGGCGGTTCAGGATGGGACGATCGACGCCGACTTCGGCGCCTTCCTTTTCGAGGAAGCGATGCATGTGGAAGTTGCCGGGCCCCTCGGTGACCTGGGCCCAGAACTCGCCCATGAACTTGACCACCGGCTTGACCCGGAAGGGGTCGAGTTCCACCTTGTCGTACATCGCGGCCACTGATTTCATCTCGATGACCAGATCCCGCCGGGTCACTTCGGACAGGATCTTCCCGAAGTAGTTGACGGTCTTCTGGAGGCGGGCGGGAGCGAGAGAACGCGCCCACGACTCGGAGACCTCGAAGCGCCTCCGGTGCTCCAGGAACGAGGAGAGCCGGTCGAGCACCTCCTCGGTGACCCGGTCCACCGCGCCCGCCTCCACTTCGTAGGGACGGATGGTGTGGAGAAACTGATTGACGATGTCGGCGACGTTGAAGGCGCTGATGACGCCGATGAAGAAATCCAGGTTCGCCTCGAAGCCCGCTTTCAGGCCGGTGCTCTGGTCGATGCCGTCGTCGGTGCCGAACAGGAGAACCCGGAAGCCGTCGAAACCGGCGTGGCGCAGCGCCACCCGGTATTCCGCCTCGTACATGCCGAAACGGCAGGTCCCGCACGAACCCGCGGTCACGAAGACGTGCCGCGCGACGATCTCCTCCCGGCTCAGGCCCGACGCCTCGAGGTCCTGCAGGTACTTGACCAGGGCTCCGACCGTGAAGTACGTCGGGTTACACAGGCCGTTGTTCCCGTATTCCCTGGCCCGTTCGTAGCCCTCGAGAGACACGTTGGGTAGAGCCCGCGCGCGGTAGCCGAGTCCCTTCATCGCGGCCTCCATCAGGCGATCGTGTCTAGGGGACAGCCCTCCGAAAAGCAGGGTCGTGTCCGCGCGCTGCGTGGAGAGGAAGGGGTGCTCCACCGGGCGCCGGAAGTGACGGATCACCGGTCGTGTCGAGGATCCGGGCCCGGGCCGCGTCAGCCCGGTCTCGATCTGCAGCGCCCGTCCCGAAGGGCACGATCCGTTCACCGCGGTCATTGGCCTGCTCCTTACCTTTGGATGGGGTCTCCATCGCGGAGGCTAGAGAAGAAGCGGTCTGCGGGGCAGGACGCCTGTGACGCTTTGCCGGGCGTCCTACTGGAGAAGACCGGAATCGGGGGGGGCGTGCGGTTGACGAATTCTCCCAAAAGAATCCCTCTCCCGCCGGAATTTACACCTCAATCAGATGGACGGTCTGACCGGACCGGACACGGCGATCCGGCGATCTGGATGAGGTCAGGCCCCGACCGCGCTCTCCAGCAGGCGGAACGTTCCCGCATCGGCGTCCATCTCCGCGAGGATCCCCTCGGGAACGGTGAACTGCTTGTCGACGTGCCCGATCATGGCGCCGCGATAGGTCGGCACCCCCAGCGGCTTGATGTGATCGTCGAGCACCTCTTCGATGGTGAGCGACCCATAGCCGCCGCTGTCGGGCTCGCACTCCGAGCACTGGCCCCAGATGAACCCCTTGATCTTCGAGAGAAGACCGGCGAGCTTGAGATGGGTGAGCATCCGGTCGATCCGATAGATGCCCTCGTGCACGTCCTCGAGGAAGAGGATCTTCCCCGCGAAGTCAGGAAGATACGGGGTGCCGACCAGATGCGCGAGCACGGTGAGATTCCCGCCGAGGAGCCGGCCTTGGGCCTTGCCCGGAGTGAGAGTCTGGGTCCGGAAGCCGACGGCCGCGATCCGGTTCTTGAAATCGGGTTCGTTGACGTAGGCCGTGGCCTCGCCGTCGATGACCACGCGCTTGAACCAGCTCGCCGAGAGTTCGGTCCAGGCGGAGAACCCGGTGGGTGCGTGGAAGGTGACGAGACGGGTCTTCGCGGGAATCGCCAGGTGAAGTGCGGTGATGTCGGAGAAGCCGAAGAGCACCTTGGGGTTCTTCGCGATCGCTTCGAAGTTCAGATAGGGAAGAAGCCGGGCCGCGCCCCAGCCGCCGCGCACCGCGCAGATCCCCTGAACGTCCTTGTCCGCGAAGAGGGCATTGATGTCGGCGGCGCGGTCCACGTCCTTGCCCGCGAGATACCCGTAGCGGTCGAGCGCGTGAGCGCCGGCCTTCACATTGAAACCGAGGGCCTTGAGATTGTCGATCGCGATCTCGAGATCCATCTTCTGAAACGTGGCCGAAGAGGGATGGATGAGCCCGAGGGTATCGCCGGGCTTGAGTCGCGGCGGCTTGATGACTTCGCCCCGGGGCGGAACCGGCGCGGGGGTGGCCGTTGAGGCCAGAGCGGCGAAGGCGGCGGCTCCGGTGCTGGCTAGAAAGTCTCGGCGATCGGTCATCGGTCTCAGGGTCTCCGGACCGGATCATCGCATTGAGGTGTCCGCAAACGGACACCGCGGACGGTCCGGGGGCCTCGGCGGCGGCCGATGGCGGGGCTCGCGGGTCTACGCCGCGGCGCCCGGAGACCGTGACTCCGTCGTCTCTTCCTTCACCCGCCGCAGGCCGAAGCGCTTCATCTTCTCGGACAGGGTGGAAGGAAGCAGGCCCAACGAGGACGCGGCCCGGCGCTGATTCCAGTGAGAGAGCTCCAAGGCCATAAGAACGATCTTCCGCTCATAGTCTTCGACCAGCTCCTTCAGGGGGCGGCGGTCGGGAAAGAGAAAACCGGGATTCGTCTCGAGCATGGGAGTGTCCTTTGTTGGAACCGATGGAAAACGCCTGTGCCAGCTAAGACGCAAGGAGCGGTTCATTGGTTCCCGAAGAAAGCGAAAACGTTCCGTTCAGGAACCTGAACCCAAAGGCTTTACCTCCGCATTACAAACGTCACCCGGAAGTCTCCACGGAAGACACTGCCGGTCCCCCGGGGAAGGAGGGATCCTTCCCCCATGGTGATTGAAGTCCGATCGCTCGCCAAGAGCTACGAAAGCGTTCACGCCCTCAAGGGCCTGTCCATCGACATCGCCCGTGGGGGCATTGTCGGACTCCTGGGCCCGAACGGCGCCGGGAAGACGACGTTCGTCGAGATCCTCGAGGGCTTGCGACCCGCGACCTCGGGCTCGGTCCGCGTCCTCGGCCTCGACCCTCAGAAGAGTCCATCCGAACTTCGGCGGAGACTCGGCGTGCAGCTTCAGCAGACCGAGTTTCCAGAAGCCCTCACCGTCGATGAAACCTTTCGCCTCTTCGGGTCCTTCTATGCGAAGACGCTCGAGACATCGAAGGTCCTCGAGGCCGTGAACCTGACCGAGAAGAAGAAGGCCGCGGTGCTGAGCCTCTCCGGCGGCCAGAAGCAGCGCCTCGCCATCGGCCTCGCCACGCTGCACGATCCCGAGCTGCTGATCCTCGACGAGCCCACGTCCGGTCTCGACCCCATCGCCCGACGGGGCATACACGAAATCCTCAGACGCCTGAAGGCGACGGGCAAGACCATCCTCGTGTCGTCGCACTATCTCGATGAGATCGAAGCGCTCGCCGATCGCGTGGTGATCCTGCGTTCCGGCGAGATCGTGGCCGACGGCACGCCCCTCGAACTCCTCGCCCGCGCCGAGGGCGCCTCGACCCTGTGGATCGAGGTCGACGGTGCGGCTGAACCCCAAAACCTCGTGCCCGGCGCTCATTTCGAGGGACGCGACGGCGCGCTCCTGAGATACCGCGCGAAGGACCCCACCGCCGCCATCGTCGGCCTGGGCGCCTCATTGAAGTCATCGAACGCGAGACTCCTCGATCTGCGTCTCAAGCGTCCCACCCTCGAGGATGTCTACGTTCAACTCATTGGAGAAATCTCGATCGACCGGCCGGTTCCGGAGGTTGCGTAATCATGATCTTCACCAGCTACCTCGCCCTGGTTCGAGCCCAGCTCACCGCCTTTGTGCGGTCGAAGGCCGCGCTGTTCTGGTCGCTCGCCTTCCCCCTTGGTTTCCTGTTCCTCTTCGGCGGCATCATGGCCCGCGGCAACGCGCGCGCGGCCACCTTCATGCTGCCGGGGCTCCTCACCACCATGCTCATCTCGGGAAGCCTGTTCGGCATCGTCATGCCCATGGTCCTCGCGAGAGAGACCGGTGTCCTGAGGCGCTTCCGGGTCACGCCGCTCACCGCGCCGACCATGATCCTCGCCCACGGCACCACCGCGCTCGTCCAGAACGCGATCACCTTCTGCCTCGTGCTCACGGTGGCGAGGCTTGTCTTCAAGACCGAGATCGCGGGATCCCTGGGCGCGCTCGCCGTGGTTTTCCTCTTCGCGGCCTTCTCGATGGTGCCCCTTGGTCTGCTCGTCGGAAGCGCCGCGAGGGACATGCGGTCGGCCCCGCCCATCGTCAACCTCCTCTTCTTCCCCCTGATGTTCCTGTCGGGTTCCGCCTTTCCTTTCGCCCTTCTGCCCGATGGAATGAAACGCTTCGCGCGCTTCCTCCCCACCACCTACATCGTCGAAGCGCTGCAGGGGATCATCGTTCGCGGGGAAGCGCTCTCCCTGCTCCTGGCGCCGCTCGCGACCCTGACCGCGCTGGGCCTGGTCGGGCTGGCCCTCGCCTCCATGCTCTTCCGTTGGGAGGGCACCGAGCCGATCTCCCGGCGCTCCCTCGGCATCATCCTCGGAAGCTTCACCATCCTGATGGTCGGCACCGGCTTCATCGCACCCGCCTTTCGCATGGGAGAACTCCCCGGGTCGCGGGCGATCGAGCCGGGCGACGCGCGGGGCAGGGTTCAGGTCCTCCGTGGCGCGACCGTGCTCGACGGCCTGGGCGGAAGAATCGAGAACGCCCGAGTCGTCCTTCGGGATCACAAGGTCGCGGAGGTCGGCATCGACCGGGAAGACGATCCGCTGCCCGCCGGGGCCACGACCGAGGATGTGAGCGGGCGCTTCCTGATTCCCGGCCTCTTCGACTCTCACGTGCACCTCGGCGGCTCGGGCGGCGCCGGCAGCAGCGCGGTCGAAAGATCGGAGGAACGCGAGGTTCACGACCTCGGGGCGTATCTCGCGTCCGGCGTGACCTCGGTAGTCTCGCTGACCGACGATCCCGAATCGCTGTCGAAGCTCCGCGCGTTCGTGGCCGCGGCGCGGCAACGCGCTCCTCGCGTGTTCTTCGCGGGCGCATCCATCACCGCGCCCGGCGGACACCCCGCCGAGCTGTTCGGCTTCGTCCCCGGTCTGGCCGATCAGCTGACCCGTCAGGTCGGCACACCCGACGAGGCGCGCGCCGCGGTCCGGGACATGGCCGGACGTGACGTCGATCTCATCAAGCTCGTGCTCGAGCCGGGCTACCCCGGCCATCCCATGAAGCGCCTTGATCTCGAATGCTTCAAGGCCGCGGTGGCCGAGGCGAAGGAGCGGGGGCTCAAGGTCACCGTCCACGTGGGCACCGACGAAGACGCGCGCGCCGCGATCGAGTCGGGCGCGGACGGCATCGAGCACGCGGCCCGCGGCCTCTCCAAGGACACCATCACCATGATGGCGGCGAAGCGGGTGACCTTCACCCCCACCCTCACCGTGTACGACTTCGACTGGAAGCGCCGCCTCGCCTCGGGCGCGGGCCCTGTCCCCCGGTACGTGATCCCGGAGGTGCTCGAGGGCCTCCGCGATCCGAAGAGCTTCTTCGCGAGCATGGCCGAGGATCCCGACATGATCCGCGGTCTCGGTCTCACCTTCGCTCACGGCCTCGAGGCCGTGGAGTTGGCGGCCCGGGCCGGGGTGCCGATCCTCGCGGGAAGCGACGCGGGCAACCCGGCGACCTTCCACGGCTCCTCGCTCATCCATGAACTCGAACTCCTGGCCCGCGCGGGCGTGCCCCTGCCCGAGGTGCTGCTCGCGGCCACCAGCCGTCCCGCGAATCGGCTCGGGCAAAGAACCCTCGGCCGCATCGAGAAAGGGTCGGTCGCGGATCTCGTGGTCCTCGGCGCCGATCCCCTCGCGGACGCAACCGCGTATCGCGACGTGAAGGGCGTCTACCTCGGGGGACGGAAACTGGACCTCGATCGCCTCTTCGACACCCCCGCCGGGCCCTGGCGGCCGGGTCGTTAGGCCTCTCCACCCTCTCCTATACTGCTCGCAATGCGACTTCTACCCGACGAACGGCGCCTCGGATGGACACCGTACGCGTGGCTCATCTATTCGCTCCCGTTCCTCATCAACACCTACGAGTCCCGGAGCCGCCCGGCGATGTTCGCGGCGAATCTCGGCGTGTACGCGGTGTTTCTGGTCCTCTACTTCCTCGGGTACTGGTTCCACGGACGGAAGCTCGTCGCCATCATCGCGGCGATGACGCTGCTCGGGTTCGTGACGATGTCGTTCAACAACTTCGGCTCCAGCTTCTTCATCTACGCCGCCGCCATGGTGGCTTTCATCGACATGAACCGCCCGCGAATCCTGCATGTCGGGATCTACGTCTCGATCGTCGCGGCCTACGGCGTGCTGACCGACCAGAGGATGTGGTACTTCATTCCCGGCGTGGTCATCGCGGGGGTGGTGGGCGGGGTCAACATCCACTACGCCCAGGTGTGGCTCTCGAACGCGCGGATCCGGCTGGCCCAGGGCGAGATCGAGCGCCTGGCCAAGGTGGCGGAGCGCGAGCGCATCGCCCGCGATCTGCACGACGTGCTCGGCCACACTCTTTCCGTCATTGCCTTGAAGTCGGAACTCGCGAGCAAGCTCGTGGAGCGCGATCCCGCGCGCGCGGCTCAGGAGATACGCGAGGTGAACGACGTGGCGCGCGACGCTCTCGCCCAGGTGCGCAACGCGGTCACCGGCTATCGGGCCGCCGGGCTCTCCGCCGAGTTTCTGGCCATGCGCAAGGCCTTCGAAACCGCGGGGGTGACGCTCCAGGTGGAGGCGGAGCCCGTGGTCCTGCCCCCTGCCCACGAGAACACCCTGGCCCTGGCCTTGCGCGAGGCCTCCACCAACGTGCTGCGGCACGCCCACGCGAAGACCTGCCGGGTGCGGCTGGTCCACCGGAACAATGTCGCGCTGCTGGAGATCGCGGATGACGGCCGGGGCGGCGACGCGCGCGAAGGCAACGGCCTGCTGGGCATGCGGGAGAGGATCGCCGCCCTGGGCGGCAGTCTGGTGCGCGACGGCCGGTCGGGCATGCGGCTCGAAATCACGCTTCCCTTGAGCCCGGAGCCGGCGTAGTCCGGGGGGGGGGCCATGTCGATACGCGTTCTCATCGCGGAAGATCAGGGCATGGTCCTCGGGGCCCTCGCGGCTCTCCTCGAAATCGAAAAGGACATCGAGGTGGTGGGCCGGGCGCGGGACGGGCGCGAGGCGCTCGACCTGTGCTTCAAATTGATGCCGGACGTACTGGTAACCGACATCGAGATGCCGGAGATGACCGGCCTCGAAGTCGCGGCCCAGGTCAAGAAGACGCTGCCGAAGACGCGCATCGTCATTCTCACCACCTTCGCCCGCACCGGGTACCTGCGCCGGGCCCTCGACGCGGGGGCCTCGGGGTATCTCCTCAAGGACGCGCCGGCCGAGAAACTCGGGGATGCGGTGAGACGCGTGCACGCGGGACTCCGGGTGATCGATCCGGAGCTGGCCCAGGAGGCGTGGAGCGACCCCGACCCGCTGTCGGACCGGGAACGCCAGGTGTTGCGCAACGCCGAAGAGGGGCAGACGAGCGCCGACATCGCGTTGAAGCTCGGCCTCTCCGAGGGAACCGTCCGCAATTACCTCTCGGAGGCCATCAGCAAACTCGGCGTCTCCAACCGCATCGAAGCCGCCCGGCTCGCGCGGCAGAAAGGCTGGCTGTAGTACCCTTTCGTGGAATGGTCCTCGCTCGCGCCCTGAGAGTTTTGAGCCTGGCCGCGGCGACCACGGCGCTGGCTCAGGAGCCGGTCCCTTCCCCTTCTCCCACGCCCTCCCCCGAACCTTCGACAAAGCCCTCCATTCAAGGGACTTCCGCGCCCGAAGCCACGGCTTCGCCGTCGCCGCCGCCTTCGCCCGCGATTTCGCCCTCTCCCACCCCTGTCCCCGTGGCCACAGTCGATGAACCGCCGCTCGGGCCCGACGAGTTGAGGATCCGCGCCAACCGCCAGGAGGGGGGCCAGGGCAAGCTTCACTACGAAGGTTTCGTCGATCTCAGGTTCGGCCTGCTCCGAATTCAGGCCGACCGGCTCGACATGTTCGACGAAACCAAGCCCGACGGCACGTCGGCGCAGAAGATCGAGGCCAGCGGCAACGTGGTCTTCATGAGCGGCCTGGAGCGAATCTCCGGCGAGACCCTGCGCCTCGACCTCGACACCGGCAAGGGCGTCTTCACCAAGGCGAGCGGCTACCTCGAGCCCGAAATCCTTTTCGAGGCCGAGAGCATCGAGCGGGTGAGCTCGGACACCTACAAGCTGAAGGGCGCCTCCTTCACCGCGTGCACCCAGCCAAATCCCCGATGGATGTTCAAGGCCAAGAGCGCGACGGTCAAGATGAACAAAAGGATCAACGCCACCCTGGTGGGCATGCGGATCAAGGGCGTCCCCACCCCTCTCATCATTCCCTACTTCCAATTCCCCATCAATCGCGACCAGCGGTCCACGGGGCTTCTCATGCCTCGCTACGGCTCCAGCTCCGGCAAGAACTCCAAGGGCACGGAAATCGGTCTCGGCTTCTTCTGGGCCATGGGCCGAAGCGCCGATCAGACCTTCTACTACGACTACTACTCCCAGTACGGCACCGGACTGGGGCACGAGTTTCGTTACGTCAAGAACTCCGGGGCTCGAGGCAACTTCCGCTCGTACTTCACCCGTCAGACCGGGGTCAACACCTGGGAGTATCAGCTCGACTGGTCGGCGTCTCAGTCGCTTCCCCATCGCTTCAAAGCCTCCCTTTCCACCAACCTCTATTCGAGCCTGAACTCCCAGCAGCGAATCCAGGATTCGCTCGATTACTCCTCCACCCGCACGAGAAGAGCCGCATTCGGCATCCAGGGCCCCATCGGGCCCGCTCTCCTGCGGGTCGATGCCGACGCCAACGATGTGTTCTTCTACGACGACTCGGTGCAGAGGCGGCGCCACCTGCCCCGGGTGGGGATCAGCCAGTCTCCGAAGAAGATCGGGAAGAGCGGCGTGGCCTACAGCTACGAAGTCACCGCGGAGAGCCTGGCCCAGGGCGATGCCCCGGCGGGGGAGACCGTGGTGATGCAGCAGTATTCGCGCTTCGACGCGGCTCCCGGGCTCACGCGATCCTTCTCCCTTCCTTTCCTGCAGCTCACACCCAAGGCGCTCGTGCGCTTCACACGCTACGGCGCCACCTATGACGAGAACCGAGAGCTTCTGGGCCCGCCCGTGTCCCGGCGTTTCTTCGAAGGGTCCATCGAAGGCCGGGGCCCCACCCTCTTCAAGATCTTCCGGCTGCCCGGAGACATCTACTCCGAGAAGTTCAAACACACCTTCGAGCCCGAGTTCCTCTACACCTACCGGTCGAAGGTGGAAGCGTTCAATGCGATACCGAGTTTCGATTACAACGACCAATATGTGGGCACCAACCAGCTTCGCTACGGCCTCACCAACCGCATCTACGCCAAGCGGATGGGGCCCGCGGGCAAGCTGGTCACTCACGAATTCCTGAACTGGCGCCTCTCTCAGACCTATTACGTCGACATCGGCCAGAAGCAGAACCAGTACGACCCGAACTACTACTCCGCCACCTTCGCGCGCGGTCCGGGCGGCCTGCCTTCGCACCATTCTCCGATCCAGTCGAACCTTTCCATCCGGCCCACTCTCACCTCGGCGATCGCCTTCGGCACGGAGTACAACCCGAACTACAAACAGTTCACCAGCGTCTCCCTCAGCGGCCGCATCACCCAGCCCCGGGTCACCCTGCAGGGCTACTGGTCGCGGGTGGTGAACACCACCGAAATCTCCGCGGATCGGAAGCCCTTCGTCAACACCATCCGCGGCTCGGGCAAGCTTGTCCTCTGGCCGGAGCGGCTGATCGTCGAAGGGTCCGTCACCTACGACGCTCTTCGCAAGACCCTCCTCCAGTCCACCACTCGCGTCCGCTACGGCATCCAGTGCTGCGGCTTCGCGGTGGAGCGGGTGAACTACAACACCACCTATCGGAAGGAAAACAAGATCACCTTCCAGCTCGAACTGGCGGGGATCGGATCGATCGGCAGCTTCCTGGGAGACAATCCCGCGAACCAGACCAATGCCGGCCGCAAATAAGCGTTCCAGAATCCTCGTGACCGGCGCCGCCGGTTTCGTGGCCTCGCATCTGGGCGAGATGTGCGCCGAGCGGGAGGATCTCGAGCTCATCGGCCTGCAACGGCCGACCAGCGTCACCCGGATCCTGCCCAAAGGCTTCGTGGCCGGGGTGGAAGCCGACCTTCTGGACCAGGAGGGGCTCAAGCAAGCAGTGGCGGAGGCGAGGCCGGAATCGATCATTCACCTCGCCGGACAGAGCAGCGTCCACGAGTCGTATCGGAATCCAGGCGGCACGCTTCTCGCGAACGTCCTCGGGACCCAGCACCTCCTCTTCGCCGCGGAGAAGGCGGGGGTGCGGCGGGTCCTGGTGGTGGGCTCGGCCGACGAATACGGCGACATCCGGCCGGAGGATGTGCCCCTGCGGGAGGATCGGCCGCTCGCCCCTCTCTCGCCTTACGCGGTGAGCCGGGTGGCGCAGGGCGCCCTGTGCGCGGAGTTCGCCCGGAGGAAGACCATCGAGATCGTGCGCACGCGCACCTTCCCCCACACCGGAAAGCGGCGGGGGGCGGTCTTCGCGGAGAGCTCGTTCGCCCGCCAGATCGCCGAGATCGAGATGGAGCGCGCCGAACCGGTGATCCAGGTGGGCAACCTCGACGCGATCCGCGACTTCTCCGATGTGCGCGAAGTCATCCACGCCTATCTGCTTCTCCTCGAGCGTGGCGAGAGCGGCGCCGTCTACAACGTCTGCTCGGGGAAGGGTGTGGCCATGCGCGAGATCCTCGCGGCGCTCGTGGCCCTCTCCACGGTGAAAGTGCGGATCCACGTCGATCCTTCGCGCCTCCGGCCCTCCGACCTTCCCGTTCTCATCGGGGATCCCTCGCGGCTTCGCGCGGCCACCGGCTTCGCTCCCTCGGGGGTGCTGGACCAGGCCCTCGCCGATCTCCTTCTCGACTGGCGCGCCGCGGTGGAACGCGGGCAGAAGATGGAGGCCCGGCACTCGTGAAGGTCCTGGTCACCGGAGGTGCGGGATTCCTGGGCGGTCGCGTGGTCAGGTCGTTGCTCCACAAGGGCCACGAAGTGGTCCTGATGGTCAGGGGCGGGCGACGGCCCGGTCTGCCCGAGGAGGCTTCAGTCGTCGATGGAGACATCCGCGACGCGGATCTGTTCCTGAAGGCCGCCGCGGGCTGCCAGGCGATCATCCACACCGCGGCCATGGTGAAGATCTGGAGCGCGCGGCTCCAGGACTTCGACGACATCAACGTCGGCGGTATCCGGAACGCCATCGCCGCCGCGCGCGCGCGCCAGATCCGGCTCGTCTACACCTCCTCCTTCTTCGCGGTGGGACCCACCGGCACGTCGCCCGCCGACGAGTCGCAGAACCACCCGGGGAACTACGGAAACGACTACGAGCGCACCAAGGCGCTCGCCGACGAGGTGGCGCGGGCCTACGCGCGCGAGGGCGGCGACATCGTGATCCTGTACCCGGGGGTCGTGTACGGGCCGGGCGAACTGACCGACGGCAATCTCGTGGCGAAGCTCCTGGCCGATCAGATGAACGGCAGACTCCCCGGCATCGTGGGCCCGGGGGACCGCTTGTGGAGCTACGCCTTCGTGGACGATGTGGCGGACGCCCACGTGGCCGCCCTTGAACAGGGTCGAAGGGGCGAGCGGTATCTCCTCGCCGGCGCGAACGCGACCTTGAACGAGGTCTTCGCCATCGCGTCGAAGCGCGCGGGCCGCAATCTGAGCCCGCGCCGACTTCCCTTCGGGGTGGCGCGCGCGATCGGGCGGGCCATGTGGATCTGGGCCGACATCACCGGCAAGATGCCCGATCTCACCCATCAGGCCGTCGGCATCTTCGAAAAGAACTGGGCGTATCGGAGCGACAAGGCGGTCCGGGAGCTCGGCTACCGCGTGCGGCCGCTCGAACAAGGCATCCGCGAAACCATCGACTGGCTCATCGAAGAAGGTCACGCCGCGTGAGCCGGAAGGGAAAGCACTCCGCGCGCGAGGCCCACGCGGCCGCGGCCCCTTCGCCCAGCGTCAGCTCCGGAGAAGTGAAGCGGAAGATGGTCCACATCGGCGTCGGATGCTTCGCCCTCGCCTTGCGCTTCCTGACCCCCCTTCAGGCCGCGCTGTGCGCGGTTTTGGCCTTCGTCTTCAACTGGCAGATCCTGCCCCGCATCGGCGGTAAGTCCATGTGGCGCTCCGGGGAGCTCGTGAAGGGCCGGGCTCGCGGCATCCTGATCTACCCTCTCGCGGTCCTGGGGCTGATTCTCATCTTTCACGATCGCCTCTGGATGGCGGCCGCGATCTGGGGTCTGCTCGCTCTCGGCGATGGCATGGCCTCGATCATCGGCCAGGCTCTCCGGGGGCCGCGCCTCCCCTGGAACGACTCGAAGGGCTGGCTCGGATTCATCGCCTTCGTTCTGTTCGGGACGCTCGGGTCGTTCGGTCTGGCGGTCTGGACCAAGCCCGATCTGGACCCGGCGAGGGCCTTCGGCGTGGCTCTCGCTCTCTCCTTCCTGACCGGCCTCGTCGAATCGATGGACACCACCCTCGACGACAACTTCACCGTCCCCCTGGCGGGCGCGATCTTCCTTCCTCTGCTCGCAGCCCTCGGCGGTCCGGGCCCGAACGCCGTCGGTCTCGAAGTCCGGATCGCGCAGGGACTGATCGTCAACTCCCTCTTCGCCTGGCTCGCCTTGCGGTCGAAATCCATCGACACCATGGGTGCCATGTCGGCGGTCCTCATCGGCACCGTGATCACCGCGTCTTTCGGCCTTCAGGGCTTCGCCCTCATGGCCGGCTTCTTTCTCATCGGCTCCACCGTGACGAAGCTCGGTTACGCGAGAAAGGCCGCCCTCGGCATCGCGCAGGAGAAGGGCGGCGCGCGCGGCTGGCGAAACGCCTTCGCCAACGGCGGCATCCCCGCGCTGCTCGCGCTGTTCGGCCTTCTGTCCCAGGGGTCGACGCGCACGGCCTATCTCATCGCCTACGCCGCCGCGGTGGCGACCGCCGCCGCCGACACGTGTTCGTCCGAGATCGGGAAGGCCTACGGCAAGCGCACGTTTCTCATCACCAACCTCCGCCCGGTGCCCGCGGGAACCGAGGGGGCGATCAGCGTCGAGGGAACCCTCGGCGGCCTGTTCGGCGGCGCGTTCATCGCATCCCTCGGCGTCCTCGTCGGCCTCTTCTCCGCGGAGGGCGCCCTGGTGGTGACGCTCGCGGGCTTTCTGGGCGCGCTCGCCGAGAGCGTCATCGGAACCGTGGCCGAGAAGCGCGGCTGGCTCGACAATCACGGCCTCAACGCTCTCAACACCGCGATCGGAGCCGCCATCGCGACCGGAATCGGCCTCCTGCTCCGCTAAAGTCGGCCCCGGAAACTCCTCTTCGTGAAAAAACTCAAGCTCTACTCCGAACTCGCCCGCCCCTTCACCCTGCTTCCTCCCGCCCTGGGCGTGATTTCCGGCGCGGTGAGTGCCTGGGGGGCCCATCAGACGAAGGTGCCCGTCACCTGGGCTCTGATCTATCCGATACTCCTGGGCACGGCCATGGCCGCGGTCCTGAACGCGGCGAACAACGCGATCAACCAGATCTACGACCTCGACATCGACCGGGTCAACAAGCCGTCCCGGCCGCTTCCCTCGGGCCGGATGTCGCTCACCGAGGCCTGGACGTTCACCATCATCACCTTCGTGATCGCGAACATCCTGGCCTTCCTGGTGACGCCCACGGGCGCGCACGAGTGTTTCTGGATCGTCCTCTTCACCACGTTCATGTGCTGGATCTACTCGGCGCCGCCCTTGTGGACGAAGCGGCGCGGCATCTGGGCGAACATCACCATCGCGATACCGCGCGGCGTGCTGCTCAAGGTGGCGGGCTGGTCCACGGTGAAGACGGTGATGGACGCGGAGCCCTGGTACATCGGGACGGTCTTCGGCCTGTTCCTGCTGGGCGCCGCCTCCACCAAGGACTTCGCCGACATCGAGGGCGA
Organism: Vicinamibacteria bacterium; assembly: GCA_044229175.1. GTDB lineage: Bacteria > Acidobacteriota > Vicinamibacteria > Fen-336 > JAGNNV01 > JAGNNV01. The sequence continues at coordinate 157,563 of JBGATM010000001.1, read as the reverse complement.
CCGCGCGGGGGGCTGCCACACCCTGCCCATCGACTACGGGGTGAAGATGGCCACCTGGATCATGGCGCCCTTCTTCGTGATCCCGTTCATCCTGATTCCCGTGGGCGTCTATCTGGGCATCCTCACCGGCAACGCCCTTCTCCTGAATCTCCTCGGCAGCGTCCTTATCGTCTACGGCTGCTACACGGTGTGGCTGCTGGTGCGGAATCCGGAAGAACTCGCGACCACCGAGAACCATCCCTCCTGGACGCACATGTACCAGATGATGATGCTCGCCCAGATCGGGTTCGCGCTCGCCTACGTGTTCTAAGCGCCCTGCTCCAGCGACAGCAGGGCCTGTTTGCGCCACAGTCCGCCGCCGTACCCGCCGAGCGCGCCGCTCTTGTTGACCACGCGGTGGCAGGGAATGACGATGGCGATGCGGTTGCGGCCATTGGCGCTCCCCACCGCGCGAACCGCGCCTTTCGTGCTCGTGAGTTGCGCGAGTTCCTCGTAACTGCGCGTCTCGCCATAGGGGATCTTCAGCAGTTCCGTCCACACCTTCACTTCGAACGGCGTGCCCGGGTACTCGAGGGGAATCGTGAAGTCCCGGCGCTTCCCCGCGAAGTACTCGTCGAGCTCCAGGCGCGTCGCCTTGATCACCGCGTCGTCTTCGGGCAGGAACGCCGCCTTGAAGCGCTTCTTCAGGGTCTCGATCTGCGCCTCCATCATCCTTCGGTTCGTGAACTCCAGCAGGATGAGGGCGCCCGCGCGCGAGCCCGCGATCATGGGGCCGATGGGCGTTTCCACCCAGCCGAGATGGATCGCGGTCGCGCGGTCGGCCTGGCCCGCGGGCGCGCCGAAGACCTTCGAAAAAGCATCCCGGAAACCCGACAGGGATTCGAAACCGGCATCCGCGGCGGTGTTGTCGAGGTCGAACCCCAGGCGCAGCTGGGAGAGGGCGCCCGACAATCGGCGGGCGCGCGAATAGGCCTGAAACGTCATACCGAAGTGCTCCTGAAAGTAGCGGCGAGCGCGGGCGGGGTCGATGCCGTCCTGCCTGAGTTCGAAGTCCTTGAGACGCGCGCCTTCGCGCGACTCCACCCGGGCGAGCAGATCCTTGACCCACGAAGGGTGCGCTTCCGCCGAGAGCAGGGGCTTGCAACGGAGGCAGGCCCGGTAACCCGCGAAGAGCGCGTCCTTCACCGCGGGAAAGAACTGGACATTCTCGCGGCGCGGCTTTCTGGCCCGGCACGAGGGACGGCAGAAGATGCCGGTGGTCTTGACCCCTGTGTAGAAGAGGCCGTCGAAGCTTGCGTCCTTGCGCACCACCGCCGCGTACATGGCGCGGGGCGAAGGGAGGGGGCGTTCCCGGGCGGGGAGATCGGTCATGGTCATCAGCATGGCGCGAAGCGTAGGCGACGGTCGAAGAGACATTCCACCGAATTTCGGACGGGTAATTCCGACCCTCGCGGCTGCGGGCGAAACCCGATTCTCGGCTAGGAGACCGGAGAAGGGGGAACGGGGGGCGAAGGCGCGGCGCGGGGGAGAAATGCGAGGGCCAGGGCCACCGCGAAGAGGGCGGCTCCCACGAGCTGAACCGCCCCGGCCGACCACAGGGCGAAGACACCGGAGAGCCCGAACAGGATCCGAACCGGCATGGTGAGGGGCCGAAGCAGAAAGCCCCCTGCCGCAGCCGAACCCGCGGTCACCAGAGCGGTGGCAAAGAGGACGGAACTCACGATGGTCGCCCCGGGGGCCTGAAGCAGGAGCCCCAGGCCGTCGGCGCGCAGCGTGAAGGCGAGGGGCACGAGGAACGCGGGAAGGGTGTAGCGCAGCGTCGCCATCATGGTGCGATAGGGATCCCCGTGGCAGAGGGTGGCCGCGGCCATGGGCGAGAGCGCGGTGGGCGGCGACACCTCGGAAAGAACCGCGTAGTAGAAGATGAACATGTGCGCGGCCAGTTCGTTCACCCCGACCTGGATGAGGGCGGGGGCAATGGTCACGGCCGACAGGATGTACGACGCGGTCACCGGAACCGAGAGTCCGAGCACGGACACGGAGACGGCGGAGAGAAGGATCACGCCCACCACGTTCGAGCCGGCGAGGGAGACGATGAGTCCCGCCACCTTGAGACCGAGGCCGGTCAGGGTGAGGCCGCTCACCAGGATGCCCGCGCACGCGGTGGTGGCGATGACGGGAACGAGGGACGCGCCCGCGCTGATCATGGCGCGGCGCAGCCGACGCGGGGTGAGCGCCTGCGCGCGGTTCGCGAAGCTCAGGAGCACGGCGCCGCACGAGGCGAGAAACGCCGAACGGGTCGCGGAGTAGCCGGCGAGAAGAAAGCCGACGATGAGGAGAGGCGAGATGAGATGGTGCCCGCCTTCGCGAAGGATCGCCCCGATCGTCCTCGGCCCCGCGGCCGGCTCGCCCGGAACCGGCTCGTGCCCGGGCGGCGCGTCCGCCTCGATCATGAGGAGAATCCCGAAGTAGTAGAGCAGCGTGGGAATGGTGGCCATGATCAGGACCTGGCCGTAGGAGATCTTCAGGAACTCGGCGATCAGAAAGGCCGCCGCCCCCAGGGTGGGTGGGGACAGAATCGCGCCGATACCCGCGGCCGCGAGAAGGGCGCCCGCGTTCTCCCGGGCGAAGCCGGCGCGCCGGAGAAGCGGGGCGGCGGCGCCCCCCAGGGTCAGGGTGGTGGCGACACCGCTGCCCGAGACCGAGCCGAGCAGAAATCCCGCGAGAGTCACGGCCCGGCCGGCGCCCCGGGCGGAATTCCCTCCGGAGAACGAGGCGAAGGAAAGATCGAGGAAGAACTGCGCGGCCCCCGAAGCCTCGAGGATCGCGCCGTAAATGGCGAACAGACCGATGGTGGTGGCGGCCACGTCGAGAGGCACCCCGAAGACTCCCTCGAAGCCCATGACCATGGAGCCGACGAGACGGGGGATGTCGTAGCCGCGATGGGCGATCATCGAGAGGCCGAAGCGGTCGAGTTCGGATCCCCACAGGACGTAAGCCACCGTGGCGATCGACAGAACCGGGAGCGCGCTGCCGGTCGAGACCCAGGCCGCGGACACCACCAGGGCCAGAAGACTCAGGCCCAAACCGAGATCGAGGGCGGTGGGCTCGGACGCGCGCGCGAGGAATCCGCGTCCTCCCGCGGCGATCGAAAGGGTGATGCCGAGAGCGAGGAGAGCCAGGCCATGCGGGACCAGACCCGCGAACTTCAGTCTGACCCGAAGCGTGAGGAAGGCCAGGGCGAGCCCGAGTCCCAGCACGATGGCGCGAAAGCGGAGGGTCTCGACCACCGTCACTTCCGCGAGCAGGATGAGAACGGAAAGCGCGATCGCCACCACCGCGGCGGCCGGAGGCGCCGCCTGCACGCGGCGCACCATCGCCTCCTCCGCGTCCTCGTGCGAAACGGCGGGCCGGGGCTCAGTCACGGGTGGCGAGAGTACACCGGGCGCGCCGGGAGGTCCGGGGCTACGGCTTGACCGCGGGTGCTACATCAACCGTGTCCGCTTCCGCGTAGTACTTCAAGGCACCTTCATGGAGAGGCACGGGGGAGCCCAAGGTCGCGGTCTGCAGGCTCAGGTTTCGCGCCTCGGCGTGAGCGGCCGCGAGCGACGCCTTCTTCTCGAACATGGTCTTGACGATCAGGTAGGCGCGCTGCGCATCGAAGTTCGCGGGGACGACGAGGACGTTCGAAACGCCGAAGGTGTGAACCTCGGCGTCGATCGACGTGTAGGTCGACGCCGGAATGGAGACAGGCCGGTAGAGCGCCTCTCCGTACTGCGCCTGGAGCTTCGGGAGCGCACCCGCGGTATCGAGGAGGACGATGGGCGCGGACAGCGCGAGATCGAGGACCGCGGCGGTCGGCAATCCACCGCTCCAGAAGAAAGCGTCGACCTTGCCGTCCTTGAGCGCGTCCGCGGAGGCCTGGGCCGAGAGGTTCTCCCTCTGGATGTCCTTGGCGGGATCGAGGCCCGCGGCGACGAGCGTCCGATCGGCGATGGTCTCGGTGCCGCTGCCCGCCGAGCCCATCGACACGACCTTCCCTTTCAGGTCCGTGAGCTTGGTGATGCCGCTGCCCTTCTTCGTCACCACGTGGGTGACGTTGGTGTAGAGCACCGCGAGCGCGCGGAGATCGATGGGCCGGCCTTCGAAAGCCCCCTTGCCCTCGCTCGCGTCCTTGAGCGTATCCGCGAGGGAGAACGCGATATCGGCCTTCCCATCGCGAAGGAACTTGAGGTTGTCGATCGACGCCGACGTGACTTCCGCGGTGGCTTCGACCCCGGGGACGGATTCGGAGATCAGTCTCGCGAGCGCGCCGCCGTAGACGTAGTACACGCCCCCGGTTCCCCCGGTGGCGATGGAGAGGCGCGTGACCTTCGCCCGGGCCGGCGACGAGGCCGAGGGCGCGCAGGCGACGAGGAACCCGGCGGCGAGCCAGGCGCCCAGAGTGAGGCGAGCGTCGATCTTCATGCGGCCCAACTTTCGCACGAGGGCGGGCTCAGCGGACCGGGCCCGGCTCGGGAATCACGGTGGCGCGCCGGATCGAGTCGAGTTTCGGGAACTCGCGGTCGAGATACGCATTGCCGCCTTCGAAGATCGGGCCCTGCTTGCCGCTGCGGATGCCGCTGCCCGCGTCCTCGCCGTAACCCGCGTACCAGGCGTCCACCACATCCATTCCGGAGATCACGCGGCCGAAGGGGACGAAGGGCTCCTTGTCGTGGGTTTCGCGGTTGTCGCGCAGGTTGATGAAGACCTGGGTGGCGCGCCCGTCTTTGACGGCAAAGGCGAAGGCGATGGTGCCGCGCTCGTTCGCGAGCAGGCGGGGATCGTCGGGAATGGGTCGCTCGCGCCAGATCTTCGCGATCTTCGGATCGCCGTTGATGCCGAACTGCGCCCATTTCGGCGCCACCACCCGGGTGATCCGGACGTCGTCGTAGTAGCCGGCCTGCACGAGATTGAAGAAGCGATCGACGCCATGCGGCGACCAGGTGCGCCGGATCTCGATGACCACGTCGCCCTTGGTGGTTTCGAGCTTCACCATGAAGGCCGCGGGCGCCTCGCGGTTCATGGCCGGCGAATCCGGATCGAGAAGCGACGGGTTCGTGGGCGCGCCCTGCTGAAGGCCAAGCGCCAGCGCCGCAGCCACTCCCAGGAGGACTTTCGACATCAGCGGGGCGTCCGCTTGGGTTTCGGCGGGGGAGGCGGGGGGGGGGCCTTCGGCCGCGCGGCGGGAACAGGCCCCACCCGAAAGTCGTCCCTGACCCACCGTCCCTTCGACTCACGCAGGCGCACGAGTCCGGTCCATCCGGCCACCCAGACGTCGCCACTCCGGTCGTCGAGAAGCAGATCGCGCATGTTTTCGAGATCGTGGAGGTCGATGACCTCGGTGCGGTCCTGATGCTGAACGCGAACGCCTTCAAGATATTGAAGCACGAAAGTGCGATCCCGCGCGCTGTCCACCGCCACCGAGATGGCTTTCTCCGTGAGGACGGGTTCGGGGAGGAAGGTTCCGCTGTTCTCGTCCAGCCGAAGCAGCCCGTCCGCAAAATCAGCCACCCAGAGACTGCCGTTTCCGTCCTCGATGAGTCGGCGCGGATCGCGGCCCGGATACTCGGGCGAGCGAAGAGAGTAGGGGCCTCGCGGACCCACGATCGCCTTCATGAAGACCACACGCCAGAGGTCTCCGTTCCGCCGGACGAGGACGTGGTGGGTGTCCTCGCTGAAACCCCGGGCCGGCGCGAAGCCGTCTTCCTCCTGTTTGTAGATCCACACCTCGGAGCCGCGATAGACGCGGAGCTGGTTGTTCCGGTTGACCCAGAGGGCATAGGCATCCTGCGCTCCCGGATCCGGCAGGTAGGATTTCCACGCCGTGCCGTCAAAGCGCACCAGCCTGCCGTAACAGCCGGCCCACGCAGCCCCGTTCCAGACGAGCACTTCGGTGCAGATCGCCTCATCGCGGTGGGCGAGGGGCCGCTTTCGGTCGTCGCCCCATACAACGATGCCCGCCTGAGTGCCCGCGACAATGGTGTCTCCCAGCCGGGCGAGCGAATAGATCTGGTCGTATTCGGGGCTCAGGGGAGACGACGCGCCGTTCGCGGGCGCCACGATCGGAGCCTTGTCGCAACCGCTCTTGTACAGGGTCATGTAGGCCTGGATGGCGTCCACCGCCCCGGGTCGCAGGTTCCGCTTGCGCGGGGGGAAGCGATCGAGAACTCGCGAGGTGGCGAGGTACGCGGAGCAGGTCGAATCCGCCATGGCCTTCTGAGCTTCGAGAAGTCCGCGAACGTAGTGGACCGTGAAATCATCGGGCAGGGCCTGGGCCGCCTGATCGAACAGAGCAAGGGGTGTGGCCCCCCAGAGGTCGAGCGCTCCCTTCTGAAAAGGCGCCGGGTCCAAGTACGTCTCGAGCGCACGCAGATACCCGAGCACAAAGCGATCGACCGCGCCGAGTTGCGCGAGCTTGAGGTCGGAGACTTCGACGCCTCGTTTCGACGCCAGGCCCTCGACAAAGGCGCGGGCGGAGCCCGGAGACTGCCAGCCAATGGCGTTCACCACCGCGGCCTTCTCGTCCGTGGGCCGCGCCGAGAGAAGGAGGGCGAGGGCCTCGCCTTCCACCTGATGAGTCCGGAGGGCTTCCTTCACCGCCTTCAGGTCGGAATATGCGGAAGCGAAGTCGGTCGACGTGAGAGGCGAGTCCGCCGCGGCCACACTCGCCAGAAGACCCAGCGCACCGCCCAAGAAGAGCCCGGGGAGTGTCCTCATCGTCTGCACCACGATAGGGAGGATGTTACGCCGCAACCGACGGGCCGAAGGACGGGCGGGGAGAGGCCGGTATGCTTCGCTACCCATGATCCCCCGCTACTCCCGGCCGGAGATGTCGAAGATCTGGTCGGACGAGAACCGGTTCTCGACCTGGCTGAAGATCGAGCTGGCCGCCACCGACGCCCTTTGCCGAAGGGGCGTGGTTCCCCAGGCGGCGCGCGACATCCTCTTCGAGAAGTCCCGCTTCGACGTGGCCCGCATCGACGCCATCGAGAAGGAAGTCGGCCACGACGTGATCGCCTTCGTGAGCGCCACGGCCGAGAACGTCGGACCGGAAGGGCGGTTCCTTCACTACGGCCTCACCTCCTCCGACGTGGTCGACACCGCCCTCTCGATGATGGTCCGCGACGCCCTCGACCTGCTCCTCGCCGATCTCGACGCCCTGCGGGAGGTCGTGAAGAGCCGCGCCCTGGAGCACAAGCACACGGTCATGATCGGCCGCACCCACGGCGTTCACGCCGAGCCCATGACCTTCGGTCTCAAGCTCGCGCTCTGGCACGACCAGCTCTCCCGCGATCGCCGGCGCCTGGTTACCGCCCGCGCCGAGATCGCCACCGGGAAACTGTCGGGTGCGGTGGGAACGTTTTCGCACCTCGGGCCCGACGTGGAGGCGGAAGTGTGCCGGGATCTCGGCCTCACCCCCGCGCCCATCGCCTCGCAGGTGATTCCGCGCGACCGCCACGCCCAGGTGATGACCACGCTCGGAATCCTCGCGGGGAGCCTCGAGACCTTCGCCACGGAGATCCGGGCCCTCCAGAAGACCGAGTTCCGCGAAGTGGAGGAGCCCTTCGGCGCCACCCAGAAGGGCTCGTCGGCCATGCCTCATAAGCGCAATCCGATCGGATGCGAACAGATCGTCGGCCTCGCCCGCATCGTGCGCGCGAACTCGATGGTGTCGCTCGAGAACATGGCGCTCTGGCACGAGCGCGACATCTCGCACTCTTCCGCCGAACGGGTGGCCATTCCCGACTCCTTCCTCGCCCTCGACCACATGCTGCGGCGGTTCACCGGCATCGTGAAGGGCATGCGCGTGGACGCAGCCCGGATGAAGCGCAATCTCGAGGCGGGCAAGGGTCTCGTCTTCTCCGGCCAGCTCCTGCTCGAACTCACCGAGAAGGGTGGTATGCAGCGCGAGGAGGCCTACCGAATCGTCCAGGGCCACGCCATGAACGCTTTCTTGAACGAGGGTGATTTCAAGGCTCTCGTCTTCGCGGATACTTCGATCGTGAAGACGCTGGGCCAGGACGCGCTCGAACACGTCTTCGACCTCGCCCGCTATCTTCAGCACACCGACACACTCTTCGCTCGAGTCTTTGAGGCCTCATGATCCAGCTCCGCGTTCTCGTTTCCCTGAAAACCTCGGTCTTCGACCCCCAGGGGCGGACCACCCTGCAAGCCCTTCACGGCCTCGGCTACAAGTCCATCACCGACCTGCGGCAGGGCAAGTCGTTCCTGCTGAACTTCGAAGGCATCACCGAGGATGAAGCTCGCCGGCAGGCCGAGGAAATGGCCGCGAAAGTCCTCTCGAACCCGGTGATCGAGAGCTTCAAGATCGAACGGGTGGCCTGATGAAGGTCGGCGTCGTCGTTTTTCCGGGCAGCAACTGCGACCACGACACCCAGCGCGTCTTCGGCGAGGTCCTCGGCCAGGACGCGCAGTTCCTCTGGCACAAAGACTCCGATCTTCGAGGCTCGGAGGCGATCGTCATCCCCGGAGGCTTCTCGTATGGCGACTATCTCCGCACCGGGGCCATCGCGCGCTTCTCGCCGGTCATGAACTCGGTCAAGGCCTTCGCGGAGAAGGGCGGACGCGTTCTCGGCATCTGCAACGGCTTTCAGATCCTCCAGGAAGCGGGGATGCTCGACGGCGCCATGCTGCGCAATCAGCATGTGAAGTTCCTTTCCCAGCGCGTGCACATCCGGGTCGAGGCCGCGAACACCGCGGCCACGAAGGGCCTGAAGCCGGGCGAGGTGATGGCCATGCCCATCGCCCACGGCGACGGAAACCTCTACCTCGACGATGAGTCGCTGGCCCGGATCGAAGCCGAAGGCCGCGTGGTCTTCCGCTACTGCGACGCGACCGGGCAGGTGACCGAAGAAGCCAACGTGAACGGCAGCCGCAACGCCATCGCCGGTATCTGCAACCCGGGCCGGAACGTGGTGGCCCTGATGCCGCATCCGGAGCGCGCCAGCGAACCGATCCTCGGGTCCGATCAGGGCCGGAAGATCCTCGAAGCCTTCGTCACGAATTAGCAAGAATCCGGAAGTCGGCGCGCCCCGCCCGACCCTAGGATCCTGCCTCATGAACACCCCCATTCTCGAGGAGATCCAGACCATGAGTTCCAGTTTCCACAAGGGCCGCGGCCACAAACCCACGCGACGCGCGGCGGTGGCTTCATTCCTGGCCCTGCCGTTCGCCACCGGCGCGGCGGGGCCATCGGCTCACGATGACGAACTGCTCAAGGTGCGTGAGAAGGTCTGGCGCGACTGGTTCTCGGGCGACGGCGAGGCGCTCATGGCCATCCTGCCCGAGGACTTCGTGGGCATCGGGGCCGGCGGCGGAGCGGGCCAGAGCCGTGCGGAGACCGTGGCCTCTTCCGAGGCCTTTGCCGCAAGCGGGGGCAGGCTCACCAACCTCGCCTTCACCGACAACCGGATCCAGCGGATCGGCGACGTCGCGATCATCTACTGCAGCTTCACCTTCACCACCGCGGACAAGGCGGGCGCCGCCAACACCGTATCCGGCCGCGCCACCGAGGTGTTCCTGCGGTCAGGGACCGCCTGGAAGCACCCCGGCTGGCACCTCGACTCGGGTCGCTAGGGCGCCTGCGCTCCCGGGGTGGCCTCAGGGCGCTTCGAGGGCGCGGTGGTGGCGCAGCCAGTACGACTTGGGGTTGAGATTGGCGAGGAGCAGGGTGGCCGACTGCCCGAACTCGCTCTGGCGAAATGCCTCGAAGGACTGGCGATCGCTCCATTCCGCGAGGCTCACTATGCTCAGGCCATCCTCGGAGAGGAACACCCGGCCGCGGAGGAAGCCGGGCAGGAGCCGGATCTTCTCCGCGGCCAGACGCGTCAGGTTGTCGGCATGGCGGACCTGGTCATCGGGCGTTGTGGGGTAGATGACGAGGGAGAGGAACGGTTCGACGAGGTCCATGGCGCCCTACTTGATCCCGAGTTCCTTGAGCAGGTTCGAAGCACCATCGACCTCGGTCATGGTCCAGAGCATGTAGCGCGCGTCCACGTGGATCGAACGCGTGAGGATCGGGTCGAACAGGTAGTTCGAAGCCACGGTCTCGTAGGTACCGTCGAACAGCAGGCCGACGAGTTCGCCCTTGGCGTTGAGGGTCGGTGATCCGGAGTTGCCGCCGGTGGTGTCCACGGTGGACAGGAAGTTGACGGGCACATCCTTGAGCGCTCCGTCCATATACGGGGTGGTCTTGCCGGCCCGCAGCGCCTTGACCGCCTCGCGCTGCCGCTCCGGCACGTTGAACTCGCCCTCGCCGGTGTGCTTCGCCACGACGCCCTTGAGGGTGGTGAAGGGCGTCCAGATCACGCCGTCTTTGGCGGCGACGCTCTTCACCTGGCCGTAGGTCACGCGCAGTGTGCTGTTGGCGTCCGGCGCGGCGAGACCGCCCGCCTTCGCAAGCACCGCCTCCATGTAGCGCGGGCGCAGGCGAAGGTAGGCGCCCTGGCGGATCTCCATGGCCTGGCGGTTCGCTTCGCCGAGCGGGTGGAGCGCGATGGCGAGTTTCATGAACGAGTCATCGGTCCCGCCGCACTCGTCCTTGGACATCTCGAACAGACTCATGCGGAAGGCGAGGTCGCCCATCTTCGTGCCCGCATACAGTCCGTCGAGGTAAGCGTCGATCGCCTTGTCCGATTCGGCCTTCGCCATCTCCGGTTTGAGCCCGACGAGAGCGTCGAGCGGTTCGATCCGCTGGTCCTTCGGCAGACCGGCGGCGCGAGCCATGGCCCAGCGCAGCAGGCCGCGATCGAGGGTGGGATCGAGGGTGCGCTGGGTCCGCTCCTGGCCTTCCTTGATGCGCACCCAGTCGCGCTCCTGGAAGCCGGCTTCACGCTCCATGTCGGGCTTGGAACGCTCGTTTGCCAGGCGATAGAGAGTCTGGGCCGCGGCCAGATACGAGGACGCGCCGGAGAGGCCGGAAAGCACGCTGTTGCGCTCGCGGGTCTTCTCGGCTTCGGCCTGCAGCGCGGCCATCGCGCCGAGCACGTCGCCATACTTCTGCTTGCGCGCGGGATCGGCGTTGATCCAGGACACGAGTTCCTTCTCGCGGCTCTCCTTCAACGCGAGGGCGCCGCCCTTCACCAGCCCCTCGAGCATGCCCTTCTGGTTGGTGAGGCCGTTGTTGAGCCCGCGGACGCGCGCCGCCGCCTTGATGGTGAGATCGCGATTGCCCTTGGTGATCTTCTCGAGCAGAGCGATCTGCTCCTCGGCCAGCCGGATGGAGAGCGGCATGCTCCAGTCCGTGGTCTCCTTCACCTCGGAGTAGGTCTGGTAGCGCTGAGTGCGCCCGGGATATCCGACCACGAAGACGAGGTCGTTCTCCTTGAGACCCGCGGCCGAGACCTGCAGCCAGTGCTTCGGCTTGTAGGGCACGTTCTCCTTGGCGAAGGGCGCCGGCTTCCCGTCTTTGGCCACGTAGGCTCGGAGGTAGCTCCAGTCGCCGGTGTGTCGCGGCCAGCGCCAGTTGTCGGTCTCACCGCCGAAAGTCCCGATATCGGCGGTCGGCGCGTAAACGAGCCTCGCGTCGCGGATTTCGAGCTGCGAGATCTCGAAGTACTTGAGCCCCTGGAAGAAGGAGGCCACGGTACATCGCTGCCCGGTCTTCTCGCACGCGGCCACGCGCTCCTTGATTCGGCGCTCGATCAGGTCGTAGCGTTCCCGGTCGGTGGTCTTGGGGTCGATGTTCCCGGTGATCTGCGGGGTCACCTCTGTGACCGCCGTGGTCACGAACACTCGAGCGGTCGGCCCTCCGGAGAGTTCCTCCTCGCGCGTCTTCGCGAGATATCCATCCTGCAGGAGGTTGCGCTGCGGCGTCGAATTGAACTGCAGGTGGCCGGTGACGCAGTGATGATTGGTGACGATCAGGCCGTCGGGCGACACGAAGGATGCAGTGCAGCCGCCGAGCGAAACGATCGCCCCCATCGGCTGACCGGTGAGGTCGGCGAAGGCCTTCGGATCACCCGCAAAACCCATGGCTTTGAGGCGGGCCGCGAGTTCGGGAATCTGCTGGGGCATCCACATCCCCTCGTCCGCGCGCAGCAGGGGCGGGGCAGCGAGGAGGAGCGAAGCGGCGAGTAGGGCGGCTTTGGTACGTGTGAATTTCATGGGAGGTCTCCTTCCGGGAGCGCTGTGTGTGGTCTCCGGCGGCGACAAATCGGGAGACCGGTGAAACAGAAAGGACCGGCACTTTGGGTGCCGGTCCCGGTGCGACTAACCGATCGCTGCGATCACGCGCTCGGCCTTTTCGCTCTCCTAGAACCGGTAGGTGAGCTTGCCGTACAAAACGTTGGCGTTGTAGTTCGAGTCGTTCGACTTCAGGGCCATGATGATGGCCTGGGGCATGAGCTGAGAGCCGACCTGATACGCATCCTTGAACTCGTACTTCTCGTACCAGTAGCCCGCCGAGAGCGTCCAGTCCTTGGCCACCACGTAGTCGAGTTGCGCGCTCACCGTGGTCAGCAGGGTGTCATCCCAATCGTTGATGTCCGCGGCCCCGCCTTGTCCCGGAGCGATGAGGGTGGTGCGGCCGGGGGTGTAGAACGAACCCGCTTCGCGTGCGGTGATGTCCATCAGGCCGTCGACGTTCTGGCGCATGGCGTAGAACGAGAGCGTCCACACTTCCGGCTTGAGCTGGAACGTCGCATGAGCGCCGAAGGTGTCGGTCTTGTCCGTGCCCGCATAGTTGAGGAGGTTGTTCAGGGCGAGGCCGGTGGTGGTGGACCACTGGTTCGTGGTGCGGTCCTTCTCATACGTGTAGTAGGCGCCGAGCTCGACCTTCTCGCTCGGTGCGTATGCGATCTCGGCGGTGTACGAGTCGTACTTCGCCTCGAGCAGGCCGCTCGGGGTGTTGGGGAAGGCGGTGCCGCCGGGGGTCGGCGCGCCCGAGGTCACGGGGACCCGATCCGGACGGTTCGGGTACTTCACATCGCGCAGCATGTATGCAAAGGTCAGATCGACACCCTTGGGCAGGGAGAACTCGACGTCGATGGTCGTGCGCTTGGTCGTGCGCTCGGCTTCATCGGCCTGGAACCCGTAGATGGTTTCGCCTTCGGCCGTCCGCTTGGCGTCGTCATACGTTCCGCGGAAATTCAGCCAGTCCTTGGCGCGATACAAAGCGCTGATCGCGTAGCCGTTGTCGTCGCCTTTTTCCGCCTCACGACTGGTCCTCTCGATCCTTCCGATCCGGGCCTGGCCTTCAATGGTCAGATCGCCGATGTCGTAGGCGGCGGACGCGGTGAACTTCGTCGTCTTGTGGTCGTAAACGTTCGCGGTGGCATGGCCGTAAGGATCCGAAGCGCTGGGCGTCACCACCTCCCAGTCACGGTCCGGGGTGGCCGCCACGTCCCCGTTGATGACGAAGCGGTTCGTCTTGTTGGAGAGGTCGTAGCTGCGGTACGCGGCGCGGAGGGCCAGATGCTCAGCGGGCCTCGACGAGAAGGTCAGGTTGATGGTCGTGGTGTCGATCTTGCCGTCGAAGGAGGGCCGCTGGAGGGCGGTCAGGCTGTCGGCCGGGACGCCGGTGGGCGTCCGGATCGCCGAGTTGATGGTGTAGGGATAGAAGGGCGCGTTCTGCGTCCACTTCGCCATGGAGAAGTCGCCGCCGACGCGGGTCTGCTTGGCGAACTTGAGCAGGAAGCCGAGGTTGGTCGTGCTGGCCTCGTTGTCGGGGGCGGTGATCCAGCGGGCGCGGCTGCCTCCACCCACGGCGGGGGCGGGGGTCGCCACGTACGGTGTGTCGAACCACTGGAAGGGGTTGTCGATGGTGAGGGTCTCGGCCCGGTTGTTGTAGAGGTTGCGGTTGAACGAGGCGTGGATGTTGCCCTTGTCGAAGTTCTTGGCCGCCTTCACCCCGATGTCCTGGGTGATCTCGTTGAGGGGACTCGGTATCTCCATGACGCTGCTAACCGCGCTGTAGATGCCGCCGCCTTCCTCTCCGCGATAGCCGGACTTGAGCTCACGCATGTAGGTGAGGCTCAGGTTGAAGGGGAGCTTCTTGCTGAGATCGAAGGTGCCGCTTCCGCGCTGGCGCAGGGACGTGATATCCACGCTGCCCGCCGACGCGAACGAGGGATTGAGGAGCGTGTCGTAGAAGGTCACGATCCGGGCCGCGGTGGGTGTCGCATTGACGGTGGTGCCCAGCGTCTGCTGCAGGGTGTCGCTCATGCCCCAGACGCCCTGAGAGAGCTCGGTCTGGATGGTGTGGGCGTCGTTGCCCATGTTGTGCACGATCGAGTTGTAGTCGAGGACCAGGTCGAAGGCGTTGGTCTTGAACCACCCGAGATAGCGCTGGTCGTCCTGGCTGACGTTGTAGCCGAACAGCCTGAAGTCGAGCTTGTCGGTCTTCGAGAACAGATTGAAGCAGGGAACGGAGACCCCTTTGGGAACTTCCCGGTATTCAAAGAACCGCGATGAGTCGACGTCGTCCCGGCCCAGCACGCCGACCGAGATCTGGCCGCCCTTGGTGGCGGTGCTGTTGATGGCGCAGTTGCCGGTTCCGAGTCCCGACGGCGCGGGCTGCGCGGTAGCAAGAGGGGCCGCCATGAGGAAGCCCACGGTGAGGAGTGTGGTGATCTGCAGTGATTTGTTCATGGCTTACCTGATGAAGTAGGCGCCCGAGGGCGAGTTGGAGCCGTGCAGATTCATGTGGCAGTTCTTGCAGGACTTTTCGACGAACCGCGAGTTCGCCGTCGGGTAGCCCGTGGGCGCTCCGGGAGGCGCTATGCGCGCGCCCAGTTCGGTAGACAGGTTGTCGCCGGATCCGAAGTGGCCGGAGCCGGTGAGATGGCAGTTCCAACAGAGGTTCGGCAGCTTCTGCGCGAGGAGCCTCTTGTGGTTCGATCCGTGCGGGGCGTGGCAGGACGTGCAGTCCTCCCTCACCGGCGCGTGCTCGAAGAGGAAGGGACCGCGCTTCTCCGCGTGGCACTTGTAGCAGAGCTCGTTCGTGGACTCCGCCTGAAGCATCTTGGGGCGGGAGCCATCGTGCGGGTTGTGACAGGAAGCGCAGCCCATCTTTCCTTCGCGAAGCGGATGGTGCGAGTTGCGCTGAGCCTGCGCCCGCTGGGTCTTGTGGCAGGTGGAGCAGGTTTCCATGTCCGTCGCCGTCTTCAACTGAGCCTTGGTGGACTTGAAGGAATGGATGCTGTGGCAGTTGATGCAGGTCACGTTCTTCCGCTCGTGCTGGCCTCCCGCCCAGTTCGCCTGCTTGTCCTTCTCGTGGCAGCCAAGGCAGGTGGTGTTGAGCTGATTCGCGGTCAGCGACTTGACCGACGGTCCAGGGGTTTCCTTGCCTTCCGCCCGGTCCTTCGAGTGCGCGAGGGCCTTGTCACGGTCGTGGCAGCTGGCGCAGCTCTCGGCGAGACCCGCGTGCTTCGTCTGTTCCATCTTCGTGACCGCGGCCTCGTGACAGGACTTGCAGTCGGTGGCGTCGAACGATCCCGGGGCAGTCGGGGCCTTGGCAGGCGGCGAGCCCTTGGCTTGCGCGAAGGCTGAACTGCCTCCACACATAAGGAAGGCGCCCGCCAGCGCGGTTACCAGCAGCGAGTGACGCATAAGATGTTCCCTTTCGAAGCGGACCTCCCAGCTGAGCGGTGGTCCCGGTTTGATCTGACAACTAGCCTTGGCGGGAGCAAATGCTGCGCCAGGAGGATCCGGGCGAGGAATCATGCAAATACCCCCAAACCCCGCACCTTTCGAGTCGTCGGCGGCGAAACACTTGCGTAGGAATACGGATGGTGCGCAGGTTTTGCGGTGAGTTCCGCGTAGCTCATTGCCCTTCGAAGGCGCAGGATTCTGGTATCCGTCGCCATGGGCCCTCGTCGAAAATGGGGCGATGCGCCCTGTGAACCTCCTCGCCTTAACCCTCCTTCTGGCCGGACTGACGCCGGCGCCGGGCCACGCCCAGACGCAGGTCCAAGACCCCGGGAAACCTTCACTGTCGGAAGCGATTTCCCGCCTGCAGGCGAACGACCTCGACGGGGCGACGACTCTCCTGGAGCAGATCGTGACCCGCGAGCCCGGGAACGGCGGAGCCTGGCGGGCCCTGGGGCAGGCCCGGCGGCGGCGCAAAGACTTCGATGGTGCGATCGAGGCCTGGGGCCGGGCGCTGGAGGTCGAGCCTGGCACGCCCATGCCGCTGCTGAGCATCGGCCTGACCTACGCCGCGAAGAAAGACATGGAGCATGCCTACGAGTGGCTGCTCAAGGCGAAGGCCAGCGGCAGGATCGACATGACCCAGGTCGAGAACTCGCCTGATCTCGCCTTCCTTCAATCGGACCCCCGTTTCGCCGGCCTGCTCCCCTCCGCGAAGGATTTCCAGGATCCTTTCGTGGAGCCGGTGAAGATCATTCGCGAATGGGTTGGCGAAGCCTCGAACGATCAGTTCGGTTGGATCGCGCGGAATATCGGCGACGTCGACGGCGACGGCGTCAACGACGTGGTCGCTTCTGCGCCGACGAAGGACGTGGGCGGTAAGAACGCGGGTCGCGTCTATGTCTATTCGACGAAGTCCGGCAAACTCCTCTGGTCCGCGGACGGAAAGCCGGGGGATCAACTCGGGAACGGCGTCGAGGGAGCAGGCGACACGAATCACGACGGCATCCCCGACGTGATCGCCGGGGCGCCGGGCGGCGGTTACGCGAAGGTCTACTCCGGGCGCGACGGGCGCGTGCTGCTGACCCTCACCGCCGAGAACAAGAACGATCAGTTCGGCCAGCACACGGATGGCGTGGGCGATGTCGACCAGGATGGCTTCGCCGATGTCATCGTGGGCGCGCCCGGCAACAACGCGGGCGGCGTCGGCGCGGGCCGCGCCTACGTGTACTCGGGGAAGACCGGCGGCGTGCTCCTCACCCTGACCGGCGAGCGGGCAGGCGATGGGTTCGGGGCGGCGGTGGCGGGCTTCTCCGACAAGAAGAACCGGCTCCTGATCGTGGGCGCGCCCGGCGCGGGAGAACGAAAGAGCGGACGCGCGTTCGTCTACCGCGGATTGAGCGCGAAGCCCGCCTTCGTCATTGAATCGGACTCGACGGGCGGCGCCCTCGGGGGCATGTTCCTCTCGGTCCCGGGCGACCTGGACGGCGACGGCATCCCCGACGTGTACGCCTCCGACTGGAACAACAACGCGAAGGGACCCTCCACCGGCCGCATCTACGTCCACTCCGGACGCGATGGAAAGCCTCTCCTCACCCTGACCGGCGAGACCGCGGGCGAGGGATTCGGGACCAGCCCGTCGGTCGCGGGCGATGTGGATGGGGACGGACACGCCGATCTCATCGTCGGCGCCTGGCAGTACGCGGGAGCGGCCATGGGCGCGGGCCGCGCGTATCTCTATTCCGGCCGGGACGGTCGCCTCATGAAGAGCTTCACCTGTCGCACCCCGGGCGACGCTTTCGGATTCGACGCGGTCACTCTCGGCGACGTGGACGGGGACGGCGCCGCGGACTTCCTGATCACGTCGGCGTGGAGCGGCATCCACGGCTTCCACTCCGGCCGCGTGTTCATCGTCTCGAGCGGGGTGAAGCGCGGCAAATAGCGCGCGGGCGATTTCAGCGCGCGGTCTTCGCTTCGGCCTCGATCTCCCGCGCCACCGCCTCGACCCGTTCCATCAGCCGTAGCACGTTCTCCCCGACGATGCCTTTGATCTGCGCCTCGGTGTAGCCGCGGCGCAGCAGTTCCTCGGTGATCTTCGGAAGGCGCGTGACGTCCTCCATGCCCTCGGGCATCGACGCGCCGTCAAAATCCGATCCGAGGCCGACATGATCGGCGCCCGCGATCTTCACCGCATGGTCGATGTGGTCGACGATGCGCTGCCACTGGGCCACGGGGAGGGGCGGCTGCAGGGCCGAAACCGCGGCGATGGTTTCCATCATCCGCTTCTCCGCGTTGCCGGGGCCGGGGTACTTCGCCTCCATGTCCTTGCGGATCGCGTCCACCTGGGGCTGGCGTGCTTCCTCGGCCTTGCGCAGGGGTTCGTCGATGTAGGAGTTGAGGTAATTGATCTGGATGACTCCGCCCTTCGCCGCCATGGCCCGGATCATGTCGTCGGTCATGTTGCGGACATGGCCGGTGAGGGCGCGGCACGAGGAGTGCGAAGCGAGGAGAGGCGCGCGGCTCGTGGCGAGCGCATCCTCGAAGGTCTTGTCGGCCACGTGCGAAACGTCGACCATGACCCCGAGACGATTCAGTTCACGGACCACGTCCTTCCCGAAATCGGTGAGACCGTTGTGGGCCGGTTTGTCCCCGGAGGAATCGCCCCAGGTGGTGTTGAGGGAATGGGTGAGAGTCAGGTAGCGAACACCGAGGCGGGCGTAGTCGCGCAGCACGGGCAGGCTCTCGTCGATCATGTGGCCGCCCTCCATGCCCATGAGGGCCGCGATCTTCCCTGCCTTGTGGGCGCCGCGCACCTCCGCGGCGGTGGTCGCGAGCACCATGGCGTCGGGACGGGTCTCGGCGAGACGCCGCACCGCGTCGATCTGTTCGAGCGACCGCTTCACCGCCACCGGCCCGGTGACCGAGCCCGACATGTAGATGGAGAAGAACAGGCCGTCGAGGCCGCCCTCACGCATGCGCGGATAGTCGACGTGATTCCCCCGGCCGGCCGGACCGCCGCGGCCCCGGACATTGGGTTCGTGGCGATCGAAGAAGCTCCAGCCCGGCTGCAGGAGTCGCTGGGTGGTGTCGATGTGGGTGTCGAGGACGATGGCCTCGGCGTGGATTCGCTTCGCTCGCGTGGCCAGGTCTTCGGCGGGCTTCGACTGGGCCTGAACGAGGCCGGCGGCGAAGAGGGCGAAGGCGGCGCCAAGCGCCATTCTGGAAGTGCGGTTCATTGGGAGTCTCCTGAGCAGGCCTTGACGGCGGCGGGAGTTTGACACGCCCGCCTCCGGGTTTCGACTCGCACAGCGGCGTAGGATTTCCCCATGAAGACACCGAAGAAACCCTCTCGTCGCGAGGTCGCCCTCGGCCTCGCCGCCGCCTCCGCCTCCGCCATTCCCGCGAGCGCCGCGGAAGTCGCGATCAAGCGCGGCAACCCGCCCGGCATCCTCACCCCGCGCGGATACACGCACGTGGTGTCGGTAACCGGGGGCCGCACCGTCTACATCTCGGGCCAGATCTCGGCGAACGCCAGGGGCGAGGTGGTGGGCAAAGGCGACATCAAAGCCCAGACCACGCAGGTCTTCGAAAACCTGAAGGTGGCGCTCGCCGCCGAAGGCGCTGCGCCCAAAGACGTGGCGAAGATCACCTTCTTCGTGGTGAACCTCAAGGCGGAAGACCTCCCCGCCATCCGGGGAGTTCGCGATGCGTTCTTCGCGAACCTCGAGCCGCCCGCGAGCACGCTCGTGGGCGTCACCGCCCTCGCCGGCCCGGATTGGCTGATCGAAGTGGAGGCGATCGCGGCGATCGCGTGAACCACTACTCGTCGCGCAGGGCCACGAGGGGATCGACGTCGGCCGCGCGCAGGGCGGGAATCAGGCAGGCCATCACCGCCACGGTTCCGAGCACGAAGATGACGCTGGCGAAGGTGAAGGGATCGCGCGCGCCGATGCCGAAGAGCAGCGACTGAAAGAGCCGGGCCGAGAAGAGCGCTCCCACCAGACCAATCGAAAGACCGACGGCGATGAGCTTCGATCCGTGGCTCACCACCATCGACGCGATGTCCCGCCGGCTGGCTCCGATGGACAGGCGCACCCCGAACTCGCGGGTGCGCTGAGCGACGCCGTAGGAGATGACGCCATAAAGGCCGACGCTCGCAAGCAGAAGCGCCACCGACGCGAAGAGGCCGACGAGAAGGAGGGAGAAATACCGCTGGCCGAGCGAGTCGTCGACGATCTGGGCCATGGTCTTCTGGGTGTGGACGGGCTGCTGGGGGTCGATGGCAAGGACCTCCTTGCGCATGGCGGTGGCGAGACTCGCGGGGTCGCGCGAGGAACGCGCCACCACCGTGATGTTGTTGAAGGAGAACTCGTGGTACGGCTCGTAGGCCTGCACCGGGGTCTCCGCCTCGAGGCTGTCGATCTTGACATCGGCCACCACCCCCACGATCTGGGCCCAGCGCGGCGGCTCGTCGAGGCCCACTTCGACGCGCTTGCCGATGGGATCTTCCGTTCCGGGAAAGAACTTCTTCACGAAGGCCCGGTTGACGATGACCACCCGTGGCCCGCCCGGCGCGTCCCAGGGCGTGAAGAAGCGGCCCTTTTCCAGGGCGATGCCCATGACCTTGAAGTAATCGGGAGTGATGGTGCGATAGCGGGTCACGGGCGCGGTGCTCGGGGTGACATTGATGTTGCTCTCGACCCGCATGATGAAAGTCGGACCGCCGCTGAGCGGCGTTGCGGTCACCACCGCGGCCGATTCGACGCCGGGCAGGGTTTCGAGCCGCTTCACCAGATCGTTCACGAACTGCACCCGCTTCTCGTCGGTCTGACCGAGGGTTCCGTACTTGGCGGGAGGCAGGTCGACCTTCATGGTCATCACCTTCTCCGCGCTAAAGCCCGCGTCGACCTGCTGGAGCTCATGAAAGCTCCGCAGGAGCAGGCCGGAGGAGACGAGGAGGACCACGGTGGCCGCAACCTGCACCACCACCAGGGTGTCCCGGAGCCAGCTTCGTCCCGCGATGGCCCCGTGCCCTCCCTCCCGCAACGCGCTGGTGATGTCGGTGCGCGAGGCGGTCCAGGCGGGAACGAGCCCGAAGAGAAGGCCGGTAAGAAGGGTCACGGCGGAGGTGAAGAGCAGGACACGCAGGTCGACGCCCACCTGATCGAGGCGGGGAATGGTGGCGGGAGCGATGGCGAGGAGAGCATGGAGCAGCCATCGGCCGAGCACCAGGCCCGCGAGGCCGCCGAGCGCGAAATACGAGAGCGACTCGGCCAGGAGCTGCTTCGCGATCTGGAACCGGCTGGCTCCGAGCGCGGCGCGGAGGGACATCTCCCTCTGCCTCGTGGCCGCGCGGGCGAGCAGGAGATTCGTGACGTTGGCGCAGGCGATGAGCAGGAGCGCGGCCACCGCGGCGAGAAGGACGTTGAGGGCCGGACGGATCTGCGCCACCGAGTCCTCGAGCATCGGGTAGGCGACGCCGTTCCAGTCCGCGTCGGTCGCGGCGTATTCCTTCGCGTAGCGCGCGGTCAAGGTCTGGAGATCCGCCTGGGCCTGCTCGTACGACACCCCGGGCTTGAGACGCCCGAAGGCCTGGACGTTGTGCAGGTCGCGTCGCGTGCGGTTCTCTTCATCGGGCGCGAACGGAGCCCAGATCTGGGACTTGCCCGGGAAGGTGAAGCCGTCGGGCATGACGCCCACCACGAGCCGCGGGCGGCCGCTGATGAACAAGGACCTCCCCAGGATGTTGGGATCGCCCGCGAAACGCTGCTGCCACAGGCCCATGCTGATCAGGACCACCGCGTCCTGCCCGGGAGCGAACTCGTCGGGGTTGAAGGCGCGGCCTTTCACCGGGTTCGCGCGGAGAACGCGGGTGAAATCGACGGTCACCGCGGCTCCCTCGATCCGCTCCGGATCGCCGCCGGCGGTGGAGAGATTGAAATTCGCGGCCTGCCATCCGCCTACCGCTTCGAAGGAGCGGTTGTCCCCTTGCATGGAGAAGAACTGGCCGGCCGCCCAAGGCGCCTTGGGGAAGTTGTCGTTCCTTTCGTAGAGGCGCATGAGGCGCTCGGGCTCCTCGAAAGGAAGCGGGCGGAGCAGCACTCCGTTGATGACGGAGAAGATCGCGGTGTTGGCGCCGATACCCAGGGCGAGGGTAAGCACGGCCACGAAGGTGAAGCCGGGCGCGTTCGTCAGCTGCCGAAGGGCGGACTTGAAATTGTTCATCCAGGGTGAGGCGTCACCCTATCGCGACTGGCGCGATTGCGACATCGCGCCTCGCGGTTTTTCGCGGTCAATTCATTCAATTGAATCGACCCCGCTTGCACAGCCGGCCGTCAGCTCGATCAACGCCCCTCGGACTTGCCGCCCTTCACATACTTCTCGTACCAGGCGAGGTAGCGCTCGTAGCGATCCTTGACGTAGCTCGGGCGCGCGATGCCGTGATTCTCGTTGGGATAGATGATGAGCTGCGTGTCGACGCCAAGGCTGCGGAGGGCCTGATACATCTGCTGTGAGCCCTGCACGGGCACGTTGAAGTCCTTCTCGCCGCCGAGGAACAGGGTCGGGGTCTTGATGCGGTCGGCGTGCAGGAACGGATAAGAGATCTTCTGGTACGTCTCCCAGGCCTTGGGATTCCAGGGCGGACCGACCTCGTAGTCGTACTGGATGATGTACTGATCCGTCCCGTAGAACGCGACCGTGAACGCGGTGCCCGCGCCGCTCGTGCCCGCCTTGAAGCGATTGTCGGTGGCGATGAGGTAGTCCGTGAGGATGCCGCCGTAGCTCCAACCTCCCACCCCGAGGCGCGCGGGATCCGCCACACCCATCTTCACCACGTGATCGACTCCCGCGAGGAGGTCCTCGACTTCGAAGTGGCCCCAGTCGGACCAGATCGCCCTGGAGAACTTCGCGCCCCGGCCCGAACTACCACGATAGTTGACGGCGAGAACCGCGTAGCCATTCGCGGCGAAGAGCTGCCGCTCCGCGGCGAACGAATGCTGATCCTGGCCATTGGGCCCGCCGTGGATGCGGAGCAGGAACGGCACCTTCGTGCCTTCGACGTAACCCGCGGGCTTCGTGAGCAGGCCATGCACTTCCGGCCCGGTCGCGCTCTTGAAACTCACCTCTTCGGTCTTCCCCAGTTGCAGTTCCGCGAAGAGCGCGTCGTTGTGATGGGTGATCTGGCGCAGGGCCGCGCCCTCGATCGCTTTCACTTCCGCGGGCTGGTCGTCGCCCCCCGCCAAAGCCACCGAGCAGGAGCCTTCCTTGTCCCAGCTCGAAAGCACGAGGGGCGGCTCCATGAGGCGCTGCGCCGACCCGGTCTCGAGAGGCACGCGCGAGGGATACACGGAGCGGTCGTCGGTGACGAGCACTTCGATCGCCTTGCCGTCCGCGGTGAAGCGCAGGCCGGAGACACCCCGGTCGAGGGCCTCGGCCGCGGCCACGCGCGCGGAGGGCTTCGAGCCATCGGACGCCACGGTGGCGAGGTGGTTCATGCTGTACGCGCCGTACTTCTGCTCGTCGGTTTCAAGGTAGGCGATGCGCGAACCGTCGGGGCTCCACTCGACGCGCGATCGCGTGGCCAGATTCGCGGCGCTGGTCACCGCCTTCGCGGTCGCCCCCGCCTTCGCATCGGCGACGAAGATCTGGCCGGCCTGTTCGCGATCGGGATCCTTGGCGAGATTGGAGAAGAACGCGACCTTCGATCCGTCGGGCGACCACGAGGGCGAGGCCTCGTCGGCGGCGCCCGTGGTCAGCCGATCCAGCTTCTTCGCCGCGATCTCGAAGAGGTACACGTAGCTGTGACGGCCGGAGAGCAGATAGCCCTGGCCGTCCTGCTTGAACTTGTAGCGGTCGATGACGATGGGTTTCGGCACGCGCGGCCTGCCGCCCGGTGACGACTCGGGCTCAGCCTCGGGATCGGGATCGCCCACCACCAGCGCGAGACGCTTCGAATCAGGCGACCACTCGTAGTCCTGAAGGCGGCCCTTGAGGTCGGTGAGCTGAAAGGCTTCGCCGCCGCTTAGATCGAGCAGCCAGATCTGGTTCCCCTTCGCGGGCCCGGGGCGCGAAGACGTGAAGGCCAGGTACTTTCCATCGGGACTCCAGCGCGGCTGCGATTCGCTCTCCGCTCCGAACGTGACCTGGCGGTCGCTCTTGCCGTCGAAACCGGCGAGCCAGATGTGCGACGCGCTCTTGTCCTCCTTCACGTCGATGCTCGAGACCACGTAGGCGACCGACCGGCCGTCGGGGGAACATCGCGGATCGCGCACGTCGCGGATCTTCTGGATGTCCTCGATGCGCAGCGGATGCTTCGCGGGCTGCGCGGACGCGGCGGCGGCAACGAACAGGGCGGTGGCCAGGGCCGGGATTCGGATGGTTCTCATCATGCGGAGGATCGTACCCGATGCCGAGCCGGGTCCCCTGGTCCCCCTTTCGCCTCGCTAGTCCGGATCGAGGGCCGCGGCGGTCTCCCAAAGACCCACGGAATCGAGTTCTCCCTCGTAGCGCACCTGGCCGGTGCGGTCCAGCAGGACTATGAACGGGCTGCTCGACTGGTTGACCTGGCCGGTCAGCGATCCGTCTTCGAGCAGCATCTCGAGGGGGAGCTTCGCCGCCTTCACCGCATCCTCGGCCTTGAAGTAGTAGGGCCGATCCTCGTATCGCTTCGGCTCCATGGTGATCACGTGCAGCCCCTTGAGGTAGGGCGAGAACCAGGTCGCGAAGTGGAGATAGCGCGTCATGAATTCGTTGTAGGGGCCGTTGCCCCGATAGTTCGCGAGAAGACAGACGGCCAGGAGTCCTCGGTCGCCGAGAGTGGAAACGGCCTGGGCGAGTGATACCGGCGCCCCGGGCGTCTCGAGACGAGGCAGCGCGTAGTCGGGAAAGCGGCGGCCGAGCCAGAGGGGAGTCTCGAGCGGCGGCCGGTTGCCGGTGTGCTTCTCGAGGAGATCGGCGATGCGGGAGCAAGCGTGGTACTCGAAGGCGGTCTGCAGCATCCCCAGGCCCGCATCCGGATCCCCTTTTCCCAGCAGGTCGAGGGCCAGGTACGAGTACGCGATCCCGGTGAAGTTCATGGTCCAGTGCGGCGCGAAGTTCTTCGCGAATTCATCCACGAGAGCGAGGCCCTCGGCCTTTCGCCCGGTTTCATAGAGGGCCGCCCCGAGGAAGGCCAGGGCCGGGTGGTCCCGTTCCTGCGCAGTCAGGGTCTTGCGAGAGAGATCCTCGAGAGTCTTCCAGTCCCGCGCTTCCCACAAGACCTCGAGATCGCTGGAGGGGCTCGTCTTCGGGTTGTAGCGCTCCCGGATCCCGTCCGGCGTCGGCTGCAGTTTCACACCGGGTTCGATGCCGGTGGCGTCTATGGTGATGAGTTCGTGGCGCGCGCGTGAGTAGAAGCTCCATTCGTGGGTCCGCGCCCGGATCCGGTAGGTGTCGGGTGAGATCCCGGCCACGGACGCCGCGTCGAGAGTGACCAGAAAGTCCTTCGCGGCGACGCCCGCGTGCGCGGCCAGCGACCTTGTCGCGAGCCTGGTCACCATCAGGCACTGGGAAGGTCTCGGCATCCGCACGTTGGGGGTGCGGGTCAGATTGCGGATCTGCGCGTTGATGAAGGCCTGCAGGGGAACCTCCGATCGGGGTGGTCGTAGGAGGACGGGGTTGCTTCGTCGCACTGCGAAACGGACTGGCTCCTCGCAATGACGTGAGGGGGATACTAGACGGACAGTACGAGCTTGGCAGCCGGGACTACCGGGTGTGGTACGCGAACCCACACCGCACCACACTAACCGGCGTAGCGCAACGCGAGGCGTCGGGCCTCTTCCGCATAGTGACCGCCGAAGAGCAGCGCGTGATTGAGCAGGTGATAGAGCTGGTACAGCGGATTGCGGTCCTTCCATCCCGGGGGCAGCGGCCATGCTTCCTCGTATGCCCGGAACGCGCGGGGCGAGAGTCCTCCGAACAGAGCGGTGATGCCGAACTCCATCTCGCGATCCGCGTAGGCGCAGGCGGGGTCCACGAGCGCCGGGCCGGCCGCGCGAAACAGGACGTTGCCCGACCACAGGTCGCCGTGTATTAGGGAAGGCGGCGCGTGGTCCGGAAGGAGATCGGGAAGGCGCGCCATCAGCCGCTCATAGAGCCTCTGGTCCGCGACCGGCAACGCCCGAGCACGTGCCAACGCGTCGACGAGAGGCCGGAGACGCTGGTCGCGGTAGAACTCGACCCAGGAATCACGGAAGCGATTGTCCTGCCGGGTCGGACCGCAATAGGTCGGCGAGTCGAATCCGAACTTCTCCGCCCCGGTTCGATGAATGGCGGCGAGGCCGCGCCCGAGCTTCTCATCGTCGGGAACGGTTCCCCGGCCCGCCGCCTCCAGATACTCGATGATGAGGAACGCGGGATCGTCTCCCCGAGGCTCGGATGCGACGATCACCCGCGGCACCACAATCCCGGACACGGCCGATCGCAGCGCTTCGAGGCTCTCGGCCTCGCGCAGAAAGATATCGGCGGGGCCGCGCGCGCTCCACTTCGCGAAGAACTCGCCCTCCGACGTGGTGAGGCGCCGGGCTTCGTGAATGGATCCTCCCGTGACCACCGCCGACTGACGAACACTCACGCGCGCCTTGCCGAGGGCCCGTTCGAGCGCCGCCTCCAGAAAACGCATCAGTCGCGCAGGGAATCGAGCAGACCGCGACAGGCGGGCATCAGGGCGGCGTACATCGCTTCGAAACCGTCTTCGCCTCCGTAGTAAGGATCCGCCACGTCCTGGTCCCGGGCCTCGGGGTCGAACTCGCGCATGAGCCGAATGGTCGCGGACCGCCGCCCGCCCGCGCGGGCCATGAGCTCCCTGCGATGTCCCCGGTCCATGGCGATGATGAGATCGAACCGGTCGAAGTCCTCGTCCACCACGGGCCGGGCGATGGAACCGACGTTCAGGCCGTGCTTGCGACCCACGCGACGGGTGCGCGGGTCGGCCGGTTCGCCCTCGTGAAAGCCGTGCGTCCCCGCGGAGTCGATCACGAGGTTGCCCAGGCCCGCCTCCTGTGCGAGCGACTTGAAGATGGCCTCCGCGAGCGGCGACCGGCAGATGTTGCCCGAGCAGACGAAGAGAACCCGCGTGATCGGGCCCGGCGAAGGCGTGGACAATTTTCGGGTACGCCCCCGGCGCTATTTTGCGACCGGCGCCGTCGCCGACGAGAGGAAGAGGGCGTTCACCATCGGGATGTACGTGGCCCACGACTGGGCGCGATATTGGGGACGGAAGCCGAACAGAACCAGCTTCCCCTGGCCCATGGGGGCTTCGACCAGCGCGGATTTCCCATTGAGCAGTTTGCCGCCGAGGAGCCACCCGGAGAGCAGGGCGTTGTCCGAATCGTAGGTGAGGACGCTCTTGCCCCCCGTGACCTCGAAGGCCGGACTTCCCTCGAACCACACGATCGAACGCGCGTCGAGTCCGGCGGCGAGGGGGCTCGTCTGATCGACCTTCGTGTCGAGGATGGCGCCCGGGCAATAGAACTGGGCCGAATCGGGTCCGAGCGAGTTGCCGCCCCCCCGGCGCCCTCCGAAAGCGGCGAGGACATTCTTCACCGGGGCGCCCATCTGCGCGAGAAGATCGGTGGCGTTGTTGAAGGCGACGAGGGTGCCGCCCGCCTCCGCGAAAGCCTTGAGGGCCGCGACCCCTTCGGAACCCAGGCCGCCGGTGAACTCCTCGGCCATCCTGCCCTTCTCGTGTCCATCGACCATCTGCTTCGCGGTCGAATCGGGCAGGATGATCGCGTCGAACTTCGCACGCAGGTTGCCGCCGCGGATGTCCTTGTCGTGCAGCGAGGTGTAGTCGAGATTCAGGCTCTTGTCGAAGATGAAGCGTGTCCAGCCCTCGTCCATGGACGCGACATAGCTTTGATAGAGGCCGACCCGGGGGGTCTTGAGCGCGAGCATCTTCGGCGCGGGCTTGAAGCGGACGCCCTCGGCCTTCACCCCGAGACTCTCGAAGACGGGCAGCGCCTTCACGCGAGCGGCATTGGGTACGAGCAGGGTTCCCGCGGGGTACGACTTCCCCGCGCTCGTGAACGGATCAGTCGCCCAGCTCACCGCGATACCCGCTTTCAGCAGCCGGTAGGCGGCCATGAGATCGCTGTTGCGGTGGCCGAACGCGAAGTGAGTTCCCTGACCCGTGACCCCGCCCTTCGCGATGGGAGCCTCGGACACCTTCTCGAGATCGGCGGTGAACGGCTCCTTCACCGCGACCGCGTCCACGTTGAGGAGAAGAGGAAGGGTGTGCGCGGTGACGTCATACGGACGCTGGGGCGGACCGCCGGGATACTGGCGGATGTCGGGGTATTTCTGGCGCTCGGTGAGCGACTTGGCGATGCCGGAGGACGGCTGTTGCATCGAGATCACGTACGACCCCGCGGGATAGGATTTCCCGTCGGCGGTGAAGGCGGCCTTCGCTTTCTGCACTTCGACCGCGTTCCACTTCATCACCTCGAGGAGCTTGGCCGCGGTGACCGGGTCTTTCTGATCCGCGCTCACCACCACCGCGAACGGCTCCTTTCGCGCGATCGAGCGGCGATTCACGGCCAGGAAGTTCTGCAGCCAGTAGTCGCGGTTCCGAGCGCCGTGCTCGAGAAGAGCGAGCGAAGCCGAGATCTGATAGTCGACGATGTCGCGCAGGCGCCAGGTGCCGCCCATCCAGGGCGCGGGGAAGTTCCAGGTGGCCTTCTTCGCGTCGTACCCGATGCCCACCCCGAGGTTCTCGAACTTGAGGGTGATGGGCGTCGCCATCTTCGCGGACGCGCACTCGGTGAGGATGCGCACGCCCCCGTGATTGACCGGATACTGCCGGGCGGGCGAGAAGCCGTCGTACATCGCGTTCACCGCGACTCCGACCTTGCCCTCGGCGGTGAGACGCGCGGCGATGTAGGTGCCGATGGTGTTAGTGGCCGCGATCAGAGAAGGATCGACGGAGGGTTCCCAGGGATCCACGTAGGGCGGGGCGAAGATGCGGGCGGCGTTGCTGCCCATCTGATGCAGGTCGTGAACGATCTGCGGCTTCCAACGGTCGTAGAGGAGGGTCGCGGTGGCCTGGCTCTCCGCCTGGGTGAACATGTACCAGTCGCGGTTGTTGTCGTGGCCGTTGTAGTGGTGATAGAGGAAGGGGACTTCCTCGCCCTCCCACGCCGTGCCCAGGCTCTTCTTGTACCAGTCGACCACCATCTGCGTGCCGTCCGGGTTGTGGGCGGGCAGCATGACGATCACGGTCTTGTCGAGGATGTCGAGGATGCGCGGATCCTGGCTGGTGGCGAGGAGATACGCGAGTTCCATCGAGGTCTGAGGGGCCGCGACCTCGGTCGCGTGGATGCCGTGGTTGTGGCCAATGATCGTCTTGCCGGTGGCGACGAGCTTCGCCGCCTCTTCGTCGGACAGACCGCGCGGATCGGAAAGGCGAAGGTTCGCCTGCCGGATGGCCTCGAGGTTGCCCATGTTCTTCTCGGAGGTGATGACCACCGCGAGGAACGGCTTGCCCAGGGTGGTCTTGCCTTCCCCGTCGATCTTCACCCGATCGGAGGCGGCGTCGAGCCTGCGGAAGTAGTCGACGATCTGGACCCAGTCGGCGAGTTTGCGGTCCGCGCCGACCTTGAAACCGAGCACCGATTCGGGGGTCGGAATCTCGGCGGCCCGGACCGCGGTGGACAAGGCCGAGAGAGCGAGAAGAGCGAAGAGAGAGCGGATGCGTATCAGTTTCACGTTTGTCTCCTTGAGCAAGGCGGGAGGATAGCCGTCTATTTCTCCCGCATGTCCCACACCCCGTCCCAATCGGCGCCCGGGGGATGGCTGAGGAAGTATTCGCAGCGTGCGTCGTAGAGCTTCGATACCGTGTCGCCCGGATGATGCTCGAGGGCCGAGGCGAACACCTCCTTCGCCTTCCCCCATTCCTGGCGACGATAGAGGCCGAGCGCTTTCTGGTAGCAGCTCAGGAAGTGCGGATCGCGGGCGGGACTCTCCTCCTCGAGGTGATCGAGGACCTCGAAGACCGCGACCGGCTGGTTCTTGCCTCGCACCCTCATGCGGTCGATCTCACGAAGCTGATAGGAACCCTGCAGGGCGCCGCGCGTGAGTTCGGAGAGCAGGAGCTGCGTCCCGTAAAGGCGGTTCGCTCCCTCCAGGCGAGAGGCGAGGTTCACCCCGTCACCGATCACCGTGTAGTCCATCCGCTTCATCGAGCCGATGTTCCCCGAGACCACCTCGTCGGTGTTGATGCCGATGCCCATCCCGATGGTCTCCTGGCCGAGGGCGACCCGCCGCGCGTTGAAGCCTCTAAGGGCGCGGAACATCTCTATCGCGGCGTCCACCGCGACGTCCGCGTCGCGCGGTCCCAGGACGGGCACGCCAAAGACCGCCATGATGGCGTCTCCGATGTACTTGTCGAGCAGTCCCCCGCTGTCGAGAACGAGGTCGGCCATGAGGGAGAAGTACTCGTTCAGGAGGCTCACGGTTTCCTGGGGGCCAATGCGCTCGGACAGCGAGGTGAACGAGCGCAGGTCGGAGAAAAGCACGGTGGCCTTCTGCAGGCGACCGCCCAGCGCGTCCTCGCCCTCCTCCATGAGCTTGTCCGCGACCTGCTTGTTCATGTAGCGGGAGAACGTCGCCTTCATGCGCTTCTCGCGGGTGATGTCCTCGATCATCAGCAGGCTGCCCCGCTCGCCCTTCTTGGGATCGGTGAAGGGGAGGACGGCGAGGTTCATCGAGGTCATTCCGGGGCGGCCTCCCTCGAAAACCACGTCGGCGTCCATGGTGACGGACGGCTCACCGGTGCTCTGCACGGCGGCGACCTGCTCCGCGATCCAGGCGTTTTCGTCGCGGAAGAACGATCGCGCGGCCTGGCCGATCACCACGTCCGGCGCGCCCAGGCGGCCAAGGAGACGCAGCGCCGCGGTGTTCGCCTTGGTGATGAGGCCTTTCCGGTTCACGGTGAGCACGCCGTTGGTGATGCTCTCGAGGATGCTCTCGTTGAAGCTCTTGATGCGCTCGACTTCCTCGAAGAGCTGGGCGTTCTCCATGGCCACCGAGGCCTGCGCGGAAAAGGCGCGCAGGCGCTTCTCATCGATGGCGGTGAAGGGGCCGCCCTTCTTGTTGAGGACCTGGGTGACGCCGATGACCTCGCCCGCGCGGTTGATCACGGGCATGCAGAGGATTGAGCGGGTTCGAAACCCCGTGCGCCGGTCCAGGTCGGGGTTGAAGCGTTCGTCCGCGTAGGCATCTTCGATATTCACGGTCTCGCCGGTGCCGAAGACGTGGCCGGCGATGCCGAGGTGGGACGGGAAGCGGATTTCCTCGAGCGGTTTTCCCACGAGCGCCCACAGCTCCCGGGTCTTGCGATCGTGCAGGAAGAGGGTCGCGCGCTCCGCGCCGAGGAGGGTGGTCACCGTGTCCATGATCTTCACGAGCAGCGGCTCGAGCTTCAGTTCCCCGGAGAGCGCCGTCGCCACCTCCAGGATCTCCAGTTCCTGGTATCTCGCCCGCTTGATCTCCTCGTAGAGGATGGCGTTCATGAAGGCCGAGGCGGCCTGCGAGTTCAAGGCATCGATGAGTTTCAGATCCTGCGGTCCGAAGCCGCCTTCCCGCTTGTTGAGCACCTGCACCGCGCCCACCACCCGGGTCTCGCCTTCCCGGGCATGCCGCAGGGGCACGCAGACGAGGTTGCGGGTGCGGAAGCCGGTCTGATGGTCGATATCCTGGTTGAAGCGGGGATCGGCGTAGGGATCGTCCACGATCAGGGATTCGCCGCTCTTGAAAACCGCCCCGACGATGCCTCGCCCGGAGGGGATGCGGATTTCGGAGGCGAGACCCACACCCGCCTTGGTGAACAGCTCGTCGGTGTCGGGATCGTGCAGGAAGATCGTGCAGCGCTCCGCGTTCAGGAACTCCGAGATGAGATCGACCATCCGGGGCAGAAGCACGTCGAGGGACAGCGAATCGCCCATCCGCTTGGAGACGAGGAGCAGGGCCGAAGTCTGCCGGAGCATTTCCGCCAGCTTGTCCATGAACAGGTCCTGGCCGCTCGTGCCCAGGCCCCGGAGCAGCTGGCCGATGCCCTCCTCGTCGAGGTCGCGATCGAGAATCCGGGTGACGACATTCAGAGCCGTGGCGCCCTCGGCGAGTGCTTGTTGATACACCTCCGGAAGATTCTCCGGGGCCACGCTGCGCTTCGTTCCCGCCCCGGAGTCGGCCAGCCTCTTGGATCGCTTGCGTGGTTGCTTCTTCGAAGGGTCGTCAGCTGGAGGCGGCACTTTCCGCGAAAGTACTAGAGCGGGCTACGGTCGTCAACCAGTCGCCGAAGCTGGCTATGATCGCGGACGGCGATGAACCTCGCCTCCCAGCCATGAATGTCCTGCGTCTCCACCCCGTCAACGGGGACCCGACCATCAGCATCGAAAGCGCGATAGCGCGGGTGGGCAGGGATTCTTCGTCGGACGTCCATTTGCGGGATGCCTCGGTGTCGCGGCGGCACGCGGAGATCACCCTGCGCGGCGAGGAATGGGTCATCACCGACCAGAACAGCGGCAACGGAATCCACATCGACGGCCGGCGCACGCAGGAAGCGGCACTCCTTCCCGGCCAGCAGCTCCAGATCGGCAACCTCAAGTTCCGGGTGGAAATCGACCGCGGCGACGACGGGTCCACGGTGATGCTGGGCCGCTCTCCGCTGCTGGAGGACCCGAGCGATCGGACCCTGATGGGTGGGGCGCCCCCGCTGTTTCCGCCGCCGCCCCTTCCGCTCAAGGCGGAACCCCCGGCTCGAAGGACCGCGTGGATGGTGGGCGCTCTCGTGGCCGTGGTGGTGGTGGTGGGGCTCGCCTTCGCCTTGGTCAACCGGGTCTCCCGCGAGAGGCTGGAAGAACGGAAGAGGCTCGCGGCGGCAATGGCCACTCCTCGCCCCACGCCGAAGCCGACCCCCACGCCCACCCCCGAGCCCACTCCGAGTCCGACCCCGGTTCCGGTCCGCAGGCCCACGGGATCGCTGCTGGTTTCCACCGACGTCGACGCCAGCCTATCCATCGACGGGCGGATGGTGGCCCAGCTCAAGGCTTCGGCCCTTCGCCGATTCGAGGTCGCTCCCGGCGAGCACATCGTCCGGTTCCGGGTCGGAGACGCACAGACCGAGGTGCTCGCGCGGGTGCGGGTCAACGAGCAGACGGTGGTGCGCCACCAGGCCGAGGCCGCACGGCCTTCTCCCACACCGCTGCCGGTCGCGTCGATCACCCCGCGATAGCGGAGTGAGCCCGCCGCTCCCGGCTATTCGCTTCGCAGGGTCAGCAGGGGATCGACACGGGTGGCCTGCCGCGCGGGCAGGTAACTCGCGAGGAGCGCCACCGCGGAGAGCAACAGGGCGACTCCCGCGAGGGTCGAGGGATCGGTGGGGCTCAGGTTGAAGAGCAGGCCGGAGAGAGACCGCGACAGGGCCAGGGCGCCCGCGAGGCCGAGGCCGATCCCGCTGAGGATGAGCACGGCCGCGTTGGAGAGAACCAGACGCATCACGCTTCCCGGGTGCGCGCCCAGGGCCATGCGGATGCCGATCTCCCGTGAGCGCTGGGTCACCGCATACGAAATCACCCCGAAGATGCCGAGGGCGGCGAGGAGAACCGCCATCGACGCGAAGAGCCCGAGGAGCAGCATGTAGAAGCGGGGCTGCGAGATGGACCGCGACACCACGTCCTCGAGGCTGCGCAGGCGCGCCACGGGGATGTCGGGGTCGAGTTCGTGCACGGCCTTCTCCACCGCGGGCCCGAGGGACATGGGCGGCACGCTGGCCCGGACCACCACGTCCATGGAGCCCACGGGCAGTTGCGCGTAGGGCAGGTAGATCTCGGGCACCGCGTCCCGGGCGAGGCCGAACGACTTCACGTCCCCGACCACGCCCACCACTTCCCCACCCGCCATCGGCTGTCCCTCGGGGCGGCGCCAGCCAAGGGTGATCCACTGACCGATCGGGTTTTCGTTCGGGAAGTATTTCTTCACCGCACTCTGACTCAGCACGACCACCTGCGCCGCCCCCGCGACGTCCCCCGGTTCGATGCCGCGTCCGCGAACGACCGGAATACCCATGGCCTTGAAGTAGGCAGGCGTCGCCGCGCGCATCTCCATCGCGGGCTGCTGAGATGCGGGAAGCTCGGGACGATTCTTCACCTGGAAGGAGATGTTGATCTGCGTGCCGTTCAAGGGCAGGCCCAGGGTCGCGGCCGACGCGCGAACGCCGGGGAGGGCGGAGACACGCTCGAGCAGGCGATCGAAGAAGGCGACCCGGCGCGACTCGTCCTTGTAGGCCTCGGCGGGAAGGGCGATCCTGAAGGTGAGGGCGTCCTTGACCTCGAAGCCGGGGTTCACCTGCTGCAGCTGGGCGAAGCTCCGAAGAAGAAGACCCGCCCCCGCCAGCAGCATCATGGCAAGCGCCATCTGCCCGATGACCAGACCGCCGCGAACCCGGCCGCTCCGGCCGCCCAGGAGACCGCGCGCGCCCTCCCTCAGGGCCTGCGCGGGCGCTCGACGCGCCGACATCCCCGGGAGGACCCCGCAGAGGAAGCCCGTCGCCATGGCCAGGGCCGCCGCGAATAGCATCACCGCGGGGTCGATGTGCGCCTCGTTCAGCCTCTTCACGCCGTTCGGTTGAAGAGCGATGAGGCTGCCCAGGGAGATCGAAGCGACGAGGAGACCGGCCGCTCCGCCGAGCGCCCCGAGAAGGAGACTCTCGGTCATGAGCTGCCGGAAGATGCGGCCACGCCCGGCCCCGAGGGCCAGGCGTACCGCGAACTCCGACTCGCGCGCGGCCGCCCGGGCCATGAGGAGATTGGCGACGTTGACGCAGGCGATGAGGAGGACCAGGCCCACCGCGCCGAGGAGGAGGAGCGCGAGCTGCCCACCAGCGCCTCCTGCAGGGGCAGGGCGGTTCCGCCGAGGCCTTCGTTCTGATCCGGATAGGCCTTTTCGAGCCGGGCCGCGATGGTCTTCGTTCTCTTCCCTCGCCGCGGCAAGAGACACGCCCGGACGCAGTCGGCCGAACACGCGCAGGTACCAAGCACCCCGGCTGTGGGTGCGGAAGACCGCGTCGTAGGCGAGCGGGGTCCACAGTTCGGTGTCGTCGGGAAAGGAGAAGTCCTTTGGCGCCACGCCGATCACGGTGAAGTCGCGGCTGTCGAGGCGGATCGACTGTCCGATGATCTTCGGGTCGCCGCCGAAGCGCGTCTGCCAGAGGGCATGGCTCAGAACCACGACCGTCGCCTTGTCGGGTTCGTTCTCGTCCGCGGAGATGGGACGTCCGAGCTCGGGCGTCATGCCGAAGACGCTGAAGAAGGAGGCGCTCACCTCGGCGCCGTTGAGTACGGCCGGGGCGCCGCGCCCGGTCAGGGTCACGCCGCCGCCGTCCACCGCGGCGATGCCCTCGAAGCTCTTTGCCGCAGCCGCGGTGTCGAGAAAGTTCTGGGGCGAGAAGTAAGCAACGTTCCGGCCCCCGGAAACCTGGTACAACTGAACCAGCCGGTCGGGTTCGGCGAAGGGCAGGGGCTTGAGAAGGACGGCATGGACGATGCTGAAGATCGCGCTGTTGGCGCCGATCCCCAGGGCGAGGGTGGCGACGGCGATGAGGGTGAAGGCGGGCGCCATGGCGAGCCGGCGGATCGCGTAGATCAGGTCCTGGCGGAGGGTGTCCATCCCCTCTCCCGCAGCAAGGCGCGTACCGGCGCCCGGACCGGCGCGCCCGGATGACAGGACAGGACTTACGCCGCGGTCAGGGGTCGCGGCGTGTCCGGCTGCGACACGGCCATTGGTCGCAGCCGAACAGTCGGGCGGCCGTTACTTGCCGCCCTGGGTCCGCTTCACGAAGGCGCCGATATCGGCGTGGACGGCCTTGAGCATGTTCGGCCGGATGTACATCATGTGGCCGCCCTCGTAGTAGGTGAGGCTGATCCGGTCCGCGTAGGTCTTCTCGTAGCCCACATGGTCGAAGGTGTACTCGGTGCCGGCGAATGGTGTGGCCATGTCGTAGTACCCGTTCACCACCATCACATTGAGATACGGGTTGCGCGCCATGGCGGTGCGGAGGCTGTCGACCAGGTTCAGGTAGCGGTTTTCTTCGTACTGCCAGGGGCGCACGTTGGCGGAGGTCGGATAGGGAAGCTCGCTCTCCCACTTGAGCTCGTTCTTCGCATAGTCGAGGAAGACGGCGCTGTACGCCCCTTGCAGCGCGGTGTTCGAGGGGTCGAACTCCTGGTTCTCGCCCGCAGCGTCACGATCGAGGCCCGTGTAGCGGCCGTCGAGACGGCCGACCATCAGGCGTTTGTCGCGCAACAGCTCCTTGCGGAACCGGCCGGGGCTCACGCGCAGGTTCGCCTCTTCGACGAAGGCGGCGGACAGCCCGGTGAACTTCGCGACCCTGGCGGCCATGTCCTTTCGCTCGGCGGCGGTGAGGCGGCTCCCCTTGATGAGCGCGGTCATGTACTCGCCCCACACGAATTTGCGCGACTCATCGAGGACCTTCTTCAGGTCCTGGCCCTGAAGCTCGGGGCCGAGGCGCTTGTGATACCAGGCATCGGCGGTGTACGTGGGCAGGAAGCTCGCGTAGTTGAGCTCGTTCCCGGGAGCCTCGGAGAGAGTCGAGAAGTCGATCACGGAGGAGACGAGGACGATGCCGTTGAGCTCGATGCCATGCCGCGCCTGCAGGTCGGCGCCCACTCCCACGGAACGCACGGTCCCGTAGCTCTCGCCCATGAGGTACTTGGGCGAGGCCATGCGGTTGAACTTCATCAGGTACTGGCGGATGAAATCGGAAAAGGCCTCGATGTCCTGACGGACGCCGTGGAAGTTCTTGCCGTCTTCGCCTTCGACCATGCGCGACCAGCCGGTGCTCACCGCGTCGATGACGACCACGTCGGAAACATCGAGGATCGAGTCCTCGTTGTCGACGAGTTCATAGGGAGGGGCGGGCTGGAAACCATCGTCGGCCATCTGCACGCGCTTCGGCCCGAAAAGACCCATGTGAACGAAGACCGACGCGGAGCCCGGGCCGCCGTTGTAGGCGAAGGCGATGGGACGCGAGCCCGCGGGAACGCCGTCCTTCGTATAGGCCACGAAGAAGACATTCGCGCGCGGCTTGCCCGCAGCGCTCTTCAGCACCAGGGTGCCCGCGGTCGCGGTGTAGGCGACGGTCTGGCCGGAGAACTTCCCCGTGTGCTGGGTCTGCTTGTAGTTGTCGACCGCGGGTGCCGTGGGCCGCGTCTCGGCTATTCGCACCGGGGCCTCCGCCACCGGCGTCGGCGCCGGGCCCTGGCCCGGCAGCGCGCCACGTCCCGGCTGGGCCTGGGCGGTGGCGGTCAAGGAAGCGCACAACAGGGCGGCGAGAAGACGCGAATCACGCATGGGTTTCAAAGTCCTCCTGGAAGTCTGGGGAGAGAAGCTATCAGGGTTTTCGGGGGCGTTGCTTTGCGGAGACCGACTTGATGATCATCCGTCGCTTTTCCCGAGGATCGATCGCTTTCGCGGCCTGGGCCATCGCTCGATCCATGAGGTCGCGAACCCCGGAGTCGTCGAGCACACGAGGATCGGAGAGACGAAGGTGCCGCACCACCCCGCCGCTCCCCTGCAGCAGCCCGGCCGGGTCCTCGAGCTTCGCGCCCCGGAGGAAGAAGAGGTTCACCCACCGCGGATAGATGGCGAGCGAGAAGATGGCATCCGATGCGCGTTCGCTGGGCCCGAACCCGACCACGAGCGCGTTGAAGTTGTCGTAGACCAGTTCCACCGCGCCGGGCACGCGCTTCCTCATGCGGGCGAGGGAAGCCTTGACCAGCGCGACGATCTGCGGATCGAATCTCGCGAGAAAGCCGTCCCACTGTTTCGCGGGCGAGAGCTCCTTCATTGGTTTGAACTTTCGCAGGCTTGGAGAAATTTCGCGAAAGGGGCTTGACGGATTCCGTCGTGTGACATATCGTTTACGTATTAAATATGTCACATGAGGATCTCGATCACGTCTGGCGCGCGCTCGCCAATCCGCATCGGCGGCGGATCCTCGACGTGCTGCGCGACAAGCCCCGCACCACCGGCGAGGTCGCCGAGGCGGTTGGCGAGAACCGCTTCCTGGTGATGCAGCACCTCAATCTCCTGCGCGAGGCCGACCTCGTCACCGTGGAGGTCGACGGGCGCCGGCGCATCAACCACCTCAACCCCGTTCCCATCCAGCACATCTACGAGCGCTGGGTGGGGAAATATCAGGGCGACTGGGCCGCGGCCCTGGTCGGCCTCAAACGAACCGTCGAAGCCAGGTCCGCGAAGAATGAAGCCCGGCGCGAGAAGCGCGCCTGAAGGGGAAGGACTCCATGGAAGAACGCCAGGTTCACGTCGTCGAGATCAAGGCTCCGGTCGGCGACGTATGGGCCGAGATCACCAAACTCAAGCAGATCCAGAAGCCGATGTTCGGCACCGTGCTCGAGAGCGACTTCAAGCCCGGTTCGCGAATGATGTACCGGAGCGAGGATGGGAAGCGCGTCTTCATCATCGGCGAGGTCCACGAATTCGTGCCGCCCAGGCGGTTCGTGCACACCTTCCGCTTCACCAACCTCCCTGAGACCCCCACCCTCGTCGAATGGACGCTCGAGGACAAGGGCGGGGTCACCCGCGTCACCGTGGTTCATTCGAAGTTCGTCGATCAGAAGAAGACCGCCGATTCCGTCCGCACCAGCTGGGTGGACATC
Source organism: Vicinamibacteria bacterium (assembly GCA_044229175.1). Taxonomy (GTDB): domain Bacteria; phylum Acidobacteriota; class Vicinamibacteria; order Fen-336; family JAGNNV01; genus JAGNNV01. Next base: position 119,179 of record JBGATM010000001.1, on the reverse strand, counting down.
CTGAACAACGTCAAGGCGGTGGTCGAAACCGGAAACGTGCCGTTCAAGACGCGGCTCATGCTCGGCATGATGTCCGCCTTCATGTTCATGCTGCCCAAGGACACCCTCCGCGAGAACATCGCGGAACTCAAGGAGAAGCGCTGAATGAAGTCGATCCTGTTCATCCTGTGCCTTGGCCTTGCCGGCGTGGTCGCGGCCCAGGACAAGCCGGTCACCCCACCGCCTTACGACGCCACCCTCGCCGAACGCCTGGGCGCCGACCAGCGCGGCATGAGGAGCTACGTCTTCGTCATCCTCAAGACCGGGCCGAAGGCGGACCTCACGAAAGAGGAAAGTTCGAAACTCTTCGCCGGCCACATGGCGAACATCAAGCGTCTCGCGGCCGAGGGGAAGCTCGTGGTGGCCGGCCCCTTCCAGGAGAACGCGAACCATTACGAGGGCCTCTTCGTCTTCAACGTGAAGACGGTGAAGGAAGCCGAGGCTCTGCTCGTCACCGATCCCGCGGTCGCGGCCGGTCGGTTCTCATATGACGCCTATGGCTGGTACGGATCCGCCGCGATGATGGAGATCACCTCCATCCACAACCGCATCGACAAGACCGGCCGCTAGAACAACGTTCTTTTCAAGCCAGGAGACATTCATGAACAAGCTTCCCCTCTCTCTTCTCGTCGCCGCCGCGCTTGCCGCGGCCTCCCCCGCCGCCGCGCAGGCCATCGACGGCAAGGCCGCGTTTCAGAAACTCAAGGGCCTCGCCGGAACCTGGTCGGGACCAATCGGCACGGCCAGCGGCCCGAAGGGCCGGATCAGCTACGAGGTGATCTCTGGCGGCAGCGTGGTCATGGAGGTGCTCTTTCCCGGAGAGCCCCACGAGATGCGCTCCATGTATCACCTCGACAAGGGCGACCTCATCATGACCCACTACTGTTCGGGCGGGACTCAGCCGCACATGCGCCTGTCGAAGACCGCGTCGACGCCGGAAAAGCTCGTGTTCGACTTCGACGGCGGCACGAACTTCGACGTGAACAAGGACGCCTTCATCCACAACGGCGAGATCCGATTCCTGCCCGACGGTCGACTGGAAGCGAGCTGGACCTCGTGGGCGAACGGGAAGTCCGCGGGCGCCAATCACTTCTTCGCCCTGACCCGCGAAAAGTAGCCTCTCCTGCCTCCCTGCCCTTCTGGCCCTGCGTCATTGCGAGAAGCCGCTCCGCCGGCGCCGACGGCGCACAGAGGCCGCGAACGCGCCGTCGTTGCGAGGAGCCACTCCGTCTCGTCATGCGACGAAGCAATCCCGCGGCCATGAAGATCGCGTTCGTCACCAACCCCAGACATCCCGAGATCGAGGACGACGATCGTCCCCTCGCCAAAGCACTCGCGAAACGGGGCGCGCTTGTCGTCACCGCATCCTGGGACGACCCGGATTTCGCGTGGGACAAGGTCGACCTCGCGCTCCTGCGATCGCCCTGGGACTACTGCCGTCGCTACGAGGAATTCCTCGTCTGGCTTGCCCGGGCGGAGGCGCAGACGAACATCGTCAACGATGCCGGGATCATCCGCTGGAACATGAACAAGCGTTATCTCGACGAACTCGCGACCAGGGGCGTCCTCACCGTGCCCACCGCCTTCGTGGCCCGGGGCGAGGTCGCGAGCCTGCGCGAAATGTGCTCCGCGCGCAGCTGGGAGACGGTCGTGCTCAAACCATCGGTCTCGGCCGACTCGTGGGAGACCATCCGGGTCACGCCGGCCCAGTATGACGAAGGACAGGCGTACCTCGACCGCCACCGCCCCGATCGCGAGATCATGGTGCAGCCGTTCGTGAAGGATGTCGAGGAAGGCGGCGAGCACAGCCTCATGCTCTTCGGCGGCGTCTACTCGCACGCCGTGCGCAAGAACTCCTTGTTCAAGGGCGGCCGTCACGTCGGCCCCGAGGGCCTGCCGTCAGACCCCGGCTCGGACTCGGTGGAGATGGCCCGGAGCGTCCTGGCCAAGGCGGGAGTTCCAGAGGTCCCCTACGCCCGCGTCGACCTCGCGCGAGACGACGCGGGCGCGCCCCTCCTCCTCGAACTCGAGCTCTTCGAGCCGACGTTGTTCTTTCTCGAGAAGCCGGGAAGCGAGGAACTCCTCGCGCGAATCCTGATGCCCTGAGACTGAAGGGAACGACGGACTACACTCTGGATCGCGGAAATCCAGTCACGCCCCACCGAGCGGGCGAGGAACCGCCGGACAGGAGTCGTCATCGAAACACCGCTCATCCTTCTCACCGGGGCCACGGGCTACGTCGGCGGACGGCTGCTGAAGGAACTGGAGAAGAACGGCCAGCGCGTCCGGTGCCTGGCGCGCCGACCCGGAATGCTGGCCCCAAGGATCGGGCCAACGACGGAAGTGGTCGAGGGAGACGCGCTCGACCGCGCCAGCCTCGACCGCGCTCTCCAGGGCGTCAAGGTGGCCTACTACATGGTTCATTCGATGGGCGCCGGACACCACTTCGAAGACCAGGATCGCCGGGCCGCTCTCAACTTCGGCCACGCCGCGAAGCTCGCGGGGGTGGAGCGGATCATCTACCTCGGGGGCCTCGGCCGGGAGGAAGAGGATCTCTCGCCTCACCTGCGCAGCCGGCAGGAGGTGGGGCAGCTCCTGCGGCGGTCCATGGTGCCGGTGCTGGAGTTCCGCGCCTCCATCATCATCGGCCACGGCAGCGTGTCGTTCGAGATGATCCGCGCCCTGGTGGAACGCCTGCCCATCATGATCACGCCGCGCTGGGTCAAGGTGAAGGCGCAGCCCATCGCCATCGACGACGTGCTCGCGTACCTCGTGGCCGCCCTCGAACTGCCGGCCTCTCGATACCGCGTCTACGAGATCGGCGGGGCGGACAAGATGTCCTACGCGGACATCATGCGGGCGTACGCACGCATGCGCGGCACCAGCCTGGTCATGATTCCCGTGCCTTTCCTGACCCCTTTCATCTCCAGCCTGTGGCTCGGGCTGGTGACGCCGCTCTACGCGCGGATCGGACGCACCCTGATCGAGAGCATCGTCCACTCCACCGTGGTTCGGGACCGGAGCGCCCTCGATGTGTTCGACATCCGTCCGATCGGCGTCGAAGAGGCGCTGCGCCGCGCCCTCGCGAGCGAGGAGAGCGACTTCGCGGCCACGAGGTGGTCGGACGCCCTCTCTTCGTCCGGCGACCTGCCTTCCTGGGGAGGGGTGCAGTTCGGCTCACGACTGGTCGATTCGAGGACGATCACGGTCGCCGCGTCGGCGCCCGAGGCCTTCCGGCCGATCCAGCGGATCGGCGGCCACACCGGCTGGTACGCATGGAACTGGCTTTGGCGCGTGCGCGGCTTCCTCGACATCCTGTCGGGCGGCATCGGCATGCGCCGTGGAAGGAGATCGCCCAGCGATCTCAGGGTCGGCGACACCGTGGACTTCTGGCGGGTGGAAGCCCTCGAGCGCGATCGCCTGCTGCGGCTCGCCGCCGAGATGAAGGTTCCCGGACGCGCCTGGCTGGAGTTCGAGGTGACCACCGAGGGCGAAACCACGACCATCCGTCAGACCGCGATGTTCGATCCTCTGGGCTTTTTCGGGCGGGCCTACTGGTACGCGCTCTACCCGCTCCACCAGCTGGTCTTCGGCGGCATGCTGCGAGGCATCGCGCGCGCGGCGCTTGACGGGAAGCCACGAAACGCGCCAACCTCGACCACCTGACTCTCGGAGACGACTCGTGACCCGACAAACTCTTCTTGCCCTTCTCCTGCTCCCGACCCTCGCCTCGGCGCAGTCTCCGGCCAAGGCGGACCCGGCCCGAGCCGCTCTCCTGCAGGCCGACATGGACTGGGCCCGGGTGGCCTCGGCCGGCAAGGACGTCGAGAAGATCCTGTCCTTCTGGTCGGATGACGCGGTCGTGTATCCGCCGGGAGTGGCCGCGGTCTCCGGCAAGGCCGCGATCCGGAATTACGTGAGCACGAGCCTCAAGACGCCCTTCTTCTCGATCAGCTGGAAGCCCGCGCAGGCCGTGGTGGCGGCGTCGGGAGACCTCGGTTACACCATGGGAAGCAACGAGATCACCTTCGCGGATGCGAAGGGGAAAGTCACGCGAAGCCAGGGTCGTTACCTGACGGTGTGGCGTCGCGCCGCGGGCGGGCCCTGGAAATGCGTGGTCGACTTCTGGAACGACTCGCCCTTCCCGCCGCCCCCCATTCCGCGTCCGACGGTAAAGCCGGCCCCGAAGAAGAAGTAGCCGTGGCGGTTCGAATCGTTCGACTCGGAAGTCCGCGCGCGAAAGGCGAGGGGCTGCGGATCGGCACGGTGCGACGTCCGCCGCGCGGGGTTCCGAAGTCTGAGTTCGCGTCGCGCGACTTCTACGACGTGTGGCTGCCCGATCTCGCGCCCAGCGAGGATCTCGTCAAACTCGGTCAGAGCGCCATAAGCGAGAAGGACTGGATCGCGTTCGCGAGAAAGTATCGAAGCGAGATGAAGCGGGCGGAGGCATCGCGCCTGCTGGATCTCCTCGCCGCACTGTCCCTCGAGACGAACTTCGCGGTCGGGTGCTATTGCCCCGACGAGATGCGCTGCCATCGCTCCGTGCTTCGCAACCTGCTCGCGGAGCGCGGCGCGCGGTTCGAGTGACCCTATTCGTCCACTTTGAGCACGGCGAGGAAGGCTTCCTGGGGGATGTCGACGCTGCCGACCTTCTTCATCCGCTTCTTGCCTTCCTTCTGTTTGTCGAGGAGCTTGCGCTTGCGGCTGATGTCGCCGCCGTAGCACTTCGCGATCACGTTCTTGCGCAGGGCCTTCACACTCTCGCGCGCGATGATGCGTGAGCCGATGGCGGCCTGGATGGCCACATCGAACATCTGGCGCGGGATCAAACCGCGCATCTTCGTGACCAGGGTCTTGCCGCGCTGGTAGGACATGTCCTTGTGGCAGATGATCGAGAGCGCGTCCACCGGCTCTTCGTTCACGAGCACGTCGAGCTTCACCAGCGGCGACACCCACCATCCCGTGATCTGGTAGTCGAGCGACGCGTAGCCCTTCGACGCCGACTTCAGCCGGTCGTAGAAGTCGAGCAGCACCTCGGCCATGGGCAGTTCGTAGGTGATCATCACGCGGGTGGGCGTGATGTAGCCCATGTTCTTCTGGATGCCTCGCTTGTCCTGACAGAGCTGAAGAATCGCGCCCACATACTCGGGTGCCGTAAGGATGGTCGCGGTGATGACCGGCTCTTCGATGGCCTCGATGGAGCCTGGGTCAGGAAGCCGCGCGGGCGAATCCACTTCCACCACTTCGCCGTCGGACTTGAGAACGCGGTATCTCACGGACGGCGCGGTGACGATCAGCTCGAGGCCGAATTCGCGCTCGAGGCGCTCTTCGACAATCTCCATGTGAAGGAGGCCGAGGAAGCCGCAGCGGAAGCCGAAGCCGAGGGCGGCCGAGGTCTCGGGCTCGTAGTTGAAGGAGGCGTCGTTCAGTCGGAGCTTCTCCATGGCCTCGCGAAGCTCGCCGTACTTGTTCGACTCGATGGGATACAGGCCCGCGAAGACCATGGGCTTCACGTCCTTGAAACCGGGAAGGGGCTCGGACGCGGGATTGCGGTCGTCGGTCATGGTGTCGCCGATCTTGGTCTCGGACACCCGCTTGACTCCCGCGATCACGAAACCCACCTCGCCCGCGGAAAGCGAATCGATGGGCATTGGCTTGGGGGTGAAGACGCCGAGGCCTTCCACCTCGTGGCTGCCCTCGGACTGCATCAGGCGGATCTTCATGCCGGGCTTGAGTTCACCATCGACCACGTGGACGAGGATGACCACGCCGCGGTATTGATCGAACCATGAGTCGAACACGAGACAGCGGAGCGGCCCGTCAGGATTCCCCTTCGGCGCGGGAATCCGGTGCACGATGGCTTCGAGGATCTCGGGGATGCCGATCCCCTGTTTCGCCGAGGCCAGGATGGCGCCGGAGGCGTCGATGCCGATCACGCTTTCGATCTGCTCCTTCGCCCGCTCGGGCTCGGCCGATGGCAGGTCGACCTTGTTGATGACCGGGATGATCTCGAGATGGTTCTCGACGGCCAGATGCGCGTTCGCCAGGGTCTGCGCTTCGACGCCCTGGCTCGCGTCGACCACAAGGAGCGCGCCCTGACAGGCGGCGAGCGAACGGCTCACCTCGTAGCTGAAATCGACGTGACCCGGCGTGTCGATGAGGTTCAAGACGTAGTCCTTCCCGTCCTTCGCCTTGTAGTTGAGGCGCACCGAGTGCTGCTTGATGGTGATGCCGCGTTCCTTCTCGAGGTCCATCGCGTCGAGGAACTGGGCGCTCATCTCCCGCGCGGTGAGGGCGCCCGTCGCCTCCATGAGGCGGTCGGAGAGAGTGGTCTTTCCGTGATCGATGTGCGCGATGATCGAAAAGTTGCGGATCTGTGAGAGTTCGGTCACGTCTACCTGAGGAAAATGAAGTCGAAAAGGAGCGAAGGGGGGTCAGCGGGCGCGATGCATCGCGGTCGCCGCCGCCCCGATCGCACCCGCCTGATGGCCGAGTTCCGCGGCCACGAAGGACGCCCGGTCGAAGATTTCGCCGAACGTCCGGGCGCGGGCCGCGTTCATTATCCGCGGAATCAGTAGATCGGCGCTACGGGCGAGCCCGCCGCCGATCACGATTCGCTCGAGATCGAGGATCTGAAGGGCCATGGCGCAGGCCCGGCCGAGGGCCAGGCCGGCGCGGTCGATGAGGTTCAGCGCGAAGTAGTCGCCCTGGCGGGCCGCCTCGAAAATCGCGGCGGCGTCGAGGGGATCGGCTTTCTCGAGCGAGCTGTGAACGCCGGAACCGATGGCGGCCCGGGCCCGGCCGACGAGGTAATAGGCCCCGCACTCCGTTTCAAGACAGCCATGTTTGCCGCAGGCGCAGGCGTCCCCGAGGGGTTCGACGGGGACGTGGCCGATCTCGCCCGCGAAGCCCGAAGCGCCTTCATAGGGCTCGCCGTTGAGCACAAGACCGCCGCCCACGCCGGTGCCGGCGGTGATGAGGAGGACGTGGGAGAGCCCGCGGGCCGCGCCGTACTGGACCTCGGCGTAGGCCGCGGCGGTCGCGTCGTTCATGACGTGCACGGGGGTGCGAAGAGCCGCTTCGAATCGCGGTTTGGCGTCGATGTTGCGGAGCGACGGGAGGTGCGGGGACGCGGTCAGGCGCCCGGTCGACTTGTCGACGAGGCCCGCCACCGCCACCCCCGCGGCATTGGCCTCCGAGGAGGGATCGAGTTCGCGCCGGAGTTTCGTGAGCTGGGCGCATAGCGCTTCGATGGACTCGTGGTGGACCGCGGTCTCACCGCGACCCACGATCTCGAGGTCACGAAGCGCCACCGCCTTGATGAACGTGCCGCCGATGTCGAAGCCGAGGGTGAGCATGATGAGGGCGGGGACAATCCCGGACTGTGGATGCTATCAACGGCCGGCGTGAGGCGCGACCTCAAACCGCGGCGTTCTCAGTCCCACGGAACGGGAGTAGATTCCGTGCTAACAGTGGCTGCTGCTGGGTCAGTCGGGCCACAGCCGGAGGACATATGGAAAAGCAGAAGGGGAAGCCGTCCAAAAAGTCGGCAGCGCGAGCGATGGTGCGTGAGAGAACAGGACCCGCGAACTGGGGCGGCATGACCGACACCGAGGCCATGATCGACATGTCCTCTGCCTTCGGTCACGGGGCTCGCAAGTACGATCCGGAGAAAGATTGGACATGGAGCGACGGGGCCGTTCTGCTCGGCTATGCATTTATGAGCGAAAAGCTGAGTAAGAACCCGGGAAAGTACTGGACCGTTCGCGACAAGGCCGTCAAACGAGCCAAGAAGGTTGGCTTCGACGCGGCAAGGCTCGCAAAGGATGGCTCGGAGATCTCGTACGACCATCTTGACGCGGCGCTGCGGGATTTCGGAAAGTTTAAGCGCGGGCCGCGAGAGGACTGCCCTTTCTAGATCCTGCGCTGAGATGAGCGAGAGTTTGACTCTCGTCTAACCCTCGCCGGCCTGGTTTGGCGAGCCGATCGTTCCCGGGAGGTCGATGATGGAAAACGCCGATACCGCGATGATGGAAATAGGCGCTGCCTTCCAGCGAGGCATCGCCGGAAAGACCCTCACCCCGCAAGCGAGGGACTATGGCGTCGACTGGCTGCGGGCGAGAATGACCAGGAGCAAGGTGTTGCGGTGGAACCCAATCCGCGCAAGGGCCATCGCCCGAGCGGAGAGGCTGGGTCGAACTGCAGCAGCCAACAGCAACTCGAACAGGATCGACAGGGACGACCTGAAGTCGGCGCTTGACAACATGCGACGCGGCCCGCGCGAGGATTGCCCGTTCTAGAGAGTCTCGCCCGCTTCGGCGCTTGTCATCTTCGGGTTCATTGACCGAGTCCTCACGTCGCCTTCTGACGCTCGCCGCGACCGTATCGCAGGCGAAGATAGCTCTTGCTCTGATTCTGCTTCTAGGCGGGGCGGTTTCCTTCCACGGCCCGGAGTGGTTACGTGTCGTCCTGGCGATCGTCTTTCTGGCGACTTCGGTCGTTCTTTCCGCGGCAAGCGTCGTGGCGGAGAAATCACGAGCCCTGGGACGAGTGATGGCTATGCTGGGGGCACGCCTTTCGTTGCGTCTCGTCCTCGGCTGGGAATACGCGGACCTTTGGCGAGCCATCCACTCCGAAGCATTTACCGGGGCGGCCGCCTTGGACCTTGCCAGTGCTTTTCCTGCCGCAGGAGTGAGCCCTGCACTTGTCAGAGCCGCCATGGTCTGGGGCGTGATCGACTCGCTGACCCGGCTGGTCCTTGCAATCGGCACCGCCCTTGGGTCGACGGCGGCCCGGGCACTGTTTGGAACTGTCCCTGAATGGGACTGGATACCCACCTATTTGCTGGCGCTCGTGGCCGTGTTCCCCATACTTCGGGCCCTGAAGACCTCGCAGGGAACCGAGCGCGGTCAGTTGAAAGTGTTTATCTACGGTCTAGCCGTAGGGGTCGCGCCGTTCGTGGCGGTCCTTCCCGCGGCCGCTCTGTTCCCATCATTCAACAGCTGGCTGAAGCGACCTGAGATCCAGCCCGTCTTTCTTTCACTTACCTATCCATTTCTGTTCGTCTTTCCGATCACGGCGACATACGCCGTCCTCTACCAGGGCGCCCTGGACTATCAATCTGCCCTTCGCCGCGCCGCGCAGTACGCGCTCGCGCGCTACACACTGCTGTCGTTCATCGCGCTTCCCCTGGCCGCTGGCGTGGTCCTTCTCTACATCAACCGCGAAGAACCGCTGGGCCACTTGCTGACCGGGTGGCGCTTCCTGGCTCTCACCACCGTGGCCGTTATCGCAACCGCGGCCTTCCCCCTTCGATATCGACTCCTCGCGGCCCTCGACCGTCGCTACTTCCGCGAGGCCTACGACGCGCGACTCGTCCTCCGCCAGCTCACCGAAGCAGTCCGGAAGACGCGCGATATCGCCGACCTCTCCTCCATGCTCGTCGAACAGGTGGACAAGGCTCTTCATGTCGAGAGCGTCGTCCTGATGGCGGTAACCCCGGAGCAGCCGGGCATTCTGAAGTCGGCCGCGGCCAAGGGCGTCGCTGATCCCGATCCGATTCCGGCTTCGGCCCAGTTCGTGTCTCTGCTCGCGGGCTCGTCAGACCCGCTGTCCATCGAGGCCGCGACGCCGGGATCGCTTGCCGGCCGTCTTCCCGAAGGAGAACGCGAGTGGCTTCAGCGCGCGGGGGCGTCGCTGCTCGTACCCCTGTTGGGCAGCGGCGAAATGCTGACGGGTTTCCTCGCTCTCGGGCGTCGGAAATCGGAGACCCCGTTCTCGCCGGACGACCGGGACCTTCTGGCCTCGGTTGGAGCGGCCGCGGGAATTTCTCTCGAGACCCGGCTCCTTCGCGCCACACCCACTCCGGGAGGTCCGGGGTCAACGCCTTCGCGTGACGAGACGCCACCGGCTCGCGAGTGCCTCGGGTGCCTTCGGGTCTTCGAGTCCACCGTGACGTCCTGTTCAAACTGCGGAGCCGCGACCCAACCCGCGCTTCTTCCCCTCGCCCTCCTCGACAAGTACCGGCTGGAGTCGCGCCTCGGCTCCGGCGGCTTCGGCGTGGTGTACGGGGCCACGGAATTGCGGCTGGGCCGCCGCGTCGCCTTGAAGACGCTGCCGCGGATCTCGGGCGAAAGGGTAGAACGCTTCAAGCGTGAGGCCCTCGCCGCCGCGGCCATCCAACATCCAAACCTCGCCATGATCCACACCGCGGAGTCCTGGAACGAAACGCCCATCCTGGTCTTCGAGCTGCTCGAAGGAGGCACCCTCGCTCAGCGCCTCCTGCAGAGCACGCTGAGCGTTCCGGAGGTCCTGGACCTGGGCAAGGCCATGGCCGGGGTGCTCGAGGAAGCGCACCGGCGCGGCATCCTCCATCGCGACATCAAGCCGAGCAACATCGGCTACGACGCGCGCCGGACTCCGAAACTCCTCGACTTCGGCGTGGCGCGGATCCGCGATCCACAGACCCCGGCTTCGGCCCGGGACCTCGAGACCATCACCCTCGAGCGGCTTCAAAAAGGAGAGTCCGACGTGCCTCAGACCCAGGACGCTCCCCTCACCGAGACCGGGGCCATCGTGGGGACCCCGGCCTACATGCCGCTGGAGGCGTACCAGAATCGCGAGCCCGGGCCCGCCTTCGATCTGTGGGCCCTTTCCGTCACACTCTACGAAGCCCTCACCGGCATCAATCCATTCCGGGCACCGACGCCCGCCGAGACCATTGAACGGCTTCTGCGCGAGAACCCCGCGCCGTTGCACGACCTTCGGCCCGACTGCCCGCGCGGCCTGTCGGAGTTCCTGGCCCGGGCGCTATCCCGAAACGCCAGCGAGCGGCCCCGCACCGCCACCGAGTTCAAAGACGCCCTGATCGAACTGGGCGGCGCCTGATCCGTCTGCGGGGCGGCCAGAGGCCTGAACAGGGTCGCAGGCGATAATCGGTTCGAAGCAATGACAACACTCCTCGAACTCAAACAACAGGGCCTCAAGGGCGGCGAGTCCGTCAAAGACGAAATGCGCCGCAATCTGCTCGCGAAGCTTCGCGACCAGGAACCGCTTTTCCCGGGAATCGTCGGCTACGACGAGAGCGTCATCCCCGAAGTGGTGAACGCGGTCCTCTCCAGGCACCACATGATCCTGCTCGGCCTGCGCGGCCAGGCCAAGACCCGCCTCATCCGCCAGCTCGTCTCGCTCCTCGACGAACGCATCCCCATGGTGAAGGGCTGCGAGATCCGCTGCGACCCCTTCATGCCCCTTTGCAGTTCCTGCCGCGAGAAGGCCGCGACCCACGGTGACCAGCTCGAGGTCGAATGGCTCTATCGCGACGAGCGGTACGTCGAGAAGCTCGCGACCCCCGACGTCACCATCGCCGACATGCTGGGCGACCTCGATCCCATCAAGGCCGCGAAGAGCGGCCACATCCTCTCGAGCGAAGGCGCCATCCACTATGGCCTGCTCCCCCGCTCCAATCGCGGCATTTTCGCGATCAACGAGCTGCCCGACCTCGCGCCCCGCATCCAGGTGGGCCTGTTCAACATCCTCCAGGAAGGCGACATCCAGATCAAGGGCTTCCCGGTGCGCCTGCGCCTCGACGTGGCCATGGTCTTCACCGCCAACCCGGAGGACTACACCGCGCGCGGGAAGATCGTGACTCCGCTCAAGGACCGCATCGGCTCGGAGATCCGCACCCACTATCCCGAAACCATCGAGCTGTCGGCGCTCATCACCGCGAGCGAGGCTTTCTCGAAGCGCAGCCTGCCCGTGTTCGTGCCCGAGTTCGTGCGGCACACCGTGGAAGCGGTGGCCTTCGCGGCGAGGCGCGACCGGCGCGTCGACAAGAAGAGCGGCGTGTCCCAGCGCCTCGCCATCAGCGTGCTCGAAAACGCGATCTCGTCGGCGGAGCGGCGCGCCCTGGCCTACGGTGAGCCCGAGATCGTCCCCCGCATCGCCGACGTGTACGTGGCGCTTCCCGCGGTCACGGGCAAGATCGAGCTCGAATACGAGGGCGAGATGGCGGGCGGCGCCGCGGTCGCGCGCGACCTCGTGCGCGAGGGACTGAAGGAAGTCTTCGCCAACGAATTCGGCGGGGTCAATCTCCGGAGCCTGATCGAGTTCTTCGAGCAGGGCGGCGAAGTGGGCGTCTCCGACGACAAGAGCGCGGGCGACCTGCTCGCGACGCTGTCGCGGGTGAACGGGCTTCTCGCTCACGCCGGCCGTCTCATCCCCGAGCGAAGCGACGCGCCCACCCGGGCGGCCGCCGCCGAGTTCATCCTCGAGGGACTCTTCGCGCAGAAGAAGATCGGCCGATCGGATCAGGGGACCTATGTCGCGGTCGAGCGCAAGCCCGAGGATGGCGGTCCGGATCCGGATCGTCTCGAACGCCTCGCCCGTCTCAAGCGCCAGGTGAATTAGCGAGGGCCATGCCATTGCAGAGCCCTCGCGTATCCCGGCGGAAGCCGGGATCCAGCTACTGAGAACCATGCCGCGCTTTACCTATCACAAGCATCGACCGAACCTCTGGGAGGATCTGGATCTGTCGGAGCTCGTGAACGCGATGTCGGAGTTCCTGCTCGGCAGCGGCTTCGGCGAGCCCTCGGACGGCGACAACCAGGCCACCCAGGATGACCTGAAGGACGCCATCATCAACGCCCTGATGACGAGCAACCTGCTCCCCGACGAGGATCTCCAGAAGCTCTTCTCCAACGAAGAAACCCTGAACGAGTTCCTGGAGAAGGTCATCGAGCGCCTGATGAACGAGGGCTTCATCCAGACCGCGCAGAACGGCACGGGCTCGATGGAGGACACCGACGGCCAGGGCGAAGCGGGCGGCTCGGGCCCTCCGGTCAAGTTCGAGCTGTCCGAGAAAGGCACCGACTTCCTCGGCTATCGCGCGCTGCGTGAGCTGATGGGCGCGCTCGGTCGCTCGTCTTTCGGTTCGCACGACACCCAGGACCTGTCCACCGGGACCGACGCCAGCGGCCCCAGCAAACCCTATGAATTCGGCGACACCCTGAATCTCGACGTCAGCGAGACGCTGCTCAACACGATTCGACGCACGAAGACTCTCGAGTTCAAGGAGGGCGAAGGCCTCGATGTCGGCTACGAAGACCTCGTGGTCCGCCAGACCGAGTACCGGTCTTCCTGCGCCACCGTGGTGATGCTCGATTGTTCGCACTCCATGATCCTCTATGGCGAAGACCGCTTCACCCCCGCGAAGAAGGTGGCCCTAGCCCTGTCGCATCTGCTGCGGACGCAGTACCCGGGCGATTCCCTCCGCGTGGTCCTCTTCCACGATTCGGCTGAGGAGATTCCCCTGTCCCTGCTGGGCAAGGTGAAGGTGGGGCCGCACTACACCAACACGCGGGAGGGCCTGCGCGTGGCCCAGCGGATCCTCGCCCGCGAACGCAAGGACATGAAGCAGATCGTCATGATCACCGACGGCAAGCCCACCGCCTTGACCCTCGACGATGGCCGGATCTACCGCAATCCCTTCGGTCTCGATCCCAAGGTCATCGGCCTGACTCTCAAGGAAGTCATCAACTGCCGGCGGCAGAACATCATGATCAACACGTTCATGCTGGCCCGCGACTACGAACTGATGGCCTTCGTGTCGAAGGTGTCGGAGCTGACCCGCGGCAAGGCCTACTTCACGAGCCCCTACGACCTCGGCGAGGCCGTGCTCATGGACTTCCTGCGCAAGAAGCGCACCGTGGCGCACTGACCGTCACCACCCTCAGGGCACGCCGCTTGGGTCCCCGGTTCCTGAAAGACGCGGCCGGCTTCCTGCTCGCGTGTCTCATCGGCGCGGCCCTCGTCGGGTATCACTACCGCGCGCATTTCGACCCGCACATCGTCTGGGACGGCTTCACCCTGCCCGGGTTCGACGCCCACGTCTATCTCGCGATGGCGGAGGAGCCGCGCGTGTTCACCCTCGGTCCGTGGGGTTACCGGATCCTCCTGCCCTCACTTCTCGGTACGTTGCTGCCGCCGCGACTCCTGGTGTCCGGGTTCGACTGGGCATCGCGCGTGTCCCTCGTCCTCGTCAGCGGGCTGCTGTTCGTCTATCTGCGGATTCTCGGAGCCACGCTGCGGGCGTCGCTTCTCGCCGTCCTCGCCATGATGCTGACGCCCTCGGTGGGAGCGGTCTTCGCGAATCCCTTCCTGGTGGAGCCGTTCGCGCTGATGCTCCTCCTGGTGGCGCTGATCGCCATTGAAGCCAACGCAGGCGCGTGGGCGATCGCTCTCTCGCTCATCCTCCTCTCCCTGTCGAAGGAGATCTGGCTGCTGCTCCTTCCCCTGGTCTTCCTGAAGAACCTCGCACCCGATCCTCGGGAATCCATCCTGAGGACTCTGCGCATCGCCGCACCCGCGCTGTGGGTCAATCTCCTCATGCGATGGCTCTGGTCGCCTCAGCCCGGCCCGACTCCGCCCGGGGCCGACTACCTCGGGGCCCTTGCGTCCATCGCGTCGAACCTCGCGGTCTTCGCCCCTCAATTCCTGCTCGGGGGTCTCGCCATCGCGGCCCTCCTCGCCTTGTATCGCGAGGAGGCGCGCGAGTATCTGCGGCGACACGCGCTCACCCTCCTGCCCCTCCTGGCACTGCCGCTCTTCGCCGCGGCCTACACCGGCGAAGGTGCGGCCACGAGCTTCTTCTCCGACGATGTCAGACGCCTTCTCATCTACGTCATTCCCTTCGCGGCGGCGCTCGCGGTTCATCTGGACCCGGGGCACGGCGGGGCCGTCTCGATGCCCTCGTCGGCCCGGCTTACCCGGGCGGCGCAGGCCCTGGTCGTGCTGTTCCTGATCGCTCCCCTCGCCCTCGATCGCTACTCGCGCATCGATCTGGGCACGTCGCGCGACGGCCCCTATGTGCTCGGTTTCGCCCGCGAGACGCTCCGGACCGCGCGAAAACTGGATCGGGGCGAAACCGTGATCCTCGATCCCACGGAACGGAAGTTCGCGTGGGGCGTGACTCCTCCGAGCGAACTGCAGAAGCTCCGCTTCTTCCTCGGGAATGGCTTCGGCCCTCTCGCGCACTACGGGATCCACGAGATCAAGATGCGCGAGGCTTCCGCGACCCTCGTGATTCCGGTTCTCGAGCCGCGGCGTCTGGCCATCAAGGCCACCATGGACGCGCGCGTCTCGGCGTGGGTCACGTTCCTGGCCAGCGGGAACAAGGTGGGCGAGGTCCTGGTCGGGCCCCAGGCCGTGACCGTGACCCTGGATGTTCCCCCGGCCAGGCTCTTCCGCGGCGACAATCCCATCGAGATGCGGTGCGACAAGGCCGGGACCGCGCTGCCGCGCATCCTCCGCCTAGAGCTGAGCCTGCCCAGGGCCACGCCCTGAGCCCCTCGATCATTCCTCCGATTCGGCGGAGAAGTCGGGAAGCGGCGGCGCGTCTTTCGGCCAGTCGTAGTGCACGATCCTCCGGTCGACCTGGAGATCGCGGATCACTTTCAGCGGGTAGCAGGTACGAAGGAGGCCGCTCACGTTCCTTTCCAGGGGATCACCGACGCGGAGCCGGACGGAGTCGGCGATCACCGTGGTCAGGGGGGTCCAGCCTTCCTTGCGCCGGCTCGCCACCACCACGTAGTCCGCTTCCTTTCCCGCGAACTTCCGGCACTCGAGGACCTGGTCCGGCACCTCCGGACCCTCGGCGAGTTCGCGAGCTTCGGCCTGCTTTCGCGCCCGGAGGTCGGCCCGCCGGCCCCGGACCGCGGTGTCGATGAGAGTGAGCAGCGGGTCGCCCCAGGGGTTGTCCACGGCCAGGGTGAAGCCGCGGAACACCGCGGAGATCACCAGATAGTCGGCGAGCCAGCCGACCGGCGTGAAGAGAAAGAAGGCCAGCGGGGTCAGGGCATTCGCCATGAGAGCCGCGGCCACGGCTTCGGTCTGGTCGATCCCCTTCACCGCGCCGCCGGGACTGCCGACCTTCAACGCGAGTGACGCCCCTTCCTGGCCGGCCTGAACCGCGCGTTCGAAGAAACCCGCGTAACCGATCCGCACGCCGAGCGCCGCGGTGAGGAGGATCGACAGGTAAGCGCCGCGCCGCATCTCCTGCCAGTAACGCACGGGAAGGAAGCAACGGAACACGCCGACCAGTGATTCCACGGCCAAAAGAATGCGCCGGTTACTCTCCCCCGGTCAAGTGTAGTTAAGTGCTCATCAACGATGAGACCGAGCCGGATATCAAGCCTCCGCTGGCTGACCGCCATCCTCCTCCTGGCCGCCGCGAGCGGATCGACCGCGCAGATGAGATCGGTCAGGGAACGCGACTACTGGAGTCTGGTGGGGCAATACGCGAAGGGCGACCGACAACTCGCGCTGACCGGAATTGCCCGCTGGACTGAAAAGGAACTGGGCCCGATCCTGAGGTCCGTCCTGGACCTTGAAAAGGCGGCCCGCGGTTGCGAGGCATGCGAGGAACACCAGCGCTTCGACGCCCTTCCGCTGCGCGCCGCCATCCTGCTCCACGCCGAGCGGGATCGGGTGGACCGCATGATGAAGATCAAGGAGAGCGGGGGCGCCTCGGAGTGCGCGGTGAGCGCCAATGGCCGCATGAGCGCGGAGCTTCTCGGCCCGGCCGCCGCGCAGCCTGGGGGCGTCCGCTTCGCGGCTCGGTTCGCCGCCGCCTTTTCCCTTCACCTGCGCGCCACTCTTTGCTTCCTGACCGCCCGGAACTGGGCCGAGGCCGGCCTCAAACTTGCCCCGCAGGACGCGACGCTGCACCTCGCGGACGGCCTCGCGAGCGAGACCATCGGGGTCACCGGCTTCGTGGAGCCGACCCTGCGCGCGGTTCGCGACATCCGGGGGCGCCTGATCTCGGGATACGAGGAAGTCAATCGCAAGAAGGAACTGAGCCGGGCCGCCGAAGACTTCGGAAAAGCGCTGGCCTTGAACCCGCAATTCTCCGAGGCGAAGCTGCGCCTGGGCCGGGTGCTGTGGCAGCTGGGAAGAGGCCGGGAGGCCCGGGATTCGCTGCAACAGGCGGTCACCGGGCCCGAAGGGGCGCTCCTGTATCTCGCTCATCTCTTCCTGGGGCAGTGCCTGGAGGACGACGGTGATCTCGCGGCCGCGATCGACCACTACGAGGCCGCGGTCGCCCTGAGGCCGGACACCCAGGTCGGCGCGGTGGCGCTCGCCCACGCTCACTCCCTGCGCGGCGATTCGGAAAAGGGAAGGGAGATCCTCGGACGGAGTCTCGCGCGGTCCGGCACGCGCCAGACCGTGGACCCTTTCTGGAACTACCTCATGGGCGCGCCGGACCTGGCCGAGGGGCTCATCGAGGATCTCCGGACGGAGACCCTCCGATGACCTCGCCACGGCTCGCCGCCCTCCTGGGTCTTTGCGCGAGCCTCGCGAAGGCGCAGACCTCTCCGCCCTCGCAACTCCCGGTTTTCGCGGCTCAGGTTCAGTCCGTGCTCATCGATGCCTTCGTGACCAACGACGGGGGCCGGGTGCCGGGGCTCACCGCCCGCGACTTCATCCTGAAGGACAACGGTGCGCCTCAGCCCTTCGATCTGCTGCCCGCCGAGTCGCTGCCCATCCGCGCCTTCCTGGTCTTCGACACCAGCAGCAGCATGCAGGGTGCGAAGATCGAGCGCCTGCGCGCGGCCGCGGACGCGTTCGTGGACCGGCTCCGGCCGGAAGACGAAGCGGCGCTGGTGTCATTCTCGGACGAGATCTCCTGGCGAGTGCCGCTCACTTCCGATCGCGCGCGTTTGCGGTTCGGGATCCTGTCTCTGCAGGCTCAAGGCGCCACCTCGGCCTACGACGCTCTTTTCAGCACCCTGTTGCTGCCCCGTTCCGCCCTGCGGACGCTGGTGATTCTCTTCAGTGATGGCGAGGACAACATGAGCTGGCTCCGGGAAAAGCAGATCCGGGGCGCGGTCGAGCGCTCCAATGCCCTGCTCCACGTGGTGGCCGCGCGCTCCGAGAGCTTTCAGTCCGGATTCGTCCGGCCTCCAAGCGCCGCGGAGGCCGCCCACGTGAAGACGCTGCGAACGCTCGCCGCCATTACCGGAGGCTCGCTCATCGAAGTGGATTCACCCGATCGAATCGGGGCCGCGTTTTCGGA
Source organism: Vicinamibacteria bacterium (assembly GCA_044229175.1). Taxonomy (GTDB): domain Bacteria; phylum Acidobacteriota; class Vicinamibacteria; order Fen-336; family JAGNNV01; genus JAGNNV01. Next base: position 101,067 of record JBGATM010000001.1, on the reverse strand, counting down.
GATCATCGAGCAGATGAAGGACCGGTACGTGCTGCGCTACACCCCGGAAGGAGATCCGGCTCCGGGCTGGCACGTCCTCGACCTCCAACTCACCTCCCGCAAGGGAAAGGTCCGCGGCCGCACCGGCTACTGGGTGGAGTCACGCTGAAGCAGGCACGCGCTATTTCGAGCGCGTACGCCCCATCAGCGGCGGCGGGCTTTGGCCTTCGGCCGGGCCTTTGCCTTCGCCCTGGCCTTGGCCTTCCCGCCCGCTTTCTTGACCGCCTTCTTCCTGCCGGCCGCTTTCCTCGCCTTCCTGGCCTGCTTCTTCGGCTTGGGCGCGGCCGCCACTTCGCCGCCGCCGCTCATATCGTAGAAGAACTCCTCGCGCGTGATCTTCCCGTCACTCACGGTGTAGAGCGCGACCTCTTCCATCCTCATCTTCTTCCCGGCCATGGGGCCCGCCACCGGGGTGACCACGAAGTTGTAGATGACCGCGAAACGATCGCCGTGCGGGAAGGGGCCCTTCACCTCGGCGCTGTGGATCTTGTGGTTGTCGATCCACCACTGGTTCTTGCCGCGAATCACGTCGCGACCGCGCATCTCGGCGGGCATGGTCTCGTCGCCTCGAGCTTCCACACTGACGACGTCCGCGCTCAAAAGCGCGTCCACCGCCTCGAGATTCCGGCCGGCGCGGCAGAGCGCCACCAGTTGATCGGCGATTTCCTTCGTGGTCATCTTCTTCTCCTTTGAAAGCGTCGGCGCCGCGCCACGCGGCGACGGTCGGGAGAATCGTAGACCAGAACTATGTCAGTAGAGGAAGCTCACCAGACGGGCTCGCAACGATCATCGGCGCCGGGGTGAACCACGTTCCACGAGCTCAACGGGGAGCGCCATTTCAGCTCGAGCCTCAGGCACTTGTCAGCCCCGTCCTCCCGGAAGCTGACATACACGTCGTAGGCCCGGTCGCCGCCGCCCAGGGCCTGCTGCAGCATCGCGCCGATCTTCGAACGAACGATCTGCACCGTCCCCATGCTGAAGCCCTTGAGCTCGCGCGGGACCAGGGCGACCTGGGGATTGAAATCGGCCGCCGCCATCCTGACCCCCTGTTCGATCACCGAGAGGACGGCGCGATCCGATTCGAGGTCGGAATCCCGCTGTGACTTCACACCGGTTACGAGAACGGCGCCGACGATGGCAAAAGCTGCGACGGTTTTGATAGTGGACATGGGCTCTCCGGCTGCAGGAAAAGTGTAGCGCGAGGCCGGGCCGGCCAGTGTGCGAACCCTCACCGGGAAAGTCGCGCGTGTCGGAGCGCACAACCGGGTTCAGGGGCAGCGCCCCCGCCGGTTCACTTCCGGGGAGATGGTTTGGGCGCGAGCAACGCCTCGAGTTCGCCTTCCATGCGGCGGCGGAGCTCGATGGAGGACTTCGAGTTCATCAGGTTGCGGAGCTCGAAGGGATCCTGCTGGAGATCGTAGAGCTCGTTCATGCCCGTAAGCTCCCGGTAGCGGATGTACTTGTAACGCTCGTCCCTCACCGCGTCGTACCCCATCTTCAGGGTGCGCGGAAAGACGATGTCGGTGGTGTACTCGATGAGGAAGGAATGCCGCCAGTTCGCGGGTGTTCCCTTCGCGCTGAAGAGGGGGACCAGGGATCGACCGTCGATTCCGGGCAAGGGCGGGGCGGCGGCGAGCTCCAGGATGGTGGGGGCCAGATCGATGGTCAGGACCTGCGCGGACGGCCTCGACCCGGCGCGGACTTTCGGGGGATACCGCACCAGCAGGGGCAGTCGAATCGACTCTTCGTAAGCGAGGCGCCGTTCCTCGCTCAAGCCGTGCTCCCCGTAGAAGTAACCATTGTCACCGATCAGCATGATGACGGTCTGGTCGAGAACGCCCTGGGCCTCGAGCGCGGCCATGATCCGACCGAGGCCTTCGTCGACCGCCACCAGCATGCGCAGTCGATCGCGGATGGTCTCATCGGGGGTCACGGTGTCCTTCCCGAGCGGCGGCAGGCCCTCGATTCTGCGGGCCAGCGCCGGCTTGTCCACGGGCGGCACGGCATAGTTGGCCCGACGCGGCAGGGGCGCATCCGCATAGAGCTTCTTGTGACGCTCGGCGGGGATGAAGCCGCCTTCGCCGATCGAGACGACGGTGCCGTCCGCCTGCTGGACCACGTTGGGATGGAGCGCCTTGTGGGAGAGCATGAGGAGGAAGGGGCTCGTGCTCTTCTCGCCAATGAACCCGAGCGCCCGCTCGGTGAAGATGTCGGTGACGTATCCCTTCACCCGCGCCAGTCTCCCGTTCTCGTACAACTCGGGATCGATGGCTTCGCCCTGCCCTTTCATCGCGACCCAGGTGTCGAACCCCGGGCGCGGCGTGGGATCGTTCCCCATGTGCCACTTGCCGATGAAGCCCGTCCGGTAGCCGCTCTCGTGGAGCCTCCGGGCGAAGGTCTGAAGTTCGTGACTCCGCGGGCTGCGGTCGGTGTTATCGAGGATTCCGTGATGGCGCGTCTCCTGGCCGGTCAGGATGTTGGCCCGGCTCGGCGAGCAAAGCGGCGTGACCGCGAACATGCTCGGGAACATCGCGCCCTCACGGGCCAGGCGGTCGATGTTGGGCGTCTTCGAGAAGGGGTGGCCGGCGGCGCCGAAGTCGTCGAAGCGAAGGTCGTCCACCACGACGAGGAGGATGTTCGGCCGGTCCTGCGCCGCCGCCGCTCCGGCAAGAAGCAGACAAGACGCAAGGAAGAGCCATGGTCGGATACCTGCGATCGAGCGGTTCATGCGAATGATCCTAGCCCTTCTTCGATGGGTCCTCCCGCGAGAGCCTTACCGGCGACTAACCGAAGCCACGGATCCGCGGCCAAAGCTCCGGCCACGCGACCTTCATCAGGCGGCAAAGGAAGATGTCGGGATGGCGCTCGGTCTCCTCGTTGCGCACGTTCAGGGGATTCGGGGTCCGGGCCGCCACCTCACACGAGGAGAAGAAGCGGTCCAGACGGTCGCGACGGCTGCCGAGAACGATGAGGGTGGTCGGAGGAGGATTGCCGTACCCTCGATACCAGTACGAGTTGATCCCGCTGATCGCCTCCGGCAACCCGAGCGGGGGGCCGTACAGGTTCACCGCGCCCGCCTCGCCATAGTTGGAGGCAAGGATGCCGGTGCGGGCGCGCTCGTCCGCGGGAAGTGACGAATACAAGGCGGCGACGGTCTGAGCGAGCTCGGGCCATCCGATTTCTTCGGCCAGATCGTCGTTCTGCGCGAGAGCGAAGCGCCACCACGCCGAACCCACGGGGGCCATGGGCAGCACGATCAAGGCCACCGAGGCGCCCACCGCGAAGAGCGCCCATTGCAGGGCGCGCAGGCCTCGCCGCGCGGCCATGCCGAAACCGCGGATGAAGGCCTCCACCTTCACCGCGCCCACCGCGAGGAGCAGGGGGTAGAGCGGTCCGGCGTAGTAGCCGCGTCCCTCGAGCACGATCAGCAGCACGAACGGCACGATCACGTAGCACGCGAGCAGGCGCTCGCGGCTCCGCCTCCACCCCAAGAGCAGCGCGAGCGCGCCCACCATCCACAGGGGCGCGGTCACCGGATTCGCGGCGATCTTGAACTGGTCGGCCAGAAACCCCGCGGTGCGTCCGATCCTCACGTCGCGCTCGTGGATGCTCCTGAGGAACTCGGCGGAGATGAAGTCGTGCCGCGCCTGCCAGATGAGATTGGGCGAGGCGACGAGCACCGAAAGAGCCACCCCGGCCCACAGCCACTTCGAGCGGAGATCGGCCGGGCGCGCGACGCACACGCCCGCGACCACCCCCAGGACGCACAGACCGATCGTGTACTTGGTCAGGACCCCCATACCGATGGCCGCGCCTATGACCAGCCACCACCTCGAGTCGTCGGAATTCGAGAGCCGGATGAGCCCGCAGGCGATGACCACCCACCAGAGAAAGTCGAACGCGACGTACTGAAACAGGGCGCTCGCGGCCAGGACGATCGGACTGATGGCCACACCGAGCGCGGTCACCACCTGCGCCGCGCGCCCGCCGCCCAGTTCCCGGGCCATCAGGGCGGCGAGCACGACGCAGAGGGAGAGGGAGAGGGCGGCGAAGAAGCGGACGCCGCTAAGGGAAGGACCGAACAGGGTCAGGGCCAGTCGGCCGACGAACGGCGTGAAGGGCGGATAGGCGACGTATCCCCAGTCGAGGTAACGCGCATCGTCGAGGGTCGCGAGTTCGTCCCGGTGGAAGCCGTACTGGCCGTTGGTGAGGAGGTGGAGCAGGAGCTTGGCCGCAGCGATGGCGACGAGGATCGCGAGCGTGCGATCGCGAGACGCGGGGGTAGCGCTCGCCGGGCTCGTCGACATCGCGGCCGAGCCCGGGTCCTACTTCTTCTCCACCTTCACCGGTCCGGCGGGCTTGTTCGGATACTTGGCGCCGCCGGCCTGGATCTTCTTCATCACCTCGGCGACCGCGCGCTCGAGCTGCTGGTCCTTGCCGTCGATCGTGGCTTTGACGTCGTTCGTGACCTCGATGTCCGGGTCGACGCCGTGGCCTTCGATGATCCACTCGCCCTTGGTGTTCGCCATGCCGGACTCGGGCACGGAGATGGAGCCGCCGTCGATGAGCGGCCCGCGGCCGCTGATGCCGACCACCCCGCCCCACGAGCGACGGCCGATGAGCGGCCCGAGGCCGGCTTCGCGGAACATCGCGGGGAAGATGTCGCCGTCCGAGGACGAGCGCTCGTCGAGGATCGCGGCCATGGGACCGATGAAGACGCCGTCGGGGTAGGGATCGGCGAGGTCGTCGGTGCGGCCGAAGTTCACGGCGAGGAGCTTCCGGCGCAGGCGCTCGATGATCATGCGCGAGACGTTGCCGCCGCCGTTGGCGCGCACGTCGACCACCAGGCCGTCCTTCCGGATCTGGCCGTAGTACCACTTGATGAACTCGCGAATGCCGGCACCGCCCATGTCGGGGATGTGGAGGTAGCCCACCCGGCCGCCCGTCAGTTCACTCACCTTGCGCCGGTTCGCGTTGACCCAGTCGAGGTAGTTGAGGTCCGACTCGCTGGTGATCGGGCTGTAGGTCACGGTGCGCGAGCCCTCCATCACGGGCTTCGAGTTCAAGGTCAGGGTGACCGGACGGTCCGCCTTGCCGCGCAGATGCATGTACGGATCCTGATCGGGCTTGAGTTCGACGCCGTCGATGGCGAGCACGTAGTCGCCTGCGCTCGCATTCACGCCGATCTCGGTGAGAGGCGATCGGTAGATGTCCTCCTCGTTCTGGCCTTCGAAGATCTTCGCGAGCTTGAACTTTCCCGCCGCCTTGTCGAGCGCGAACAGCGCCCCGGGCAACCCCACGCGCGGACGCGCGGGAATCTGGAAGTCGCCGCCTTCGATGTAGGCGTGCTGAATGGTGAGCTCCGAGATCATCTCGGTGATCACGTAGTTGAGGTCGGAGCGGTGGGCCACGAAGGGCAGCCAGGCCGCGTACTGCTTGCGCAGGGCCTCCCAGTCGAAGCCGTGCATGTTGTCCACGTAGAACCAGTCGCGGTAGCGACGCCACACTTCGTTGAAGATCTGGTTCCACTCCTGTTCGGGGACGCGGTCGACCATGAGGCCGGCGGTGGAGACCGTCTTCTTGGTGGAGGCGCCGGAGGGCGTCGCGTCCAGCAGGGTCCAGGTCGCGCCGGTGCGGACGAGGACCTTCGAACCATCGCCGGAGAGAGCGTAGCCCGCGATGTCGTCGGAAAGCGTCGTCTCCTTGCGGTCCTTGAGCGCGTAGATGCGGAGGGAGGTCTTGCGATCGCCGTCGCGCCCGTAGAAGAAGGCGGAGCCCGCGGTGTAGATGAGATGGCCCTTCTTGGCGGTGAGGCCCGAGTAGTTGTCCGCTTCCACCGGGACCTTGGCCACGCGCTTCATGATGCCGTCGAAGTCGATGACTAGGTCTTCGGCCGGTTTCGGCGTCGGCGACGCCGCGGGACTCGCGGCGGGAGAGGGAGAAGGAGAGGCCGCAGGCGTGGCCGCGGCCACCGTCACCTCATCGCTTTCCGGCGGGAAGGGGTGCCTGACGTCCTTGCGCAGGGCCATGGCGAAGATGCCGGTGGTGCGATTGGACGCGTAGTTGAACTCGACCGTGGAGATCTGCGGCGCGTACTGGCGGTCGGAGAGGAAGTAGAGGAAGTTGCCGTCCGGGTCCCACACCGGCTCCTGGGCGTTCCACTGCTCGTCGGTGACTTCATGCAGCTGGCCGTTCCCCGAGCCGCCCTCGCTCCAGATGTAGACGCTGCGGAAGTTGTTGCCGTGGGCGGAGCTGAAGGCGAGGTGATGGCCCTTCGGCGACCAGGTGTAATCGCGGACCTGATCGCGCGGCGCGTCGTAGACCTGCTTGAGCGTCTTGTCGTCGAAGGAGTAGATCCAGATGCGGCCGTCCTTGTCGGAGAACGCGATCCGCTTGCCATCCGCCGACCACTCCGGCGCGTAGCGCATGGCCTTGCCGCCGCTCGTCAGTCGCTCGGGCTTGCCCGAACCGTCCTGCGCGACCACGTACAACTCCTCCTCGCCGGACAGATCGGAGATGAACGCGATCTTCGAGCCGTCCGGCGACCACCGCGCCCACTTGTCGTGCGCTCCGGAAGTACCGGTGAGATTGCGGGTGAAGCCCTTCTCGATGGGCACGCTGAAGATGTCGCCGCGCGCGCTGAAGAGAGCGCGCTCGCCCTTGGGAGAGAGCTCCGCGTCCTCGATCTGGCCCGCGGCGGACACTCGGGAGGCGCGCTTCCAGAGCCCATCGTCCGGCACGTCGATATTGAGGACGGCGTTTCTTCCCGTCTTCACATCGTAGACGTTCAGTTCGCCGTTCAGCTCGTAGATGATCCGGCCGGTGCGATCCGAGCCGGGCCAGCGCACGTCCCATACCTTGCTGGTGGTCACCTGGGTGGTCTTCGCGGTGGGCACGTCGTAGGCGTAGAGGTTGAACGTGCCGTCGCGGTCGGAGTTGAAGTAGATGGTGTTGCCGATCCACATGGGATCGCGATCGGACCGGACGCTGTCGATGACGCGCTTCCCCTCGTTGGTCTTGAGGTCGAAGATGAACAGGTCGTTGGCGAAGCCGCCGCTGTAGCGCTTCTCCGGACGGAAGTCGCGATAGAGCGGTGAATACACGAGCTTCGTTCCATCCGGCGAGTACTCGCCCGCGCCGGACTCCGGCATGGGCAGAGCCTCGGCCGGGCCTCCGGTCATGGGCACGGTGTAGAGCCGGGTTTTCCCGAGGGTCCACGACTCTCGGTGCGAACGGAACACGATGGACTTGCCGTCGGGCATCCAGCCGTAGACCTGATTGTCCCAACCCCAGCGCGGGGTCAGAGGGCCGCGCGCGGGGTAGTAGGTGAGTTGCTTCGGCTCGCCGCCGGCCGCGGGCATGACGTAGACCTGCTCGTCACCGTCGTACTGGCCGGTGAAGGCGATCCACTTGCCGTCGGGCGAGAAGTGGGCGAACACCTCCATGCCGGGGTGAGCGGTGAGGCGCACCGCGGTGCCGCCGGCCGCGGGCGCGGTCCACAGGTCGCCGGCGTAGGTGAACGCGACCTTGTCCCCGTGAATCGCGGGGAAGCGAAGGAGGCGGGTCTGAGCGCTCGCCGGAGACGCGGGGGTCAGGGTGAGGGCGAGGACCGCGGCGGCGAGCGAGAGGGAAATCGATCGGAAGGAAGTGATTCTCATTAGCGTTTCTCCGGCGCCGGGGGCGCCACCACGACGAGGGGAACATCCCAATGCGCTTCGAGAATCTCGAAACGCCGTTGCTCTTCCTTCTTGAACGTCTCCTGGTCCGGATACAGGCGCTTCTGGATGGCGGCTTCCTGGTTGGGACCCACGAACGCGTTCAGGTTCGCGAAGGTGATGACCACCAGGAACGTCCAGTCGGCGCGGCCGTCGCCGTGATAGGTCGGACGCATCACCTCCACCCCGGTGATGCGGCCCCGCTCGCCCATCTGGGCCTGCAACACGGGGTAGTGGTTCTTGAAGAAGAGGCGTTCGAACTCGTCCTGGTAGCCCCATTTCACCTTGTAGTAGTAGGCGGCGCGGACCGGACCGTCCTGGGCCTGAGCCTGGAACGGCAGGGTCAAGGCGAGAAGCAGCGCAACCGCGAGAGCGATGGGTCTTTTCATGGGGCCCCTTTCCAAAGAGTCGAAAACACATGAATTCTAGCCGCGCGATCCGCCTGCCCCGCTCCGCGCCGCGATCCTCGTTGCGATAGTGTCCGGGTCGACATTCATGAATCTGAACGCCTACTTCGCGCGCGTCGGCTTCAACGGTTCGGCGGTCGCGGACCTTCCGACTCTCCGGGCCCTCCATCGCCTGCACATCGAAGCCATTCCCTTCGAGAACCTCGACGTTCTCCTCGGCCGGCGGATCGACATGAGCGAGGCGGCGGTGGAGCGCAAAATCGTCGAGGAGCGCCGGGGCGGTTACTGCTTCGAGCAGAACACTTTGTTTCGCGGCGTGCTCGAAGCACTCGGTTTCAAGACGGAGGCGTTTCTCGGCCGCATCCGGCGCAACGTTCCCCCGGATGTCCGCACGCCTTTGACCCACATGGTTCTCCGCGTAAGCATCGATGGAACCCCGTGGCTCGCCGATGTCGGCTTCGGCAGCCTCGGCACGCCCGCTCCCATCCGGCTCGATATCGACACCGAGCAGGAGACGCCGCTCGAGCCCCGGCGGATCGCGCGCCGGGGAAGCACGCTGTTCCACCAGGCGCGTTTGGGCGACGAGTGGGTGGATCTGTACGAATTCACCCTCGAGCATCCAGCGCCCATGGACTTCGAACTCGGGAACTGGTTCAGCTGTACGCATCCCAAGGCGAACTTCGTGAACAACCTGGTGGTGACACGGGTGGAGGGGACCTCCAGGCTCCTGATCAACAACCGGGAGTTCGTGGTGCGGCATCTCGATGGAACCGCGGAGAAGCGCGAGCTCGCTTCGCACGCCGAACTGATGGAACTCCTCGCATCCCGATTCGGTCTGACCCTCCCCGCGGGCGCGGTGGTTCGGGCCCCCGCCCTGCTCTGGTAGCCGCCGCGGCCGTCGCGACCACTCAGTCTCGCGTCAGCCGCCTCAACGTGCGCTCGCCCACCGCGGCGTGGAAGGAGTTGTCCGCCAGGCCGGAATCGAGCAGCACCACGCCGAAGAACAAGGCCCAGCCTCGGGCCCGGGCGACCGTCGCTTCATCGAGTCCGCGGTAGGCCCCGAAAAGCGCCTCCCGTCCTCCCGGGTCGTCGAACAACATCCAGGCGGAAGCAAGATCGGTGGCGGTGTCACCTGCGGTCACGTCGCCCCAGTCGATGACGCCGGTGAGCCGCCCGTCATCCGCGAGGACGTTGCCCGGGTGCAGATCGCCGTGAATCCAGGCCGATCCACGGGACGCGGGCGCTTCGATGGCGCGCCTCCAGAGCGCGCGGAGATCGTCGGTGACGAGAGGCGTGGCCCGGGCGAGTCTTTGCATCCGCGCCTCGACGTCCTGCGCCCGCTGCGCCAGCGGCACGCCCCGGTACGGATTGCCGGGCGCCTCAGGGGGCGCAGGCTGGTGGAGAGAACGAAGGAACGCGCCGAATCGAGGCGCCTCCGCGGCGGGTAACCCCTCCTCGCCCACCGGGCGTCCATCGAGCCAGGGCACGACGCTCCACCGGCATGGATACCCGCGCCCGGGTTCGCCGAAACGCACCGGCGCGGGAATGGGCAGGCTCAGCCGCCCTGCGAATCGGGGCAGCCACGTCTGCTCGCGATGAACGAGGTCGGCGGCGGCAGCGCGGCGAGGCAGGCGCGCCGCGAGACGGTCGCCCAGTCGGAACATCTTGTTGTCCCAGCCGGATTGCACTTCGCGAACCGTCAAGACCGCGAGGTCGGGATGCTGGTCGGCCAGCAGTCCTTCGACCAGACGCGCGTCGAGCCGGAAGTCCGCGGGCGGCGCGCCCGATGTGCTTTCGGCTGGCGGCGTCGGCATAATCCCTCAAGGATGCCCTTCGAAGCGACGCTCTTCAACCCCGTCTCCGGCGAGTCGGCGAAGGTGTCGGTTCGGACCTTCGGCTCCTCCCTCGAAGTGATCGGAGGGAACGAAACCCTCCGCGTCGACCCCGCGAAGTGCGCGCTGACCGCAGGCGGGTGGGACCGCGAGTCGATACAGATCGCGTGGCCGGGCGAGGGGGGAACCTGGGCGCTCACCTCGAAAGATCCGCTGGCCCGAGACGATTTGGCGCGGATTCCTCGTTTCCAGGAGGCGCTGCGCGAGGCCGTTCGCGTCCAGACAAGCGCGCGACGAAGCGGGCGCCTCGGTCTGACCATGGTGGCGGTGCTCACCCTGCTGCCCGTGCTCCTGCTCGTCTGTCTGCTGGTCTTCCGGAATCAGATCGTCGATTTCGTCCTCGCGCGGATTCCCGCCACCGTCGATCAGGAAGTCGGAAAGATGTTCGAGGGCGAGGTCCTCGCCTCGAAGGAGACCGTGGTCGAGAACGAAGCGACGCGGGCCATCGATCTCATGGTTCGAAAGCTCACGGCGGCCAGACCGGACAACCGTTTCGGGTTCAAGGTCAGCCTCCAGCGAAACCGGGAAGTGAACGCCTTCGCCGCGCCGGGAGGCTTGATCGTGGTCTACACCGGTCTCCTTGACGAAGCAGGATCGGCGGAGGAGGTGGCGGCCGTCCTGGCTCATGAGATGGCGCACGTCACGGAGAGACATTCGATGCGACAGCTCGTGTACGCGGGCGGCCTGCTTCCCCTGATGGGCCTGCTCATCGGTCAACCCGATGCCGCGGCCCTCTTTCAGAACCTCGGGAAGCTCTCGGAACTGAAGTTCTCGCGGGCGCAGGAGGAGGCGGCGGATCGGGTCGGCTTCGACACCCTGGTCGCGGCGCGCGTCTCGACCGAAGGAATGGCCCGATTCTTCGACCGCCTCGCCCGCGCGGATGGAGCCTCCCCGTCCTTCTTCTCGACCCACCCTTCGAGCGACGACCGGGCCGCCGCCATCCGGGCGCGCGCGCAGGCGCTCGGTCAACGCGAGGTCGAGCCCCTGCCCATCGACTGGACCGCGGTGCGAGCCTCCATCCACGCGCCGGGTCAAGTCGCCCCGTTGGAGCCCATGATCGCCCCAGGACGCAGGCCATGAGTGCCGTCGACGTTTCGAGGCTCCCGGTCATGCCCGTGCGCGCGAACCTCGGCGGGACCGTGCTCGCGGTAAACGGTGAGACCGGCGCGTCGCGATTGCGCTACGTCCCGGGCCAGCACCTGGAGAACTCGGTGGGCACCATCTTCGGCGGGTACCTCACGGCCATCGTCGATGACGCCGCCGGGATCACCGCGTGGTTCGGCGGAGGGAAACACCGCTTCGCCACTTCTCAACTCACTGTGAACTTCCTCCGGCCCGTGAAACCGGATGACGCGCTGCTCGCGGAGACGAGCATCACGAGCCTCAACGAGCGCCAGGCCGTGGTCGACGTGAAATTGAAGCGCGAGGGAGATCACAAGCTGATGGTGACGGGCACCGTCGTCCAGGTCTTCCTCAGAAAGAACGTCCCGGCCCAGACCGCCCAGGAAGAGACGAAATGACTTCAACCGGGGAAATCGGCGCCGACGAAGAAGCGTATCCGCGGCCGGCCTACGCCTGGTACGTGGTGGGCGTGCTGTGCTTCGGCTACCTCTTCGCCTTCGTGGACCGGATCATCGTCGGCCTCCTGACTCCCGCCATCCAGGCCGATCTCGGGATCACGGACACCCGGGCCGGCCTGCTTCAGGGCATCGCCTTCGCGCTCTTCTACACGATCTTCGGAATCCCGGTCGGGCTCATGGCCGACCGCTGGAGCCGCAAGACTCTCCTCTCCGTCGGTATGACCGTCTGGAGCGCAATGACCGCGGTGTGCGGCCTGGCAAACTCCTTCTGGGTGCTCTTCGCGGCCCGGATCGGCGTGGGCGTGGGCGAGGCGACGCTCAATCCCTGCGCGGCCTCGCTGATCGGCGACTACTTTCCGCCCAAGACCCGACCCAAGGCGTTCGGCGTCTACGTCATGGGCACGGCCCTCGGCTCGGCCCTCACCTACCTGACCGGCGGCCTGGTGATCGGCGCGCTGCAGAAGTTCACCACCATCCCCGTTCCGTTGCTGGGCGATCTCAAGCCCTGGCAGGTCACCTTTCTGATCGTCGGTCTCCCGGGCCTCGTCCCGGCACTCCTCTTCATGCTGACCGTCAAGGAACCGAGACGGCTCGACCTCGCGGCCGCGCACAAGGGCCGGGCGTCCTGGGCGGAAACGCGCGCGTTCCTGGGCACGAACCGAATGACCTTCTTCTGTCAGTTCGCGGGCGTGGCCCTGGTGGTCATGTCGGTATACGGCTTCGTGAACTGGCTGCCGAGTTACTTCCTGCGCGTGCACGGCTGGAGCCCGGCGAGATTCTCCATTCAGTACGGCATCTTCGGAGGTCTCGCCGGTATCGCAAGCGCTCTCTCCGCGGGGGGAGCCGCGGCCTTCCTGCGACGCCGGGGTTATGCGGACGGAACCCTTCGCGCCTGTGCTCTCGGTTGCGCGGGCGCCACGGCAGGCGCCACGGTCGCGCCCTTGATGCCCACGCCGGAATGGGCGCTCGGCCTGTATGTCCTGACCGGGTTGTTCCTGAACTACCCCACCGTGCTCAGTCTGTCGGCCATCGCCGAGGTCACCCCCAACGAGATGCGCGCCCTGGTGACGTCCATCTACATTCTCCTCATCGGCCTCGTCTCGTCGGGTCTCGGACCCATCGCCGTCGGTTTCGTCACGGACAGCGTCTTTCGCGATAAGCAGGCCATCGGTCTGTCACTCGCGCTCGTCACCGCGGTCACCGGGGGGCTCGGGTCGGCGCTCGTGTTCCACGGCCTCGCGGCCTACCGCGAGAGTCTTGGACGCGTCACCTGGCGACGGTAGGCGCGCCGACTGCTAACGCGCGAGGGAAGCCGCGCGGATGATGTCCGCGAACACACCCGAGGCGGTGACTTCCGGACCGGCGCCGGGGCCGCGCACGACCAGCGGCGACTCGGGGTAGCGATCGGTCCAGAACGCGACCATGTTGTCCCCCCCGCGGAGCGAGGCGAAGGGGCTCGTCCGTTCCACCCGCCGCAGGCCCACCTCGGCGACTCCGTCCACCACGCGAGCGAGGTAGGACAGCCGGCCTCCCTCGAGCGAAGCTTCGCGGGCGCGCTTCTCGATGCCGGCGTCGAGTTCGGGGAGGCGCTTCCAGAATTCGTCGATGGGCATCGCGTCCCACTCCGGCCAGGGCAGGAGCGAGTGTCGCTCCACCGCGGAGGTTTCGATGGCCATGCCGGCTTCGCGCGCGAGGATCAGGATCTTGCGGGCCACGTCCGAGCCCGAAAGGTCCTCGCGCGGATTCGGCTCGGTGTAGCCGAGGGCGTGCGCCTCCTTGAGAGCCACGCTGAAGGCGACGCCGTCGGTCACCTTGGTCATCAGAAACCCCAGCGTGCCGGAAAGGGCGCCCTCGATCCTCCGGATCCGGTCGCCCGTGCGCACCAGGTCCGAGAGCGTCCCCACCACGGGAAGGGCCGCGCCCACCGTGGTCTCGTGGAAGAGAGCCCCCCGGCCGCGGCGGCGTCCGGCCTTGATCGCCTTGTAGGTCGACAGATCGCCGCCGAACGGGCGTTTGTTGGCCGACACCACGTGAACCCCGGCATCGAGCAGGCGGGCATAGTGGCGCGTGGTCTCCTCGCTGTCCGTGCAGTCGACGAACACCGCGCTCGAACGCCGGCTGGAGATGGCGGCGCGGACCAGGGCCTCGAGATCGGCCGGCTGCCCTTCGGATTCGACGGTCTGCCGAAGTCCGGCGCCTTGAATCCCCGAGGTTCGGATCAGGAGGTGGCGGCTGGTCGAGGCGCCGTCGATGTCGAGCCGAAGCCCGGCGCGCGCGCGGAGGCCATCGGACTGCGCGGTCATCTGCTCCACCAGCCTTCGGCCCACCCGACCGAGTCCGGCGATGAAGACGGAAACGGTTCGGTGGTCGGCGAAGAACGCCTCGTGGATCGCGCTTACTGCGCGCTTCTCGTCGTCCCGGCCGACCACGCACGAGATGTTGAGTTCGGACGAGCCCTGGGCGATGGCGCGCACGTTCACGTGGGCTTCGCCGAGGACCCCGAAGATCCGGCCCGCGCTTCCCGGGGTCTCGCGCATGGCCGCGCCCACCACCGCGATGACGCTCATCTCCGGCTCGATCACCAGGTCATCGATGAGGCCGGCCTGTCGCTCGAGCGCGAACTCGGCGGCGACGCTCTCCCGGGCGCGCGCCACCGCGCCCGGCTCGATGGCGAAGCAGATCGAATGCTCGGAGGATGCCTGGGAGATGAGGATCACGCTGACCTCCCGCCGGGCCAGGGCCCCGAACAGGCGCATGGCGATGCCGGGCACGCCCACCATCCCGTCGCCCTCGAGGCGAAGGAGGGCCACGTCCGGGATCGAGGCCACGCCCCGCACCCCCAGGGGCGCGGGTGAAGCCTCCTCGGAAATCCTGGTTCCCGTAAACGTCGGATTCAGCGTGTTCTTGATGACGAGGGGAATGTTCGCGGCACGGGCCGGGTGCACGGTCGGCGGATACACCACCTTGGCCCCGAAGTGCGAAAGTTCCATGAGCTCGTCGTAGCGAAGGGAGCCCAGGGAGAACGCGGTCGAGACGATCCGCGGATCGGCGCTCATCACTCCGTCGACGTCGGTCCAGATCTCGATGGCCTCGGCCAAAAGGGCGGCGCCGAATATGGCGGCGGTGTAGTCGGATCCGCCGCGGCCGAGGGTCGTGGTCTCGCCCGATTCCGTGGCGCCAACGAAACCCGTGACCACGGGGAGCGCGGTCTCTTCCTTCCACCAATCGCGGATGCGGGCGTTCGTCCTGCCGAAGTCGACTCGCGCCGCGCCGAAAGCCCGGTCGGTCACCACCAGGGAGCGCGCATCCACGGCGCGCGCGGAGAGGCCCTGCTCGCGAAAAGCCGCGGCGACCACCTGCGCGGAGAGGCGCTCTCCGAAACTGACGATGCTGTCGAGGGTTCGCGGCGTGCACTCGTGAACCAGGGAGACGCCATGCAGCAGTTCGCGCAGGTCGCCGTGGGCCTGCTCGATGACCTGGAGAAGAGAGGCGCGCTCCCCGGGACCCACGAGCTCGAGGACCGCATCCGCGTGACGCTTGGCGATCGCCTGAACATCGGCGCGCCATTCCGACGATCCCGCGAGGGCCTGGCGCGACGCGTCGATGAGCGCGTTTGTGACCCCACCGAAGGCGGAGACCACCGCGATGACGCGCGAGGCTCCGGAGGCTTCCGAAACCAGGCGAAGCACGCCCCGGATGCGGTCGGCCGAGCCGACCGAAGTCCCTCCGAATTTCATGACTCTCATGGCGTGGAGCGGGGCTTCGAACCCTCGCGGATCGCGGAGTTTATGGGCAACGGTCCTTCGGACGGGCGCGGCGCGCCTTGGGGAGAACGCTCCGGGATCGCTACCATTGGCTTTGATCATGACCACCACACCCAAGGCCGACTTCGCTTTGAACCTCACCTGGCAGGGCGGCCAGCGCTTCTCCGGAACCTCGGACGGCGGGGTTTCCATAACCATGGACGGCAGGCGCGAGACCGCCCCCTCGCCCCCCCAGGCGCTGGCCTTCGCCCTCGCCGGCTGCATGGGTATCGACGTGGTGGACGTCATCGAGAAGGGCCGCTTTCCCGTCAAGTCGCTCACCTGCGACATGCGGGTGTTCCGCGCGGACGCCTCGCCGCGGAAGATCACCGGCGTCGATCTCCATTTCCTGGTGACCGGCGACGTGCCGGCCGATCGAATCGCCCGGGCCATCGAGTTGTCTCGTGAGAAGTACTGCTCGGTCTGGCACTCCCTCGACCCCGCCATCGACTTCAAGACAAGTTTCACCGTGAATCCGTGAAGTTTCCGTACCCCGTCGAGCTCGAGGCCTGGGGATATTCGCAAGCCTGGCACCGGAAGTTCGAGAGCGCCGACGTCCATGGCTGTTTTCCCGCCCGCGTGGTGCGCGATCATCGCGGGTATTTCCGGGTGATCACCGCCAGGGGCGAACTCATCGCCACCACCGCCGGCCGACTGAAGCACAACGCGCTGCACGCTTCCGAACTGCCCGCGGTGGGCGATTTCGTGGCCTTGAAGGAAATTCGCGAGGAGGGTCATCGCCACGGTCGGGGAGTGATTCAGCTCGTCCTGCCCCGCAACACCGCCTTCAAGCGCAAGGCCGCCGGACACTTGACCGAAGAACAGATCGTGGCCAGCAACATCGACACGGTGTTCATCGTGTGCGGGCTCGACTCCGACTATTCCCCGAGGCGGGTGGAGCGTTACCTGATCCTGGCCCGCGAGAGCGGGGCGCGGGCGGTCGTGCTTTTGAACAAGTCGGATAAGTGCGCCGACCCCGGCAAGCCCCTGAGCGAAGTCGCGGTCATGGCGGGCAGCGCGCCGGTTCACCTGATCGCGGCCAAGCCGCGGATCGGCCTCGAGGCCCTCGAGGCGCTCCTCGGCGCGGGCGACACCATCGCCTTTCTCGGCTCCTCCGGCGCCGGGAAATCGACCCTCATCAACGCGCTCCTCGGCGAAGAACGCCAGGCCACCCGCGAGGTTCGCGAGGCCGATTCGAAAGGCCGGCACACCACCACCGAGCGTCAGATGTTCCGGCTGAAAGGCGGCGCGCTCGCCATCGACACCCCGGGCATGCGCGAACTGCAGCTGTGGTCGAGCGCTTCGGACATCTCCGGCGCCTTCGCGGACATCGAGGCTCTCGCGGAAAAGTGCCGATTCCGCGACTGCACCCACCAGACCGAGCCGCTGTGCGCGGTGCGGGCCGCCGCGGAGAGCGGCGAGCTGAACGCGGAGCGCTACGCCCACTTCTCCAAGCTGCGCGGCGAGGCCACGGCGATCGGCCAGCTCCGAGACGTCAAGCTGCGAATCGAAAAGAAAGCGGCCGATCGCATGGGGAGCAAGGCGCTCAAGAAACATCAGCCCAGGGTGTGATTTTGAGTAGTATTTGAGTAGAATCGTGAGGATGAAAGACATACTGGGGCCGGCGACCTTCGCCGCGATCTTTGCCGGAAGCCTGCTCCTCGCGGCCGAACCGGCGCGCGCTTCCTCCGGACCTGAAGTCCAGGACATCCGGGGCGAGGTTCGGGACAGCCTCTCGGGAGAGCCGCTCCAAGGCGTCGAGGTCCGCATCGACGATTCCCTGGTGATCACCGATGCGCTCGGGCAGTTCACGGTTCGAAGAGGACCGCCCCCTCATCGCTTCACCCTCAAGGCCAAAGGTCAGCCGCCCGTGGTTCGCTCGGTCTCCGAGGTCGAGTCGCTCTCCACCGTGATCCTCCTGCTCGATCGGCCCGTGAAGCGGGAGGAGCTCGTGGAGGTCTTTAGCGTTCAGAAGGACGACCCCTCCCCCGCGTCCATTCCGGTCCGGCCCCAGCAGGTGCTCCAGGTGGCGGGCGCGGTCGACAACATCTTCAGGGCGCTCCAGACCCTCCCCGGGATCGCCGCCACCGATGAGTTCGGCTCGCGGCTCGCGGTGCGGGGCGGAACCCCGGACCAGAATCTCACCCTCATGGACGGTGTCGAGATCCACAACCCGTACCGTCTGTTCGGGCTCACCAGCGCTTTCAACCCGGAGACGGTGGAGAAGTTCGATTTGTCCGCGGGAGCCTTCTCGGCTCGGTACGGCGATCGTCTGTCCTCGATTCTCCTGGTCGAGAACCGGGACGGAGCGAAGGACCGCGGCCTCCAGGGTTCGACCACGCTGTCGATCACGGACGGCAACGTGCTCCTCGAGGGTCCGTGGAAGAACCGGGACAAGGGTTCCTGGATCGTGAGCGCCCGGCGCACCTACTACGATCTGGTCGCCGATCGCATCGTGGGCGAGAACCTGCCCGGCTTCAACGATGTCCAGTTTCGCGGGAACTACGAGGCCTCGACGAACACGCGGTTGACCCTGTTCGGAATGCGGTCGCGCGAGTCCGGAGACGCGACCTTCACCGGGGACGGCACGGACAGCGGCTCGTTCACCAACGCCGCGACGAATGACGTCTACGGTCTGCGGGCGCGGAGCTTCTTTGGCCCGCGGCTTTCGTCGACCCTCGCCGCCGCGTACTACGACTTCGCCCAGACCCTCGCCGTCGACGCCCAGTTCGAGGACGGGTCGAGGCGATCGAACGGACGGGTCAACACCACGCAGATCAACGTCGCCTTCGACCAGACCATCGCCACCCGCGACCTCTCCCTGCGCAACGACTGGAGCTTCGCCCTCTCGCCCACGAACCTGATCGAGGCGGGCTTCGAGGCGCATCGTCTCCGCACCGGCGCCACCTACAACATCACGGGCGAACGCAACCTCTCCGAGGCCAACCCCTCCTCGATCCGGGGCGGAGCGGCGCTCCCCGACTTCTACGACGAGCGATTGCCCTCCAATCGATGGGGCGCCTACATTCAGGACCGGATGACCATGGGGAGGCGTCTGTCCATAGAGACCGGGCTGCGCCTCTCGCGGTCGTCCATCACCGGAACGGTGGAGGTCGAGCCGCGGGCGTCCATTCTGGTGCGGGGCGGGGAGACCTTCAGATGGCGCGCCGCCTACGGGTCTCATTCGCAGAGCCCGGGGATCGAGAAACTCCTGCAGTCGGATTACTTCCTGGATCTTTCCACCCTGGGGCTCCGCAACGAACGATCGCGGCAGGCGACGCTCGGTTTCGAGAAGGACTTCGCTTCCTTGAGTTTCAAGGCCGAGGCGTACTACAAGAATTTCTCGGATCTGATCGTGGGCGCGCTCGAGACCGACGCCGAGCTTCAGGCCCGGCTCGCCCGCTACGACTTCCCGATCACGCTCCAATCGAGCATTCCCAGGGAGAAGTACATCACCACCGCGCCCATAAACGGCGCCTCCGGGAGGTCCTACGGCCTGGAACTCGTGGCCACCCGGCCCCAGCGGGGAGGGGATCAGCGGTTTTCCGGATGGGCCTCGTACAGTTTCGGCAAGGCCACCAAAGAGGCTTACGGCCGGAGCCTTCCCTTCGAGTACGACCGACGCCATGCCTTGTCGATCGTGGGCCAGATGAACGCTTCCGAGAAGGTCCAGCTCAGCTTCACGGTCCGGGCCTCGTCGGGGTTTCCCCGCACCGCGCCGCTCGGGGTTCGCGTGGTGCCCACCGCCGACACTCTCGACGTCGACCGGGACGGGAACACCACCGAACTGATCCCGGAGCGGGACTCGCTCGGGCTTCCGGTCTACACCGCGGACTACGGCTCGGTATCGAACCTTCTGAACGGGCGCTACCCGTGGTTTTCCAGAATCGACCTGCGGTTCAACTGGAAGCCGCACGGGATCAAGTCGCGCTGGCTCTTCTACCTCGAGTTCATCAACGTCACCAACCGGCAGAACGTCGGCCGGTACGACGCGAAACTGCGCCCTTCGACGGTGAGCAACCAGCCGACCATCGTGGAAGAACCCACGGCGGCCCTCCCCTTTCTTCCCACCTTCGGGGTTCGCTTTCGGTTCTAGCCGTACCGGCGCAAGTCCCGGACCGGCTATCCTCCGCGATCTTTCATTCATGAAGTCCTGGATTCTTTCGTCGTTCGTTCTCCTCTTCCTCGCGGGCCTGCTTCTCCCGGCGTGCGGCGGCTCCGCCTCGCCCAGCCCGGCGCCCACGCCCACGCCCGCTCCGACCCCGAACTTTCCCGTGATCATGGCGGCAGGCGACATCTCCTGCGACAGCGCCACCCCCCAGCTGCCCTGCAAGTCCAAAGAGACGTCCGACCTCATCGTCGCCGAACGCGCGCGTCGCCCGGCGGTCATCGCCCTGCCTCTGGGCGATCTCCAGTACGAGTCGGGAACGCTGGCCGAGTTCAAGAAGAACTACGACGCCACCTGGGGCCGGCTGAACGCGAACGCCCATCCGACCCCGGGCAATCACGAATACGAGACGCGGGGCGCCACCGGCTACTTCGACTACTTCGCCGGCGTGGGCGTGGCCGTGGGCGCTCGGACCGAGGGGTGGTACTCCTATGACATCGCCGACTGGCACTTCATAGCCCTCAACAGCAACTGCAGCAGCATCGGAGGGTGCAACGTGGGATCCGCCCAGTATCGCTGGCTCCAGGCCGACCTGCTGACCCACAAGCAGAAGTGCACGGTGGCCTACATGCATCACCCTTTCCAGGCCTCCGGGCCCAACGGCAACACCCCGGCACTTCTCCCCTTCATGCGACTGCTGTACGAGAACAACGCGGACATCGTGCTGTCCGGTCACGAGCACTCCTACGAGCGCTTCGTACTGATGACCCCGGATCTGGTCCCCGACGCGGCCAAAGGCCTGCGCCTGTTCGTGGTCGGCACCGGCGGTCGTGACCTCACCGCTTTCGTCCGCCCGCCGGTGGCGCACTCGGCGGCGCGAACCAACGAACATTTCGGCGCGCTGCGCATCGTGATGAGGGAGGGAGCCTACGACTGGTCCTTCCTCAACATCTCCGGAACCGTCATCGACAGCGGCGACGGAGTCTGCTTCTAGAGCCGCCCGGGGGGCGCGAACCCGCGCCTCTCAGTGCCCGAAGGTGCGGCACTTCAAGGAGCCGACGCAGGCCTTGTCGGGCTCGATCACGCAGGGCGATCCCACCACCCCGCCAGCCACCGAAAGCAGACGAAGGGACGGGTGCAGGGGGACGACGGCCTGAGGTTCCGGCTTCGCGGGCGCGCAGGGGCTGGCGGGAGCGTCGTGGGCATGCGCCTTCTTGAGGCTTTGCAGAACCTCGCGAGCGATCAGGTCGATCTTGGCGTCATCCATGGCGGAAATCGATCTCGTCGATCACTCCGAGGATGGCGGCGTCGACCCCGGCGACACCCCGTCCCAGGACCTGCTGCGCGGTGCGGCCATCCTGGGTGTACAGGACCCGCTCTTTCGGCCCGGCCCCCATTCGATCGATGGCGATGATGGGAGTTCCCTTCGCCGCCCCCGAGAGTTCGAGGGGCTGCACGAGCAGGAGCTTCTCGCCGTCGAGCTTGAGGTTCTTCTTCGTGGCCACGACGTTGCCGATCACCCGCCCGATCAACATCCCTTCAGGCCTCCACGTTGACGAGGTCCACGATGCCCACGATGGTGGCGTCGGTGGGCACCTCGACGGGCTCGAAGGGGTTTGCCGCTTCCTTCGACTTGACCCAGAAGACCCTCTCGCCCGGACCCGCGCCCACCGCGTCCGTGGCGACGAGCGTCTTGCCGGTGGCGGAGCCGTCAGGCTGGATGGGCTGGATGACCAGGAGGTTGATTCCCTCGAGGCGCTCGTCCTTACGGCTCGCCACCAGGTTCCCGCACACGATCCCGAGCTGCATGGATCAGGCCTTGGTCGCGGACTTGACCAGTTCGACCTGATCGACCACTCCGACGATGGCGGCATCGACCGGCGCGTCCTTCATGCCCTGGGCGAGGCGGGCCGATGAACCGGCCACGAGCATGACCCGGTCGCCGATCCCGGCGTTCACGGTGTCGACCGCGACCACGTAGCCCTGCTCTTCCTTGAACGCGGGATCCATGACGCGAACGACCAGGAGCTTCGTCCCCACCAGGCGCTCGTCCTTGCGGGTGGCGACGAGAGTGCCGACAACTCGACCGACCTGCATCTATGAACTCTTCTCGACTTCTCCGCTGAACCCGCCGCGCGAGGCCAGAAGGCCGCGCGCTAGTGGGTTCACTTGCCGGCTTTGCCGATGGCGAAGACGTCCTGAAGGTTGTCGTGCGGACGCGGAATGACGTGGACGGAAACCAGCTCGCCGACCCGGCGGGCCGCCGCCGCACCCGCGTCGGTGGCCGCTTTCACCGCCGCGACATCGCCGCGGCACATCACGGTCACGTAACCCGAGCCGATCTTCTCCCAGCCCACGATCACGACCTTCGCGGCCTTGACCATCGCGTCCGAGGCCTCGACGAGGGCCACGAAACCGCGGGTCTCGATCATTCCAAGTGCTTCACCCATCTGAATTCTCCTTTGTGCGGCTCTTTCGGTCCGGGCTTTCTGAGAGCGCGACCTGACGCCTACTGTCTTTTATGCGGGCCGCCCAAGTCAAGCGAGGCCATTCAGAAATAATCTACCGCGAATCGTGAGCGAAGCTCCTCTTTCCGAAAAAGTCCGCGGCTCGCTGGCCGTCGAGTCCGTCTCGAAGAAGCGCGGGGGCACGCCCGTGCTCGACCGGGTGAGCCTGGACGTGCAGCCCGGGGAGTTCGTGACCCTGCTGGGGCCGTCGGGTTGCGGCAAGACCACCCTCCTCCGGCTCGTCGCGGGTCTCGATGAAGTGGATTCCGGACGGATCGAGGTCTCCGGGAAAGACGTCACCTCGATGAAAGCCCACCTTCGGCCCGTTCACACCGTCTTCCAGAGCTACGCGCTCTTTCCCCACCTTTCGGTCTTCGAGAACGTGGCCTTCGGCCTGCGGCTGCGCGACCGGCCGGATGCTGAGATCCGATCTCGGGTCGCGAAAGCCCTCGGCGCCGTCCACCTCGAGGGCTTCGATTCCCGGGCGACCTCGGAAATTTCCGGGGGCCAGGGGCAGCGCGTGGCCCTCGCCCGCGCTCTCGTTCTCGAGCCGGACATCCTGCTCCTCGACGAGCCCCTCGCCGCCCTCGACGCCCAGTTGCGCTCGGCCATGCGCTCGGAACTGGTGCAGCTCCAGCGCTCCCTCGGCATCACCTTCGTGCTGGTGACCCACGACCTCGAGGAGGCCATCGAGTGCTCCTCGCGAATCGCGGTCATGCGGGAGGGTCGCATCGCTCAGTACGCGCCACCCGAAGAGATCTTCGAGCACCCGGCGAGCGTCTACGTGGCCCGGCTGGTGGGCATGGAGAACATCCTCGAGGGACGGGTGATCGAGAACAGGGCGGGGGGCGCCGTCGTGGACCTCGGGTTCACGCGGATCGAGATCGCGGACCTACCTGCCGGGGCGGAGGTGACGATCGGCCTTCACGGAGAGCACGTCTCCTTGTCCCGCTCGGGGGGCGGAATCGCGGGGACGGTCACCGACGTGCGGTACCTGGGCGAGGCCACGCGCTGCCAGGTCGACGTGGGCGAAACCACGCTCGTCGCCAACGTCTCGCCGCGGGAAGTGGTGCGGGCGGGCGATCGGGTCTTCCTCGATATCGAACCCTCGTGCTGGATCGCGCTCTCGAGATGAAGGCGCAAAGGCTCCTGATTCCCGCGGCCGTCATCGGTCTTGTTCTGTTCGCCTGTCCCCAGCTGATGCTTCTCTCCCGCACGGGAGACAGCTCGGTGTGGCTGCGGCTCCTCGATCCGCTCTATGCCGCGATCTTCTGGCGCAGCCTGCTGCTGGCCCTTTGCACCACCGTGGCCACACTGCTCGTCGGCTTCCCGGTGGCCTGGGCGCTGGTGCGCGCGGTGCCGGCGCAGTCACGCGGCCCCTTTCTCCTGCTCGTCACCCTGCCCCTGTGGACCTCGGTGCTGGTGAAGCTGTACGCCTGGGTGTTCCTCCTTCGGGCGGGAGGCCTGCTCTCTCAGATCCTCGCTTTCTTCGGATCGCCGGCGCCGAGCCTCCTCTACACCACCACCGCGGTCGCCATCGGCCAGCTCTACGTCGAGCTGCCGTACATGATCCTCCCCATCTACGCGGCGCTCGAGCGCATCGATCCGTCGCTCGTCGACGCGGCCCGGGATCTGGGGGCGAGCCCCTGGAAGACCCTCGCGAAAGTGGTCATCCCGATCGCCGCCCCGGGGATCGTGGCCGGTTGCGTGCTCGTGTTCGTGCCCGCGCTCGGGTCCGTGCTCGTGCCGGATCTCCTCGGGGGGGCGAAGACGGCCTGGGTGGGCACCCTGATCACGAGCCAGTTCGGCGCGGCCCGCGATCCGGCTTTCGGCTCGGCCATGGCCTTCACCCTGAGCGTGCTCACGCTTTCCGCTTTCCTTCTCTTCGGCCGCTTTCTCGCCCGGGCTCAGGAATGAAGCGGCTCCAGGCCCTGCTGGTGGGGACGTTGCTCTTCCTTCACCTTCCCGTTCTCGCCCTCGCGGTGTTCTCGTTCTCGCGCTCGCGCCTGTCCGCATCGTTCGACGGACCGAGCCTCATCTGGTACCGGAAGCTGCTCGACAACGGGCCCCTGATGAGAGCGATGGAGAACTCCCTGATCGTGGGCGCTTCCGCGACTTTCATCGTCGTGATCCTCGCGACCGCGGCCGCGCTCGGATCGAGAGGCGCCCCCGAGAGGACCCGCGCGCGGGCCGCCTCGCTCTTCCTCCTGCCCCTGGTCACCCCGGAGATCGTGTTCGGAGCCTCGCTTCTCGCCTTCTTCTCCCGGCTCTTCATTCCCCTCGGCCTCGGCACGGTGGTGGCGGCGCACGTGGTGTTCTCGCTCTCCTTCGCGTTCTTCGTGATCCGCGCGCGCGCGCACGCCTTGCCGGTGGATGTCGAGGAGGCCGCCGCCGACCTGGGCGCCTCGGCCGGGCAGGTGTTTCGTCGGGTCACCCTGCCGCTCCTCGCCCCCGGCCTCGTGGCCGCGGCCCTGCTCACCTTCTCGCTCTCCATCGACGACTACGTGGTGACCTCCTTCGTCTCGGGGGCGGGCGGAACCACCCTGCCCGTCTACATCTACTCGCTGCTCAAGAGCTCGCTCTCTCCGGAGATCGCCGCCGCCTCGACCATCCTGCTCGCGGCCACCACCCTCCTGCTCTTCGCGACCGCGCTCATCGAGTCCCGGCCTCGCCTCTCCATGCTGGCCATGGCCGCGGGATTGTCGATCCTCGCCACCCCGGTGGTCCTCGCGAGATCGCAGCATCAGGGAAAGCGCGAGCTCAATCTCTACCTGTGGTCGAACTACATCGCCCCCGAGACCATTCGCAGGTTCGAGGAGCGAACCGGAGCGAAGGTGAACCTCGACGTATACGACTCTGCCGAGGCGCTGCTGTCGAAGATGCTCGCGGGCAACCCCGGCTACGACGTGATCTGTCCCCCGACCTACACCCTCGCGCCCCTGATCCGCGCGGGGGTTCTCCAAGCGCTCGACCGCGACCGATTGCCCCACCTCGGAGGCACCGCGCCCGACTTCCTCGGCCAGAACTGGGACCGGGAGAATCGCTTCTCCATTCCCTACCTGTGGGGGGTGACCGGGATCGCGTCCGACTCCCGACAGGTCGCATCGGTCGACTCGTGGAGCGCGCTCCTCGATCCGAGGTGGAAGGGCCGGATCCTCATGCTCGACGACGCCCGGGAGGCCATCGGTTTCGGCGCGCTGCTGCTCGGTCTCAACCCGAACACGCGGGACCCCGGGTCGCTCGCACGGATCCAGAAGGTCCTCATCGACCAGAAGCCGCTGGTGCGGGCTTACGACTCGGCGAGTTTCGACGATGCGGTTCTCTCGGGCGAGGTGCTGCTCGCGCAGTCGTGGTCCGGGCAGATCGCGAAGATCATGAAGGAGGCGCCCTGGGTGCGCTTCACCATCCCCCGGGAAGGGGCCATGGTGTTCGTGGACAATCTCGCCATACCGAAAAACGCCCCGCATGCCGACCTCGCCCTTGAATTCCTCGACTTCGTGATGGAACCGGAGATCGCGGCGGAGATCTGTCTCACCACGGGCTACTCGACGCCGTCGCGCGCGGGGCGGGCGCTGCTCCCGCAAGCCGTCCAGGACAACCGCGCCATGTTCCCGTCGGAGGCGCAGATGAAGCAGCTCCGGCCGTTCGAGGATCTGGGCGAGGCCGCGGCCCTGCACGATCGGCTGTGGACCGAAGTGAAATCGGGAAAGGACTAGCTCATGGCTCGATACGTGGCCTTTCTGCGCGCCATCAACGTGGGCGGCAGTCATGTGGTGAAGATGGAGGTCCTGCGGGCCAGATTCGAGGACCTGGGCTTCGCGAAGGTCGAGACCTTCATCGCGAGTGGCAACGTGATCTTCGAGACACGCCTCAAGGAACCCGCCGCGATCGAGAGGAAGATCGAGCGGATGCTGGAAGACGTTCTCGGGTACGAGGTCACGACGTTCGTCCGGTCCCTCGAGGGCGTGTCGTCCATCGCCCGCTACCGTCCGTTTCCTGCCGCGGAGATGGAAGCCGCGGCCGCGCTCAATGTCGGCCTCCTCAAGGAGCCGCTTCCCGCCGCGACCCGGGCCGCGCTCACCGGGCTCCGGACCGACATCGACGACTTCCACGCAAACGGCGCGGAGCTCTACTGGATCTGTCGGACGCGGCAGAGCCAATCGAAGATCTCGAACGCGGTCCTCGAACGAACCCTCAAGGTCAAGGCCACCTTCCGCGGAATGAAGACCATGGAGAAGCTCGCGGCGAAATATCCCCCGGCCTGAGTGCCTTCGGCCGTCTCCTATACTTTGCCCATGAGCGAGGAGCGACGGCAGCGAATCCGTCAGTTCGTGGCGAAGGATCTCCTGAACGAGCCCGACCTCGATCTCGGGGGTGACGAAGCGCTCTTCAGTTCGGGTCTCGTGGACTCCTTCTCCGCGGTGCGGCTCCTGGCCTTCCTCCACACCGAGTTCAATCTGGCGACCGACGGGGTGGGGCTCGAAGACCTCGACACCATAGACAAGTGCGTGGCTCTCACCGATGCCGCTGCGCGCTGACTTCGCCCCGGCGCAGTATCTCGACGGCCTGCCCCGGCCGATTCAGACCACGTTCCTGATCGTCCTCGTGGGTGTCATCCTCTTCCTGGCCCTCGCCCTCGACCAGGGCGGCGAAACGGCGTTCATGTACGCCACGTTTTGAGCAACCCGAAAGAGTCGCTCCCCGCCGCCATCCTTCGGTCCCTCACCTCGAGAGACTGCCGGGCGGCGTATTCCTTCGCGGGCGCCTCTCCGGAGACGATCGAGGCGAACGCCCTCGCGCACCGCATCGCCGGGACGGCGCTTCGGCTGAAGCGATCGGGCCTCGGGCATGGGCAAGTCGTCCCGGTGCTGTGTCCGACCTCGCCGGAGCTGTGGACGAGTTTCGTGGCCGCCATGGCCGCCGACCTCGTGCCCGCCAACCTCTCGCTGCCCACGTTCAAGACGCACGTGCCCACGTACGTGCGAAACCTCGAAGCGCTCCTCGACCGCTACCAGACCGACGTGGTGGTGGCTTCGAAGGAAGTGCGGGAACGCCTGCTCGGAATGACGACCCGGGCGGTCCGATGGATCGACGTGACCGATCTGCAGGCGGAGTCGCAGGTGGGAAGGGCTCCCGAGCCGTCGTCGGCGATCGCCTTCCTGCAGCATTCCTCGGGAAGCACGGGAGTGCCCAAGGGTGTCGCCCTGACCCACGACGCGGTCCTCGATCACCTGACCGCCTATGCGAATGCCATCCGCCTCGACCCCGCCCGCGACCTCATCGCGACCTGGCTTCCG
This sequence comes from Vicinamibacteria bacterium, assembly GCA_044229175.1. Classification (GTDB taxonomy): domain Bacteria; phylum Acidobacteriota; class Vicinamibacteria; order Fen-336; family JAGNNV01; genus JAGNNV01. The sequence continues at coordinate 73,719 of JBGATM010000001.1, read as the reverse complement.
CTCTATCACGACATGGGGCTTCTGACCTCGTTTCTGCTGCCGCTCAGCCACGGAGTCTCGTGCCGCTCGATGACGCCCGAGTCCTTCATCCTGAATCCCCTCGGATTCGTGGAGGACATGGGGGCGGCGCAGGCTTCCCTCTCCTGGTGGCCGAACTTCGCCTTCGCCCTTCTCGCGGATCGCCACGGCGCGGCAGCCGGCGCCGTCCCTCCCTCCTCCCTCGAGGGCATTCGCGCGATTGTGAACTGCTCGGAGGTGGTGATGCCCTCGTCCATGGACCGCTTCGTCGAAGCCTTCGCGAGTCGCGGCTTTCGGGCCGGTTCGATCCAGGCCTCGTACGCCATGGCCGAGAACGTCTTCGCGGTCACCCAGACCGACGGCGCCGGTCCGCGACGGGTCGATGTCGATGGAACCCGTCTCGAACCCGGAGGCCGTCCGCTCGCGGTGGCGCCCGCCCCCAGCACCCGCCGCGTCCTCGCATCGTCGGGCCGGGCGATCCGTGATGTGGGGATCCGAATCGTGGACGAGGGACGGCGGGAGGTGAGCGAGGGTGTGGTGGGCGAGATCGCGATCTCTGGGCCTTTCCTCTTCGCCGAGTACCTCGGTCTGCCCGAGGAGACCGCGGCTCGTCGAGCCGATGGGTGGTACTTCACGCGCGACCTGGGTTTCCTCCAGGACGGCGAACTGTACGTTCTCGGGCGGGACAACGACCTGATCGTGGTCGGCGGCCGCAAGTTCCTCCCCAACGAGGTCGAGCGGATCGCGGGATCGGTGCGAGGAGTCAAGGCCGGCCGCGTGGTCGCCTTTGGCGCCCGCTCCGAAGCGAAGGGGACGGAGAGCGCGGTCGCCATGGTGGAGAGTCCGGAGGCCGACGATCCCGTGCGCGCTCGAGCCATCCGGAGAGAGATCGTTCAATCCGTCTTGCAGCAGATGGATCTGGCCCTTTCCGAGGTGCTCGTGGTGAAGGAAGGCCACCTGATCAAGACCTCGAGCGGCAAGATCGCCCGCAATGACAATCGGAACGCGTACCTCGCATCGCACCGGGGAGAAGCCGGGTGATCGCAGGAACACTCGCGGTCCTGGTCTTCGCGGTCCTCTACTGGAAGATCGTCCCTCCCGTGTATCGAGCGGCCTCCCTCCTGCTCTTCGGTCTCGCCTTGTACGGGACGATGGCGGCCTCGGTCGCGATCAACTTCGCGCTGGTTCTGGCCGTGTTGCTGACCCTGCGCTTCGTCCCGGGACCCTTTCGGATCACGGTGGCCATCGGCCTCGCCCTCCTCGGTCTGCTCCTCAACAAGTACGCGCACCTCCCGGCGTTTCAGGTGGTCGGACTGTCCTACGTTTCCTTCCGCCTGATCCTCCTGTGCCGCGCCGCCTCGAAGGCCGCGGATCCGCTCCCCGTGGGGAAGGCGCTCGAATACGCGCTCTTCCCGCCGACCTTTCTCTCCGGTCCCATCGAACCGTACGCTCGCTTCGCGAAGGGCGTGGTCCCGGAAACACTCTCCCGCACCGAGTTGTTCGCGAGCCTGCTTCGCATCGCCACCGGCCTCGCCAAGAAGCTCGCCCTGGTGGAGCCTCTCCGGGCCTTCTCGGACACGAACTTCAACCGGACCGCGCCCTCGGCGGAACTCTGGGCAGGCCTCCTCGCCTACAGCCTTTTTCTCTACCTCGACTTCTCCGCCTACAGCGATCTCGCCATTGGCGCCTCGCGGCTTTTCGGCTACTCCATCGGAGAGAACTTCAACTGGCCCTATCTCTCGACAAGCATCAGCGAGTTCTGGACGCGCTGGCACATTTCACTCAGCCAGTTTTTGCGCGACCAGGTCTTCATGCCTCTTTCGGGCCGGGCCTTGAACGTGAAATGGCTGGCCGAGCGCCCGCTGCTGACCGGAAGCCTCGCCTCGCTCGCGACCATGACCCTGTGCGGCATGTGGCACGGAGACCGCTTGTCCTTCGCCTTGTGGGGCCTCGGGCACGGGGTCTTTCTCGCCGCTCACCAGTTCCACCGGCAAAAACTCCTGACCCTCCTGCCCGCTCGAAAGCGGATGAAGCTTCAGTCTCAGCCGGCCTACCGCGCGGGAGCCATTCTCGTGACCTTCCTGGGCGTCACTCTGCTCTGGGTACCGTTCCGGTTCACGCTCACCGACAGCGTCGAGGTCTACGGAAGACTCTTCTCCGTCTTCTTCCAGTCCGCGATGTAGTTCGCCACCGCCTCGGAAAGAGCGGGCGAATAGTGGGGCAGAAAAGCGGCGGGGGCCTCCGCCTTCGAAGCAAATCGGGCGACCGGGGCGGTCAGATCCGCGACCGGACAGCCGAGTGCCTTCAATCGATCGAGAAGAGCGGTGGTGGGCGGGACTCGGCCCGCAGCGACGTCTTGCGCCACGCTCCGGTCGGGGATGAAGACCACCACGGGCTCGCGGCCGTCGCCTCGCACCTCTTCGACGAAGCTCCGAACGATGGCGAGAGTCAGCTCCACCGCGGCCTCGTCCGCGTAGAGCGGCCTCCAGTCCGCGTGCCGCGCGGGGTCGAGCCGAAGGGTCCGGGCGATCCGGAACAGCTTCGATCGATCGAGCGGGCTCGACTCGTAGAACCGCGGATCGAAGAAGCGGTCCTTGAGCCCCACCTCCCGAAGCGCCGATCGGAGGATCTCGGGCGGGCTTGCGTAATCGTCGAACCGCTGAAACGGAGAAGGCACGAGCCGAAGCCGGCCCTCACTCATTTCGAACCTGGGCTTGACTAAGAAGACCCGCTCGGAAGGCGTGATGAACGGCCGATACCGGTTGAGGTGGCGCGCGATGTTGTCGGCCATCACGCCGATCAGGACGACACGCGAGCGAACCCGATCTTTCAGTTTCCGATAGCGAAGCCAGGCCTGGTCGACGCCATAACCGGGCACGCCGAGGTTGACGGTGGGGAGGCCCAACGCGCCGAGCCGGGCCGCCCAGGTCTCCTCGTCGCGCACATCGTCGCCGTGGGTGAAGGAGTCGCCGAACGCGGTCGCCCAGGGCGTCACACCCTCGCGCGCCGAAACGGATACGCGCGCGCCCCATCCGTCCGAGTTGTAGAGCCCGTTCAGGGAATGGCGGTTCGGCCCGACCTCCCACCCGAGTTCGGGTTCGAAGACCAGATAGCTCGTGGCCTCGTTGATGCGCATGCCCGCGGTCACGGGCTCCACGACGTCGTAGGGGAGGAGCTGCAGCGAGCCAAAACGGTCGGGCGCGGTCAGGCGAACCGCGATCTCGGCCAGGGCCAGGCCAAAGACCAGAGCCAGGAGGGCGCCGAGCGCCCGCTTCATTGGATCGCGTAGCTGAAGGGCTGGTCGCCCGACGACCGGGAAAGGAAATACAGACCGCCCGCGAGCAAGAGGGCTATCCCCAAGGTCAGGAGGAACACTTTCTTCGAGAACGAACTCATTTCATTTCTCCCTGGGATTCGGGTCGCATCGAGACGAAGCCGGCCGCGCGCAAGGCGTCAAGAATAGCGTCGGCGAACCGCTGATGAGCAAGCGCGGCCGGATGCCGGTCCTCGATGGAATTCACCGCGACCTCGGGTGGAAGGTCCGAAACGCTCCCGGTCAGATCGAGGGTCGAAGCACCCGCGTCGCGTCCGATCGCGAGCACGCGGTCGGAGACGGCTTGAAACGGATACGGCTTCGTGGACGCGTAGCGGACATCCGGGAGGTTCACCAGGAGGAGGTTCCGCTTCTCCGCGCGCACCCGGCCGATGAACTCGCGCAACTGCCCCTTGAACACCTCGTACTCGGATCCCCCGTCCTGATAGAGATCGAGGTAGTAATCGCGGAAGCTCGCGGCCTTCGAGAATCGCGAGTAGACGCGCAGCCCGCGCGACCAGAGAAAAACCGGAAAGTGCAGCGGCGTATCCAGCAGGCGGGCCAGGGAGGATTCCTGCTCCCGGCTCGCGTTGGTGAGATAGAAGGCCAGGACGACGGTCTCCGGCTCCAGCCGCTGCAGCGCGAAATCGTAGTACCCGATCATCCGGGAGAGTGTGTAGTTCCCCACACCGGCATTCAGGACTTCGTAGCGGCCCTCGCCACGCTCCGCCAACCGGGCCTCGAGCACCGCGCTGTAGCTGCGTTCCTGAGGCACGCCCCAGCCGAGGGTGATGGAATCGCCCATGACCAGAATCCGCCGGATCCCCGGGACCGGCTTTTCGGTTCGAGGCTTGTCGCGCATCCGCAGTTCGTTCGTGCGGATCGAGACACCCTGGAGGGTGGCCTCCGCGTTCTTGCGGTGCCAGTGATGCATCGCGGGAGCCTCGGGCGGCGCGTCCTCCTTGAGGAGGCGGGAGTACCGGTACATTTCAACGTCGTAGATCTCCCCCGACCGGTTCAGGAAGCGGGTTGCCGCCTCCGCGAGGACGGCGAGCACGACCAGGGCGGAAAGAACCGGAACCAGGGTGGACGCGGCTTGTCGAAGGCGGGAGGACATGAGCGGGAGGCGGCGAAAAGGACGGGCGAACGATAGCTGTTATATGTTGCAGCGAGATGGCAATTCGACGGGTGGCGGGGCTCGTGGCTCCTTTTCTCATCGCGATACCGCTCGCCCTCACGCTGGTGGAGGGCGCGCTGCGACTCGGCCTGCTGGGCCCGGCCCCCAATATGCCCGTGGTGCGGATCGCCAACAAGAAGGCCGACGGCGAGGGGAACATCCGCCCGGGGTCGCTGGTTCTCCTGTGCTATCCAACGAATTACCGCGGGTACTTCAAGATCGATCTCGCCGATCCGGCCACACTCGCCCACTACGAATCGATCGGCATGCGGAATCTCGACAAGGCGTTGCCGGAGCGCCACTTCGCGGTCGAGCAGCCCTTCAATTCGCTCGTCTACCTCGGGCCGGAGTTCAAGGAGAAGCGGGAGGGAATCACCCGGGTGGTCCTCATGGGCGATTCCTTCAACATGGGGTGGGGCCTGCGTCTCGAGGATCGAGTGTCGGACCGGCTGCAGGCGCTGCTCAACCGGGGCCGGCCGGAGCGCTATGAAGTTCTGAACGCGGGCGTTCCAAGCGGCGACTTCCCCGACCTGTACTACAAGTTCCGGGAGATACTCGCGTTGAAGCCGGACATCCTGATCTACGGGATGACCCTCAACGACACGGTTCGAAAGCCGGAACTCGCTCAGCCTCCGCTGGAGTCGAGTCCTCTGGTCATGGTCCGGCGAACCGAAGGAGCCTCGAAGTCCGGCTTCTTCGACCTGAGGATCCTGGCTCTCCTGCGAAAGATCCGCCAGGACCGGCTCGATACCCGGATCATGATCGACTGGTACAAGGCCCTCGGCAGCGACCTCAACAGCACCGGCATCGTGGTCACCCGTCAGTACATCAAGGAGATGGACGCGACCCTCAAGCATCGGGGCGGACGGTTCATCCTCGCCCTCTGGCCCCTTCTCGTGCCCTGGGACGACGGCTATCCATTCCAGGAAATCCACGACCGCACCGCGGGTTTCGCGAAAGATCGAGGCATCGAGTTCGCCGATCTGCTGCCACCGCTGCTCTCGAGAAAGGCGCCCGATCTGTGGGTGCATCCCGTGGATCGGCACCCGAACGAAATCGCGTCGGCCCTCGCGGCCGAACGGCTCGCCAAAGCCATCCTTCAGAACTGAGGGCTATCCCCTCATTTCGTCACGGCAACAGAAAGCCTCGCGCCTCGGGGGATTTCAACCTCGTCGCCTTTCATGATCAGGACAGCCCCGGTGCCCGCGGCCGCGCCGATGAGCGTGCCGATGGCGGCGCCCTTCCCGCCGTCCTTGATGGCGCCGACGATCAGTCCGCCCGCCGCGGCCCCGGCGATGATCTTCGTGTCCTTGCCCTTGGTCGAGGCGGCCTGGCTGTCGATGCGCTCGGTCTCGATCGAGAGCTTCTCGCCCTTGACCATCACCGCGTCGAAGCCGACGACCAGATGGGCGCGACCCTTCACCCGCTTCGCGGACACTGCGGTCAGGACCTTGCCGCGCACTTCGGCGCCCTTGTCGAGTTTGAAACCCTGAAGGGGGACATCCTCGGTCAACACCGCGAGCACAGGATCGCCGTTCTGGCTGTGGGCGGTGGAGACGGCGGTTTGAATTTCTATGGGCAGGAGCGTGCCCGCGGGGATGTCGAGGCGGACGCGCGAGCGCGCGGGGGGCGCCTCCTTCGCGGCGGTCTCGGCCGATCCCGGCTCCGGAGCGGTCGCGGTCGGCACGGGTTTCTTCGACTCGGCCCGGGTTGCCGGGGCGGGGCTCCCCGAAGCACCCGCCGCGGGCGCCTGCCCCCCACCCTGCACGCAGCCAACAGACGTCATCGCGATGACCGTGAGGATTCCTGTGAGTTTCATGGCGGACACGGTAGCGTAGGCGGGCGCCGGGCGTCTGTATCCTTTGTCACGACCACGTCGCGCAGGAACGTCGCAACTCCCGAGGAATCATCCAAATGAAGAGATGTCTGACGAGCGCACTTCTGTTGCTTTCGGCCATGCCCTACGCCCACGCGGGCGACCGCGTGATGGAGCCGAAGGATGTTCCGACCATTCGCGCCGCCCAGGACCCGCAGGTCTCGCCGGATGGGCGCACGGTCGCGTTCGTGGTCAGCGAAGTGGACGCGAAGGAGAACGTCTACCAGACCGACATCTGGCTCGTGAGCGCCGGGGGCGGCGAGCCCTTTCGCTTCACCCGGCATCCGAAGAACGACCGCGCGCCCCAGTTCTCCCCGGACGGCACGAAGCTCGCGTTCATCTCCGAGCGTGAAGAGAAACCTCAGATCTTCCTCGCCGACGTGCGCGGCGGCGAGCCTTGGAAACTCTCCGACCTGAAGGGCGGGGTCTCGGGCTTCGCCTGGAGCCCGGATGGCGCGTGGATCGCGGCCCTTTCCGCCGACGCGCCGTCGGAGGACGAGGAGAAGCGGACGAAGGCCAAGGACGATGAACGCGTGGTGGATCAGGACTTCCGCATGACCCATCTGCATCGGATCGAGGTGGCGACCAAAGAAACGAAGCGATTGACCGAAGGCGCTTTCACTCTTTCCGATGCGCGCATTTCTCCAGACGGCGCCGAGATCGCTGCGGTCCGGAGGCCGACCCCGAAGGCCGATGACGGCAGCGCCTCGGACATCGTGATCGTGCCCTCGACGGGTGGGGCGCCGAGAGTTCTCTTCGAGAACTCCGGCGCGGATTCGTCGCCGCGCTACTCTCCCGACGGCCGGACCATCGCCTTCCTCACCCGCGACGGAAAGCTGCCGCGCACCGGGACCGACGCGATCGCCATCATTCCCCGGGCCGGGGGCGCCATCACGCGGCTGACCCCGGTGGACCTGAACCCGGGAACCATTCTCTGGTCGGGCGATGGCGCTTCCCTCCTCTTCACCGCCACCGTGGGGGTCGAAGGTCGGCTTTATTCCGTAGCGACCAGGGGTGGCGCCCCCCGGGCGCTGATGAGCGGCGCTTTCACCGTGTCCTCGCCCGGACTGGCGACGAGCGCTCCCTCGCTCGTTTACCTGCGTCAGGATCCGCGCTCGCCGAGCGACGTCTACGTGCAAAGCGTCGATCCGGGTTCGCTTCCCATCGCCGCCACGGCGGCCCGGCGACTCACCACGCTCAATCCGAAGCTCTCCGACTTCGCTCTCTCCGTCACGGAGGTGGTGCGGTGGAAGGCGCCGGATGGCCGCGAGATCGAGGGCCTGCTCCACCGACCGGAAGGCTCGGCGGGAAAGAAGCTGCCGCTCATCGTGCACGTTCATGGTGGGCCCTCGGGTGCCTACACCCTCACCTTCCCCGCCGCCATGAACAACTATCACCACATTCTCACCGGACGGGGATATGCGGTGTTCCAGCCGAACTTCCGCGGCAGCACCGGCTACGGCGATGCCTTCCAGAGGCTGAACGTGAACGACTGGGGCAGGGGCGACTTCCAGGACATCATGAGCGGTGTCGACTCTCTCGTCGCGAAGGGCGTCGCCGATCCGGACCGCATGGCCCTGCACGGATGGAGCTACGGCGGCTACATGTGCGCGTGGTCGATCACCCAGACCACCCGCTTCAAGGCCGCGAGCTGCGGCGCCGCCCTCACCAACCTCTTCAGCATGTACGGGACGAACGACATCCCCTCGACCCTCGACGACTATTTCGGCGGGCCGCCCTATGCGAAGGCGGACACCTACTGGGCAGCCTCGGCCATGGCCGGGATCACGAAGGTGAAGACGCCGACCCTCATCCTCCACGGCCAGGCCGACGACCGCGTGCCCACGAGCCAGGGGCAGGAACTGTATCTGGGCCTGAAGAAGCTGGGCGTGCCGACCGAGTTCGTGACCTATCCGCGCGAGCCGCACGGCTTCCGCGAGCCCAACCACCAGGTCGACAAGATCGAGAGAGAACTCGCATGGTTCGCGAAATGGGGTGTGAAATGAAACGACTTTTGCTGCTGGCGATCTTCCTTCCCACTCTCGCGCTCGCCGACACGCATGTGCCCACCATCGACGAGATGGTGGCGCTCAAGCGGGTTTCCCAGCCCGCGATCTCTATAGACGGCTCCCGCGTGGCCTACGTGGTCCGCAAGGCCAACTGGGACGAGAACACGTTCGAGAACGAGATCTGGCTCGCTGACGTCAGGTCCGGAACGTCGCGTGCGTTCACGCAATCGAAGAAGTCCTCGGATGCCCCGGCCTTCTCGCCGGACGGTTCGTCGCTGGCGTTCCTCTCCGATCGCGACGGGAAGCGGCAGGTCTATGTGATGAGCCTTTCGGGGGGCGAGGCGCGCAAGCTCACGAGCGCCGAGGAAGGGGTGTCGCGCTTCGGCTATTCGCACGATGGGAAGCGGATCGCCTTCGTCGCTTCCGACCCGAAGACCGAGGCCATGAAGGAAAGGCAGAAGCTCTATGGCGACGTGACCATCGAGGACGAGGCCACGAACCCCGCGCACCTCCACGTCATCGAGGTGGAGAGCGGGGTCACGAAGCGTCTGACCTCGGGCACCTTCGTGGTGGGCGCTTTCGACTGGTCCCCGGACGATCGCGAGATCGCCTTCGACTTCACTCAGAGCACCGACCCCTCGTTCAGCGTCACCTCGAACATCTCGGTCGTCGACGCCGCATCCGCGACCGTCCGTCCGCTCGTGAGCCAGGACGGCCCGGACGGCGATCCCCACTACTCGCCGGATGGCCGGCAGATCGCTTTCGCCACCGCGATGCAGGAAGTCGCGTCCTACTACTACCGGAACGGCAAGGTGGCGACCATCCCGGCCGCGGGCGGGACGATCACTCCGATCACCGCTTCCTTCGACGAGGATCTGCGTCTGGTGGCGTGGACCAGGAACGGGATCTTCCTCGCCGCCAATCAGAAGACGGAGGCCGGCCTCTTCAAGGTCGACCCGGCCGGAAAGGCGGTCGCGCGCGTTCCCCTCGATCGGCCCATCGCCACGGGGTTCGCGTTCAGCGGCGACGCCCTCAGCCTCGCCTTCGTGGGAAGCTCGGCGAGCGCCTACCCGGAAGTGTTCGCGGGTGCGGCGTCGGGAGGCCCCGCGAAGAAGCTGTCGGACCTGGGCGGTGAGCTGGGCTCACTGACCCTCGGAACCAGCGAGGTGGTGTCGTGGAAGAGCACGGACGGCGCCACCATCGAGGGCGTGCTGCGAAAGCCCGCGGGATACAAGGCAGGGTCAGCCGCGCCGCTCCTCGTGATCATCCACGGCGGCCCGACCGGGGTGTCACGGCCGAGCCTCTTCGGCGCGACCTACGTCTACCCGATGGAGGCGTGGCTCGCGAAGGGCGCCCTCATCCTCGAGCCCAACTATCGGGGCAGCGCTGGTTACGGCGAAGCTTTCCGGTCGCTGAACGTCCGCAATCTCGGGGTGGGCGATGCCTGGGACGTGATCTCCGGAATCGACAGCCTGATCGCGAAGGGCATCGTGGACAAGACGAAGGTAGGAGTCATGGGCTGGAGCCAGGGCGGCTACATTTCGGCGTTCCTCACCACCCACGACTCGGCGCGGTTCCGCGCGGTCTCGGTGGGCGCGGGGATCTCGAACTGGGTCACGTATTACGTGAGCACCGACATCCATCCCTTCACCCGCCAGTACCTGAAGGCGACGCCGTGGGACGACCCCGAGATCTACCGAAAGACTTCGCCCATGACCTATATCAAGGGAGCGAAGGCGCCGACCCTCATTCAGCACGGCGACGCGGATCAGCGAGTCCCGGTTTCCGACGCCTTCGAGCTGTACCAGGGCCTGCGCGATCAGGGGGTCGAAACACGGCTCGCCCTCTACAAGGGCTTCGGCCATTCCCTCAACAAGCCCAAGGCTCTTCGACACGCCCTGCAGGAGAATCTCGACTGGTTCGACAAGCATCTCTTCGGGACGACGAGTGCGAAGTAGAAACGAATGCCGCGGCTTCTGATCTCCTGCGGCGAACCTTCGGGCGAGTTCTACGCCGCCGAACTCGTGGCCGAACTTCGGAAACAGCATCCCGATCTCGAAGCGGTAGGCCTGGGCGGAGACCGACTGGCCGCGGAGCACGTACGACTGCTCGCCCATCTCAAGGATCTCGCGGTCGTGGGTCTGTTCGAAGTTCTCTCCCACCTGAGGCGAATCAAGACTCTCTTTGATTCGGTGGTGGCCGAAGCGGCCCGGTTCCGGCCGGATGTCGCGGTCCTGATCGACTATCCAGACTTCAACCTGCGGCTGGCCCGTGAACTGAAGAAGCTCGGGATCCCGGTGGTGTACTACGTGTCGCCCCAGCTTTGGGCGTGGCGGCGGGGCCGGATCAAGGACGTCAAGCGCGACGTCGCGAAAATGCTCGTGATCTTCCCGTTCGAGGAACAGATCTATCGCGATGCGGGGGTGCCGGTGACGTTCGTGGGCCATCCCCTGATCGACCACATGAGGCCCCCCGCGGATCGCGCGGCCATCGCGAGAAAGCTCGGGCTCGAAGGCGATCGTCCCGTGATCGCCCTCCTCCCCGGCAGCCGGAACAAGGAGGTGGGATTCAACCTTCCGCCGATGATGGGCGCGGTAAGACTCCTCCGCGAGAAGCGCCCCGACCTGCAGTTCATCCTGGCCGCCGCGCCTCATCTGCGCGCGGACGCGCTTCAGGAGGCCAAGAGAATCGGCGTCATCGTCAAGGAGGGCGCGACCCGCGACGTGCTGTCGGCCGCGCGAGTCGCGGTGGTGGCCTCCGGCACGGCCACGGTCGAGACCGCGCTCACTCTCACCCCCATGGTGGTCGTGTATCGGCTCTCCGCTTTGACCTACACGCTGGGCAAGCCGCTGCTCAGCGTCTCGAACTACGCGATGGTGAACCTGATCGCCGGCCGCGTGGTGGTGCCGGAGCTGATCCAGGGCGATTTCACCCCTTCGCGCGTCACGGAAGAGACTCTGCGCGTCCTCGACGAGGGCGCCTCACGAACCGAGATGCTCAAGAACCTGGAAGAAGTGCGCGAAAAACTGGGCAGAGGCGGGGCCACGCGGCGCGCCGCCGACGAGGTCTCCGGTTTCCTGTCTCAGTGATGCCCGGCGTGCGGGCTCTCGGGCTGGGCCGGAGGCAGATTCACGGGAATGGCTGAGTTCAGGATACGTCCCCAGGTAGGCGCGATCGCAGCCTTGGTCGTCCAGTCGGCCAGGATCAGGAAGGAGGCGGTGAGCACCCAGGGGCGCAGGTGCTTGCACGGCTGAGGCGGATAGCGGAAGACGCGGGAGAGCACGGGGCCGGCGAGAACGACGCCCAGGATGCAGAAGGCCGCCACCCGGCAGATCGCATACGGCTGCCAGCCGAAGAAAACCGTGGCCCACAGGGGCGCTCCCGCGCGGTGAATCGAGGCCACGTACGCGTTCATGTAGTTCACGAGGACGGCGCCGCCGGTGATCGAGACCAGGCTCCCGGAAAGCAGGCTCACGAGCACGAACACCACCAGGTGGGTGACGTGCAGGGGCAGGAAGAGGCGCCAGTTCCCTTCCGTCCCGCCGCCGAAGCGGATCCAGTGGAACATCTCCGCGCGGTACTCCGGGCCGTTGAACACCCGGGGCGGGAAACCGTCGGTGGTGGGCCACAGGGCGAGGCTGGTCGTGCCGAAGACAGCGAGGGCGAGGGGAAACACCAGCATCAGCAGCACCGCGCCGCGAAGATCGCCGGCGCGCAGGCGGCGGGTCATGATCCACCACGCGGGCAGAGCGTTGAGCGCGGGAAGGAGAAACCAGGGATCGAGGGCGAGCCCGATCGGGTAGGAGAGGGCGATCGAGCCGATCAGGAGAACCGCGTCGCGACGGATCGAGCCCCCGCTCATCTCAAAGGTTGCTCACGGGCAGCCGGTCGAAGTGGACCATCGACGCGAATTCGTGGAACCGGTCGTGGATCTCGTCCTGGGTCAGGGTGAGCAGACGCTCGACCCCGAAGTCCTCGCAGCAGAACGACGCCACGGTCGAGCCCATGATGACGGCCTGGCGGAAGGTCGATTCGTCGTGCGAGTCCGACTGGTCGAGGTAGCCCATGAGGCCGCCCGCGAAAGAGTCGCCGGCGCCGGTCGGGTCCTTCACGTGCTCGAGCGGAAACGCGGAGGCGAGGAAACACGAGTCTTCCTGGAAGAGCAGGGCCCCGTGCTCGCCCTTCTTGATGATGAGGGTCTTCGGACCCATGGCGCGGATCTTCCGGGCGGCCCGGATCACGTTCCAGTCCCCCGCGAGTTCCTTCGCCTCCGAATCGTTGATCAGGAGGACTTCGACCTTCGACAGGGTCTTCTTGAGCTCCTCCAGGCGGTGGTTGATCCACAGGTTCATGGTGTCGCAGCCCACGAGCTGCGGGTCATCGACCTGTTCGAGGACGTCACGCTGCAGGGTGGGCTCGATGTTGCCGAGGAAGAGGCGATCGGACTTGCGATAGCTCTCGGGAAGCTTCGGCTTGAAGTGCTCGAAGACGTTCAGATCGGTGCAGATGGTCTCGCGCGAATTGAGATCGGTGGAGTACTTTCCCTGCCAGTGGAAGGTTTTCCCGGGCGCGTGCTCGAGCCCCTGCAGATCGATCCGCCGGCCCTCGAAAGCACTCATCTGCTCCGGACCGAAGTCGTCGCCCACGACTCCCACCATGTTGACGTCCGTGAAATACGAAGCGGCCAGGGCGAAATAGGACGCCGAGCCTCCAAGGACCTTTTCGGCGCGGCCGGCGGGGGTTTCAAGCGTGTCGTACGCGACGCTTCCAACTACGAGAACAGACATGGCTTGTTGGGTGCTTTTCCTGGGTGAGGGAACGGCGGATGTGGAGAGAGGTGGCGAGAAGAATCGAGGCGTCCGCGGCCTGGAAGCCTATTTCAAGTAGCGCCCGATTATGGGAGCCAGGTCCTTTTTGACCTTCTCGGGAATGAGGTGGGGCGCGGTCATGATCGCGAACTTGAGCGCGCTCTCGCACTCGCAGTCGCGGGGGGCCGGGAACTGCTCAACCGCGGCCTTGAGGATGGCCTTTGCCATGGAGGCGTTCTTCCGGACCACCGCCACCACCTGGTCGACGGTGACCGCGTCGTGGTCGGGATGCCAGCAGTCGTAGTCGGTGACCATGGCCAGGGTCGCGTAGCAGATCTCGGCCTCTCTGGCGAGCTTCGCTTCCTGGAGGTTGGTCATGCCGATGAGATCGGCGCCCCAGGAGCGGTACAGATTCGACTCGGCGAGGGTCGAAAACTGCGGCCCTTCCATGCAGACGTAGGTGCCGCCCTCGTGGACGGTGGCGCCCGCGCGCCGGCAGGCCTCGCCCAGGATCCGGTGAACGTGTCTGCAGACCGGATGGGCGAAGCCCACGTGGCCCACGATCCCGCCCTCGAAGAACGTGCCCTTCCGGCCGAACGTCCGGTCGATGAACTGATCGGGCGTCACCATGTGGGTGGGGACGTACTGCTCCTTGAGCGACCCCACCGCGGAGACGGAGAGAATCCACCGGACTCCGAGGGACTTCATGGCCCAGATATTGGCGCGGAAATTGATCTCGGAAGGCGAGATGCGATGGCCGCGACCGTGGCGGGGCAGGAAGGCGACACTTTGTGAACCGAACGTCCCCACCATGATGGCGTCCGACGGTTTTCCGAAGGGGGTCTCGATGAAGGCCTCGCCCTGGGCTTCGAACCCCTCGATGTCGTAGAGGCCGCTGCCTCCGATGATGCCGATGTCCGCGGTGTGATTCATTTCCATTTCAGGCCTGCTTGAGTTCGAGAAGGACGCCGGCCGCGGACTTCGGGTGGATGAAGGCGACGCGGCAGCCGCCCGCGCCGATCCGCGGTTTTTCATCGAGAAGCTGCGCGCCCGCCGCCTTCATCTCGGCCATGGACTTCTCGATGTCGTCGACCAGCACGCAGATGTGGTGCAGACCGGAACGCTTCTCGAGAAACTTCGCGATCACCGATGACGGGTCGGTCGGCTCGAGAAGCTCGAGGTGGGATTCGCCCACGGTGATGAAGGCGGCCTTCACCTTCTCGGTGGGCACGTCATGCTCGGCTTCGATCCTGAAGCCGAGGGCCTCGTAGGCGCGCCGGGCCTCGGCCATGTCCTTCACCGCGATGCCAAGATGGTCGATCTTCAGAATCATGGAGTCTCCGGGGTCATTTCGATGCCGGCCAGGGTCTCATCCGCCGCCGAATAGGGATCGATCAGCCGATTCTGGACCCGTTCGCGCAGGCGCAGGCTGGAATCGAGGGCGTCGATGCGGCGGCGCACTTTTTCGCGCAGCAGTCCTTCCACCTGAGCCTCGAACTGTCGCAGCAGCCTCTCGCGGCGACGGGCCGCGAGCTCGCCGCTTTGTTCACGACGGGCGCGGACCTCTTCGATGGTCTTCGCGAGTTCCTCGATGCCCTGGCTCGTCGAGGCCACGGTGCGCACTACGGGCGGCCGGTCGCCTTTCGTGTCGCCGGTGAGAGAGAGCATCATCTCGATCTCGGAGGCCAGGCGATCCGCGCCGTCACGATCGGCCTTGTTCACCACGAACAGGTCCGCGATCTCCATGATGCCGGCCTTGAGCGCTTGAACCTCGTCGCCGAGGCCGGGGACGAGGACCACGATCGCGAGGTCGGCTTCCGAGGCGATATCGACTTCATCCTGCCCGACGCCCACGGTCTCGACGATCAGGACGTCCTTCGACGAGGCGTCGAGCACGAGGAGAGCGGCCATGGTGGTGGCGGAGAGACCTCCGAGCGCGCCGCGGGTCGCCATCGACCGGATGAAGACGCCATCGTCGGTCGCGTGGTTCTGCATGCGGATCCGGTCGCCCAGGATGGCGCCGCCGGAAAACGGAGACGTGGGATCGACGGCCACCACGCCCACCGTCTTCCCCGCCTTGCGGAAATGCGTGGTCAGGCGGTCGACCAGCGTCGACTTCCCCGCTCCGGGAGGCCCGGTGATCCCGAGGGTCAGGGCGCGGCCGGCGTGCGGGAAGAGGCGGGTCAGAAGAGCGCGGGAACCGGGCCAGTCGTCCTCCACCGCGCGGATCGCCCGCGCCACCGCGCGGATGTCGCCGCGCAGGATGTCCTTGTCTTCGGGCAGGTTCATGCGACTAGAAAGGGTGCGTCCCGGGCCGACGTTAAGCGAGAAGGGACCGCGCGATCACGAGTTTCTGGATTTCGCTCGTGCCTTCGCCGATGGTGCCGAGCTTGGAGTCGCGCAACGCGCGCTCCACCGGATAGTCCTTCACGAAGCCGTAGCCGCCGTGGATCTGGATGGCCTCGAGCGCCACTTCCACCGACATCTCGCTCGCAAAGAGTTTCGCCATGGCCGATTCCGTCTTGTGCTCCTTGCCCTGGTCGCGCAGCGCCGCCGCGCGCAACATGAGCAGCCGGGCCGCGTCGATCTTCATGGCC
Source organism: Vicinamibacteria bacterium (assembly GCA_044229175.1). Classification (GTDB taxonomy): domain Bacteria; phylum Acidobacteriota; class Vicinamibacteria; order Fen-336; family JAGNNV01; genus JAGNNV01. Next base: position 57,921 of record JBGATM010000001.1, on the reverse strand, counting down.
ATCTCGGAAAGCTTGAACTGGATACCCTGGAATTCGGCGATGGCCTGATTGAACTGCTTGCGGCCCTTCGCGTAGGAAAGCGCCGCTTCGAAAGCGCCCTGGGCGATGCCGATCGAGAACGCCGCGATGCCGATGCGCCCGCGATCGAGGATCTTCAGGGTGTCGATGAAGCCCTTGTTGAGTTCGCCAAGCAGGTTGCCGGAGGGGATGCGGCAATCCTCGAGAATCAGCTCGGAAGTGTCGGACGAGCGCACCCCCAGCTTGTCTTCCTTCTTGCCCGGCCGGAAGCCTTTGGTCCCGCGGTCCACCAGGAAGGCGGAGATGCCCTTGTTCCCCTTGGTCTTGTCGGTGACGGCCATGATGACCGCGACCTCGGCGAAGCTCGCGTTGGTGATGAAGGTCTTCGACCCGTTCAGGATCCAGGAGTCTCCGTCCTTGACCGCGACGGTCTTGGTGCCGCTGGCGTCCGAGCCGGCGCTGTTCTCGGTGAGGCCCCAGGCTCCCACGAATTCGCCGGTGGCGAGCTTGGGAAGGTACTTCTTCTTCTGTTCCTCGCTGCCGGCCAGAAAGATGTGGCCGGAGGAGAGAGAGTTGTGGGCCGCGGTCGACAAGGCCACACCCGCGTCGACCCGAGCGAGTTCCTCGATGACGATGGTGTAGTCCACCGTCGACATGCCCGAGCCGCCGTATTCCTCGGGGAACACCACGGCGAGCAGTCCCAGCTCGCCCAGTTTCCTGAAAATTTCGCGAGGGAACTGCTGAGCCTCGTCCCACGCCCGGGAATTCGGCTTCAACTCGCGTTCGGCGAAATCGCGGACGGTTTTCTTGAGGAGCCGCTGATCCGCGCTCAGTTCGAAGTCCATTCCATACCTCTTAAAGAACTCCCTCACAAACGAGGGGCCTTCGATCTTACGCGCTCACCCCGGTTGGAACGGCTCAGGAAACGGTCCGGAAGAACGCGTAGAGGAGAGGAGCGGCGAGGATGAATGCGTCCATGCGATCGAGGGCCCCGCCATGCCCCGGGAAGAGGGTTCCCGAGTCTTTGGCCCCGACGAAGCGCTTGAACAGACTCTCCAGCAGGTCGCCCACGATGCCGGCGATCGCCACCAGCACCCCGATCATGACCACGAGCCCCGGCGACTGATCCGGGAAGAGCAGGGTGGCCACGAGCGCGCTCGCGAGCGCCGCCCCCACGAGCCCCCCGATCGCCCCCTCCACGGTCTTGCCCGGCGAAACCTGGGGCGCGAGCTTGTGGCGGCCGAAGGCGTGGCCGGTGAAATACGCGAACACGTCGGAGGAGATGACCACGGCGAGCAGCAGGGCGATGCGCGACGTGCCTTCCTCGATCGGGGGCAGGCTCGAAAGGGCCGCGAAGGAGCCGGCGCCGAGTCCGATCAGGAGCCCGCACAACGCACCCGCGCCCTCCGCGGCGAGAACGGGAATGCCGAAACGGTCCGCGCGCGATACCGCGACGAACGCCGCGGCCACCGCGGCCACGATGGGGAGCCCGGTGATGGGAAAGGCGTGGGCCGCGTCGGGAGTTCCCGCCATCTCGAAGAAGAGGGCGATGCCGGGGAGAAACGAGATGTGCGAGGCGTGGAGGCCTCCGCGGGCGAGCAGGGTGTGGGCTTCGCTCACTCCGAGAACGCAGAGGATCGCGGCCAGGATCCACGGGCCGCGCTGGGGGAAGAGGGCGATCATGGCCACCACCACGGGAAGAACCACCACCGCGGTCGCGACCCTCCGGAAGAGGTTCGAGGAGAACAGGCTCATGCCCGCGAGGTGGCCGCGGTGATGCCGCCGTAGCGGCGTTCTCTCTTCTGGAAATCGGCGATGGCCTGGAGCAGGTGCCGGCGCCGGAAGTCGGGCCACAGCACGTCGGTGACCCAGATCTCCGCGTACGCGATCTGCCAGAGGAGGAAATTGGACACGCGCAGCTCGCCGCTGGTGCGGATCAGGAGATCCGGTTCGGGCAGGTGGGCGGTGAACAGGTGCTTCTCGATGGTGGCTTCATCGATCGTGGCCGGATCGAGGGTGCCGACCTTTGCCTCGAGGGCGATGCGGCGCACCACGTCGGTGAGCTCGGAACGGCCCGAGTAGTTGAGGGCCAGGGAGAACTGAAGGCCGGTCAGGTGCGCGGTCTCCGTGATGCCGCGCCGGAGTTCGTCCTGGACATCTTTCGGGAGGCCGTCGAGACCACCCACCACGCCAAACCTGATGTTGTTCTCCTGGAGCGTCCGCAGTTCCCGGCGGATGTAGAGCTTGAGGAGACCCATGAGGCCGGACACCTCGTCGTTGGGCCGTTTCCAGTTCTCGGTCGAGAAGGCATAGACGGTGAGGGCTTCGAGCCCGAGGCGCGCCGCGGTCTCGACGGTGGAGCGGACCGACTCGACCCCCGCCCGATGACCTTCGAGGCGGGGGAGGAAACGGCTCTTGGCCCAGCGTCCGTTGCCATCCATGATGATGGCCACGTGCCGCGGAAGGCGGTCGAAGTCGATGGCGTCGACGAGGGCTCGCTCGTCGCGGTCGCTTCCAACGACCTCGAGAACCTGGGAGCGCGTCATGCTGAAAAGCGATTGTAAGCGGTCAGGAGAGGCGCTCGACCAGAAGGGTCAGACCGTCGCGGTCGACCACGCGGACGCGATCGCCTTTTCGAAGTTCCTCCGGGCGAACCGATCGGGCGTGCCAGAAAGATCCGAAGACCTCCACTTCGAGCGGCGCGGCCTCCGCGACCACACCCTCGTTTCCGACTGGAGACCCCATGGTGGAAGGCGGTTCGCGGTGGCGAGAGAGGAAGAGGTACATGCCGAGAGGCGTGAAGATCCACAGGAGCAGACGGGGCCACGACACACCCTCCGGACGTAACGGCGGATCCAGGAAGTACCACAACGCCCAGAAAGCGAGGACGGTGAGAATTCCCGTGCTCGCGTGAAGCGCGGTCACGACCCGGGGCGGCCCACGAGGATCCTCGCATCGACGACGATGGCTCCCTCGCCGGGGCGCATCACCTTGACCGGATTCAGGTCCAGTTCCCGCAGTTCGGGCATCTCCTCGACCAGGGCCGAGAGTCGCTGGAGCAGGGTGATCAGCGCGGCCCGATCGGTGGGCGGACTCCCCCGATATCCGTCGAAGAGCGGCCGCAACCTCAGGCGATCGATCATTTCCCCGGCGTCGAGGTCGCTCACCGGGGGCAGATGGAACGACACATCGCGCAGGAGTTCGACCTGGACGCCGCCGATGCCGCAGACCAGGAGGGGACCAAACGTGGGATCGACCACCACGCCGACGAGGGCTTCGAGACCCCCCTCGATCTGCCTCTGCAGGATCACCTTCTCGAGCGCGAAGCCCGCAGTGGTCAGGCGGCCGCGCATGGCGGTGACCGCGGCGGAAACCTCCGCCTCGCTGCGTAGATTGAGGGCGACCCCCCCCACGTCGGTCTTGTGCACGAGGCCGGGGGCCACCGCCTTCGCGACCAGCGGGAAGCCCATGGCGCGCGCAACTGCGGCCGCGTCCTCGGGGGACGCGACCCGGGTGTCCGCCATGGCGATCCCCGCAACCTCGAGCAGAGCGCGTACGTCCTCGGTCTCCAGCCAGTGGCGTTCGCTTCTGGCGTCAAGCGACTTCTCGACGATGAGGCGGGCTTCCGCGCGCTGTTCATCGCTCAGGCGCACCACCTCGCCCGCGGGGCGGTCGCGCCAGCGTCGATACTTGAGAGCGGCGCCGAGGGCGCGCGCGGCGTTCTCGGGGAACGTGTAGGAGGGAAGACGACCCCGGCCGCCGGAGGGAAGCATGGGCGGCGCGCCTTTGCTCGCGAGGAACACGGTCAGCACCGTCTTGTGCGCGGGCACGGTCGAAGCGCTCCGCGCCACCGCGACCGCGATCTCCTCGGCCGTGGTCACGAGGGGGGGCACGAAGACCACGATCACCGCGTCGACGTTTGGATCCCGGCCCACAACCTCGATGGTTCGCTCGTACTGTTCGGGGGTCGCGGACGCGATCATGTCGATGGGATTCTTGAAGCCGGCGGCGGCGGGCAGGAACGATCTCAGCTGTTCCAGGGACCGAGCGTCCAGTTCAGGGAGGACGAGGCCCTGCGCCTCGCAGGCGTCGGCGAGGAGGATGCCGGGACCGCCGGCGTTCGTGACTACGCCCACCCGAGGTCCTTCGGGCGAGGGCTGGGTGGAGAGGAGGGCCACCACGTCGAAGAGTTCTTCGAGGGTGCTGGTGCGAATGACCCCGGCCTGCTCGAAGAGCGCGTCGACGCCCACGTCGAGGCACGCGAGCGACGCGGAGTGCGAGGACGCGGCCCGGGTGCCCGCGGCGGACCGGCCCGCCTTCACCGCCACGATGGGCTTGCGCCTCGCCACTTCGGGGGCGAGGCGCGCGAACCGCCGCGGATTCCCGAAGCTCTCGAGGTAGAGCGCGATGACGTCGGTGCGCGGATCGTCCTTCCAGAACGCGAGCAGATCGTTGCCCGAGACATCGGCCTTGTTTCCCACCGAGACGAAGGTCGAGATGCCGATGTGAAGGTCGTGCGCGTGCTCCAGGATGGCGACGCCGAGCGATCCGCTCTGCGACAGCATCCCCACGTTCCCCGGGGGGGCCGAGGTCGGCGCGAAGGTCGCGTTCAGCCCGACCCGCGGATCCGTGTTGAGGATGCCCATGCAGTTCGGGCCCACCATGCGCATGCCGGAGCGGCGCACGAAGTCGCGCAGCCGCTCCTGCTCGGCGGTGCCCTCGGGTCCCATTTCCCCGAAGCCCGCGGAGATCACCACCACGCCGCTCGCTCCCGCCTCCGCGCACTCGCGCACCGCCTGGAGGACCCCCGCCGCGGGCACCGCGATGATGCCGAGGTCGATGGGTCTTCCGATGGCGGCCACACTCGTGAACGCGGGCAGGCCCTGGATCTCCCCTCCCGCGGAGTTCACGGGGTAGATGGCGCCCTTGAAGCTCTCGCGAAGGTTCCGGAGCAGGGTGCCGCTGATGGTGAGGGTCTTTCGCGACGCGCCGAGAAGGGCGACGGACCGCGGTTCGAAGAGGGCGCGGACGCTCCGGGCGGAGGCTGCGGAGGCCCGCGCGTCGATGGCCCTTCGGGACGCCTCGGTGAGGCGGACGGGAAACCAGGGGCGGATGACGCCCGCGCGCGTCTCGCTCCCGATGTCGAAGCCGAGATGCGCGAGGAGATCCACCATCACCGGCGCCCCGGGAAGCACATCGGCTTCGAAGCGCTCGATCCCGAGGCGCGACGCGGCACTCGTCATCTGTTCGAGAAGCGCCGTCCCCACACCACGCTGCCGCCAGGCATCGGCCACGGACAGGGCGAACTCCGCGCGCGGCACCGCGTCGGGGGCCGCCTCGAGCCGATGGAAACGGCCGAAGCCCACGATCTGTTCTTCCCCCGAGCCCTGGGTCGCCACGAGGCCGAAGTCGCGGTCGAAGTCATGATCCTGGAGCCCGGGGGGAAACTCCCGGTCCAGGAGCTCCCGGTCGTCGGGGCGAACCGCGCGAATGCGCAGGGACTCGCCGTCTTTGAGCAGAACGTCGGTGGTGAAGGACACGCTGGCTACTTGCTTTCGAGACTGCAAACGACCCTCGACGGGAGGGGATGGGGAGTCTACTCGCCCGCCACTTCGGGCCCGCTACGAGCGGAACGTGAAGTAGACCGCGCCGAGGAGGCACAGGCCGGGGACCGGGCCATGACTAGAAAACCTCGAGGTTCGATTCAGTCGCCATGAACGTTCTAGCGGCCCCCGGGGATGAGGGGCCTGAACACCACCGTGTATCGCCTGGAACCTTCGCACACCTGAGTCATGTCGGGGCCGGTGGGGAAGCTCCGGGTCAGCCTCTCGGATACCGTGGTCTCCACGCCCACGGCCTGGGCGAGGGAAGGAAGCCCCTTCGGGGCGCGGCAGCCTCCCGTCAGCGTCTTCTCGCGGACCATCATCGTGAACTCGGAGGGATCCCAGGGCTTGAGCGAAGGATGGCGAAACCCCACGAGATAGCGGATGAAATCGGGCAGGGGCATCAGGGCCGGACCGCCCGCCGGAGGGAGCCTGCCCATAACCACGACCTGCAGGGGCGCACCGAGCAGCGCCGAGAACCTGAAGATGGCGGAACCCTCGCCTTCACCCGGGCCCTGGCCCATGACGAGAGTGGGCGGAGAGGCCCGGCCCACGGACTTCATCGCCAGGTCGAGTCGCGTGGAGATGGCCTGCATCTCTGTCTTGTCGAGGAAACCGCGCAGCACCTCCCGGCGCCCCCCCACGAAGACCGAGCCGTCGGTGAGCAGGACGAAACGCGGCGGCACGCCGTCGAAACTCTCGCGCGCGGTGAGCTTCATCTCCCCCGGCAGGGGATCGAGCCTCAGCCACTGGGCGGGGGGAGGCTCCTGCGCCGCGGCCTTGGATGCTCCGGCGAGCAGGACACCCAGGATGACGAAGAGGCGGATCATGGGTTGAGGATAAATGGCCGAGGCGTGCTTGGTAGTGGCGAGAGGGGGTTGCTTCGTCGCACTGCAAAACGGAGTGGCTCCTCGCAATGACGTGAGAGGGATACTTCTCGCTGCCCGGGCTCGGTGGTGGGGCGCGGGGCTCGTAAGATGGAGCGTCCCTCCGGAGGAAAAGAATCATGCGCGCGTCCCGCTTCACATCGCTCCTTCTCGTGGCGGCCTTCGGGGTCACGGCTCTGCCGCCGTCGGCCCGGGCCGGACAGCCGGTTCGAGCCAGGAGCGGGATGGTGGCGTCGCAATCTGTCATCGCCTCGCGGGTGGGCGCGGATGTGCTCAGGGACGGCGGCAACGCGGTCGACGCGGCCGTCGCCACCGCCTTCGCGCTCGCGGTGGTGCATCCCACCGCGGGGAACATCGGGGGCGGAGGCTTCCTCGTGAACCGGCTGGCCAATGGAACGAGCGCCACCTACGACTTCCGGGAGACCGCACCGGCACTCGCGAACCCGCAGATGTTCCTCAAGGACGGAAAATACGACGCGGAGCTTCACCACAATTCCCACGTCGCGGTGGGCGTGCCCGGGACGGTGGCCGGCCTCTACGCGGCCTGGGCGGAGATGGGCTCGAAGAAGATGCCCTGGCGGCGCCTGGTGGAGCCCGCGGTCGTCCTCGCGCGGGAGGGCTTCATCGTCACCGACGGCCTGGCCCGCTCGCTCAAGAGCGTTCTGCCCCGCATGAAGAAGTATCCCGCCTCGATAGCGCAGTTCTCGCGCAACGGCGTGCCCTACGAGATGGGCGACCTGCTCAAGCAGCCCGACCTCGCCGAAACTCTTCAGCGCATCGCCGTTGAAGGACCGCGCGGCTTCTACGAGGGCGAGACCGCGAGGCTCATCGCCAGGGAGATGAAGGCGAATGGAGGACTCATCACGGAGGCGGACCTCAAAGCCTACGCGCCGAAGAAGCGGCCGGCCGTGATCGGAACGTACCGCGGCTACGAGGTGGTCAGCATGCCCCCCATCAGCTCGGGCGGGACCGCGCTCATCGAAATGCTGAACGTGCTCGAGGGTTACGACCTCGCCAAGGACGGTCCCCGCTCGGCGGCCACCATTCACCGCATCACCGAGGCCATGCGGCGCGCCTTTGCCGATCGGGCCCGCTACCTGGGCGACCCCGCGTTCAATCCGAACCTGCCGATCGCGCGCCTGACCTCGAAGGAATACGCGACGGACCTGCGCAAGACCATTCGCGAGGACAAGGCCTCGGTGTCGACGCCCACCACGTTCGAGTGGCCGGCGGAGAGCGACGAGACCACGCATCTGTCGGTGGTCGATCAGGACCTGAACGCGGTCTCCATGACCTACACCCTCGAAGCGGGCTACGGCTCGAAGATCGTGGTCCCGGGGGCCGGGTTCCTCCTCAACAACGAGATGGGCGACTTCAACGCCGGTCCGGGCCTCACCGACGACAAGGGACTGATCGGCACCGAGCCCAATCTGGCCCAGCCCGGCAAGCGGATGCTGTCATCGATGACGCCCACCATCCTCGCGAAGGATGGGGATCTCTTCATGGTCATCGGCTCGCCGGGCGGAAGGACCATCATCAACACCGTCCTGCTGACCATCCTCAACGTCGTGGACTTCGGCATGAACATCCAGGACGCGGTCGACTTCCCCCGGTTCCACCACCAGTGGCTGCCCGACCGCATCGAGTTCGAGAAGAACGGCGTCTCGCCCGACACCCTCGCCATCCTGAACCAGCGGGGCCATGCCACCGGCGAGAATCCCTTCGCTCAGGGCGTGGCCCAGGGCATCGTGTGGAACAAGGCCGAAAGGCTCCTCGAAGGCGCCTCGGACCGTCGTGACCGCGACGGGGCCGCCGTCGGTCGCTGATGGTCCGAAGACTCGCCCTGGGGCTCCTCGCCGCCCTCGGATTCGCGGCCGTGCTCACCGGCGCCGCGGTCTGGTGGTTACAGCGGGGAAAGGGAACGGCGCCCTCGCCCGGCCCGCAACCCGTTCCCGCGGCGTACGTGGAGAACGGAGCCTGCCTCGGCTGCCATCAGGAAGAGGCGCGGCAGTGGCGGGGCTCTCACCACGCGAAGGCCATGGCCCTGCCCACGGAAGAGACGGTCCGGGGGGATTTCAAGAACACGTCCTTCACCGACCGGGGCGTCACCGCGCGTTTCTTCAAGCGCGGCGACAAATTCTTCGTGAACATCGAAGGGGCTAACGGAAAGCCCTCGGACTTCCAGATCAAGTACACCTTCGGCCTCGAGCCCCTGCAGCAGTACCTGATCGAAATGCCGGGGGGAAGGCTGCAGCCCCTCACTATCGCGTGGGACGGCCCGAACCGGAAGTGGTTCCACCTCTATCCGAACGAGAAGGCGCCCCCGGGCGATGTCCTGCACTGGACCGGCCGGTACCAGACCGCGAACACCATGTGCCTCGTCTGTCACACCACCGACTATGAGAAACGTTACGACCCGAAGACCGACACCTTCGCGTCGCGATGGGCGGAGGACAACGTCTCCTGCCAGGCCTGCCATGGGCCGGGAAGCCGGCACGTCGAATGGGAGACGAGTCTGAGGGGCGCGGGCCAGAGGCCCTCGTCCCCGCCCCGGGAGCCTCACGCCCTGACCGTGGACATCCGCGGCGCGGATGCGCGACGGAGGACGGAATTCTGCGCGCCCTGCCATATGAGGCGCAGTGAACTCACGCCCCGGCCCGCGCCCGGCGAGCCGGTGCTCGACAACTACCTGCCGAGCCTCCTGGTCGACAGGCTCTACTACCCCGACGGCCAGCAACTCGAAGAGGTGTACGTGGACGGCTCGTTCCGTCAGAGTCTCATGTTCCAGCGCGGCGTCACCTGTACGAACTGCCACAACGCCCACACCGGCAAACTCAGGCTGCCGGGCAACGAGGTCTGCATCCAGTGCCACAAGCCGGATCCGAATCCGAGTTTTCCCAGTGCGGCCGGGAATTTCGATTCGCCCAAGCATCACTTCCACAAGGAAGGCTCCAAAGGCGCCTCGTGCGTCACCTGCCACATGCCGGCCCGGGCCTACATGGGAATTCAGCTCCGTCCCGACCACAGCATAAGGATCCCGCGCCCCGACCTCGCGGTGAAGATCGGCGTGCCCGACGCGTGCACGACCTGCCACGTCGGCAAGAAAGCGCAATGGTCCGCCGACGCCGTGGTCAAGTGGTACGGACCCGTGCGCAAGCAGGGAACGCACTACGGCGAGGCCTTCGCGGCGGCGCGCGCGGGTCAGCCGTCGGGAAATGAGGCGCTGGCCCGGCTCATTGCCAACCGGGCCATGCCGGCCATCGTGCGCGCGAGTGCCCTGGAGCAGCTGAGAGGCGAGCCCGTGGTCGGAGCCGCCGAGCGGATCGGGGCAGCCCGAGACGCCGATGCCGAGGTCCGCACCGCCGCGGCCAATGCCGTGGACGGCCTGAGCGTGGCCCAGCGCGTCGAGACTCTGACCCCGCTCCTCACCGATCCGGTCCGCTCCGTGCGAACCACCGCGGCCAGGAACCTGTCGTTCGTGCCCCTCGATCAGCTGGGACAAAGCGCCCGTCCGGCCTTCCAGGCGGCTCTGACCGAATACATCGGGACTCAGACCTTCGCGCTGGACATGCCGGGCGCTCACCTCAACCTGGCCGTGGTCTACGAAAACACCGCACGGCCGACGCTCGCGGAGGAGCACTACCTCCAGGCCCTCAGGATCGATCCGGACTTCACTCCCGCGCGCGCCAATCTCGCCCGCCTGTACAACGCCCTCTCACGCAACGAAGACGCGGTGCGGGTGCTGACCGAGGGACTGAAGCGCCTTCCCCAGATCGGGGAGCTTCAGTACTCCCTCGGTTTGCTGCTGGCCGAGGAGAAGCGCATGAAAGAGGCCACGGAGGCCCTGGGAAAAGCGACGAAACTGCTGCCGAACCGCGCGAGCGTTCACTACAACTACGGCCTCGCCCTGCAGCAGACGGGTCAGAGCGCATCCGCCGAGAAGGCCCTCCTCGAGGCGCAACGCCTCGACCCCGCGGATCCAAACGTGGCCTATGCCCTCGCCGTCTTCTATGCGCAGAAGGGAGAGAAGGACCGCGCCTTGAAGTGGGCGGAGACGCTGCTTTCTCTACGTCCCGGCGACCCGCAGGTCGTCCGTTTCGTGAACGGCCTTCGCGCGAACCGCTAGGCACGTTTGGTGTCGCCGAGCGGCGCCCCGAACCTGGACGCCGGCGTTGACGACCCCTCATGGGCGGCGTATGTTGAGAATCCAGTCCGAGCCGGCTGCGACCCGTGGTCGCCCCGTCTCCAGGCAGCCCATTCCTTCACCAAGAGGAGTCCCATGAGAGCAATACAGTCAATGAAGACATCTTTGGTTTTCGGCGTCGCCCTCCTCGGCATCGCTGCAACCGGCTCGCCGCAAACCCAGGAAGTTCGGCCGGCGGATTCCACCGAACGCACCGTTCCCGGCCAGGCCGGGGCGGAGGCCAACCGAGGGGGGGCCGAGCAGGACGATGCCACCGCCCGACTGGAATGGCAGCGCCAGGCCTGGGGCGTGGTCACTTCCACCTTCCGCCAGAACGCGATCAAGGAAGGGAGGCGGCATTCGGACAAGAAGAACGCCCCCGGACCGAAGTGGGTCAACATCGGTCCCACCGGCGCGGATTACGAGCAGAACGGGAGCTTCACCGGCAAGGTGCGCGACAGCGGCCGCGCCCGCACCATCCTTCCCCATCCCACCAATCCGGACATCGTCTATTTCCTGACTTCGGGCGGCGGTCTCTGGCGGACGAACAACTGGACCTCCAGCGTCACCACCTGGAATGTCCTGACCGACGACCTGCCGACCACGGGAGGCGGTTCGGTCGCCTTCGGCAGCAATCCGAACACTCTGTATCTCGGCCTCGGCGATCCCTACGACCAGATCCTGGTGGGCGGGGCCATGACGAAGTCCCGAAACGGCGGGGTCTCCTGGGAGCCCATCATCGAACTGGGAAATGCGGTTTCGGTTCGCGACGTGAAGGTCGACACCAGCACCAACCGCGACATCGTGCTCGTGGCCACCGACAACGGCTTGTACCGATCGGCGGACGAGGGCCGGACGTACAGCGCCATCGCCGTCTTCTCCGGCCAGTCGGTGTGGAGCATCGAGCGCACCAGCGCGGGGTGGCTCGCCTCCGCTCAGCCCTGCGCGACGGCCAATGTCGGCCTGCGATGCACTTTCGCGACCACCCTCTACCGGTCCACCGACCGCGGCGCCACCTGGGCCCCGATCAGCAACGCCGGAGGCGTGTTCAACGCCAACGGCCGAACCACGCTAGGGGTCGCGGTCCCTGGAGACGCGGTCGTCTATGCCTACTCGAGCACGGTGGGCGACGCCGAGATGAAGGATGTCTACCGCTCGACCGACGGGGGACAGACCTGGGTGGCGAACGGCGTGAACTCGACCAAGATCCCGACCAATGCCAACTCTTCGATGCCGAACATGAACATCTGCCAGAGTCAGTGCTGGTACGACCAGATGGTCCTGGTGGATCCCACGGACGCCACCCGCAACACTGTCTGGATCGGCGGCAACCTGGCCACGGCGAAGTCGACCAATGGCGGGGGAACCTGGAGCCTCAATACCTGGTGGCTCTACAGCCAGTTCCCCACCCTCCCCTACGCGCACGCCGACCATCACGCCGCCGCGTTCAAGACCACGGGGACGCCCACCGTGATCCTGGGCAACGACGGCGGCCTCAACATCACCACCGACAACGGCGTCACTTTCAGCAGCGACAAGAACAACGGTCTTGCCACCCACTTGTACTACACCGCCGCCGGCAATCCCGCGTTCCCGAATCTGGTCATCGGCGGCACCCAGGACAACGGCACCCGCCTTCGCACCGACAACGGGACCATCCACAACCAGGTGATCGGCGGCGATGGCATGGGGACGGCATACAGCCAGGGGAACACCAACACCGTCATCGGCAGCGCGCAGGGTTCGAGCATGAGGACGAATCTCAGCAACACTCCTCCCGAGGTTTTCCAAAACTGGGCCTCGGCCACTTCGGGCTTGAGCGACGTGGGTTTCGGCTTCTTCACTGCGATCGTTCCCGCTCCCGCGAGCCTGGATCCGAGCGGCCGCGTCTTCTTCCACTTCTCGAACTCGCGGGTATGGCGAAGCGTCAACGGCGGCCTCAGCTGGACACGAATCGCTTCCGCCATCGCTCCCACCTCACCGGGGCTGCCGAGCGCGCGGCGCTTCCGCTCGAGCCCATACAACCTCGGGGTCAGCCCCAGCGATCTGAACCGGATCGCGGTCGGGGCCGGAGGCGGTTTCATCGACGTTTCCACCGACGGCGGCGCGACCTGGACCGACATCGACCTCATCACCAAGGTGCCGGGGTACCAGGGCTTCGTGACCAACGTGACCTGGCAGGACAACCAGAACCTCTGGATCACCTCGGTGGCCCAGGCCACCGGCGCGGTCCGGGTGATCAAGGCTTCGATCGCCAGTCCGGCCGCCCCGTGGTCGACGGCCACGTACGCGGTGAAGCAGACCGGCCTTCCCGACCTGCCGGTGACCCGGGTCTACTTCGATCCGCGCGACGCCGCGCGGAACACGATCTATGCGGCCACCCACGTGGGGATCTACCGCACCACCGATGGCGGCGACAGCTGGGAACCCTACGGCAACGGCCTTCCCACCGTGCGCGTGAACGACATCTACATGCCTCCAGACGGCGGTTTCATCCGGATCGCGACCTACGGCCGGGGAATCTGGGAACTGTCTCAGCTCGAACTGGTGAACGCGGTGCTGACCGATGACGGCGCCTGCGATGACGGCGTCCTCGACAATGGCGAAACCGGGCGGCTGACCGTCACCCTCAAGAACCAGGGTCCCAACAACGTCAACCACGTCACGATCACGCTCTCGTCCAGCAATCCGCTCGTCACCTTCCCCGAGGGGAACATTCTCCATTTCCCACCGGTCCAGAAGAACGATGAGAGCACGGGATTCATCAAGGTGGCCCTGAGCGGCGCGGCCGGCCCGGACCAGACCGACTTCACCCTGTCCATCGACGCCCCCGAACTTGGGCTGCCTGGCGCCTTCAACGTGGTTTCGACCCACCGCGTCAACTACGATGAAATCGCGGCTTCCTCGTCCACCGAGTCGGTCGAGTCGGCGAACCACGGCTGGTCGATCCTGGGCGACCCGACCACCGCGCCCAATATCGCGGCCTGGCAGCGGCGAGCCCTGTCGCCCACGCGACACGTCTTCTGGGGACCGGACAACAACGGGCAGACCGATGGCGAGAAGGGCGACCTTCCCGACGAGCAGGTCCTGGTCTCACCGATCCTGCATGTGGGGACCGACCCGCTGATTCTCTCCTTCTCCCATCGCTTCGCATTCGAGGGCGGGGGTTGGGACGGCGGCGTGGTCGAGCTCACCACCGACGGCGGGGCCACCTGGGTCGACATCGGCGTCGGCGCCTACAACGGTTCCACCAACGCCTCAACCTCGGCCCCGATCGGCGCCAGCCGGCCCGCCTTCGTCAACCGCATGACCGGGTGGCCCAACTTCGCCACGGTGACCCGGAACCTCGGAACCGCCTACGCGAATCAGGACGTCCGGATCCGCTTCCGCGTCGGCGCCGACGAGTCGACCGGGGCTCCCGGCTGGGACATCGACGACATCAGCGTCAGCGGAATCACGAACACACCCTTCACCGCGCTCGGCCCGAACGCCGGAGCGTGTCCGGTCCCGCTTCCCTAGTCGCATTTCGCCGCTGGCCCGCGATTGCCCGTCGATCGTGGGCCGGCGGCGGCTCTTCCTGCGTCCCGGCGACCCGCGGCTGACGGGCTTCGTCGCCCGGCTTCATTCCGGCCGGTAGTCCAGGGCCGCGGCGCCTACCGCTCGATGCGCACGCCGATCACGAAGGCGCGCGGCGGCTGGACCATGGTGATCCTCCGGTAGTCGGCCTGCCAGACGATCTGCTCCTCCGCCTCGAACTGCGAGCCGAGGGCATTGAACACCGAGGCCGAGACCTCGACGCTGGCCCCGCCCGCGTTGAAGCGCTTCGCGAGGCGGGCGTCCACCGAGAGGGTGTAGTGAAGCCGCGCGCGGCCGCGCGGTATCGCCTGCACGAAGTCGGGCCCCTGGGGAAGATCGTTCTGGATCACCAGGCGCGCGAAGGGCTGGCCGTCGTCGTAGCGGCCGATCGCGCCGAAGGTGAAACCGCGGACATCGTTCGCGGTCAGATACATGCGCAGGCTGTAGGCGCGGTCGAAAAAGAGGCGGCCGTAGCCGTAGGTGTCGGCGTTCGTGCGGTCGAAGCTCTCGCCCACCACGCCGAAATCGTTCTCCCCCACCCGCAGGCTGCGGTTGCCGCCGCGGCCCGAATCGCGGAACGCCGCGCCGATGAGGCCCCAGTGGACGTGCTTCGAGTTGGTCTCGAAACCAAGCTCGGCCCCCTCTCCCAGCGCGTCGTGGTCGGCGGGATTGGTGAGCAGGTACTTCGACTGGGTGAAAGAGCGGAGGCTCTCCTCGATGATGGGCAGGATCTGATCGTCGGACGCGCCCACGATGTCGCCGGAGGGATCGGGGATGTTGCGGACGCGCGCGATCTCAGAGCCTTGCGGGTCGAGTGCGGTTTCGATGAGATCCCGGTCGCGGCGCGCGAACGCGGTGGCGTGAATGCCGATGCCCCGCACCCTGGTCCGGAAGCCGACGATGACCCGACGCATGGTGGGGAGGGACAGATCGGGATCGACGGAAAGCGAGTCCGGTCCGCGGCGCGCCACCTCGATGCCCAGTTCCGAGGGTGACGCGAGGCCGTCGCGATTGGCGTCCCGCCAGAGCCGGGCGCTCACCGCGGGGGCGTGGCTCGCCGCCGCCTCGTAACTCGAGAGAGGCGTCGGAGCCGTGCCGATCGACGCCTCGGCGTAGAAGCTCGTGGCCTCGCTCTTCGTCCATTCGAAGCGGAGTTCGGGAAGGACCTTCGTGGAACCGAGGATCTTCTCGCCGTCACGGTCGCTCACCGCCACATGCTGCAGTTCGACCGCGCCGCTCACCCGGGTGCGCTCGGAAAGGCCGTAGCCCAGGCCCAGGCTGAGGCTCGCGCGCGTCTCGCCCAGGCGCGAGGGCGCGGCGGCGGAGTACGTCCACTGGCGGGCGGAGGTGCCGTGCAGTCTTTCGAGGCCCTGGAAGGTCCCTCCCGCAAGGTCGCGCTGGCCCAGGCTCCGGCTGAAGCGCGCCACCACCGACGAGGACACGACATCGCCCAGGTTCCATCCCCGCCGGGCGGCCTCGATCGCGAACCGCTGGGCGACCGATTGATAAGGGACCTGGAAGTCGGGGGGGCCGTCCACCAGGCGCTCGAAGGGCAACGGCGATCCGAAGGCGGGATCGTCGGTGGTTCCGCGCAGGTAGCTCACGTTGAGCGTGGTCTCGTTTCTCTCCCCCAGGCTCGGAAACCGGACCGCGTGGGAGTGCTGCCTCGCCCACCCGGCGCCCAGCAACAGGCCGGTGCTCCGTGTTTCCGTGGCGGTGAAACCGAAGGGCATGCGGCGACCCTGGTACATCGCGAGACCACGGAACGAATCGTCGCCCGTCATGTGGTTCAACCGACCTTCGAAACCAAGCCTCTGGGTCGCGCGTTCGAGATCGGAGTCGCGCTCCGAGCGGGACACGTCCGCCCCGGAAAGCGCGCCGCTCCAGTTCGTGGCGCCCGTCGAGGACGCGCCGGAAGCGGCCAGCACCCCGTCGAACTGAGAGTGCCCGCGCGCGAGCGAAGGGATCGGGTCTGCGGTAGTCCCCTTCGAGTCGAACAGACCCAGGTTCCCCTGGAGCAGGACGCGCGTGCGGCCAGGGGCATGAGAGCCGGGATGATCGTGAACGAGCACGGTCCCCTTCGAGTCGGTGCGAACGTCGACCTCGCCCAGCTCGACCGCACCCCAGACCAGGGCCCGGCCGCCGAAGATCGGGTCGGTGACGTCGAAGCCGTCGATCTCGATGCGGGACTGCGTCCACGACCCGCCGCGGAACGCGAAGCGCGACGGTTCGGCGGGAAAGAGACCGGAACTCTCCTCGCGCTCGAGCACCAGGCCGGAATTGAGCTGCACCACGCGTGCGGTGAGCGAGCCCGCGGTGGGAAGGGCCTTCGTGACCTCGGCCTGGGATCGCGCAGCCGGCGTGGGTGAGGGCTCGGGCGGCGGATCCTTCTGCCGGGCCAACGCGTCCGCGGCCGCCACCGCGCTCGTCAGTAACGCGATCAGAAGTCGCTGGGTGTTCCTTTTCATCATCCGGCGAAGACTCCCTGAAGGTTGGATCGATTCACGACCCAGGCCATCTGCCGGGGGTCGGCGCCTCCCAGACGATCGATGACGGACTGCACGGCGCGGCCGGCCATCCCGATGTTCGGGTCCGGCGACAGGCGCGTCTCGTACGTGCCCGAGCCGAGATGGTTGAAGAGCCTGAGTTTGAGGAACAGGCGTTCGTCGCGCAGCGGCGAATCCATGGGCAGGGGCTCTTTGGCGAAGACATCGAGCGCGGCGCCCGCGATCACCCCGTCCAGCAGAGCGCGGGCCAGGGCATCCTCGTCCACCACCGGGCCGCGCGTGGTGTTGATCAGATACGCGTTGCGCTTCATCTGGCGAAGGCGCGTCTCGTTCATGAAATGGACGGTGGCGTCGGGACCCGTCTTGATGAGGGGCACGTGAAGGGACACGAAATCCGCGGTGGCCAGCGCTTCTTCGAGGGTCGCGTATTCGATGGTGCGCCGCTTTCCGAAACCGAGTTCGGCGCGCAGGTCCATGACGCGCTGGACATCGGCCCTGAACTTCTCGTCGCGGGTGCGCGAATAGCAGAGCACGTCCATGTCGAATCCCGCGCACTTGTGGACGAACGCCTTGCCGATGCGACCCGTGCCGATCACCGCCACCGTCTTGCCCGCCACGTTGTCGCCCAGCCAGGGGTGATGCGGGTGCCACACGCCCCAGCGGCCGCTGCGCACCAGATCCTCGGACGGATAGAGCTTGCGGGCCACGTCGCCCATCATGAAGAAGGCGAATTCCGCGGTGGCGTCGGAGAGGACGTCCGGCGTATTCGCGACGGGAATCCCGTGACGCGTGGCCGCGGGAACATCGATGTTGTCGTAGCCCACCGCCACCTGGGCCACGATCTTCAGTCCCGCGGCTTCACCCTTCGCAAGGAGCGCCTCGTCGATCCGGTCGCGGATGGTGGTCACGAGCCCGTCGATTCCGGACTCGATCTTCGCGGTGAGCTCTTCGTAGCTGGGCGGCTCCACGCTGGGATAGACCTCCACCTCGAAGCCGGCCCCCGACAGGCGAAGGATCGCTTCCCGGCCAATGTCGGCGGTGACGTAGACGCGGGGCGCTTTCATGGGTGGCGCAGGATCATAAGGGCCTTGAAGCGAGGCTCAGCGGAAGAGCGCCATGGCGCTCTCGGAGATCGCCACCGCGGCCGGATGCTTGAGCCGCCGCTCGACCGTGATGGCGTAGGCGCGCTCGGTCAGACCCAGGAGCCGGCCCACGAGCTCCGCGCCGTACTGGGCCTTGATGTCCCGCGCGAGGGCCAGGGGCGCGGGGAATACCCCGAGGCCCTTCTGACCGAAGACCTTCATGAGCGCGCTGTCCTCGAATTCGCCCACGATGCTGGGCGTCACCTCGTGGCTCTCGAACCATCGGTCGATCGAGCGCCGCAGGGTCGCGGCCTCCGCGGGCATGAGCAGCGGGACCCCGGAAAGGGATTTCGGAAAATCCCGCCTGAGTCCGCGAAAGGAGGGCACCCCGAAGAAGCCGACGCCGCTCTCGCCGAGAAGGTGCGAATAGGCCCGGACCTTCGCCGAGGCGGGCGCGGGCGCGTCGGAGAGGACGAGGTCCAGGTGATGGGTGGCGAGATCGGCGAGCAGGCGGTCGAGCTTGCCCTCGACGCACACCACGCGAACCGCGGGGGTCAGGCGCAGGGCGGGCTCGACCAGCCGATACACGATGAGTTTCGGAACCGCGTCCACGATGCCGATGGACAACGCGCGCGGGCGAGGCGCCGCGCGTCCGGTCACCACCTCCACGAGCTCCTTGCCGATGCCGAAGATCTGCTCCGCGTACTGAAAGACGAGCCGCCCCACGTCGGTGAGAACGATCGACCGCCCCGAGCGCGTGTACAGCCGGGCGCCGAGAGCGCGCTCGAGCTCGCGCAGCTGCGCGCTGATCGCGGGCTGCGAGACGTGGAGTCTTTCGCTCGCCCGGGTGATGCCGCCTTCACGGACCACCGCCCAGAAGTAGCGAAGGTGGTGGTAGTTCAGTGGGTCGGACATTCGCGGGTGATTCTGTCCTACTTCGGGACCTTCCTGTGGTTAACTCTCCGTCGATGAGCGCCCTTCGAAGGATCCGCGACGAAGCGGCCAGGAAGCCGAAGAGGATCGCCCTGCCGGAGGCGGACGAGCCGCGCACGTTGCAGGCGGCCGCCCTCGCGACGAAGGCGGGCCTCGCGCGCATTTCCCTGGTGAGCGCGGACCCGTCGAAGGTTCGATCCGCGGCTTCGGCCCTCGGCGTCGACCTCGCCGGGATCGATCTCGTGGAAGCGCCCACCTCCGGCAAGGAGCACGAGACCGCGAAGCGCTTCTACCTGGAACGGACGCGCGCGCGCGGGATGTCCGAGTCCGAGGCGGCCGACCACGTTCGCGGAGCCATGCTCTTCGCGGCCATCGGGGTGTCGCTTCAAACCTTCGACGGCTTCGTGGCCGGGGCGCGGTCCACCACCGCGGAAACCCTGCGCGCGGCGCTGCGCGGCATCGGCGTGGCGGAGGGCATTTCGAAGATTTCGTCGTTCTTCCTGATGGAGACCGGCAACCAGAGTGTCGGCGCCTCGGGCAGCCTCATCTTCGCGGACTGCGGGGTGAATCCCGACCCCACTCCGGGCGAGCTCGCGGAGATCGCCTGGCTCGCGAGCGGGAACGCGAGGAAGTTCCTCGGGGTCGAGCCGCTCGTCGCTCTGCTCTCGTTTTCGACCAAGGGCAGCGCCGATCATCCGCGGGTGCGCAAGGTCCGCGCCGCTTTCGACATCGCCCGCGAGCGCTATCCGAGCCTCAAACTGGACGGCGAACTGCAGCTCGACGCGGCCCTCGTCCCGAGCGTCGCCGCCTCCAAGGCTCCGGGGTCCGAGGTGGGCGGGCGGGCGAACGTCCTCATCTTCCCCGACCTCGACTCCGGAAACATCGGCTACAAGATGGCGGAACGCCTCGGCGGCGCCCGCGCCGTGGGCCCGATCCTTCAGGGCCTCGCGAAACCCGCCAACGACCTCTCGCGAGGCTGCTCGGTCGAAGACATCGTCGACGCCATCGCGATCACCGGGCTGCAGGCAAGCTAGCCGCGAGCGCTCACGTCCTTCGGACGTGGCGATTGGGAGAAACGCCCCGGGTTGGTAGTGGTGGGAGGGGGTTGCTTCGTCGGATAGCGGACGGACTGGCCTCCTCGCAATGACGTGAGGGGAATACTGGACGGACAGCACGAGCCTGGTCGTGGGGTAACGCGCTGTGCGTGGCTCACCGGGCGGGTTCGCGGTGCGGGGTTCGCAGTGCGGCGGTCGCGGTTCTGACGGTCCCAGCGACGGACTAGGGAATAATCTCGAACTCGGTTTCCTTGACGTGGTCCTTCTTCGCCACGTTGTCGCGAAGACGAAGCTGCGCGATGTACTTGCCGGGAGCGTAACCGCCAAGCGGCACCGGACCCGCGGAGGGTGTCGCGGGCTCGACGTCGTAGGTCTGATCCGGGGCCTTGGCGAGGGTCTTGCCGTCCTTGAGGATCTGGAAGCCGCCGGTCACCGAGATCTTCCCCGCTTCGTCCTTCACCGCGCCGTAGATCGCGGCCAGAAGCGTCACCGACTCGCTCTTCTTGAACACGTTGCCGTAACGCGGCACGAACTTGGTGGCGCCGAAGGTGAAGTCGAAGAGAGGATCGTCCTTCGCGGGGGTCGTCCCCTCCTGGATGTCGGCCAGGACCATGACCGGAGACACCGTGAGTTCGACGCCGTAGTCCTGGGTCTTGAACGTCATCTGAGCCACCGCGCCCTTGCTCGACTTGGGATCGATCGCCCCGACCTTCATGGTGTGCTCACCCGGACGAAGCGGCATGCCGAACCCGGAAACGAACTTGTTGTCGACGACTTCGGCCGTGACCTCGCGGTCCGCCGACTTGAGCACCCGGCCTTCCTTGTCGGAGGAATGAACCGAAACCACCACTTTCGCCACCTTCTTCCCGCCCGCGTCCGTCACGGTGAGGCCGGTGGCGTCGCCCTGGATGAGTCCGGCGACGAATACCGAGGCGCCGTCCTGGGAACGGATCTCCATGATCGGCTTCGCGTTGAGTTCGAAGTCCTTGCGCGGCTCCTTGAGCAGAGCCTGCACGGGCGTGGGCTTGGGGAGCAGATCGACGAGCTTCACGAGGCCGCCCTTCGAATCGAACTTGTACGACAGGTTGGTCTGGACGACCTTGAACTCGGCGAGCCGGTTCAGCTGCTCGGCGAAGCGATTTCCCTGGGGCAGCATGCAGGTGCCGTCGAGGGGGATCTCGATCGAGCCGCCCTTGAACGTCATGGTGGGCCGGTCCTTGTAGGTCCAGGTTTCCGGGGAGCGGAAGGACACCTCCGACGTCGTCTCCTTCTTTACCGCGTCGGGGGCGCCGAGGAGGATGTAAAGGCGTCCGCAGTCGGTCTGCGAACCCGCCCGGCCGGCCACCTTGAACTTCGTATCGACCTCGGCCACGAGCTTCAGGTACTCGGCCTGGTACTCGTTCTCGGGGGTGTCGAGGTTCGGATCGCGACGGGCCCAGAAGATCTTCTGGAATTCGGCGGCGTCGGCGTTGTTCTTGAGGCCCTTGTAGGACTTCTCTTCCTCGGGAAGGATGATGGGCCGCACTTCGTCGACCCATTTCTTCGCGTTCTTGTCGAGATCCGCGAGGGCATTGGAGGCGAGAAGGGCGAGGAGGGCCGGGGCCAGACCAAAACGTTTCATTGAGCAGTTCCTTTTGAACAAGGCGGGCAGAAGTGGCGCGGTTTTCGAAGACGCCGAAGGGGCGAACCGCACCCCCGCCCCGGGGACTCGTCGCTTCGGGAACGGGAGTGTACCGCCGCCCCGGCGAAACCTGGGACTAGGGGGTCGTGATAGCTTCAGGGCTTCACCGCCCATGTCCTTCCGAAAACCGACGCGAATCCTGGCCCTCGGGTGTCTCCTGCCCTTGCTGGGCGGGCCTGCGTTCGCGGCCCCGAAAGCTCGAAAGAGCGCGCCGGCGCGGTGGATTCCCGTCTCGATCCTGACTCCGCCCGAGGCGTCCGTCTTCGATCTGAGAGTGGGAGAAGCCGCGCGGGTGGCCATCCGCAACCGGCCGAACGTCGCCCTCGTCGCCATGGACCCCTGGACCGGCCGCGTCCTCACCATCGGCAATCCCCAGTCCGGCCTTCTCACCGCCTATCAGCCCTGTTCGGTCTTCAAGCTCGTGGTGGCGGTGGCCGGACTGACCGAAGGCATCATCACGCCCGAGTCGCGCTTCAATTGCACCGACGGCTGCTGGATCAGCCCGGGGCACGGTCCCATCGACTTGCGGCGCGCCCTCGCGGTCTCCTGCAACACCTATTTCGAATGGGTGGGTGAGCGACTGGGGTTCGAGACCGTGCGCGCCTACGCGCAGAAGCTCGGCCTGGGCTCCCCGACCGGCATCAACGTGCCGGGCGAGACCGCGGGCGTGATTCCTTCCTCCATCCCGAGTCTCGGTGTCGGCCATATGTCGTCGCATGCTCAAGGCGTCAAGACCTCCGCCATGCAGCTCGCCGTGCTCATGTCCGCCCTGGTGAACGGCGGCGTGGTCAACGAACCGCAGTTCGTCGGACCCCAGGCGGTCAAAACGAAGGAGCGGTCGCACCTGTCCGCACCTCCCACCCTGGCGCTCCTCGCCCCCGGACTCTTCTCTTCCGTGACCGAGGGAAGCGCACAACGCGCCTTCGACCCCGGTTTCGTGGCTTCCGGGAAGACCGGATCGTGCGCGGGCGTCGGCTGGTTCGCGTCTTCTCTCGGCTACCCGCGTTCGGAGATGGTGGTCGTGGCCTTCGTTCGCGGGGGCAACGGCGCCGCCGCCTCCGCGGTGGCCGGTGAGTTCTACCGGTCGCTCCTCGGCGTACCGCCCCCGACGAACCCGACTCTCGCGACCGCGGCCGGATCTCAGTAGGGAAGCAGGCGGACGCCGGCCCCGAAGGGCCGGCTTTTACGGGGCTCTACCTCCGGTCGAGCTTGACCACGATCTTCCGACCGTCGGCGTCGACGTTGATCTCGGTCTCTTCGGTGCGGTAGCCCGGACGGACGACCTCGATGCGGTGACGGCCGAACGGTAGCTGGACCTGCGTCAGCTGCGACGCCTTGCCGTGGAACTCGCCATCGATGTAGACCGAGGCGTCGAGGGGGAGGATGTCGAAGAGGACTTCGCCGCGGCCGGCCTGGGACATCTGAATCACAGGCTGGTCGACGCGCGGAGAATCGACCTCGCGGCCCGGTTCCGGCCGGGCGCGCGGGGGTTCACTCTGAGGCAGCTCACGAGCAGGTGGGGGGCCTTGATCCAGGGGACGGGCGTATTCCTCGCCGATGGTCTCCCGGGTCTCGCCCGTGCCTTTGACCATGTCCCAGCGAAGCTTGATGGTCTCCGCGCCTCCGGCGTAGACGGAGAAGGTGTGCGAGGCGTATCCCTCGAGCTTCAGAGCGATGTCGTGGCGGCCGGGCGAGACGCTCAGACGCTGGAACATGCCGTCGAAATCGTCCGCGACGCCGGCGTAGTAGCCGTCGACATAGACCCGGGTCTTGGGCGGATCGACCAGGGTTCGGATCTGCGCGACATTCGTCTCTCGATACCCGCCGCCATAGTAGGGCGCGGGGTAATAACCGTAGTAATCGCCATAGCCCCACGCGCCGTAGCCGTAGCCATAGCCGAGGCCAAAGCCCCACCCATAGCCCGGATAGCCCCAATAGGCGTATGGGCTGTAGGAATAGGAGTAGGGATAGCCGTAATAACCGCCGTAGCCGTAGTAGTACGGATAGCGGCCGTAGTAGTGGTTGTACTCATTGCCGTACCGATCGCGGTTGCCAGTCCCCGTGCCGGGCCGCGGACGGCGACCCTCCGCGCCCGACTGATATGAGCTTCCGCTCCACGAACCGCCACCGCCCTGGTGGGCTCCGCCCCCGCCTTGCGGGGCTCCGCCGCCGCCGCCCCCGGTGTGCCGGGCGCCCGCGGATGAATCGCCGCCCCCACCTCCGCCGCCACGGGGAACGGCGCGATCATCGCCTTGAGAGAAAGCGGTCGCGGCAATCAGGACCAGGGGGACCATTCCGATGACTTTTAGTGTCTTCATGGCTTGAAACCTCATCGGCAGGCTCCGGAAGAGACCCTGCCGACTGAACTCATAGCAAACCGTGTGCCGATGCGTCATCCCGGGAAGGGGGTCTGGGAGGCCTGAATTGTCCCGCTCCGATGACAAGAAGGGGAAACCGAGGACAGCCGTCCGTTAAGTCTGCGCGGTTACGGGATCTCCGGGTCGAATCGTTCCCGGGGTGAGGACCCGGGCGTACATCCGGCCGCGGCCAGGGTGGATCTTCGCGGAGAGCCGGGAAAAGTCGCCATCCGCGAAAGATCCCGCGATATTCCGGCAGGGATGCGCGGGCCGGGTGATCTCGAGCGTGACCTCTCCCACCTCGAGGCGCGCCCCGGGCCGCACGAGATTCCAATCCAGCCCGGAAATGGTGAGATTTTCGCCCGTGGTGCCGCGATCGATCGGATGGCCCTCCGCCCGCAGCGCGTCGATCTGCTCTTGCGAGAAGAGACACACGGCCCGATCCGGTCCCCCGTGGAAACGAAGGTCGCGCTGGCGGTCTCCGACCAGACCGGACGGCATGACCTCGATGGCGGAGGCAACATTCCTCTTCGGCACGCCTCCGTTCGAGATCTGGATCGACTCGAGCCGCCCCCGGGGGGCTTGTTTCTCGTGGTCTTGGTCCATCTCCATGGGCGCACGTAAGATAACGCGCTCGGAACTTAAGCGCGGCACGTTCCGTATTCGTATTGTTGGACGAAGGTCTGGTCTCGTCCACGGTCCATGGAGTTTCTGAAGGTTTCTCCAGGAGATGGAAGCTCTGGCCGGCAATTCTGGAGGATTCATGTCGAAGGGCAAGAAAATCGCGCTGTTCATCGGGGCGCTCGTGGTGATCGGCGGCGTGATCGCGGGTAGCGTCGCCCGGGCCAGCGGGAAGAAGGTCGAGGTCCAGACCGGCAAGGTCGGCAAGAAGGACCTCGTCTCCAAGGTGTCCGCCTCCGGCGAAATCCGACCGAAGAAGTTCGTGAACGTCTCCTCCGACGTGGCCGGCCGTATCGTTCGGTTGCTGATCAAGGAAGGCGATCGCGTGAAGCGCGGCCAGATCCTGGCCCGGATCGACGCCAAGCGGTACGAAGAAGGCGCGCGGCAGTCCGAAGCGAGTCTCGCGGCCTCGAGGTCCGATCTCGATCGCACGCTCGCCGACCTCGAGCAGAGCCGCCAGTCGCTCGAGCGGCAGAAGAAGATGCATGCGGACAAGCTGGTCTCCGACCAGGTCCTCGAACAGGCCGAGTCCGAGTTCAAGATGAAGCAGGCCGCGGTCGAGTCGCAGCGCAAGCGCATCGCCCAGCAGGCGGCGGTGGTGGCCACCACCCAGGACGACCTCGGCAAGACCACGGTCATGGCCCCCATGGACGGCGTGGTCACCAGTCTCCAGAAGGAAGAGGGCGAGACCGTCATCGGCGCCCAGAGCTTCTCGCCCACCGTCATCTGCGTGGTCGCCGATCTCTCGGTCATGGAAGTCGAGATCCTGGTCGACGAGACGGACATCCGGAACCTCGCCCTGGGGCAGACCGCCGAGGTGCGCGTCGATGCGCTCGAAGGCACGATCATCAAGGGCGAGGTGACGGAGATCGGCTCCTCCGCGATTCCGCGCGGCGCCGCCGCCACCACCGCGTCCAACGTGAACAATTCCAACCAGGCCAAGGACTTCAAGGTCACGGTCACCCTCAAGGATCCGCCGGCCACCCTGCGCCCGGGCTTGAACGCCACCGCGGACGTCATCACCGCCCGCCGCGAGGGCACCACCGCCGTCCCCATTCAGGCGGTCGTGGTTCGCCAGGTCGACAAGGACGGCAAGGTCGTGGACCCCGCGATCGGTCAGTCCGGTCCGGGCGACAACCCGAACGCGCCCGCGCGAACCGCGAAGCTCGAAGAGAAGGAAGGCGTCTTCGTGGTCGTAAACGGGAAGGCCGTCTTCAAGACCGTGAAGACGGGAATCGTGGGCGACACCGACATCGAGATCACCGAGGGCGTCAAGGACGGCGATGAGATCGTCATCGGTTCGTATCGAACCCTTCGAACCCTGCGCAACGAGGCGCTGCTCAAGTTCGAGGATCAGTCCAAGAACAAGGCTTCCAAGTGACGGCCACGAGCGAAGCCTCATCGATCATCCGGTGCGTCGATCTGTGGCGCACCTACCAGATGGGCGAGGAGACCATCCACGCCCTGCGCGGCGTCTCCTTCGAGATCCAGCCCAACGAGTACCTCGCCATCATGGGCCCCTCGGGTTCGGGCAAATCGACGCTCATGAATCTCATCGGATGCCTCGACACGCCTTCGCAGGGCGAGTACTACCTGCGGAACCAGCTGGTGTCGAAGATGAGCGACGATGCCTTAGCCGAAGTCCGCAACAAGGAGATCGGCTTCGTTTTCCAGACCTTCAACCTGCTCCCGCGCGCCTCCGCCCTCGAAAACGTCGAGCTGCCCCTCGTCTACGCGGGCATCTCCAAGAGCGAGCGCATGGACCGGGCCCGCCAGGCCCTCGAGAAGGTCGAGCTGGGCAGCCGCATGAGCCACAAGCCCAACGAGCTGTCGGGCGGCCAGCGTCAGCGCGTGGCCATCGCCCGCGCCCTGGTCATGGGGCCCGCCATCCTGCTCGCCGACGAGCCCACGGGAAACCTCGACTCCACCACCGGCGAGGAGATCATGCGTCTGTTCGAGCGCCTGCACGAGGCCGGAAACACCATCATCCTGGTCACCCACGAGCGGGACATCGCCGAGCACGCGCATCGGGTCATCATGATCCGCGATGGCAAAATCGCCAGCGACGAATTGAGCCTGAAGAAGGCTTGAGGCTGGCGCTTTCCGCCCGCTTCGTCGAGGAACGCCCCTGATGCCGTTTCATGAAGCGATCAGCATCGCCATCGCCTCGGTGAAGGCGAACAAGCTCCGGTCCGTGCTCACCATCCTCGGGGTGGTGATCGGCATCGCCTCGGTCATCGCGGTGGTGGCGATCACCGACGGGCTCGACCGATACATGGCCGACAAGGTCCTGGCCCTGGGAACGAAGAGTTTCACCATCCAGAAGTTCCCTCAGGTCATCGTGTCGTTCGAGCAGTTCCGGGAAATGAACAAGCGCAAGGACCTGGTCCTGCGCGACATCGACCTGGTCAGGGAGGCCTGCACGTACTGCTCCGAGGTCGGGGGCGTGCTGGTGACCGGCCGCACCGTGAAGTACGGCTCGGTGCGCCACGAGGGCGCCCAGGTCCTGGGCATCACCGAGAACTACTCCCGCATCGGCGCCATCCGGGATCTCATGACCGGCCGTCACCTGATCAACGACGACATCGATTCCGCCCGACCCGTCGCGGTCATCGGGACCGACATCGTGGATGCGCTCTTCCCGAATGCCGAACCTCTGGGCAAGGAGATCATCATCGACGGAAACCGGTTCCGCGTGGTCGGAGTCGGGGAGAAGAAGGGCAAGGTCTTCGGCCAGACCCAGGACGATTTCGTGTGGGTTCCGATCACCACCTTCCGGAAGGCTTTCGGGTCGAGGAGGTCGGTGACCATCCAGGTCGAGGCCAAGTCCATGGCGGTGTTCGAGCTGGCCCAGGACCAGGCGAGGCTCGCCCTGCGCAATCGTCGACACCTTTCCTACACCGACCCCGACGATTTCAACATCGAAACCGGCGAGAGTGTCATGGACCTGTGGAACAGCGCCACTCAGGGCATCTACGTGGTGACCCTGGTGGTCACCGGGATCAGTCTGCTGGTGGGCGGTGTGGTGGTCATGAACATCATGCTGGTCTCGGTCACCGAGCGCATCAAGGAGATCGGCGTCCGCAAGGCCCTGGGCGCGCGCCGCCGGGACATCCAGAGCCAGTTCATCGTCGAATCGGTGCTCCTCACCGGCATCGGAGGCCTGCTCGGCGTCGTCGCGGCCTCGGTGTTCTCCTTCGCGGTCGGCAAGCTGATGTCGGGTTTCGTGGGCGACGAATTCTCCGCTCCCGTCCAGCTCTGGGCGGTCGCGATCGCCGTGATTTCCTCCACCGTGGTGGGCCTGGTGGCCGGGATCTATCCCGCTTCGCGCGCGGCCGCCCTCGACCCTGTGGTCGCCCTGAGGAGCGAATAGCCATGGCTCGAAAGGGGTCGTTCCGGATCGCGCTCTTCGGCCTGTGGGAGGCCATCAAGATGGGCCTCTCCTCCCTCGTGTCCTACAAGATGCGCGCCTCCCTCACCATTCTGGGGGTGGTCATGGGCATCATGACCGTGTCAGTGGTGTCGTCCATCATCGCGGGTCTCAACAACTCCCTGTCCTCCCAGCTCAACAAGCTGGGATCGGCCTTCATCCTGGTGCGGCCCTTCCAGCCCGGCGAGAATCTGACCCCGGAGGAACGTCGAAGACGGAAGCTCCTGTCGGACGAGGAGGTCAAGGCCATCCGCGAGCTGTCCTACATCTCCTCGATCAGCCCGCTCGAGTTCGTCCGCGCGGACATGATCAAGTACAAGGATCTCCGGATCAACTCCGCGCAGGTGTTCGGAACCACGCCCGACTACGAGGGCGTGCACAACGTCTTCGTGGAGAGAGGTCGGTTCTTCAACGAGAGCGAGACCTCGCGCTCGGCCCCGGTGGTGGTGATCGGTCCCGCGATCGTGGACGCGGTCTTTCCGGGACTCGACCCTCTCGACAAGGAGCTCTCCATCGACGGGCGGAAGTTCCGGGTGATCGGGGTGACCGAGCGGCAGGGCAAGTTCCTCTTCATCGACCGGGACAACTTCATTCTGGCGCCGCTCAAGAGCCTTCCTCCCGCTAACTTCATGGGGCTGCAGGGCTACGCCGCGGACATCAAGGCGGTCTCGCCCGAGCGCCTCGCCCAGGCCGAGGAGCAGATCCGCGAGACCCTGAGGCGCAAGCGCCGGCTGAAGTTCTTCGCCAAGGACACCTTCGCGGTCTTCACCCAGGACGCCATCACCGACCTCTACAACCAGATCACCGGCGGCATCTACCTGGTGATGATCGCCATCTCGTCGATCGGGCTGGTGGTGGGCGGGGTCGGGGTCATGAACATCATGCTCGTCTCGGTCACGGAGAGGACGCGCGAGATCGGCATCCGCAAGGCGCTCGGAGCGAAACGACGCGACATCCTCTGGCAGTTCCTGACCGAGGCCATGACTCTCACCGGCGTGGGAGGGCTCCTGGGCATCGCCATCGGCGGCGGCTTCGCGTCGATCGTGAACGCCCTCTCCCCCTTCCCCGCGGCCTTCCAGCCCCAGTGGGTGGGCGCGGCCTTCGTGTCGTCGCTCGCGGTCGGCCTGTTCTTCGGCCTGTGGCCCGCCCTCAAAGCGGCCAAGCTCGACCCCATCGACGCCCTCAGATACGAGTAGATTCGGCCGCGAGGAGACCCTCGTGACCGAAACTCCAGACGCCCCGGCCGCCGAAGGCGCCGACTCCGGTTCGTTCCTCGGGAATCTGTTCAACCTCTACTTCGAACCCGTGGAGACCTTTGCGAAGATCTTCGTGAAGTCGCGGGTGTGGATGGCCATCGTCCTTCAAGTCGCGATGGGCGTGCTCTTCACTTCCGTCTGGCTCGAGAAGATGGATGCCCGGGAGTTCATGAAGGCGCAGATGGAACAGAACTCGCGAATCCAGCAGCTTCCCGCCGAACAGGTGGAGCAGATCATCAATACCCAGGCCCGGTTCGTGCGGACCTGGGGCCGCATCGCTCCCTTCTTCGTGCCGGTGCTGATCGACCTGATCCTCGCCGGAATCTTCATGTTCATCTTCCGGTTCTTCATGGCCGCGGACGTGTCTTTCATGCACTCGCTCGCCGTCATCGCCTGGACCTTCGCGGCCATCGGTCTGGTCCAGACTCCGGTCATGCTCCTGGTCTTCTGGCTCAAGGGCGACTGGAATGTGGATCCCAACCAGATCATCCAGGCGAACCCCACGATCTTCTTCGAGGTCGGCAGCATGTCCCGATGGATCTGGAGCCTGCTCTCGAGCTTCGACCTGTTCTCCTTGTGGACTCTCTTCCTGTTCGCCTCCGGTTTCGCGGTCGCGGGCAAGCGTGGCCTGAGCTCGGGGTTGTGGGGTGTCGGCATCCCCTGGGTCATCTACCTCGCGTTCAAGGTGGGCTTCGTCCTGCTGTTCGGGTAGCAGGCGGAAGGTAACCTTGCGGTTCCATGTGCGGAATCGCGGGTATCGTCGAGGCGGAGGGGTCTCCTTCGCGTGAGCTTCTGGAGCGGATGGGACAGACGATCACCCATCGCGGCCCCGATGACGGGCGGGTGGAGGTTTTCGGGCGCGCGGGCTTCTCGTTTCGCCGCCTCTCGATCATCGACGTGGCGGGCGGCGGCCAGCCCATCTCCAACGAAACCGGCCGGATCCACGTCATGTGCAACGGCGAGATCTACAACTACCTCGACCTGCGCCGCGAGCTCGAATCGCTCGGCCACCGCTTCAAGACCCATTCCGACGTGGAGACCATCGTCCACGGCTACGAGCAGTGGGGCGACGACATTCCGAAGCACCTCCACGGCATGTTCGCCTTCGCGATCTGGGACGAAGACCAGCAGCGACTGCTGCTCGGGCGTGATCGGCTGGGCAAGAAACCGCTCGTCTACGCGGAGTCGCAGGGCCGGATCACTTTTGGGAGCGAGTTCTCGGCGGTCCTCGCGGACCGGCGTGTATCGAGGGACGTGGACCGGCGCGCCATCCACGACTACCTGACCTACCAGTACGTTCCCGCGCCCGCCTCGGGCTTCAAGGCGATCCGGAAGCTTCCGCCCGCGCACGTCCTGGTCTTCGAGGGCGGGTCGGCGAAGATCTCCCGCTACTGGCAGCCGAGCTGCACGCCGCGACTCGACCTCACCATGGAGGACGCGGTCAACGAGACCGAACGGCGTCTCAAGGAGGCGGTGCGCAAACGGCTCATGAGCGAGGTTCCTCTCGGCGCCTTTCTCTCGGGCGGCGTCGACTCATCCCTGATCGTGGCCCTCATGTCGGAGTTCACGAAGGTGAAGACCTTCTCCATCGGTTTCGAAGAGAGCGGTTTCAACGAACTCCCCCACGCCCGCGCGGTGGCGGAGCGATACGCGACCGATCATCACGAGTTCGTGGTGAAGTCGAACGCGGCGGAGGTGCTGCCGAAACTGGTGCGGCATTACGGCGAACCGTACGCCGACTCCTCCGCGCTGCCCTCGTACTACCTCGCGAAGCTGACGCGCGAGCACGTCACCGTGGCTCTAAACGGCGACGGGGGCGACGAGTTCTTCGCGGGCTACGACCGGTACCGGGCGCTTCACTATTTCAAGCTCGCCCGCGTGCTGATGCCGTTTGGTCCCGCGGCACGCGCGCTCTCACGATGGCGAGCCCTTCCCCCCCGTGTTCGGCGCGCTTTCGCGGGCGCCGGTCTCCCCCCCAGGCAGGCGTATGCGCGTTTGATGTCTTACTTCTCTCCCGAGCAGAAGACCGAGGTCTACACGAAGGCCATGCGGCACGAGGTCGACGCCACCGACTCCTTCGAGTTTCTGTACTCTTTCATGGAAGAGTCAGGCGAGTCCGTGGGCGTGAGGCTCCTTCAGTACGCCGACGCCATGACCTACCTGCCCGGGGACATTCTCACCAAGGTCGACATCGCCACCATGGCCAACTCCCTCGAAGGACGCTCGCCGCTCCTCGACCATGAACTCGTCGAATGGGCGCTGCGCCTGCCGGACAGGGTCAGCGCGAACCACTCCGAAGGCAAACTTGTCCTCAAGGCTCTGGCTCGAAAGCATCTTCCCGCCTCAGTAATCGACAGACCCAAGATGGGCTTCGGGATCCCGATCAACGACTGGTTCGCGGGCGAACTGCAACCCATGGTCCGCGACACCCTTCTCTCTCGACGGGCTCGCGAACGGGGTCTGTTCGAGCCAAGAGCGGTGGAGAAGATGATCTCCGATCATGCGTCCGGCCATGAGGTCCACGGGTACCGGCTCTGGGCCCTGCTGTGCCTGGAGCTGTGGTTCCTCGAATTCGTGGATGCCTCGCGGTCGACGTGATAGGCAAGGCGTGAAGATCCTCTCCCTGTACGCGGGACCTCCTCGCGGCGGCTGTTACGAGCGCCTGGCCCGGCTCCATGCCGCCCTGGCCCATCGAGGCGTGACCGTGCATGCCGTCACCCAGGCCACGACCGAAACGCCGGTGCCCGGCCTCGTGTTTCACCATCTGGAGGGAGGGAGCGGGCCGGTTTCCCTCTTCAGACTGCTCTCGGCCGGGCGGTTGGCGGCCCGGGTGGCGCGGGCCGAGCGAGTGGATGGGTTTCTGGCCTTTGGGTCGGTTTACGCCGCGCTCCTGCTTCCGTTCCGGTCCGGGCGGAGACTCGTCACCTTTCTCCGGGGGAGCTGGCTCGAACAGGAAAGATCTCGAGGTTCGGGGCCGCTCCGTCGAGCCTGCGTGGAGTGGACTGAACGTCTCGCGCTTCGGGCCAGCACTCTGGTCATCGCCGTTTCAAGAGGCGTCGCGCCGGCATCGATCAACCCGCTCCTCATCCCAAACGACGCCCCCGAGCCTCGTCTCATCGATCGCACAACGGCGCGGGCGCGGTTGAACCTTCCGCAGGATGCCTTTATCGCGGGCGCTCTGGGCCTGCTCGCACCCATCAAGTCGCTCGAGACCGTGATCGACGGCGTGCGGGGAACACGCTCGGTGCACCTGGCCATTTCCGGCTTCGGATCCTCGACGCCATACGAGGCGTCGTTGCGCACGCGCGCGGCTGATCTTGTGAAGGCCGATCGCGCCCACCTGCTCGGCTGGGTGGATCGCAACATGTTTCTATCGGCGATCGATGTCCTCGTCGTCAGCTCGCGCCACGAAGGCAGTCCGAACGGTCTCCTGGAAGGCATGGCCGCCGGCCTTCCCTGCCTGGGATCGCGCGTTCCCGGCGTCGAGGAGACGTTGGGGGACGATGCGATGTTGTTTCCGTTCGGCGACGCGCGGGCCCTGGCGGCACGCCTCGACGAACTCGAAGCCAAGCCCCTCGCGCGCGCAGACCTGGCCCGTCGTGCGATGGACCGATCACGGGCCTACCGCTTCGACTGGGACGAGGTGGCGTCGGAGGCGGTGCTGAAGGCCTTGCGCGAGGACAGCACCTCGGAATAGAGCCGGCTCAGATCGTCCCCGAGCCGACCGCCATCGAACCCGCCCTCCGCCACGAGCCTGCGGCCGGCCCGACCCATGCGTTCGAGCGCCTCCGGGTCTGTCAGTGCTAGGCGCAGCGCTCGCTCCAGAGCCCCAGCGTCTTCGGGGGGCACCAGCCATCCCGTCTCCCCAGCGGTGACGATTTCAGGAATGCCGCCGACGCTCGAAGCCACCACGGGAACCCCGAGCGAGAGGGCTTCGATCAGGGCAAGGGGCAACCCCTCGGACCGGCTGGGCAGGACGAGAAGATCGCTGGCCCCGAGCCATTCGGAGACCCGGTGGTGCGGCACGAAGCCCTCGAACCGCACGCGGTCGCCCGGAATCGCTCGCGCGGCTTCTCTCAGGGAGTCTTCCATGTTCCCACTGCCGAGAAACACCAGCTGCGAGTTCGTCTCCTCCAGCACGCCCGCACCGACCGCGCGCATGAGCACGTCGGCGCCCTTCACATGAGACAGGCGACCGAGGAACACGACGGTTGTGCGTTGAGGCAGACCCAGCTGCTTCCGGAGGCTCGCGCGATCCCCGGTCGGCGGTTCCGTCAGCTGGATGGCTTCGCGCACCACGGACACGCGGTCGCTTCGCACCCCCATCGCGACCAGCTCGGCCCGCATGGCCTCGCTGACCGCGACGATCGAAGCCGCGCGTCCAAGAGTGCGACGAACCAGTCCGCTCGTACGCGCGAGCGGCAGATCGCTGCCCCGGATGGTCACGATGACGGGCGGACCCCGCCGTCCCGATGCCAGGATCGCGGCCAGCCCGCAGGGGATCCAGTGGGCATGGACGAGATCCGAGCGCCTCGCCAGACGATGAGCGGCGAAAAGTAGAGCGAGAAGAAAACCCGGCAGGGCCAATCGAGCGCGACCATCTTCGCGCAGATTCGCCAGCGTGCCACTTCCGTAGGCGACGCGCTCGAAGGACTCGGGCCAGGCGTATCGGAACCGCTCAACGGAAATGCCCCGCTTCACTTCCAGGCTCGGCACACCCGGCTCGTGCGGGGCCAGCACGGAGACGCGGCCACCCGCACGAGTCAGCAACTCGGCGGCGTTTTCAATGAAGTGACCCGCGAGATCTCCCTCGAAGCGCGGGTAGCTGGTCGTGAGCACTCCGATTCGCGTCCCTGCAATCATCCGTGACCTCGGACGATAATGCACGTGCCGGCACGCCTAGCCTGCAAGGTATGATTTGTTTTCTGTCCATTGGAGGCTGGGGCTTGGAACAATCGTGGTGAATTTGTTCGGCTTCCAATCCGAAGGCCTGGATCTCGGGGCCTTCTTGGCCCTGGTCCGCACGGCGTTTGTGGTCTTCACGATATTGGGCGCGGCCATGGCCCTTCGCGCTTCCAGCGGGAAGACGGCCGGGCGGATCGTTCTCGCCCTGGGAATCGCCGGTCATGCCCTCGCCTGGTTTGCGACGATGTTCCCGCTGCAAAACCCCTACGGCGCCAACGGCAGCATGGACCGAGAGAATCATCTCGGGTGGGCGAACGTGGTGGCTCTCGGCTTCTCGCCCCTGCGCACCTTCCAGGTGAACCATCTCCATTTCGAACCCCTGTGGCCCCTGCTCACCGCCATGGCGACCGGTTTCGACGTCGATCGGGTGTTCCTCGCATTCCAGTGGGCGCCCCTCGTGATCGGCATCGCTTTGATGTTCGCGATTCGCTCCGCCTGGACCCGAGGCATGCCGCAGACGCCAGGAGCGCCGGCCGAGGCGGCGTTTGCGGCCATGGGAGCTCTGCTTCTCATGGCCGTGCCTTCCGACTTCGCGGGACCCTTCAGGAATCCCTGGGCCCTCATGTTTCTCCTGAAACCGAACCATGCGCTTGGCCTCGTTCTCGCCCCGCTCACCGCTCTCGCCATCTCGAGGGCCTCCGGCTGGAGGTCGCGCCTGTTCGCGGGGTTCGTCCTTCAGCTCATGGGCTGGGCCTTCGTGATTCACATGGCGTTCTTCGTGGCGGGCCTCGTGGTCTTCGTGGCCCTGTCCTTTCTCACCCGTCGCGCGGAACGGATTAAGGACCTCGTCGACGCCGGCACCGCCATCGGCGCGAACCTGCTGATCGTGAGCCCTTACCTTGTCATGCTGGTGGTGGCCTATCCGTTCTTGAAGGGGAACGATGCCTATCGCCTGTCGTTCTTCTCCGAGCGCATTCTCGAAGGGCCGCTGCGAGTCGGTGTCCTGTTCCTGCTGAGCGCGTTCGGCGCCTGGTGTTCCTATCAGGGGGGCAGCCGATTCGGCCGGATCCTCGCCAGCCAATGGCTGGGCGCGCAGATCACCTGGCAGGCCTTTCCGCTGCTGGGGCTCCTCGGCCAGGCTCGAGAGCAGGACGAAGTCTTCTACTGGTGCCGTTTCTGGATCGGCCTGTTCGCCGGAGTCGGCCTCTTTCGGGCCGCGCAGAGCGGCCTCATGAAAGCTCGAGGCCTCAAAGGAAAGGACTCCGCAGGTTTCTCCGGCGCCGCTGCGGCATTGACGCTCATCCTGCTGTCGCCTTCTCTCATACCAGGCTGGTGGGATCCGGCGAGCATGGATCAGTACTTCGTCAAAGCGCGCAAACCCATTCCCGACTGGATCGCGGAGCCCACGCGATTCATCAGAACCAGCACGCCCGTGGAGGCGGTCTTCTCCTCGGACCAGAACTACGCACGGTGGATCGCGGCCTACGGAGCTCGCCGCGTCCTCGTGGCAAACTCGCTCAACCGTCCCGGTGACTACCTGCATCGCAAGGAGATCGAGAAGGCGCTGCTGCGGGACGGCTCGGACGCCCTGGTGGCCGAGGGCCGCGAGCGTTACGGAGTTCAGTACGTCCTGGCGACATCGAACCCGATGGATCCCCCTCTGGAAGGGACGCTCGACCTGCTGAAGACCCGCCCTCATCTCGAAACGGTATACGACCGCGAATGGGCCGGGACGAGAGTCATGATCCTCAAGGTGCGCCCGGAAATGGCGAAGAAGTAGTGGAGACCGGATCTTTGCTGAGCGCGTTTCGCGCGATCGTGGAGCAGGGTGAATCGATCCCGGCGTTGAGAGCCTTCCTTTGCCTGTTCGGAATATGCGGAGCGTTCGCCTGGCTTCGAGGCGCCCCCAGGATCGCCCTCTCACTCATCATGGCCGGGGGATTCTTCGGCCTTTCCTTCTGGTTCCTTCAGATCCGCTCGCCATTTGGCTTTGGAACAGACGCCGAACTCACGCGCCAGTGGGCCCAGGCCGGGGTCAACGCCGCCGCCAGGACCGCTGGCTCGGGTTTCGTCTGGGGAACGGATGCAGAGACCTCGTTCATAGCCGCTCTCGCCGCAGCCGGGTTCCCAGCAAGTTTCGTCGTCTCCCTTCCCCAGGTGAGCGCCCTCGTATCGTTGGTCGTCCTCGGACTCCTACCCGGACTGCTCATCCGAAGCAGTACGGCGGCGGCATTTGCGGGAGGTATCGTCGCGATGGGCGGACTTTGGCCGGGGATTTCCCACTACGGGGCGTTTCTGTTTCGACCCTCCCTCCTCGTCTTCCTGTTCGCGGTCGGAGGAGGCGCCGTCTTCTTCGGGCGAAACCGGCAATTCCGTCGGATGTTCAACAGGTACCGCCTCGGTCTTGCCGCGGCGCTCGTGGCAACGGCCGCGCTGCATCGCGCGACGGCCGGCGACGCCGAATCCGGGACGGTGGGCCCTCTGCTGCTGCTCGCCGCTTCGATCACGTTGGCCTCGCCCATCCGCGCCCTCCTGCGACGAGCCACTCCATCGCAGGCCTGGGCGCGAAGTCTGGAAGCGCTCGGCCTGCTCGCGGTGTTTACTGGAAGCAGTGTGTTCTGGTTCGACCCGCCGATGACCCTGAAGGGTTTCTCGGAGTCCAGAGGCACCGGCGCCGCCCTGCTGAGGCCGCTGCAGTGGATCGCTCAGAACGTCCCGACAGACGAGGTCATCCTCGCCTCTGCGCCATACAGCGCTCCGGTCGCGGCGTTTGCCGGAAGGCGGGTACTCTTTCCGATAGCCGGAGACGAGAGCCAAAGCGAACCTCTCAGGGAGCCATTCCGCCGCGTCCGGCTTCGGGAATCAACGCTGCAGGGACGGCCGATCGAGCGTCTCGCCAATGCGTTCTCGGTCACGCATCTCCTGCTCGGGCCGGGCGAGAAGACGCCCCCCGACGAGGAAACCACGGAGGCCGCCGGAGAACCGCGGCTCCGCCTCGTCCTCGTCTACCAGGACGCGGAGGATTTCCGCGTATTTCGGCTGGCAAAGAAATAGACTCCCGCCTACCCTAAGTGTTTAAAGAACATCGCGTATCGGTTGTCATTCCCGCTCACAACGAAGAGCTCCTGATCGAGAGCGTCGTGAATGGTCTGCCTTCATACGTGGATCACGCCATCGTGGTCGATGATGCCTCGCAGGACAAGACCGCGGACAAGCTGGCCGCGCTCAAGGTGTTGCATGGAGAGCGCCTGATCGTCATCCGCCATTCCCAGAACGTGGGCGTGGGCGGAGCCATCGTGACCGGATATGAAGCAGCGCTCAAGATCAGTGCGGAAAAGCACCTGGTGGCGGTGATGGCGGGCGACGCCCAGATGGACCCAGGGGACCTGCCCAAACTCCTCACTCCCTGCGCCCTCGGCCAGGTGGACTACGCGAAGGGAAACCGGCTGTTCACGGGCGAAGCCTGGAAACTGATTCCGCGCACGCGCTACATCGGAAACGCGGTGCTGTCGCTTCTCACCAAGATTGCGTCGGGGTACTGGCACGTGGCCGATTCGCAGACCGGCTACACCGTTGTCACCGCTGAAGCCCTGGCCGTCCTTCAGTTGCGCCGCCTCTACCCGCGCTACGGCTTCCCCAATCACCTCCTGGTCGAGCTCAACAACTACGACTTCCGGGTTCGCGACGTGCCCATCAAGCCTGTTTACAACGTGGGCGAAGTGTCGGGCATCAGGCTCCACAAGGTCATCCCCACCATCTCGTGGCTCCTTTTTCGCAGCTACTTCTGGAGGATGAAGGAGAAGTACATCATCCGGGATTTCCATCCGCTGATCTTCTTCCTCACTTTCGGCCTGGGCCTGGCCGCGGTGGGCGTGGGCCTGGGCCTCTATCTCATCTACGCTCGCATCACGGTGGGACCAGTGGCACCCGTAGGGGCGGTGTTCGCCGCGCTGGCTGTCATTATGGGCGTTCAGAGCCTCCTGTTCGCACTGTGGATGGACATGGAGCGCAATCGCGACTTGAAGTAGGCGCTTTCAAACCGCCCCTCGGAGGGCGCCGAAGAGCTCGACGTAGCGCCGGGCGATGTCCTCGATCCGGTAGTGCTGGACGCATCGGGCGTGGGCCGCGGCGCCCAGTTCGCGTCGGAGAGATGGCTCGGCCAGAGCCACCAGCGCGAGATCGAGCGCGCTTTCGTCGCCCGGATTGACGATCAGGCCGGCGGGAAGTCGACGGAACGTCCCGCGTGTCGGCAGATCTCCCGCCGGGTCGCCTCCGAGCACACTGATGGTCTCGCCGACCGCCGTGGCGATACAGGCGCATCCCGCGGCCATGGCCTCGATGAGCGCGTTCGACATGCCCTCGGCATCGGAAGTCTGCAGGAACACGTTGCTCTCCCTGTAGAGGGCTGCGGGATCCACGGTGGATCCCACGAGCCGCAGGTCCTTCGTGTTCCGGGCGAGGTCGCGCACCACGGCGGCTCCAGGGCCGTCTCCCACGATCAGAAGTTCGCCCCTCCTCTCTCGCGCGTTCCACGCGGAGATCGCAAGATCAGCGCGCTTTTCGACTCTGAAGCGACCCACCCACACCGCTCGGATCCCTGAGTCGGTGCGGGCGGGCGGTGCCTCGGCCACGGAAGTTCCATTCGGAATGATCGACACCTGGCTGCTCTTGAATCCCACTCTGACGCACTCTGCGAACGTGGCGGGGCCAAGGGCTACGACGTGCCGCAGGCCACTCAGCAGCGAATGCTGCACGAGGCGCTGCACCGGACTGCGGAAACGAAACTCACTGGAGCCCCCGCTTCCGGCCACCCGCGCCACGCCGGGTACCGCCGAGGTTCGCAGGGCCAGGGCCATCGCGGCCGCCGGATACTGGAGCTGGTTGGAAAACACTACGTCAACGCCGGACGCGGTGCGAAGGCCGACCATGAGTCGGCCCACAAACACCAGATCCTCGATTCTGCGCAGACTCCGGCGGCCGGGCGCCCAGGGCGGACCCAGCCGGCGGATGCCCACGCCGCCCACGCTCTCCTGGCGCGGCGCCCGCGGATCGACGAGCCGGGTCCAAACCTCCACCTCGTGCCCGTCCTTCACCAGACTCTCGGCGAGGCCGCGCGCGAAGGTCTCACTCCCTCCCTGGATCGGGTGGTACTGTCCGGCAACGAAGATGAGCCTCACGGGTTCTGGACGCTACACCGGCCAAGGACTTTTCGCGCGCCGAGCCCGATGGTAAGGCGAGCGCCCGTCCCTCAGCTCCCTGGGGTCGGGTCGCTTCGCGGCGCGAGCAATCGCTCCAGGCAGGATTCCCGCGCGTGCACCGGATCGTTGTACTCCGCGGCCGTGGGACACCCGGCGCGCACGGGATCGAACGATCCCAGCACGCGCAGCCGCAACCTGGCCCCGAGCTTTCTGACCGCGTCCTCCGCCTGAATGATCATCGAGTCTGGGGCGGAGAGCGCGGGCCACGCGTCGGGGTGGTAGGGGACGAACACGAGCCAGATCTCGGTGCCCGCCGGACGCGGCGTCCCCAGGAACGCCTCCAACATCTTCAGGTAACGCGGGCGCGGGCCGACCGTGGGAGGAAGGAACGCTATTCTGCCGCGTTCAAAATCCTGTCCAAAGGCCCGGGCCGCTCCGCGCACCGCCGCTTCGTCCTGGCCGAATGTCTTCGCGTAGCGCAGCGACCCGTCGGCGCGACGGGCCGGTTGCTCCGGGAGGGCTGTCTCGTCGCTCACCGCGGTCAGGGATTGGCCCCCGATCTCCCCTCTCGCGAGGCGCCCCCAGACCGCCGCGACCGAAGCCTGGAAGTAGCTCGGGGAGAGAAGGGCAGAGAGGAGGCGCCGGGGTCGAGCCAGCAGCGGCGGCCGGTCGCACTCCGCGAGGCCCGCCTTGCGGCACGCCCTCTCGTACTCCGGACCCAGGGTCTGCCAGCTCACCATGGTCTCGTTCGGCTGAAGCATCCAGGGATCAACGCCGATGACGAGCAGGGACGGACCGTTCCCGCGCGCCGCGAAGAGGTCATCCAGGGCCATCATGTCGTACAGGGTGGCCGACGACACGCTCGCGTTGTAGAAGGTCCGCGGCGCAAAGGCGCGCGCACGGAGCGGCATGACCCGGCTCGATCCGAGAACCAGCACGTCGGGCGGCGCCGTAAGCCCCCGCGCGTAGAAACGGTGAGCGAGCCGTTCATCGTAGTTCGAAACCCCGGCCGCGTGCCGTCCCGACAGCAGGATGTCTGCCACCGCTCGCTCGTAGGCGCCCGACGATGTGATCCGGGCGGGATCGGCGAGGGCGTTGACGACGACCACGATCGCAGCCAGGGGGAAAACCAGGGCCAGCCGCCTCACCGTCCGCGCCGCTTCGCTCGAGTGGGTCATCAGAACTGGAAATAGATGAACTGCGACTCTTCGAAGCGCCCGAGAAGCAGGATCGCCAGCAAGGTCGCGTAGCACAGAGCCCAACGCGGCCCGGGAGCAAGCTGCTGCAGGGTTGCGCCCAGATCGCGGCCGTTCACGAGGCTCTCAACAAAGAGCATCGAGACAACGGCCAGGGCGGAGAGGGCGAGGGTGAAGGGAGTCTGCGAGAGGCCGGCGAAGGAGTGCACGAAGGTGGCGGCCGGGCTCGCGGCCTCGACGATCGCGGGTATGCCGGCTCCGAGATGGGTGAGGATGTACCAGGCATCAGCGAGCGTGCGGGCCCGGAAAAAGATCCAGGCGACGCAGACAAGGGTGAAGGTGAGGCCGCGCCCGACGACTCGGCGCAGGACCGGGTTGACCGCCGGCGCCAGGGGCCCCACGGCCTGTTCGGCGATGACGAACAGACCGTGCAGGGCGCCCCACACCACGAAGGTCCAGCTCGCGCCGTGCCAGAGCCCGGAGAGGAGGAAGGTGATGAGGACGTTGAGGGCGCGGCGAAATCGCCCCACCCGATTGCCCCCAAGCGGAACGTACACGTAATCGCGAAACCAGGAGGAGAGGGAGATGTGCCAGCGCCGCCAGAACTCCGTCACCGAGGTCGCGAGGTAGGGCGCGTCGAAGTTGCGGATGAGACGCACCCCCAGGACCTGCGAAGCTCCGATAGCGATGTCGGAATAGCCGGAGAAATCGGCGTATATCTGGAACGCGAAGCACACGGTGGCCAGGATGAGAGCGAGCCCGGGCCGGCCGACGGGATCGCCGTACACCGCGTCCACCACCACCGAGAGGCGGTCGGCCACCACGAGCTTCTTGAAGAAGCCCCAGGTCATGAGCCGGAGCCCGAGGGCCGCCTCCGCGTGACGGTACTCGGGGAGCGCGTGCAGTTGGGGGAGAAGGTGCCCGGGCCGTTCGATGGGTCCTGCCACGAGTTGAGGGAAATAGAGCACATAGAGCGCGTAGACGGGCAGGCTGCGCTCCGCCGGACATCGTCCTCGAAACACCTCGATTGTGTAACTCAGGCTCTGGAACGTGTGGAAGCTGAGGCCGATAGGAAGGATCCACGTATGGTGGGGAAAGGGCGCCGGGAACCCGAACAGACCGAACACATCGGCGGAGACCCCGGACGCGAAGTTCCAGTACTTGAAGAAGAACAGCACACCGAGGTTCGCGGCGAGGCTGGCCAGAAGGATCAGCAGGCGAGCGCGCCCGGAGGCCCTCTCAATGAGCCGGCCAGCAACGTAGTCAACCAGGATCAGGCCAAGGAGAACGAGGAGGTACCCGGGGACGAAGGCGCCATAGAACACCGTACCGGCGAGAAGCAACAAGGGAACACGCCCACCCTGTCGCAGCCCGAAGTGCAGGAGGACAACGAGCGGGAAGAACACCGCGAAGGCGGCGGAGTTGAACAGCACGCGGGATTATCTCAAACGCGCGGTGGGGCCGATCGGGCCGGGCGGCAAGGGAGGGTGCCGGGATCCGCGCGAGTGAATTCCTATATTGTCTGGAGATGAGCGGCTCGCCTCACGCGACCCGATACAAGATGCTCAGACTCTTCCTTCCCGCGCTCGGTTACGATTCAATGGATCTATCGGGCACGCTCGCGCTTGCGCCGTTGTGCTCTCCCCATGCTGAGGCCGCCTCTCTGATGCTCGTTTCCAGGAACGGAACTCGGGATTTTCAAGGTGACCAGGCCGCCCGGCAACGCGTGAACCTCGAGAGGGCCGCGGCCTCCCTTGGCGGCCTCAACCTCGTCATCCTGGCGTCCAATCGAATCGACGAACTCGATTTCCATCACCTGCCGGAAGAGTCGCTCAAGAACCTGAGAGCAACCGTGGATTTCGCCGACAGCCTGCCCTCCACGGACGACCGGCCGGTTGTCACGTTCCATCTCAATACCCTCTTTACAACGCGGGAGTGGTCGGAAGCGGGACGGGAACCGGACGAGAAACTCGAATACTTCTCCGCGATCTTCCGCCACCGGATCCTGCCCGCCCTGGAGAGCGCGGCGCAGTATGCCCGCTCGCGGGATGTCGCGCTGAAGGTGGAGACGACACCGGTACCGGAATTCGGTGACACCGCCGACGCGGAACTCAACTCTCTCGGAAATCCTTATCCCCTGTACTCGCAACGCGGGGTCCGCGACTTGCGCGAGCGAGGATTTGGAATCGTCCTGGACCTTTGCCACAGTCATACCCTGTTCGTGGCCGCCCGAAGAATCTCCGAAGGCTCCGCCACCTGCGACGACTACAAGGGTCTCTTCCCGGCCGATCTGGACTACCTGCGGAGCGCCACCCTCCTGGATGAGGTGAGAACTCTCGAGCCGGGCGATATGGTCCACCTCAACGACAGCCGTGGACTCTTCAACCGGGCCACCGGCGCGCTCCACGAGGAGGGCGTCTGCCTCGGCGATGGCGAGATCTCCGACCTGCCGGAGATCGTCCGAGAACTCGTCGCGCGAAATCTGCCCGCCGCCCTGGAAATTCATGAGTCGGACTACCGCTCTCGACCGAACCTCCGCCGCTCCATCGAGTACCTCCTGAAGCATGCCCCCATTCATTGATATCGGCGGGCGCCGGATAGGCCCCGGCCATCCTGCGCTCATCATTGCCGAGGCCGGCGT
The DNA here is from genome assembly GCA_044229175.1 of Vicinamibacteria bacterium. Classification (GTDB taxonomy): domain Bacteria; phylum Acidobacteriota; class Vicinamibacteria; order Fen-336; family JAGNNV01; genus JAGNNV01. Next base: position 14,732 of record JBGATM010000001.1, on the reverse strand, counting down.
CAACCACAATGGCAGCCTCGTCCTCGCCCGCAAGCTCGTCGACGCTGCCGCCGCTTCGGGCGCTGACGCGGTCAAGTTCCAGTCATTCCGCACGGAACTGCTCATCCGTCGCGATGCGCCGAAGGCCAGATATCAGGACCGCAACATCGGTGTGCGCAAGTCACAGTTCGCCATGCTCAAGGAGCTCGAGCTCGACGCCGCGCAGACCAAGGAGCTCAAGCGATACTGTGACCGCCGTCGGATCCTCTTTCTATCGACGCCGTACGATTTCGAGAGCCTGCAGATGCTCTCCACCCTGGGTGTACCCGCCTACAAGATTGCGTCGATGGATGTGGTGCACCACCGGCTCCTGGAGCGAGCGGCCGCGACCGGGAAACCGGTGATTCTCTCGACCGGCATGGCCACCGAGAGCGAGATCCGCCGGGCCGCCTCGATCTTCCGTGGCAAGGACCTGGTCCTGCTGCAGTGCAACACGAACTATCCCTCTCCCGCGGAGGATCAGAACCTGCGGGCGCTCGCCGCGTTGAAGGCCCATGCCCGTGTCGTTGGCTTCTCCGATCACACCGAGGGGTCGGAATCGGCGATCGCGGCGATCGCGCTGGGTGCGTCGGTCATAGAACGCCACCTGACCCTGGACCGGCGCATGAGGGGCCCGGATCACAGCGCCTCGCTCGACCCTGAGGGATTCCTGGCCTACGTGCAGTCCCTGCGGCGGGCCGAGGCCGCGCTTGGCAGCGGGAAGAAGAAGCCCTGGGGCGGCGAACTCGACAACATGACCGGCATGCGCCGCAGCATCTGCGCGAGCCGCGATATCCCCGCAGGCACGGCTCTGACGGAAGCGCACCTCGCCTATAAGCGGCCCGGCAACGGACTCGCTCCCACCCTCGCCAACATCAAGCGGCTGATCGGACGAAGGAACAAACGAGCCGTGGCCGCGGACGAGAACATCACCCTTGAAAAGCTCGCCTAGAAGTGGCGCAGCCAGAGTCCTCCGCGTCCTGTTGCGCGATGCCCTGGCGGACAAGGGCTGGGTCGTCCGGTCCGCCGACCCCCGGAAACTGGACCTCTCCTGTGCGAATTTCGGCGGCGACGCGCTCACCATCCGCAGCCTGAAGCGGAGAGACCTGCCGAAGCTGCTGAATTTCCGGGACCAACTGAGCGCAAGATCCCGCGACCTCTTCTGTCCATATCCGTGGGAACAAGGGCCGATCCTCAGGAAGAGTCTGCGGGAAGCCATCGGCAGGTCAGTCGAGGGGATCGATGCTTCGTACCTGGTCCTCTCGCGCGGCGAGCCCGTGGGCCACTTCTTTCTCTGGAAGTCAGGCGGCAATCCTGCGTCGAAGGCGGTGGGCGTCGAGGTGCCGGAACTGGGCATCGGCATCGCCGACAGGTTTCAGGGACGGGGCCTCGGCGCACTCTGCGTGAGGGTTTTGCAGGCGGTCGCGATCAGCGTCCATGCGGACGCCATCGAGTTGACCACCGCGCTTGACAACACCGCGGGCTGGGGCGTCTATCTGGGCGCCGGCTTCCGGCACATCGGAAACATCCTGAATCCCCTGGAAGTGGATGTCACGGCGGTCGACGAGGGTCGTGTGGCGCCGCGCAGATTTCGCGAAGAGCGTCAGATGGTCTATATCATCAACCGTGCCAAGGAAACGGCTGTACTCGGCTACCTCTCGTCCAAGAGGAAACAATCTGAGAAATTTTCTATGTCGTCGAAAGGACACGCTTCTCGACGCCCTGGAGGCGATGAATCGCAACCGCGAGCGAATCGTCTTCATCGTTGACGCCCGAGACCGGCTCTGCGGGGTATTGACCTATGGCGACATCTCCGTGCTCCTGCTGAAGGGCGTGGAGTTGAGCCAGGAGATCGCCGGCGTCCTCAAGCCGCAATACTGTTTCGCTCGACAAGGTGAGGACCGCGGCGAGTTGTCCGCCAGATTCCCTCCGCAAGTTCTGGTGGTGCCCGTCATCGACAAAGCGAGGCGGGTGATCGACTACATCAAGCTCGACCGCGACACGCGCTCACGCATCCCCATTTCAGAGCCGAGTTTCCGTGGGAACGAGTTCAAGTACCTGGTGAACGCTTTCCTGTCATCCTGGATCTCCTCGACCGGGCCTTATATCGGACGGTTCGAGGAGGAGTTCGCGAGATTCTGCGAATGCCGATTCGGGGTCGCCACCTCCAACGGCACCACCGCCCTTCACCTGGCGCTGGTCGCCCTCGGCATCGGAGAAGGGGACGAAGTGATCGTCCCCGACCTGACCTTCGCCGCCTCGATCAACGCGATTCTCCACGCCGGCGCCACCCCCGTGGTCGTCGACGTCGACCGGGAGTTCTGGACCATCCTCCCCGAAGAAATCGAGAAAGCGATCACACCCAGGACCAAGGCCGTGATGCCGGTGCACATCTACGGCCAGCCCTGCGACATGGACGCGGTGATGAAGATCGCCCGGGTCCACAACCTGAAGGTCATCGAGGACGCGGCGGAGGCTCACGGCGCCCGGTTCAAGGGCCGGAAGGTCGGCAGCTTCGGCGATGTCAGCTGCTTCTCGTTCTATGCCAACAAGGTGATTACGACGGGCGAGGGCGGCATGTGCCTCACCCAGTCTCCGGAACTCCACGAGCGGATGCGCCGGCTGCGAGATCACGGCATGTCAAAGGAGAGGCGGTACTGGCACGACGAGGTCGGCTACAACTACCGCATGACGAACCTTCAGGCCGCGATCGGGTGCGGCCAGCTCGAAACCATCGAAGAGACGCTCGAAAGACGGCAGGAGCTCGAGCGGCGTTATCGAAGGATCTTCCGTGGCCTGCGCACGGTCGAGTTCCAGAAGGCCGCGAAGAACCGCGACCGGATCGTCTGGCTGCTCTCCATCCTGGTTCCGGACGGGAAGCGCGACCAGTACATTGAGCGGCTGGCCGAGGGGGGTGTCGACGCCCGACCCTTCTTCTATTCCATCACCAGCATGCCGCTCTACAGGAAGTATCTCTTCTCCAACGCGAACAGTCTCGAGATCTCGCGCCGGGGCATCAGCCTTCCCACCCAGTTCAACGTGACCGACGCCGAGATCGCCCGCATACGGCGGTTTTTCAGCAGATAACGGGCGACATCGTGGTCAAAGGCAGGAAAGTGCTGATCGTCGTGCCGGCCCGCGGCGGTTCCAGGCGTCTGCCCAACAAGAACCTCCTGCCCCTCCACGGCAAGCCGCTCCTTGCCCACGCCCTGGGCGCGGCCCTCGCCTCCAGGCATCGAGACCGCGTCATCGTCTCCACCGACAGTCCGAAGATCGCCCGGACCGCGCGAAAGTACGGAGCCGACGTGCCATTCCTGAGGCCCGCCGCGCTGGCGACCGATCTCGCCCCTCTCGTGCCCACGCTTCAGCACGCCGTCGGTTACTGCATCGGAGCGGGTTTCCATCCCGATATCGTCGTGAAAGTGAGCCCCACGAGTCCCCTGGTGCTTCCGGAGGATATCGATGGGGCCATCGAGACTCTGCTCAGAACCCGGACCACGTCCTGCTTCAGCGCCTGCGCGATCAGCGAACGTCCGGAATGGATGTACGGCATCCGCCGGGGCCGGCCGTTTCTGTTCCTTGGAAAGGAGGAGGCGCTACGAACCCGGAGTCAGGATCTGCCCGAACTCTATCGGACCAACGGCGCCGTGGGGGTGGTAACGACGGATGTGCTGATGAAGCAGAACCGGCTCTACGGCGACGGACCGAGCATGTTCATCATGCCTCGCGAGCGCTCGATCGATATCGACGAGCGCCTCGACTTCACCCTGGCCGCGGCCTTGATGGGCCGGTCCTGATCTCGGGGTCTTAGCCGAGGCGCGCCTTCACGGGAAGCACCCCTGAAAGCAGAGACCGCGGGTTGTATACGCTGAGGGTTATCCCGCGGGCCAACAGCAAGGGCCCCCAATAGCCAAGGTAATCGACCATCGCTTCGGCGGTGGCGTGTCGCTGGTCCTCGATCGCGGCCGACCGCCCGTCGGGCGTTGCCCCCCCGGCGGCCGAGAACACCCTGCGGTCATAAAGGTCGACGCCGGCAAGCACGATTTCTCGAAAGCCCAGAACCACGGCGAGGTTCACGCAATCGACGAGTGTGCCGGCGCCGTGCACGAGCCCGCCCGAAAGAGCCGTGGTGGGCGGGCGCCGCTCTCCGCGTGCGATGCGGCGATAGCGAAAAACCCTTCGGCCGCGGCGGAGCGTCTGCGAAGAAGCAAGGCGGTTGGATTGCAGGGCGCGCAAGCCTTCCTGCAAGCCAATGACGGTCTCCGAATAGAAAGGGTTCTCCTCAATACACCGGGCGTACTCCTCGACCACCGGGCGCCAGACGCGCGGGGCGAGGTCGTCGGGACACGCCATCTCCCCGACCAGATGAAAATCCACTCGGATCAAGCGCGCGCGAATGAAGTAGTTGAAGGCGATCGTGTTGTGGAGGGAGATCTTCTGCCACTCGTTCGCGGCGATTTCATCGAGAGACCTGCCGCTTCCAAGAATGAAGCAGGTCTCCGAGCGCAGCAGATTCCGCAACTGCTGCTCCCCGAGTTCAACAAATCGAGACCGATTCGCACGATCCGACCACCAGGCGCCGGGTTCCACCCGGAGGGATCGCAACCGATGGGAAGCTCTCCGCACCCGACCCTGAAGCCAATGACTGGCTTTCGCCCAGAATCCTGACTCGGTCAAGACAGGTGAATTCCCTCGCGCATCCCGCCCGAGGCCGGCAGGAGCACCGCCAGATACCTGTCGACAACCTCGGCAAGGGGCGTAAGGCTGATCGAAGCCTGCTTCACTTCGTAGCTCGCCACCAATTCACTCAGCCCGTCGAGAACGTCGTCGGCGCCACCAAACAACACTCCGCCCTTACCCACAAGCTCGGGATGACCCCCACTGCGCAGGGCAAGCGCCGGCAGACCGCACGCGAGCGCTTCCAGCAGCGCATTCGAACAAGGATCATCCTGGCTGGCGGTGACGTAGATGTCGTGAACCCGGAGCTCCTCGGCGAGCTTCTGCGAGGGGAGTGGTGGGAGGGTCCGAATTCGATCGAAGAGCAACGGACTCCGGCCTATGAACGTGTACTCGAACCGGCTCCAGTCCAGGTGCTCCTCAATCCACTTGTACATGGATGCCCCTTTTCGAGGGTTATCCGACCAACTTGTCGACACCAGCCTGATCTTTCGGTCACGGCCCCACGCCGTGCGCCCGATCGCGTGGAAGATCGCCGGGTCCACCGCATTCGGGATCACCACTGGCGACCGAAAGGTAAGACCGATCTCCTGGTGGGCGGCGATGCTGTATTGGGACTGAAACACCGTGGCCGCGGCGAACTCCACGTTCAGGTCGGCGATGCGATGGTCGATCGTCGCGTCCTGGCCTCGGTAACGGCCGACCGGGCCATCGACCCGGTGCACGATTCGGCAGCGCGGGTGCTTCTGACGTCGCAGGCGGTCCACATCGAACGCATAAGCGTTGAGCAGAGCCGACCGGGTGTGTGGCCCGATCAGGTTCGCAGCCACGCGAAGCCCGCGTCGCTCGAACTCCGTACGGAGAGCGACCAGGAACTGGTTGGCCCCTCCGTAAGGTCCGGTCTGGAAGGGATGGAAGATCGCGATGTCCGGGCCCCGCCACAGAACCGCGAGCCGCTCCAGGAGCCTCATCGAGCGAGCCCTCTCAGCACCTGCAGATAGGAAGCGGCGGTCACCGCCGTTGTGTAACGTTCACGCACGGTCCGGGCGGCTCGCTCGCCCAGATCCGCCCGCAGGCCGGCATTTCCAACCAGATTCTGAAGGGCGGTGAGCCATTGCTCGGAGTTCTCCGCGACGATCCCCCCGCCCGCGTATGAAATCGCCTCCACGTATGAGGACTGCGGGCTGGCCACGGCCGGGAGCCCGACGGCCATGCCCAGGGTGATCTTGTACTCGGTGTGTCCCATTTCGTACGCATTGCTCAGGCGCTTGGGCGAGATGATGAGGTCGCACCCACGAAGTGTCCTGGCGTAGGCGCCATCCGAGTAGCGGACGAACCGCAGCGGAATCACGTCCCGGAGGCTCGCGGCGACGGCCGGCATCTCGTCAGATACGAGTACAAGTTCCACGCCGCTGAGTCTGGCCAGGACATCGCGAATGATCAGGAGATGATCGGCCTTCTTCGCAACGCCTGACCAGGCAATCCTGACCGGCCGGCCGCTCGGCGGCCGCTCCGGTCGACGGAAGAGGCCCACGTCCACGTTGTCTGGAATCCAGGTGACCCGTGGGCTGTACCGGCGCGCGATCCCGGCGATGTAGCTGGAATCGGCTACGACATGGTCGGCCCCGCTCGTCATGGCGATGGCATCCTGCTGTTGCGTCTGGGTCGGGCGGGTGTCCTCGATGTCGTACTCACCCCAGATTTCGTAGTAGTTGACGTTGGCGTCGAAGATGATCCGCGTGCCTTGCGACCGAAGACGGTCGGCTTCGGCCTGACAGGCCGCGTCCATGGCCTTGAAAAAGACGACGACGTCATAGCGCCGGTCGCGTCGATACAACTCGTTCCAGAGATCGTCGGTGTTCTGGTTGATCCATCGCGCATTGTTGGCGACGCGCATTCCCACCGCTCCGCTCAGGCAGCCCAGACAGTCTTTGGAGCCGCTCGGCGACAGGGTCTGCGCGGTGATCCAGCCAATCGCCTTTCGGCCCGGGCTCAACCGGTCGCGTTCGCCGCGTTCGCGCGCTCTCGCCACCATGCAGGCAAGGCGTCGGATCACGGAACGGATCGTGAGCTTCATCGAGCCTTCGCGATTCCGTCGAAGGTCCGCAGGGGGTCATATCCCAGGCTGAGGCGGAGCCGCTCGATGCCCAGGGCGAGAACCGCCCGCGTCAGCCTGCTCCCTTCAAGGCGTCCGGCCCAGAGGGCCAGTGCCACTCTCGCCGGAGTTCTTCCTCGTCGAGTGAACGCCAACCTCAAATAGAGGCGGGACATGGTTCGTCGAAAATCCTCCATCGATCGCGAGCTCACCGAGTTGCGGTAGGCGCTCGCCCAGGTTTCCAGGAGGGGAAAAAATCGTCGGAGTTCTCGTACCCCCATACCCTCCCGCACGAGCGCGACGAGTTCGATCTGATCTTCGGAGAGGTTCCCGAGCGTGAAGGGAAGATTGCGAGCCATGATTCGTCGATTCGCGGTCGCGGCTTCGTCTTCCATGGATAACGTCATCGACGCCGGGTGGGACCGCCAGGCGACCAGGCGCTCCGGCAGGTTCGCCAGCCTGGTCGTCCGCGCAAGCCGGACCCACAAGTCGTAGTCCTGATTGTAGGGCCAGGCGGTGTCGTAACCGCCGTGGGTCTTAGCCACGAGGTCGCGGCGGAACGCCACCGAGGTGTGCGCGAAAGCGTTGTCGAAAAGCAACTCCCACACGAGGCTCTCGTGCTCACAGGCGTGCTCGACTGAGCCGATGCAGCGGGCGTGTTCATCGATGACCCAGGCCTGCGTCCCCACCAGGCCGACGTCCGGGTTCAGTTGGAGAAACGCCACCTGGAGTTCGAGCCGTCGCGGATGAGAAAGATCGTCCGCATCCTGGCGAGCGACGATTTCTCCTCGCGCCGCAGCCAGCCCGCGATTGAGCGTCGCGGGCAGGCCCTGGTTGCGATCGCTGCGCATCACTCGGACCCTGGGGTCGCCCAGGGCCTGCGCCATCTCGCCGGAGCCATCGGTGGAACCATCGTCCAGGACGAGGAGTTCCAGGTCCCGATGCGTCTGATTCAAGATGCTCCGGGCGGCGCTCTCGAGATAGCGGGCCCCGTTGTGCACGGGCAGCAGGACCGAGACGAGGGTCACGACCGCCCCCTTTCAAAGATCGCGGCATGTCGCGACATCCAGGGCACGATGTCAAAGCGCTCCACCGCCCGGCGCCTGGCCGCGGTGGAATAGTCGGCAAGGGAAGCCCAGACGCGCTCGACGCCGTCCGCGAGCGCGTCCGGATCCGGCGGGATCATCCGGTCGAACGTGGCCTCGGCCGACACACCCACGCCCGCCTCTTCGCCCACAAGTTCGGGCACTCCCCCCGACGCCGAGTAGACGACGGGAAGACCCGCGGCGAGGGCTTCGACCACGAGACCCGGGCAGGGGTCGTTGTACTTGGTGTGCAGGAGGATGTGAGCCCGCTGCAAAAGGGCGGGCGCCTCCGCCTGCGAATAGGGTCCGACGAACTCGGCTCGCTCGGTGACGCCTTCCCTTTCAACAAAGCCTCTCGCCTCTGCGGCGGCCTGGTCCGGTCCCTGACCCCAGCGCAATCTGCCCGTGATCAGCAGCCGCGCATCCGCGCCGCGACGGACGAGATGGCCCAGGGTGGCCACCGCGCTCTCGACGCGATAGCGGTCGCTCTGGTTGCCCCCCAGCATGAGCACAAGCGGCGAGGCGGGTAAGGGCTCGGGGCGAGGCTTGAAGACCTGGGTGTCAACCGAATTGTGGAGGATCTCCCAGGTGCCTCGCGGCTCTCCTACGAATCGATCCGCCGAGGCCTTGCAGAAGGCGCTTTGATAGAAGACATGGTCGGCAGAGATCAGCAGAGGCCGCATCGCGGCGTTCGTGGACTTCCAGCCGCGCGCCTCCCACGCCGGTGTCGAAACGCCATTCTGATTCCAGACGACCATGGCGCCCCGGCGCCTGGCCAGGTCCGCCCACCACCGCGCGCCCGGAGGCATGGCGCTGCTCACCATGTAGATTGTATTGAAGCCCCTGGCGGTGTTGGGCCAGCGGGACTGCATGCGCTGGACCTTGACCAGGCCCCCATGGGCGAACTCGGCGCTTGAAGGGAGGACGGGGTGGCCGTAGAACACGCGCGCCGGACGGGCAGGGGGAGCCGGGGCCAGCGCGCTGCGAATGATGAGGGGTAACGCTCGGACATCGCTCAGGAATCGATTCAGACGGTGGCGCATTGGCGCCGGAATCAGGCCCTTCAGTGCGTGAACTCCCACGAAGCACTGGAGCATAGTCCATCGTTGCGACAGGGATCCGTGACCGCTTGCTAGACTTTGTGGATCTTGAACCGCCGTGACGACCTTCGCGCGCTAGGCGTTCTGTTCGGCGAGCTCCGGGGTTATCACTGGCTGGCCTTCCTCGTACTGGCCATGGTGAGCACCCTGGGCGCGTTGGCGACGGCCGTCCAGCCGCTCCTGCTTGCGCCGGCCCTTGACGCCACCCTCCTCTCGGGCCCGACCCCGGCCGCGTCGTTGGGCGAGTTGACTCTCAACAACCTTGGATCGACCCTGATGGCACGTCTGTCCCTGTCGAGTGGCGAAGACCGGTTCCATGTCGTGCTCGCGGCCAGCGGTCTGTATCTGATGGCCGTCATCCTCGCATCCCTCTTGACCTTCACCTCCCTGCAGCTGATGCGCTGGATTCGCACGGGGATAGCGAACGATCTCCAATCCAGGGTCTACCGGCACATGCTGGGGCTTTCCATGCCCTTCTTCGTCTCCCATCGCGCGGGGGACCTCACGAATCGCATCGCCTACGACATCCTCCAGACCGCCAGTGCCTTTGACCCGCTGTTGCAGGCCGTCTTCGTCTCGCTCCTCCAGATCGTCTTCTACGCCCTGATCCTGCTCCGCACCGATCCGTGGCTCGCGCAAGCCGTGGGTGCGGTCGCGCTGCTTCATTTCGCGATCACGAAGGTATTGAAGGGGCAGATTCGAAAGCGGACGATTGATTCGTTCGATGCGTACGGTCGAATCGCGGGGCTGGTTCAAGAGGCGGTTGTCGGCATCCGAATCGTGAAGTCATTCAGCGCGGAGCGCTTCGAGCACAAGCGGTTGGAGAGCATGCTGTCTCGCCTAAAGACGATCGTCATCAAATTCGGCTTCTACTCCAATTCCGAACAGCCCCTCCGGGAGATGGCCAATGCGGTCGCCGTCGTCACGGCTCTGCTCGTCGCGTTCAGCGCGCTCGCCGCCGGTCGCTTGACCACCACCGGCCTTGTACTCTTCGTCGTGGTCACCCGTCAGGCGATCGTTCCCCTGGGGCAGTTGAGCGCGGGCTTCGTGCAGCTTCACGGCATGCTCGGAGCCTCACAGCGGGTGCGGGAGATCCTCGCGTCGCAGCCAACCGTCCGCGACGGGACGCGCGAGGCACCGAGACTCCACGAGGGGATCGAGATCAGGGACGTCTCATTCGCTTACGAACCGGGAAAGTCGGTGCTGCGAAACATCGACCTCGCGATTCCACGCGGCAAGGTCGTCGCGGTTGTCGGAGCAAGTGGCTCGGGCAAGTCAACCCTGACCGACCTGCTTCTGCGGCTCGCCGATCCCACAAACGGCGTCATCACCTGGGATGGGATCGACATACGAGACTTCACCCAGGCCTCCTACCGTCGCCACTTCGGTGTCGTGTCGCAGGAAGCACTGCTGTTCAACGCCTCGATCGAAGAGAACATCGCCTACGGGCGCCCGATCGACTCCGACGCCGTTCTTCGCGCGGCCAGGCTCGCAAATGCCGAGGAATTCATCCTGAGCTTTTCCGAGGGCTTTCATACCCAGGTCGGCGACCGGGGCATGCGGCTTTCCGGCGGTCAGCGCCAGCGGGTGGCTATCGCACGGGCGGTTTACGGGAATCCCGACGTCCTCGTGCTGGACGAAGCAACGAGCGCGCTGGACAGCGAGGCTGAGCGGCAGGTTCAGGAAGCGATCGATCGAAGCATCGCCAGCACCACGGCGCTGGTGGTCGCCCATCGACTATCCACGATCCGCCGCGCGGACCGCATCGTCGTTCTCAAGGACGGCGTCGTCGAATCCTCCGGAACGCACGGTGATCTGATCGAGAAGAGCCCGCTGTACAGGCGATTGCACGAACTCCAGTTCCCGGGCGACCAATAGCCCGCGGGCCGGACTCGTGCTCCGGATACCATCCGCTTCCCTCCGGCCAGAAGCGGCCAGATCGAGGGTACTCGTCGTGGAGATCGGCAAGTACAATGACATCATGGGCATCGATGATCGAGTCGTGGTTCTTCCGCGACCGGACGGCAGGGACTGAATGAAGGCGCTGTTTTCGTTCGCCGACGCCTGGCTTCGTCAGCTCGATGCATTTCGCGCGCAAGCCATCCTTAAGCGCTGCGCTCACGCGGGCCGGGACATCCGCCTCCGGATGCCCGTGGTGGTCTACTCGCCCGAGAAGCTCTCCCTGGGATCCCAGGTGGACATCGGAGAGTTCGTGGTGCTGCGCGCAAACGGAGGGATGCGCATCGGCGACCGGGTCCTCATCGCCGCGCACGCGACCCTGACCACCCGCGGTCACCCGATCCTTCCGCCTCGCCATGGGCACACCGTCGACGCGCCCATCGTGATCGAGGACGACGTGTGGGTGGGCGCCGCCGCGGTCATCCTGCCCGGCGTGACCATCGGTCGCGGATCCATAGTCGGCGCGGGCGCCGTGGTCACACGCGACGTTCCCGCGGAAACCATCGTCGGCGGCGTCCCCGGCCGCCCAATTCGGGGAACATCGAACATCAACACGACGGAGGCCCGCTAGCCCATGAAGAAAGCCCTGGTGCTCGGCTCTGAGGGAAACGTCGGCGGCCCGCTGGTCGCCCACCTCAAGGCGCAGGGATACGACGTGCTGGAATCGGACATTCGCGCGGCTTGGCGCGACGGCTACCTGATGGCGGACATCAACCATCCCATCGACCTGCTGCCCGCGTTCGACTGGAAACCCGACGTCGTGTTCCTCCTGTCGGCGATGGTGAGCCGGGTCACCTGCGAACAGGCCAGCAGCCTCGCGGTGGCGACGAACCTCGGCGGCATCAATAACGTCCTGCAGTTGTGCAAACGGGTCGGGGCCATGACCGTGTTCTTCTCGACCTCCGAGGTATACGGCCCGACCGCCGAGACCATGGATGAAGGCATGGCCTCGCCCAATCCAAACAACCGCTACGGACTCTCAAAACTGCTGGGCGAGAAACTGGTGGAGTATGAGGTCCGCACGCATGGTCTGCGCGCCGTCTCGCTGCGCCCCTTCATGATCTACGACGAGAACGAGGACTTCGGAGAGCATCGCTCGGCCATGATCCGCTTTGCCGCGAACCTGGCCCGGCGGCGGCACATTGAGGTCCATCGCGGTGCGGCGCGCGGTTGGCTCCATATCTCTGACGCGGTGCGGGCCATCGAAGCGGCCACGCGCGTGCCCGATTACGCGGTGGTGAACATAGGTCACCCCGACATCGTGCCGATGAACGAGCTGGCGGCGCGCATCCGGGCCGCTCTCGACGCTCCCGCGAACCTGATCGTCGAGCGAGAGATTCGGGAACGCATGACCCTGGTCAAGCGTCCCAACCTCGAACGTCAGCGGGTTCTGCTCGGCATCGAGCCGGTGGTCTCGTTGGAGGAGGGAGTCGCGCGCGTCTGCCGACGTGTCCGGGAGCGCCTGGCCGCGGGCGAACAGGTTCACGACGAAAACTAGGCCGGGAATGCAGCGCCTGCGCCTGCTGGTCCTCGTGGCGGATAGCCCGGCCAATGCGACCCTGTCCTACCAGCACGGCTGGGCGCGACACCTGTGGCGAGACCCTCGCTACGACTGCACGGTGGTCAACCTGCTGGATCGCTCGTGGGGCGCTCGGTGGGGTCGATCTGCCTTGCGGTGGACGCGGTTCGACGCCATCGTTCTCCTGCACTCCGTGTTCTCGAACGCGTGCGCGCTGACCGGCTGGACTTTCGACGCCGTTCGCTCCCATCCGGCTCCAAAAGTCTTCTTCATCGGGAACGAGTACAAACTCATGCCCGAGAAGATGGAGTTCTGCCAGGCACTCGGCTTGCGCTTGCTGGTCACTCAAAGCCACTCCGATCGAGTTCAGTCTCTTTATCGAGAGCGTCTGAGTTGCGCCGTGGTCGGAATACCGAATACCGGATGGGATCCCGACATCTACAAGGCGGAGCGGCCGCGAGCCGATCGACCCATCGACCTCGGATACCGCTCTCTCGCTTCCCCGCTCTACCTCGGTCACAACGAACGAGTCGAGACGATCGAAGTCTTCCGGGCCGCGGCGGTGCGCCATGGCCTCTCGGTCGATCTTTCGCTCCGCGCCGAGGACCGCTTCGACGAGGGGGGCTGGGCCGCTTTCCTCAATTCATGCAAAGGGCAGGTGGGCACGGAAGCCGGAGGGGACTATTTCGAACTCACCGACGAAACGAGGCGCCGCGTCAACGAGTACCTCGGGTCTCACCCCAAGTCCGGGATCGAGGAGATCAGGGACAGATTCTTCCGCGATTACAAGGACCCGGTTCCCATTCGCATCCTGAGTAGCCGTAACGTCGAAGCGGCGGCGACCCGTACGGTACAACTGCTGCTGGAGGGCGAGTACGGGGGCTACTTCAAGCCGGGCACGCACTACATCGAAATAAAGCGGGACTATTCAAACGTGGACGAGGCGATCCGCCAGTTCAAGGATGCGGCGCTATGCGAAGAGATCTCTGACCGGGCGTTCCGGCTCGTCAGCGAGCAACTGACCTTTCCCAGACTCGTCGACCGATTCGACGCCTCACTCCGGCCCATACTGGGATGATTCCTCGCGGCCTTCGTGCATCGCGCCGCCTTTGAACTAGCGGTTTGGAATCGGAGGCTCTGCCGCGAGGGCGGCTAGGACTTCCTCGGACACCAGTGCGTGACCCTTCGCGCTCATGTGGCCGTCGAACTTTAAGTAGGGATACTCGGCCTGGGGCGCCCCGACGGGAATCGAGGCGACGTGGCGGCGAATCCGCGCTGAGGGATCCAGGAAGGTGATCCCGTTGGCAGCGCAGAACTCTTGTATCGCATCCGCCTCGATCCTCTCGAAGTTTTCCCGGAGAAGCGGTCGTCCGGTCGCACGCTCGTAGTACATCGTTCCCCGGCCCGGGAGGTAGACGAGGACGGTCCTGGCGCTGATAGCCCGGCTCCGGTCTCGAATATCCAGGAAAGCGCGAAGAGAGTCCCGCCAGAAAGGGCCTCCTTCCCGGATCTGGCGAATCAGGAAGGGAGAGCCCGGGGCGGCGGCTACATCGGCGGCGTAGCGCTGGAACGCTGCATCCACGATGGGGATGGCGGGCCGCTGGGGATAGCGCGGTTCACGAAACAGGTCTTTGAAGGCGGTGACGCCGGAGGCAAACGCGGCGTAGCCGGCTTCGAACAGCGCGGTGGTGAGGAAGTGCCGCTGCTGCCGGATCTCACGGTCGACGAAGAGCTGGATCCCTCCGGCGAATCGCCGTCCGGTCCGGGCCGCCTCGACGTTCTGGAACGCCTCCTCCCGGGCAAAGGTGCTGGCGCAGTAGCCGACGATCACGACCTTCGGGGCGAGTGGGATCCCGTATTGACGAAAGGTGCCGGCCAACTGGCTGGGCGCGTACCCCTGAACCCCAAGGTTGTACGTAGGAAGGCCCGCCTGGCTCAGGCGCGCGGGCCAGGTCTGCTCCGTCGCCACCCCCATCCCCTCGGTGAAACTGTCACCAAGGGCGACCGCGTCGACGTGGTCGAGGGCGGCGATCTTGGGAGGGTTCTTGAATCCGCGCCGGTCGGTCCGCCATTCATAGGCGAATTCCTCGTCGGTCCCCCGAAAGCCCTGCGAGCGCACCACCGTGTCTGGCTTGAACTTCACAAACGGACTCGCATCCAGGTATTCCACGACCTCCTTCCGTATGGCATCGACGTCGTGTTCCTGGACACGGTCCCGAACCCATGTGGGAAAGGCCGCGGGCGCCAGACGCCAGGCGCCTTCAAGCGCCAGCAGCAAG